>NZ_JAAATR010000018.1 GCF_009907385.1 Atlantibacter hermannii
GGGCGCTGTGGATCCACAGCGCCCGTTACAACAGCGTACGTAATTAACGAACTGGCGGAGCGTATTGAATACCGCCGTTGTTCCAGAGGTTGTTCTGACCGCGTTTGATTTTCAGCGGGCTTTCAGAACCCACGTTACGTTCAAACACTTCGGCATAGTTACCGACCTGCTTAACGATGTTGTAAGCCCATTTGTTATCCAGTTTCAGATCCTTGCCGTAATCGCCCTCTTTGCCCAGCAGGTGACCCATGTCTGGCGTGGCAGGGTTAGCGGCTTTCTCATCGACGTTTTTAGACGTGACGCCCATCTCTTCTGCGTTGAGCATAGCGAACAGCGTCCAGCGCACCACGGAGAACCATTCATCGTCGCCGCGGCGCACCACTGGGCCCAGAGGCTCTTTCGAAATCACTTCCGGCAGAACGATAAATTCATCCGGGTTGCTGAGTTTAATGCGCAGGGCATAAAGCTGAGACTGATCGGAGGCGAGGGTATCGCAACGGCCAGATTCCAGCGCTTTTGCCGATTCGTCGGAGCGGTCAAAGGTCACCGGCGTGTATTTCATATTATTGGCTTTGAAGTAATCCGCCACGTTTAGCTCGGTATCGGTACCCGCCTGAATACAAACCGTTGCGCCATCCAGCTCTTTGGCGCTTTTCAGGCCCGCTTTGTTATGGGTCAGGAAGCCGATGCCGTCATAATAGGTTACGCCGGTGAAGGCCATACCCATACCGGTATCGCGAGAAGATGTCCAGGTGGTATTGCGGGATAACAAATCTACTTCGCCAGATTGCAGTGCAGTAAAGCGTTCTTTCGCCGTTAACGGGGTATATTTTACTTTTGTCGCATCGCCAAACACAGCGGCAGCGACGCCACGGCAGACATCAACGTCAATACCGCTGAATTTACCGTCCGCATCCGCGTAAGAAAATCCCGGTAAGCCATCACTAATACCGCATTGAACAAAACCCTTCTTTTTTACTGCGTCAAATGTCGCGCCTGCATGTGCCTGATTTGCAACAGCCATCAGTGCGCCCGCCGCGGCAAGCGTGGCAATAATCATCTTCTTCATAGTGCATCCTGTGTGGCGAAATTATCGTTATATTGGCGGCCCGTAGGCACGCTAATTACCTGTCTGTGGCAACAGCCATAAACGTTAAAGCAAAGGGAGTGCCAGTTTTGCATCGGAGGGGTTACGCGTTTATTTCGATGCAGTAAGCGAAGTGTAGACAGGAAACGTAAAGCGCAATGCCCGGAAATGGTGCGAAATTACAACCTGCGCCACATTTTGGAGCAAAATAATTAATGAGTAAGCCAGCAAAGTAACTAATTAATTTCTCAGGTTAATATTGGCAGGGTAAGGAATGAATAAAGATGTGAGATTAATCACGAGAGCAAATTCAGCGTCGAAAAAATAAATAAAGAAGTGTGAGGTATTTCAGAAATTTTATTGTCGCCATGGTGCGATTAAATAAAACAGGAAAACAAGAGGGAAAATATTTGCACCGTTTAAATGCAAACGGCGCGATCGACGCGCCGTTTCGGAACAGACCGCATTTATTTGCTCAGCGCGATGATGCCCATCGTTAAGCCCGCTACCGCTGCTGCGCCACCGGCAATAGCGCCAGCTGTTTCCCAGTTATCCTGCGTGGTGCCTTTCATACAGGTATTGGTATGCACCAGACGACCCTGATCGTCATACACCGGTACGCAGGGAGAATCATGCGCGCAGCCGGCTAACACTGCACAAAGGGATGCGACAGCGAGTAACTTCTTCATGGTATTACCTCATTAGAATAATCATCCAGTCATTTGCGCGAAAGGCAATATTATTCATATCCCTCTGGCTCTGGATTTGATAGGTACATTTTACCACTGGTAAAAAACAGAGAGGAGCGGTGTTTATTATCAATTCATGTGAATTGTAAAAATAATGGAGAGCGGAATTTGCACTGGAAGCGATAAGCGAATCGTTTCCAGTGCATGATTTATCTTATTAATAAATCAGCTTATTCCGGCGGAGAAACATGAAAGACATCCCTTGTCTTTCATGTTTACAGGATCATTTTTTATTAAAACGTTGGCGTATAACCACAAAGAATACCGGGACAAAGAAAATCGCTAAAAGCGTTGCGGCAAGCATACCGCCCATGACGCCAGTACCTACGGCATTCTGCGAGCCGCTCCCGGCTCCTTTGCTGATCACCAGCGGTAACACGCCGAGAATAAACGCCAGCGAAGTCATCAGAATCGGGCGCAGACGCATTCTTACCGCTTCCAGCGTCGCCTCGATAAGATTTTTATCCTCTTTATCCATCAGGTCCTTTGCAAACTCAACGATCAGGATGGCGTTTTTCGCCGACAAACCGATGGTGGTGAGCAGACCCACCTGGAAATAGACGTCGTTATCCAGACCTTTAACTGTCGCTGCAAGCAGCGCGCCCACCACGCCTAATGGCACCACCAGCATCACGGAGAAAGGAACGGACCAGCTCTCGTACAACGCGGCAAGGCACAGGAACACGACAATCAGGGAGATGGCATACAAGGCAGGCGCCTGGTTGCCGGATAATCGTTCCTGATAGGACATACCGGTCCATTGATAGCCAAAACCAGCAGGCAATGTAGAGGCCAGGGACTCCATAACCTCCATGGCCTCCCCGGTACTCTTACCCGGCATGGCTTCCCCTTGAATTTCCATGGAAGGTAAACCGTTATAGCGCTCAAGGCGTGGAGAGCCTTTAATCCAGTGTGAGGAGGCAAAGGCCGAAAACGGCACCATTTCGCCGCTGCTGCTGCGAACGAACAGGGTATTAAGATCGGACGGCAGCATGCGGAATTTTGCATCCGACTGGAGATAGACTTTTTTCACCCGGCCTTCGTCGATAAAGTCATTAACGTAATTGCCGCCCAGCGCCGTGGACAGCGTTTGGTTAATGTCAGAAAGCGCGACGCCGAGGGCCTGGGCTTTATCCTGATCGACATCGATTTTAAATTGCGGCGTATCTTCCAGGCCATTCGGCCTGACGCGCACCAGCACATCGGAACGCGCTGCCGCAGCACCTAATAACTGATTACGCGCCTGGGTTAATGCATCATGCCCCTGATTTGCCTGATCAATCAGTTCAAAATCGAAGCCCGTGCCGGTACCCAGCTCAATAATGGCAGGCAGGTTAAACGGGAACACCATCGCGTCACGTATATTCCTGAATGCCATCGTTGCACGCATAATGATGGATTGCACTTTATTCTCGTCACCGGACCGCTCCTCCCATGGCTTCAGGCTGATGAATGCGATACCCGCATTTTGCCCCTGTCCGCTGAAGCTAAATCCGTTAACAGTAAAGACGGATTCAACGTTTTTACTCTCTTTTGTCAGATAGTAATCGTTGATTTCATCGAGCACTTTTTGAGTACGCTGCTGTGTTGCACCAGCAGGAAGTTGCACCAGCGTCATAAAGACGCCCTGATCTTCCTCAGGCAGGAATGACGTAGGGAGCTTCATAAACAGCGCAACCATTCCTGCCACGATAATCACGTAAACCACCAGATAGCGTGTGGTGCTATGAATAATCCGGCTTACGCTGTTGCTGTAGTGATCTACGCTCTTATCGAACAGGCGGTTGAACCTGCCAAACAACCCGGCGTTTTTATCGTGCTTCTCGCCTGACGGCGGTTTCAGCAGCGTCGCGCACAGTGCAGGGGTTAGAATCAATGCGACCAACACGGATAACGCCATAGCGGAAACAATGGTGATCGAAAATTGCCGGTATATAGCCCCTGTAGAACCGCCAAAAAAAGCCATGGGTATAAACACGGCGGAAAGCACCATCGCGATACCCACCAGCGCCCCCTGAATTTGCCCCATGGATTTGCTGGTGGCTTCTTTCGGTGGTAGATGATCCTCGTGCATGACGCGTTCAACGTTTTCTACCACTACGATGGCATCATCCACCAAAAGTCCTATGGCAAGCACCATAGCGAACATCGTCAGGGTATTAATGGAGTAGCCGAATGCAGACAACAGGGCGAAGGTACCCAGTAATACCACGGGGACGGCGATCGTTGGGATCAGCGTGGCGCGAATATTCTGCAGGAACAGGTACATCACCAGAAATACCAGCACGATGGCTTCAAACAGCGTTTTAACCACCTCGTTAATAGAGATTTGCACAAACGGCGTGGTGTCATAGGGGTAAGTGACTTGTAAACCTTTTGGAAAGAAGGGCTGCATTTTCGCCAGCTCGTCTTTAATGGCTTTGGCCGTATCCAGCGCGTTTGCGCCTGTCGCCAGTTTAATTCCGAGCCCTGCAGCCGGTTTCCCGTTGATTTTCGCAATGGTATTGTAGTTTTCCCCCCCAAGTTCGACTCTCGCCACGTCTTTAAGGCGGATCAACGAACCGTCTTTATTCACGCGTAAGGTGATGTTCTCAAACTCGTTAACGCTTTTCAGGCGGGTTTGCGCAATGATAGAGGCGTTTAGCTGTTGTCCGGCCACTGCTGGCGTGCCGCCAAGTTGACCGGCGGCAATTTGCGCGTTCTGGATTTTTAACTGATTCACGACATCAACTGGCGTGAGTTGATAATTATTTAAGGCGTGATTATCTAACCAAATACGCATTGCATACTGCGCGCCGAAAAGTTGTACGTCGCCAACGCCCGGCGTGCGGCTGATAGGATCCTTAACCGTCGATGCGACATAGTCTCCCAGCTGCTCCTGGTTCATGCTGTTATCTGAAGAGATAAAGCCCGCAACCAGTAAGTAGCTGCTACTGGATTTCTCAACGCCGATACCCTGTTGTTGCACTTCCTGAGGAAGCAAAGGCATCGCCAGTTGTAATTTATTTTGTACCTGAACCTGCGCGATATCCGGGTCAGTGCCGGATTCGAAAGTCAGGGTGATCGTCACACTCCCTGACGCATCGCTGGTCGAAGACATATACATCAGGTTATCGATACCGTTCATGTTCTGCTCAATCACCTGGGTGACCGAATCCTGAACGGTTTGCGCGTCCGCGCCGGGATAGGAAGCTGAGATGGCGACAGCGGGCGGCGCGATGGTGGGATACTGGGCGACCGGCAGTTGAATAATGGCCAGTCCGCCAGCAATCATTAACAGAATTGCCAGAACCCAGGCGAAAATAGGTCGCTGAATAAAGAAATTAGCCATGTTCGCGAGCGCCTTGCTGGGTTTTTTCTGCGGCTTCTTCAGTAACCGGATTTACCGTTGCGCCCGCCTTAATATGCTGTATGCCGCTGACGATCACTTTATCGCCGGGTTTAAGCCCATCTTTTACCAGCCATCGATCGCCAATCGCTTCCGAGGCGACCACCGGGCGGGTCTCAACTTTATTTTGCTCATCGACCACCATCACTAAAGCCTCACCGCGCGGCGTCCGGGTCACGCCTTGCTGTGGTATCAGAATCGCGTCAGGCTGTGTGCCTTCATCCACCCGCGCTCTGACAAACATCCCCGGCAGCAGCTGATGATCGGGATTCGGGAACACGGCTCTTAACGTCACGGAGCCCGTGCTTTCATCCACGGTCACGTCAGTAAATTCAAGCCTTCCGGCATGCGCATAGGTCTGACCATTGTCCATAATGATGTTGACGCTGCTGGAGCCTTCTTTTGTCAGGCTACCTTGCTCAATAGCCTGCTTAAGCTGTAGAAAATCGTTACTGGACTGTGTGAGATCGACATAAATGGGATCGAGCTGCTGTACCGTTGCCAGCGCCGTAGATTGTCCGTCGGTTACCAGCGCGCCTTCCGTGACAGTGGATTTACCAATCCTGCCGCTGATAGGAGAGGTGACTTTGGTATAAGCCAGGTTAATACGCGCGGATTCAACGGCAGCCTGAGCGCTGAGCACATCAGCATCGGCTTGTTTGGCGCTGGCCACCGACTGATCGTACTCCTGCTTACTGACGTATTGCGTGCCAACCAGCGGTTGGTAGCGTTTCACTGTCAGACGGGCGATCTCTGCCGCCGCCTGCGCTCTGGCTAACGTAGCTTTTGCACTTTCAAACGTAGCCTGATAGGTGGCTGGATCGATCTGATAAAGCGAGGAACCTGCGGTAATATCGCTGCCCTCTTCAAAGTTACGCTTAAGGATAATTCCGCCAACTTGCGGTCGGACTTCGGCGATACGAAAAGCCGATGTACGGCCAGGCAGCTCAGTGGTTACAGCGAAGGGCGCGGTTTTAACGACATGCACCACAACCGATGGCGGTGGGTTACCCGATGGCTTGCTATTTTTATCATCGCATCCACTAATGAACATTCCTGAAATCAGTACAAAGAGGAATAAACATTTAGCCCCATTATGTTTTGTCATCACTATTCCTTTTATAAACCGATGGCAGAGTGTCATTCCTCAAGCTGGCATCAGAGTTAATCAAATAAACGTAATGGGCGATCCTACAAATAATCCCTGGGCAATGTAAGTGAGAGGGCGATAGCGTTTGTTTGTTTCAGCACAAAAAAGCAAAATTAGGAATTAATATATGTCGGTATGTTTCCTTTTTTCTCCGTTAATTATATTCCATCATGATTTAATTCTCGCGTGAATGCATTTGTGTTGAGAATGAAATCCATTTCAATATAAATATGATGATTGTATTTTCAAATTCCCAAAATTGTTTGCAAATGTAGAAATGTGGGAATTAAAAATGACATGGCTGGGCGGTTGAAAATATTATTTTCCTCTTTCGACGGGTTGCTAGCGATAGAGGAGGAACAACGTGCGCAAAACAAAACTGGATGCGATGAAAACTCGCCAGCTCCTGATAGACACCGCCATCACTGAGTTTGCCCGGCGCGGCGTCTCTAACACCACGTTGACAGACATCGCTGACGCAGCCCACGTCACGCGTGGAGCGATATACTGGCATTTCTCCAGCAAGGCGGAATTATTTAATGAGATATGGAAACAGCAGGAAGAGTTAAAGGAAAGGGGTTTAATACATTTAGAGCACGATGAGCCTGACAACCCGCTTAGCGAATTGAGAGGCAAATTGATTGCAACATTAAAAGCTGTTGCCGTGGATCCTAAAAACCGGGCATTAATGGAGATTTTGTATCATAAATGTGAATTTACGGCTGACATGATCTCAGAGCGTGAAATCAAAAACAGCGCCTGTTTCGATAAAGAAAGCCTAGCAAAGGCGCTTAAACGTTGTGTCGATACGGGTCAGGTAAGCGGCGCGATAAACATTGATGTAACGATAATATTATTACAAAGTTGTGTTAACGGAATAATCAGTAATTGGCTGAGCCAACCTGACGCATTTAATCTTTTCGCGTTGGTAGAGGATTTAGTCGATAATATGTTAAAGCTGCTGACGACGGATAACTTCAGGGCGGCATCGTTTCAACCACCGCTGTTCGCTGCGCTATAAGACCACCATAAAAAAGGCGCTTTCCCATGCCGGTTAGCGCCTTTTTACATAGTAGTAAGCTAATCGAAATTAGTTCATACCGTATTTTTTGAGTTTCTTACGCAGAGTACCGCGGTTGATACCCATCATCAGCGCAGCGCGGGTTTGGTTACCGCGGGTGTACTGCATCACCATGTCCAACAGGGGCTGTTCAACTTCAGCCAGTACCAGCTCATACAGGTCATTCACATCCTGACCGTTCAATTGAGCAAAATAGTTCTTCAGTGCCTGTTTAACCGAGTCACGCAGGGGCTTTTGGGTTACCTGATCCTGAGAGTTGACGGTAGAAACGGTTAGTACGTCAGAATTTACGCGTTGTTCGAACATAGTTCTGTTAGCTCTTTATTTCTGTTTTACACTTCATCGCTCAATCTGCCTTCGCTCGCTGCCTTCGTTCACCTTGTCGCTTACGGCTGTAAGCTCCGCGGATTCACTCAGTTGCCGCCTCGACGCATGATGGTTGATGTTGTGTATACGCAAAATTTTCGAAGTATGCCTCCAACGCCTCCAGCTGCTCGCTGGCGTCCTCTATGGCGTTGAATGTGCGCCGAAACTGGTCATCTGGAGCATGTTCCTGTAAGTACCAGGAAACGTGTTTACGCGCAATTCGGTACCCTTTCGCTTCGCCATAGAAGCTATGTAGTTCGCGAATATGCGCACAAAGCAAGCGCTTAACCTCTGCCAGAGGCAGAGGGGGCAGCAACTCCCCAGTGTCCAGATAATGCTGGATTTCCCGGAAGATCCAGGGTCTTCCCTGGGCTGCGCGTCCTATCATCAGGGCATCTGCCCCTGTATAGTCGAGCACGGCCCTGGCTTTAAGCGGGTCGGTAATGTCGCCATTCGCGATAATCGGAATGGAAACTTTCTGCTTAACTGTCCGAATACTGCTGTATTCCGCGTTTCCCTGAAATAAACATGCCCGGGTACGGCCATGAATCGTCAGCGCTTGAATCCCGCAATCTTCCGCCAGTTGGGCAATCTCTACACAGTTGCGGTGTTCCGGATCCCAGCCGGTACGAATCTTCAGCGTCACAGGCACGTCCACTGCGTTGACTACCGCGTTCAGGATGGACTTCACCTGCTCGGGGTATTGCAGCAGGGCTGAGCCCGCCAGCTTACGATTCACCTTTTTCGCCGGGCACCCCATATTGATATCAATAATCTGGGCGCCATTTTCCACGTTAATACGCGCGGCCTGGGCCATCTCGTCAGGTACACTTCCTGCAATCTGCACGGTGCGAATACCCGGCTCATCGACATGAACCATCCGGAGCCGCGATTTGTCGCTTTCCCATACCTGTGGGTTAGACGACATCATCTCGGAAACGGTCAGCCCGGCCCCCATCTCATAACACAGCGTCCTGAATGGCCGGTCGGTAATCCCCGCCATGGGCGCTGCAATCAGGCGATTTCTGAGTTGGTGGTGTCCGATGCGCATGAGTTAAGAAATGACCATACTGTGCCTGCAAGGCGGCGTATATTACGCATTTTTGACGCGAGATGAAAGGCCAAACTTTGAACAATCAGAGGGTGTAGATCAAGGAATCGCCAGAGCAACAGAGGGGCAGGATGAATTATTCAGCTATTTCATAGGCTTAATCCAATAAGATTATTTAGTGTTCAACAATAATTTCTTATGACTTCTTATGCCAGAGCTGGAATTTTCGGGAAACAATCCGTCTGTATTCGCTTATTTTTCAGGCAATGAGAGCAAGTTTTGCGAACTTGCTCTCACTTTTTGTGCGGCGTCATTCAACAGCCGCGCTGATTATTCCCTCGCCAGCCGTCAGTGCAGCGACTTGCACCTGAAAGGTGTTATCAGGCTGCATCACCCCTTAAATGGCTGGAGCTGCGTTCCTGACACCGTCAGAAGGGGGTTAACGGGATGGGCGAGGGAATGAGAACATGGTGTGAACCATGTTCTCAATGCTCAGTTTTTAACGCCGGTGATCCGGCACCATTCCTCTTTTTCCACCACCGGGTCAAGGCTGAACAACTCCTGATAGGCTTCGCAGACGCTTTCTGCCTGGGTTGCCAGCACGCCGGAAAGCCCTAACAGACCGCCCTTCACCGGCAATACGCTGATAAGCGGTGCCAGCTCGCGCAGCGGGCCCGCCAGGATGTTGGCGACCACAACGTCGGCCTGCATTTGTTCTGGCTGGTTTTGCGGCAGGTAGAGTTCCAGACGGTCAGAAACGCCGTTGCGCTGAGCATTGTCGCGGCTGGCCTGAATAGCTTGCGGATCGATATCAATACCGATTGCTTTCGCTGCGCCCAGCTTGAGCGCGGCAATGGCGAGAATGCCGGAGCCACAGCCGAAGTCGATTACCGTCTTCCCGGTGAGATCCAGACCGTCGAGCCACTGCAGACACAGCGAAGTCGTTGGGTGCGTCCCGGTACCGAACGCCAGGCCCGGATCGAGCATGACGTTAACGGCGTTTTCATCGGGCACCTCACGCCAGCTTGGGCAAATCCACAGGCGCTCACCAAAACGCATCGGGTGGAAGTTATCCATCCATTCGCGCTCCCAGTCTTTATCCTCTAACTGCTCGATTTTGTGTTGGAACCCTGCGCCTAACAGCGGCTGGTTTTCCAGGATAGCCACCACCTCTTTCATATCGGTTTCGGCGTCAAACAGGCCGATAATATCGGTATCACCCCACAGGCGCGTTTCGCCCGGCAGCGGCTCGAACACCGGCGTGTCGTGGGTATCCTGAAAGGTGACGGACACCGCACCGCTTTCCACCAGCGCGTCGCCGAGCGCCTCCGCATGCGTACCAGTAGTGTTAATTTTCAGTTGAATCCATGGCATAGCGTCACTCTTTATTTATTAGCGGATGAAACAACAGCGGCTTCGGCTACCGGGCGACCAAACAGGTTGCCCAACAGGAAAGCCAACAAACTTATTAATAACGACGGAACGATGGGGTGGAACCCAAAGTAGTGCACATTGAATGTCGCGAGCACGGCATACAGTACGCCGCCGCAAATCATCGCGCTCAACGCGCCTGCGGCGTTGGCTTTTTCCCAGTACAGCCCCAGCACCAGCGGCCACAGGAAAACCGCCTCCAGCCCGCCAAACGCCAGCAGATTCAGCCAGATGATCATTTCAGGCGGACGCCATGCCGCCAGCAGCAGCAACACGCTCAGTATGAGAGTAATTGCCGAAGACATGCGCTTGAGTCCCTTTTCATTATGGATCTGATCGGGGCGGATATTGAGCCAGAGATCTTTAACGATCGTAGCGGATGACTGCAACAGTTGGGCATTGATGGTCGACATAATCGCCGCCATCGGTGCGGCCAAAAAGATGCCTGCCGCAACTGGCGGCAGCACGGTCACCATTAGCGTCGGGATGACCAGGTCCGGGACCTTCAGATCCGGCAATACGGCACGACCCAACGCCCCGGCAAGGTGCATACCGAACATCAGGACTGCCACCACAATGGTGCCAATAATCATGCCTCGATGAACGGCTTTGCTGTCTTTATAAGAAATGCAACGTACTGCGGTATGGGGCAGGCCGATCACGCCGAAGCAGACCAGTACCCAGAACGAGGTCATAAAGGCAGGAGAAAGGATGTCGCCCGCGCCTTCTGGTGCAATCAGTTTCGGGTCGATCTGCTGAAGTTTTTCTACCGCGCTTGGCAGCCCGCCAGCGGCATGCACCACGCCAATCAGCAACAGGATGGTGCCAATCAGCATCACCAGACCCTGCAGGGTGTCGTTCAGTACGCTGGCGCGAAAGCCGCCAAACGCCGTATACAGTGCGATACTGACACCGAAAATCAGCAGCCCGGTTTCGTAGGGAATACCTGCGGCTGTTTCGAGCAGCCGGGCGCCACCGATAAACTGCACCGTCATCGCGCCAATAAACGCCACCAGCAGGCTCAGGCTCGCCAGCCACACCAGTAAGCGGCTCTGGTAGCGGGCAAACAGCATATCGTTCAGCGTAACGGCGTTGTAGCGGCGCGCCAGGATGGCAAATTTTTTGCCCAGAATACCCAGCGACAGCCAAATCGCCGGGAGCTGGATCATTGCCAGCAACACCCACCCCAGGCCGTATTTGTAGGCTGCGCCAGGCCCACCGATAAAGGAACTGGCGCTGATATAGGTCGCGGTAAGCGTCATCGCCAGCACAACACCGCCCATAGAACGGCTGCCGAGGAAATACTCATTTAAAAAGCTGCCGGTAGCGCGACGGCGAATGGCATAAATCGACAGTCCCATCACCACCAGCAAATACGCCACCAGCGGCAGGATCACTTCATGCTGCATTGTCGTCCTCCAGCGAAATATCCCGGTAAATTACTTTTATCATCAGCCAGCACAGCACGATAAAAATCAGCGGCACCAGCAGGCAAGCCATTTCAAACCAGTGAGGAAGCCCGGTAAACCCGAGGGTGGAATCAGGTAAGTAAGCAGCCACTAACCAGGCGGCGAGATAGAGAAGGGTCAGCCACAGCGCCCAGCGGGCTTCTCTGTGTGCCTGAACAAAGCGTTTGTCCATTGTCATCCCAGGTTAATTGTAAAAGCCGGGATTGTAACCTAAGGGGCGCAGGCGGGCATAAAAAAAGGCCGGAAGACCGGCCTTTTTTACTGAGGAGCGATTACTTCTCGGCGAGGCCGAGTTTTTTCTCCAGATAGTGGATGTTAGTGCCACCTTGCTGGAAATGTTCATCGTTCATGATGCGCGTCTGCAGATCAACGTTGGTTTTGATGCCGTCGATGATCAGTTCCTGCAGGGCGTTCTTCATGCGGGCAATCGCCACATCACGGGTTTCGCCGTAGCAGATCAGCTTGCCGATCATGGAGTCATAGTATGGCGGTACGGTGTAACCGGCATAGATATGAGATTCCCAACGCACGCCAAAACCGCCTGGCGCGTGGAAACGGGTGATTTTACCCGGGCTCGGCAGGAAGGTGTTCGGGTCTTCGGCGTTGATACGGCATTCCACCGCATGGCCTTTAACCTGAACTTCTTCTTGCTTGATCGACAGCGGCTGGCCGGCAGCAATGCGCAACTGCTCTTTAATCAGGTCAACGCCGGTGATCATTTCAGTAACCGGATGTTCAACCTGAATACGGGTGTTCATTTCAATGAAATAGAACTCGCCGTTTTCGAACAGGAACTCAAAGGTACCTGCGCCGCGATAGCCGATATCCACACAGGCTTTCGCGCAACGCTCGCCGATGAAGCGGCGCAGTTCCGGGGTGATGCCCGGTGCCGGCGCTTCTTCAACCACTTTCTGGTGACGACGCTGCATGGAGCAGTCGCGTTCCGCCAGATAGATCGCGTTGCCCTGGCCATCCGCCAATACCTGAATTTCGATGTGGCGTGGATTTTCCAGGTATTTCTCCATGTAAACCATGTCGTTATTGAAAGCGGCTTTCGCTTCCGCTTTGGTCATGGAGATAGATTGCGCCAGCTCGGCATCGCCGCGCACCACGCGCATACCGCGTCCGCCGCCGCCGCCAGAGGCTTTAATGATCACCGGATAACCGATGCGTTTCGCATGGGCGCGGTTCGCATCCATATCCTCGGTCAGCGGGCCGTCAGAGCCCGGTACCGTCGGTACGCCCGCTTTCTTCATGGCGGTGATGGCAGACACTTTGTCGCCCATCAGGCGGATGGTGTCGGCTTTCGGGCCGATGAAGATAAAGCCGGAGCGTTCAACCTGCTCGGCAAAGTTGGCGTTCTCGGAGAGGAAACCATAACCCGGGTGAATCGCCACCGCGCCAGTGATTTCAGCGGCGCTGATGATAGCCGGGATATTCAGATAGCTTTTTACCGACGGAGCCGGACCGATACAAACTGTCTCATCCGCCAGCAATACGTGTTTTAAATCGCGATCCGCGCTTGAGTGCACAGCGACGGTCTTGATGCCCAGTTCTTTACAGGCACGAAGAATACGCAATGCGATCTCGCCGCGGTTGGCGATAACAATTTTATCCAGCATGTTCGCCTCGTTACTCGATGACGACCAGCGGCTCGTCAAATTCTACCGGTTGACCGTTTTCGACCAGGATAGCTTTCACTACGCCTGATTTGTCGGCTTCGATCTGGTTCATCATTTTCATTGCTTCAACGATGCACAGCGTGTCGCCTACATTCACTTTCTGGCCCACTTCCACAAACGCTTTCGCATCCGGGCTTGGGGTACGGTAGAAGGTACCAACCATTGGGGAACGTACGATGTGACCACTGATTTCAGCGACGGCTGGCGCTTCCATTGCCGGCGCGGCGGCTGGTGCGATAGCGTTAGACAGCGCAGGTTGCGGCTGTTGCATCATCGGTGCGGCATACGCTTGCTGCATCATTGGGAAACCGGTATTCACCGGGGCGCGGCTGATACGTACCGACTCTTCGCCCTCAGAAATTTCCAGTTCAGCAATGCCTGATTCTTCAACCAGCTCGATCAGTTTTTTAATCTTACGAATATCCATGAGTGGGTTCCGTACTCTTGTTTAGTTTGAATGTGACAGGCGTTTTACCGCCGTCTGTAATGCATAGGAATAGCCGTCAGCGCCGAATCCGCAGATGACGCCGGCAGCGATATCCGAGAGATATGAGTGATGCCGGAAAGGCTCACGGGCATGGACGTTGCTCAGGTGGATCTCGATAAACGGAATGCTCACCGCCAACAGCGCATCACGAATGGCAACACTGGTGTGGGTGAACGCAGCCGGATTTATCAGGATGTAATCCACCTTATCCTTTGCCTGATGAATGCGGTCAATCAACACATACTCCGCATTGGATTGCAGGTCATCCAGCGAGACGTTCAACGAGGCTGCCTGGGCTTTCAAATCGGTCACAATTTCTGCCAGCGTTTGGCTGCCGTACTTCTCAGGCTCACGCGTGCCGAGCATGTTCAGATTTGGGCCGTTCAAAAGCAGTATGTTGAATCTGTCCGTCATCGTGCCTGTATCTCCTGCCAATTTCGGTGATATTACAAAATATACCGGGATTGCCTGATTGTCATCACCTGGTGGCTTGAAAACAGCCAGGTGAAAAACCAAAGTCGCACATTATAACGATTTCGTAGCAATTGGCAGCTAAATACTGGTCTTATCAGGGAAGATTATCAACCGATATCTGCGAGACCGCAGCGGAAGTAAGAAGAATTGAGCACAACTGCACAGAACCTCGCCTTATCGCCACCATTGGCGGAACTTCTTGTAACGTAGCGCTAAAAGCACGGCCGCCAGCGCCGCATAGATCAGCGGCTGTGGGGAAAGCGTCTTCACTGACCACATATAATGAATCGGCGCGAGGATCGCGACCAGATACACGAAGTTATGCAGTTTTTGCCAGTTACGCCCCAGCTTACGCTGCATCGCTTGCGGCGACGTCAGGGCGAGCGCTAACAGAATCAGCCAGCTTATAATGCCTAACGTCAGATAGGGACGGCTCACCAGTTCCTTACCCAACAGCGCCACATTATTCATACCCAGTTCCAGCAAGGCATAGCTGGTCAGATGCAGGCTCGCCCAGGCGAAACACCACAGGCCTAACAGCCGCCGGGTACGGATCAACAATGGCTGTTTAGCGTAACGCGCCAGCGGGGAGACCAACAAGGTAGCGAGCAATAATTTCAGAGCCATCCTACCGGTAAAATGTTGAATATCTTTTGCCGGATCGGCGCTGAAATAGCCCTGATTTGCCGCCCAGAACAGCCACGCCAGCGGCAAAAACGCCGCCAGATGAAGTATCACTTTCAACCAGACAATCTGTTTTGCATTCAGACGCACTCAAAAATTCTCCCGTAAGTCGAGCCCGCGATACAGCGACGCCACCTGCCCGGCGTAGCCATTAAAAAGCAGCGTCGGCTGGCGTTTCACATCCAGAATGCCGCCCGAGCCGATAAAGCGTTCGCTGGCCTGCGACCACCGGGGATGATCCACATGAGGATTGACGTTGGCATAAAAACCGTACTCATTCGAGGCGGCAAGATTCCAGGTGGTCGGCGGTCGCTGCTCGGTCAGGGTGATGCTCACGATGGATTTGATTCCCTTAAAGCCATACTTCCAGGGCACGGTTAATCTTACGGGGGCGCCGTTTTGCGGCGGCAGCGCTTTCCCGTAAACCCCGACGGTAAGCATCGTCAGCGGATGCATCGCCTCATCAATGCGCAATCCCTCAACATACGGGTATTCCAGCCCGCCGCCGATAAAACGGTCTTTCTGGCCCGGCATGACTTCTGGCGCATACAGGGTTTTAAACGCCACATAACGCGCCCGGCTGGTGGGTTCAACCTGCGCCAGCAGCCGGGCAAGCGGGAAACCAATCCACGGTACCACCATTGACCAGGCCTCCACGCAGCGCATCCGGTAAATACGCTCTTCCAGCGGGAAGCGATGGTGTAAATCGTCATAATCCAGGGTCAGCGGTTTGGCGACTTCGCCATCGATTGTTAATTGCCAGGGATTGACGGGCAGACTGCCGGCATTGGCGGCCGGGTCGGCTTTATCGAGGCCAAATTCATAGAAGTTGTTATAGCCGGTGACCTTATCTTCCGGGGTGAGCTCCAGCGTACTTTGCCACTGCGGAGGCTTGCTGAATTCAAGCGGTTTTCCGGCAGGCGCGGGCGGGCGATCGTTGCCCTTAAACCAGGAGAGTAAATCCGCTTGCGCAGCGTGGGGTAGGGATAACGCGGCAGCGCCAAGGCCTAACGCCTGCAGGACCTGGCGGCGCTTCATCATAAATACCGATTCGGGGGTGACGTCGGCTTCAGTCAGCCGGGGTTGCTTTTTCATGACATGCTCCTTGACGTAGTCATTAAGCATGACGAAGAAATGAAATTACGGCGAATTTGTCAAAAAAAAAGTGAAGCAGGGGCACGACGGCCCCTGCGGCAACTTAGCGAATTTTGACCAGAGTACGGCCCTGGATCGCATTATTCATTATGTCATTAGCCAGACGCGGCGCTTCCGCCAGCGGGATTTCGCTGGTGGCTTGCTCATAGAAAGAAGCAGGCAGATCGCGAACCAGTCGTTGCCAGGCTTCAGCGCGGCGCGCGGCAGGCGTCATGACCGAATCGACGCCCTGGAGGCGGACATTGCGCAGGATAAACGGCATCACGGTGGTCGGTAAGGCGAAGCCACCCGCCAGACCGCATGCCGCAACACAACCGCCGTAATTCATTTGCGCCAGCACTTTGGCCAGCACTTTATCGCCAACGGTATCCACCGCGCCCGCCCAAAGCTGTTTTTCCAGCGGACGGGTTTCGGCGAACTCGTCGCGACCCAGGATACGGTTAGCACCCAGTTTACGCAGATAGTCATGGGTGCTTTCGCGACCGGACACGGCGGCAACCTGGTAACCCAGCTTGTGCAGCAGCGCCACCGCAGTACTGCCCACGCCGCCGCTGGCACCGGTCACCACCACTTCACCGCTTTGCGGCGTAATACCGGCATCTTCCAGCGCCATCACGCACAGCATTGCCGTAAAACCGGCCGTACCGATAATCATCGCTTTGCGACCGTCCAGCCCTTCCGGCATCGCGACCAGCCAGTCGCCGTTGACCCGCGCCATCTGCGACAGACCGCCCCAATGGTTTTCACCCACGCCCCAGCCGGTCAACAGCACGGCCTGGCCTGCATGAAAGCGCGGATCTTCGCTGTGGCGCACCCGCCCTGCGAAATCGATGCCAGGCACCATGGGGAAGTTACGGATAATTTTACCTTTTCCGGTAATGGCGAGCGCATCTTTATAATTCAGGCTGGACCAGTCAATATCGACGGTGACGTTTCCTTCAGGGAGTTGGTTTTCATCAATCGTTTTTACAGCGGAAATCGTTTTTCCATCTTGCTGATCGAGAATCAAAGCTTGCATGTCTACTACTCCTTACCGGGTCGTTAGCATTGGAAAATAATTGTTGAAGACTATACTCGCTTATTGAAACGCAATGCCGATTTAACGCAATAAATCCTGTTAAACCTGACGTCGTTTGCTACTATGCGCGGCTCTGGCTAATTAGTTAGCACTCACTTTACTGTCGCGAGGACAACCCTCAAAGGTTGCTGGTACCACCCCCAAAACGGAGTTAACTCAAGGATGCGATTAACGACGAAATTCTCTGCCTTTGTTACCTTGCTGACCAGTCTGGCGATTCTGGTTACGCTCTTTGGCTGCGCCGCCAGTTTCTACAACTCCGTTCATTATAAGCTCGAGAAGCGCATCTCTGCGGTGGTGACGGTGATCGACAGTGAGCTGCTTATCAACACGCCGGAAGCACTGGCTCCCCGCCTTATCGGCATGATGACCCCGGTCGATATCTCGCAAATCCAGTTTATTAAGGACGGGCATACGCTGGTTGAGGTGAAAGCGCCGCATACTTACCGCCAACTGGGCGGCGCAGAGCGCTGGCGCAGCGAATCGTTTAATTTACTGAAAAATCCCGGCCTGACGGTGCGCGTCACCTGGAGCGATCCGGTCGTCAATTATTTTCGCTCCGTGCTGACGACCGCGCCGTTGAGTATCGCCATCATCTTTATGGTGGCGATGATTTTTCTGGGCGGGCGGTGGATTAAACGTCAGCTTTCCGGGCTGGAGCTGCTGGAGACGCGAGCCAGCCGGATCCTCAACGGCGAACGCGGCAACCGGGTACGGGGTTCGGTGCACGAATGGCCGACGCGCGCCAGCAGTGCCATGGATATTTTGCTGTCGGATATTCAGCATGCCAGCGAACAACGTAATCGTATGGACACATTGATTCGCGCTTTCGCTGCCCAGGATGCGAAAACCGGGCTGAGCAACCGGCTGTTTTTTGATAATCAGCTTGCGACGCTGCTGGAAGATCAGGAAAGCGCGGGGGCGCATGGCGTAGTGATGATGATGCGCCTGCCGGATTTCGACACGCTACGCGAAACCTGGGGCAAAACGGCGGTAGAAGATTATCTGTTCAATCTGATTAATATGTTTTCTACTTTTATTATGCGCTACCCGGGCGCGTTGCTGGCGCGCTACTTTCGCAGCGATTTTGCCGTACTGCTGCCTCACCGCACGCTAAAAGAGGCGGAAGGTATAGCCAGCCAACTCCTGAATGCCGTGGATGCGTTGCCCCCGACGCGCATGCTGGACAGTGCGGATATGCTGCATATCGGTGTGTGCGCTTTCCGGGGCGGTCAGTCTATTGAAAATGTCATTGAGAGCGCCCAGGTGGCGACGCGCAATGCCGTATTGCAGGGCGGTAATGGTTGGTCGGTGTATGACGAATCCTTACCCGAAAAAGGGCGCGGCAACGTGCGCTGGCGTACGCTGATCGAAAATGTCTTGCAGCGCGGCGGCCCGCGATTCTATCAAAAACCCGCCGTCACGCGTGAAGGCTGGGTACATCACCGGGAATTAATGTGCCGTATCTTTGATGGTGAAGAGGAGGTACTGGCGGCGGAGTTTATGCCGATGGTGATCCAGTTTGGCCTTGCCGAGCAGTACGATCGACAGATCATTACCCGCGTCATCCCATTTTTACGTTTCTGGCCGGAAGAAACTCTGGCGGTTTCCGTGTCCGTAGAGTCGCTGATCCGCCCGCCGTTTCAGCGTTGGCTGCGCGATACGCTGATGCAATGTGAAAAATCGCAAAGAAAACGCATTCTTTTTGAACTTGCAGAGGCGGATGTTTGTCAACACATCAACCGTTTACAACCGGTTGTGCGGTTAATCCAGGCGCTGGGCGCGCGTATCGCCGTCGTACAGGCCGGATTAACGGTGGTCAGCACCTCGTATATTGACGATCTCAATGTCGAAGTGGTGAAGCTCCATCCGGGGCTGGTGCGTAACATTGAAAAGCGTACAGAAAATCAACTGTTTGTGCAGAGTCTGGTGGAGGCTTGCAGCGGTACGCAGGCCCAGTTATTTGCGGCAGGCATTCGTAGCCGAAGCGAATGGCAGACCCTGGTAGAACGCGGCGTGACGGGCGGTCAGGGCGATTTCTTCTCGGCCTCGCAGCCCCTGGATACCAGCGTGAAAAAATATTCTCAAAGATTCTCGGTTTGACCTGCCGTTTAGCCAGATTTCACGTAGAATAACGCGCGCTGCATCTTAAGGGGGCGAGTACGCCTGCCGGCCAGAATCACGCAGCGAATATGCAGCCGTTTATAATCTCTTTGCGTTATGAATACCCCTTCGGAAATGATGCGTTTAGCAGGATGACGAGGAGTGGGTAATGCGCTGACGAAAGAGGAAGCAAACGGCACTCTTTTTCACCGTCGCAGAACATTTTTTGCGCCTTGTCGCTGCGTCGTGTGGTTGGTAAAGTAAGCGGATTTTGTTTTCCGCCCCAGCTTTCAGGATTATCCCTTAGTATGTTGAAAAAATTTCGTGGCATGTTTTCCAATGACCTGTCCATTGACCTGGGTACCGCGAATACCCTCATTTATGTAAAAGGACAAGGCATCGTACTGAATGAGCCTTCCGTTGTGGCCATTCGTCAGGACCGCGCAGGCTCGCCGAAAAGCGTTGCCGCCGTCGGTCATGATGCGAAACAAATGCTGGGCCGTACGCCTGGCAACATCGCGGCGATTCGCCCGATGAAAGACGGCGTAATCGCCGACTTCTTTGTCACGGAAAAAATGCTGCAACACTTCATTAAGCAAGTGCATAGCAACAGCTTTATGCGCCCAAGCCCGCGCGTGCTGGTGTGTGTGCCGGTTGGCGCTACCCAGGTTGAACGTCGCGCTATTCGCGAATCCGCACAGGGCGCTGGCGCACGTGAAGTGTTCCTGATTGAAGAACCGATGGCGGCCGCTATCGGTGCCGGGTTGCCGGTTTCCGAAGCAACCGGTTCTATGGTGGTGGATATCGGTGGCGGTACCACCGAAGTCGCGGTCATTTCCCTGAACGGCGTAGTGTATTCTTCCTCCGTGCGTATCGGCGGCGACCGTTTTGACGAAGCCATCATCAATTATGTGCGTCGTAACTATGGCTCGCTGATCGGCGAAGCCACCGCAGAGCGTATCAAGCATGAAATCGGTTCCGCCTATCCGGGCGATGAAGTGCGTGAAATCGAAGTGCGCGGTCGTAACCTGGCAGAAGGTGTGCCGCGCGGCTTTACGCTCAACTCCAACGAAATTCTCGAAGCGCTGCAAGAGCCGTTGACCGGTATCGTCAGTGCCGTGATGGTTGCGCTTGAACAGTGCCCGCCGGAGCTGGCGTCTGATATCTCCGAGCGTGGTATGGTGCTCACCGGCGGTGGTGCACTGTTGCGTAACCTTGACCGTCTACTGATGGAAGAAACTGGCATTCCGGTAGTGGTCGCGGAAGATCCATTGACCTGCGTAGCCCGCGGCGGCGGCAAGGCACTGGAAATGATCGATATGCACGGCGGCGACTTGTTCAGCGAAGAGTAATCAGCCGCAGGAAAAGGGGCAGCCCGCAAGGTCTGCCCTTTTCTTGCAGCCGAGGAATACGCATAGCCTATGAAGCCAATTTTTAGCCGTGGCCCGTCGCTACAGTTTCGCCTGATCCTGGCGGTTCTGGTGGCGCTTGGTGTCATTATCGCCGACAGCCGCCTCGGTACGTTTAGCCAGATCCGAACGTACATGGATACCGCCGTCAGTCCCTTCTACTTTGTATCAAACGGTCCACGTCAATTACTGGACAACGTGTCTCAAACCCTGGCGTCCCGCGATCAGCTTGAGTTAGAAAATCGGGCGCTGCGTCAGGAATTATTGTTAAAGAACAGCGAAATTCTGTTGCTGGGCCAGTACCGCCAGGAAAATGCGCGTCTGCGCGAACTGCTGGGGTCGCCGCTGCGTCAGGACGAGCAGAAAATGGTCACCCAGGTGATTTCCACCGTGAACGATCCCTATAGCGATCAGGTGGTTATTGACAAAGGCAGCGTCAATGGCGTGTATGAAGGCCAGCCGGTAATCAGCGACAAAGGCGTCGTGGGCCAGGTGGTGGCGGTGGCGAAACTCACCAGCCGCGTACTGCTGATCTGTGATGCAACCCATGCGCTGCCGATTCAGGTATTGCGTAACGATATCCGTGTGATTGCCGCAGGCAACGGTTGTACCGACGATTTGCAGCTTGAACATCTCCCGGCAAATACCGACATTCGCGTTGGCGATGTGCTGGTTACTTCCGGCCTGGGTGGCCGTTTCCCTGAAGGCTATCCGGTTGCGGTGGTCTCTTCCGTGAAGCTGGATACCCAGCGGGCTTATACCGTGATTCAGGCGCGTCCGACTGCGGGTCTTCAGCGCTTACGCTATTTGCTGCTGCTGTGGGGAGCCGATCGCAACGGCGCTAACCCGATGACGCCGGAAGACGTGCATCGCGTGGCGAATGAGCGTCTGATGCAGATGATGCCGCAAGTGCTGCCGTCGCCGGATGCGATGGGACCGCCAGCGCCCGTGCCTGCACCCGCGACCGGCATTACCCAGCCCGCGCCTGCTGCGCCTGGCGCTGCGGGAGGGCAATAGTGGCGAGTTATCGAAGTCAGGGACGTTGGGTTATTTGGCTCTCTTTCCTTATCGCCTTGTTATTGCAGATAATGCCCTGGCCGGATGATCTGCTGGCCTTCCGGCCAGATTGGGTATTATTGATCCTGCTTTACTGGATCCTGGCGCTGCCGCATCGCGTAAATGTCGGTACAGGTTTCGTGATGGGTGCCATACTGGATCTCATTAGTGGCTCTACGTTGGGCGTTCGCGCCCTGTCGCTGTGTATCATTGCCTATCTGGTGGCGCTTAAATATCAGCTCTTCAGGAATCTGGCGCTCTGGCAACAGGCACTGGTGGTGATCTTACTTTCACTGGCTTCGGATATTATTGTTTTCTGGGCTGAATTTTTAGTGATCAACGTCTCTTTCAAGCCGGAAGTGTTCTGGAGTAGTGTAGTGAACGGCATACTCTGGCCATGGCTTTTCCTGTTGATGCGTAAAATTCGCCAGCAGTTTGCAGTGCAATAAGAGGGATTATGTCAGCGATTTATCTCGCATCAGGCTCGCCGCGTCGTCAGGAACTGTTAACCCAGTTGGGCGTCGAATTCGAACGTATCGTTACAAACGTGGAAGAACGCCGCCAGCCGCAGGAAAGCGCGCAGCATTACGTGGTACGTCTGGCGCGCGATAAAGCTCAGGCGGGCGTGGCGCAGGCGCCGCGCGATCTGCCGGTGCTGGGTGCGGATACGATTGTGATCCTCAACGGCGAGGTGCTGGAAAAACCGCAGTCGCCGGACGAGGCCTGCACGATGTTGCACCGGCTCTCTGGTCAAACGCATCAGGTGATGACGGCGGTGGCCATCGCCGATCGCCAACACCTCATGGACTGCCTGGTCGTCACGGAAGTGACTTTCAGAGTGCTGTCGCAACAGGATATCGCCGGTTATGTCGCCAGCGGTGAACCTATGGATAAAGCAGGTGCATACGGTATTCAGGGGCTGGGTGGCTGTTTCGTCAGGAAGATTAATGGCAGCTATCACGCCGTAGTCGGCTTACCGCTGGTGGAAACGTATGAGTTGCTGAGTAACTTTAACTCACTGCGTGAAGGATAGAAAAGAACATGACGGCTGAACTGTTAGTAAACGTGACCCCTTCGGAAACCCGGGTGGCGTATATCGATGGCGGGATCCTCCAGGAAATTCACATCGAACGGGAAGCGCGCCGCGGGATCGTTGGGAATATCTACAAAGGTCGCGTCAGCCGTGTTCTGCCGGGTATGCAGGCGGCATTTGTCGATATTGGTCTGGAAAAGGCCGCGTTTCTGCACGCTTCGGACATCATGCCGCATACCGAATGCGTAGCGGGCGAAGAGCAGAAAAACTTCACCGTCCGCGATATCTCTGAACTGGTCCGTCAGGGGCAGGATTTAATGGTGCAGGTGGTGAAAGATCCGCTCGGCACCAAAGGCGCGCGCCTGACCACCGATATTACCCTGCCGTCCCGCTATCTGGTGTTTATGCCTGGCGCGTCTCACGTGGGCGTCTCCCAGCGAATCGAAAGTGAATCCGAGCGCGACCGCCTGAAAAAGGTGGTGGCGGATTATTGCGACGAGCAGGGCGGGTTTATTATTCGCACCGCGGCGGAAGGCGTGTGTACCGAGGATTTGGCTTCTGACGCGGCGTACCTGAAACGCGTCTGGACCAAGGTGATGGAGCGTAAAAAACGCCATCAAACGCGCTATCAGCTGTATGGCGAACTGGCGCTGGCCCAGCGCGTGCTGCGTGATTTCGCCGATACCTCGCTGGATAAAATCCGCGTCGATTCCCGTCTGACCTATGACATGCTGCTGGAGTTCACGGCGGAATACATCCCGGAGATGACCAGCAAGCTGGAGCACTACACGGGCCGCCAGCCAATTTTCGATCTCTACGACGTCGAGAATGAAATCCAGCGCGCGCTGGAGCGCAAAGTTGAGCTGAAGTCCGGCGGCTATCTGATCATCGATCAGACCGAAGCCATGACCACGGTGGATATCAATACCGGCGCTTTTGTCGGCCACCGCAATCTCGACGATACTATCTTTAATACCAACATCGAAGCGACGCAGGCGATTGCCCGCCAGCTGCGGTTGCGTAATCTGGGCGGCATTATCATTATTGATTTCATCGATATGAATAATGAAGATCACCGCCGCCGGGTGCTGCACTCTCTGGAGCAGGCGCTGAGCAAAGATCGGGTGAAAACCAGCATCAACGGCTTCTCCCAACTGGGGCTGGTGGAGATGACCCGCAAGCGTACCCGTGAAAGCGTCGAGCACGTATTGTGTAACGAATGCCCGACCTGCCACGGTCGCGGCACGGTGAAAACCGTTGAAACGGTGTGCTATGAAATCATGCGCGAAATCGTGCGCGTGCATCATGCATACGAGTCGGATCGCTTCCTGGTGTACGCTGCGCCAGCAGTGGCGGAAGCGCTAAAAAGCGAAGAGTCCCACGCGCTGGCCGAGGTAGAGATTTTCGTCGGCAAGCAGGTCAAAGTGCAAATTGAGCCGCTCTATAACCAGGAGCAGTTTGACGTGGTTATGATGTAACCCGGTGCAGGTAACCTACGCTCCGCGGTGGCGGATGACAAGGAGAGGAATGTGAGGCGACTGCCGGGCATACTGTTACTCACAGGCGCAACGCTGGTCGTGATTGTCGCCCTGCTGGTGAGCGGGTTGCGTCTGGCTCTGCCGCATCTCAATACCTGGCGTCCCGCGCTGCTTGAGAAAATCAGCGCCGCCACTGGCGCGCCGGTGGACGCCAGCTATCTTCAGGCCTCCTGGCAAAATTTTGGTCCGACCCTGGAAGTTCGCGATATTAAAGCGGGCCTGAAAGAGGGCGGCGAACTCACGGTGAAACGCGTCACTCTGGCGCTGGACGTATGGCAGAGCCTGCTTCATGCGCGCTGGCAGTTTCGCGATCTGACGTTTTATCAGCTGAATATCCGCACCAATACCCCTTTTACCCCGAGTGAAAGCGGAGAGCCGATCCCGGCCAACAAAATCAGCGATCTGTTTCTGCGCCAGTTCGATCAGTTTGATCTGCGCGACAGCAATATCAGCTTTATCACCCTGTCCGGCCAGCGCGCCGAACTGGCCGTCCCCAGGCTGACCTGGCTTAATGGCCGGGATCGTCACCGTGCGGAAGGGTTAATCAGCCTCTCCAGCCTGACCGGCCAGCATGGCACTATGCAACTGCGTATGGACCTGCGTGATGATGAAGGCCTGCTGAGCACCGGCACCATCTGGCTCCAGGCCGACGATGTGGATGTTAAACCCTGGCTGGGCCGGTGGATGACCGATAACGTCTCGCTTTCCACTGCGCAGTTCAGCCTTGCCGCCTGGATGAACATTCGCAAAGGCGATATCGCCGACGGGGACGTCTGGCTGAAGCGCGGCGGCGCGTCCTGGCAGGGCGACAGCCAGCCGCATCATTTGCAGGTGGATAACCTGACCGCTCACCTGCGTAAAGAGGGTGAGGGCTGGCAGTTGGATATTCCGCGCACCAATATTTCCATTGACGATACGCCCTGGCCCGCTGGCGCATTAACCCTTGCATGGCTGCCAGGCCAGCAAGTCGGCGGCGTGGACCGCAAGTCCAGCGACGAGCTGCGCATCCGGGCCAATAACCTTGAACTCCAGGGACTGAATGGTCTGATCCCGATAACGACCAAACTCTCTCCTTCTTTTGGCGAGGTATGGAATACCCTGCGTCCCAGGGGGCATCTCAACACCCTGGCGCTGGATATCCCGTTGCAGGCCACCGAGAAAACCCGTTTCCAGGGCGAGTGGGACAACCTCTCCTGGAATCAGTGGAAGCTGATGCCGGGCGCGGAGAATTTCTCCGGCACCCTTTCCGGTAGTGTGGAAAATGGTCGCGTTACCGCCAGCATGAAACAGGCGAAGATGCCGTATGAAGGGGTATTCCGCGCGCCGCTGGAAATTGCCGATGGCCGGGCGACGCTGGAATGGCGCAAAGATGCCGAAGGGCTGACGCTGGATGGTAAAGATATTGATGTTAAAGCCACGGCGGTCCACGCGCGGGGCGACTTCCGCTACCAGCAACCGGTCGGCGACGAGCCGTGGCTGGCGATCCTCGCGGGCATTAGCACCGACGACGCATCCCAGGCGTGGCGCTACTTCCCGGAAAACCTGATGGGCAAGCATCTGGTGGATTACCTGAGCGGCGCGATCCAGGGCGGTCAGGCTGACAACGCCACACTGGTCTACGGCGGCAATCCGAAGCTGTTCCCGTATTATAAAAACGAAGGCCAGTTTGAAGTGCTGGTGCCGGTACGTAACGCCACCTATGCCTTCCAGCCCGACTGGCCTGCGCTGAAGGGCATTGATGTCGAACTCGACTTTATCAATGACGGTCTGTGGATGAAATCACCGGAAGCCATGCTGGGCGGCGTAAAAGGGCGCAACATTACCGCCAACATCCCCGATTACGCCAAAGAAAAACTGCTGATCGATGCCGACATTTCCGGGCCGGGCAAGGCGGTTGGACCCTATTTTAACGAGACGCCGCTGGATGATTCACTGGGCGCTGCGCTGGATGAACTCCAGCTCGATGGCGATGTGAATGCTCGCTTACATCTCGATATTCCGTTTACCGGCGAGCAGGTGACGGCGAAAGGCGATGTGGTACTGGACGATAACACGCTGTTTATCAAGCCCCTCGACAGTACCGTACATAACCTGAGCGGAAAATTCAGTTTCGTGAATGGCGATCTGCAAAGCGAACCGATGCGCGCCACCTGGTTCAATCAGCCGCTAAATCTGGATTTCAACACCAGGCAGGGCGATAAAGCCTATCAGGTTGGTATCAATCTGGATGCCAACTGGCAGCCGACGCGTACCGGACTGTTGCCGAAACCGATCAACGACGCGCTGGCTGGCCGCATGCCCTGGCAGGGCAAAGTCGGCATCACGCTGCCCTATAAAGGCAGCGCGCAGTATGACGTCGCGGTGAAGAGCGATTTAAAAGAAGTGAGCAGTCGCTTACCTTCTCCTGCAAGTAAGGACGCCGGAGAGCCTTTGCCTCTGACGGTAAACGTTAAAGGCGATCTGCGTGGATTCAACCTCACGGGCAATGCGGGCGACGGGCATCGTTTTAACAGCCGCTGGCTGCTGGGCAATAAACTCACTCTCGATCGCGGCATCTGGGTTTCTGACAGCAAAACCTTACCGCCATTGCCGGATCAGGCGGGCGTTGAACTTAATCTCCCGGCACTGGACGGCGCGGAGTGGCTGGGGCTGTTCCAGAAAGGGGCGGCGGATGACGTCAGCAACGCCACGCAGTTCCCGGATCATGTCACCCTACGCACCCCGGCGCTGACGCTGGGCGGACAGCAGTGGAATAACGTCAGCATTATTTCCCGCAGCGGGTTCCGGGGGAATGACGTCTCGGTGCAGGGCCGGGAAATCAACGGTTCGCTGGCAATGAATAAAACAGGCCCGTGGCTGGCTGAAATCAAATACCTCTATTTCAATCCGGTGTGGAGCGCAGTCACCGACGCCAAAGCGCCTGCCAGCCCGATACCTGACCAGCGCATTGATTTCAGCGGCTGGCCTGATGTGCAGCTGCGCTGCGCGGAGTGCTGGCTGTGGGGCCAGAAATATGGTCGCATCGACGGCGACGTTGCTATTTCGGGCGATACGCTGACATTATCACACGGCGTGGTCGACACCGGCTTCGCAAAGCTCACCGCTGAGGGCGAATGGGTAAACCGCATCACCGAGCCGCGCACCTCGCTAAAAGGCACTCTGAAAGGCAAGAAGATCGACGCCGCGACCAATTTCTTTGGCGTCTCCACGCCGATTCAGGGCTCGTCTTTCGATCTGGATTACGATCTCCACTGGCGGGATATGCCCTGGAAACCGGATGAAGCAACGCTCAATGGCATTTTGCATGCCCGTCTCGGCAAAGGACAAATCGCAGATGTCGACACCGGCCATGCCGGGCAACTGCTGCGCCTGATGAGCTTTGACGCCCTGCTGCGTAAGTTGCGTCTCGACTTCAGCGATACCTTTGGCGACGGGTTCTACTTTGACTCCATTCGCAGTACCGCGTGGATTAAAGAGGGCGTATTACACACCGACGATACGCTGGTGGATGGCCTGGAAGCGGACATCGCCATGAAAGGCTCGGTTGACCTGGCGCGCCGCCGTCTGGATATGGAAGCCATTATCGCGCCGGAAATTTCCGCCACCGTAGGCGTCGCCACGGCCTTCGTGGTCAACCCGATTGTTGGCGCAGCGGTATTTGCCGCCAGTAAGGTGCTTGGCCCGCTGTGGAGTAAAATCTCCGTGCTGCGTTACCATATCTCCGGCCCGCTTGATAAGCCGCAGATTAACGAAGTGCTGCGCGAACCCCGCGCCGGGAAGGCGCAATGATTTGACGGCATCAATGAATTGCCGCAAGCTCGATATTATGAATCCCCAGAAGAGTAGCGTACCGATGAGTCTGAACCTGGTAACTGAGCAGTTATTGTCTGCGAATGGCCTGAACCATCAAGATCTGTTTTCCATCCTCGGTCAACTGGCCGAACGCCGGGTGGATTACGGGGATCTGTATTTCCAGTCGAGCTATCACGAATCCTGGGTGCTGGAAGACCGCATCATCAAAGATGGCTCTTACAATATCGACCAGGGCGTGGGTGTACGCGCCGTGAGCGGCGAGAAAACCGGGTTTGCCTATGCGGACCAGGTCAGCCTGCTGGCTTTGGAACAAAGCGCTCATGCGGCGCGCAGTATTGTGCGCGAGCAAGGCGATGGCCGGGTGCAGACCCTGGGCGCAGTAGCGAATAAAGCGCTGTATACCTCGCTGGATCCGCTGCAAAGCCTGACTCGTGAAGAGAAGCTCGATATTCTGAAACGCGTCGACAGCGTGGCCCGTGCGGCAGACGCCCGCGTGCAGGAAGTGAATGCCAGCCTGACCGGCGTCTATGAACTGATTTTAGTGGCCGCGACCGACGGCACGCTGGCGGCGGATGTGCGCCCGCTGGTACGTCTGTCGGTCAGCGTGCAGGTTGAACAGGACGGCAAGCGCGAGCGCGGTTCCGCCGGCGGCGGCGGCCGTTTTGGCTATGAGTGGTTCCTCGAACAATCAGACGGCGACGTGCGTGCCGATGCCTGGGCGAAAGAAGCGGTACGCATGGCGCTGGTCAATCTTTCCGCGGTTGCCGCGCCAGCGGGCACGCTACCGGTGGTGTTAGGCGCAGGCTGGCCGGGCGTACTGCTGCACGAAGCGGTGGGTCATGGTCTGGAAGGCGACTTTAACCGTCGCGGCACTTCCGTCTTCAGCGGCCAGATGGGTCAGCGGGTGGCGTCGGAACTCTGCACCGTGGTGGACGACGGTACTATGGCTTCGCGCCGTGGTTCGGTGGCCATTGATGACGAAGGCGTGCCGGGCCAGTACAACGTGCTGATCGAAAACGGCATTCTCAAAGGCTATATGCAGGATAAACTCAACGCGCGCCTGATGGGCGTAGCGCCGACCGGCAACGGTCGTCGGGAATCCTATGCCCATCTGCCGATGCCGCGCATGACCAACACCTATATGCTGGCGGGCAAATCCACGCCGCAGGAAATTATTGAGTCGGTGGAGTACGGGATTTATGCGCCTAACTTTGGCGGTGGCCAGGTGGATATCACTTCTGGCAAGTTCGTGTTCTCTACCTCTGAAGCGTACCTGATCGAGAAAGGCAAAGTGACCACGCCGGTGAAAGGCGCGACCCTGATCGGCTCCGGCATCGAAGCCATGCAGCAGATTTCCATGGTCGGCAACGATCTGAAACTGGATAACGGCGTCGGCGTCTGCGGTAAAGAGGGCCAGAGCCTGCCGGTTGGCGTCGGCCAGCCAACCCTGAAGCTCGATAGCCTGACCGTGGGCGGTACGGCGTAATCTCTTCTGCACACCCTCTCTTAACGGAGAGGGTTTGATTAACGCGTCTCTTTACTCCCGAAGCGCCTCTCCTGATACAGCGTCGCCACCCCGGCGAAATAATCCGTCAGATAATTAATGCACACCTGCACCTTCAGCGGCAGTTTATCCCGTTCGGTATACAGCGCGTAAACCGGGCGCGGATCGGACTGGTAGCGCGGGAACAGGATTTCCAGATTGCCCCGGTTTATCTCGTCGATCACCCACATCAACGGCACATAGGCGATACCGGCACCTTCAATCAGCCAGCGCGACAAGGTCATCGGATCGTTGGTAACAAAACGTCCCTGCGGGATCAGGCGCGTGGAGATGCCCTCCGGCGCGATCAGCTCAAACTCGTTGTCCGGGCGCACGCTGTATTCCAGCCATGAATGATTGCCCAGATCCGAGGGTTTCTCCGGCGTGCCGTAGCGGGCGAGATAGGATTTAGCCGCGCACACCACCATCGGCATGGCGCCAAGCCGTCTCGAAAACAGGCTCGAATCCTGAAGCGCGCCGACGCGGATCACCACGTCCAGCCCGTCGGCGATCAGATCCGGCGCCGGGATGCCCGTCACCAGATTAACGGTCAGCCCCGGATATTCACGTAACATTTGCGCCGTCATTCCCGCCAGGACATTTTGTGCCATAGTTGAAGAACACCCAATGCGCAGGGTGCCAATCGGCGTGTTGTTAAAGGCGTAGAGCTGCTCATGCACCGATTGCACTTCATGGAGCATTTTACGGCAGCCCTGGTAATAGATTTTTCCCGCCTCGGTCAGCCCGATGCTGCGCGTACTGCGGTTTAACAGTTTGACCTGCAATTCATCCTCCAGCTTCGACACGGTCTGGCTGATGGACGAGACGCTCATGTCCAACTGTTTAGCGGCGCGGGTAAAAGAGCCTTGCTCAACAACCCGCGCGAAAATTGACATTCGTTTCAGGCGTTCCATTGTTCACTCTGAGTGAAAAGTGATTTAGATCACATATGATAGATGACTTATTATAAATTACGTTAATATATTATTAACGAGGTAACTAACCCGCACGCGTCCACAGTCCTTCCTGACTTTGTGCACCCGGTTATCCATCACTTATTCGCCTGCACGCTAATCAAGGTTCGTATGACTTTATTTCCGGTTATCGTGGTTTTCGGCCTCTCTTTTCCGCCGATATTCTTCGAGCTGCTTTTGTCACTGGCGATTTTCTGGCTGGTGCGCCGTTTGCTGACCCCGACAGGGATCTATGATTTTGTCTGGCATCCGGCATTGTTTAATACCGCGCTGTATTGCTGTCTGTTTTATCTGATATCGCGCTTATTTGTCTGAGGTTGATGTGAAAGCACTTACAAGAAAAATATCCCGAACGGCGATCACGCTGGTGCTGGTTGCGCTGGCCTTCGTCGCCATCTTTCGTGCCTGGGTTTACTACACCGAATCGCCGTGGACGCGCGATGCGCGTTTCAGCGCCGATGTGGTCGCTATCGCGCCTGACGTCGCCGGGCTGATTACTCAGGTAATGGTTCACGATAACCAGTTGGTTAAAAAAGATCAGGTGCTGTTCACCATCGACCAGCCGCGCTACCAAAAAGCGCTGGAAGAAGCCGAAGCGGACGTGGCTTACTACCAGGCGCTTGCCGCCGAAAAACGCCGCGAAGCCGGACGCCGTAATAAACTGGGCATCCAGGCAATGTCGCGCGAAGAGATTGACCAGTCCAACAACGTGCTGCAAACCGTGCTGCATCAGATGGCGCGCGCGCAAGCGACCCGCGATCTGGCGAAGCTGGATTTAGAACGTACCGTGATCCGCGCGCCTGCTGACGGCTGGGTGACCAACCTCAACGTATACGCCGGGGAGTTTATCACCCGCGGTTCGACCGCCGTGGCGCTGGTCAGGCAGCATTCATTCTATGTGCTGGCCTATATGGAAGAGACCAAGCTGGAAGGCGTGCGCCCTGGCTTTCGCGCAGAAATCACGCCGCTTGGCAGCAATCGCGTGCTGCACGGCACCGTGGATAGCGTCGCGGCGGGCGTCACCAACGCCAGCAGCAGCAACGACGGCAAAGGCATGGCGTCGGTGGATTCCAACCTCGAATGGGTGCGTCTGGCCCAGCGCGTGCCGGTACGTATTCGCCTGGATGAGCAGATCGGCAATCTGTTCCCGGCAGGGACTACCGCAACCGTGGTGATCACCGGCGAAACCGACCGGGATAACCGTAACGCATCGCCGTTTAATCGCCTGATGCACCGCCTGCGCGAATTCGGTTAAGCCCATGGGTATTTTTTCTATCGCGCCGCAGCACGTTCGTTTTGCGCTGAAACTGGCGACGGCCATCGTGCTGGCACTGTTTATCGGTTTCCATTTTCAGCTGGAAACCCCGCGCTGGGCGGTGTTGACCGCCGCGATTGTGGCGGCAGGCCCGGCGTTTGCCGCAGGCGGCGAGCCGTGGTCGGGGGCGATCCGCTATCGCGGGATGCTGCGTATCGTCGGGACCTTTATTGGCAGTATCGCCGCGCTGATTATTATCATTGCGATGATCCGCGCGCCGGTCGTGATGCTGATGGTGTGCTGTATTTGGGCCGGTTTTTGCACCTGGATCTCCTCGCTGGTTAAGGTCGAGAACTCCTATGCATGGGGGCTGGCGGGCTATACCGCGTTAATTATCGTCATCACCGTTCAGGCCGAGCCGCTGCTGACGCCGCAGTTCGCGGTAGAGCGCTGTAGCGAGATTGTAATCGGCATCTGCTGCGCCATTGCCGCCGACCTGCTGTTCTCCCCGCGCTCCATCAAGCAGGAAATCGACCGCGAACTGGATGCGCTGCTGGTGGATCACTATCGCCTGATGCAACTGTGTATCGCCCACGGCGACAGCGAGGCAGTGGATAAAGCCTGGGGCAACCTGGTGCGCCGCACCACGGCGCTGGAGGGGATGCGCAGCAACCTGAATATGGAATCGTCGCGCTGGGCGCGCGCCAACCAACGTTTAAAGGCCATTAATACGCTTTCCCTGACCTTAATTACCCAGGCCTGCGAAACCTGGCTGATCCAGAACACCCGCCCGGAAGCGGTGCCGCCGGAATACCACGCGTTTTTCAGCGAGCCGGTCGAAACGGTGGCGGATGTCCATAAGCGCCTGAAGTTTATTCGTCGCGCGCTGGCCTGGACCGGCGAGCGCGACACGCCGGTCACTATCTATAGCTGGGTGGGCGCGGCGACGCGCTTTCTGCTGCTGAAGCGCGGCGTGAACGGCAACACGCGCATCAGCGCCGTGGAGGGAGAAATCCTCGAAGGCGAAGTGGTGGTGAAAGCGGCCTCGGCAGAGCGTCATCACGCGATGATCAACTTCTGGCGCACCACGGTATCGTGCATGCTCGGCACGCTGTTCTGGCTGTGGACCGGCTGGACGTCCGGCAGCGGCGCGATGGTGATGATCGCCGTGGTGACGGCGCTGGCGATGCGCTTGCCTAACCCGCGGATGGTGTCGCTGGATTTCCTGCTGGGCACGCTGGCGGCGCTGCCGCTCGGGGCGTTTTACTTCCTGATCGTGCTACCTGCGACCCAGCAAAGCATGCTGCTGCTGTGCATCAGCCTGGCGCTGCTCGGGTTCTTTATCGGCATAGAAGTGCAAAAGCGGCGGCTGGGTTCGCTGGGCGCGCTGGCCAGTACCATCAACATTATCGTGCTGGATAACCCGATGACCTTTGAGTTCAGCCGCTTTCTCGACAGCGCCCTCGGCCAGATTGTGGGTTGCTTCCTGGCGATGATGGTGATCCTGCTGATCCGCGATAACTCTCAGGCGCAAACCGGACGTACCTTGCTCAACCGGTTTATGCTGGCGGCGGTGTCAGCAATGACCACCAATAAGGCGCGGCGCAAAGAGAATCATCTTCCGGCGTTGTATCAACAGCTGTTTTTGCTGCTCAGCAAATTTCCTGGCGATATTGCCAGGTTTCGCCTGGCGCTGAACTTTATCATCGCCCACCAGCGGCTGCGCGATGCGCCGATCCCGGTGAATGACGATCTGTCGGCGTTTCACCGCCAGTTGCGCCGCACCGCCGACCGGGTGGTATCGGCCTCCAGCGATGATAAGCACCGTCAGACGTTTTTGCAGTTGCTGGATGAGCTCGATATCTATCAGCAAAAGTTGCAGGCCTGGGAGGCGCCGCTGTCGGTCACCGAGTCGGTGAAGCGGTTGATCGCGATGCTGCGAAAATACCAGCATGCCCTGACAGATCATTGACGGCTGCCGCACAGCCTGAGAAACCGACGCCCGGGCGTCGGTTTTTTTGTAGCTATACTTAGCCGAGGTTCCAAAAAAGCACCATCCATCAGGAGGAAACGATGACAACACAAGCACTCCAGGACAGTGAATTCTTTCAGACGGGCTATCTGGTTAATGGCGAATGGCATCAGGCCGACGAAACCTTTGACGTACTGAATCCGGCAACGGGTGAAGTCATTGCCAAAGTGGCAAAAGCGGGTAAGAAAGAGACGCAGGCCGCTATCGCAGCAGCCAGCAAGGCATTTCCGGCCTGGCGGGAAAAGACGGCGAAAGAGCGTTCCACCTTGCTGTACCGCTGGTTTGAACTGATCAACGAAAACAAAAGCTGGCTGGCGCGGTTAATGACGCTGGAACAGGGTAAGCCGCTGAAAGAAGCGGAAGGCGAAGTGGACTATGCGGCCAGTTTTATCCAGTGGTTCGCCGAAGAGGCGAAACGCGCTAACGGCGAAATTATTCCTCCAGCCAAGCCGGGCTCGCGCATCCTGGCGACCCGCGAACCGGTGGGCGTGGTGGCGGCCATCACTCCGTGGAATTTCCCGATGGCGATGCTGACCCGCAAACTCGGTCCGGCGCTGGCTGCGGGCTGTACCGGGGTGATTAAACCCGCCAATAACACCCCGCTGTGCGCGTTTGCTCTACTGGCGCTGGCGAAAAAGGCGGGCATTCCGGATGGCGTGCTTAACGCCGTAGCCGGTAAGACGCCGGAAATCAGCGATGCGATTATGGAGAGCCATGAAGTACGCAAAATTTCGTTCACCGGGTCAACGGCGGTGGGTAAAACCCTGGTGCGCAACGCGGCGGAAACCATGAAAAAAGTCTCCATGGAGTTAGGGGGCAATGCGCCGTATATCGTGTTCGACGACGCGGATATCGATGCAGCGGTGAAAGGCGCGATCGCCAATAAATTCCGCAACGCCGGGCAGGTGTGCGTCAGCGTTAACCGCTTTTTTATTCAGGATGGCGTCTATGACCGCTTCGTCAATCAACTGGCTGAGGCGGTGAAGCAGTTAAAAGTCGGCAATGGCCTCGACGAGGGCGTGATTGTCGGACCGCTGATTGAGAAAGCGGGTGTGGATAAAGTACGCGAGCACGTGGAAGATGCCATCGCCAAAGGCGCGAAAGTGCTGGCGGGCGGTAAAGCACACGAACTCGGCGGCAATTTCTGGCAACCAACGGTGCTGATTGACGCCACAGACGACATGAAGCTCGCCCAGGAAGAGACTTTCGGGCCGCTGGCTGCCTGCTTCCGCTTCAGCAGCGAAGAAGAGGCCATCAGGCGCGCCAACAACACGCCGTATGGCCTGGCCGCCTACTTCTATACTCAAAATCTCCAGCGGGCATTCCGCGTCTCCTCGCAGCTGGAAAGCGGGATGATCGGCGTAAACGACTGCGCGGTTTCTACCGAACTTGGGCCGTTCGGCGGCGTGAAAGAGTCGGGGCTGGGGCGCGAAGGATCGGTGCTGGGGCTGGAGGAGTATCTGGAAGTGAAAACTCTGCATATCGGCGGACTGTAACCGGTGACCACATTGATGGGTGACGACCAATGCAAATTTACACTTTTGACTTTGATGAAATCACCGATCAGGCGGATTTTTATCGCGATTTTACCCGGATGTTTGGGCTGACGAAGCAGCAGGTGAATAATCTCGACAGTTTATGGGAGGTGGTGACGGAGGGGTATTTGCCGTTGCCGCTGGAGATCGAGTTCGTTCACTTATCGGAAGAAAACCGTCGGCGATTTGGGGCGTTGATTTTGCTGTTTGATGAAGCGGAAGAGGAGCTGGAAGGCCAACTCCGCTTCAATATTCGCCATTCATCGTGACCGAAAAAAGCCCCAGGCGAACTGGGGCAAGTCGTCGGACACGACGACGAGGTCTTACTTATACAGTTCTGCGGTAGCGTGCCAGGTGTCGCCGGTACGCGCTTCAATCACGCGGTACGCCGACGCGCCTTTCTGATCGGCTTTCTCAGCCAGCGCTTCACGCATATCCATCGGCGAGCTGCCGTGCTGGGCAACAGAGATGGTGCCCATGGATTGCAGGTTTTGGGCATCCTGTGCGCTAACTTGCTGTACCGCAGCGTTAGCACCGAAAGTCATCAGGGAAGCCAGAGTTACTGCGGCAAGGGTAAATGTTGTTTTCATCGTCGTTTCCTCGTTTGCTTTACTGTGGTCAGCAGGCGAACTCACTGTACGGACCACAGCATGAATGAATGTATGCAGGTGAAAGGGCTAATGCTTATTTGTACAGCTCAGCAGTGGCGTGCCATTCGTCGCCAGAATGCGCTTCGATAACGCGGTAGGCGGAGGCACCTTTTTCCTGCGCTTTCTGGTCGAGCATGTCATTCATGTCCATCGGTGAGCTGGTCACGGAAGAGACAGAGACGGTGCCGAGTGACTGACGACCCTGGGCCTGTTGCGCATCGATAGACGTTGCGGCAAAAGCGCCAAAGGAGAGCATTGAAAGCAGGCTTAACGTTGCTACGGTTGATTTAATTTTCATGATCGTTACCTCGTCGTATTTCTTATCTTTATCTTTGGGGTCTAATTTCGTGACCCTCATCACAAAATTAAGTATACACTAATCACGGAAAAAATTAATACCACGCTAATTATTTACAATGAAACTTTGTTTCCAGAAACGGACTTTTTATGCTCTGTGGTTATAAAAAATTCACCTTTAGTGCTTTTAAAAAATGCAAAGCCAGTAAAATCAGACAGATAAATGAATTTGATGATTTGTGCTTTTTAATTGAGATGTAATGAGGTTGTAACTTTTGACAGCGGGAGGGTGTTTCAGGGAGGTAATAAAAGCGATAACCGCCGCAGGCGCGGCGGTAGGTGTGAGCTTAAAGTTCTTGTTCGAACAGTACCAGAATGGCTTCGTACAGTTCTTTCACCGAGAAATCCTTCGCTGGGGTAGTAAAGATAGTGTCATCCCCGGCGATAGTGCCCAGGATCCCTTCCGCTTTACCCAACGAATCGAGCAGGCGCGCGATCAGCTGCGCTGCGCCCGGGCTGGTGTGGATGACGACCACCGCATTGTTGTAATCAATATCCAGCACTAAATTTTTAAGCGGACTGGAGGTGGTAGGGACGCCCAGTTCTGCCGGGAGGCAATACACCATCTCCATCTTAGCGTTACGGGTACGCACCGCGCCGAATTTGGTCAGCATGCGGGAAACTTTGGACTGGTTAATGTTCTCGTAACCTTCGTCCTGCAACGCCTGGACAATCTCTCCCTGAGAGCTGAATTTCTCTTCCTTTAATAACGCTTTGAAAGCTTTGACTAATTCTTCTTGTTTTGCCGAGCCGCGCATAGGTCACCTACAATCTGGCGAAAGAAACAACATTATTATGCATTTATCTGAATTTTTATGCAAATGCCAGGCCGAAAATGTGGCTGAAATAATGTTATGAAAGCGGCGGATTTTATCAAATTTTGTTATTGGTGAACATGCCTGCGTCACGACTCGAAAATATGCCATTAAGTAAATCAAATGTTATAAAATTGATGTTGTTTTGATGATTAAAGAGGGTGTAATGTAACCGCCTGTTGATATGTTGCTCCGGTAGCGATCCAGCTATTTTCCTGACGTGCGTGAAGGCTGTGCGAGTAAGAGCCGGTATGACTTCTCAATCTGAAGGTGAAAAGATTGTAATGACTTCCGCCCTGGAACATCATGGTCGCCATCCAAGGAGTAACGGCACTTTAATTGCAAATCATAATAAGGAGTTTAGGATGAAAGTTGCAGTCCTCGGCGCGGCCGGTGGTATTGGCCAGGCGCTTGCCCTTCTACTCAAGACCCAACTGCCTTCAGGTTCAGAACTCTCCCTCTACGACATCGCGCCGGTTACCCCGGGCGTCGCTGTTGATTTAAGCCATATCCCGACCGCGGTGAAGATCAAAGGCTTCTCCGGCGAAGACGCGACGCCGGCGCTGGAAGGCGCGGACGTGGTGCTGATTTCCGCAGGCGTGGCGCGTAAACCGGGTATGGATCGCTCTGACCTGTTTAACGTCAACGCGGGCATCGTGAAAAACCTGGTGCAGCAGATTGCGACCACCTGTCCGAAAGCGTGCATCGGTATCATCACTAACCCGGTTAACACCACTGTCGCCATTGCGGCAGAAGTGCTGAAAAAAGCCGGCGTTTACGATAAGAACAAACTGTTCGGCGTAACCACGCTGGATATCATCCGCTCCAACACTTTTGTGGCGGAACTGAAAGGCAAACAGCCGACCGACGTTGAAGTTCCGGTCATTGGCGGCCACTCTGGCGTGACCATTCTGCCGCTGCTGTCCCAGATCCCGGGCGTGAGCTTCTCCGAGCAGGAAGTGGCTGACCTGACCAAACGCATTCAGAATGCTGGCACCGAAGTGGTTGAAGCCAAAGCGGGTGGCGGATCGGCGACGCTGTCGATGGGCCAGGCGGCGGCACGTTTCGGCCTGTCGTTGGTTCGCGCGATGCAGGGCGAACAAGGCGTGGTGGAATGCGCCTATGTTGAAGGCGACGGCGAACATGCGCGCTTCTTCTCTCAGCCGCTGCTGCTGGGTAAAAACGGTATTGAAGAGCGCCAGAGCATCGGCACCCTGAGCGCGTTTGAACAGCAGGCGCTGGAAGGTATGCTCGATACCCTGAAAAAAGACATCACCCTGGGCGAAGAATTCGTTAACAAATAAGTCATCGTCGCGGGTTCAGAAAGCAAAACCGGAACATCAGTTCCGGTTTTTTTTCGCCTGTCAGTTGGTTGCCGGGTATTCCTGAATGGTGACCTGGAGCGTGAGTTTTTTATCATCACGCATCACCACCACCGGGATCACCGAGCCAGGGCGAATTTCCGCCACCTGGTCCATGGTTTCCAGCGCCGAAAGGGCGGGTTTGTTGTTTACCGAGACGATCACGTCGTTGACCTGAATACCGGCATGCGCTGCCGGGCCGTCCGGGGTCACCTCATTAACGATGATTCCCTGGATCTGATCGATGCCTGCCGCTGGGGCGTGCATCGGCGAGATTTCCCTCCCGCCAATACCGATATAGCCACGAATAACGCGGCCATCGCGGATCAGTTTGTCCATAATTTTAGTCGCCAGTTGAGTAGGGATAGCGAAGCCGATCCCTTCCGGCGTTTCGCCGTCGTTGCTTTTATCAAACGACAGCGTATTGATGCCCATTAACTCACCGAGCGAGTTGACCAGCGCACCACCGGAGTTGCCGTGGTTAATCGACGCATCGGTTTGCAAAAAACTTTGTCGACCAGACGGATTAAGGCCAATACGCCCGGTGGCGCTGATAATCCCCTGGGTAATAGTCTGGCCGAGGTTGTAGGGGTTGCCAATCGCCATCACCACGTCGCCGATATGCGGCATGCGTTTGCCGTTGATGGGAATAATCGGCAGCGAGGTGGCGTTGATTTTTAACACCGCCAGATCGGTCAGGCTGTCAGAGCCGACCAGCAGCGCTTCAAATACCCGTCCATCCTGCAACGCGACGATGATCTGGTCGGCATCGTTAATCACGTGTTTATTGGTGAGGATATAGCCGCGCTGATCCATGATCACCCCGGAACCCAGGGTGCGGATTTCAAGCTGATTACGCCCACCGTTGCTGACGCCGCGATTATAGACATTCACCACCGCAGGCGCGGCGCGGCGCACCGCCGAGTTATAGCTCAGCGGGGTGTCATCTGCGCTGTTATACGCAGGCGTCAATTCGGCGTCGTTTTTGCGTAATGACGGCATCAACGCCAGCAAAAGCGCAGCGACAATCAGTCCAAGAAAGACGGGCCGTAAAAGCTTCAGAAACATGGGTAAACGTTAGTTAGCAGGGAGACCGGGGCAGCATACCATGAGATTAGCGGACATCACACGCGCCGGTGTGATGTCCGTGAGGAAAACCCTTATCGTAACAGCAGATAGATACTGTCGTTGCCGCGCACGATATGCAACGCGATAACGGACGGTTTGGATTCCATCAGTTTGCGCATCTCAGCGATGGTGCTGACGCGATCGCTGTTAACGCCAATAATCACATCATCTTTATGCAAACCCGCCTGCGCCGCCGCGCTGCCTTTCTCGACGTTCTCGATGGTGACGCCTTTGGTGCCGTCTTTCAGCTGTCCGTCGCTCAGCGTCGCGCCCTGAAGGGCCGGGATAATCATATCCGCGCTGGCGGATGACGAGGTGCTTTTATCCAGCGTCACTTCCACATCCAGCGGCTTCCCGTCGCGCAGTAATCCTAATTTAACTTTGGTGCCCGGCGCGGTGGTGGCAATGCGCGAACGCAGTTCGGCAAAGCTACTCAGGGTTTTGCCGTTAAGGCTGACGATCACATCGCCAGATTTGATCCCGGCCTTTGCCGAACCGGAATTCGGCAACACTTCGCTGACGAATGCGCCGCGCTGGACGTTGAGATTAAAGGCTTTTGCCAGATCCGCGCTCATTTCGGTGCCTTTAATGCCTAACAGGCCGCGTTTGATTTCGCCGGACTGTATCAGCTGGGTCGCCAGGGTTTGCGCCATATTGCTCGGAATGGCGAAGCCGATGCCGACGCTGCCGCCGCCCGGCGCGAGGATCGCGGTGTTAATACCGATCAGCTCGCCGTTAAGGTTCAGCAGCGCGCCGCCGGAATTGCCGCGGTTAATCGAGGCGTCGGTCTGAATAAAGTTTTCCAGCCCTTCCAGATTGAGACCGCTGCGGCCCAGTGCGGAGATAATCCCGGAGGTGGCGGTTTGCCCCAGACCAAACGGATTGCCGACCGCCACGGCGAAGTCGCCGACACGCAGGGCATCGGAATCCGCAACGTTAATTTGCGTCAGGTTAGTGGCGTTCTGAAGTTGCAGCAGCGCGATATCGCTCTGATCGTCGCCGCCGATCAGTTTGGCATCGAATTCGCGGCCATCATTGAGCTGAACGCTGATTTTTTGCGCCTGATTAATGACGTGATTATTGGTCAGCACATAGCCTTTGGCCGCGTCGATAATGACGCCGGAGCCCAGGCCTTCAAACGGCTGCGCAGGCTGGTCGGGCATCTCTTCGCCGAAGAATTTCTTCAGTTCTTCCGGCACTTTTTGGCTCTGCGTGGCGGTGCCCTCAACCTGCACGCTGACCACCGCAGGCAGCACTTTTTCCAGCATCGGCGCAAGGCTCGGGATCGCCGCCTGACCCGGCACCTGGGACGGAATAGCCGCTGCCACCTGACTCGGTGTCGAGAGAGATAACCCGACACTTAACGCTAACGCACTCAACAACAGGGTTTGTTTTTTCATGAATGCTCGCTCTCGCAACCTGGAATAAGAAATGTCACCCAAAACGTGTCGATGTTATTGAATTCCCGAACGGGTAACAATGGAGACATTGTTTCGATTGATATCCTTTACTATACGTCAGGCACAAAAAAACAGGGCGCGAATATCGCGCCCTGAAGAAAAAATGCTGTGTAGCGATTAATCGCGTTTCGCACCGTTGCGCAGTAGACCGGATGCGCCTTCAGAATAATCGCGCGGCATCTGCACTGGCGCCTGATCGTTACCGGCTTCGGACTCTGCCAGACGGTTGCGGAACGGGTTAGACTCCGCCGACATTTCCGGCAGCAGGCTGCTGGAGCTTTTCGCCATGTGCTGATACAGCTGGCGATAGTCGTGGGCCATGTTATCCAGCAGTTCGGCGCTGCGGGCGAAATGGCTTACCAGTTCTTCGCGGTACTCTTCCAGCTCCGCCTTGTTTTTTTCCAGCTCGTACTGGAGGGCCTGTTGCTGACGTAATTTACGATTACCAAAGCGCATTGCGACGGCACCGATGATGATACCCACCACTAACCCAATTAGCGCGTATTCCCAGGTCATGAACATCTCCCGTTGTATTGTGTTTCCGTAGGGTAAGCATAGCGAGGTCTGCCTCACCTTCGCCCAATAATGCCACTATAACCGCTAACGGTGCAGAAGTGGAATCCTGGAGGCGCATCGCGTAGTGTAGTACGGCCTTTTTTTCGCCAGCCGTGATCTACGGCAAACCGATTTTCAAGGAATAACAACAACATCATGCAAAACCTTTCCCCCACATCGCGTTATCTTCAGGCACTTCAGGATAAATCCCATCAACCTGATGACGTCCAGCGCGAGGCGGTCAGCCGTCTCGATGCTATCTGGCAGGCACTGACGGCGAAGCGTGCCGAACCGTCGCAGGAGCAGGGGCTGAAAGCCGCGTTCAGCAAACTGCTGGGCAAACGCCCGAGCGCGCCGCCAGCGCCGGTACGCGGCTTATATATGTGGGGCGGCGTCGGGCGCGGCAAAACCTGGCTGATGGATATGTTCTACCAAAGCCTGCCGGGGGAGCGTAAGCAGCGTCTCCACTTTCACCGCTTTATGCTGCATGTGCATGAAGAGCTGGGGCAGTTGCAGGGGCAAACCGACCCGCTGGAAATCATCGCCGATCGGTTTAAAGCCAAAACCGATGTGCTGTGCTTTGACGAATTTTTTGTCTCTGATATCACCGACGCCATGCTGCTGGGCGGCTTAATGAAAGCGCTGTTCAGCCGGGGCATTACTTTGGTGGCGACCTCTAACATCCCGCCGGACGAGCTGTATCGCAACGGTTTACAGCGCGCCCGTTTTTTACCGGCGATAGAGGCCATCAAACAGTATTGCGATGTGATGAACGTTGACGCGGGGATTGATTACCGCCTGCGCACCCTGACCCAGGCGCACCTGTGGCTCACGCCGCTTAATGACGAGACGCGCCAGCAGATGGACACCCTGTGGCGGGCGCTGGCAGGCAGCACGCGGGCCAGCGCCCCGACGCTGGAAATCAATCATCGTCCGCTCGCGACAGTGGGCGTCGAAAACCAAACCCTGGCCGTGAGCTTCGAGACGCTGTGCGTCGAGGCGCGCAGCCAGCACGATTACATCGAGCTGTCGCGCCAGTTCCACACCGTGATACTGCATGACGTGGCGGTGATGACGCCGCGTATGGAAAGCGAAGCCCGGCGGTTTATCGCGCTGGTGGATGAGTTTTACGAACGCCACGTTAAGCTGGTGGTTTCCGCCGCCGCGCCGATGTTTGACATCTATCGCGGCGAGCGGCTGAAATTCGAGTTCCAGCGCTGCCTGTCGCGGCTTCAGGAAATGCAGAGCGAGGAATACCTCAAACGCGAGCATATGCCGTAACCATGCCGGGCGAGCGAGGTGGAAATCCTGCTTTCGTTCACAAAAAGTGGTCGATCTTTAAGGGCGACTTCTCTATAATCCTGCGACCCCACGTTACAAGAAGGTTTTTTTCCCAAAACTTTCTCTGCGCCGGCATAGGCTATTCGAAGGGGTAGGTTTGCTGGACAATGTCGTGTGAACCTCAACTGACTAAACGTTTGGGTGTTCACCAACGTGTAACTTATTTATTTGGGTAAGCTTTTAATGAAAACTTTTACAGCTAAACCAGAAACCGTAAAACGCGACTGGTATGTTGTTGACGCGACCGGTAAAACTCTGGGCCGTCTGGCTACTGAACTGGCTCGTCGCCTGCGCGGTAAGCATAAAGCGGAATACACTCCGCACGTTGATACTGGTGACTACATCATCGTTCTGAACGCAGAAAAAGTTGCTGTAACCGGCAACAAGCGTTCTGACAAAGTGTACTACCATCACACCGGCCACATCGGTGGTATCAAAGAAGCGACCTTTGAAGAGATGATTGCCCGCCGTCCTGAGCGTGTGATTGAAATCGCGGTTAAAGGCATGCTGCCAAAAGGCCCGCTGGGTCGTGCTATGTACCGTAAACTGAAAGTTTACGCGGGTAACGAGCACAACCACGCGGCACAGCAACCGCAAGTTCTGGACATCTAATCGGGATTATAGGCAATGGCTGAAAATCAATACTACGGCACTGGTCGCCGCAAAAGTTCCGCTGCTCGTGTTTTCATCAAACCGGGTAACGGCAAAATCGTTATCAACCAACGTTCTCTGGAACAGTACTTTGGCCGTGAAACTGCCCGCATGGTAGTTCGTCAGCCGCTGGAACTGGTCGACATGGTTGAGAAACTGGATCTGTACATCACTGTTAAAGGTGGTGGTATCTCTGGTCAGGCTGGTGCGATCCGTCACGGTATCACCCGCGCTCTGATGGAGTACGATGAGTCTCTGCGTTCTGAACTGCGTAAAGCTGGCTTCGTTACTCGTGACGCTCGTCAGGTTGAACGTAAGAAAGTCGGTCTGCGTAAAGCACGTCGTCGTCCGCAGTACTCCAAACGTTAATTCCTTTCTGCTCTGCAGAATCGAATGGCGAAAAAACCCGGTCCTGTACCGGGTTTTTTTATGGATGTTTACCTGGAAAAAACCTAAATCACTGGTGTGGCATTACTTTTAAGGCAAATCCCGCATCCCCTCACCACAAAGCCCTCAAAATCTGGTAAACTATCATCCAATTTTCTGCCCAAATGCTGGTAACTGTTCACATTTTGGTCTGAGCACGGGCTGCGATGTCAGTTCGGCAGGGAAGGGTAACCCATAAAGGCTGGCCGCCGTTGCGGCTGGCAGCAGTATTTTTCTGAATATACCTGGAGGTTTTCATGGCTGTCGCTGCCAACAAACGTTCGGTAATGACGCTGTTTTCTGGTCCTACTGATATCTATAGCCATCAGGTTCGTATCGTCCTGGCAGAGAAGGGTGTCAGTTTTGAAATCGAACATGTGGACGCCGATAACGTTCCGCAGGATCTGATCGACCTCAACCCGAATCAAAGCGTTCCGACCCTGGTAGACCGTGAACTGACGTTGTGGGAATCCCGCATCATCATGGAATACCTTGATGAGCGTTTCCCTCATCCTCCGCTGATGCCGGTCTACCCGGTGGCGCGCGGTGAAAGCCGTCTCTACATGCATCGTATCGAAAAAGACTGGTACAGCCTGATGGAGGTTGTTGTCAACGGTTCCGCGCAGGAAGCTGACAACGCGCGTAAACAGCTGCGTGAAGAGCTGCTGGCGATCGCCCCGGTATTTGGTCAAAAACCCTACTTCCTGAGCGATGAATTCAGCCTGGTGGACTGCTACCTGGCGCCGCTGTTGTGGCGTTTGCCGCAGCTGGGCATCGAACTGGCGGGCGCAGGCTCTAAAGAGCTGAAGGGCTACATGACCCGCGTATTCGAGCGCGACTCCTTCCTCGCTTCCCTGACGGAAGCCGAGCGCGAAATGCGTCTGCAAACCCGGGGCTAAACCGAATGGATATGTCGCAACTTTCTCCACGTCGTCCGTATCTGCTGCGAGCCTTCTATGAATGGCTGCTGGATAACCAGCTCACGCCGCACCTGGTCGTGGATGTGACGTTGCCGGGCGTTAACGTGCCGATGGAATACGCGCGTGACGGTCAAATCGTGCTGAACATCGCGCCGCGCGCGGTGGGCAATCTGGAGCTGTCCAACGACGAAGTGCGTTTTAACGCACGTTTCGGCGGTGTGCCGCGCCAGGTGTATGTCCCGCTGGCGGCGGTGCTGGCGATTTATGCACGTGAAAACGGCGCAGGCACCATGTTTGAGCCGGAATCCGCTTATGATGAAGAAGCGTCCAGCTTAAACGATGATGATTCAGGCATGGCGGAAAATGAAACCGTGATGTCAGTTATCGACGGCGACAAACCCGATCATGAAGACGATTCGCCGGATGACGATCCGCCGCCGCGCGGTGGCCGTCCGTCGCTACGCGTTGTGAAGTAAAAAAAGCCAGGGCATAAACCCTGGCTTTTTTATGTCTGAATACAACGCTGCGTTTACGGCTGCTCTTCAGCCAGCTCGCGCAGGTACTGGAAAATCAGGCGCGCGGATTTCGGCGGCTTATTGCCTTCTTTTTCTTTCTTCGCGTTGCGGATCAGCGAGCGCAGCTGCTGGCGATCGGCCTGCGGCCACAGCTTCAGCACTTCCGGCACCGCGTCATCGCCTTCTTCAATCAGACGATCGCGCAGTATCTCCAGCTTATGGAACAGCGCAACCTGCTGGTTATGGCGGTTTTTGAGCTTATCAAGCGCCTGACGAATAGGTTCGACATCGCGGTTACGCAACATTTTACCGATAAGCTGAAGCTGGCGGCGGCGACCCTCTTTTTTGATTTTCTGCGCCAGCTCGATCGCGGCACGCAGTTCCTCATCCAGCGGGATTTTATCCAGCGCGTTTTTACCCAGCTCAACCATTTCAAGGCCGAGGCGCTTTAACTCTTCGGCGTCGCGTTTAATCTCGCTTTTACTGACCCAGATAATTTCATCATCGTCGTCTTCGTTTTCATTATCGGGCACGTCGTCGAGCCAGTCTTCGGGCTGCTTTGTCATTTCAGGCTCCTTAAAAAAAGAGGCTAATACTATCAGTAATGGCGCGCACTGCGAAATGGTTCTCTGTTAGACTCACTTAAGACGTTTCGAATTATCACCTTACATTATGGCACTCGCGATGAAAGTAATCACACAAGTTGAAGCGCAGCGCAAAACGCTGGAACAGGCTGTCTCTCAGGCGCTGGAGCTCGCTGCCGGTAAAGCCGACGGTGCGGAAGTGGCGGTCAGTAAAACCACCGGCATCAGCGTCAGTACCCGCTACGGTGAAGTGGAAAACGTAGAATTCAACAGCGATGGTGCGCTGGGCATTACGGTTTATCACCAGAACCGTAAAGGCAGCGCCTCGTCCACCGATTTAAGCCCCGATGCCATTGCCCGCACCGTGCAGGCGGCGCTGGATATCGCCCGCTACACCTCGCCGGACCCGTGCGCGGGCGTGGCGGATAAAGAATTGCTGGCATTCGACGCCCCGGATCTGGATCTGTTCCACCCGGCGGAAGTTGACGCCGATCGCGCCATCGAACTGGCGGCGCGCGCCGAAGAAGTGGCGCTGAAAGCCGATAAACGCATCACCAATACCGAAGGCGGCAGCTTTAACAGCCACTACGGCATCAAAGTGTTCGGCAACAGCCATGGCATGCTGCAAAGCTACTGTTCAACCCGCCACTCGCTCTCCAGCTGTGTGATTGCCGGGCAGGACGGCGATATGGAGCGCGATTACGCCTATACCATTGGCCGCGCTATGGAAGACTTACGCTCACCGGAATGGGTGGGCGAAGAGTGCGCCCGGCGCGCTTTATCACGTCTGGCGCCGCGCAAGCTCTCCACCATGAAGGCACCGGTGATTTTCGCCCGTGAAGTGGCCACCGGCCTGTTTGGTCACCTGGTCGGCGCGATTGCAGGCGGGGCGGTGTACCGTAAATCCACCTTCCTACTGGATTCGCTGGGCAAACAAATTTTGCCGGACTGGCTGACGATTGAAGAGCATCCGCATCTGCTGAAAGGGCTGGCCTCCACGCCGTTCGACAGCGAAGGCGTACGCACCGAGCGTCGCGATATCATTAAAGACGGCGTGCTCCAGCAGTGGCTGCTGACCAATTACTCCGCGCGCAAACTGGGCTTAACCAGCACCGGCCATGCGGGCGGCATCCATAACTGGCGCATCAACGGGCGCGGCCTGGGCTTTGAGGATCTGCTGAAAGAGATGGGTACCGGCCTGGTGGTTACTGAACTGATGGGCCAGGGCGTCAGCGGCATTACCGGAGATTACTCCCGCGGCGCTGCCGGCTTCTGGGTGGAAAATGGCGTGATCCAGTACCCGGTGAGTGAAATCACCATCGCCGGAAATCTCAAAGACATGTGGCGCAACATCGTCACCCTTGGCGACGATATCGAAACGCGCAGCAATATTCAGTGTGGTTCGGTGTTACTGCCGGAGATGAAAATCGCCGGTCAGTGATATCAAAATGGGCGCGAGGCATCGCGCCTTTTTTATAACTAAAAAAGGTGACCTAATGCGTAAGCAACTGATTGCAATGTTAGCCGTATCGTCTGTGTTATTCAGTGCCGCCGGTCTGGCGAAGGATCTTGAAGATGATATGGACATCCTCAACGACAATCTCAAAATCGTGCAAAAAACGGATAATGCCGGTGAGATGAAAACCGCATTGACCGCGATGCGTACCGCCGCGCTGGATGCGCAGAAGGGCACGCCGCCGAAGCTGGAAGACAAAGCGCCGGACAGCCCGGAAATGAAAGATTTCCGCCATGGGTTACAGACGCTGGTCGGGCAAATCGACGGCGCGCTGAAGCTGGCGAATGAAGGGAAAATCAAAGAGGCGCAGGCGGCAGCCGAAGAGTTTAAAACCACCCGCAACGCCTATCACAAGAAGTACCGTTAATCGCTTTCTCGCTGGCGGGAGACGGCTGGCTCCCGCTTTCCCTGCACGTTTTGCCATAAGTAAATCCAATCCCTGTCACAATTCTTGCTTTCTGTTTCCAGCCTGATTGTTGGTTTCCGGGGCGGTTTTTGTCGTTTTCCCGCGATACCCATCACAGATTTCCAGCGATAATTCGGCGAACCCGCCTTTTCTGTGGAACAGATCACTCTCACCCCCCGCCTTTCCACTTCGAAGTGGAAAACAACTCGCTACAAACTCTTAACCCCTGTCGTTACTTTTACCCCAGAGCCATTAACGGGGTAACGCGAGTGAATAACGGAGCAGTAATCAACGACGGGGGAGCGCAGGCGACGCAGATCGGCGATTTGGCCGAGCGCATGCTGGCGCAGGTGTATGCCTTACTCCGACATCACCAGATCATTCCCAATGCGGTCCAGGAACAGATGCTGACATCGCACGTTCGCGCCATGGCGCACCGGTCGGTGACCGGCGAGCCGTTGCCGGAAGTGGATGCCAGTTTATTTGACGAAATTTCTGCCGAGTCGATGGCGCTGGCCCGTGAGGTCGTCGCCGCGTTCGGCAATCTTCCCGATGAAGAAGCCTGGCTGCTGTCGGTGCATTTCGAAGTCGCGAAAGACAACCTTTAAGGAGCAAAAAATGGAACAGATTACAGTCGTGATTGGCGATCGTCTGGGTAAAGGCCAGAAAGTGGCGGCAGGCGTAGAAAAAGCCGGTGGTCGCGCGGTAGTCGTGCCGGGCGTGGCGGCGGACATGAAACTGGGCGACGTGATGAAAGCGGAAAACGCCACCTTTGGCATTTCGTTTTGCGGCAGCGGCGGCGCGGGTGCCATCACCGCGCAGACCAAATACGGCTACAAAGCCAAATACGGCATGCGCTCGGTGGATGAAGGCGTGACCGCCATCAACGAAGGCTGCAACGTGCTGGGGTTCGGCTTTATGGATAAAGAAGAGCTGGGCGAGCGTCTGGTGCAGGCGTGGCAGAAGAAACACGGCGCCTGAGTATGAAAGAACAATTCACCACCACGGTGAGCGTCTCCGGCAAAGGCGATGCCAGGGCGCGCGCCTTTGCCGACGCCCTGAACCACGTTCAGGCAGCGGTGATGAAAGCCTCGCCGCATATCTTACTGCGTATTGAGCCACAGGATGTGCAGGTTGTTCAAGCGCGTGAAACGGTGCGTAAAGAAGCCTTTCTGTTCTTCTTTTTGCGCCGGGAACGACGCACATACAGCGTGGAGCTGAATGTGACCGTCAACGTGACAGCCATCAATCTCGACAAGGTGGATTTCGTCGCGCAACGCTGATTCTGACTAAAAAGGGCAGACTAATGTTCCTGATAATATTAATAAAATCGCTCATTATCGGCGGCCTGGTTGGCGTCGGCGTGGGCGCTGGGGCTGCACGCATGTTTCATGCGCCGACCACACAAGGGATGGGCGCGTTTCGTACTTTGGGGGAACTGAACTCCTGTGAAGGGGATCCGGCTTCTCACTTCTCCTTCGGTCTGGGCTTCTTCTTCAACGCCTGGGCCTCGTCGGTGGCGGCGGGCTCGTTCACTCAGGACGTCGATCACCGCATCATTCCTAACTGGGGCGCGGCGGCGCTGATGGTTAAAAACCGCAACGTCGGCGAAACCCTGCACGATCCGAAGAAAATGGCCATCGCCTGCGGCGTCATCGGCATGATCGTGGTGACGTTCCTCAACCTCACCGCCTCTTCCGTTCCGGAAGCGTTGCAGGTTACCGCCGTGAAGGTGCTGGTGCCTGCGGCTAACCTGCTGGTCAACACCGTGATGCCGGTGATCTTCTGGCTGGCGGCCATCGACGCCGGTAAAAAGTCCGGTTTCTGGGCTACCGTATTCGGCGGCGCGGCGCAGCTGATCATGGGCAACGCTGTTCCGGGCCTGGTGTTAGGCATCCTGATCGGTAAAGGCGTGGAAGAGAGCGGCTGGAACCACGTCACCAGAGTGATGATGGTCGCCATCGTGCTGCTGTTCGTGCTGAGCGGATTCTTCCGTGGCTTCGACATGAAGATGATCGAATCCTTCCATATGACCGTGCCTAACTGGCTCGAACTGATCCACAACTCGCTGAGCGGCAAATAACGGAGGCCACAATGGAACAGAATAAAGGTTTTTGGTTTGCCGACTGGTCGTTCCCGATCTTCGTTGGCCTGCTCTCCTCCGGCGTGTTTGCCGGGACGCACATGTACTACCTGTATGGCATTGGCGCGTTCAACGAAGTGGCGTTCGTGGCGATGCTGAAAGCGGGTATCGATACCGGTTCGTATGGCGCGGTAGCGGCGTTTGGCGCGAGCTTCCTGTTTGCCCGCATCATCGAAGGTTCTCTGGTCGGGATCCTCGATATCGGCGGGGCGATCCAGACCGGCGTGGGACTCGGCGTTCCGGCACTGCTGCTGGGCGCGGGCATTGTCTTCCCGGTAGAGAACTTTATCGCCTCCCTGGCAACCGGTCTGGCGATTGGCCTGGCGATTGGCTACGTCATCATCCTGGCGCGTAAGTTCACCATCAACCAGAGCGATTCCACCTACGGGGCGGACGTGATGATGGGCGCCGGTAACGCCTCGGGCCGCTTCCTCGGTCCCCTTATCATCCTCAGCGCGATGACGGCGTCGATCCCTATCGGCATCGGTTCGCTGGTGGGCGCGCTGCTGTTTTACATCTGGCAGAAACCGATCACCGGCGGCGCGATCCTCGGCGCGATGATTCTGGGTTCGATCTTCCCGATTGCTATCAGTTAAACGTTAGCGGGCGTGCAAGCGCCCGCGTTCACAGGAGAGAGACATGTTTGATTTACTCCTGCGCCGTGCCCGTCTGGTCGACGATACGGTCTGTGATATCGCCGTGAAGGACGGCAAAATCGCCGCCCTGGGTGAGATAAACGACCCGGCGGTGAAAACCGTTGATCTCCAGGGCGAATGTTACGTCAGCGCCGGCTGGATTGATTCGCACGTTCACTGTTATCCGAAATCGCCGATTTATCACGACCAGCCGGACAGCATCGGCATCGCCACCGGCGTCACCACCGTGATTGATGCCGGCAGCACCGGCGCGGATGATATCGACGATTTTTATACCCTGACACGCGACACCGCCACCGAGGTTTACGCCCTGCTGAACATCTCCCGCGTCGGCCTGATTGCCCAGAACGAACTGGCGAACATGGCAAACATCGATAGCGAGGCGGTGAAGCGGGCGGTCAAACGCCATCCTGATTTCATCGTCGGCCTGAAAGCGCGCATGAGCAGCAGCGTGGTGGGCGAGAACGGCATTACCCCGCTGGAACGCGCCAAAGCGATGCAGCAGGAAAACGGCGATTTGCCGCTGATGGTACATATCGGCAACAACCCGCCGGATCTGGATGAGATCGCCGAGCGCCTGACGGCGGGCGACATTATTACCCACTGCTATAACGGCAAACCGAACCGTATTTTGACCCCGGGCGGTGAGCTGCGCGCGTCCGTGACCCAGGCAATCCAGCGCGGCGTGCGGCTCGACGTCGGCCACGGCACCGCCAGCCTCAGCTTTGCGGTGGCGAAACGCGCCATCAGCCTGGGCATTCTGCCGCACACCATCAGCTCGGATATCTATTGCCGCAACCGCATCAACGGGCCGGTGTATTCGCTGGCAAACGTGATGTCGAAATTTCTCGCCATCGGGATGTCGCTGCCGCAGGTCATCGCCTGCGTAACGGCCAACGCCGCCGATGGCCTGAATCTGAAAACCAAAGGGCGGCTCCAGCCGGGTCTGGATGCCGATCTCACCCTCTTTACGCTAAAGCGCCAGCCGACGCTGCTGATGGATGCAGAAAACGACAGCTTACAGGCTGAGAAACTGCTGGTGCCGCTTGCCGCCGTACGGGCGGGCAAGGGCTATATGACCGAACAAGGGAGCGCGGAATATGCCTTCGATTTTTGAAAAATATCAGCTAAAACAGGTGATTAACACCTCAGGCCGCATGACCGCGCTGGGCGTGTCCACGCCGCGCCCGGAAGTGGTGGAGGTGGCGATGGCGGGAATGAACCAGTACTTCGAAATGAAAGATCTGGTGAACAAGACCGGCGAATACATCGCGAAACTGCTGGAGGTGGAAGGCGCGACCGTGGTCTCCTGCGCCTCGGCGGGGATCGCCCAGTCGGTGGCGGCGGTGCTGGTTCAGGACAGTGACTGGCTGCTGGAAAACCTGCACGTCACGCCCATCGAGAAGAACGAAATCGTGCTGCCGAAGGGCCATAACGTCAACTTCGGCGCGCCGGTCGGCACCATGGTGGCGCTGGGCGGCGGCAAACTTGTGGAAGCGGGCTATGCCAATGAATGCTCCGCCGCGCAGCTGGCAGCGGCGATCACCCCGCGCACCGCCGCCATTCTCTACATCAAATCCCACCACTGCGTGCAAAAAAGCATGCTCAACGTGGAGCAGGCGGCGGTCGTGGCCCGCAAACATAATCTGCCGCTGATCGTCGACGCGGCGGCGGAAGAAGATCTGCAATGCTACTACCGCGCGGGCGCGGACCTGGTGATCTACAGCGGCGCGAAAGCCATTGAAGGGCCGACCAGCGGGTTAGTGATCGGCAAAACCCAGTACGTTGAGTGGGTGAAGCGCCAGACGGCGGGCATTGGCCGGGCGATGAAAGTTGGCAAAGAGGGCATTCTTGGCCTGACCTGCGCCATCGAGCTTTACCTGCACGCGCAGAAAGAGAGCGGGACGGAGATGGTGGAAAAAATGACGCCGTTTATCGATGCGCTGAATACCCTTAACGGCGTGAGCGCCCGCGTGGTGTGGGACAGCGCCGGGCGTGATATTGCCCGTACCGAAATCCAGTTTGATGAAGCCGTAACCGGCGTGGCTACCGGCGAGCTGGTGGAAGCCCTGAAGCAGGGCGAGTACGCGATTTACTTTCGCGGCTACAAAGCTAACGAAGGGATTATCGAAGCCGACGTGCGCAGTGTGGACCGCGCGCAGCTGGAGATTGTGGCGCGCCGCATTAGCGAAGTGATTAGCCAGGAGAAAACCGCATGAAACTGACCCCCAACTTTTATCGCGATCGCGTCTGCCTGAACGTGCTGGCAGGCTCTAAGGACAACGCCCGCGAAATCTATGACGCGGCGGAAGGCCATGTGCTGGTAGGCGTGCTCTCCAAAAATTACCCGGACGTCGCCAGCGCGGTGGCGGATATGCGTGAATACGCGACGCTTATCGACAACGCGCTGTCGGTTGGGCTGGGTGCGGGCGATCCCAACCAGTCGGCGATGGTCAGCGAAATCTCCCGCCAGGTGCAGCCGCAGCACGTCAACCAGGTGTTTACCGGCGTGGCCGCCAGCCGCGCGCTGCTGGGGCAGAACGACACGGTGGTCAACGGCCTGGTATCGCCAACCGGTACGCCGGGCCGGGTGAAAATCTCCACCGGCCCGCGCAGCAGTCAAGCGGCGGACGGCATCGTGCCCATCGACACCGCCATTGCCCTGTTGAAAGACATGGGCGGCAGCTCGATTAAATATTTCCCGATGGGCGGCCTGGCGTGCCGCGATGAGTACCAGGCGGTGGCGGAAGCCTGCGCCCGTAACGACTTCTGGCTGGAGCCCACCGGCGGCATCGATTTAGAAAACTTCGGCGAGATTTTGCAGATTGCTCTGGATGCGGGCGTCTCAAGAATCATTCCTCACATCTATAGTTCGATTATTGATAAGGTGAGCGGAAACACTCGCCCGGACGACGTGCGCCAGCTGCTGGCCATCACCCGGGCGTGCGTAGGCTAACAGCGAGGAGAGTGACGTGCGATTCCCCAACCAACGTTTAGCGCAACTGTTTGATATGTTGCAAAACGAAACGCTGCCGCAGGATGAACTGGCGCAGCGGTTGTCGGTTTCCACGCGTACCGTCCGCGCCGATATCACTGCGCTGAATGCGTTACTGACTCAGCATGGCGCGCAGTTCGTGCTGAGCCGGGGTAACGGCTATCAGCTGAGAATCGATGATTCAGCGAGCTATCAGATCCTGCAAACCCAGCAGCCGACCGCGCTGCGCATTCCGCGTACCAGCCAGGAGCGGGTGCATTACCTGATGGTGCGTTTCCTGACCTCGGCGTTCTCCATTAAGCTGGAAGATCTGGCTGACGAATGGTTCGTCAGCCGCGCCACGCTGCAAAACGACATGGCGGAAGTGCGCGAGTGGCTGCGGCGCTACCAACTCACGCTGGAGACGCGGCCCCGTCACGGCATGAAGTTGTTTGGCAGCGAAATGGCGATCCGCGCCTGTCTCACCGATCTGCTGTGGACCCTGGCCCAGCAGGATCCGGCTCACCCGCTGGTCACCGAAGAGGCGTTAAACGCGGGGATGCCGGAACGGTTACAGTCGATCCTACAGGAAATATTCAGCCGCTTTCATATCCGTCTAACCGATGAAGGCGAGCTGTTTTTACGCCTGTACTGCGCGGTGGCGGTGCGGCGCATCAGCGAAGGCTATCCGCTGTCGGAATTCGTGGGCGAAGAGGTGGCGGAACCGGTATGCCATGCGGCGCGCGAGCTGGCAGGCGTGCTGCAACGGCTGGCGGAAAAACCGCTGTCGGCTTTTGAAGAGAACTGGTTGAAGGTGCATATCGCCGCGCGCCAGGTGCAGGAGATCGCGCCCAGCACCATCAACGCCGATGATGAAGAGGCGCTGGTCAATTACATCCTTAATTTTATTAACACCCAGTACAACTACAACCTGCTGAATGACCAGCAATTGCATGCCGACATGCTCACCCACGTCAAAACCATGATCACCCGGGTGCGCTATCAAATCATGATCCCCAATCCGCTGCTGGATAACATCAAGCAGCACTATCCGATGGCGTGGGATATGACGCTGGCGGCGGTGTCGGGTTGGATGAAATACACCCCGTACACCATCAGCGAAAACGAAATCGGCTTTCTGGTGCTGCACGTCGGCGTCGGGCTGGAGCGCAGCTACAACATTGATTACCAGCGCCAGCCGCGCGTGCTGCTGGTGTGCGATGCCGGTAACGCCATGGTGCGGATGATCGAAGCGGTGATGGCGCGCAAATATCCGCAGATCGACATCACCCGCACCCTGACGCTGCGCGACTATGAGCAGCGGGAGAGCATCAGTGAAGACTTCGTGATCGCCACTGCGCGTATCAGTGAAAAAGACAAACCGGTGGTGCAGATAGCGCCATTTCCTACCGATTATCAGCTGGAGCAAATCGGCAAACTGGTGCTGGTGGATCGCACCCGTCCGTGGATGCTGAACAAATATTTCGACGCCGCCCATTTCCGGATTATCGAGGGCGCGATGGACCAGCAGACGCTGTTTAAAACCCTGTGCGACCAGTTGCAGGAGGAAGGCTTTGTCGACGGTGAGTTTCTCGATTCGGTGGTGGAACGTGAGGCCATCGTCAGCACCCTGCTGGGCGACAGTATCGCGCTGCCCCACGCCCTGGGGCTGTTAGCGAAAAAAACCGTGGTCTATACCGTGCTGGCTCCCCAGGGGATCGCCTGGGGCGACGAAACGGCACACGTGATTTTTTTACTCGCCATCAGCAAAAGCGAGTACGAAGAAGCGATGGCGATCTACGATATTTTTGTCACTTTCCTGCGGGAGCGCGCCATGACGCGGCTGTGCGGATGCCGGAACTTTGCGGAATTTAAGGCGGTGGCGATGGAGTGCGTCAGCCGTTTTTAGCAGCGGGAAGCGCCTGCCGCCCGCTGTCACACCTTAACGCAGGTGATGGACTACCTGATTGCTACTGCCGCGCCAGATCAGCGCCGGGTCTTTCAGATCCTGGACAAATTTGCCGTCCACCAGCACGTTGATCAGATCGACCACCTGCATCTGGTCGGCGTTGAGTTCATCCAGTCTATAACCGGTCCACACCCAGATATCTTTGCCCGGACACGCGGCGCGGATGCGCTGCACCAGAGCCAGAATATCCGGCACGTTTTGCGGATGCAGCGGATCGCCGCCGGACAGCGAGATCCCCTGGCGGGGGATCCGCGTGTCGTTGAGATCGCGGATGATCCGATCTTCCATTTCCCGGGTGAACGGCTGGCCTGAATTCAACCGCCAGGTGCTTTTGTTGTAGCAGCCGGGGCATTCATGGACGCACCCTGAGACAAACAGGGTGCAGCGCGTACCGGGTCCGTTGACGATGTCGACGGGATAATAATGATGAAACCTCATTTTTCGCTTCTCACTTGACGACATTACTGCGTTGGCCGCGCTCGCTCACCCGGGTCACTTACTTATGTAAGCTCCCTGGGAATCGCTCGCTTGCCGCCTTGTCCTGGCGCCAATTGCTTTGCGAAAAGCGTTGCGCTGCCGGGCGATAATACTGATGACATTACCCGATTTGGCCATTCCCTAAATGCTTCACGCGACGCTTCACTTCTTCCTGCTTGCCGGCGTTAAACGGACGTGCATCCGGGCTGCCCAGGTAGCCGCAAACGCGACGGGTCACCGACACGCGGGCTGCATCGTGGTTGCCGCATTTCGGGCAGGTAAATCCTTTGCTGGTGCATTCGAACTCGCCGGTGTAGCCGCACTCGTAGCACTCGTCGATCGGGGTGTTGGTGCCGTAATACGGCACGTGCTGATAGCTGTAATCCCAGACGTCTTCCAGCGCTTTCAGGTTGTGTTGAATATTCGGGTATTCGCCGTAGCAGATGAACCCGCCGCTGGCTAACGGAGGATAGGGCGCTTCAAAGTCGATCTTGTCGTACGGGTTAACCTTTTTCTCCACGTCGAGGTGGAAACTGTTGGTGTAGTAGCCTTTATCGGTCACGCCCGGCACCACGCCGAAATCAGCGGTATCGAGACGGCAGAAGCGGTCGCACAGGTTTTCGCTCGGGGTGCTGTAGAGGCTGAAACCGTAGCCGGTTTCTTCTTTCCATCGATCTACCGCGCTACGCAGGCGCTCAACGATCTCCACCGCTTTCTGGCGCAGCGCGGCGCTGTCGTACACGTGCTCGTTGCCAAACAGCGCATTGATGGTTTCATGGATGCCGATATAGCCCAGTGAAATCGACGCGCGGCCATTTTTGAAAATTTCCGAGATGTCATCATCTGCTTTCAGACGCACGCCGCAGGCACCTTCCATATACAGGATTGGCGCGACGCGGGCTTTGACGCCTTCCAGACGGGCGATACGGGTCATCAGCGCTTTGCGCGCCAGTGCCAGCCGCTCATCCAGCAGTGCCCAGAACGCGGCTTCATCGCCTTTGGCTTCCAGCGCGATACGCGGCAGGTTCAGGCTGATCACGCCGAGGTTGTTGCGTCCGTCATGGATTTGTTCGCCGTTTTCGTTCTCATACACGCCCAGGAAGCTGCGGCAGCCCATCGGGGTTTTGAACGAGCCGGTGACCTTCACTACCTGGTCGTAGTTAAGAATGTCCGGGTACATGCGCTTGCTGGCGCATTCGAGCGCCAACTGCTTGATGTCATAGTTGGCGTCGCCAAATTTATGGTTCAGCCCGTCGCGGATAGCGAACACCAGTTTCGGGAACACGGCGGTTTTGCGGTTTTTGCCCAGCCCGGCGATACGGTTACGCAGGATCGAGGTCTGGATCAGGCGTGATTCCCAGCTGGTGCCAAGGCCAAAACCGAAGGTCACGAACGGCGTCTGGCCGTTAGCGGTGTGCAGCGTATTGACTTCATATTCCAGCGACTGGAACGCGTCGTAGCACTCTTTTTCGGTGCGGGAGCGGGCGTAGCCGTCGGCATCCGGGATCTGCCATTCCTCAGCCACCTTACGGTGTTTTTCCAGGCTGGCGGTGACAAACGGGGCCAGCACTTCGTCGATACGGTTAATGGTGGTGCCGCCGTAAATATGGCTGGCGACCTGGGCGATAATCTGCGCGGTCACGGCGGTGGCGGTTGAGATGGATTTCGGCGGCTCGATTTCCGCATTGCCCATCTTAAAGCCCTGGGTCAGCATGCCTTTCAGGTCGATCAGCATACAGTTGAACATCGGGAAGAACGGCGAGTAGTCCAGATCGTGATAGTGGATATCGCCGCGCTCGTGCGCCTGCACCACATCGCGCGGCAGCAGGTGCTGGCGGGCATAGTGTTTGGCGACAATCCCGGCCAGCAGATCGCGTTGGGTCGGAATGACTTTGCTGTCTTTGTTGGCGTTTTCGTTAAGCAAAGCCGAGTTGGTTTGTTCCACCAGGCCGCGAATCTCCTGGTTCAGGCGGCCACGCTTTTCGCGAGAAATATCGCGATCGTGACGATATTCAATGTAGGCGCGCGCCAGCTGCTTGTAGTTGCCGGCCATTAGCTGGTTTTCAACGGCGGTCTGGATTTCGCCGATATCCACCTGGCTGCGCCCCTGCATCTGGGCACTGACGATTTCTGCGACGGTGGCGCAGTAATCTGCGTCATCGACTCCCGCAGCTTTAGCGGCACGAAGAATCGCTTCTCTGATGCGCTCTGACTTGAAAGGTACTTTGCACCCATCGCGTTTCATCACATGCGGTGTCATGATCACTCCATATTAAAGAACAGGTTATCCACAGAGGCGCAGAGACAGACAGGGCGCATTTTCGTTATTGCGTTCATAGACATCCCTGAATCTGGCCGTTTTTATCCACAGCGTACCGCTGAACTCACCACCTGGATACGCTGTAATAATAGTCGATTAATACAATATATAGCGGAAGGACGCATTTTAAATACTATATGTAGTGATTTGCATCAAAGATGTTTGAGATTTCTTTGATGTAGAACAAGGTAAATTTCTCGTAGCAGCAATGATGGGCGATGCACCAAAAGCGAGGGATTTGATTTAAGATTTTTTTAACCGAATCAACAGGGAAACGTTTAAAAAACGACCGGAACGGGAGCGTTCCGGCCGCTGAGGTTATTTCTGGATCCAGTAGACCGCTTCAAACGGACGCAGAGTCGTTTCCGTGGGCGTGAGGCTGGCGTCCGGATAATTGCTCATCAGCACTTCCCAGTTACCGTCGGTTTTTTCCGGCATCCACCACTGATTTTCCCGGCTCAGGTTGGCCGCCACGATCAATTGCTGGCCCTGCCATTCACGGCGGTAGCACCATAAAAACGGGTGATCCGGCAGCAAATCGTGATAATTGCCCCAGGTGAATATCGGCCATGCTTTCCGCAGGCGAATCAACTCGCGATAGGCATGGAATACTGAATCCGGGTCCGCCTGCGCGCGTTCGGCGTTGATGGTATCGACGTTATCGCACAGGCCAATCCACGGTTTGCCGCGGGTGAATCCCGCATTTTCGCTGGTGTCCCATTGCATCGGCGTACGGCTGTTATCGCGCGATTTTGCCGCGAGGATCGCCAGCAACTCTTCGGGCTTGCGTCCCTGGGCGCGCAGCTCGGCAAACATATTGTGGCTTTCCACATCGCGATAATCGGTGATGCGCGTAAAATGCGGGTTCGTCATCCCCAGTTCTTCGCCCTGGTAGATGTAAGGCGTGCCCTGCATTCCGTGCAGCACCATCGCCAGCATTTTCGCCGCCGGAACGCGCAGTTCGCCTTCATCGCCGAAGCGCGACACGATACGCGGCTGATCGTGGTTACACCAGAACAGCGCGTTCCAGGCGATGTTGTGCATCCCCTGCTGCCAGTGGCGAAAAATGGCCTTCAGCGCCACATAGTCCGGGGCCGCCAGCGTCCATTTCAGCCCGCCGGGGTAGTCCACTTTCAGGTGATGGAAATTAAAGGTCATCGACAGCTCGCCGCCATCCAGCGCGGCGTATTGCTGGCAGTGCGCCAGAGTCGTGGAGGACATCTCGCCCACAGTCATCAGGCCGCGCGGGATAAACACATCCCGGCTGAACTCCTGCAAAAATTCGTGGATACGCGGACCGTCAGTATAAAAGCAACGCCCGTCGCCGCCGTCGACATCGTCGGTGAAGTCCTGAGATTTTGAGACCAGGTTAATCACATCGAGCCGCAAACCATCCACGCCGCGATCGGCCCAGAACTCGCACACTTTTTTTAACTCCGCGCGTACCTGCGGGTTTTCCCAGTTGAGATCCGCCTGCTCCGGCGCGAACAGATGCAGATAGTACTGGCCGCTCTCCGCATGCCAGCGCCAGGCGCTGCCGCCGAACTTCGAGCGCCAGTTGGTGGGGCACACATCCGGCGTACCGTCGCGCCAGATATAGAACGGGCGATACGGGCTTTGCGGCTTCACCGCCTGGTGAAACCAGTCATGCTGGGTCGAGGTATGGTTGAACACCATGTCGAGGATAATGCGAATGCCCCGATCATGGGCTTCGGCCACCAGCCGGTCAAAATCATCCAGGGTACCGTAGGTCGGATCGATGGCGGTGTAGTTCGCCACGTCATATCCGTTGTCGACCTGGGGCGAGATATAAAATGGCGTCAGCCAGATGGCGTCCACGCCGAGGGTTTTCAGATAGTCGAGCCGCCGGATGACACCGGCTAAATCGCCGGTGCCGCTGCCCGTGGTGTCCTGAAAGCTCTTTGGATAAATTTGATAGATAACCCCGTGTTGCCACCAGGGAGGCGTCGCTGTCATAACCTTACCTGCTTACGTTAAAAGAACCCGGAACCTGAATTACACGACTAACAATGTGCCCTGACGGAATTTGCGACGGTAAAGCACCGTGGTCAGAACAAGGGGGATGACGATGGCGATCAGCATCGCCAGGCTAAACACTTCCCAGTAACGCGGTTGAATCGACAGGATGCCCGGCAGGCCGCCAACGCCAATGCCATTGGCCATTACGCCGCTCAACCCGCACAGCAGCCCGGCGAGGCCGGAGCCGATCATGGCGCACAGCATCGGGAAGCGGTATTTCAGGTTGATCCCGTACATGGCGGGTTCGGTCACGCCGAGATAGGCGGAAATGGCCGCCGGAACCGATATCTCCCGCTCATTATGTTTATGGCTGGCGATAATAATGCCCACCACCGCAGACGCCTGGGCGATGTTGGACAGCGCAATCAGCGGCCAGACCGGCGTACCGCCGAGACTCTGGATCATCTGCATATCAATAGCCAGCGTGGTCTGATGGACCCCGGTGATCACCAGCGGCGCATACAGGAAGCCAAACAGCGCTGCGCCAATCGGGGCGAAGCTGCCGGTCATCAGATGACGCACCGCCCAGGCGACACCGTCGCCGATCATGCGGCCAAACGGGCCGATGAACGCATGAGCCAGGAACACCGCCAGGATCAGCGAACACACCGGCACGACAACCAAGTATAGATAATCAGGTACGATGCGTTTCAGGCGGGTTTCGATAAACCCGAGCGCCAGTCCCGCCAGCAGAGCCGGGATCACCTGGGCCTGATAGCCAACTTTGGCGATGGTAAACAACCCGAAGTTCCACACTTCCGGCACCTGGGTGCCCAGCAGATAGGCGTTCATCAATTGCGGAGAGACCAGGGTCACGCCGAGCACAATCCCGAGGATCGGCGTGCCGCCCATTTTGCGTACCGCCGACCAGCAAATCCCCACCGGCAAATAGAAGAAGATCGCTTCGCCGATCAGCCACAGGAAGTCATAGATGGCTTGCAGCGACGGATGCATTTGCGCCAGGGTCTGGCCGTTGCTCATCGGCACATCGCCCATCACATTACGAAAGCCGAGGATCAAGCCGCCGCTGATCAGCGCAGGTAGCAGCGGGAAGAAGATTTCCGCAAAATGCGAGATCAACTGCTCGTGCCACTTCATATTGGCCCGCGCCGCCTGTTTGGCCTGCTCTTTATTCGCTGAGCTATGGCCGCTGGTGGCAATCAGCGCCTGGTAGTAATCCCCAACGTTGGTGCCGATCACCACCTGAAACTGCCCGGCGTTGGTGAAACAGCCTTTTACCATCGGCAGGGTTTCAATGGCTTTGGGATCGGCTTTGGCCGGGTTGTTCAGCACAAAGCGCAGGCGGGTAATGCAGTGGGTCACCGTGGCGATATTGTCGCGGCCACCCACGAACGCGATCAGCCGATCGATTTCCTGTTGTTTGACTTTGCTCATCATGAAGCCTCATGGCAGAGGGAGGGAAGCGTTAAGAAAGAACTGGAAGCAAGGGTAAACATTCTTTCGTGCCGGGGAAATGGGAACGTTCCCGAAACGAAGCGGCGATCACACAAATCGGTTTGTCGACGGGTCAGATCAGCGAGGAGGGAATGACGATCTGCTGGGGATCGCTGCTTTGGGTGATCTGGGCGATCAGCTGCAATGCCGCCTGGCGACCCGCTTCAGCGTAACCGGGATCGACGGTGATGATCTCCGGGTGCAGGAACTTAAGCAACGGCGTATTGCCAACGCTGGCAAGCTGGATAGGCTTCGCGTGATGCTGCTGTAAAAACTTGCTTGCGCCGATGGCCAGGGTATCCGTGGCGCACACCAGCGCGCTGGTGTCGTCGTGCAGCACCTCGGCCACACGTTCGTAGCCCTGTTTCATCGCCAGGCCCGGCAGTACGGCGTGGGGCGTGAGGTGATGAGCGTCGCAAAAAGCCAGATAGGCGTGATGGCGGCGCATCCCGGTGGTGACATCGCTGTGCGGTACGCCGAGATAGCTGATATGGCGGTGGCCCAGTTGATATAAACGCTGCATCAATATCTGGATCGCGCCTTCATCGTCGTAACACACCGAGGTGAACCCTGCCGCGTCCCGCGCCATCAGCACCAGCATTGAACGCCACGGCGCCAGCAGCGCCTCATCAATACCGGTAAAGCCAAACAGGATCACGCCGTCGATATTGCGCTGACGCAGAATGCGCAGGTGCTCTTCCACCCGCGCCGGGGAGAACTGGCTCTCCATCATGATTGGATCGTAGCCCTGCTCATACAGGCAGGGGAGCATGGTCTGGACGGCGAGGTTTTCAGACAGGGAATCCAGACGGGTGACGATGATTGCCACCACTTTGTCGCTCTGGCCGCGCATGGCGCGCGCGGAACGGGAAGGGGAAAACCCCTGCTGGCGCATCACCGCTTCAACGCGCTCGCGGGTGCGCTCGCTGACGCCGCTTTCATTATTCAGCACGCGCGAAACGGTGGATTTGCCCACGCCGCTTAAGCGCGCAATGTCTTTAATGGTCAGCCGGTTTTGCATCCCTGTCGCCTGTTGAGGTTAGAGTGAGTAGACAAATGACCTTAATGCTAACCAACCGCGGCACAATGAGCAAAATCTGGTTTACGTTTGGTTTATGTCACAGACGCTATAGTGACGGCGCTCAACATTCACCGTGTGGATTAAACACGCACGTCTCTTTTGATTTTACCGGAGGCTCCATGGATCCCGATCCCACCCCGCTTCCCTTAACGGGAACCCTGTTCCGGTAAAGCGCGCCTTTTAGCCGCTGCTTTACCGGATGCGTAAAGCAGTGGCGCAACGTCGTCCCTGCAAAAATTTGTGCCTGCCAGGCGGCGTTGCCGTGCCGGCAGCCCAGCAGCGCCTCAGGATTGAGGCGTAGAGGGACTTTTTTATGCTGTTTAAAAACTTCACCCGGCAGCTGCTCGCGCAGTTGAACCGTCATCTTCCCCGCCGTCTGGTGCAGCGCGACCCGCTGGCGGAAGGCAACGTATGGCGTCAGGAAACCCCGCCCGCGACCTTAACTGAACAGTGCCTGGCGGTCTCGCGCATGAGCGAAACCGAGCTGTGGCGCGTTTATTCCAGCCATCCGGAAGGGTTAAACCCCCGGGAAGTGGAGGATGCGCGCGAGCAATTTGGGCCAAACCAGATCCCGGCGCAGCGCCCTGCGCCCTGGTATTTGCATCTGTGGAACTGCTATCGCAACCCCTTCAATCTGCTGCTGACGGCGCTGGGCATTCTGTCCTACGCCACCGAAGACGATCTTTTCGGCGCGGGGATAATCGCGCTGATGGTGGGCATCTCGACGCTGCTGAACTTCATTCAGGAAGCGCGTTCCACCAAAGCGGCGGACGCGCTGAAAGCCATGGTCAGCAACACCGCCACCGTGCTTCGGGTGGTGAATGACAAAGGTGAATGCCAGTGGGTGGAATTGCCTATCGACCAGTTGGTGCCGGGAGATATCGTCAAGCTGGCGGCGGGCGACATGATCCCCGCCGATCTGCGGATCATCAAAGCGCGGGATCTGTTTATCGCTCAGGCGTCATTGACCGGCGAATCCCTGCCGGTGGAAAAACAGGCTCAGAGCCGCGATCCCGATCAGAAAAACCCGCTTGAGTGCGACAATCTGTGCTTTATGGGCACCACCGTGGTCAGCGGCACCGCCCAGGCGATGGTGATCGCCACCGGCGGTAATACCTGGTTCGGGCAACTGGCCGGGCGCGTGAATGGGCAGGAGAGCGAGCCGAACGCTTTTCAGCAGGGCATCAGCCGCGTCAGTATGCTGTTGATTCGCTTTATGCTGGTGATGGTGCCGGTCGTGCTGATGATCAACGGCTTCACCAAAGGCGACTGGTGGGAAGCGGCGCTGTTTGCGCTGTCGGTGGCGGTGGGCTTAACCCCGGAAATGCTGCCGATGATCGTCACCTCTACTTTGGCGCGCGGCGCGGTGAAGCTGTCGAAGCAAAAAGTGATCGTGAAGCATCTGGACGCGATTCAGAACTTCGGGGCCATGGACATCCTGTGCACCGATAAAACCGGAACGCTCACCCAGGATAAAATCGCCTTAGAGAACCATACCGACGTGTTTGGCCGCGTCAGCCAGCGGGTACTGCGTTGCGCGTGGCTCAACAGCCATTATCAAACCGGGCTGAAAAACCTGTTAGATACCGCGGTGCTGGAAGGCGTGGATGCGCCGGAAGCGCTGGAGCTGTCGGGGCGCTGGCGCAAAGTGGATGAAATCCCATTCGATTTCGAGCGCCGCCGTATGTCGGTCGTGGTCGCAGAAAATGACGACGCCCATCTTGTGATCTGCAAAGGCGCGCTACAGGAGATCCTTAATGTTTGTACGCGGGTGCGCCACGGTGAGGAGATCGTGCCGCTGTGCGACACCATGCTGCAACGCATCCGTAAAGTCACCGATAACCTGAACCGCCAGGGGCTGCGCGTGGTGGCCGTCGCCAGCAAAGCGCTGCCCGCCAGAAGCGAAGACTATGGGCGCGTGGATGAATCGGATCTGATCCTCGAAGGCTACATCGCATTTCTCGATCCACCGAAGGAAACCACTGCGCCGGCGCTAAAAGCGCTGAAAGAGAGCGGGATCACCGTGAAGATCCTGACCGGCGACAGCGAGCTGGTGGCCGCCAAAGTGTGCCATGAAGTGGGGCTGAATCCGGGCCGACCGGTGGTGGGCAGCGAAATCGAACCGTTAAGCGATGCGGACCTGGCGCAGCTGGCGTTACGCACCACGCTGTTTGCCCGCCTGACGCCGCTGCATAAAGAGCGCATCGTGCGGCTGCTGCGCGCGGAAGGGCATGTAGTGGGCTTTATGGGCGACGGCATTAACGATGCGCCCGCGCTGCGGGCGGCGGACATCGGCATCTCGGTGGACGGCGCGGTGGATATCGCGCGCGAAGCGGCGGATATCATCCTGCTGGAAAAGAGCCTGATGGTGCTGGAAGAGGGCGTGATCGAAGGGCGTCGTACCTTCGCCAATATGCTCAAGTACATCAAAATGACCGCCAGTTCTAACTTCGGTAATGTGTTCAGCGTACTGGTTGCGAGCGCCTTCCTGCCGTTCCTGCCGATGCTGCCGATCCACTTACTGATCCAGAACCTGCTGTACGATGTGTCCCAGGTGGCGATCCCGTTTGATAATGTCGATGACGATCAGATCGAGAAGCCGCAGCGCTGGAATCCGGCCGATCTTGGCCGCTTTATGATCTTCTTTGGGCCGATCAGCTCTATCTTCGACATCCTGACGTTCTGCGTGATGTGGTGGGTGTTCCAGGCCAACGTACCGGAAGCGCAAACCCTGTTCCAGTCCGGCTGGTTTGTGGTGGGCCTGCTGTCCCAGACCTTAATCGTGCATATGATCCGTACCCGGCGGGTGCCGTTTATCCAGAGCCGCGCCGCCTGGCCGCTGCTGGTGATGACGCTGATTATCATGGTGGTGGGTATCGCGCTGCCGTTCTCGCCGCTGGCGCCCTATCTGCAACTTCAGGCACTGCCGTTGAGCTACTTCCCGTGGCTGGCGGGGATTTTGTTAGGGTATATGACGCTGACCCAGATGGTGAAAGGATTTTATGTCCGCCGGTATGGTTGGCAGTAACGACAAAAAAATAACGCCATTCACTTCATGATAGCGGATGGCGATACGTTGAACCGGCGTTTAAATGCCTTGCTGAAGTGGTACGCATCAAAAAAATTCAGCATATCCGCGACGTTCCCAACGGTCTGCCCCTCCTGCTTCAGCAGCGAGTGGGCAAGATCGAGCCGGGCGTCGAGATAGTACTCTTTCGGCGTTTTGCCGGTGTAGCGCAGAAAAAGGCGCCGTAGATACTGTTCGCTGCACTGCATTTTCAGCGCCATCTCAGCCACACTCCAGTTTTTCTGTAAATCGCTGTGTAATATAGAAAGTAATTTTTCAATCTGAATCAGTAATACGTCTTTTTTGCCATTCTCGGAAATAAGGCATATCCACTGGTATATCATTTTGGTTAAAAAGGCGACCGCCAGATTGTTTTTTAATGGCTCTCGCTCGGTAATCATTAAAGCAACTTCGGAAAGTTCCTGATTAAATATTTCTCCGTTATAAATTATTCCGGTCTGCAATATCGGAATTTCCATGACGCTGGTGGGAATAAACTCCATCCAGTATTGTTCCCACAGCAGACCGGCACAATAATAAGACTGGATATCCATTGGCTTAACAAAAATGATGCAGTTGCCGTTCAGCGTTATTTCCTGCCCATTCTTTAGCAGCAGCTTGCCGCAGCCCTGTAGCGTATAGATTGCCACCCAAGAGTTGGGGATTAACGGTTTTTTCTTATCTCTTGGCCAGATCACCTGATAACTTTCATCGGCCAATGTGTGCCACAGCGATATTAATGAAATTCCGCTGGAGATCACATTTTCCTCAATAACCAGCGGAATATTGTAGGTAGTTTCGTTTTTTACATTCGAAACAATGCTTTTTCCATTCATTTTATTTCATCCGCAATCAATTATCAGCCCGCAAGATAATGGGGATCATAACCCTGGCATAATAAATCGTTAAGGGCTGCAAGATGAACATTCAACAGATTGTGAGCTTTATAGCATTTACCCTACTGGTTGCTGTCATTACCTGGTGGAAAGTCCGCAAGCAGGATACGGCTTCCCAACAAGGCTATTTTCTGGCGGGGCGTTCGCTGAAAGCACCGGTGATCGCGGCGTCATTGATGCTCACCAACCTCTCCACCGAGCAACTGGTGGGCCTCTCCGGGCAGGCGTACCGCAGCGGCATGTCGGTGATGGGCTGGGAAGTCACCTCGGCGGTAACGCTTATCTTCCTCGCGCTGATTTTTCTGCCCCGCTACCTTCAGCGCGGCATCGCCACCATCCCGGATTTTCTCGAGGAACGCTACGACAAAACCACCCGCATTATTATCGACTTCTGCTTTCTCATCGCCACAGGCGTCTGTTTTCTGCCGATCGTGCTTTACTCCGGCGCGCTGGCACTCAACAGCCTGTTCCATATTGGTGACGCCCTTGGCCTTTCGCAGGGTGCCGCCATCTGGCTGCTGGTTATTCTGCTGGGATTTTCCGGCATTCTCTACGCCGTAGTAGGCGGGATGCGGGCATTGGCTATCGCCGACTCGATTAACGGTATCGGCCTGGTTATTGGTGGCCTGATGGTGCCGGTATTTGGGCTGGTGATGATGGGGGACGGCAGTTTTCTGCAGGGGCTGGAGCGGCTGACCACTGTGCATGCCGAGAAGCTCAACTCCATCGGGAGCAGCAGCGATCCGCTGCCGATTGGGGCGGCGTTCACCGGTCTGATCCTGGTGAATACTTTCTACTGGTGCACCAATCAGGGTATCGTACAGCGCACCCTGGCCTCTCGTAGCCTGGCGGAAGGGCAAAAAGGGGCGCTTCTGACGGCAGTGTTGAAGATGCTCGATCCACTGATTCTGGTGCTGCCGGGACTTATCGCCTTTCACCTCTTTCAGGATCTACCGAGTGCAGATATGGCGTATCCGGCGCTGGTTAATAAGGTGATGCCTCTGCCGCTGGTCGGCTTCTTCGGCGCAGTGCTGTTCGGTGCGGTGATAAGCACCTTCAACGGCTTTCTCAACAGTGCCATCACGCTATTCAGCATGGGCATCTATCGCCGCATTATTAACGAAAATGCCGAACCAAATCGGCTGGTTTGCGTTGGACGACGGTTCGGGCTGTTTATTGCCGTGGTCTCTATTCTGGTCGCGCCGTGGATTGCCAATGCGCCGCAGGGCCTCTATAGCTGGATGAAGCAGCTCAACGGCATCTACAACGTGCCGCTGGTGACGATCATCATCATGGGCTTTTTCTTCCCGCGCATTCCGGCGCTGGCGGCCAAGGTGGCGATGTTTCTTGGCATTTGCAGTTATATCACCATTAATTATCTGGTGAAGTTTGATATTCACTTCCTCTACGTGCTCGCCTGTACCTTCTGCATCAACGTGGTGGTCATGCTGGTGATAGGCTTCATCAAGCCACGCGCTACGCCGTTCACCTTCCACGACGCGTTCGCAGTAGACATGACCCCCTGGCGGAACGCCCGCGTCGCTTCGGTAGGGATCCTGTTTGCGATGATAGGCGTTTACTCCGGGCTCGCTCACTTTGGCGGCTACAACACCCACTGGTTGACTATTTTCAGCTACCTCATCGTTGCCGCCGTTCTGGTCTATCTGGTTTACAGCAGCTGGCGGCACCGTCGATCCGCACCCGCCGTTTTAGCCACCGATCTGAAGGAAAAATCATGACGCGTCCAAACTTTCTGTTCATCATGACCGACACCCAGGCCACCAACATGGTGGGCTGTTACAGCGGTAAGCCGTTAAATACTCAAAATATTGACCGGCTGGCGGAGGAAGGGATCCGCTTCAATGCTGCCTATACCTGCTCGCCGGTCTGTACGCCAGCCCGCGCGGGTCTGTTTACCGGTATCTATGCGAATCAGTCCGGGCCGTGGACCAACAATGTCGCGCCGGGAAAAAACATCTTCACCATGGGGCGCTATTTTCAAAATGCGGGCTACCACACCTGTTATATCGGTAAATGGCACCTGGACGGCCACGACTATTTCGGTACCGGCATCTGTCCGCCGGAGTGGGATGCTGACTACTGGTTTGATGGCGCGAACTACCTTGCCGAGCTGACGGATGAACAGATAGGTCTCTGGCGCAACGGGCTCAACAGCGCTGAAGACCTGCTGGCGCACCAGATTGACGAAACCTTTACCTGGGCGCACCGCATCAGCAACCGGGCGATCGATTTCCTCGCCCAGCCGCAGCGCGACGACGAACCGTTTCTGATGGTGGTCTCCTATGATGAGCCGCATCATCCCTTCACCTGCCCGGTAGAGTATCTTGAGAAGTATGAAGATTTTTATTACGACCTTGGCGAAAAAGGCCGCGACACGCTGGCGGGCAAACCGGAGCACCACCGCCTGTGGGCACAGGCGATGCCGTCGCCGGTGGGCGACGACAACCGCTACCACCATCCGATGTACTTCGCCTGTAACGACTTTGTTGACGATCAGATTGGCCGGGTGGTTGACGCTCTGACGCCTACGCAGCGGGAGAATACCTGGGTCATCTATACCTCCGATCATGGCGAGATGATGGGCGCTCACCGACTTATCAGCAAAGGCGCGGCGATGTATGACGATATCACCCGCATCCCGCTGATTATGCGCCCGCCCCACGGCGAGCCTGCGCAGGTCGACACCCCGGTAAGCCATATCGATCTGCTGCCCACCATGATGGCGCTGGCGGGCATTCATCAACCGGATATTTTGCCGGGCGAAAATATCCTGGAGGCGGATCCGGCGCGGGGCGTGATGGTGGAGTTTAACCGCTATGAAATTGAGCATGACAGCTTTGGCGGCTTCATTCCGGTGCGTTGCCGGGTGACGGATCGCTGGAAGCTGGTGCTCAACCTTTTTACCAGCGATGAACTGTACGACCGGCACGGCGACCCCGATGAGTTGCATAACCTTATCGACAGCCCGGCGCATGAAGCGGTTCGCAATCAGATGCACGACGAATTGCTCGATTACATGGATAAAATTCGCGATCCGTTCCGCACTTACCAGTGGAGCCTGCGCCCATGGCGTAAAGAGGCGAAGCCGCGCTGGATGGGGGCGTTCCGCCCGCGTCCGGAGGATGGTTATTCCCCGGTGGTGCGCGATTACGATACCGGCCTGCCGACGCAGGGCGTAAAAGTCGAAGAGAAAAAGCAGAAGTTCTGATAAAGCTTCCTCGCCGGACCCACGTGCGGGCGAGGGGCTACACGCCAAGGAGTTACCATGAACCTGTCTCGTCTCGGGGAAGCGCCGGATTACCGCTTTTCGCTGGCAAACGAACGCACGTTTCTGGCATGGATCCGCACCGCGCTGGGTTTTCTGGCGGCGGGCGTTGGCCTCGATCAGCTGGCCCCGGATTTCGCAACCCCAGTTATTCGCGAAATACTGGCATTGCTGTTGTGCCTGTTCGCCGGCGGGCTGGCAGTTTACGGCTATCTGCGCTGGCTCAATAACGAGAAGGCGATGCGGCTGAAGCAGGATCTGCCCTACACTCGCGGCCTGCTTCTTATCAGCAGCATTCTGATGGGAGTGGCCGCCGTGGTGATGGCGATGGTGCGCTATGCCGGATAGTCGTCGCGCGCGGCGGGAAAGCGACCCTGGGCTGCAGCCTGAGCGCACGTCGCTCGCCTGGTTTCGCACCCTGTTGGGTTACGGGGCGCTGCTGGCGTTGGCCATCAGGCACAACGGGTTTCGTGCGGGCGCGCCCTTCTGGTTGTCGCTGGCGGTGTTAATGATGATGGCATTAATCCTGTGGCGTTACACCCTGCAACGCAATCTGATGGACATCTCGAAGGGAGATTTTGACGCGCCTGGCGCAGTACGTGACAAATTTTTGATCGCCCTCGCGGTGTTGTTGCTCGCATTGTCGTTTGCTGTAAGCCACCTGAGGCAACTCTTTTTGTTTTTGCAAGGAGCTTTATGACAGGATGTCACGTCATGGCCAAACCGGCCAGTTCGCGCTGTAACCTGCGCTGTCGTTACTGCTTTTATCTCGACAAAACCCAGCAGCCTACCATGGATGACGCGACTCTTGAGCGATTCATCATGCAGCACATCGACGCCCAGCCGGGTAACGAGGTGCAGTTCGCCTGGCAGGGTGGGGAACCAACGCTGTGCGGGCTCGATTTTTTTCGCCGGGTAGTGGCATTGCAGCACCGCTACGCCAGCGGAAAGCGCATCCGCAACGCCTTTCAGACTAACGGCATTCTGCTCAACGAGGAGTGGTGCCAGTTTTTCTACAATAACGGCTGGCTGGTGGGCATATCGCTGGATGGCCCGGCGGATTTGCATGACTCCTTGCGCATCAGTCGCACCGGCAACCCCACCCATCATAAAGTCCTGCGCGCCATCGGCATGCTGCGAGCCTGCGAGGTGGAGTTTAATTTGCTGGTGGTGGTGAACAGCCATAATAGCCAGTACCCAAAACGCATGTATCGCTATCTGCGCGCCCTCGGCACCGCACATTTACAGTTTATTCCTCTGATGGAGCTGGATGAACATCAGCATCCCGATGAACACTCTGTGGACCCCAGGGCATGGGGAAACTTTCTACGCAGTGTGTTTGATATCTGGGTGCGGGAGGACATTGGGCGGGTGTTTATTCAGCTTTTTGACTCTACTCTTGGCGTCTGGAATGGTTTTGCGTCGCAGATGTGCTCACTAAGCGAAACCTGTGGACACGCCTTTGCGCTGGAAGCCAATGGCGACCTCTACCAGTGCGATCACTATGTCTACCCGGCGTTTCGTCTGGGCAGCATTTACACTGCGACCCTCAGCGAGATGAATGCCAGCAGCGCAGCCTTTACCTTCGGCCAGTATAAAATGCAGTCGTTGGTGGAGGCGTGTAAACGTTGCCCGGTCTTGCGATTGTGCCAGGGGGACTGCCCGAAGCACCGGGACGGCAGCGGCAAAAGCGCGCTATGCGTTGGTTATCGGGATTTCTTCATCCATAGCGCCCCTTACATGCGCGTCATGCGCGATCTGATTGCCCAGCATCGCTCGCCGATGGAACTGATGGCGATGCTGGCACACCAGAGTTCATAAACAAAACGCCCCCGGTCATTCAGACCGAGGGCAGTTAAGTTGTCAGTAAGCCTCTATAGGGTAAATCGCCATGCTGTTCCGCTTACCTGAACGGCATGGCTTCACGGCGCTGAAAAATCAGCGACGAACCGCAATCGCTTCAATCTCGATCTTCACGTCTTTCGGCAGACGGGCGACTTCCACACAGGAACGGGCCGGGAAGGTTGCGTTATGCTCGGTGAAGAACGCTTCGTAGGTGGCGTTAACGGTGGCGAAATCATTGAGATCTTTCACGAAAACAGTGGTTTTCACGATGTCGCCTACTTTAAGGCCAGCGGCTTCAACGATGGCTTTCACGTTTTCCAGAGACTGACGCGCTTGCGCAGAGACATCATCGGAAACCGCGCCGGTTTTAGGATCTACCGGGATCTGGCCGGAGGTGATGATCATACTGCCAAGGTCTACGCCCTGAACATAAGGGCCGATAGCTGCGGGTGCATTTTCCGTCGCGATAGTGCGGGACATAGTTTCTCCTGAAATTGTCAGCGGTAAGAGGGCACAGTATACCCCGGCAACCCTGAAGGTACAGGGTTGTTATTGCCGGTCAACGCGTTAGCCGTCTGCCAGCACCACGTGATGCGAAAACTCTTTCTCACAGTATTTACACTTCAGCGCGATGTCTTCAGCGCGTTTTTTGACGCTAAAGCTGGACGCCACCGGCTCGGCGCGGCTGATGCAATTACTGTTCGGGCAGACCAGCACTTTCTCAATACGCGCCGGCAGGCTCGGGCGGCTTTTGCCCACCACTTCATAATTATCGATACGGTTAACGGTAGCCTCCGGCGCGTACAGCGCCAGCTGATTAACCTGCTCGTCGGTCAGGAAGGTATTTTCAATTTTGATCAGATCCTTGCGGCCCATTTCGCCGGACGGCAGGTTCAGGCCGATGGTGATGCGCTGATCGGTTTCAGTCAGTTTGAACAGCGTAAGAAGCTTAAAGCCCACCTGCGCCGGGATATGGTCGATAACGGTGCCACGGCTGATGGCTTCTACCTGGAGTTTATTATCGTGAGTCATGTTCATCTCCTTCTTACAGCGCGAAATCGCGGTTGAGAACCAGCGCCAGCAGGGCCTGGCGAGCAAAAATGCCGTTACCGGCCTGCTGGAAGTACCAGGCGTGCGGGGTTTTATCCACGTCGGTGGTGATCTCATCGATACGCGGCAGCGGGTGCAGGACTTTCATATTGCTGCGTGCGCCGTTGAGGTCGGCGGCGCGCAGGATAAACTGCGCTTTCACGTTGGCGTATTCCGACGGGTCGAGACGCTCTTTCTGCACGCGGGTCATATACAGGATGTCCACGTCGCGCACCACGTCGTCGATAGCGTCGTGCAGGCTCCAGGCGATACCTTTCTCATCCAGCATATCGAGGATGTACTGCGGCATGGCCAGCGCTTCCGGGGCGATAAAGTAAAAGTGGTTGCCGTTAAACTTCGCCAGCGCCTGGGCCAGCGAATGCACCGTTCGGCCATATTTGAGATCGCCCACCATGGCGATATTTAAATTCTCCAGTCGCCCCTGGGTTTCCTGAATGGTGAACAGATCAAGCAGCGTCTGGGTTGGATGCTGGTTTGCGCCGTCACCGGCATTCAATACCGGGATGCCGCCGGAAAATTCGGTGGCGAGGCGCGCTGCGCCTTCCTGCGGGTGGCGCATCACAATCGCATCCACGTAGGTGCTGATCACCGAAATGGTGTCCGCCAGGGTTTCGCCTTTTTTGCCCAGCGAGGTGTTGCTGCTGTCCGAGAACCCAACCACCGACGCGCCCAGACGGTGAATCGAGGTTTCAAACGACAGACGGGTGCGGGTTGAGGCTTCAAAAAAGCAGCTGGCCACCACTTTATGCTTCAACAGTTCCGGCTGTGGATTCGCCTTCAGGCGCGCGGCGGTCGCCAGCACCAGCTCCAGCTCTTCACGGTCCAGATCGTTGATAGAAATAATATGTTTTTGATAGAGCGGATTAGCCATGTCTCTCTCCTTTTTCGAACGGCGGGCAAACGCCGGGCAAAAAAAAACCCCTCATTGAGGGGTTTTTTCATTGGATAACGGAAAGAAAAACGGGACTGCGACGCCAGCGTTAAGGCGTTGTGTCAGGACATATTGTCGAACTCGCAGAACCATGCTTCCTCCCGGCAAATTGTCCCGGATTATACTCAGCCGCGATCGCATAGCAAGCGGAAAATGCACATTTTTACATTAGGAAGCGGTTGCGCTGCATAGCCAGGCGAAAAAACAGAATAAAAATGAGGCGTATCGACACGGGTGCGTTAATCAAAACTCACTGCTCGCCATAATGAAATTTTGAAAACCTGCAATCTTATGCGCCAATAAATATGCGCTGAAGCAGATTTTTGCCACAAAGCGGTGGTAGCGCAGGGCATTTCCTCGTATAACTCAGAAAAATGAAACATTGTTTTATATAAATAAGGAGCTTCCCGTGATCATTGGCAACATCCACCATCTGCAATCCTGGCTGCCCGCCGAGCTGCGTCAGGCGATTGAACATATCAAACAGCAAGTTACTCCTGAAACGCCGCTGGGCAAGCACGACATCGACGGCAACAACCTGTTTTTCCTGGTTTCCGAAGATGAAACCCAGCCGCTGGCCGAGCGCCGCGCGGAATATCACGCCCGCTATCTGGATATCCAGATTGTCATGCGCGGCGTGGAAGGCATGACTTTCAGCTGCCTGCCTGCGGGCGAGCCGGATACCGACTGGCTGGCGGATAAAGATATCGCGTTCCTGCCGGAAGGCGGTCAGGAAAAAACCGTGGTGATGCAGGAGGGGGATTTCGTGGTGTTCTATCCGGGCGAAGTGCACAAACCGCTGTGCGCCGTGGGTGAGAATGCCAAAGTGCGTAAAGTCGTGGTGAAAATGCTGGTGGCCTAATCCGCCCTGCAAAGAACAGCGGCCCTGAACCGGGCCGCTTTTTTATTGGGCTAAGGTCGCCACCATCACCGCTTTAATGGTATGCATGCGGTTTTCCGCCTGGTCAAACACAATGCTGTTCGGCGATTCAAACACCTCGTTTGTGACCTCAATGCCGCCGTGCATCCCGTACTGCTCCGCCATCTGCTTGCCGACGATGGTTTCTTCATCATGAAACGCCGGTAAACAGTGCAGGAATTTAACCTGCGGATTGCCGGTCAGCGCCATCATCTGGCTATTCACCTGATAATCACGCAGCAGCGCGATGCGCTCGGCCCATTTCTCTTTGGCTTCGCCCATCGATACCCATACGTCGGTATAGATAAAGTCTGCGCCCTTTACGCCTGCCGCAACATCTTCGGTAAGGATGATTTTGCCGCCGGTTTGCGCCGCCATGGCTTTGCACTCTTCTACCAGCGCCGCGTCCGGCCAGCAGGCTTGCGGGGCCACCAGGCGCAGATCCAGCCCGGTGAGGGCGGCGGCTTCCAGCATGGAGTTACCCATGTTGTTGCGCGCGTCGCCTGCATACACCAGCGTCATCTCGTTAAAGGTTTTGCCGGGCAGGTGCTCGCGCATGGTCAGTAAATCCGCCAGCAGCTGGGTCGGGTGGAATTCGTTGGTCAGGCCGTTCCATACCGGTACGCCGGCGTACTGCGCCAGCGTTTCCACCACCTCCTGTCCGTGGCCGCGATACTGGATCCCGTCATACATCCGGCCCAGCACCCGGGCAGTATCTTTAATTGATTCTTTATGCCCAATCTGGCTGCCGCTCGGGCCGAGGTAAGTGACGCGAGCGCCCTGGTCGTAAGCGGCAACTTCGAAAGAGCATCGTGTACGGGTTGAGTCTTTTTCGAAGATGAGCGCGATATTTTTACCAGTAAGTTTTTGAACTTCTTGGCCATTCTTTTTATCGCTTTTCAGCGTTGCGGCAAGATCGAGCAATGCGTTTATCTGCGCAGGGGTAAAATCTAATAATTTCAGAAAGTGTTTTTGATAGAAAGCCGACATAGTTCCCTCACCTGGCTGACGCCACCTGTTGAATTAAAATTCAATTTATATGTATGAATATGCATTTGCAACCCCGAAAAATAAAACTTTTGCCGGAAAGGTGGAGGCAATCACTGGGGTATGTGAAAATAGTAATTATCTGCCAACACATTGAGGAACGAGCCATGGCAAACCCGGAACTACTGGAAGAACAACGCGAAGAAACGCGTCTTATCATTGAAGAGTTGCTTGAGGACGGCAGCGATCCGGATGCGCTGTACACCATCGAACATCACCTCTCGGCAGATGATTTTGAAACGCTCGAAAAAGCCGCAGTTGAAGCCTTCAAAATGGGTTATGAAGTCACCGACCCGGAAGAGCTGGAGCTGGACGAAGGCGAAACCGTGATCTGCTGCGATGTGCTGAGCGAATGCGCGCTCAACGCCGAGCTGATTGACGCGCAGGTCGCGCAGCTGCTGGACCTGGCTGAAAAATTCGATGTCGAGTATGACGGCTGGGGCACCTACTTCGAAGATCCGAACGGCGAAGAGGGTGAAGACGGCGACGATGACGACTACATGGATGAAGACGACGACGGCGTCCGTCACTAATATCGCGCGGCGGCAGCGTCTGGCTGCCGCCCTGAAGGATAGCGAATGAACACCTCCGCACTACTCGAACCGGTCCATCAATTCCTCCACTGCACCACCCCGGATGCCTGGCTGCAAAAAGCCAGACGGCCAGAAAATCTTCCGCTGTTGTTAACCGACCATATGATTTGCGAACTTAAAGCCGCACAGACCGCGATGCTGCTGATCCGTAAATACGTGGCGGACAAATCCGGCTCAGACATGCTGCTCGAGTGGCTCAGGCCCTATGAAACCTTTGCGTTTTATAACGGCCCGGAAGTGGATTTCGTGGCGCTGCAAAAGCGCGTCAGCAAAAGTGAGATGCCGAAAACCGACGATCCCTGGGGTCAGGCGCTGATCGACAGCATGGTGCTGTTGATCAAAGAGGAACTGCACCATTTCTGGCAGGTGCGTGAGGTGATGGCCGCGCGTGACATCCCGTATGTGAAAATCACCGCCAGCCGCTATGCCAAAGGGCTGCTGCGCGCCATTCGCACCCATGAACCCGCCATGCTGATCGACAAGCTGATCTGCGGGGCTTACATCGAGGCGCGTTCCTGCGAGCGTTTTGCCGCGCTGGCGCCGTATCTCGACGATGAATTACAAAAGTTTTATCTCTCCCTGCTGCGCTCTGAAGCGCGCCATTACCAGGATTATCTGGCTCTGGCGCAGCAAATCTCGCCGGATGATATTGCGCCCCGCGTGCGTTATTTAGGCGACGTGGAAGCTGGTCTGATCCAGACGCCTGACGCGGAGTTTCGTTTCCATAGCGGCGTACCGGTTTAACTCTCCTAAAATTGGCAGGTATCCGCCTGAGAGGGTGACAAATTCGCTCAGCCTGGTAAAAAGAAACCTTTGAACATATCAGGGAAAATTATGAACTGGACACATGTCATTCTCGCAGGCTATGTCGGTGCGGTTATCGCCATCGTGGTCGGCGTGTTTCGTAAGAAGGGCTGGATCGGCAAGACCAGCGCCGTGATTATCGCGCTGCTCGCGATTGCGGTGTGGAACATCATTGATGTGAAGTACCTGATCCCGCGCGGCAACGTGACGCAGCAAATGACGGAAGGCGAGAAGTTTGACGACGCGATGGCGCGGTTACCGCTGTACCAAATTATTCGCGAGCAGGAGCCGGAAGCCTGGAGCCGCATTCGCGAGCAGGCGCTGGCGATGCAGAAAGCGGGCGAATCGGAGCAAAATGTGATCGACGCTATCCAGCCGCAAATCCTCGCCATCCAGATGGACCGTCTGCAAACCGCGCCGGACGCCAACGTAGTGGCGTTTATGCAGGCCAACATGCAGCAGACCGCCCTGGTCCAGAAGCAGAGCGATGACGCCTGTTTCCGCTTCCTGTTCCCGGCGGTAAAAGGGGGCATCAACGCCGCCAGAATGCTGCCGGCTGACGTCACCCAACATCGTCTGGATGTGGATGCCGAGATGATGCGCGCCGCGTTCGGGCCGAATAAGCATCAGGTTACCCCGCAAGAGCGCCAGCAGGCGATGCAGGATGTCCAGCCCATCGTTCAGAAACTGGTGCAGCAGTATGGCCAGGATATCACGTTGATGAACGAACCGCAGAAAGCGGCGGGGAAAGAGGGTGCGGTGTGCAACATTACCCAGGATCTGTGGCGCAATGTACTGCAACTGCCGGTGAACAAAGCGGCGGGGATCATTCGCTATTCGGTCAGCGCCGATTAAAAAGCGCTGCCCTGAACAGCGTAGTGATGTTTAAAGAGGTATCGTCGCCGCCTGATGACCAGGTGGCGACGCTGATTGCGTGATTCAGGCGCGCAGGGAAGGCTGAGATCAGAGGCTTTTTAGCATCCGCACTTCGCAATCCACGTGGCCGGTACAGCCGAGCGGTTCGCTGACAGGGGTGAACCCCAGATGCTCATACAGCGCGATGGCCTCTTTCAGGAAAGCGGTGGTTTCCAGATAGCAGCGGGTAAAGCCCTGCTGTTTAGCGAAACCCATCGCCATGAGCGCCAGCTTCTTGGCCTGGCCCTGACCGCGTGCTTCGGGTAAAAAATACATCTTTTGCAGTTCGCAGATATCCGGTTCGCTGCATAACAGCGGCGCAACGCCGCCGCCGCCCACCACTTTTCCCTCTCGCTCGACGACCCAGTAGGCGTGCCCCGGCTGGCTGTAAAGCTCGTACAGGCTGTCCAGATTGGGATCGGCCACGGTGTAGCCTTTATCGGCGGTAAGCCCGTATTCGGCGGAAACGGTGCGGATGACGCTCGCAATAGCGGCGTTATCGTCAGGGGCGATCGGGCGCAGGCTTAGTTGAAGAGAGGTAGCAACACTCATATCACATCTTATCGGTTGATCAGTACATAGGCGCAGTAAATATCACCACCGCTACCGGGGTGCAAGCGAGGATCGTTCAACTTGTTGAGATGCAGCGATAAAAAAGGCCGGTTTCCCGGCCTTTTTCGCTAACAGTCGAACTTACAGCGCGGCAATCACGCCCTGCTGCTCAATCAGCGTGGCTTTGGCATCATGGAACGCCTGCAGACGCTCGCGCTCTTTGGCCACCACCGCTTCCGGCGCACGGGCCACAAAGCCTTCGTTACTGAGCTTGCTCTCGATCTTGCCGATTTCGATCTCCACTTTTTCCACTTCTTTGGCCAGACGCGCCAGCTCAGCGGATTTATCGATAAGACCGGCCATCGGGATCAGCAACTCCGCGCCGTCGATGATTTTGGTCACCGACACCGGGCCTTTGTCGCCCTCATCCAGCAGGGTAATGCTTTGCAGACGCGCCAGGTTCAACAGGAAACTGCGGTTATCGTTCACGCGGCGCTGAGCATCGGCGCTGGCACCACGCAGCAGCACTTCCAGCGGTTTGCCCGGCGCGATGTTCATTTCCGCGCGGATATTACGCACCGCCACAATCGCCTGCTTCAGCCATTCGGTATCGGTACGCGCCGCTTCGTCATCCAGCGCCACGTCCCAGGCCGGGAACGGTTGCAGCATGATGGTATCGACGTTAATGCCTTTCAGCACTTTCACGCGCTGCCAGATGGTCTCGGTGATAAACGGAATAATCGGGTGCGCCAGGCGCAGCAGACCTTCCAGCACGTTAACCAGCGTATTGCGGGTGCCGCGCAGTTCCGCTTCAGAACCGCCGTTCATCACCGGCTTGGTGAGTTCCAGATACCAGTCGCAGAACTGGTTCCAGGTGAACTCATACAGAATGCCCGCTGCGATATCGAAACGGTAGCTGTCCAGCGCTTCACGGTAGGCTTTCACGGTGCGGTTGAATTCCGCCAGGATCCAGCGATCCGCCAGGGAAAGCACTTTCTCGCCGCCGTTGAAGCCGCAATCCTGATCTTCGGTATTCATCAGCACAAAGCGGCTGGCGTTCCACAGCTTGTTACAGAAGTTGCGATAGCCTTCAAGACGCTTCATATCCCAGTTGATATCGCGGCCGGTAGAGGCCAGCGCCGCCAGGGTGAAGCGCAGGGCATCGGTACCGTGCGGCTCAATGCCGTTCGGGAACTGCTTCTCGGTGCGCTTGCGGATTTTTTCGGCCAGCTGCGGCTGCATCATGTTGCCGGTGCGTTTTTCCAGCAGTTCTTCCAGGGAGATACCGTCCACCATATCCAGCGGGTCGATTACATTGCCCTTGGATTTGGACATCTTCTGGCCTTCGTCATCGCGGATCAGGCCGGTCATGTAGACGGTGTGGAACGGGACCTGCGGCTTGCCGTTTTCATCTTTGATGAAGTGCATGGTCATCATGATCATGCGGGCAATCCAGAAGAAGATGATATCGAAGCCGGACACCATCACGCTGGTCGGGTGGAACTGACGCAGCGCATCGGTGTTTTCCGGCCAGCCGAGGGTAGAGAACGTCCACAGCGCGGAGGAGAACCAGGTGTCCAGCACATCTTCGTCCTGACGCAGCGCAACGTCCGCGCCCAGGTTGTTCTCCTGGCGTACTTCGTCTTCGCTACGGCCCACGTAAACGTTGCCCTGGTCGTCATACCACGCCGGAATACGGTGGCCCCACCACAGCTGGCGGGAGATACACCAGTCCTGAATGTCGCGCATCCAGGAGAAGTACATGTTTTCATACTGCTTCGGCACGAACTGGATATCGCCGTTTTCTACCGCTTCCACGGCCGGTTTCGCCAGTACGTCGGCGCGTACATACCACTGGTCGGTCAGCATCGGCTCGATAACCACGCCGCCACGGTCGCCATAGGGAACGGTCAGGTCATGCGGTTTGATCTCTTCCAGCAGGCCGAGTGCATCAACGGCCGCCACAACGGCTTTACGCGCGGCAAAGCGTTCCATCTTCCGGAACTGCGCCGGGATCTCGCTGGCGTAAACGTCGGATTCGTTGCCTTTGGTGTCGTACACTTCCGCGCTTTCACGGATATCGCCGTCAAAAGTCAGAATGTTGATCATCGGCAGGGCGTGACGACGGCCCACTTCGTAGTCGTTGAAGTCGTGCGCCGGGGTGATTTTCACGCAGCCGGTGCCTTTCTCCATATCGGCATGTTCATCGCCGACAATCGGAATGCGGCGGTTAACCAGCGGCAGCACCACGAATTTACCGATCAGATCTTTGTAGCGCGGATCTTCCGGATTAACGGCCACCCCGGTATCGCCCAGCAGGGTTTCCGGACGGGTGGTGGCGACAACCAGATAATCTTTACCGTCAGCGGTTTTCGCGCCGTCGGCCAGCGGATAGCGGATATGCCACATTGAGCCTTTAGACTCGCGGTTTTCCACTTCCAGATCGGAGATCGCGGTGCGCAGTTTCGGGTCCCAGTTTACCAGGCGTTTGCCGCGGTAAATCAGGTCTTCTTTATACAGGCGCACAAACACTTCTTTCACCGCGTTGGACAGGCCTTCATCCATGGTGAAGCGCTCGCGCTCCCAGTCCACGGAGTTGCCCAGACGGCGCATCTGGCGGGTAATGGTGCCGCCGGATTCCGCTTTCCACTGCCAGATTTTGTCGATGAACGCATCGCGGCCATAGTCGTGACGGGTTTTACCTTCTTCGGCGGCGATTTTGCGCTCAACCACCATCTGGGTGGCGATACCGGCGTGGTCGGTGCCCGCCTGCCACAGGGTGTTTTTGCCCTGCATGCGCTGATAGCGGATCATGGTGTCCATGATGGTTTGCTGGAAGGCGTGACCCATATGCAAACTGCCGGTGACGTTCGGCGGCGGGATCATGATGCAGAAGCTTTCCTGGCTTTCGTCGCCATTGGGTTTAAAGTAGCCCTGCTGTTCCCAGTGCTCGTATAGCGGCTGTTCGATATCTTGTGGGTTATATGTCTTTTCCATTTCTGCTATGTCTTTGCGGCGCCGTAGGTGGCCGTGGTCAAGTGGAAACCAGCCACGCGATAGGCTTTATAGCGTTCGCGAGCCAGTTGTTTCTGGGTTTCTTCGTAAGGGACGAAGTCTATCACTTCCGGGAAAGCGGTGGCAAAATCTGCAAATCCCGGCAGCAGACTTATCAGCACATCGCGCGCGCTGCTGCCGCGTTTCTGCGGCCAGGCTAACTCGACCGGCGCCCCGGCGCGCGGCCCTTCACCCGCCAGATTATGCGGCACGAAGCTGTCCGGATCGCGCGCCCACAGCGCCTCATCAAGGCGTATCGCCTGGGCTTCGTTTTCACAGGCAATCAGAAGACGTTTACCCGCCCGCCAGCGTTCTGCGGCGATCTCGCACACCAGTTGTTCAACGGCGCTAAGGCCATCCTGATGGATATCGTTATCCAGCAGATAGAAGGTTGCACTCTTCATAATATGGGGCTTCTTGTGATGACGTTAAACGCACAGCCCGGTGAGTACCGGGCTGTGACGGGATGCTTCCTGTACGCTGTTATTCTTCGCCGTTAAATCCGGCGCGGTTCAACAGGAACTGCGCCAGCATCGCGACAGGACGCCCGGTTGCGCCTTTGGCTTTACCGGAGCGCCAGGCGGTGCCGGCGATATCCAGGTGCGCCCAGTTATATTTGCGGGTAAAGCGCGACAGGAAGCAGCCTGCGGTGATCGCGCCGCCAGGGCGGCCGCCGATGTTCGCCATATCCGCAAAGTTAGAGTCGAGCTGTTCATAATACTCATCGCTGAGCGGTAAACGCCATGCGCGGTCGCCCGCCTGTTCGGAAGCGCCGATCAGCTCGTGAGCCAGCGGATTGTGGTTCGACATCAACCCGGTGATGTGGTGGCCCAGGGCAATCACGCAGGCACCGGTCAGGGTCGCCACGTCAATCACCACTTCCGGCTCGAAGCGCTCGACGTAGGTCAACACGTCGCACAGCACCAGACGGCCTTCGGCGTCGGTATTCAGCACTTCCACGGTTTGCCCGGACATGGTGGTCAGCACATCGCCCGGACGATAGGCCCGCCCGCCCGGCATGTTTTCACAGCCCGCCAGCACGCCAATCACGTTCAGCGGCAGTTGCAGTTCCGCTACCATACGCATCACGCCGTAAACCGCCGCCGCGCCGCACATGTCGTATTTCATCTCGTCCATGCCTTCGGATGGCTTGATGGAAATACCGCCGGAGTCAAACGTCAGGCCTTTGCCGACCAGCACGATGGGACGGGCGTCCGGCGCGCTGCTGCCTTTATATTCCATCACCGACATCAGGGATTCGTTCTGCGAGCCTGCCCCCACCGCAAGGTAGGCGTGCATGCCGAGATCTTTCATCTGCTGTTCGCCAATCACGCGGGTTACTACGTTTTTGCTGAACGAATCAGCCAACTGGCGCGCCTGGGAGGCGAGGTAGGCGGCGTTGCAGATATTCGGCGGCATATTGCCTAAATCTTTCGCGGCCTTGATGCCGGAGGCAATTGCCAGACCGTGCTGGATAGCGCGTTCACCGCTGGTCAGTTCACGGCGCGTCGGCACGTTGAACACCATCTTACGCAGCGGACGGCGTGGTTCGCTTTTATTGGTTTTAAGTTGATCGAAACAGTAAAGCGACTCTTTCGCGGTTTCCACCGCCTGGCGCACTTTCCAGTAAGTATTGCGGCCTTTAACGTGCAGCTCGGTGAGAAAGCACACCGCTTCCATCGAACCGGTATCGTTAAGGGTGTTGATCGTTTTCTGGATCACCTGCTTGTACTGGCGTTCATCCAGTTCACGCTCTTTACCGCAGCCGATCAGCAAGATACGTTCAGAGAGCACGTTCGGAACGTGGTGAAGCAGAAGGGTTTGGCCTGGCTTGCCTTCCAGTTCACCGCGACGCAGCAGTGCGCTGATATAGCCGTCGCTGATTTTATCCAGCTGCTCGGCTATCGGGGAGAGGCGGCGCGGCTCAAAAACACCGACAACAATGCAGGCACTCCGCTGCTTTTCGGGGCTACCGCTTTTTACACTGAACTCCATGCACTACGCTCCTGAATCTTAAAGACAACAACGGCGGCTACGGATAGAATTGAACGCTTTCGTAACGCTTTGCTCCGCTGTTGCGATGACTTTCGTGTTAATCTTAACGAATGTTGTTACGGTTTAGGCGCGTCAACATCTTAAGTACTTACCGCTGAGTTTACATATCTTAGCGATCTTTTCGACGACTCAAGAGAATAAATGACGTTTAAGCCATGAAACAAGCGATTTTCCTGCAAAAAGACTCGTATTCACAGGCGTATTTAATGTGATAATCATAAGATATCTGGTCCGGGAGACGCTCAAAAGCCAACTGGCGATACTGTTCATCCTGCTGTTGATCTTCTTTTGCCAGAAGCTCGTCAGGATATTGGGTGCGGCAGTCGACGGCGAGATCCCGACAAATTTGGTGCTTTCCTTATTGGGTTTAGGCGTGCCTGCCATGGCGCAACTGATCCTTCCTTTAAGCCTGTTTCTCGCGCTACTGATGACGCTGGGCAAACTGTATACCGAGAGTGAAATCACGGTGATGCATGCCTGCGGCCTGAGTAAAGCGGTGCTGGTCAAAGCTGCGATGATCCTCGCGCTATTTACCGGTATTGTGGCGACGGTCAACGTGATGTGGGCCAGCCCCTGGTCGTCCCGCCATCAGGATGAAGTGCTGGCGGAGGCCAAAGCCAACCCCGGCATGGCGGCGCTGGCCCAGGGCCAGTTCCAGCAGGCCACCGACGGCAACGCCGTGCTGTTTATTGAAAGCGTCGACGGCAGCAAATTTAACGACGTATTCCTGGCGCAGCTGCGGCCACGCGGTAATGCGCGGCCTTCCGTGGTGGTGGCCGATTCCGGCCAGCTGTCGCAGCGTAAAGATGGCGCGCAGGTGGTTACCCTGAATCAGGGAACCCGCTTTGAAGGTACTGCGATGCTGCGTGATTTCCGCATTACGGACTTTAAAGATTACAAAGCGGTCATTGGCCATCAGGCGGTTACGCTCGATCCTGAAGATTCTGAGCAGATGAGTATAAAAGCGCTGTGGGAATCGGATAAACGCCAGGCACGGGCGGAATTTCACTGGCGTTTGACGCTGGTGTTCGCCGTTATCGTCATGGCGTTGATGGTGGTGCCGTTGAGCGTGGTGAACCCGCGTCAGGGCCGCGTACTTTCTATGCTGCCCGCGATGTTGCTGTATCTAATCTTCTTCCTGCTGCAAACATCACTGCGCTCCAATGGCGCGAAAGGCAAGCTCGACCCGCTGATCTGGATGTGGGCGGTGAACCTGGCGTATCTGGCGTTAGCGATTGGCCTGAACCTTTGGGATACGGTGCCGATGCGTAAATTGCGCAGCCGTTTTTCGCGCCGAGGAGTGGTAAATGCCGGGATTTAGCGTACTTGACCGATACATCGGCAAAACAATTTTTAACACCATCATGATGACGCTGTTCATGCTGGTATCGCTTTCTGGCGTGATCAAATTTGTCGATCAGCTGAAAAGAACCGGTGAAGGGAGCTATTCCGCCATTGGCGCGGGAATGTATACCCTGCTGAGCGTGCCGAAAGACGTGCAGATTTTCTTCCCGATGGCGGCGCTACTCGGCGCACTGCTGGGGCTTGGCATGCTGGCTCAGCGTAGCGAGCTGGTGGTGATGCAGGCATCCGGCTTTACCCGTATGCAGGTGGCGCTGTCGGTAATGAAAACCGCGATCCCGCTGGTATTGCTGACGATGGCGATTGGTGAATGGGTAGCGCCGCAGGGTGAACAGATGGCGCGTAACTACCGTGCGCAGATGATGTATGGCGGTTCGCTGCTCTCCACCCAGCAAGGCCTGTGGGCGAAAGACGGCAATAATTTTGTCTACATCGAACGCGTAAAAGGCGACAACGAGCTGGGCGGCATCAGCATCTATTCCTTTAACGACCAGCGTCGCTTGCAGACGGTTCGCTACGCCGCTACCGCGACATTTAATCCGGAAACGCGCGTATGGCAGCTGTCGCAGGTGGACGAATCTAACCTGACCAATGAAAAGCAGATCACCGGCACCCAGACGGTGACCGGAACCTGGAAGACCAAACTCACGCCGGATAAACTGGGCGTGGTGGCGCTGGACCCGGATGCGCTATCTATTAGCGGGCTGCGCGAGTATGTACGTTATCTGAAGTCCAGCGGCCAGGATGCCAGCCGTTATCAGCTCAATATGTGGAGTAAAATCTTCCAGCCGCTTTCCGTGGCGGTGATGATGCTGATGGCGCTGTCGTTTATCTTCGGCCCGCTGCGTAGCGTACCGATGGGCGTGCGGGTGGTGACGGGGATTAGCTTCGGCTTCCTGTTCTACGTGCTCGACCAGATATTTGGCCCGCTGAGCCTGGTATACAACATCCCGCCGATAATGGGCGCGCTGTTGCCAAGCGCCAGCTTCTTCCTGATAAGCCTCTGGCTATTGGTCCGTAAGTCATAAAGACAAGGGGTGCAGATTGCACCCCTTTTTTATGGCTATCGCCAGTTGACCGTTAACGCCGCCTGCCGCCCAGAATACTCCCCAGCATCCCACGCACGATTTGGTTGGTCACCTGGCGTACCGCGCTTTTCGCCATGGTCTGAACCACGCCGTCGCGCTTGCCGCCTCGCGGCCCGGTGCTGCCGAACAGAATATCCTTTAGCCCGCCGATAAGGCCGTCATCGTCTGTCGCCTGAGCGCCTTTAGCCGCTGGCGCATTGCCCTGTTCCGGCGCATCGGCCACGCGTTTTTGCAGCATTTCATATGCGGATTCTCGGTCGACCGCGTCCTCATATTTGCCATACAGCGAAGAGTGATTGAGCAGCCCATTACGCTCATCCTCATTCACCGGCCCCATCCGCGAGCAGGGGGCGATCACCATGGCACGTTCCACCATGGCCGGGCTGCCTTTGGCATCCAGAAATGAGATGAGCGCCTCGCCGGTGCCCAGCGCCTGAATAGCTTCTTCAGTATCGAAGGCCGGATTAGCGCGCATGGTTTGCGCCGCCGCTTTCACCGCCTTTTGGTCTTTTGGCGTAAAGGCGCGTAGCGCATGCTGCACCCGATTGCCCAACTGGCCTAACACCCTATCGGGGACATCCGACGGATTCTGGGAAACAAACCACACCCCGACGCCCTTCGAGCGGATAAGGCGGATCACCTGTTCGATTTTATCCAGTAACACCTGCGGGGCATCGTTGAACAGCAGATGCGCTTCGTCGAAGAAGAACACCAGTTTAGGTTTATCGAGATCGCCCGCTTCCGGCAGTTGCTCATACAGTTCGGAGAGCATCCACAGCAGGCTGGCGGCGTAAAGTTTCGGCATCTGATAGAGCTTTTCCGCCGACAGGATATTCACGATGCCTTTGCCGTTAGCGTCGGTGCGCATCCAGTCTTTGATGTCCAGCATCGGCTCGCCGAAAAACGTATTAGCCCCTTGCTGCTCAAGGGTCAGCAGCCCACGCTGAATAGCGCCTACCGATGCGCTGCTGATATTGCCGTACTGGTTCTGGAATGATTTAGCGTTATCGCCGACGTACTGGGTAATAGCGCGCAGATCTTTAAAATCGAGCAGCAGCAGCCCTTGCTCATCCGCGATGCGGAAAATGATAGTCAGCACCCCGGATTGCACCTCGTTCAGATTCAGCAGCCGGGCAAGCAACAGCGGCCCGAGGTCAGTGACCGTAGCCCGTACCGGATGACCTTTTTCACCAAAGATATCCCACAGCGTGACCGGGTTGCCGTGCGGCTGCCAGTCGGTCACGCCGATACCGTTCAGCCGCGCCAGCAGTTTTTCCGATGCCGCGCCTTCCCGGGCGATCCCGGTTAAATCGCCTTTCACATCCGCCATAAATACCGGCACGCCGATATCGGATAACGATTCCGCCAGCTTTTGCAGCGTGACGGTTTTACCGGTCCCTGTCGCCCCGGTGATCAAGCCGTGGCGATTGGCCATTTGCGGCAGCAGATTTAACGCCACGTCCGGCGTTCGGGCAATAAGCAGCGGTTCGGTCATGGTGAATGTCCTTGTGGTGGTTTCGCTTAAATCATAGGTAATTCATCACGAAAGAACAGCGGTAAAATGCTGACTTTGCGGCATATCCCGCATCACCGACTATGCTTTGCATACGGTTTACTTATTTTTTGGAAAACATGTCCAGATTCTTTTTTAATGAACGCAAACAGCTGGTCAACGATGCGATTGAGGGTGTTATTCTCGCCGCACAGCATCGCAACCTGACGCGGCTGGATATCGACCCGGCGATCCGCGTCGTGGTGCGCAGCGACTGGGATAAAAGTAAAGTGGCGGTGATCTCCGGCGGCGGCGCGGGCCATGAACCGGCGCACGTCGGGTTCGTCGGGAAAGGGATGTTAACCGCAGCGGTGTGCGGCGACCTGTTCGCCTCGCCGAGTGTGGATGCGGTACTGAACGCGATTGTCGCCGTGACCGGCGATCGCGGCTGCCTGTTAATCGTCAAAAACTATACCGGCGACCGGCTTAACTTTGGCCTGGCGGCGGAGAAAGCTAAACGCCACGGCCTGAAGGTTGAGATGGTGATTGTAGCGGACGATATTGCGTTACCGGATAACAAACAGCCGCGCGGCATCGCGGGCACGGCGCTGGTGCATAAAATCGCCGGATTTGCGGCGGAGCAGGGGAGATCCCTGAGCGAGGTGCGTGACCTGGCCCATGCCGCCAGCCAGCGTGTCTGGAGCCTGGGCGTGGCGATGCAGACCTGCAACCTGCCGGGCAGCGAAGAAGAAAACCGCATCCAGCCGGGTAACATCGAGCTGGGGCTGGGTATCCACGGCGAGCCGGGCGCCAGCATCGTCGAGACGCATAACAGCAAAGAGATTGTGACGCAGCTGGTGGACGCGCTGCAGCAAAGAACCGGGCCGGATGCCCGGCTGGCGGTAATGATCAACAACCTGGGCGGGGTTTCCGCGCTTGAGATGGCGCTGCTGACTAAAGAGCTGGCGCACTCGCGCCTGAGCGAGCAGATTGATTACCTGATTGGCCCGGCAGCGCTGGTGAGTGCGCTGGATATGAAAGGCTTTTCGCTTTCAGCCATCACGCTGGATGAAACCTTTGAAAAGGCGTTAAAGGCCAGCGTTGAAACGGCGGGCTGGCAGCCGCCCGTGCCGTTCCGCACGGTGCAAGCCCAGCCGCACAACCCGATTTACAATCGCATGGACGTTACGCCCAGCGACAACGCCGCCACGAAGCGGATTGTCGCCACGGCAACCGACACGTTAATCAGCCTGGAGAACCGACTGAACGCGCTGGATGCCAAAGTGGGCGATGGCGACACCGGCTCAACGTTTGCCGAAGGCGCGCGCGACATCAAACACCAGCTTGATGCCGGGCAACTGCCGCTTAACGATACTGGCGCGCTGCTGCTGCTTATCGGCGAGCGACTGGCTACCGTGATGGGCGGGTCGAGCGGGGTACTGATGTCGATCTTCTTTACTGCTGCCGGGCAGAAAGTAGTAGAGGGCGAAGCGTTATCACAGGCGCTGAAAGTGGGCTTGCAGCAGATGAAACGCTACGGCGGCGCGGACCTGGGCGACAGAACGTTAATCGACGCGTTGCAGCCCGCGCTGGAGGCGCTGGCGGGCGAGGGGCTGGACGCTGCGGTAGAAGCAGCGAAGCAGGGCGCGGAAGCGACGGCGCAGATTCAGAAGGCCAATGCTGGTCGTTCGTCATACGTGAACAGCGAGAACCTGAACGGCGTGCCGGATCCGGGAGCCGTTGCGGTGGCCGAGGTGTTTGGGGCGCTGGTTAAACGGTGATGAGCAGAATCGGATGCTGGTTTTTTCAGCATCCGAATTGCGGGGTAAGGGATAACTGTTGCGCGTGAGGGAGTTGCAGGTATAATCCACAACGTTTTCCGCATACCTCTTCAGTGCCGAAGTGGCGAAATCGGTAGACGCAGTTGATTCAAAATCAACCGTAGAAATACGTGCCGGTTCGAGTCCGGCCTTCGGCACCAAAAGCATATAAATAGACGTCAACCGACGTCTTTTTTTATGCCTGCAATCCGCGCTACACAAGGCTTTCCACGATTTTCTCCTCAACTGAACTCAACCTGAGTCAACCCACATCAACAAGCTTGTGAGTATACTAATGAGTATATTTGCCGATTCGATATTGCTTGTATACTCACGCGATACCAATGGAAGGAGGTCCATTATGGCCCTAACGGATACTAAAGTTCGTTCTGCAAAACCTGAGGTGAAAGAGTATTCACTTGTTGACGGCGACGGTATGCTCTTACTTGTAAAGCCTAACGGCTCTAAGTATTGGCGATTTCGTTTCCGTTTTGGTGGTAAACAACATTTGATGGCGTTCGGCGTTTACCCGGATGTTTCGCTGGCTGATGCCAGGAAGAAAAGGGAAGAGGCCAGAAAGTTGGTAGCTGCTGGTATCGATCCTCGTGAGCATAAACGTGCTGTGAAAGAAGAGCAGGCGAAAGAAATCATTACTTTCGAGAAGGTTGCCAGAGAGTGGCTTGTGACCAACCAAAAATGGTCGGAAGATCATGCTCATCGCGTAAAAAAGAGCCTGGAGGACAATATCTTCCCGGCAATTGGGGCTCGCAATATTGCTGAACTGGGCACCCGCGATCTATTAATTCCAATTAAAGCCGTGGAGATATCTGGACGACTTGAAGTGGCTTCCCGTCTTCAACAGCGCACCACGGCCATCATGCGTTATGCGGTGCAAAGCGGACTAATTGATTATAACCCGGCGCAAGAGATGGCGGGGGCCGTCGCCTCTGGCAATCGACAACATCGCCCGGCGCTGGAATTAAAGCGTATCCCTGAGTTACTTGAGAAAATAGACGGCTATTCCGGCAGGCCGCTAACTCGCTGGGCAACGGAACTGACTTTGCTTATCTTTATTCGCTCCAGTGAGCTGCGTTTTGCTCGCTGGTCAGAGATCGATTTTGAAACGTCAATGTGGACCATTCCGCCTGAGCGAGAGCCTATTCCCGGTGTGAAACATTCTCAGCGAGGTTCAAAAATGCGTACACCTCATCTGGTGCCGCTTTCAAAGCAGGCTCTGGCAATCCTAAAGCAGATAAAACAGTTTTGTGGGGAACACGAGTTGATTTTCATTGGCGATCACGATCCGCGTAAGCCTATGAGTGAGAACACGGTGAACAGTGCATTGCGGGTGATGGGCTATGACACCAAAGTTGAGGTTTGCGGTCACGGTTTCCGCACAATGGCCTGTAGTTCGTTAATTGAGTCAGGGCTATGGTCGAAGGATGCGGTGGAGCGGCAAATGAGCCATATGGAACGCAATTCGGTGAGGGCGGCGTATATCCATAAAGCGGAACATCTGGATGAGCGTAAGTTGATGCTGCAATGGTGGGCTGATTTTCTGGATGCTAACCGGGAGAAGGGAATTACGCCGTTTGACTATGCGAAGACCTATAATCCGATGCGGAGCAGGTAAATCGAGTAGAACACAAATTACATACAGAAGGCATCCGGAAGTTAAAGCCCGGATGCTTTTTTACCTTTTGATAACCAAAAATCATAAGAATAACAAATGACTACGATATGCTAGGGATATGGTTCTGACCGTGTGGATGAACGTAATATCGGCAGGAAGCCAGAAGTTTCAGCGGTTAAGTACGGGGGGCAGCAATAGGTCTTGTTACCTGTCCCCCTATATTAGCCCCAACCTAAGCTGTAATAGTAATAGCGAAGATTATACAGATTTTATTCAACTTTAAAATCTACAAATTCAGTTGATAAAGATATTCATTTCTTCACTTTTACAGCCTTAATATTGAGTTGGCTAATCTCTTTTCATTACCAAATCTAGTAGTGTAAAATCTCTGTTCGATACCATACAGTAAATATTTTAACTCTTCTTCTGATGATAATTCAAATTTACACTCTGTAGTGTCATATTTAAGTTTTTCAGCACAATAATCATTAATGTAATTCAGCATCTCACCGCGGTCTTCGACTGGCATCGCTTCAAGAGTGTCCATAGCTAACGCAATTCTCTTTCGATTAGGTTTTGACACTTTTTCTACATCATAGTCATTAGAAAGTACAATGAAGGATTGACTTAAAAACGACTTAACTTCTTCTTCGGTAGCTTCTTTGTACAGTATATCGATACCTTTAAAGATACTTGAAATTGTGGCAAGATTTCTGAATAATAATATATCCCTTTCCTTGAGATATACCGCATCAGGTTTATGATTAACAATCAATCGCCCTTCATTTTCTTCTATCTCTGCTGTTTCACCAAAAGCAATTGTTTTTCTTTTAATAAACAGTGAAGGGGTTATTTTCTGGAAATAAAAATCTTCATTCTGATGAGAGAATATGTAGGAAATCTTAGTGAAGTTTTTTTTTGTTAAATCGTCTAAGTCCTTAGAATCAAATTCATTCTTAAGAAATGATACACAGAATAGTTGTTGGCTAAAATCATCAATTTTGAACCATGAATCATCATCGAGTTTATGGTCAGGGTTATATGGGATGAGGCTAATAGTAGATAAATCCAAAGCGTCAAACAAAGTGTAGTCTGATACCAATTTAAAAAAAGGTTTCTTACGAGGTCCTTTTACTTTCGCAAAAATGTTGTTCATCATTTTTTCCTTTCGATAAAGGTATAATTGTTTATTCTAAAAGCGATGGGTATTTTTATTTCATTAGGGGTTTTATATTTGTGACGGCTAATCAAAAAAATGGATGCGCCGCTCTTATTTTTAATGTTATAAAATTCATATCTAAATAATAAAAACAAAGGATTAAAGTATAATGCTTGAGACATAAAGGTGAAAATAAATAAAACACCATAAACAAAAAATAAGGCAGACCAACTAGTTATACTTAAAGCGACAAAGAAATAACCAAGATAACTTGGAAGAAATGAGTTGTTAGCGTGCTCCACAGAAACCACTTCACCTTCTCTAAATTCATCCTTTCCCAGTTTAGAACTTAAAAGCAAACTAATCCAAGTTAGTAATATAGGTATTAGCATGTAAAATACATATGATGCCATTTTTGGTAATGAACTCAACCAATGACTGCATTCAAACTCTTGGAAAAAATAATATAGAGTGTATTTCTTTTGTACAAAGAAAATTATAGCCAACAACGATGTTGCGTTAAATGTCAGAAGAACTCTAAAAAGGAAATTTATTATCATAATGTTTTTCCTGTATCAAATGCTGCGTACAATTATTTTATAGTATATCAATTAATCATTTACTACCACCTACGATATTTTGCTCTACCGGATAAAAAAATTAATAACGAAGCCCCGCTTGGAGCTTCGCTACCCTTAGAACCCACGCATTCCGTTGATAAAGGTATCAATCACACCACAGACCTTGTCATAGACACGTTTAAGAACAGTCTTCCTCTCAAGTATTTTAGGTGTCCACGTTAGAGCCTCTGCTACCTCGTCTTCGCGTGGGATCACATCGGTAAACAGGTAGTTATCCAGCAAGGCGGCAACCTTTCTTTCATCCAGATTTTCTTGAGCACATATTGTTGCAACCGCTTTACGTTTTTCACGTTCAACGTAGGTTTCAAAGGCCTGGGTAATATCTTCATCATGCGAAACATGCAGTAGGTTTTCTTCGATGAAGTTATCAATCAGTTCACGTTTGCTGCGCAGTGTGACGTCACTGTCAACGATATCCATAACTTTCTTCTTCTGTTTTTGCTGCTCTTCAGGTGGCATTGCCTGGATGCCAGAAAGTAGCCTCAGGATATAGCCGACATTAATTTCATCCCGATGAATCAGTGACACTTCAAAATCGACCTCATCCAGAATCGAGACTTTATCTTTGGCAGTGTGTTTTTTCACCTTATCATAAATATCGAGATATTTACTGGTGTAATCGGCAAGAACTTGATCCGATAAAGGCTTACTTACCTCATCAAAATCAGCAAAGCTCTCCAAGATATTCTTTAATCGCATCATGTCACGGAAAGCCGTCACAAAAGCAAGCTGAGCTTTTTCATCAGGGAGGCTGTCCACGCTTTCCACTGTAGGTGTCAGGGTCAACAAGGTATCTACAGCAGCTTGATAATCGCTCAAATACTCCTCAAAAGGCTTAACCAGCACGACTGAAGATGCGTCTTTGTTCGAGAATAACGCTATAGCATCATCAGTGGCTTTCTTGAGGTTACGGAAGCAGACGATGTTACCATGGCTTTTCTTCTCATTAAGAATACGGTTGGTTCGGGAGAATGCCTGTATTAGCCCGTGGTAACGCAGATTTTTATCAACGTAAAGCGTATTGAGAGCTGGGCTATCAAATCCCGTCAGGAACATATTGACCACCAGCAGGATATCGATCCCTTTTTCTTTGGTCCGTTGTGCAATATTCTTGTAATAATTGTAAAAGCTTTGCGAATCATTAGCTGAATAGCTGGTGCCATACAGCGTATTATAATCCTCGATGAAGCTGTCCAGATGATCCCGGCTGGAGATATCTATTTTCCCCCCTTGAGGCAGGCTGATGTCTTCTTCATCTAGTAAGCCGTTAACCGTTTCCTTATCACTTTTGTCCGCTTCGTTGGCTGCATAAGTAAAGATTGTTGCGATACGCAACGGTTTGTAACCCGCATCGGCCTGCTGAAGCTTTTTTTGTTTATCTTTAAAGAGTTTGTAGTACTTAATCAGCATGTCCACCGAGCCAACGCAGAACATCGCGGTAAACTCACGGTTTCGGGTCTTTGCGTTGTGGTGAGCTAGGATGTAGTCGGTTATCTTGCCCAGCCGAATATCGCTTTCCATGACCTCTTTAGTGTCGATATCTTCCACATCGATATCGATCTCATTGCTGGTTTCCTTACGGTGATATGTCCCTACATACTCCACGGCAAAGCGCAATACATTCTCATCACGGATGGCATCAACAATGACATACTTGTGCAGGCATTTATCAAAAAGCATTTCAGTGGTCTGTTTGACGCCGTTGGTAATGTTCACGTTGTTGGCAAAGATAGGTGTACCTGTGAAACCAAACAGTTGCGCATTTTCAAAGAAACTTACGATAGCCTTGTGAGTGTCGCCGAACTGACTGCGGTGGCATTCGTCAAAAATAAAGACAATGCGTTCCTTACGCAGGTGCTCCAGCTGTGCCTTATAGCCTTCATGAGTAATGGCATTGTTCAGTTTCTGAATAGTGGTCAGCGTCAGTTTACTGTTATTCGTCTTTAGATGCTTAATTAGTGTACTGGTATTGTTAGTAGTATCTACGCTGTCTTTAGCGAAACTGTTAAACTCTTTCGCGGTCTGATAATCCAGATCGCGACGATCGACCACGAAAATAACCCGGTCAACTTCAGGCATGGACATGATCACCTGGCTGGCCTTAAACGACGTCAGCGTTTTTCCTGACCCTGTTGTATGCCAGATATAGCCATTGCGTGGCTTGCCCTGTAGATGGAGACTGTCCTTAACATGACGGATCATCGCTTCGCAGGCATAGTACTGATAGGGGCGCATGACCATCAGGCACTTACGGGTTTCGTTCAGCACCGTGTAGTGAGTGATCATTTTTGCAATGTGACAAACTTTCAGGAAGGCTTCGGTAAACTTCTCCAGCGACTTAATGGGTTCATTTCTCTCGTCTGTCCAGAAGAAGGTCTGCTCGAAATGGTTAGCCCGGTTATTGGCGTAATACTTGGTATCAACCCCATTACTGATAATAAATAGCTGAACATACTGGAACAGACCACTGCCTACCCAGAAGGCATCCCGATGGTAACGGTCGATCTGGTTAAAGGCTTCTTTAAGGCCCAGACCCCGGCGCTTGAGCTCAATCTGTACCAGAGGCAGGCCATTAATCAGCAGCGTAACGTCAAAGCGCGTTTTGCGCGTGTTTTGTTCGGCGTTGAATTGCTTAACCTGACGGGTGATCTGAAACTCGTTCTGGCACCATTCATCTTTATTGATAAAACTGAGCCATTTCTCCGTACCGTCATCACGCAGTAACTGGTAGCGATCGCGCAGGATTCTGGCACGATCGATGGCTTCATTACCTTTGGTCAGATGCAGGAAGATACGGTTAAATTCGCTGTTAGTAAGTGGGGCGGCCTCCAGCCGATTGTGAATTTCAATCTGCTTGCGCAGGTTGGCTTTCATACTGGTTTCGTCGGTAACATTTACCAGTTCGTAGTGCATCCCCACCAGCTGGTTAACCAGCTGCGTTTCTAACTCGTATTCGCTTTGCGTTGCCATCGGTATCTAGTGCCTTTTGTTATTGTACAGATCTGAAGTTGGCCATATCTAAGGAATTTTATACAAACATCTGCTGGAGCAAGCCTTGCTTCCAGATTTTTAACTTGTCCAGTTTTGCTTTTTTAGTAGTGATTTTGTTGTCAATAGCAGAGAGAAATCTAGCAATTTTAGTTTGTTCTTCATCAGAAGGTTGGGGTATCGGAAGATCAAAGAAATCTGCTCCTGAAATATTCATACGATCATGTCTGGCGCCACTATTCGCTACACTTTTCATGTAATCATGCCAAACTGAACTTTCAAAAAAATATTGATAAAATTTCAACAAGCCTTTTTTAAAACGAAAAACCGTATATAAAGGAGACATAACTCCTTGGATCAATTCGTTCAGTTTTATAGGACCAACGGGAGCCGTTGAAGATATTCGTGGGTTGTATACAAAATCACCGATTTCAACGACGTAATATCCTGTTAAGTTGCTCTCTGTAACAATCTCTCTTTCAAAGTAACTTTCTTGGCAAACAATGCCTAGCGTAGCAGAATTGGTTAGAACTGTACTTACTGAATTATCTCTATTTTTAGTATTTACCTTAGAGGCTATTTTTTTTAGCTCTACCTCTTCCCAGTCCGAAAAATCGTCCCCGCTATCATCCTTAAACCGCAATTGCTGACTAAAAATCTTCTGCATCATGCCTTTTTTATACTGGCACAGTTGTTTGTATTGTTTATCTAAAAGCGTGATTTTTTCGTCAACAAAGGACAAGAAATCGGCGACTCTGGTTTGCTCATCAATTAAAGGAAGCCATATTTCAAGAGTCTTTAGTTGGCTCGAGTATAAATGTACTACGGAGTTCCCTTGAGCCATTTTTGCTAACTCCATTTTCTTTTTACTTACAATGGAATAAGACAAGAAAAGGCTATTTAGACTATTTGATTTAGGTGTAAGAATATTGATATCCCCACCCAAAATAACACCTTCCCTCAAAATAGAACTAGCTCTAGCGATATCAACCGCATTCTCACCAGATGCTGGGATAAGGATATCTCCAGATTTACTGATAACATGTTCATTAGGGGCACAGTTTGTTTTTGATAGAACTTTATCAATCTTTTCGTTGTAAATGGTATACAATTCACCATATCGAACACATGGATATACCCCATTCTTGGATATATCACTTTTGGATATACCTTTGCCTTTTTTAAATTCAACTATTTCACCAAGTTTAGCTTGAGACCATCTTGATGATTTATCATCTTTCAATAAACTTAACCGCAGTTTTGGCACCATCATTTATTCCCCTCAGCCAACACAAACGGCTTATCAATTCCTAGTTCCTTACAAAATCCAGCAATGGTCTTATCGATCTCCGCCACTTTCCGTTCCAGATCGCGGATTTCCTGCGCAACGGCGTTGAGATCAATCTCTTCTTCCGCTTCAAAGGTATCGACATAGCGCGGGATATTGAGGTTGTAATCGTTGTTGCGGATCTCTTCCAGCGTCGCAATATAGCTATACTTCTCCTGAGCTTTCCAATCGTTGTAAGTATCTGCAATCTTGTCGATATGTTTCGGCAGCAGGCGATTCTGAGTTTTCACCTTCTCAAAGTCGTTACTTGCATCAATAAACAAGATACCGTCGTTGTGCTTGCGGCACTTACGCAACACCAGCACACAGGTTGGGATACTTGTGCCGTAGAAGATATTGGCAGGCAGGCCGATGACGGCGTCAATACAGTTCAGCTGTTCAATCATAAACTTGCGAATATGGCCTTCCGCTGCGCCACGGAACAGAACGCCATGGGGCAGTACCACAGCCATGGTGCCGTCATCTTCCAGGTGATAAAACATATGCTGCACAAATGCCATATCTGCTTTGCTGGATGGAGCCAGTTTACCGTATTGCGCAAAGCGGTCATCGTTCATAAACAGCGGACTAGCGCTCCACTTAGCGGAGAATGGCGGGTTGGCGACAATCGCGTCAAATTTCAGATGTGTATGCTGCGGATGTTCAAGCGTATCTTCCTGCATGATTTCAAAGTCAGCGTAGTGAACGCCATGCAAAATCATGTTCATACGGGCTAGGTTGTAAGTGGTGCGGTTCATTTCCTGACCGTAGATTTTACCTACTGAAGAGGCTTCACGTTTTACACGCAGTAGCAGAGAACCAGAGCCACAGGTCGGGTCATAGACGTTTTTCAGTTTAAGCTTATGGGTAGTAACAATTTTAGCCAGTAGGGTAGAAACCGGCTGCGGTGTATAGAACTCGCCTGCTTTCTTACCTGCACCGGATGCAAACTGACCAATAAGATACTCGTAAGCATCGCCCAGAATGTCAGAACTGGCTTCACTCAGGTTAAAACTCAGTTTGTCGAGTTCGGTGATAACCCTACCAATCAGCTCATTTTTGGCTTTGGCAGTATTACCCAGTTTGCTAGAGCCTAAATCCAGGTCTTCAAACAGGTTACTGAAGTCATCAGCGGAGTCAGTGCCCAGGGTGCTCTGCTCAATATTACGCAGGGTAGTAGCCAGGTCTTCGAGGATAAAACCTTTTCCGGCACCTTTCTGATCTTTCGCTACACGCTGAGCCATGGTGTGGAACAGGTCAGTTGGGGGCAGAAAGTAACCCAGCGTCTGAATGCTGTCGTCTTTTACCGCATCAATGATGTCCTGATAAGCCGGATGCTCAGCGGTCAGTTCGTTATACTTAATCCCGTCTTCTTTCAGGATGTTGTTGGCATAAGTGACAAACTTCTCCGAAAGATACTTGTAAAAGATGAAACCAAGGCAATAGTCACGAAATTCATCGGCATTCATCTTGCCACGCAGGGTATCTGCAATATTCCAAAGGCGGCTTTGCAGTTCACTTAAATTCTGTGCTTCAATCTGGGGCGACATACTTCTTCCTGTTGTTCTTGTAAGTCCCGGTAAAGGGATAATTACTGAATCATACCCCTGAGCTGGCTCAGGATATGTTGTTCGTTTAGTGCGGCCAGGCGCTCTTGGTAATGGCGTTTTTCGATGGTTGCCAGATAGAGCCCACCGATTGCCTTCTGCTTATTAAGAGGAGGCAGCGTTGCAGTAAACAGACGTACCTCAGTAAGAGACAAACGCAATACAAACGTTGACCCCTGCGTTGCTATAGCCTGCTGGCGGCGGCTTTCCCTGCTTTCATTGAAATGCCAGACAAACCACGCAGGAATAACCTTCTGGCTGTCAACTTCGACCCTGACATAGTTATTACTGAGCAGACGCCCAGCATGCTCAGGGCTGACGATAGCGGCCTTACCATGAATCAGGCTAATGACTACATCTCCCGTCTGGACTGACAGAACCGCCTGAGTGGGGCGTACAACCTGTTCTTTATCACCGTTGATGGTATTACCCGGTTGCCAGCAGTCACTCATAAACTGCTCGGTAGCATAAAAGCGACATGCTTTAGCCTGTTCATTCTGTCTGATACGACTAACATGCGCACCGGGAGTAAATGAAGCAACGATGGAATAGGGTACTGGCTTAGTTTTCATTGAATAAACTTAAATTACAATGCGTGTGGTAAGTCTATCAATCCGGGCGGTTAAGTCAACTGAATTTAAATTTATTACGTATAACTCTCGTTTTCAGACTAGGCAGAGAGAGCAACGTTGGCGAGTTGTATGTTAGTGGCAGGCAGCGCATCAGATGCGCTGCAGATTGTACCGAGCTGGTTTTCGTCCTCAGGTCTGGGAGACCAGCCTCTGAACCTCGGCTCCGTGCTATAGAGCCCGGATTTATAGATTCTGCAGTACTTATCTCCTTGGTATGCGATACCATATAACACAATGTCATTCCTGAGGAGGTCTGATATTTCTGTCCACGGAACGCACTACCTGACGAAGCTTCTTTCCCGGGCCCGGCTATCCACCCATGCACATTTCATGAGCTGTTGATGGGAAATGGAATGCGGAATGTGCTCAAACCAGGGAGCTTCTCCCATTCCCCCTTTTGCAGGATTAACTTGCAACCGCAATTGGCACACATCCAGTACCCGGTATCGTCACCAGTCTTAGCGGCTTTGTTAGCAGTAACAAACTGATTATAGGTGTTGTTAGCCAGATAACATTTCAGAATACGCATGGTACAACTCCACCCGCAGCAGGCCATTCGTACATATAATCCAGTCGCTGCTGGCAGTGAAAAGATAAGGGATTAGTCAGCAGCGACTTCGGTGCTATGGTAGCCGGTGCGGCAGTCAAAACAGTAGCGTTCACCATGATAGTGGCTATTGCACTCCGAACAGTGCCAGTCAGCCTTGCACACTTCAAGGAGTACATCCGGTACGTAACGACGCACTATGCGTATCCGCCGAGCTTCCTGCCGCTCCAGATGCACATACGGGCAGTGGTAGCGTCCGTTCTCCGTCAGGTCTTCCCATGTGTGTTCAAACCACGGACGGTTAGTACCCCATTCCGGGTGGAATAGCAGAGCGGTGCCGCAGAGGTGGCAGCAGCAGTGGTCGTAAGGGTGAAGCTGTACAGTAGTTGAGCTCGTGAGGTGCTTATTACCGTCAAACGCGATAAAAGATTTTGCGTAAATCGTCATAGTATTGTCCTTTACCATACGACGCGCAGGGCTAAGCCGTCCCGGGAAGAGCAGCGGTGCAGGTCATACCACTGGTCGCGTTAAATCAGATGGGGGATGTGATTGCGTTCGAGAGATTACTGACGTGACTTTGCAATGCGTTGCTGTAGCCAGGCTTCCACTTCACTTTCAAGCCAGCGGGAGCTTCTGCCCAGCTTAATCGGCTTAGGGAACTCACCCAATGAAATCAGTTTGTAAAACCATTTGTCGGTTAAACCGGTGAGCTTAGTGATAAATTCCATATCGACAAACTTATCATTGAGAAGGCTGGTGGGTGTGGTCATCGTTTTTTCTCCATTGGTGGTAAGGGAGAAGAAGCCAGTGAATGGAACAATGCAGACTTCTTCAAACGATAACTGGCCGACGTATTTTTTTACCGGATGGGGGTCAGCTCAGCTTACGCCGCCTGCCACTGACTGCTGGTGCCGGAACAGTGTTCACTCTGTAAATCCGGCGCGCTGTGCGTTGGGACTGTTTTCCCAGGTAACTCAGAATAAATTCCATTCCTTCTCGTCCTTTGCTGTCGGTAAAGCTCACCACGCGCTCTCCCCGCACACGGTAATGCCCCTTAGGCTCACACCTATGCGCATAGCCTTCTTCATCCGTTATGTCCTCCCATAGTGCTCTTATCGCTTCCCAAAAACCCCAGACCTTCCTGTGACGTTGACCATTAATATAAAACGCAGCATGGATGTGGTAACGGTGATCTTCTCCATATTCCAGTACCCAGGCATAACCTACCAGCCCTGATATATATGCGCTTTGCTCAGTTAACCAGATCATATCCGCGACCAGTTGATTAACATCAGCAAATTTAAACGACTCGCTGTCTTTACGATAGGCAAAATCAATACGTAACATGAGTAGTTTTGAAAACCGTTCGAATAACTCATTCTGATGGTTGAATAATACTTTCTGTAGAGTATTGTCAGGTACGTGGTTTCGGTTGATATTGTGGAGCATGATGTTATCCCGTGATGAATGGTGGTCATGGGATTACAGAAAAGTGTTATTTTTTACTGCGTGGAAGGAATCAGTCTATTGGATAGAATCCTGCTAATAGCTGCAGCTCATACAAATTGCATTGCTTGATCAGCGTAAAGGGGAGATATTGTTCATGTAATCCTCAGGGTAATAACTGGGACCACTATTTAGCATAAGTGCATCAGGAGCAGACGGGAGATGAGATTAATCACGTTGAAGTTATGCGGCTAGATTTTGCGGGTGAATATCTTGCCGAGTGAATGTCTTGTTGGATGGTGTTACTGGTAGGAAAAGATGCTTCTTTATAAAATAACACTAATAACCTAAATTAATTTATTTTAAGGTTTTAATCCTCATCCGGCTACTTGTCTTCAATCGTGATGTATGGCTGCAGATAAGTTTGGTATATCGGTAGAGGTTAAACCAGACATGTTCGATTAACTTCACCGCGAATTACTGGAGTCTCCGTACAGGCGTAACGTTAAAGACACGTTGATGCCGCTAATGTTAATTCTCTCCGAAGTTACCGTTCATTACACTCACTTATCTGTTCCACGTCGAATCTCACCTCGCCAGACGGGATGAAGAGTGGTGTGTATTTCAGCTCTTTTTATTTGTATTGGCGCAATGGTTATACCAGTGCCAACCTTTGTAAAAGCAACTTTTCGTATAATAACAGCAGGATGTAAAAAATGCTGAGTGCCTAGAGGGATAGTACGGTTAATGTAGTAGTTGCACTGGCAAATTATGCTCTCCTGCATCCCTAAGATAGTTTTGATTTGTAGGAAGCATGAGCTCCTGAGTATCGGTGAGTACAGTAGACAGGAATGTTATTTCCTGAGGGCAATTATTCCTGATAGTAACCGATAGGGGTTAGCCACGGGTTTTCAGCTAACACGGGCACTAAGTTTGTCCTGCTAGCGAACACGTTGCCCTTGGTTCGTGTCATGTTCTTTACCCGCAATATCGATCGCAGTATCTGGCGCGATCTCATGCTGAAGTCCGGGATGTTGACCTTGATGGATGCCGAAGCCCGCAGCCAGTGGGCTAAAAACCTCGAAGAGGGCGATCTTCCGGCCATCAGTGAAGCCAACATCCTGAGTACCTTTGAACAACTCCATCACAATAAACAGGATGTTTTCGAACGTGGGATTATCAATGTATTTAAAGGGTTAAGCTGGGACTATAAAACCAATAATCCCTGTTATTTCGGTAAGAAGATTATCGTCAACAATCTGGTGAAGTATGACAGATGGGGCATCAGTCTGAACTGGGGCTGGCGGCGCGATCAGTTAGCCGATCTGGAGCGCATGTTGTTCCTGCTGGATGGTAAAACCATTCCCGATAACCGGCACGATGTGACTATCCGGCTGATGGATTTTATTCGCGATAACCCGCATCAGCAGGTCTTTGAGGATGAGCTATTTACTATTCGCTACTTTCAGAAGGGCAGCGGACATATCACGTTTAAACGCCTTGATCTGGTGGAGAAGATGAATGACATCGTGGCGAAGCACTTTCCGGGGATGTTGCCTGCGAAATGAGATGTGATGTTTTTATAGGCACCGCTATGCTAATCTTAATAGGAGTTATTAAAAGTTATTAAATGAGGTAATCCTTATGGGTTCGCTTACTAAACAAACCATCAGTGCACAGATACCCGTTGAATTAGCTGCTGCTGTTGAAAATCTGGCAATTGAGTTAGATCGTTCCAAAAGCTGGATTATTAAGGAAGCGTTGACCAGTATGCTGGCCGAAAGAGAACGGCGTCATCAGAGCATCCAGGCCGGTCTTGCGGATGTGGATGCCGGTCGCGTGGTGAGCCACTCGGACATGGTGGATTTTGCTAATCGCTTAAAGAAATCCTGATAAATGGAAGTTTACTGGACGCTTAAAGCTCAGGATGACCTGGAGCGTATCTACCGTTTTGCTCTTCAGTACAGCCGCCAGCACGCCGATGACGTTTTGGATCGCCTGATTACTGGTTGTGCTGGTCTTACAGCGCATCCGGCAATTGGCGTACAACAGACTCGGTATGAACCTCGTGAGGTCCGAAAAGTGTTATTCGATGATTACGAGGTTCACTACGAACTTCGCGATAGTGACATCTATATCGTGGATCTCTGGCATACCAAAGAAGAACGATGAAAAGATTTTCTTTTCGTCCATGAGTGTTGATGAATGAGTAAAAAACACGGCTTTGTGTTTTTTACTCAATTTTGTGTTTTAATGGCTCTTTCTACTCCTTCTGAAGGATGGATGCCATGTTACAGAACAACATCAAACAGCTCCGTACCCAGCTATCTATCACTCAGCGCGAGCTGGCATTTATGGTCGGCACCAGCCAGCAACAAATTCAGCGTATCGAAACCGGGAAGGTTGCGGCAAAGCTGAGTCTTGCACAGGCAATATGCAATGCCCTGGATAAACCTCTAAACGTAGTGTTCCCGGAAAGCGATCGGTTGATAAACGACTTCCGCAAGAAGCGTCGTAAAACCGATGAAGATCTTGAGGCGATAGCCACAAGCGGTATTGAAATGGATAGCGGTCTCTGGACCGTAAAACTTTGGCTACAGGGGCAGCAGGAATATTTGTTGTTGCTCATTTCAGCAGCGGATAAGCGGAGGTTTTATTATTATTTTCAGGAAAAAAACACCCCAAACACAGAACGCTTCTTCGTTTTTGATTCTTCCGAGTATCGTTATGCGTTAAATATGCGTGAAGTGGTATTTCATCAGTTTCTGTCTGATGGCTTTGCCCCCATCGTGAGCGAAGAGGATGATGCCTACGAAGACGATTATTTTAATGTCCATATCACGCTGGTAAACGGCGGACCAGTGATTCCACTGAGTGTTGAGCCTGATGCGCCGCAAAACGAAGAGACGGATGATATCGGTCAGTTGAATGCGTTCTTTGACACGCTGGATTGCGAGCCTGAAACGACAGATCGTTATATGCTAACCGACGAAGATGGAGAAGATGCTTTCATCCGTATTGGTTCTATCGCTATGGTGCGAGTCGCGCTTGACGCGTTAGAACCTGTGGAAGATGATGAAGAGTAATTTTTGAGCTAGCAAAGACCTCAGAGAATCGCGTTGAGTATACATGTGAGTATATGTGTCGGTTCTCTTGTTTTTCAATTTCAATATTTTCAGTTGGTTACGTCGAAAATCACGGTGCGGCCTTCGCAAAAAAATATACCAATTTTAAATGTTATTCAGCCTGAAATCTCATTACACAAGATTTTTCACGATTTCGATCCGACAGAAGATAATTTAAATTAATCCATAATAAATACTCTACGAGTAAAATTGAGAATCGTGAAAGAGTATATTAGCTCTATCCACTCCATTATAAATATAATTCCAAACCCGTATCGACTGTAATGATGTATTAATTTCAACCTTTTCTCGCATAGAAATCTGTGGCGATAACCTCTTGCCTCCCCACCATTTTCCGAGCATGATCGCAAAACCCTCTACCCAGAACCCACCCCTTATGACTCCCGATCAAATCCTCAAAGACGCCATCTCCAAAATCACTATCTGGCGCAAAGGTGATCAACGCGCTCCACACAAGCCATTACTTCTCCTGTACGTCCTTTCCCAATACCGGCAGGGCCACGCTCGCCTGTTCAGCTACGGCCCTGAAATCCGCGATCAACTTCTGGATCTCCTTAACCGCTACGGCCCCCAGCGTCACGATCAACGTCCGGATATGCCGTTCTGGCGGTTAAAAGGCGACGGGTTCTGGGAACTACAAAACGCCGATCTCTGCTCAGCCAGCGGCACCCGCCAACCCCCGCGAGCCGAACTCATCGAACACAACGTTTCAGGCGGTTTCGACGCCGAAAACTTTGCTCTGCTGACTAAAAAACCCAGGCTAATCGACACGCTGGCAACCCAACTTCTTGAAGCCCATTTCCCTGCCAGCATTCAGAATGATATCGCCGACGAACTGGGTTTCGATATTCAGCACACCCTAAGCCAGCGTGACCCAAAGTTCCGCCAGATGGTGTTGCGTGCCTACAACTATCAGTGCGCCATTTGCGGTTTCAATATGCGGCACGACAACGCGCCCATCGCTCTCGAAGCGGCACATATTCGCTGGAAACAATATCTGGGCCCTTGTGAAGTGCCGAATGGATTGGCACTTTGCGCTATCCACCATAAAGCTTTCGATCGCGGCTCAATCGGTCTGGATGAAAACAGGCGAATTGTGATATCAGAAGCCGTGAACGGCACCAGCGCGGTTGTTCAACAACTGTTTTGGGATTACGCTGAAAAGGTTATTACCTTGCCGCAGAGTAAATCAAACTACCCAGATGAAAAGTTTATTGAATGGCATCAGACGGAAGTATTTAAAAGGGCGTGACGATCGCTGTTATCTATGGAATAAATTGTGATAAGTTTATTCTTTTAAATATTCATGGGATATAATTGCAATGCTCTTCAATAACCCTTCGTTAATTCCCATATTTAAATAAAATTTTATTTACCCACCTGACTAAATATACAGGTCATTAAACGTGGCACGGATAGGTGCCAATACACCTGAACTGTTAATCACAGCCAGTATTTATTGGGGATATCAACCATCAATATCCGCAATTCTGTTGCAGATTTATACTAACCTGAAGTCTCTCCGGCAAATAACCGTCACGTCACCGTCAGTTATACAATTCGCGAACCCGACTTTACACGTGTTCACGAATTAATAATGCGCGGCCAGTGGCTGAAAGCCGCAGGTTTTCAATCGGAACTACAGTTAAGGTAAAAGTCATGGACGGCTGTATTGTATTTACCGCCCAGCGGCCTACCACCATCCCGCCCCCTGCAACCATCCCGGCACCTGCGACAGCACCCACAGCACCAGCCCGATACTCCCGCCCACCAGCGTTCCGTTGATGCGGATAAACTGCAAATCTTTCCCAATGTTCAACTCTATCTGGCGCGACATATCCCGCGCATCCCAGCTTTTCACCGTGTCGCTGATGTGACGGGTTAAAAACGCGGCGAAGTCCGGCGCAACGCGGGTCGCGGCCTGCTCCATATGTTCGTTGAGCGAATTGCGCAGCGCGTTATCTGCCACCAGCGTTTCGCCAAACCATTGGCCGGCCTCGGCGATGCGTCGCTGAATGCGTGAATCCTCGGACTGCATATCCGCTTTCAGCCACTGGCGCAGATCGCCCCACAGTTCGCCGAGATAGCGGTTAAACGCCTCGTCATTTTTGAGATAGCGCTTAATATTGTTGGCCTTCTCTGCCATCTCCGGGTCGCTTTTCAGGTTGTCGATCAGCTTCAGCGTAGCGCGATCGAAGGCTTTGCGGATCTGATGAGCGCGATCCTCGCTGATATCATCAAGCAGTGAATTTACCGCATCGGACACCAGCTCCGCGCTGTGCTCGCCCAGCCACTCGGTGGGTAAAATTTTAGCTTTCAGCGGGTGTTCCGTTTCCAGCCAGTGGACGATTTGCCTGGCGATAAAATCACGGGTTTTGTCGCGCTGGAGCAGGGCAATAAGTTGGGTAATCAGCGAGTCCAGCAACTGCTGATGGCGATCGTTTTTGGTCATGCTTTCCAGCATCAACGCGCTGGTGCCGGTAAGGTCGACTTTATCAATCGCCTTATGAACCGCACGGCGCAGCAGCCCCTGGATCCGCGAATCGTCGGTCAGTTCCAGAAAGCCGCTCATTCCCTGAATCAGATACCCGCCAACCCGCCGGGCATTCTCCGGCTGGCTGAACCATTTACCAATCAGCATTGCCGGTTCATGGCGATGAATAAGCGCAACCAGCGATTGGGTATCGAGAAATTTTTCCTCCACGAAGCGGCCCAGATTTTCGCCAATCCGGTCTTTGTTGCGCGGGATAATCGCGGTGTGGCGCGAGATAAACGGCAGCGGCACCCGGCGAAACAGCGCCACCACGGCGAACCAGTCGGCCAGCGCGCCGACCATCGCCGCCTCGGAAATGGCCTTTAACCCGCTCACCCAGGGACTGGGCGGCAGGAACAGAGTGGTGACAAATGTGGCTGCGGCAATTAGCAGCAGCGACAGCGCCAGCAGCTTGGCGCGCTTGAGTTCAGCTAATTTTTCCATCCGGTAAGCATAGAGGCGATGCGGGAGATGGGGTAGGGGAAAAGGTTTAAACGGATGGCAGAGGCATCCCTGCCAGACCAATCACAAAAGATTCTAACAACGTCAAATGTCACGTATTTTATAAAGTATAAATCACACATGATCTGCCGTTAGCGCCTCATATTCAGGGCTGGGCATATTACCGGGACGGAGAACTTTTCCTGGGGAATTTTCTATCACGATACATTGTGAGGAGTCCATTGTGCCACGCGGCAGGCTACTAAAAAAAGTCATTTTTGAAAGTGTATAACTCTCCATTGCTTTGTATGTTGACTCAGGACATATTAATGCAATGGTGTTATTTTGAAATATTGGATAGCCTTTCAACCATACTTCCGAACCAGCGCTGTTTTTCTCTTGCCAGTTTGTATTCAACCACCCTTGAGGAAACTGTTCTTTGTTAACCTTAAACCATTGCGGTTCATCGCTTCTTAATCCTACATAACTCATTGTATTATCATTGAGTTTATATAATAACCCACCCATTGCCATCAATGTAATGTAAGCAACAGCTCCAGTAGTGAGTGCTGTAATCAAAAAAATTTCTTTAATTCGAATTATTTTATTTTTTTTCAAAATGATAGCTGCGTAAAATAAAGGAACGTAAACCGGAATGAGATTTAGACCAAGGATGCATACTCGATATATCCGTGGGATATCACTTAAGGCGACTTTATTATAGATTACCGACAATACGAATATAAGAGGAACGTTAGTAGCAAAAGCAACAATAAAATGAATAATAGAGTTTTTAGCAGATGCTGTGAAATGACGGTAAATAAAATAGCTTATATAAACTACTGAGCAGAAAATAAGAACTGATAATGCAGTATCAGAAGGATACGCGCCGAATACGGCTAAATATAAGCTAATGAATGTCGAATGTGCTACTATAAAGTGAGAATTATCAGTAAGGTCGTTAACGCTGGCGCACCATGTGAAAATGATGGTAGGGATAATATACAGAATCAACCATAAAATAAGAATCATACTCATTGATGCAAATATTACCAACAATGTTGAAGGTGCTGAAATAACAGAGGTGAGTAAATTAAGTTGATTAATTCTATACAAATAAATCCATATATTGATAAAGCCAATAACAGCAAAGGTGATACTCAACTGTGTTAAATTTGCCAGTATTTTTTGTGGGACGACTTTAATATTAAATTGCTCTTTATTTTTGTTGCTCCTGAATTGATTGCGTAGCGTTGTCATCATATTTCCTTATAAATAATATCAAGCGTAGATAATTGCGAGTCTTTTAAGGGTATTACATATAATATGTTGCTGATTCGTGAGGCACTTCGCCAGTTCGACCAGGAATCCTGAGTGGGCATAGAAAGCTGTACAATACATTAAGGTTGTTATCGAATCGGTGATGCCCATAATTGAAAATCCCTTCTAAAGCGCACTCAGGACAATGATTGGGAGGTATTGGCAGGCGTCCTCATTGCCTCATATCCTTATATACTCTCTCATTTATTTCTAATAGCAAAGTATCCTGCTCGAAAAATCAGATAAAAATTTTTTACTAAGCATTAACTAAATAAATTTGATAATGACCTTACCTAAATTAATCATATTTTATAAAGCGAGATAGTAAATCTTGTTTATCTCATTAATGTTTTTAAGGTTGCCTCTGATTTCCATATTTTTTCCAGTAAAACCCCAAACCCCCACCCTCATCACACCCAAACGGTTAAATTTTGACCATAATAACCGTGGGGTTTCACACAGCACGCAAAAGGAGGTTGTATGTCCAGAACGATCTTAGTCCCCATCGATATCTCTGAGATGCAACTGACGACGCAGGTTATTCCCCATGTGCAGGAGTATGCCGGGCGGGAGGTTGCGATGATCCACTTCCTGGCCGTGATCCCGGACCATAGCTATTTTGCCGCCTATGGTCTGGAATACACGACTATCGCGCCGGAACGCACGCAGCGGGAAGCCAAAGCGCTGGAGACGCTCAATGAGCTTATCACGCAGTTCAAACTGCCGGAGGGCCGCGTAAAAACGCATGTCTGTAGCGGCGCGCCGAAGGATCACATCCTGCGGGTGGCGGATCAGATCAACGCCGATCTGATTATCCTCGCCTCGCACCGGCCCAGCATGAGCACCTACTTATTAGGCTCTAATGCCGCAGCGGTAGTGCGGCACGCCAAATGCTCGGTACTGGTGGTTCGCTAATCGATCAAGCCCACTGCGGTGGGCTTTTTAACGCCGCTCAAGGCCCATCGCGCTCACCGGGTCGAACAGCGACAGGCTTTCGATCTGCTCCAGCAGGATCACTTTGCGAAACGACAGCGCGGATTTCGGCTCCGTGGTGAGCGTGATCTCATGCTCCGCGTACCAGGCGCTGTAGTTGTGCTCCACCACAAACTCGCCGCTTTCCCTGGAACGATAACCGCTCAGGAACGGGATCAGCACAATATTGTTGCCGGGGTTACTGCTGTCGAACGACGTGGTGTGCACCATCCCGACATACACGCGCTGCGACTTAAGCATCACGAACGCCAGTTCGCCTTCTTCCATGCACTGATACAGCAACCCCTCCAGCCCATTGGCGCGGGTCAGCTGTTTGTAGAGCGAGCGGCGCCCGCCGCTGTCGAGCCGGGCGCTGCGCGCCCAGTTGGAGCGATACAGGCAAAACAGCACCGCAAAGCCCAGCATGATCACCACCGGTGCCTGGATGCCGAGAAAGCTCCAGTTAATAAACTCCATCTGGTAGCGGTGCGCTTCCGCGCCGAAATATTGCGGCAACGCGTTCATCGTTAGCGAGGTCAGCAATAAAATCAGCCACACGGCGGCGGTAGCGATTAACCCCTGCAACACGAAGATGCAGCCGTACAGCGCCACCAGGAAGTAGACGTCCCAACCGAAGGTGCGTTTGTATTTCAGGCGCGTGGAAAGGTCGCGGCTGGCGTACCAGTAGCCGCAGACCATCAGCACCATAAAGATCGCCGTTCCCATCTCAGGCCCGTTTCAGCATATCAACGTGGCGCTGAAAGTCCTGTTGAACCTGGACGCAATGAATGTTCACCATGGCATTGCCGTCGCCGTCGATAATAATGCGTTCGCCGTCGTCGATGGCGTCCTGAACGTCGCCGTGGCTGATGACTTGTAACAGTTTTTCCGGGCTTGAGAAGAGTGATGGCAGCAGTTTCATGAATGTTCCTCCTGGCTACAGTGTAGAAAGTTTGAACCAAAGTCGCGGAGGATGTTTCCGAAACCCGCGCTACGCCAGCGCGGTTTCGCGTTCGCGCACCCGTTTCAACAGCCCCGCCAGGAAGTACACCACCATCACACCCGCCACCACCGAAAGCAGATGAAACGGCAGCCGTCCGCCCGCGTGGAAGTAAATCCAGCGCGCCGCTTCTACGGCCGCCGCGCTGGTGCTCAGCACCACAATATTCAGCGACGCGGAAACCGTGCCTTTCGGCAAGTCATTGGAAAACAGCGTAAAGCGGTACAACGTCGGGAAAATCAGCCCGATCCCGAAAGCGTAGAAACTGGTGCCGAGCACCGACCACAGCCAGACATGCGGGGACAGGATATTGCCCGCGATCAGCAGGGCCAGCCCGGTAAGCTGGATCGGGATGGCGCTCCAGATAAAGCGCGGTGTGGTGGGGTCTTTAATAAAATTCACCACCAGCATATTCGCGACGATCACCGCGCCAAAAATCGGCACCTGAGTCCAGGCATACTGCGAGGTACTGAGCCCGCCGTCGTCGATCAGGATCACCGGCGAAACCGCCACCCAGGTCATCAGCGGGATATAGCTTAGCGACAGCGTGGCCGCACCGGTCAGGAAGATGCGGTTGCGAAACACGCCCTTAAAATCCTGCCAGACGCCCGCCACGCGAAACGGCGCGCCGCGTTGCTTAATGGTCTCCGGCATGGTGAACAGCAGGCCCAGCCAGGCGATAAAACCCATCGCCGCAATAATGGCAAACAGCACTTTCCAGTGGACGAACTGCATCAGCGCTGCGCCAGACAGCGGGCCGACCACCGGAGCCACCAGCACCACCGAAGTAATAATCGCCATCAGCTTGATGGATTTTGTCTGCCCGTAGGCTTCCTGTACCGTCACATAGCCCACGGTGGCGATAAAGCAGATACTGGTGCCCTGGATAAAGCGCGCCGCGAGGAACTGTTCCATCGAGGTGGTGAACAGCGTGGCGGCGCAGGCGAGAGTGAAGATCAGCGCGCCGGTGAGCAGTACCGGGCGGCGGCCAATCCGGTCCGACAGCGGGCCGAGCAGCCACTGCAGCGCCATGCCGCCCGCCATATACAGGCTGACGGATGCCGGAGCCAGGCTGACGTCGGCGTTAAATTCCCGCACCACGTGGATGATCCCCGGCTGGATCATATCGGTGGTGAGATAGGCGGCGAAATCGTACAAAATGAGCGCCATCGGAAAGAATAGTGAACTGGCGTGCCGGGCCAAAAACGCGGAATTCCATTGCATACTGTCTTTCTCCTTGCTGACTAACCCTCAGCTACAGTGTAGCCATAAGCAAATTGTTGTATATTGTAAACCATGCGCTGTCGGCCTTATGACAATACAAAAGGATACATAACGTGAATCTGCCGGATACCTCAAGTGCCAAACCGCTGTATAAGCAGCTTGAAGAAGCCCTTAAAGCGGCGATTTTAAGCGGTGAATATCAGCCGGGGCAGCAGATCCCTACCGAAAACGATCTCAGCGCCAGCTGGCAGGTGAGCCGCGTGACAGTGCGCAAAGCGCTGGATGCGCTGACGCGAGAAAACTTTCTCACCCGGGTATCAGGTAAAGGGACGTTTGTCTCCGGCGAGAAGTTCCAGCGTAGCATGACCGGCATCATGAGCTTCAGCGAGCTGTGCCGATCCCAGGGCCGCCGCCCCGGTTCGCGCACCATCAAGTCGGTGTTTGAAGCCTGCGATGAGGAAACCCGCGCCAAACTGAACATCCCTGACGGAGAAAAAGCGGTGGTGATTGAGCGTATCCGCTATGCCGACGACGTGCCGGTATCGCTGGAAACGGTGTGGTTCCCCCCGCAGTTCGCCGCGCTGCTGAATGAAGATCTCAACAGCCATTCGCTGTACGACACCCTGCGCGACAAGCATGGTCTGTGGTTCACCCACTCCAGCAAAACCATCGAACTGGTGTACGCCAGTTTTGAGGTGGCCCATTACCTTGGCGTCGCCAGCCGCTATCCGCTGATCTCGATTAAAAGCGAGATGATTGATAACAAAGGCGAAATGTCCTGCATTTCTCATCAGCTGATCGTCGGTGACAAATTACGTTTTACCGTCTGACCCCCATATTTCATCGTTGATTGTTACGCCGTTACCGCGTAAATCGGGATCTGCATCGCGGATCCCGATTTTTTTGTCAGGTCACTCGTTGATCTAAATGTATGGCAATGTTATACATTCATAACAATACATTTAGATACATTGATTGGCGCGCGGCTGTCTCGCGGTTAACGTCAGAAACGACCCAAGGGGAAAGTGATGAGTATTAAAGAAATCATTAGCGGCATCGTTGAAAGCAAAGCAGAGAAGGGCGGGATCACTCACGTGTATTATGTCGCCTGCGGCGGCTCGTATGCGGCGTTTTACCCGGCGAAAGCCTTCCTGGAAAAAGAGGCCACGAAAATCACCGTCGGGTTGTACAACAGCGGCGAATTTATCGCTAACCCGCCGGTGGCGCTGGGCGATAACGCGGTGGTAGTGGTCGCGTCCCACAAGGGCAACACCCCGGAAACCATTAAAGCGGCAGAGCTGGCCCGGAGCCATGGCGTGCCGGTAATCGGCCTGACCTGGGTGACCGACTCCCCGCTGGTGGCCCACTGCGACTTTGTCGAAACCTACAGTTTTGGCGACGGCAAAGACATCGCCGAAGAGAAAACCCTGAAGGGCCTGATCACCGCCGTAGAAATTCTCAACCAGACCGAAGGTTACGCCCATTACGAGGATTTCCAGGACGGTCTGAGCAAAATCAACCGCATCGTGTACCGCGCGTGGGATCATTTGCAGAACCGCGCCCAGGCGTTCGCCCGGGAATACAAAGACGACAAAGTCATCTACACCATGGCGAGCGGCGCGGGTTACGGCGCGGCCTATTTGCAGAGCATCTGCATCTTTATGGAAATGCAGTGGATCCATTCCGCCTGCATCCACAGCGGCGAGTTCTTCCACGGCCCGTTCGAAATCACCGATGCCAACACCCCGTTCTTCTTCCAGTTCTCTGAGGGCAGCACCCGCGCGGTGGACGAGCGCGCCCTGAACTTCCTGAAAAAATATGGCCGCCGTATCGAAGTGGTGGACGCCAAAGAACTGGGCCTTTCCACCATCAAGCCGACGGTGATCGATTACTTCAACCATTCCCTGTTCAACAACGTTTACCCGGTTTATAACCGTGCGCTGGCCGAGATCCGCCAGCATCCGTTAACGACCCGCCGCTACATGTGGAAGGTCGAATATTAATCACGCCAGGATTTGACGCAGGGGCAGGGACGCCCGGTTTATCGCTATCAACAAGGAATAATGATGGACATTAAGGTGATTGGCATTGGTGATAATGTCGTTGATAAATATCTTCATTCCGGCGTGATGTACCCCGGCGGCAACGCGCTCAACTTCGCGGTGTACGCCCGGCTGGCGGGCTGCGAAAGCGCGTTTCTCGGCGCTTTCGGCAACGACGCCGCCGCGCAGCACGTGCGGGATACCTTGCAGGAACTGAAAATAGACTGTCAGCGCAGTCGCCACTATATCGGTGAAAACGGCTATGCCTGTATCCGGCTGGTGGAGGGCGACAGGGAATTTGTCACCAGTAATAAAAACGGCGTATTACGGGAGAATCCGCTGCAATTATCTGACGACGATCTGGATTATATTGCCCAATTCGACGCGGTGCATTCGAGTATTAACGGCTTTCTCGAATCTGAATTAGCAAAAATTAAACAACGCAATGTCACCCTGTCATTTGATTTTTCCGGACGAGGGACCGACGACTATTTTAAACAAGTTTGTCCGTGGGTGGATTTCGGTTTTATTTCCTGCGGGGCGTTATCAGTCGAAGAGACCATTAATAAGATTTATCAGTTTTACGATTACGGCTGTAAGCATGTTATCGCCACGCGCGGGCATGAAAAAGTGTATTACTATGCCGGAGAGGAGCTCATCGAATGGCAGCCGGTTTATATTCAACCCGTCGATACCCTCGGCGCGGGCGATGCCTTTCTAACCGGCTTTATGCTGTCCATTCTGACATGCGGTAAACCTCAACCGGAACACGACGATATTATTCGCGCCATGACGGCAGGCGGGAAATCAGCGGGCCAGGTATTACATCATTATGGCGCGTTTGGTTTTGGTAAACCTTATTCCGATTAATTGTTTCTCGCCGATTACATAAAAACATAACTGGAATTCACTCCATTATCCGGGGGTAAGTATGTTCTGGACAGAATTGTGTTTTATCCTTGTAGCCCTGATGTTTGGCGCCCGTATTGGCGGCGTATTTTTAGGTATGGTGGGCGGTCTTGGCGTTGGCGTGCTGGTATTTGGTTTTGGCCTGACGCCTTCATCACCCCCTATTGACGTTATTTTAATTATTCTCTCGGTCGTATTAGCGGCATCATCATTACAGGCGTCCGGCGGACTGGATTTATTAGTCCGGCTGGCAGAAAAAATGCTGCGCCGCCACCCGCGCTATATCACGCTGCTGGCGCCGTTTATCTGTTATATCTTCACCTTTATGTCCGGCACCGGGCACGTGGTGTACAGCCTGCTGCCGGTGATCTCCGAAGTGGCGCGCGATTCCGGCATTCGCCCGGAGCGTCCGCTGTCGATCTCGGTGATCGCCTCTCAGCAGGCGATCACCGCCAGCCCGATTTCGGCGGCCATGGCGGCGATGATCGGCCTGATGGCCCCGTTCGGCATCTCTATTTCCACCATCATGATGATTTGCGTCCCGGCGACGCTGATTGGCGTGGCAGCGGGGGCCATCGCCACCTTTAATAAAGGCAAAGAGCTGAAGGATGACCCGGAATACCAGCGTCGCCTGGCGGAAGGGCTGCTCAAGCCCATCGGCAAAGCGGAGCGCAGTACTGAAATCGCGCCGCACGCCAGACTGTCGGTGCTGTTGTTCCTGACCGGCGCGGTAGTGATTGTGCTGCTGGGGCTGGTGCCGGGCCTGCGTCCGCTGGTCGAAACCGCCAAAGGGCTGCAACCGCTCTCGATGTCGGCGGCGATCCAGATTGTGATGCTCTCCTTCGCCTGCCTGATTGTGCTGCTGTGCCGCCCGCCGGTGGATCAGATCCTCAGCGGCAGCGTGTTCCGCGCCGGCGCGCTGGCTATCGTCTGCGCCTTTGGCCTGGCGTGGATGAGCGAAACCTTCGTCAGCAGCCATATCGACCTGATCAAATCGGAAGTGCAGGTGCTGTTGCAGGAGCATACCTGGCTTATCGCCATCATGATGTTCTTTGTCTCGGCGATGGTCAGCAGCCAGGCGGCCACGACCCTGATCCTGTTGCCGCTGGGGCTGGCGCTTGGATTACCGGCGTATGCGCTGATTGGCTCCTGGCCTGCGGTAAACGGCTATTTCTTTATCCCGGTGGCCGGGCAGTGCCTCGCGGCGCTGGCCTTCGACGATACCGGCACCACCCGCATCGGCAAATATGTGCTTAACCACAGCTTTATGCGCCCCGGCCTGGTGAACGTCATTGTCTCGGTGGCGATGGGGCTGATGATCGGCAAAATGGTGTTAGGTTGATTTTGTTCCCCGGTCCGCTGGTTTCAGGGGCCGTTTTTTTATCGTCTTGCGCGCCAGAGCTGTGCTAAAAGTAAATGCTCACTTATTGAGGTGCATTATGGCGCGATACCCCATCCGGCAACAATTCTGGCGCAGCGACGCGTTGCCCTGGCTTGAAGTGCGTAACGTGGAAGACGGGCGCACGGTCAGCTACGCGCCGCACACTCACGAAACATTCTCCATCGGCGCTATTGTCGGGGGCGCCAGCAGCTACCTGAATGAGAAAACGCGTATCGAGGTCAGCGAAGGTACGGTTGTCCTGATGAATCCCGGCGATCTGCACGCCTGCAACCCGTTGCAAAACCAGCCCTGGGCCTACCGAATGTTCTATTTCGACAGCCGCTGGCTGAACGAACTTACCGGGAGAAATGCCGACGACGCCTGCCATTTCACCCAGACCTGGACCCGCGACAACGCGATTTTCGACGGCCTGAACCGGCTGTATCACATTGTGGTGGATGCCGGGCGGGAGACGCTGGAGAAAGCGTGCGAAGCGGCGGGCCTGATGCTGATGGTACAGCAGCGGCTACGCCCGCTGGATCGCCAGCCCGATGCCGCGCCCGCGCTGCTCGCCAGAGTGAAAGCGAAAATCAACGAGGAGTACCACGCGCCGCTTACCCTGGCGGAACTGGCGCAGACCGCCGGATTGTCCGTTAGCCATCTGATCCGCCTGTGCCAGCAGCATTACGGCGCAACGCCCCACGCGCTGCTAATGAACCGCCGCCTGCATATTGCCCGCGAGCGGCTCAAGCGCGGCGCGCCGCTGGCGGATGTCGCCCAGGACGTGGGTTTTGCCGATCAGGCGCATTTTCAGCGCGCGTTCAAACAGCACCTGGCGGTAACGCCGAAGCAGTACCGCGATCTGCTTTAAGCGAGCGCCAGCCAGGCGGCGCAGCCCAGCAGCATCGCCGCCAGTAGCCGGTTAAACAGCCGGATCCGGGCGGGCTGTTGCAGCCAGCCGCTCAGCGACGCCCCCGCCAGCGCCCAGCTCAGAATCGACAAATAGCAGACCACGAAATAGATCCCGGCGAACAGCCACAGTGTGGCGTGATTGCCGTCGCTGGCGAATAACCCCATGCCCGCCACGCAGGCCAGCCAGGCTTTCGGGTTCAGCCACTGCATCAGCGCGCCGTTAAACGCCCCCGGCGCGCGCTGCGCCTCGCGGTTATTCATTTCGCCGTTATCCCGCGCCAGCCGCCAGGCCATCCACAGTAAAAACGCGATGCCGCCGAGGCGGATCGCACCCTGTAGCGCGGGCCATAACAGCAACAGCTCATACAACCCATAGCCGGTGGCGAGCAGCAGCGCGGTAAAGCCCACCGTCGCCCCCGTGACGTGCGGGACGCTGGCCCGCCAGCCAAAACTGACGCCGCTGCTTAACGCCACCAGATTAACCGGCCCCGGCGATACCGACGACACCAGCGCAAACACCATCATCGACCAGACAACACTCATAACCCCTCCTGTTAGTGAAGGGGTTACCGTGCCATGTCAGGCCATGCGGGTATTGAATAAAATACGCATCGCTGCGTGGAGAGGATCAGTGCAGGTAAGTGACCGTGCCGTCCGGTACAAACAGCGCGTTGTAACGCAACTGGAAAGCGTTGAGCTCGTCGTTATCCAGATCCAGCTCGTGGTAAAAGCGCAGGGCCAGGCGGATTTGCGCATCGGTCAGCGGGGCGCTTAACCGGCCTTTTTGCAGGATGCGGTGCCAGCGCAGCAGATTTTGCTCGCTGCCGTCGACGATATACGCCTGATAAATCAGCAGCAACTGAGCGGCGTTTTGCAGATGCACTTCATCGGGGCGCGCCAGATACTGAATAAACTCGTGCCCGGCCTGTTTGCCCATCTGGTCGATCATCGACTCCACCTGCAACGTCTGAATATTGAGACGTTCGCTAAGACGCCGCACCGCGCGACGCGAATCGGAGGTCAATACCCGAAAACCCACCACAAACACCACCACCAGGGTAGCCAGCATCAACCAAATCATGTTTATTCCCGCCACAAAAGAGAGTGCCTATCATAGGCTAAACCCGTCGGCAGGAAAAATAGCCGTGAAGGCCTGACGCGAAAACGAAAGCCCATCATCGCTCAGCGAATAAAAACGTAAGTCCGGGGATTTCCCCTATAAAGTTTTCCGGGGATTTTCCGATACCCCTTTTTATTTTGCCTCGGGAAACAGTCACCATGCTCAACCGTATCAAAGTCGTCACCAGCCTGCTTATCGTACTGGGGCTCTTTGGCCTCTTACAGTTAACGTCGGGCGGGTTGTTCTTTAACGCGCTGAAAAACGACAAGGAAAACTTCACCGTTCTTCAGACCATCCGTCAGCAGCAGTCCACACTGAACGCCAGCTGGGTGGCGCTGATCCAGACCCGCAACACCCTGAACCGTGCCGGTATCCGCTACATGATGGATTCCAACCAGATGGGCAGCGGCGCGACCGTAGCGCAGCTAATGCAGATCGCGCAAACCTCGCTGAAGCTGGCGGAAGAGCAGTGGACAGCCTATGAGGCCCTGCCGCGCGACCCGCGCCAGAGCGAGCAAACCGCGCAGGAAGTGAAGCGCACCTACGATATCTACCATAACGCGCTGGCGGAGCTGATCCAGCTGCTGGGCGCCGGTAAAATCAACGCCTTCTTTGACCAGCCGACCCAGAGCTACCAGGACGGGATGCAGAAAGCCTACGACAGCTACCTGGCCGAGAACGACGGTCTGTACCAGCTGGCGGTGGATGGCAGCAACGATTCCTATAACCTGGCACTGTGGATCCTGATCGGCGTGCTGGGCACCGTGCTGGCGGTGATGATTGTGGTGTGGATCGGCATCAACAAAGCGTTGATCCATCCGTTACAGCGCCTGCTGGAAAACATCCGTCATATCGCTAACGGCGATCTGGTGCGCGGTATTGAGGTTCATGGCACCAACGAGATGGGCCAACTGGCGGCGAGCCTGCGCCATATGCAGGATGAGCTGGCGAAAACCGTGGGCGATGTGCGTACCGGCGCGAACGCGATCTACAGCGGCGCGAGCGAAATCGCCATCGGCAACAACGATCTCTCTTCCCGTACCGAGCAGCAGGCGGCCTCGCTGGAAGAAACCGCTGCCAGCATGGAAGAGCTGACCGCAACGGTGAAACAGAACGCCGAAAACGCCCGTCAGGCCAGCCAGCTGGCGCTGAGCGCCTCTGAAACCGCGCAGAAGGGCGGTAAGGTGGTGAGCAACGTGGTGCAGACCATGCACGAAATCGCCGGTAGCTCGCAGAAAATTGCCGATATCACCAGCGTGATCGACGGCATCGCCTTCCAGACCAACATCCTGGCGCTGAACGCTGCGGTGGAAGCCGCGCGTGCAGGCGAGCAGGGCCGTGGTTTTGCGGTGGTGGCCGGTGAGGTTCGCAACCTGGCAAGCCGCAGCGCCCAGGCCGCGAAAGAGATTAAAGGCCTGATTGAAGACTCGGTCAGCAAAGTGGAAATCGGTTCGACGCTGGTAGAAAGCGCGGGCGAAACCATGGGCGAGATTGTTAACGCGGTAACCCGCGTGACCGACATCATGGGCGAAATCGCCTCGGCGTCTGACGAGCAGAGCCGCGGTATCGACCAGGTGGGCCTGGCGGTTGCCGAGATGGATCGCGTGACCCAGCAGAACGCCTCGCTGGTGCAGGAATCCGCGGCTGCCGCTGCGGCGCTGGAAGAACAGGCCAGCCGCCTGACGCAGGCGGTGTCGGTATTCCGCATCAACGCCGACGCGCGGGAGATTTCACAGGACGCGACTCCGCCAAAAGCGCCAGCTGCGCCGCTGGCGACCCGTAAACCCGCTCTGGCGGATAGCGGCGATAACTGGGAAACGTTTTAACAGGTAGTCCCGGAAGTCTCAGGGGTTCACAGACCGTGAACCCCTTATTGATTCAGTTCCCGCAAGAGTCTGGTGTTGAGATACAGCTTTTCACGCCCGGCGCTCATTTCTTCCAGCACGCCAATTTCTACCAACTGCTTCAGGTACGTTGACGCCGTCTGGCGTTTGGCCACGCCGCGTTCCACAAGGTTTTCTATTCGGCAATACGGCTGCGCAAACAGCGCCTGGATAAGTTCATGGGTGTAGATTTTAGGCAGCTTTTCACGCACGTACTCAGTGGTGCCTGCTATCAGCTCCCGAACAACCGATATTTTATCGGTGGTCCATCGGGACGTGTTTTCCACTGCTTCCAGCATAAACACTATCCACGCTTCCCAGTCTCCGTGTTCTGTGACCCTGCGCAGGAGGGTGTAGTAATCATCACGCCTTTCCAGAATAAAGCGGGATAAATACAAAATTGGCAGGGAAAGTAAACCCGCCTGAATCAGGTACAGAATATTCAGAATGCGGCCCGTTCGCCCGTTGCCGTCGGGGAAGGGATGGATGCACTCAAACTGGTAGTGCGCGATAGCCATTTTCACCAGCGGATCGACATCATCATCGCTATAAATGAAACGCTCCCAGTTCGCCAGTAAGTTACGGATGGCGTCTTCACCCACCGGCGGCGTGTATACCACGGTATTATTGTGGTCGCGCAATACCGTTCCCGGCGTTTTGCGGATATCGGTTTGCACGGCGCGCAGGTTGGTGCAGATAGCCACCGCTGTGTTTGTACAGAGCGGATAGCTATTCAGGTGGGTATAACCATCATAAAGCGCGGTACGAGAGCGCAGCGCTTCTTTGGTCGCGGGATCTGCGCCCTCCTCGCGATCGGCATACTGAAACAGCCGATCGCTGGTGGTGACAATGTTTTCAATGCGCGAAGAGTCTTTCGCCTCCAGCATCGGAAGAATATTGATCAGTAAACCCTGGTCGGGGATAAGCTCACCGGCAGTTTTCAGCTCGGCGATGGCCGCCCGGGCGCTGATGCAGGCTTTCAGAACATTGCGCGTTTCAATATGTTCCAGATCAGGCGGAAGTAAAGGTAGGTCGTTATAGGGCGTTTCCGGGTGCCAACTCATATGTTTAAAAAAACCGTTTTTATCGACATATCGTCATAATAGGTCGATGTGATAAACATGTCACGGCGTCATGTTTAAAAAAACGCGTTTTATCGACATATGGCCGGAACGTGTCGATGCCATAAACCTGTCCCCGCCCTGTGTTTAAAAAATCCGTTTTTATCGACATATCCCGAGACAGTGCCAACGAGACCGCCCATCCCTGGGCCGCTTTTCGCCTTACTTCACCTCTGGCAGCAATCCAATAAAGCTCCGCTTCTTCCTTGGCTCCGACATCATCGAATCCAGCGCCTCCACACAAGCCTTATAGTGTGGCGTTTCCTTATGGGCCAGCACCGCGTCGTCGTCCTGATAGGCTTCGTAGATGTAAAACCGCGTCTTTACTTTTGGGTCCTGCAAGACGTCAAAACGCAGGTTGCCGGGTTCGGCGATCGCGCCCTCGTGGTTGGCGCGGAACACCGTTAAAAACTCATCCACCCGGTCCGGTTTGATGTTGATCTCAACCAGCGTCACATTCATGCCTTTCCTCCCTGTGCTTTTTCTTCCTGCCAGAACTGGTACGCTTCGCGTGCCGACATATTCTCGTGTACCACTTTTTTCACCGCTTTAAGCATGGCGAGCGGAGCCTCGGACTGGAAGATGTTGCGCCCCATGTCCACGCCGCTGGCCCCCTGGTCGATGGCCCGCCAGCACATCTCCAGCGCATCCAGTTCCGGCAGCTTTTTGCCGCCCGCAATGACAATCGGCACCGGGCAGCTGGCGGTGACTTTCTCAAAGCCTTGTTCAACGTAATAGGTTTTGACGAACTGCGCGCCAATCTCGGCGGCGATGCGGCTGGCCAGCGAGAAGTAGCGGGCGTCGCGCGCCATCTCTTTCCCCACGCCGGTGACCGCCAGCGTGGGGATTCCGTAGCGGGTGCCTTCATCCACCAGTTTGATGATGTTATTGATCGACTGGTGCTCGTACTCGGAGCCGATATAAATCTGCGCCGCCACCGCACAGGCGTTGAGCCGCAGGGCGTCTTCCATCGCCACCGCCACGCACTCGTTCGACAGTTCCGCCAGAATCGAGTTGCCGCCGGACGCGCGCAGCACCACCGGCTTATTGGTGGCGGGCGGCACCTGGCTGCGCAGAATGCCGCGGGTACACATCAGCACGTCGGTTTCCTGATACAGCGGTGCGATGGACAGATCGATACGCTCCAGCCCGGTGGTCGGGCCCTGGAAATAGCCGTGGTCGAACGCCAGCATCACCGTACGGTTAGTGGCCGGGTTGAAAATCCGCGCCAGACGCGACTGCATCCCCCAGTCCAGCGCGCCGCAGCCTTTCAGCGCAAACAGCGTGTTCTTCTGGGGCTGCCCAATACCAAAATCTTTGCCGTCCTTGATGTCGTCTAAATCAGCCATTGTCTCCCCCATCAGAAATCGTATTTGTTGATGTTGTCTTTGGTGAACACCACGCGCTCCGGCAGCAGCACGATGCCGTTGCCTTTGGCTTCGTAGTCGTAACCCTGCACTTTGTTCGGCTCCACTTTCAGGGTGCCGATGTCTTTCACTTCGACGCTGTCGCCGACGTTAAGATCGCCTTTCTTCAGCAGGGTATCCGCCACGTTGACGGCGATTTTGCCCTGTTGCACCACGTCCCACAGGCCGAAGGCTTTCACCGTGCCGCGCTCCACGTACGGGCGCATCACGTTCGGCGTGCTGAACCCGACAATCGCCACCCCGGTACGCTTAAGGTTTTCCGCCGCCTGGGCCGCCGCCGGCAGCGCGTTGGCGTCCGGCGCGATGATCGCGTCCAGATCCGGGTAAGCCTTTAAGATGCCCTCGGCGGTTTGCAGAGACTTGGTGGCGTCGTTATAGCCAAACTGGGTGGTGACGATCTGCCACTGCGGATGATCTTTGGCGATCTTCGCTTTGGCCTCTTTCACCCACTGGTTCTGGTCGGTCACGGTGGGGCTGGAGTAGAAAAACGCCACTTTGGCGTCGGGTTTGGTGACCTGCTTCGACGCCATTTCCACCAGCATCCCGCCCAACTGCTCCGGGGTGCCCTGGTTGATGTAGATGCTGCGGCATTCCGGCCTGGTGTCCGAGTCCCAGGTCAGCACTTTTACGCCGCGCTGCATGGCGCGTTTCAGGGCAGGGCACAAGCCGTCCGGGGAGACCGCCGACACGATGATCGCGTTATACCCCTGGTTAACGAAGTTGTTGATCAACTGCACCTGGCCCGACACGCTCGGCTCCGTCGGCCCGTCATAGGTGACGTCCGCGCCAAGCTGCTTGCCCGCTTCTTTCGCCCCGTTGCCGCCGCTGGTAAAGAACCCGACGCCCACCAGCTTGGGAATAAAGGCGATGCGATCAGCCGCCTGGGCAGTCACGACGCTCAAGGCCAGTGCCAGAGCACTGCATTGCAGCACACGTTTTGCTGTATTCATCTTAAGCTCCTGATTGTTTTATGGCACCGCGGCGAATCTGAACGCGGCGCCATGCCGCACGCAGGGTTTCGCGATGCAAACTCACCGAACGACCAATCACCACCACAATCAACAACGCACCGGACAACGCGCTCGATACCTGATTGGGTATCCCGACCATCTGTAACCCCTGCTGCAAATACCCCACCAGCAACGCCGCCAGTGCCGTACCCACCACAGAACCTGAACCACCGTAAATATTGGCGCCGCCGAGCACCGCCGCCGTCAGCGCGGGCATCAGCAAATCGCGCCCCAAATCCGAACGGGCCGAACCGAAGTAAGAAACCAGAATCACCGCCGCGATGGCCGACGCCAGCCCCACCAGCCCGTAAACGCCGTACAGCATGCCGTTGACCGGCAGCGCCGCGTAGCGGGCGGCGCGGGCGTTTTGCCCGAGCAGAAACAGGTGGCGGCCAAAGCGCGCCCGGTGCGCCAGTACCCAGAAAAACAGCGTGATGACTAAGAACATCACCAGCGGCACCGGCAGGCCGAGCAGCGTGGCGTTGGCGAAAGCGGTGAAGCTGTCCGGGAAGCCGCCGATGCCTTCATAGCCCGTCGCGCCCGCCATGCCGGAAAGCAGCAGCGCGCCGCCGCCGTAGAGGTAAAGCGTGCCCAGGGTGATCACCAGCGGGCTGATGCCGGTGTAGTGGATTAATGCCGCGTTAAGGAAGCCGCAGGCCAGACCGAGTGCCAGGGTTAATCCAATCGCCACACCCATCGGTACGCCGGACTGCATCAGCACGCCCAGCGCGATGGCGCACAGCCCGATGGTCGAGCCGAGGGAAATATCGATCCCGCCGCTGATGATCACCAGCGTCAGCGGCAAGGCCACAATGCCGATGCAGATAAAATCGCTGGTGCTGAACAGCAGCATATTGATATCGAGCATGCGCGGGTTCAGCGCACCGAACAGCAGGATTTCCAGTACCAGCAACGCCAGCAGCGCCAGTTCCCAGTTCACTTTCATTTACGCCACCTCTTTTTTGTTTTTGCGACCGGGAAACGGCGCGACGTTTTTCCGCCCCGACGCCCCCGGCACAAAGCGGCTGTATTTCAGCGCGCGCTGGTGGCGGGTCAGCGCCTGGCGCAGCCGTCCGTCGAGCACCAGCACGCCCAGCAGCACCAGCCCGGCGATAAAGTCGTTCCACCAGGCGGGCAGTTTGAACAGCACCAGCACGGTGTCGATTTGGGTTAAAAAGAACGCGCCGAGGAACGCGCCGATCAGCGTGCCGGTGCCGCCGAGCAGGGAGATGCCGCCCAGCACGCAGGCGGCGATGGCTTTCATCTCCAGCCCGCTGCCGGTCTGATTGGGCACAAAGCCGATTTGCGAGGCGAACAGAATGCCGCCGAGCGCCGCCAGCAGGCCGTTAAAGGTAAAGGCCAGCAGCCGGGTGCGATCCACCGCCACGCCCAGCTTGCGCGCGGCGGCGAGGTTATCGCCCACCGCGTAGAAGTCGCGGCCAAAGGCGGTGCGCGCCAGGATCACGCTGCCTGACGCCACCAGCGCCAGCACCGCGAAGCCGAACGGGGAGACGCCGATAAACACCGGTTCCGACAGCGCTTTCAGGCTTTGCGGCAGCCCTTCAATCCATTTCCCGTCGGTCCACAACAGCATTGCGCCACGGTACAGCCCCAGCGTACCGAGGGTGGCGACAATCGCCGGGATGCGCAGCCACACCACCAGCACGCCGTTGAAAAACCCGCACAGCGCGCCGATGGCAAACGCGAAGCCCATCGCCAGCGGCAGGCTGTAGCCCTGGTTCAGCGCCACGCCGACGGCAATGGCGCACAGCCCAACCGTCGACCCTACCGACACATCGATATTGCGCGTCAGCATCACCATCGCCGCCCCCATCGCCAGCAAAATCAAAATCTGCGAACTGGAGAAAATCATCGCCAGCGTCTGGGCGCTGAAATAGCTGTGGTTAAGGCCCACCAGCACGCCGAACAGCGCCACAATGGCCAGAAACGCGGTCAGTTCACGGTTACGCAGCAGCATCTTCACGGACGTTGTCCTCCAAAGGCCAGTTTCATCATCCGGTCAGGCGAAATGGCGTCACGCGCCAGTTCCCCGCTGAGTTCCCCCTGGTGCATCACCAGCACCCGGTCCGCCAGCCCCGGGAATTCGTCCACATCAGAGGAGATCATCAGCACCGCCACGTTTTGCGCCGCCACGCTTTTGATCAGCTGATAGATGTCGGCGCGGGCGGAGACGTCCACGCCGCGGGTCGGTTCATCAATAATCAGCAGCAGCGGATTGGCTTCAAGGCAGCGCGCCAGCAGCACTTTCTGCTGATTGCCGCCGGAGAGGGTGCGCACAATTTGATTCGGATGGTTAAGTTTGATACCCAGCGCCCGGTGGTAGCGCTCGACCACCGCGTCTTCACGCGTCGGCTGCTGCCACAGCGAGGGCTCGTTGAGCGCCACGGTGTTCCAGCGGATGGGGGCATCGAGAAACAGCCCGGAGACCTGGCGATCTTCCGGTAAATAGACTAGCCCGCGATTGAGGCGCTCGCGGATCGGCATAGGGGTGATGTCATGATTTTCCAGCCAGACGCGCCCGCCGCGCACCGGACGCAGGCCGTATAAGGTCTCCGCCAGTTCGGTGCGTCCGGAACCCACCAGCCCCGCCAGCCCGACAATCTCCCCGGCGCGCACGTCAAAACTGAGGTCGAGAAAACCCTCGCCGGTCAGTTCATCCACCCGCAGCACCGGGAAGTCCTGCGGCTGGGTGCGCCGGTTGCCCGGCAGCGCCAGCCACAGCTTTTGGGTGTCGCTCAGGCTGCGCGCCCGGCTCACCGGGGTCATGGCGTGGATCAGTTCGCTGTCGGTGAGTTGCGCGGTTTCGCCGCTCAGCACCACCGCGCCGTCGCGCATTACCGAGACATGGCTGGCGATGGCGCGAATTTCCGGCAGCTTATGGGAGATAAAAATGATCCCTACGCCTGCGGATTGCAGCGCGCGGATCTGACGAAATAACCGATCGGTTTCCCCTGGTGTCAGCGACGCGGTCGGTTCATCAAGAATTAAAATTTTGGCGTTGCGCATCAGGCCGCGCAGGATCTCCACCATCTGCTGATCCGCCACTTCCAGCGTACTGGCGGAGGCCTGCAAATTGAGATGGCAATCGAGCTGGGCCAGCTTTTCTGACAGCTGCCGGGTAAGCTTTTTATCGTTCGGCAGGCGGAACAGAATGTTTTCCTGCACGGTGAGGTTGGGGAACAGCATCGGCTCCTGCGGCACCAGATAGATCCCCAGACCGTGCGCCTGCTGCGGGGAAAGCCGGGTAAACGGCTTTCCTTCAATCTGAATCGCGCCGCTGTCGGCGGTTTCTACGCCCGCGACGATTTTCATCAGCGTTGACTTGCCCGCGCCGTTACCGCCCATCAGGGCATGCACCTGCCCGGAAAGCAGCGTGAAATCAATCGACTTCAGTACGCTCACCCCGGAGAACTGTTTCGAGATCGCCTGCACATTCAGTAACGGGTCTGGATTCGTCATCGCCACTCCGAAAAATGAACAAATGATTTTTTAAATCTACAATGTTCAAAAAGCGTAGACGGTGAACTATATTTACAACCGTGCAGGGATCACATTTTCAGGCATAATCTGGTCGCACAGCTAAACGGAATAAAAAATGATCTTTTTGCCAGGCATCTCACAGTTTCAGACCAGGCAGGATCGAACACATGATCTAAATTTCAATAAGAGTTCAGCTTATGAGCGAAAAACGAAGCGATGAGGGACGGTATGCCAGTATCGCAATGGCCGAAGAAGAGCTACTGGCACGAGTGGCGTGGTGCTACTACCACGACGGGCTGACCCAGAACGATATCGGCGAACGGCTGGGATTGCCGCGACTGAAGATTTCGCGCCTGTTAGAGAAAGGCCGCCAGTCGGGGGTGATCCGGGTGCAAATCAACTCGCGGTACGAAGGCTGCCTGGCGCTGGAAACCGCGCTGGCCGAGCGTTTCGGGCTACGGCTGGCGCGGGTGTTGCCTGCGCTGAACACGCCGCCGATGAACACGCGACTGGGGATTGGCGCGGCGCAGTCGCTGATGGGCGTGCTGGAGCCGGGGCAACTGCTGGCGGTGGGGTTCGGCGAAGCCACCATGAGCTGTTTGCAACATTTAAGCGGGTTTATCAGTTCCCAGCAGATCCGGCTGGTGACGCTGTCGGGCGGGGTGGGGCCGTATATGACCGGCATCGGTCAGCTTGATGCGGCCTGTAGCGTCAGCATTATTCCCGCGCCGCTGCGGGTGTCGTCGCCGGAAGTGGCGGAGATTTTAAAGCGCGAATCCAGCGTGCGCGATGTGCTGCTGGCCGCCAGCGCCGCCGACGTGGCGGTGGTGGGCATCGGGTCGGTGAGCCAGAAACGCGATGCGACGATCCTGCGCTCTGGTTATATCAGCGAAGGCGAGCAGTTGATGTACGCCCGTAAAGGCGCGGTAGGCGACATTCTCGGTTATTTCCTGCAGGCCGACGGCGAACAGGTGGATGATTTGCCGATCCACCGCGAGCTGCTGGGCATCTCCCTGAATGAGCTGGCCCAGTTGCCCACTATCGTGGGCGTGGCGGGCGGAGAGGAGAAAGCCGACGCCATTTATGCCGCCCTGTGCGGCCGCCGTATCAACGGCCTGGTAACAGAAGAAGCGACAGCGCGCGCGGTGCTGGCTCTGGCGGGATAATCCGGGGCCTGCTTCGCGAAACCTAACAGAGCGAGGCAAGCCGATGAGTTACCTTTTAGCGTTAGACGCCGGAACTGGCAGTGTCCGTGCCGTTATCTTTGATTTAGCAGGACGCCAGATTGCCGCAGGCCAGGCGGAGTGGACCCACCAGAGCGTGGCGGATATCCCCGGCTCGATGGAGTTCGATCTCAGCACCAACTGGCAGTTAACCTGCCGCTGCATTAAGGAAGCGCTGGCGAAAGCGGGCTTAGCCGCCAGCGATATCGCCAGCGTCGCCTGCTGCTCGATGCGCGAAGGGATCGTGCTGTACGATCGCAACGGCGAGCCGATTTGGGCCTGCGCCAACGTCGACGCCCGCGCCAGCCATGAAGTGTCTGAACTGAAAGAAATCCATGATTATCAGTTTGAATCCGAGGTGTACCACGTTTCCGGCCAGACCCTGGCGCTGAGCGCCATGCCGCGCCTGCTGTGGCTGGCGCATCATCGTCCGGATATTTATCGTCAGGCGGCGACCATCACCATGATCAGCGACTGGCTGGCGGCGAAGCTGTCCGGCGAGCTGGCGGTAGATCCGTCCAACGCGGGCACTACCGGGATGCTGGATTTGAACACCCGCGACTGGCGGCCTGCGCTGCTGGATATGGCCGGGTTGCGCGCCGATATTCTCTCGCCGGTAAAAGAGACCGGTACGGTGCTGGGCGCGGTGACTGCTGACGCGGCGGCACAGTCCGGGTTACGTGAAGGCACGCCGGTCGTGATGGGCGGCGGCGATGTGCAACTGGGCTGTCTCGGGCTTGGCGTGGTGCGCGCCGGGCAAACCGCGGTACTGGGCGGCACGTTCTGGCAACAGGTCGTGAATCTCCCGGCAGTGCGTACCGATCCGCAAATGAACATTCGTGTTAATCCGCACGTTATCCCCGGCATGGTGCAGGCGGAGTCGATCAGCTTTTTCACCGGTCTGACGATGCGCTGGTTCCGCGACGCGTTCTGCGCCGAAGAGAAACTGATCGCCGAGCGGCTCGGCACCGATACCTATGCGCTGCTGGAGCAGATGGCAAGCCAGGTTCCGGCGGGCTCTCACGGCGTCATGCCGATTTTCTCTGACGCGATGCACTTTAATAAGTGGTATCACGCCGCCCCGTCGTTTATTAACCTCTCTATCGATGCCGATAAATGCAATAAGGCCACGCTATTCAGGGCGCTGGAGGAGAACGCCGCGATTGTCTCGGCCTGCAATCTGGCGCAGATTTCCCGTTTTTCCGGGGTAACATTCGACGGGCTGGTGTTTGCGGGCGGCGGCTCGAAAGGCGCGCTGTGGAGCCAGATTTTAAGCGACGTGACCGGGCTGCCGGTGCGCGTCCCGGAAGTCAAAGAGGCGACCGCGCTGGGCTGCGCCATCGCAGCGGGCGCAGGGGTAGGGCTGTATTCAGATATGGCCAGCGCCGGGGAAAAACTGGTGAGCTGGCAACGGGAGTTCACCCCAAATCCTGCGCACCGCGAACTGTATGACGAGATGATGCAGAAATGGCAGGCGGTGTATGCGGACCAACTGGGGCTGGTAGACAGCGGGCTGACGACATCGCTGTGGCGCGCGCCAGGGCTGGAGAGAAGGCAGGCGTCGGCATCGTAATACCCGGGAATGGCACGCCCGTGTGGCGGGCGTGCCTCAGCGGTTTAAAACGCAATCACCACTTTTCCGCGCATATGCCCGGCCAGCACTTTCTCGTGCGCTTCGCGAACGCTATCCACGCTCAGGCCATGCAGCGTCTCGCTAAGGGCGCTTTCCACCACGCCGTCATCCACCAGGTTAGCCACGTGATCGAGGATCTCGCCCTGACGCGCCATATCGGCGGTTTGATACATGCTGCGGGTGTACATAAATTCCCAGTGCAGGGCGGCGGATTTTGATTTCAACGCGTCCTGGCTCAGCGGCTGGGTGTTTTCCACGATGGTACAGATGTGGCCCTGCGGCGCAATCAGCCGGGTGACGGCAGGCCAGTGGCCGTCGGTATCGTTCAGGATAAAGATGTAATCAACGAATTTGATTTCGTGCTTCGCCAGTTCGCCCGGCAGATCTTTATAACTCACGACCAGATCCGCGCCGCGATCCCGGCACCACTGTGCGGAATCTTCCCGCGAGGCGGTGGCGATGACTTTTACTTTGCTGTTGTGCTTCGCGAACGGGATGGCGAGCGAACCCACCCCGCCTGCGCCGCCAATAATCAGCAGCGTTTTATCTTCGCCTGCATCCTGAATGTTCAGACGCTCGAACAATCCTTCCCAGGCCGTCAGTGCCGTTAACGGAATAGCCGCCGCCGCTGCCCAGTCGAGGCTTTTCGGCTTATGGCCGACGATGCGCGCATCGATCAACTGATGCGTGGTGTTGCTGCCCGGACGGGTGATATCCCCTGCGTAATAGACTTCGTCACCTGCTTTAAAGCCGGTCACTTTACTGCCGACGGCTTTCACAATCCCGCTGGCGTCCCAGCCTAAAATGCGCGGCTCCTGTAAGCCTTTCTTCTGGATGCCCTGATGAACTTTGGTATCGACCGGGTTAATCGACACGGCTTTGACCTCAACCAGTAAGTCATCGTCGCCCGGCTGCGGCATTTCAGACTGGATTTCAATAAAGATGGCAGGATCCTGGGGGTTAACGGCAATGGCTTTCACTGACATGGTGTGCTCCGCGTATCGGGTTTGAAAGGTGATGATGTGGAACAGTCTAGGCGACGGGTAAAAGGATGATAAGATGGACAATCACTAACGCTGTGTTCATGTGGGATGAACAATCATGTTTAAGCATCTTCAGGATATGGCGCTGTTTGCGCTGGTGGCGGAGCGGGGGAGTTTTACCGCAGCGGCGCAGGAAGCTGGGCTACCCAAATCCAGCGTCAGCCAGCGCATCAGCCAGCTGGAACAGCAGGTGGGGCTGCGGTTGCTTAATCGCACCACCCGTAAAATCAACCTGACGTTTGCCGGTGAACGCTACCTGGTTCATTGCAGGGAAATGCTCGATGCCTCGGAACGCGCCGAATTCGCGCTGCAACGGCTGCGCGATAACCCCAGTGGCCGGTTACGTATCACCTGTCCGGCAGGCATTGGCGCGACGCTGCTGGCACGAATGAATACCCAGTTCCAGCGCCGTTATCCTGACGTGGTGCTGGAAGTGTCTATTTCTGATGAGGTGGTGGATTTGGTCGACGCGGGGTATGACGTGGCGCTGCGTACCGGTAAACCGCAGGATTCTTCGTTGATTGGCAGGATGATTGGGCACAGTCCACGTACTCTGGTTGCCTCGCCGGGGTATCTGCTTAACTATCCCACCCTCGAACACCCCAGCCAGCTGGCGGAGCATCATTGCATTGTGCATCGCGCCTGGAGCGAGTGGATCTTGCAGAAAGGGGAGGCGTATCATCGTTGCGACCTGCCGCGCCTGCATACGACGGACAATTTGCTCTATGCGCGTGAATGCGCCCGGCAAGGGGCAGGTATTACCTTATTACCCTCCTTTCTGGTGGAAGCGGCGTTGGCAAGCGGCAAGTTATCCCGCGTTCTGGGGGACTGGAAGCCTGAAGGGAATGACCTCTATCTGGTTTACCCAAGCCGCAAGCTGAACTCGCCCGCGCTGGCTTGTTATATCGCGTTCGCGACGCAGTATTCAGAAATAAAGGATTCGTATACCGATAGCCATCAGCGGCAACAATAAAAACGGCCCTCAGAGAGGGCCGCTGGCGTTATTTAGCGATACGTTTGTACTTAATCCGCTTCGGCTCCAGCGCGTCGGCGCCAAGGGTGCGTTTCTTGTACTCTTCGTATTCGGTAAAGTTACCTTCGAAGAATTCCACTTTACCTTCATCCTGGTAATCCAGAATATGGGTCGCGATACGGTCAAGGAACCAACGGTCGTGCGAGATAACCATGGCACAGCCCGGGAATTCCAGCAGGGCGTTTTCCAGCGCGCGCAGGGTTTCGATATCCAGATCGTTGGTCGGTTCATCGAGCAGCAGCACGTTGCCGCCTACCTGCAACAGCTTCGCCAGGTGCAGACGACCGCGCTCACCGCCGGACAATTCGCCCACGCGTTTGCCCTGGTCGACGCCTTTGAAGTTAAAGCGGCCCACGTAGGCGCGGCTGGGCATTTCGGTGTTGCCGATACGCATAATGTCCAGCCCGCCGGACACTTCTTCCCACACGGTTTTGCTGTTATCCATGCTGTCGCGGAACTGATCCACAGACGCCAGCTTCACGGTTTCACCCAGAGTGATGGTGCCGCTGTCCGGCTGTTCCTGGCCTGACATCATGCGGAACAGGGTGGATTTACCCGCGCCGTTCGGCCCGATGATGCCGACAATCGCGCCTTTCGGCACCGAGAAAGTCAGGTCGTCGATCAGTACGCGATCGCCGTAGGATTTACGCAGATTAGTGACTTCAACCACTTTATCCCCCAGACGCGCGCCCGGTGGGATAAACAGTTCGTTGGTCTCGTTACGTTTTTGGTATTCGGTGTTGTTCAGCTCTTCAAAACGCGCCAGACGGGCTTTGCCCTTGGACTGACGGCCTTTCGCGCCCTGGCGCACCCATTCCAGCTCTTTCTCAATAGACTTGCGGCGTGCCGCTTCCTGAGAGGCTTCCTGCGCCAGACGCTGATCTTTCTGCTCCAGCCAGGAGGAGTAGTTGCCTTCCCACGGAATGCCTTCGCCACGGTCCAGCTCCAGGATCCAACCGGCAACGTTATCGAGGAAGTAACGGTCGTGGGTGATTGCCACCACGGTGCCCTCGAAGTCGTGCAGGAAGCGCTCGAGCCACGCCACGGATTCGGCATCCAGGTGGTTAGTGGGTTCGTCGAGCAGCAGCATGTCTGGTTTTTCCAGCAGCAGGCGGCACAGCGCGACGCGGCGGCGTTCACCACCGGACAGGTTGCCGATTTTGGCATCCCAGTCCGGCAGGCGCAGCGCATCGGCGGCGCGCTCCAGCTGGATGTTCAGGTTGTGGCCGTCGTGGGCCTGGATGATCTCTTCAAACTTGCCCTGTTGTGCGGCCAGTTTATCGAAGTCGGCGTCCGGCTCCGCGTATTTGGCATACACTTCGTCGAGGCCTTTCAGCGCGTTAACCACTTCGGAAACCGCTTCTTCCACGGATTCACGCACGGTGTGTTCAGTGTTGAGCTGCGGCTCCTGTGGCAGATAGCCGATTTTGATGCCAGGCTGCGGACGCGCTTCGCCTTCGATATCGGTATCAATGCCCGCCATGATACGCAGCAGGGTGGATTTACCGGCGCCGTTCAGGCCCAGCACCCCGATTTTCGCCCCGGGGAAAAAGCTCAGAGAGATGTTTTTAAGAATATGGCGTTTCGGCGGAACCACTTTGCCGACACGATGCATGGTATAAACGAATTGAGCCACGTTGCGACTTCGCCTCTTTATATTCATTGGTGATGTGATTAGTGGCGAAGTGTAGCCTTTTTCCCGGGGTAATCCCAGCCTCGCGGGCGCGGAGTGTTAGCTCGCCCGCAGCCCGCTTTAAAGTAAAAAAGTGTCCGCGACGTGGCGCAACCGCAAACCCCTGGTTAGCATAAAGTATCGTATTACAGCGGCATGATGCCGCAGCCGTTAATCCATCATGAGGGATGTCGTGTGATGAAAGCTAAACAGACCGCCTGGCGAGTGCTGACTGCGGGCGTGTGTCTGATGACCATCAGCCATGCCGTATGGGCTGATTCGCTGGAAGAGCAGCGCAGCCGCTACGCGCAGGTAAAGCAGGCCTGGGATAATCGCCAGATGGATACCGTGGCGCAATTGATGCCCACCCTGACCGAATATCCGCTCTATCCTTATTTGCAGTACCGCCAGTTAACTGACGATCTCATGAATCAACCGGCGTTAGCTGTCACGCAGTTTGTGCGCGCCAACCCGACGCTGCCGCCCGCCCGAACCCTGACCAACCGGTTTGTTAATGAACTGGCGCGGCGTGAGGACTGGCGCGGGCTACTGGCGTTCAGCCCGCAACCGCCTTCCGCCACGGAAGCGAAATGCAACTACTACTACGCAAAGTGGAATACCGGCGATACCGTTACCGCGTACAGCGGAGCGAAAGACATTTGGCTGACCGGGAAGAATTTGCCGTCGGCCTGCGACCGGCTGTTTTCTGCCTGGCGCAGTTCCGGGCAGCAGGATCCGCTCGCGTATCTGGAGCGCATCCGGCTGGCGATGAAAGAGGGCAATACCCGCCTCGTCACGAATCTGGCCTCGCAGATGCCAGCGGATTATCAGACGGTTTCCAGCGCGCTGATCAGCCTGGCGAACGATCCCAACAGCGTACTGACCTTTGCCCGTAGCGTCGGTTCCACCGATTTCACCCGCCAGATGGCGGCGGTGGCTTTTGCCAGCGTGGCGCGCCAGGATGCGGAAAACGCCCGGCTGATGATCCCTTCGCTGGTGCAGGCGCAGCAGCTTAACGATGCCCAGGCGCAGGAACTGCGCGATCTGGTGGCGTGGCGTCTGATGGGGAATGACATCACCAGCGAGCAGGCCCGCTGGCGCGATGATGCGATCATGCGTTCGGAATCCACCTCGCTGATTGAACGGCGGATCCGCATCGCGCTGGGCATCGGCGATCGCGTCGGGCTGAACACCTGGCTGGCGCGGCTGCCGATGGAAGCCAAAGAGAAAGACGAATGGCGCTACTGGCAGGCAGATTTACTGCTGGAACGTGGCCGTACTGAAGAGGCGAATGAAATCCTGCGCTCGCTGATGCAACAACGCGGCTTTTATCCGATGGTGGCGGCTCAGCGTTTAAATGAAGAGTATCCGCTGCGGGTGGATAAAGCCCCGAAAGCCGATTCAGTATTATTCCAGAGCGCAGAGATGGCGCGGGTGCGCGAGCTGATGTACTGGGGGCTGGATAACACCGCGCGCAGCGAATGGGCGAACCTGATCACCAGCCGCCCCAGCCAGGAGCAGGCCGCGCTGGCGCGTTATGCGTTTGACCGCGACTGGTGGGATCTCAGCGTGCAGGCCACCATCGCCGGTAAGCTGTGGGATCATCTCGAAGAGCGCTTCCCGCTGGCCTATGAAAACCTGTTTAAACGCTACGTCAGCGGCAAAGACATCTCGCAAAGCTATGCCATGGCGATTGCCCGCCAGGAGAGCGCCTGGAACCCGAAAGTGCGCTCGCCGGTCGGCGCGTCGGGGCTGATGCAAATCATGCCCGCCACCGCCGCGCATACCGTTCAGAAGTTCGGTATTCCGGGCTACAGCGGCGTGAATCAGCTGCTCGATCCGGAAACCAATATCAATATCGGTACGCAGTATCTGGAATCGGTGTATCAGCAGTTCGGCGATAACCGCATTTTCGCTTCGGCGGCATATAACGCCGGGCCGGGACGGGTACGCACCTGGCTGGGCAACAGCGCGGGCAGAATCGACGCGGTGGCGTTTGTCGAGAGCATCCCGTTCTCAGAAACCCGCGGCTATGTGAAAAACGTACTGGCCTATGACGCCTACTACCGTTATTTCATGGGCGATAAACCGGTCCTGATGACGCAGAATGAGTGGCAACGCCGTTACTGATGATGCGCAATATGTTATGCTGCTGTACTAGTTAAATAGTATGAAGGTAGGGCGGCATAACATGACTCAACAATCACCCTGGTCCGCAGCGCAGGATGAACAGAGCCAACAGGAATGGCTACGCTTTGTGGATCTCCTGAAGCAGTCCTTCGACAATCAGCTTCATCTTCCGCTATTGACGCTGCTCCTGACGCCGGACGAACGGACGGCGCTGGGGACGCGCGTGCGTATTATTGAAGAACTGCTGCGCGGCGAGATGAGCCAGCGCGAACTGAAAAGCGAGCTGGGAGCGGGGATCGCCACGATCACGCGCGGCTCCAACAGCCTGAAGTCCGCCCCGGTGGAGTTGCGCGCCTGGCTTGAAGAGATCCTGCTGAAAACTCAGCGGTAAACGGCGTTGTGAAACGGTGAGAGCGCCAGCACCACCGCCTGATGGTAAACGCTGCTGCGGGTCAGCGCACCGGCGGTAAATACGCCAATCGCCCCCTCTTTACGGCCGATTTCATTAATTCCGGTATACGCCGACATCACCGGGCCAAGCGCCTGACCCGCGCGCACTTTTTCGAGGATCGCGGCGGGAAGGGGCAGCGTGGCGGATCGCGCTTCGCCGCGCTGTTGCGCATTTTCAATAACCACCCAGCTGAAGGTACTGTCGTCATCAATACCGGCTTCAATCGCCACCCAAAAATCGGCATCCGGGCACAGCGCGCGGGCATTGACCACGCGATTGCGTGCGCCTTGCCGCGTTTCATGACTGCCGAATGGCTGTTCCGGCACGCCGCTCTCGACGTCCACCGAGGTGATGTGGCAGGATCCTGATGTAAATATCTCGTTAAATGCCTGCAGAATCGCCTGAATTTTGGCGGGATTGGTGGTAGCGCAGATAACGTGGTACATAATGTTTAACGTCTCGTCTTAATCAATATCGTCGCAGTATAACGGATAAAAAGCATGTTACAGGTATACCTTGTTCGTCACGGTGAAACGCAGTGGAATGCCGAACGTCGCATTCAGGGCCAGTCTGACAGCAAACTCACCGAGAAGGGTGAGCGCCAGGCGTATCAGGTGGGGGAGCGTGTCAAAACGCTGGGCATTACCCACGTGATTGCCAGCGATCTGGGGCGGACGCGCCGCACGGCGGAAATTATCGCCGATGCCTGCGGCTGCGAAGTCACCTACGATCCGCGCCTGCGCGAGCTGGACATGGGGGTGCTGGAACAGCGCCACATCGACGCGTTAACCGAAGAAGAAGAGGGCTGGCGACGTCAGCTGGTTAACGGCACCGCCGATGGCCGTATCCCTGATGGCGAATCGATGCTTGAACTCAGCGAGCGCATGCATGCGGCGTTGAATGCGTGTCTGTCACTGCCGAAAGGCAGCCGTCCGCTACTGGTCAGCCACGGTATGGCGCTGGGTTGCCTGGTGAGCACTATCCTTGGCCTGCCGGCCTGGGCTGAGCGTCGTCTGCGTCTGCGTAACTGCTCGATTTCACGCGTTGATTACCAGGAAAGCGCCTGGCTGGCGTCGGGATGGGTAGTAGAAACGGCGGGCGACGTCTCACATCTGGACGCCCCCGCGATGGATGAGTTACAGCGCTAAGTGCGGCGAACCGGGATCAGGTAATCGCAACGCAACTGGATTGGGCGCTCACCGCGTTTGGCATCTTCAGCGGGGAAGTAGCGCTCAATATCCACGCCGCGGCGGCGCGTCAGCCCGAGCTTCGGCATGACGGTGCCGTACAGTAAAAAGATAAATTCCTGTAGCCCGGTACCCAGCCCTTCATAGGTAAACTGCACATAATCACCGCCTTCCACCGTGACCGGGTGGCAGTCCTGTATATGGCCGTTAATCAGATCCGGCGACAGGGCGGTGGTATACAGCACTTCCTGATCGTCGTCTCTTTCCAGGCTTGGGCGGGATTCATTCAGGCCGTACAGCACCGGCGGAATATCCGGGGAATTCCCCAGAAACGCTTGCCAGAAATGCACGCGCATTTCATGGCGCAGTTCCGCCATCTCTTCCAGTGAACAGACGTAGCTCTGAGTCAGGCCTGTCAGATGCAGGACGGGAAGGGTGACGAATTCATGAACCGGAAGCGGCGTATTATCAAGGCTGAGGGGGGACCGCATCCCTTGCGCGCTCCAGTCAGAAGAACGGCGGTAAAGCGCTGGCGTCACTGAGAACTGCTTCTTGAATGCCCGGGTAAAGGTCTGCTGCGAATCGAAGCGATACTGTAACGCGATATCGAGAATAGGCCGCGAGGTTAAACGCAGGGCGACAGCGGATTTGGATAACCGACGCGCACGGATATAGGCGCCGATAGCATGGCCCGTAACATCTTTGAACATTCTTTGTAGATGCCACTTGGAATAGCCTGCTTTCGTTGCCACATTATCGAGAGACAGGGGTTGATCAAGATGGCCTTCCAGCCAGCTTAACAAATCGCGAATAATCCCGGCCTGATCCATATCTGTTCCTCATCCATAATACACCTGGGTGTTTTCGGTAGCGGATAGTAGCATTCTTTAGTCTTTTAGCGCTGGGTGTTTTGTTTAACAAAATGTGCCAGATTTGGCATTAATATATTCTTAAATTAATAATAACGTGAAATTTAACGATATTTATCACCCTAACACTCTTATCTGGTAAAAATATGAAATATAAAGCATTAACCCTGGCGGCACTGCTGTTAGGCATGAGCGGCGGTTTGCACGCAGAAGAAATTGGCTCAGTGGATACCGTATTTAAGTGGCTCGGCCCGGATCATAAAATCGTGGTGGAAGCTTTTGACGATCCGGATGTGCAAAACGTCACTTGCTATATTAGCCGCGCCAAAACCGGCGGTATTAAAGGCGGCCTGGGCCTGGCGGAAGACACCTCAGATGCGGCGATTTCCTGCCAGCAGGTGGGGCCGATTACCCTGTCAGACAAAATTAAAAGCGGCAAAGCGCAGGGTGAAGTGGTATTCCGAAAACGCACCTCATTGGTGTTCAAAAAACTTCAGGTCGTGCGTTTTTATGATATGAAGCGTAACGCCCTTATTTATCTCACCTACTCCGATAAAGTGGTGGAAGGATCGCCGAAAAATGCCCTTAGCGCCGTGCCGATCATGCCATGGAATAGCCCGCAACAGTAAAGGAATACCCGGATGAGCTCCTCCCTGATCTGGCTGGTGGAAGATGAAATCAGCATCAGCGAAACGCTGGGCTATGTGCTGCAACAGGAAGGGTTTCGGGTGAGGACCTTTGAGCGGGCCTTGCCCGCGCTGGCCGCACTGCATGCCGGGCCGCCGGATTTAGCCATTCTGGATGTCGGGTTGCCGGATATCAGCGGGTTTGAATTGTGCCGTCAACTTCTCGCGAAAAACCCGGCCTTGCCGGTGCTGTTTTTAACCGCCCGCAGCGACGAAGTCGATAAACTGCTGGGGCTGGAAATGGGCGCTGACGACTATGTGGCGAAACCCTTCTCGCCCCGCGAAGTGTGCGCGCGCGTGCGGACTATTCTGCGCCGCGTAAACCGCATAAAAGAGCCTGAAAGCGTCATTACGGTCGGTTCGTTCGAACTGAACCCCCTGGCTGCGTCCGTGGTGTGGTGCGGCGTGCCGCTGAAGCTTACCCGCTACGAATATCTGCTGATGAAAATGCTGCTTGAGGCGCCAGGGCGCGTGTTCTCGCGCCAGCAGCTGATGGATCATGTCTGGCAGGACGCTCAGGAGAGTTTCGACCGCACCGTCGATACGCATATCAAAACCCTGCGCGCGAAATTACGCGAGGTCAATCCCGCCTTATCGCCGATTAATACCCATCGCGGTTTAGGTTACAGCCTGGTGGTGTGCTGATGCGCATCGGTATGCGTTTGCTGCTGGGCTATTTTCTGATTGTGGCGGTAGCGGCGTGGTTTGTGATTTCTATCTTTGGGGAAGAGATCAAACCGGGCGTGCGCCGTGCTACCGAAGGCATGCTTAACGACTCCGCCACCCTGTTAGCCGAAATTGCCCGCGATGATTTGCTTTCCGGCCAGCCTGGGCAGGGCGAGCTGGCGCGCGCCTTCGCCCGGCTGAATCTCCATCCGGTCAGAGCGAATATCTCCGGCATCATCAAAAATAAAAATGAGTATCGCGTATATCTTACTGACGCCACGGGGAAGGTGGTATACGACTCGTCAGGCCAGGCGCTGGGGCAAGATTACTCGCGCTGGAACGACGTCTGGCTGACGCTGCGCGGTAAGTATGGCGCGCGCAGTTCCCCGCGCGATCCCAACGATCCGGATAGCTCGGTGATGTATGTGGCGGCACCGGTCAGAAATAACGGTCAGATCATCGGCGTTCTGTCGGTAGGCAAACCGAACAGCGCCCTTGAGCCGGTGATCCGCCGCAGCCAACGGCGGATCCTGATTGCCGGCGCGGCGCTGCTGGGCATTGCGCTGCTGATTGGCCTGGGCGTGGCGCTGTGGATCAACCGTTCTATCAGTAAACTGGTGCGTTACGCCGACGCCGTGACCCAGGATCGGCCCGTACCGTTGCCCAATCCGGGCAGCAGCGAGCTGCGTAAGCTGGCCCACGCCCTGGAAAACATGCGCGTCCGGCTGGAAGGGAAGAATTACATCGAGCAGTACGTCCACGCGTTAACCCATGAGCTGAAGAGCCCGCTCGCTGCCATTCGCGGTGCGGCGGAAATCTTGCGTGAAGCGCCGCCGCCTGACGTCATCGCCCGGTTTAGCGACAATATCCTCCAGCAAAATGCCCGCATGCAGCAACTGATCGAAAAACTGCTCCAGCAGGCAAAACTGGAAAACAAGCTGGAGATCCAGCGTGCGTCGATTGAGGTTGCCGGGCTGTTTCAAACCGTGATGGAAAATCATGCGCCGCAGGCGACGACGCGTGGCATCAGGTTGCAGGCGGATGAGCGCAGCGCCTCCGATATCTTTATTGCGGGCGACCGAGCGCTGCTTGCCCAGGCGCTAAGCGGCCTTATCGATAACGCCATGGATTTCACTCCGCCAGGCGGGACGGTTGAGCTACTTGCCCGACAGCAGAGCAATGCGATTGCCTTAATTGTCACTGATACCGGTAGCGGAATTCCAGATTTTGCCCTGCCACGGGTATTTGAACGTTTTTACTCCTTGCCGCGCAGCCACGGGATGAAAAGCAGCGGGCTTGGGCTGACGTTTGTTCAGGAAGTGGCCCGCCTGCATTTAGGCGAGGTCATGCTACGTAACCGCCCCGAGGGCGGCGTGGAAGCCTGCATGCGTTTACCCATCGCCTGACTTCACCTTAACTTCACACAACTTCATTCAACCCCCATTTTCACTGCGTAAAGTGCCCTCATTCCAAAGGAGGGCTTATGTTGAAATCATCGCTATTTATCAAAATTCTGGTTCTGATCGGCAGCGTCATTTTGCTGATTCTGCCGTTGTCGATGTTGAAAGGTTTAATTAACGAACGTTCGCAATATCGCGATGATGTGGAAAACTCACTCGAACAAAGCACCAGTGGTGCGCAAAAACTGTTGGGCCCGCTGATTGCGCTACCGATTTCGGAAATGATTTCGGTGCAGGAAGGGGGAAAAGAGGTCACGAAACCGTCGAGTTTTATTCATTATTATTTGCCGGATGAACTTGTGATTGAAGGGGATCAGCAAGTCGAGACGCGGCATATCGGTATCTACGATGGGCAAATCTGGAACGCGGCGCTGAACGTTCGCGCGGTCTTTAATACCGATAAATTCAATCAATGGCGCAAACCCGGTTTTGAAATCGGCCAGCCTTTTATCGCCCTTGCCGTGGGGGATTCCCGCGGTATTGTAAAAGTCGCTAAGGTTACCGTTAATGGCTACGCGCTACCGGCCATTGAACCGGGCACCGGGCTTGCCTCCCTGAAACAGGGCGTGCACATGGTCATTCCCGACAGCCTTAATCAGGAGCCACAGCTGAACCTGACATTTGCATTGAATTTAATGGGCACCGGGACGCTTTCCGTGGTGCCGCTGGGGCGAATGAGCCAGCTATCACTGACCAGTAACTGGCCGCATCCGGGATTCCTCGGGGATTTCCTGCCTCAACAACGTGAAGTCAGTGACAGCGGGTTTAAGGCGCAGTGGCAGAGTTCCTGGTTTGCCAACAATATCAACACTACGTTTGAAGAAGGCGCAGATTTGTATCGCGAAATTAATTCGCTACCGGCTTTCAGCGTGACGGTAGAAACGCCAGCCGATCAATATCAGCTTATCGACCGGGCGGTAAAATATGCGGTATTGCTGATAGCCATGACGTTTATGGCCTTTTTTATCTTCGAAACCTTAACGGCAACGCTGATGCACCCGATGCAGTATCTGCTGGTGGGGATGTCGCTGGTGATGTTCTATCTGGTGCTGCTGGCGCTGGCGGAACATATTGGATTTAATCTGGCGTGGCTAAGCGCCAGCCTCGTCTGCGCTCTGATGAACGGCGTTTATTTGCAGGCGGTGATGAAAGGATGGAAGCGAGGTCTGATCTTCAGCGCAGGGTTGTTAACGCTGGATGCGGTGCTATGGCAGTTGCTGCGTTCTCAGGATAGCGCGCTGTTGCTGGGGACGGCGGTCTTGCTGGTCGTCCTGACGACGGTCATGTTCCTGACGCGGCATATCGACTGGTATGCGTTATCAAAACGCACCCCGCGATTAAAACCGAAGGTGGCGGAAGGGGACGAACGGGAAAGATTGTGGAAGTAAATTGAAGTAAATTAAAGCAAAAGGGCGGAATTTCCGCCCTTTTTGTCTATCGATACGCAGCTGACTATTCCTGCAGATCGCCACAGAAACGGTAACCTTCGCCGTGGATGGTGGCGATGATTTCCGGGGTATCCGGAGTAGATTCGAAATGTTTACGAATGCGGCGGATAGTCACGTCGACAGTACGATCGTGCGGCTTAAGCTCACGACCGGTCATTTTCTTCAGCAGTTCAGCGCGAGACTGAATTTTGCCCGGGTTTTCACAGAAGTGCAGCATGGCGCGGAATTCGCTACGCGGCAGCTTATACTGTTCACCGTTAGGGCTTACCAGTGAACGGCTGTTGATATCCAGCTCCCAACCGTTGAATTTGTAGCTTTCAACGTTGCGACGCTCTTCGCTGATGGTACCGAGATTCATGGTCCGCGACAGCAGGTTACGCGCGCGGATGGTGAGTTCACGCGGGTTGAACGGCTTGGTGATATAGTCATCCGCGCCGATTTCGAGGCCGAGGATCTTATCGACTTCGTTATCGCGGCCGGTCAGGAACATCAGCGCCACGTTAGCTTGTTCACGTAGCTCACGCGCCAGCAGCAGGCCGTTCTTGCCTGGCAAGTTGATGTCCATGATCACCAGATTGATGTCATTATCAGAGAGGATCTGATGCATCTCAGCGCCATCGGTGGCTTCAGACACATCGTAGCCTTCTGCTTCGAAAATGCTTTTTAACGTGTTGCGTGTTACCAACTCGTCTTCAACAATAAGAATGTGCGGGGTCTGCATGTTTGCTACCTAAAATTGCCAACTAAATCGAAACAGGAAGTACAAAAGTCCCTGACCAGCCTGGTGCATGCCGAAAATTAACATGCCCGGCGTAACATGACTAAAGTACGTAATTGCGTTCTTGATGCACTTTCCATCAACGTCAACAACATCATTAGCTTGGTCGTGGGTACTTTCCCTCTGGACCCGACGGTGTCAAAAACGGCTGCCATCCTAACCATTTTAACAGCAACATAACAGGCTAAGAGAACGGCGACACCTAATAAAACTACGCTTCGTTGACATATATCAAATTCAATTGTAGCACGATAACAATTTCTTGAAATCGTCGTCGCTGAATACTCGGGATAATCACAATTTTGCAAACTATCCGATAGTTTCTTGCCTCAACTAATTAATAGACTGAATCCAATATTTAGGCAATATCTTAATAAAATTTATTCATGCGAAACAGAATGATATCATACTTTTATTAACATATTCCCTAAAGGTTTTATTTAGGAAAACTTAAATATGCCTGATACGAGAACCTGCTCAAATACTGCGCTTTTTGTTATCGCAATGTAAATTCTCGCCGCGTAATATGTTGAGCTTAATCACGTTTTTTTGTCATTTATTGGCATGAGAGAGCCGGATGCAATTTCCAATAATTTTAGTATCGCCCGCCAGAGCAGAAAATGTCGGCGCCGCTGCGCGGGCAATGAAAACCATGGGATTTAACGAGTTACGTATTGTCGCCAGTGATGCCCACTTACAACCTGCCGCGCGGTGGGTTGCCCATGGCGCGGGCGATATCATTGATAATATAAAGCTTTATCCAACGCTTGCCGAGGCGGTGGCCGATGTTGAGTTCGTGGTCGCGACCACTGCGCGCAGCCGGGCAAAATTTCATTATTACGCCACGCCGGAACAACTTGTGCCGCTATTGCGCGAAAAACAACAATGGATGAACGCTATTGCGCTGGTGTTTGGCCGGGAAGATTCGGGTTTGACGAATGATGAATTATCACTGGCAGATATTTTAACTGGCGTACCTATGGTTGCAGATTATCCTTCGCTCAATTTAGGCCAGGCGGTAATGGTGTATTGCTACCAATTAGCATCATTAATGCAAACGCAGCGGGATAAACGTGAACAGGACCAGGGACAGCAGCTCAACGCGCTGCGTCATCGCGTAAATGCGCTACTTAAAAAACTCAATGTTGAAGATGACAACAAAATGTCGGACTGGTTGACCCAGCGTTTAGGGCAGCTTGAACAGCGCGATACCGCTATGTTGCACCGGTTACTGCACGATATCGAAAAAAAACTTACAGAGTAAAATTCTGTGAGCAGTAAAATTTATGGTGATTAAGAGGGCTGTTATTGCCAGGCGCTGATTATGCCCGATATTTTGTGACCCAGCGGCAGCATGGATGAGGGTGATTGCGAAAGGTGACTAAATGCGAAATTCATTGACTTGGCGCAACAGATACTTTAACCAATAGGGTACAGCAACAGAAACCAGATACAGAGCACACAACATCCATGACTCGCATCAGCCTGAACACCATTATTACAACCACCACCATTACCACAGGTAACGGGGCGGGCTGACGCGTACAGGAAAAACTGAAAAAAGCCCGCACCTGAACAGTGCGGGCTTTTTTTTCGACCAGAAATCAAGGGGTAATACCATGCGAGTGTTGAAATTTGGCGGTACATCAGTGGCGAATGCGCAACGTTTTCTGCGCGTAGCCGACATTCTGGAAAGTAATGCCAGACAGGGGCAGGTGGCGACGGTTCTCTCTGCCCCGGCGAAAATTACTAACCACCTGGTGGCGATGATTGAAAAAACCATCGGGGGTCAGGATGCGCTGCCGAATATCAGCGATGCGGAAAAAATCTTTGCCGATCTGCTTAACGGCCTCGCCGCCGAGCAACCCGGTTTTCCCCTGGCGCAACTCAAGGCTCTGGTCGACCATGAATTTGCCCAGATTAACCATATCCTGCACGGCATTAGCCTGCTCGGCCAGTGCCCGGACAGCATCAACGCGGCGCTGATTTGCCGTGGCGAAAAGTTATCGATTGCCATTATGGCGGGCCTGCTGGAAGCGCGCGGTCATAAGGTCAGCGTTATCGATCCGGTTGAAAAACTGCTGGCGGTGGGCCATTACCTCGAATCTACCGTAGATATCGCTGAATCCACCCGTCGTATCGCCGCCAGCCGTATTCCTGCCGATCACATGATCCTGATGGCCGGTTTTACCGCCGGGAATGAGAAGGGCGAACTGGTTGTTTTAGGCCGTAACGGTTCCGACTACTCCGCTGCCGTGCTGGCCGCCTGTTTGCGCGCCGACTGTTGTGAGATCTGGACTGACGTCGACGGCGTTTATACCTGCGACCCGCGCCAGGTGCCGGATGCCAGGTTGCTGAAATCGATGTCGTATCAGGAAGCCATGGAGCTCTCCTACTTCGGCGCTAAAGTTCTCCATCCCCGCACCATCGCCCCCATCGCCCAGTTCCAGATCCCCTGCCTGATTAAAAACACCGGTAATCCGCAAGCGGCAGGCACCCTGATCGGCGCCAGCAGCGATGAAGACGGCCTGCCGGTGAAGGGCATCAGCAACCTGAATAATATGGCGATGTTCAGCGTCTCTGGCCCGGGCATGAAAGGCATGGTCGGGATGGCGGCGCGCGTGTTCGCGGTGATGTCCCGTGCGGGTATTTCGGTGGTGCTGATTACCCAGTCCTCGTCTGAATACAGCATCAGCTTCTGCGTGCCGCAGGCCGATAGCGTGCGGGCGCAGCGAGCGATGCAGGACGAGTTTTATCTGGAACTGAAAGAAGGGTTGCTGGAGCCGCTGGCGGTGATGGAGCGCCTGGCGATCATCTCCGTGGTCGGCGACGGCATGCGCACCCTGCGCGGCATCTCCGCCAGGTTCTTCGCCGCGCTGGCGCGGGCCAATATCAATATCGTGGCGATCGCTCAGGGCTCGTCCGAGCGCTCTATCTCCGTGGTGGTCAGCAACGACGATGTCACCACCGGCGTGCGCGTGACCCATCAGATGCTGTTCAACACCGATCAGGTGATTGAAGTGTTCGTGATTGGCGTCGGCGGGGTCGGCGGAGCGCTGCTGGAGCAGCTTAAGCGCCAGCAGGCGTGGTTAAAGCAAAAGCATATCGATTTACGCGTATGCGGCGTCGCCAACTCAAAAGCGCTGTTGACCAACGTGCACGGTCTGGATCTGGAAAACTGGCGTGATGCGCTGGGCCAGGCGTCGGAGCCGTTCAATCTCGGCCGCCTGATCCGTCTGGCAAAAGAGTATCACCTGCTCAACCCGGTGATCGTCGACTGTACCTCTAACCAGGCGGTGGCCGATCAGTACGCGGATTTCCTGAGCGAAGGTTTCCACGTGGTGACACCGAACAAAAAAGCCAATACCTCCTCGATGGATTACTACCATCAGATGCGTCAGGCGGCGGCGAAATCACGCCGTAAATTCCTTTACGACACCAACGTCGGCGCGGGCCTGCCGGTTATTGAAAACCTCCAGAACCTGCTCAACGCGGGCGATGAGCTGCAACGCTTCTCCGGTATTTTATCCGGTTCACTGTCGTTTATTTTCGGCAAGCTGGACGAGGGGATGAAACTCTCTGAAGCCACCGCCACCGCGCGTGAACTGGGCTATACCGAGCCGGACCCGCGTGATGATCTCAGCGGCATGGACGTGGCGCGTAAATTGTTGATTCTGGCGCGTGAAACCGGGCGTAGCCTGGAGCTTTCAGATATTGTGATTGAGCCAGTGCTCCCGGCGAGCTTTGATGCTGAAGGCGACGTCGCCAGCTTTATGGCCCGCCTGAACCAGCTGGACGATGAGTTTTCCTCACTGGTGGCGAAGGCGCGTGATGAAGGCAAAGTGCTGCGCTATGTCGGCCTGATCGAAGAAGATGGCACCTGTCGCGTGAAGATCGCTGCTGTAGACGGCAATGATCCGCTGTACAAAGTGAAAAACGGCGAAAATGCCCTGGCGTTTTACAGCCACTATTATCAGCCGCTGCCGCTGGTGCTTCGGGGTTACGGCGCGGGGAACGATGTGACCGCTGCTGGCGTGTTTGCCGATTTGCTGCGCACCCTTTCATGGAAGTTAGGAGTTTAAGATGGTTAAAGTATATGCCCCGGCCTCCATTGGGAACGTCAGCGTGGGGTTTGATGTATTAGGCGCGGCCGTGACACCCGCCAGCGGTGAGCTGCTGGGCGATTGCGTGACGGTGGAAGCAGCGCCGCAATTTTCGCTGACCAATCGCGGGCAGTTCGTCAATAAATTACCCAGCGAGCCGCGTGAAAACATCGTGTATCAGTGCTGGGAGCGCTTTTGTCAGGAGATCGGCAAAACCGTGCCGGTGGCGATGACCCTGGAAAAAAATATGCCTATCGGCTCCGGTCTGGGCTCCAGCGCGTGTTCCGTGGTGGCGGGCCTGATGGCGATGAACGAATTTTGCGGTAAGCCGCTTAACGATACGCGTTTGCTGGCGCTGATGGGCGAGCTGGAGGGGCGCATCTCCGGCAGCATTCATTACGACAATGTCGCGCCCTGCTTTTTAGGCGGTTTGCAGCTGATGCTGGAAGAGAACGGCATTATCAGCCAGCAGGTGCCAGGCTTTGAAGAGTGGCTGTGGGTGATGGCCTATCCGGGCATCAAGGTTTCCACCGCCGAAGCGCGGGCGATCTTACCCGCGCAGTATCGCCGTCAGGATTGCATCGCCCACGGGCGTTACCTGGCGGGCTTTATTCACGCCTGCCACACCCGCCAGCCGCTGCTGGCGGCGAAGCTGATGCGCGATGTGATTGCCGAACCGTATCGCACTAAATTGCTGCCGGGTTTCAGCCAGGCGCGGCAGGCTGCGGCGGATATCGGCGCGCTGGCCTGCGGGATTTCCGGCTCCGGCCCGACCCTGTTTGCCGTGTGCGATAACCCGGAAACGGCGCAGCGCATGGCGGACTGGCTGCAACAACATTACCTGCAAAATCAGGAAGGCTTTGTACATATTTGCCGTCTGGATACGGCTGGCGCACGAGTACTGGGATAACGCATGAAACTCTATAATCTGAAAGATCACAACGAACAGGTCAGCTTTGCGCAGGCGGTTACGCAAGGACTGGGCAAAAATCAGGGCCTGTTTTTCCCGCACGATTTACCGGAATTCAGCCTCACCGAAATTGACGAGATGCTAAAGCTGGATTTCGTCGCGCGCAGCGCGAAAATCCTGTCCGCCTTTATTGGCGATGAAATTCCGCAGGAGATCCTCGAAAACCGCGTGCGCAACGCCTTTGCCTTCCCGGCACCGGTGAAAAGCGTCGAGCCGGATATCGGCTGTCTTGAGCTGTTCCACGGTCCGACGCTGGCGTTTAAAGATTTCGGCGGTCGCTTTATGGCCCAGATGCTGGCGCACATCAGCGGCGATAAACCCGTGACCATTTTAACCGCCACTTCCGGCGACACCGGCGCGGCGGTGGCCCACGCGTTTTACGGGCTGAAGAACGTGCGCGTGGTGATCCTCTATCCGCAGGGCAAAATTTCTCCGCTACAGGAAAAACTGTTCTGCACCCTGGGCGGCAACATCGAAACGGTGGCGATTGACGGCGATTTTGACGCCTGTCAGGCGCTGGTCAAGCAGGCATTTGATGATGAAGAGCTGAAAGTCGCGCTGGGTCTGAACTCGGCGAACTCCATCAACATCAGCCGCCTGCTGGCGCAGATTTGCTATTACTTCGAAGCTGTGGCGCAGCTGCCGCAAGAAGCGCGTAATCAGCTGGTGGTGTCGGTGCCCAGCGGTAACTTCGGCGATCTCACCGCCGGGCTGCTGGCGAAGTCCCTTGGTCTGCCGGTGAAGCGCTTTATCGCTGCGACCAATGCCAACGACACCGTGCCGCGTTTCCTGCAAAACGGTGAATGGCAGCCGAAAGCCACCGTGGCGACGCTGTCTAACGCGATGGACGTTTCCCAGCCAAACAACTGGCCGCGAGTGGAAGAGCTGTTCCGCCGCAAAGTGTGGCGACTGAATGAACTGGGGTATGCGGCGGTGGACGATAATGTCACTCAGGAAACGATGCGTGAACTGAAAGCGGGCGGGTACGTGTCTGAACCCCATGCGGCGATCGCTTACCGCGCTTTGCGTGACCAGCTGCGTCCGGGAGAATACGGGTTGTTCCTCGGCACGGCGCATCCGGCGAAATTTAAAGAGAGCGTGGAGTCGATCCTCGGCGAGACGCTGGATCTGCCGAAAGAGCTGGCTGAACGTGCCGATCTGCCGTTGCTCTCGCATCAGCTGCCGGCAGATTTCGCGGCGTTACGTCAGTTGATGATGACCAAAGCCTGATAAGACTTGATTGCCGGGCCCGGTCTGCGAAAGCGCCGGGCCTTTTTGTTGCTTAACGTTCAGGGCGTTTAAAGACCAGCTCGGTTTCGCTCGACATGTCGCGATCCCAGGCATAGCCGTCCATGTCAAATTGGGTCAGCTGCTGGGGCAGGGTCAGGCGGTTTTCGATTACGTAGCGACTCATCAATCCGCGCGCTTTCTTGGCGTAGAAGCTGATCACCTTAAATTTGCCGTTTTTCTCATCCAGGAATACCGGCTTCACGATCTTCGCGTTCAGCTTCGTCGGCCGCACCGCTTTGAAATACTCATCGGACGCCAGGTTAACCAATACGTTGTCGCCCTGGGCGGCCAGCGCGTCGTTCAGCGTATGGGTAATAATGTCGCCCCAGAACGTGTATAAATCGCTGCCTTTGGCGTTCTCCAGCTTGATGCCCATTTCCAGCCGGTAGGGCTGCATCAGATCCAGCGGACGCAGTACGCCGTATAACCCCGATAGCATCCGCAAATGACGCTGGGCAAAGTCGAAATCCGCCTCGCTGAAGGTCTCCGCCTGGAGCCCGGTATAGACATCGCCTTTAAACGCCAGAATTGCCTGGCGCGCGTTGTCCGGGGTGAAGTCCGGATGCCAGTCGTGAAAGCGCGTTGCGTTCAGGGACGCGATTTTATCGCTCACGCCCATCAGCGCTTTGATCTGCGCTTCAGACAAATTGCGCGCTTCGCCAATCAGCTGCTGGGCATACTCCAGCAGCTCGGGCTGGGTATGGCGTTGAGTGGCCAGCGGGCTTTGATAATCCAGGGTTTTGGCAGGTGAAATCAGTAACAGCATTGCTTTTCCTTACAGGCTTTTTGGTGACTGTAACAAATTTTGGCGCAAAGGTGACCAATGGTTGCAATCAGTTTACGTTCACTCACGCGGTACGTTTTGCCAGACATCCGGCGCAAGGTGCGGTTGGAGTTCTGGAAAACGCGCCGGATCGAAATGCGGCTTTACGCCCAGCTTGCGCTGGCGTAGATAGTCCGACGCGAGGGTTTTCACTACCGGAGATAACAACAGAATAGCCGTCAGGTTGGTGATTGCCATCAGGGCCATTGAGATGTCCGCCAGGTGCCATACCAGGGTCAGGTTGATCACTGCGCCCAGCACAATCATCGCCATGACGCCCATTCTCAGCAGCCAGATATTGCGCCGGGTATCCATGCGCAAAAACACCAGATTATTTTCCGCATAGGCGTAGTTAGCGACAATCGACGTGAAAGCGAACAGCAGCACGATCAGACCCAGATAGCCACTCGCCCAGTGACCGGTCAGGCTCACCAGCGCATGCTGGGTTAATAAGATGCTCTCATTCGGCGTCAGGGGTTTGTCCGGCAGCCCGGCACTCAGGATAATTACCGCTGTGGCGCTGCAAATAATGACTGTATCGACAAACACGCCGATCATCTGCACGATGCCCTGGGCGGCAGGATGGGGCGGCCATGACGCCGCCGCCGCGGCTGCGTTGGGCGTTGAGCCCATACCCGCTTCGTTAGAAAACATGCCGCGTTGAAAACCACTGGTCAGCGCCTGGCTAAAGGTGTAGCCCATGACGCCTGAGGTCGCTTCCTGCCAGCCGAATGCGCCGGTAAAGATCGTTGAGATGACCTGGGGCATTTTGTCGATATTCACAGCGATAATCGCCAGCCCTGTCAGTACCCACAGGCTCGCCATTACCGGCACCAGCCATTGCGCCAGTCGGGCAATACCGTGCATTCCCCGGGTGCAGACCAGCAGCGTAAGCGCCGCCAGTACGCTGACCGTTAGCCATTTGGGAATTTGCCAGGCATGATCCAACGCGAAGGCGACGGAACTGGCCTGGACGGCATTAAAGACCAGGCCAAACGACAGCAGCAGAAACAGGGAAAACAGCACCCCCATCCAGCGCATACCGAGCCCGCGCTCCATATACCACGCCGGGCCGCCGCGAAACTGCCCGTTGCGGTCGCGGCACTTATAAAGTTGCGCAAGCGAACATTCGGCAAAAGAGGTCGCCATGCCAATCAGCGCCGTTATCCACATCCAGAACACCGCGCCGGGGCCACCCATCGAAATAGCCAGCGCCACGCCAGCGATATTGCCGCTGCCGACGCGCGCCGCCAGGCTGGTGCACAGCGCCTGAAACGCCGTTAAGCCGTCGGGTTGCGGTATAAAACTCTTTCTGAGCGCCCGGGGGAAAAAGCGAATATAGCGGAACTGCACAAAGCCGCTGCGCAACGTGAACCAGATCCCCGCGCACAACAGCAGGTAGATGAGGACCGACCCCCAGAGTATTTCGTTGATAAACGTCAGAAAATCCGGCATTCACATCCCTCTTGATAAACTCATCCGGTTTGCGCAACAGCGCTGACCGCCTTCCCTGGTGATATTTTTCAGGCTATCGAATAAGGCAGTTTATCACACTGTGCCCGCCTGAATTGCTGCGGTTGCGCTGTTCGGGCGTCGTGTTATCATCACCGCAGACCGATTACATCTCCCTAACACGCAGTTTTGAAGAGACTTCTATTATGACGGACAAATTGACCTCCCTTCGTCAGTTCACAACCGTAGTGGCTGATACCGGAGACATCGCGGCAATGAAGCTGTACCAGCCGCAGGATGCAACCACCAACCCTTCTTTGATTCTGAACGCCGCGCAAATCCCTGAATACCGCAAACTGATTGACGATGCGGTGACCTGGGCGCGTGCGCAAAGTGATTCTCGCGAGCAGCAGATTGTTGATGCGTCGGATAAGCTGGCCGTGAATATCGGTCTGGAAATTCTGAAGCTGATCCCTGGCCGTATCTCCACAGAAGTGGACGCGCGTCTTTCCTACGACACTGAAGCGAGCATCGTTAAAGCCAAGCGTCTGATTAAACTGTATAACGACGCAGGCATCAGCAACGATCGCATTCTGATCAAACTGGCTTCGACCTGGCAGGGTATCCGCGCGGCGGAGCAGCTGGAAAAAGAAGGCATCAACTGTAACCTGACGCTGCTGTTCTCCTTCGCTCAGGCGCGCGCCTGTGCGGAAGCGGGCGTGTTCCTGATTTCTCCGTTCGTGGGCCGTATCCTTGACTGGTACAAAGCCAACACCGATAAAAAAGAATACGCGGCTGCGGAAGATCCGGGCGTGGTGTCGGTGACGGAAATTTACGAATACTACAAACAGCACGGTTATGAAACCGTGGTGATGGGCGCAAGCTTCCGTAACGTGGGCGAAATTCTGGAACTGGCTGGCTGCGACCGTCTGACCATCGCGCCGGCACTGCTGAAAGAGCTGGCGGAAAGCGAAGGCGCGGTTGAGCGTAAACTGGCTTTCAGCGGCGACGTGAAAGCACGCCCGGAGCGTATCACCGAGTCTGAGTTCCTGTGGCAGCACAACCAGGATCCGATGGCGGTGGATAAACTGGCTGACGGCATCCGTAAGTTCGCGGTTGACCAGGAAAAACTGGAAAAGATGATCGGCGACCTGCTGTAATTTTCCCGTGGCCGGGTTCTCCCGGCCACACGCTTTGCGTCACGTAATCCCCGCTTCCTCTGTCTGCCTTTCCCCGCTCGGTGTATCATTCCGTCACTTTTGAATCATTATCGGAATGGATATGGACACATTACGTATTGGCCTCGTTTCTGTTTCTGATCGCGCGTCCAGCGGCGTTTATCAGGACAAAGGCATTCCCGCGCTTGAAGCATGGCTGGCATCGGCCCTCACGACCCCGTTCACCGTTGAAACGCGCCTGATCCCCGACGAACAGCCGGTGATCGAACAGACGCTCTGCGAACTGGTGGATGAAATGGGCTGCCATCTAGTGCTGACCACCGGCGGCACCGGCCCCGCGCGCCGCGATGTGACCCCGGATGCGACGCTGGCCGTCGCCGATCGTGAAATGCCCGGGTTCGGCGAGCAGATGCGCCAGATCAGCCTCAACTTTGTGCCGACGGCAATTTTGTCCCGTCAGGTCGGGGTGATCCGCAAACAGGCATTGATCCTTAATCTTCCCGGACAGCCTAAGTCCATCAAAGAAACCCTGGAAGGATTACGTGACGAGAGCGGCAAGGTCGCCGTCGCGGGCATTTTCGCCAGCGTGCCTTACTGCATCCAACTGCTTGATGGCCCCTATGTAGAGACTTGTGCTGATATTGTGGCCGCATTTCGCCCTAAGAACGCAATTCGTGAAATAAAACTCTAAACTTCCTGATGGTGTGACATAACAGCGAATGCAACTGGTGTAATGCATTTGATACGGTATAGTAATGGTTACTTTACAGTTATCGTGTGAGGGTATGACACCCTTCTGCTTATAAACGGTCTCTTATGTCACAACACAATCGCCCGCTAAATCGTCAGGATTATAAAACGTTGACTCTTGCCGCGCTTGGCGGCGCGCTGGAGTTTTACGACTTCATCATCTTTGTGTTCTTTGCGGCAGTGGTCGGAGAACTCTTTTTCCCAACCGATATCCCTGAATGGCTGCGTCAGGTACAAACCTTCGGCATCTTTGCCGCAGGCTACCTGGCGCGTCCGCTGGGCGGTATTATCATGGCGCATTTCGGCGATCTGGTTGGCCGTAAAAAAATGTTTACGTTGAGCATACTGCTGATGGCGTTGCCGACGCTGGCGATGGGCTTATTACCCACTTATGCCACTGCAGGCATTGCCGCGCCGCTGATGCTGTTGCTGATGCGTCTGCTGCAGGGGGCGGCAATTGGCGGTGAGGTGCCCGGTGCGTGGGTATTTGTTGCGGAACATGTGCCGACGCGGCGTATCGGTATCGCCTGCGGAACGCTCACGGCGGGCCTGACGGTGGGGATTTTGTTGGGGTCGGTAGTCGCCACGCTGGTTAATACCAGCATGACCCAGCAAGCGGTGCATGACTGGGGGTGGCGCGTACCGTTCCTGCTTGGCGGCGCGTTTGGCCTGGTTGCCATGTACTTACGCCGCTGGTTACAGGAGACGCCAATTTTCCTTGAAATGCAGCAGCGCAAAGCCCTGGCGCAGGAATTGCCGGTAAAAGCGGTGGTGATGCGCCATAAAAAAGCGGTGGTGGTCTCGATGCTGCTGACCTGGCTACTGTCTGCCGGGATCGTCGTGGTGATTTTGATGTCTCCGGTCTGGCTGCAAAAGCAATATGGCTTTGCGCCCGCGTTGACGCTGCAGGCGAACAGTATTGCCACCATTATGCTGTGCTTCGGTTGCCTGATTGCCGGGCTGGCGGTTGACCGTTTTGGCGCCAGCAAAACCTTTATCGTCGGGAGCCTGCTGCTGGCCTGTTCCAGCGGGTTCTTTTACCACTTATCCGGTACACATCCCGAACAGCTGTTCCTGCTGTATGGCACAGTTGGTTTGTGCGTAGGCGTAGTGGGAGCCGTGCCTTACGTGATGGTGCGTTCTTTTCCGGCGGAAGTGCGTTTCACCGGGATCTCGTTTTCTTATAACGTGTCGTATGCCATTTTCGGCGGCTTAACGCCCATCGCCGTTACCCTGTTAATGGGCATTTCGCCCATGGCGCCTGCCTGGTACGTTCTGGCGCTTTCCTTAATGGGATTAGGTCTCGGCATCTGGCTGCGCCGGGAAACTTATCAGCAAGACGCCAGTCGTTCCTCGCGCGCCGTTGCGCACTAACTCTTGATGATTTCAGCCAGACCGTTGTTGAGCTTGCCGCTGGCGGCGGTTTTTATCCACAATAAAAAACGGCTACCTGTGGGTAGCCGTTGAGAAATAACATTTAAAAAATCAGTGCTGTTCGCCAATCGGCAGTACAGTGCGGCCATATTGTTCGTTCAGCACTTCACCCATCGCCAGATAAATGGCGCTTGCGCCGCAGATCAGGCCAATCCAACCCGCAACGTGAACGATGCTCTCGCTGTCCGCCAGATGGCCGATCGCCAGCAGCGCGAACAGAACGGTCAGGCTCAGGAACACGAATTGCAGGACCCGTGCGCCTTTCAGCGTGCCGAAGAACATGAACAGGGTAAAGATGCCCCAGATGCCTAAGTAAACACCCAGGAAGTGGCCGTTAGCCGCTTCTGCCAGACCCATTTTAGGCATCAGCAGGATCGCGACCAGCGTCAGCCAGAAGGAGCCATAAGACGTAAACGCGGTTAAACCGAAAGTATTCCCTTTCTTAAACTCCAGCAGGCCCGCGAAAATCTGCGCGATGCCGCCGTAGAAAATGCCCATTGCCAGAATAATGCCGTCCAGCGGGAAAAGACCAATATTGTGCAGGTTAAGCAGAATAGTGGTCATGCCGAAACCCATTAATCCCAGCGGTGCGGGGTTAGCCAACTTCGTGTTGCCCATAAATCCTCAAAACGTTTGATTGTTTAGATGTAAATACCCGCCGCCAGAAAGTGTGATCCGTGTCGGGCGCGGCATAATAATCAGCCAGTACCCCGCCGTCTATGATCTGCACAGGTAAAAGAAAAAAATTTTATTTGTTGCCCCTTGATGCGCAGCGATACGACCCCATCTTGTAGTCAACCGCAGTGAGTGGACGTGAAAAATAATGATGGGGCAGTTGAAACTCACGGTTTCGCCCTTATTACAGGTTCACAACCACATAATGACGAATTTTTAGTGGAGACGTTTAGATGGGTAAAATTATTGGTATCGACCTGGGGACGACTAACTCTTGTGTCGCGATTATGGATGGTACTACCGCGCGTGTTCTGGAGAACGCCGAGGGTGACCGCACCACGCCTTCTATCATTGCTTATACACAGGACGGCGAAACTCTGGTAGGTCAGCCGGCTAAACGTCAGGCAGTGACTAACCCGCAGAACACGCTGTTCGCGATTAAACGCCTGATCGGTCGCCGCTTCCAGGACGAAGAAGTTCAGCGTGATGAAGCCATCATGCCGTACAAAATCATCGCCGCCGACAACGGTGACGCATGGCTTGACGTAAAAGGCCAGAAAATGGCACCGCCGCAGATCTCTGCAGAAGTGCTGAAGAAAATGAAGAAAACGGCTGAAGATTACCTGGGCGAACCGGTAACTGAAGCGGTTATCACTGTACCTGCGTACTTCAACGATGCTCAGCGTCAGGCAACCAAAGACGCCGGCCGTATCGCGGGTCTGGAAGTAAAACGTATTATCAACGAACCGACCGCTGCCGCGCTGGCTTACGGTCTGGATAAAGAAGTCGGCAACCGTACTATCGCGGTTTACGACCTCGGCGGCGGTACTTTCGATATCTCTATTATCGAAATCGACGACGTTGACGGCGAAAAAACCTTCGAAGTACTGGCGACCAACGGTGACACTCACCTGGGCGGCGAAGACTTCGACAGCCGTATGATCAACTACCTGGTGGAAGAGTTTAAGAAAGACCAGGGTATCGATCTGCGTAACGATCCGCTGGCGATGCAGCGTCTGAAAGAAGCGGCAGAAAAAGCCAAAATCGAGCTGTCTTCCGCTCAGCAGACCGATGTGAACCTGCCGTACATTACTGCAGACGCCACCGGTCCGAAACACATGAACATCAAAGTGACTCGCGCGAAACTGGAAAGCCTGGTCGAAGACCTGGTGAACCGTTCCATCGAGCCGCTGAAAGTGGCGCTGCAGGATGCTGGCCTGTCCGTATCCGACGTACAGGACGTGATCCTGGTCGGCGGTCAGACTCGTATGCCGATGGTGCAGAAAAAAGTGGCCGAGTTCTTTGGCAAAGAGCCGCGTAAAGACGTTAACCCGGACGAAGCCGTGGCTATCGGCGCAGCGGTTCAGGGCGGCGTGTTGACCGGCGACGTGAAAGACGTACTGCTGCTGGACGTTACCCCGCTGTCTTTGGGTATCGAAACCATGGGCGGCGTGATGACGTCGCTGATCAGCAAAAACACCACTATCCCGACCAAGCACAGCCAGGTGTTCTCTACTGCGGAAGACAACCAGTCTGCGGTAACCATCCATGTGCTGCAGGGTGAACGTAAACGCGCCAGCGATAACAAATCTCTGGGCCAGTTTAACCTTGACGGGATTAACCCGGCACCGCGCGGTATGCCGCAGATCGAAGTGACCTTCGATATCGATGCGGACGGTATCCTGCACGTGTCTGCGAAAGACAAAAACAGCGGTCGCGAGCAGAAAATCACCATTAAGGCATCTTCTGGTCTGAATGAAGATGAAATCCAGAAAATGGTGCGCGAAGCGGAAGCGAACGCAGAGTCTGACCGTAAGTTCGAAGAACTGGTACAGACCCGCAACCAGGCAGATCACCTGGTGCACAGCACCCGTAAGCAGGTTGAAGAAGCAGGCGAGCAACTGCCAGCTGACGACAAAACCGCTATCGAGTCTGCGCTGAGCGCGCTGGAAACTGCACTGAAAGGCGAAGATAAAGCCGATATCGAAGCCAAAATGCAGGCGCTGGCGCAGGTTTCCCAGAAACTGATGGAAATCGCTCAGCAGCAACATGCGCAGCAGCAGGCTGGCGGTGCTGATGCTTCTGCGAACAACGCGAAAGATGATGATGTTGTCGACGCCGAGTTCGAAGAAGTTAAAGACAAAAAATAATCGCCCTTTGAACGGGTAAAACACTGATACGGGCGAAGAGGATCTCCTCTCCGCCCGTTTATTCTTGTATTCCCGGATGAATTTGCGTTGCGTAACGGTCAACGCGGGCGCGGCGTGAATGAAACAGGGAATAAGGGCAGATAAAAGAAATGGCGAAAAAAGACTATTACGAGATTTTAGGCGTTCCGAAAACCGCGGAAGAGCGTGAAATCAAAAAGGCTTACAAACGCCTGGCAATGAAATATCACCCGGACCGTAATCAGGGTGATAAAGACGCTGAAGACAAATTCAAAGAGATTAAAGAAGCCTATGAAGTGCTGACCGACGCGCAAAAACGTGCGGCTTACGATCAGTACGGCCATGCGGCATTTGAGCAGGGCGGCATGGGCGGCGGTGGATTTGGCGGCGGCGGTGCCGATTTCAGCGACATCTTCGGCGATGTTTTCGGCGATATTTTTGGCGGCGGACGTGGCCGTCAGCGCGCGGCGCGCGGTGCCGACCTGCGTTATAACATGGAGCTGACGCTGGAAGAAGCGGTACGCGGCGTCACCAAAGAGATCCGCATTCCGACCCTGGAAGAGTGCGATGTTTGCCATGGCAACGGCGCGAAACCGGGCACCCAGCCGCAGACCTGTCCAACCTGTCACGGTGCAGGCCAGGTGCAGATGCGCCAGGGCTTCTTTGCGGTGCAGCAGACCTGTCCGCACTGTCAGGGGCGCGGTACGTTGATCAAAGATCCATGCACCAAATGTCACGGTCATGGTCGCGTTGAGAAATCGAAAACCCTGTCGGTTAAAATCCCGGCGGGCGTGGATACCGGCGATCGCATTCGTCTGGCAGGCGAGGGCGAAGCGGGCGAGCACGGCGCACCGGCAGGCGATTTGTACGTTCAGGTGCAGGTCAAACAGCATCCTATCTTTGAGCGCGAAGGGAATAACCTGTATTGCGAAGTGCCGATTAACTTCGCGATGGCCGCACTGGGCGGTGAAATCGAAGTGCCGACGCTGGATGGCCGCGTGAAGCTGAAAGTGCCGAACGAAACCCAAACCGGCAAGCTGTTCCGCATGCGCGGTAAAGGTGTGAAATCCGTACGCGGCGGTGCGCAGGGCGATCTGTTATGCCGCGTGGTGGTTGAAACGCCGGTTGGCCTTAACGAGAAGCAGAAGCAGTTGCTGAAAGATTTACAGGAAAGTTTCGGCGGCCCGACGGGCGAAAAAAACAGCCCGCGTTCCAAAAGCTTCTTTGATGGCGTAAAGAAATTCTTTGACGATTTAACGCGTTAACTATCATTCTTTATGCAAAGAAACCTGTATCTACACTCAGTAGATACAGGTTTTTTTTTTGATGAAATTCCGGGGCGAAAGGGCTCAGAAATTTCCTGAAAAACTGAATGGCACTTTTTTCATATCGGAAATAACGAACTTAAATGGCGCTATAATCTGTTTTTAACGAACTTTGAAGCGCGGTAAGATAGAAAATATATCGTATTTTAATGGAAGATATGGAATTATTGAGGTGGTTAGGCATGTCAAAATTGATCCAACGTTTTCTGGCTAACGAAGCATCGGGCGGCGTGATTTTAATTATCGCTGCGGCTTTGGCCATGCTCCTTGCGAATTTTGAGAGCACCCATACAGGATACCAGCAATTTCTCAGTACGCCCGTAGAAATCAAGTTTGGTGCACTTGAGATAAAAAAGAATTTGCTCCTGTGGATCAATGACGCCCTGATGGCGATCTTCTTTTTATTGATCGGGCTGGAAGTGAAGCGGGAGCTGTTGCAGGGGTCTCTGGCCAGCCGCAGTCAGGCCGCGTTTCCGGCCATTGCCGCCGTAGGCGGTATGGCGATCCCGGCAGCGGTCTATCTGCTGTTCAATTTTCAGGATCCCGCGACCCGCGAAGGGTGGGCAATTCCGGCAGCGACAGATATCGCATTTGCACTGGGCGTCCTGGCGTTATTGGGCAAGCGAGTGCCGCCTGCCTTGAAAGTGTTTTTGATGGCGCTGGCAATCATTGATGATTTAGGGGCGATTATCATCATTGCGCTGTTTTATACCCATCAGCTTTCAATGCTGTCATTGCTGGTGGCGGCAGGTGCGATTACGGTATTAGCGTTATTGAATCTGCTCAATGTTCGCCGCACCGGTATTTATATTCTGGTGGGCGTCGTGCTCTGGACGGCAGTGCTGAAATCCGGCATTCATGCCACGCTGGCAGGGGTGATTATCGGCTTCTTTATCCCGCTAAAGGCGCAGAGAGGGCATTCTCCGGCAAGGGAACTGGAGCATATTTTGCATCCGTGGGTCGCGTTTTTGATCCTGCCGCTGTTTGCTTTCGCTAATGCAGGCGTTTCGCTTCAGGGCGTGACAATGGAAGGACTGACCTCGCTGCTGCCGCTGGGTATCATTGCCGGACTGTTTATTGGAAAGCCTCTGGGCATCAGTCTGTTTTGCCTGTTGGCGTTAAAGCTCAAACTGGCCTCGCTACCCGAGGGGACCACGTTCAGGGAGATTATGGCGGTGGGGGTGTTGTGCGGCATCGGTTTTACGATGTCCATCTTCATCGCGACCCTGGCATTTAGCAATGCCGATCCCACGTTTATTACATGGGCGAAACTGGGCATTCTTATCGGCTCGCTACTGGCGGCAATCGTAGGCTACGGCCTGTTACGGATACGATATTCGGGCGCGGCGCTCCGCGCCTGAACAGAAAACGCATGGACGCGTCCTTGCCGAACATCACTATCAATCAGGGAGCGAAAGCGATATGTCACACATCAATTACAACCACCTTTACTATTTTTGGCACGTGTATAAGGAAGGGTCGGTTGTGGGAGCGGCGGAAGCGTTGTATCTGACGCCGCAAACCATCACCGGGCAGATTAAAGCGTTAGAAGAGCGACTACAGGGCAAGCTGTTCAAGCGCAAGGGGCGGGGCATTGAGCCCAGCGAGTTGGGGGAACTGGTGTTCCGCTACGCCGACCGCATGTTTACCCTCAGCCAGGAGATGCTTGATATCGTCAACTATCGCAAGGAATCGCACCTGCTGTTTGACGTGGGCGTCGCGGATGCGCTTTCCAAACGCCTGGTCAGCGGTGTGCTGGACGCTGCCGTGGTGGAGGATGAACAAATCCATTTACGCTGTTTTGAATCCACCCACGAGATGCTGCTGGAACAGCTTAGCCAGCATAAGCTGGACATGATTATTTCTGATTGCCCGATCGATTCCACCCAACAGGAAGGGCTGTTTTCAGTCAAAATCGGCGAGTGTGGCGTCAGTTTCTGGTGCCAGACGCCAGGGCCGGAAAAGCCGTTTCCCGCGTGCCTGGAAGAGCGCAGGCTCCTCATTCCGGGGCGTCGATCGATGCTGGGGCGTAAAGTGTTGAACTGGCTTAACGCTCAGGCATTGGATATTGAGATCCTGGGCGAATTCGACGACGCTGCGCTGATGAAAGCCTTCGGCTGCGCCCATAATGCGATTTTTGTCGCACCGACACTGTACACCCAGGATTTTTTCGACGATAAAACGGTGGTGGAGATTGGGCGGATAGATAACGTGATGGAAGAGTATCACGCGATTTTCGCCGAGCGCATGATCCAGCATCCTGCGGTACAGCGCATCTGTAATCGCGATTATTCCTCACTGTTTATTACGCCTTAACCGGCCCGGAGAGCGGTGCTGTGACCGCTTTCCTTTCGCGCCAATAATTTGAATGCCCCCCTGCTGATAGCGCTGCATGACCGCATTGGCTAACCCGCTGTCGGTAATAATCGTTTTAATACAGGACAGCGTGGCCACCCTGTGGGGCTCCACCGTATCGAATTTTCCGTGATCCGCCAGCAGAATGCCCTCTCTGGCACATTGAAAGGTGCGGCTTTTTACGCCCACTTCAAACATAGTCGCATTGGTGATGTCCGCTTCAGGCGACAGCGCATCGCGGTTCATCGCGCGCTGCGGCAACCTTGTCGATGAATACGGAATTATCGGGATGACGCTGTTTCGCGCAGCTACGTTGAGCGAATAACAGAAAGGAGGGCGTGATTCAGGCGGGAAGCAGGCATAAAAAAACCCGCGAAAGCGGGTCTTTTTTACAAAGCGTCAACAGCGGGCGATTAAGCCAGTTTGTTGATCTGCGCGGTCAGGTTAGCCTTATGGCGCGCTGCTTTGTTTTTGTGGATCAGACCTTTAGCGGCCTGGCGATCCACGATCGGCTGCATTTCGTTGAATGCATTCTGTGCTGCTGCTTTGTCGCCAGTTTCGATAGCTGCGTATACTTTCTTGATGAAAGTACGCATCATGGAACGACGGCTAGCGTTGTGTTTGCGAGCCTTTTCAGACTGAACGGCGCGCTTCTTAGCTGACTTGATATTAGCCAAGGTCCAACTCCCAAATATGATCTATATGGACAATTCAAAGGCCGAGGAATATGCCCTCTTAGCCCCGTTTTGTCAATGGATTTGTGCAAATAAGCGCCGTTAATGAAGCGACACTTGTTACGTAGTGATGGCGCAGGATTCTACCAGCTTGCGTCGCGCGAATACAGCCTTTCGGGGACAAAAATAGTAAAGGTTTGGCGCAATTCCTTATGTTTCACGCTAAGTGCGCTAAAACAACCGGTTTCCGGGCGGTATCTGCAATCGTTGGTTAACCTTGAGAGCGGTACACGCTATAATCCGACGATTTTCACCCTGTTGAGCCTGTCATGAAGCTGATACGCGGCATTCACAATCTGACCTCCGAACACCGTGGTTGTGTCCTCACAATTGGTAATTTCGATGGCGTACATCGCGGCCATCAGGCGCTGCTTGCCGGATTGCGCGAAGAAGGGCGTCGCCGTAATCTGCCGGTGATGGTGATGATATTCGAGCCTCAGCCGCTGGAACTGTTCGCCGCGGACAACGCCCCGGCGCGCCTGACCCGGCTGCGTGAAAAGCTGAAATACCTGGCCGAGTCAGATGTCGATTACGTGCTGTGCGTCCGGTTTGACCGGCGCTTTGCCGCGCTGACCGCGCAAACCTTCGTCAGCGATCTGCTGGTGAAGCGCCTTGGCGTACAGTTCCTGGCGGTGGGGGATGATTTCCGCTTTGGCGCTGATCGTCAGGGGGATTTTTTGTTATTACAAAAGGCTGGCCTGGAATATGGCTTCGACGTGACCAGCACCCAGACGTTTTGCCACGGCGGCGTGCGCGTCAGCAGCACGGCGGTGCGCCAGGCGCTGGCGGACGACGATCTGGCCCAGGCGGAGCAACTGCTCGGCCATCCGTTTATGATTTCCGGTCGCGTGGTGCACGGCGATGAGCTGGGCCGCACCATCGGCTTCCCGACGGCCAACTTACCGCTGCGCCGTCAGGTTTCCCCGGTTAAAGGGGTGTATGCGGTTGAAGTCAGAGGGCTGGGCGATACGCCGCTGCCCGGCGTTGCCAATATCGGCACGCGTCCGACGGTGCAGGGAATGCGCCAGCAGCTTGAGGTTCATCTGTTAGATATTGCAATGGACCTTTACGGACGCCATATAGATGTGGTGTTGCGTAAAAAAATACGTAATGAGCAGCGATTTGCCTCGCTGGATGAACTGAAAGCGCAAATCGCCAGGGATGTCGTAACGGCCCGCGAATTTTTTGGGCGGGTTACCCGCCAGACGATGGGAAACAAGACCAGTTAGCCGGCTTTAGGCCTGTTGGTGTTAATCAAACCGAAATACGGAACCGAGAATCTAATGAGTGACTATAAATCTACCCTGAATTTGCCGGAAACAGGGTTCCCGATGCGTGGCGACCTCGCCAAACGCGAACCGGGAATGCTGGCGCGTTGGACCGATGATGACCTGTACGGCATCATCCGTGCGGCGAAAAAAGGTAAAAAAACCTTCATTCTGCATGATGGCCCTCCTTATGCGAATGGCAGCATTCATATTGGTCACTCGGTTAACAAGATTCTGAAAGACATTATTATCAAATCCAAAGGGCTGGCGGGCTATGACTCCCCGTATGTGCCGGGATGGGATTGCCATGGTCTGCCGATTGAACTGAAAGTTGAACAGCTGATCGGCAAACCGGGTGAGAAAGTGTCAGCGGCGGAATTCCGTGCCGCCTGCCGTAAGTACGCGGCTGAGCAGGTTGAAGGCCAGCGCGCCGACTTTATCCGTCTGGGGGTACTGGGCGACTGGTCGCACCCGTACCTGACCATGGACTTCAAAACCGAAGCCAACATCATCCGCGCGCTGGGTAAAATCATCGGCAACGGCCACCTGCATAAAGGTGCCAAGCCGGTGCACTGGTGCGTAGACTGCCGTTCCGCGCTGGCGGAAGCGGAAGTTGAGTATTACGACAAAACCTCGCCGTCCATCGACGTGACGTTCCACGCCGTTGATGCCGACGCGGTAAAAGCCAAATTTGGCGTGACCCGCGTCAACGGCCCGATTTCGCTGGTGATCTGGACCACCACCCCGTGGACCCTGCCAGCTAACCGCGCCATCTCCCTGCATGCCGATATCGAATACGCGCTGGTGCAGGTTGACGGTCAGGCGCTGATCCTGGCGAAAGAGCTGGTAGAGAGCGTGATGAAACGCGCCGGTATCACCGATTTCACCGTGCTGGGCACCGTGAAAGGCGATGCGCTGGAGCTGTTGCGCTTCAAACACCCGTTCCTGGATTTCGACGTGCCAGCGATCCTCGGCGAGCACGTGACGCTGGACGCGGGTACCGGCGCGGTGCATACCGCCCCTGGCCACGGCCCGGACGACTATGTGATCGGCCAGAAATACGGTCTGGAAACCGCTAACCCGGTAGGCCCGGACGGCGCGTATCTGCCGGGCACGTACCCGACGCTGGACGGGGTTCAGGTGTTCAAGGCTAACGATCTGATCGTTAACCTGCTGCGTGAAAAAGGCGCGCTGCTGCATGTAGAAAAAATGCTGCACAGCTATCCGCACTGCTGGCGTCACAAAACGCCGATCATTTTCCGCGCCACCCCGCAGTGGTTTATCAGCATGGATCAGAAAGGCCTGCGCGCGCAGTCCTTGCGGGAGATCAAAGGCGTGCAGTGGATCCCGGACTGGGGCCAGGCGCGTATCGAGTCGATGGTCGCTAACCGTCCGGACTGGTGTATCTCCCGTCAGCGCACCTGGGGCGTGCCGATGTCGCTGTTCGTGCATAAAGAGACTCAGGAACTGCACCCGCGCACTCAGGAGCTGATGGAAGCCGTTGCCCAACGCGTTGAGCAGGACGGCATCCAGGCGTGGTGGGATCTCGACCCGCGCGACATCATGGGCGACGACGCCGACAGCTACGAAAAAGTGCCGGATACCCTGGACGTGTGGTTCGACTCCGGTTCAACCCATGCCTCTGTGGTCGACGTGCGTCCGGAGTTTGCCGGCCACGCGGCGGATATGTATCTGGAAGGTTCCGACCAGCATCGCGGCTGGTTTATGTCTTCTCTGATGATCTCTACCGCCATGAAAGGCAAAGCGCCGTACCGTCAGGTACTGACCCACGGCTTTACCGTGGATGGTCAGGGTCGCAAAATGTCCAAGTCCATCGGCAACACCGTATCGCCGCAGGACGTAATGAACAAACTCGGCGCGGACATCCTGCGTCTGTGGGTGGCGTCGACCGATTACACCGGTGAAATGGCGGTCTCTGACGAGATCCTCAAACGCGCCGCCGACGCGTACCGCCGCATTCGTAACACCGCGCGCTTCCTGCTGGCGAACCTGAACGGTTTCGATCCGGTGAAAGACAGCGTTAAGCCGGAAGAGATGGTGGTGCTGGATCGCTGGGCGGTCGGCTGCGCCAAAGCGGCGCAGGAAGATATCGTGAAATCTTACGAAGCCTACGACTTCCACGAAGTGGTACAGCGCCTGATGCGCTTCTGCTCCGTCGAAATGGGCTCGTTCTATCTCGATATCATCAAAGACCGTCAGTACACCGCGAAAGCGGACAGCGTGGCGCGCCGCAGCTGCCAGACCGCGCTGTACCACATCGCAGAAGCGCTGGTGCGCTGGATGGCGCCGATCATGTCCTTCACCGCCGATGAAATCTGGGGTTACCTGCCGGGCGATCGTGAAAAATATGTGTTTACCGGCGAGTGGTATGACGGTCTTTTCAGCCTGGCCGACAACGAAGCCATGAACGACGCCTACTGGGACGAGCTGCTGAAAGTGCGCGGCGAAGTCAACAAAGTCATCGAGCAGGCGCGTGCCGACAAACGCATCGGCGGCTCGCTGGAAGCGGCGGTGACGCTGTATGCGCAGCCGGAACTGGCGGCGAAACTCACGGCGCTGGGCGATGAATTGCGATTTGTCCTGTTGACCTCTGAGGCGCAAGTTGAAGAGTATGCACAGGCGTCCGCCGGGGCCCAGCAGAGCGAACAGCTTAAAGGCCTGAAAGTGGCGTTACGCAAAGCCGAGGGTGAGAAGTGTCAGCGCTGCTGGCATTACACCACCGATGTCGGTCAGGTAGCGGAACACGCTGAGCTGTGTGGCCGCTGTGTCAGCAACGTCGCCGGTGACGGCGAAAAACGTAAGTTCGCCTGATGAGTAAACCGATCCTTTCAACAGGGCTGCGCTGGCTGTGGCTGGTGGTGGTCGTGCTGATTGTCGATTTGGGCAGTAAATACCTGATCCTCCAGAATTTTGCTCTGGGGGATACGGTGTCCCTGTTCCCGTCGCTCAATCTGCATTATGCGCGCAACTACGGCGCGGCATTTAGCTTCCTCGCCGATAAGGGCGGCTGGCAGCGCTGGTTCTTTGCCGGAATCGCTATTGGTATCTGCGTGGTGCTGGCGGTGATGATGTATCGCGCCAAAGCCAGCCAGAAGCTCAACAATATCGCCTATGCTTTAATCATCGGCGGGGCGTTGGGCAACCTGTTCGACCGCCTGTGGCACGGCTTTGTGGTCGACATGATCGACTTCTACGTCGGCGACTGGCATTTCGCCACCTTTAACCTGGCGGACACGGCGATTTGCGTCGGTGCGGCGCTGATCGTGCTGGAAGGTTTCTTTGTCTCTTCCGACAAAACGGCCCAGGAAAAGAAATCATGAGTAAAAGCGTACAGAGCGACAGCGCCGTGCTGGTCCACTTCACGCTGAAGCTGGAAGATGGCTCGACGGCGGAATCGACCCGCAATAACGGTAAACCTGCTCTGTTCCGGCTGGGGGATGGCTCGCTGTCCCCTGGGCTTGAAGCGCAGCTGCTGGAGATGCGCGCGGGGGAGAAAAAATCCTTCACGCTGCCGCCGGAATCCGGGTTTGGCGTTCCCAGCCCGGACATGATCCAGTACTTCTCGCGTCGGGAGTTTATCGACGCCGGGGAGCCGGAAATCGGGGCGATCATGTTATTCACCGCCATGGATGGTTCGGAAATGCCTGGTGTGATTCGCGAAATTAACGGCGACTCCATCACGGTGGATTTCAACCATCCACTTGCCGGGCAGAACCTTCATTTTGATATCGACGTACTGGAGGTTGATCCGGTACTGGAGACGTTGAATGCAGATCCTGTTGGCTAACCCGCGCGGTTTTTGCGCTGGCGTTGACCGTGCAATCAGCATTGTCGAGAACGCGCTGACCCTCTACGGCGCGCCGATTTATGTGCGTCATGAAGTGGTGCATAACCGCTACGTGGTGGACAGCCTGCGCGAGCGCGGCGCGATTTTTATCGAGCAAATCAGCGAAGTGCCGGACGGCGCGATCCTGATTTTCTCGGCGCACGGCGTGTCTCAGGCGGTACGCAACGAGGCGAAAAGCCGTGATTTAACGGTGTTTGACGCCACCTGCCCGCTGGTGACCAAAGTGCATATGGAAGTGGCGCGCGCCAGCCGTCGCGGCGAAGAAGCGATCCTGATCGGCCACGCCGGGCATCCGGAAGTGGAAGGCACCATGGGCCAGTACAGCAACCCGAAAGGGGGCATGTACCTGGTGGAGTCGCCGGAAGATGTGCTGAAAATCGACGTGAAAGACGACAGCAATCTCTCCTTTATGACCCAAACCACGCTGTCTGTGGATGATACATCGGACGTGATTGACGCGCTGCGCAGTCGCTTCCCGAAAATCATCGGCCCGCGCAAAGACGATATTTGCTACGCCACCACCAACCGTCAGGAAGCGGTACGCGCGCTGGCGGCGGAAGCGGATGTAGTGCTGGTGGTGGGGTCGAAAAACTCTTCCAACTCTAACCGCCTGGCGGAACTGGCTCAGCGGATGGGTAAAAAAGCCTATCTGATTGACGATGCCAGCGATATTGACGAGTCGTGGCTGCATGGCGCGGCCTGCGTTGGCGTCACGGCGGGGGCATCGGCACCCGATATTCTGGTGCAAAATGTTCTGAAACGGTTACAGACGTTAGGCGGCGGTGAAACGCGTGAACTGACGGGCCGGGAAGAAAACATTGTTTTCGAAGTGCCGAAAGAACTGCGTATGGACGTGCGGGAAGTCGAATAGCGATTCCGTTAAAACGAGCAAAAATGCCAGGCAATGTCGTCTGGCATTTTTTTTAGGAGCTTGCAGTGAAACCGTTGCCAATTATTTTAGATACCGATCCGGGCATTGATGATGCCGTCGCCATTGCCGCCGCGCTGTTTGCGCCCTCCCTGTCGTTAAAATTGATTACCACGGTAGCGGGAAACGTGAGCGTGGATAAAACCACCCGTAACGCCCTGCAACTGGTCAATTTCTGGAATGCCGACGTACCGGTGGCGCGCGGCGCAGCGACCCCGCTGGTGCGTCCGCTGCGTGATGCGGCTTATGTGCACGGCGAATCGGGGATGGAAGGGTATACGTTTATCGAACATGACCGCAAAATGCTGGCCCAGACCGCCGCTGACGCCACTTACCAACGGCTGATGGCGAGCCCGGAACCCATCACGCTGGTGGCCATTGGGCCGCTGACCAATATTGCCCTGCTGCTGACCCAGTACCCGGATTGCCTGCCGCGCATTCAGCGCCTGGTCCTGATGGGCGGTTCTGCGGGACGCGGGAATTTCACGCCCAACGCGGAATTTAATATGGCGATCGACCCTGAAGCGGCGGCGCGCGTGTTCGCCAGCGGGCTGGAGATTGTGATGTGCGGGCTGGACGTCACCAGTCAGGCGGTGCTCACGCCGGAATTTCTGGCGACGCTGCCGGAACGCAACGCCACCGGAAAAATGCTTCACGCCCTGTTCAGCCACTACCGCAGCGGCAGCATGAGCACCGGGCTACGTATGCACGATCTCTGCGCCATCGCGTACCTGGTTAAGCCACAACTGTTTACGCTGAAACGCTGCTTCGTGGCGGTTGAAACTCACGGCGAGTACACCGCGGGTACCACGGTGGTGGATCTTGACAATCGTCTGGGTAAGCCTGCCAATGCCCATGTGGCAATCGATCTGGATGTTGATGGATTCCGTCAGTGGGTGGCGGAAGTTATGGCGCAGATGCCATAAATCTGTGATCTGCCTGGCAGGTTAAACGCGGCACGCTACAGGTTAATCGATTAATCTGTCAGGATGAGTCTGTTGTTCTCCTCGGGCCGGAGATAAACATGAATCATTCACTGATCCAACCCTTTCAGCTTGCATGGGCAACGGGTGCGCTAAGCCGTGGCCCGATTATCCGCAAAACTACCCGCCTCGGGGATCTCACTGCCGTGTTTGCCGACAGCAACGCTCTTTACGCCCGGGGCCAGCAGCCCGCTTATGATGTGGAGATGCTGGATACCCCTGGCGGCGAAGGCGAACTGTATGTCGGCGTCACCCACCTTTATCCCGGTAAAGTCGGCGACGAATATTTTATGACGCGGGGGCATTTTCATCAGCGCCGTGAGCAGGGCGAGGTGTATTTTGGTCTTGGGGGCGAGGGCCTGTTATTGCTGCAAAACGAGCAGGGCGAAGCGTGGACCGAATCCGTCTTCGCCGGTTCAATCCATATCATCCCAGGTTTTACCGCCCATCGTTTAGTTAACACCGGTTTGCAAACGTTGCGCGCGCTGGCCGTCTGGCCGGCCATTGCCGGGCACGACTACGCTTCGCTGCCGCACGGCTTTGCGCTGAGGGTTATTGAAGAGGCAGGAAAAGTGCGGATTATGGCGGTGAAGCATGACTGATACGAAAGCAAAGTACGGTCTGAATATGGCCGTTCATCATCAGCCGCTGGGATTCAGCTACGGTGACGACGTCATCGGGCCAATGCCTGAAGTGCGCACGCTTGACCAAATCCGCGCCTCGCTGCGCAATCCGGACTGTAGCGGGCCGGAGGTGGTCTACGCCATCGCGATGGATGTTGCGCGCCTGCAGGATCGCGAAGAACTGCAAAAGCGCATGCTGCTGTTCGGCGTGGTGACGTATGCCGCAGGGCAGCTGGGTGATGAGCCGGTGCGCAGCCAGGGCCATATCCACCGCATCAGCCAGCACAGCGGCTGGTCTCCGCCGGAGTTATATGAAATCTGGCAGGGCAAAGCGATTGTTTATATGCAGGAGTTTGTGGAGGACGATCCGGGGCGCTGCTTTGCGGTCATCGCCGGGCCGGGCGAAAAAGTGCTGGTGCCGCCGGGATGGGGGCATGCGACGATCTCCGCCTCTGTTAACGAGCCGCTGACTTTCGGGGCATGGTGCGATCGAGAATATGGCTTTGAGTACGACGCCGTGCGGGCGCATAAGGGGTTGGCGTGGTATCCGCTGGTTCAGGATAGCCATATCGTCTGGCAGCATAACGCCCACTATCAGCCGGGGCGCTTACAGGTGATTACGCCGCGTCGCTACAGCGAGTTCGGCATTACCGATGAGCCCATTTATCAGCAGTTTATCGACGATCCCACGCGTTTTCAGTTTATCTCTAAACCCGATCGGGTCGCCGGTCTGTGGCGCAATTTCCACCCATAAAAAAACCGGGGCGCAGGCCCCGGTTAACGTGATTGACTGTTTTATCCAGCGAACAGTCCGGTTGCAACCCCCAGCGCGGCGAGGATCAGCAACAGCAGCATTGCTTTAACCGGCGATACTCCGCGCTTCGCCATCAAATACCAGGTGCCCAGCACCACGATCAGCGGCAGTAATTGCGGGAAGATCCCATCAAGCATTTGCTGAACATGAATATTGACCCCGTCGTTAGTGACAAACTCCAGGCCGGTGCCCAGCTTGACATAGCTCGCGGCCACGCCGCCCATCACAAACACGCCGAGCAGCGACAACGCTTCGCGCAGGCGGGTTGAACGACTGCTAACCAGCATTTCCACCGAGCCGGAGCCCATCTGGTAGCCTTTGAGAAACAGAAACCACGATCCCGGGATGATAATCGCCAGCCACGCCACGGTGTAAAACAGCGGGCCGAGCATACTCCCGCCTGCCGCCAGCGCCATGCCGATACTGAGCAAAATCGGGATCAGCATACCGGGGATCATTGAGTCGCCAATTCCGGCCAGCGGCCCCATCAGGCCCACTTTCAGGGTGTTAATGGTTTCCCCGTCGATGGGTTCGCCATTGGCCTTTTTCTCTTCCAGGCCCAGGGCCATGCCGTTAACAATCGCGCCGATCTGCGGTTCAGTGTTATAGAACGACGCGTGGCGACGCAGCATTTCGGTGCGCGCCGCGGCATCCGGGTAGAGTTTGCGGGCGACCGGCAACATGCTGAGGCAGAACCCAAAGGATTCCAGCCGTTCAAAGCTCATGGAGGAAAGATTATGCATCATCCAGGCGCGCCAGCAACGGCGCAGATCTTTGCGGGTGAGTTTACGCGCTTCCATCAGAATTCATCCTCATCATCGGCAGGCGAAGCGGCTTTCACCGCTGGCTGGGTTTCCGGTTTGTAGTTGTAATGGATCAGCGCCAGTAGCGCCCCCACGATCACCAGCGCGACCATGTTTAGTTTCAGAAATACGATGCACACGAAACCGACCAAAAAATAGATCAACATGCTGTAGTTTTTGATGATTTGCTTCAGCAGGATCGCGATGCCCACCGCCGGTAGAATGCCGCCCAGCACGTTCATGATCGACAGCACCATGCGCGGCAGGCTGTCCATAAACTCGCTGATGTACTGCGCGCCAAAGTAGACCGCGATAAAGGTCGGCACAAAGCGCAACAGGAAGTTAGTGGCCTGCGGAAAAATGGCGCTGTTGAGATAGATGCCGCGCTCGTCGCCGCGTTCCAGCGCCACATCGGCGCGGTGGTTCCAGAACGAGTTAAGTACCATCATCGCGTTAAACAGAATGGTCCCGGCGATACCAATCGTGGCGGCCAGCGCTACGGCCACTTCCGGCCCTTTACCGGAAAGAATGCCCAGCGCAATGGCCGGGAATGCGACGAAATTCAGGTCGGCAGGCATAGAGCCGCCCGGCGTCACCATCGCGATATACACCGCCTGCACCGCCACGCCGATGATAATGCCGGTGGTCACATCGCCGAGGATCAGGCCGACCAACATCCCGGAAACCAGCGGGCGGGTAATCAAATACCAGCCGCCCGTCAGGCCAAACAGCCAGGGGCTGCTTAACGCCCCCAGATAGCAAAGAATGCCAATCAATGTGGCTTCAACAATCATGATGCGCTCCTCATTTTATTTTTTGCCGGGCGTCCTGCCAGCTATAGCAACTGGCATCGGGAACCAGCCGAAATTCAATGGCGTGACCATGGGCGGCAAGCCAGTCGAACGCGGCGGTTTCTTCAGCGTTCACCGACTGGTTGGGTCCGATAGTGGTGGTATTGGCGCGCGCGCTCATCGGGCCGACATTGATCTTACCGTTGGCGTTTTGCAGGCTAATCCCGGCCAATTCGATGCGCTGGAGCGTCACGGGTGATTTGCCGATCACAAAATAGCGTTTTTCGCTGGCAATCACTTTCGGCAGTTTTTCGATGGCGGTAGCGGTATCGAACAGCCACACTTTGGTGTCCTGCACCGCGCCCTTCATCACCGAGGAGAGCAGGGGATCGGCCGCGACGGCGTCATCGATGGCGATGATGCCGTCACAGGGCAGCTCTTTGGCCCAGCGTGTCACGAGCTGCCCATGAATGACGCGGTCGTCAATACGTACAAATGAGAGACTCATAGCGGGCTCCTTAAAAATCGTCTGAGGTGAATGAAGAAACGGGCACGGCCTTAATCAGCGTCGGCTGCGTCATTTCCAGTAACAGCGCGGCGGCGGCGTGAACATCGGTTAGCGGGGCTACCTCGTCGCTAAGCAGCAGCATCGGGAAATTCACCCCGGCGACCACGGCGACCGGCGGTACACCGTCCGGGGAAAACGCGTAATGGCAGGCGACGTTCCACGGCGTGCCGCTTTGCATATCGCACAGCACCAGCACGCCGTCCGCGCCCTCACGCGCCAGGGCCATTACCGCCGCGAAATCCTGTTTAAATCCTTCAATACCGCGCTGTTCATCCAGCGTGACCGCCTGCACGTGCGGCAGTTCGCCGTATACCATGCGGCTGCTTTCCAGCAGTGCCTGGGCGAGCGGTCCGTGGCTGGCGACTATAAAATGAATCATGATTACCCCCTTACCCAGGCTTTGACCGTCGCCAGCGTTTGTCCGACGCTTTCACCCCAGGGCGAAATGCGGTATTCGCCCACGGCGGCGGGCACGATAAAGGTTTCGGCGTAGTGCACGATATAGGGTTCAAATGCGCCGGTTGGGCTGTCCACCCGCGCTTCCGCCCCTTCCACCAGATTGAGCACATTAACGCCGCCGTGGGTGTGGTGAGTAACCGGCGCGCTAAACCAGTGGCGGCGAGTTTCGATAAATTCCCGCTCGTGCAGGCCGGTGCGTTCTTCGCGCCAGCCGTCGCCCTGGGCGATGGGCTCGATCCGGTTCACCAGATGTTTTTCCACCCAACGGGTGTCACGCTGCCAGTCAATCACCTGGGCGCCATGCTCCAGGTGCACCGGGCGCGGCAGACCGTCCAGCCCCAGGCGGCCCCAGTCCCACAGTTTGAAGGTGAAAATATACGGCGTGGCGCTGATCTCCAGCACCAGGGTGCCTTTACCGGAACAGTGCACGGTCCCGGCGGGGATCAGGAAGTGATCGTGCTTGCGCGCCGGGATCTGATTCACGAAGCGCTGGTCGTCAAACGGCTTCTCTCCGCGCTGGGCGGCGTGCAGATCGTCCAGCATCGCCTGCGGCTGGGTGCCGGTTTGCGTCCCCAGATACACCACCGCGCCCGGCTCTGCGTCGAGGATGTAATAACTTTCATCCTGGGTGTAATGCATACCGAACTGCTGCTGAATGTATTCCGTCAGCGGATGGACCTGAAAACTCAGATTCTGGCCATCCATGGTGTCGAGAAAGTCGAAGCGGATCGGGAATTCGGCCCCAAACCGGGCGTGGACTTTTTCACCCAATAAGGGACGCGGCTGTAATAACACCACATCCTGAGAGGGGATCTCGATCCGCACTGCGCCGAAGCGCAAGAACAGGCTGTTTTCCTCGGGCACACAGTCAAAACACCATGCGTAATTCGCCGCAGAGGGATCGAGATCGAATTGCTGTTTCATCCACTGGCCGCCCCACACGCCAGGGTCGAAGAAGGGCACCACGCGAAACGGCTGGCGGGTCGCTTGCTCAAGACCGGCGCGCAGCGCATCGCCGCTGACCAGGTTTGGCCGATCTTTCTGCGTAGTATCCAGCACAAAGTCAGCTCGCTTCAGCAGCGGCGTTTTATGGCGGTCAAACACCCGCCATTCAATGAAGAAGGCGCGTTTGTAGCGGCGAAGCATGTCTTCATGCTGGTTTTCAACGCCCCAGTTGCCGAGTTCGCCGCTGCGCATCCGCTGCTGGATTTCCCAGCGCGCCAGATCGGCATAGACCAGCACATCACCCGGATGCACCAGCGCCGCGCCGGGGCCGTAAATCACCACCAGACCCTGCTCAACGCGCTCAACATCCTGACGCAGTTGCGCCAGCCGCTGCGCAGAGAAGAATTCAGGCAACTGGTGGCATGAGAGCACGCCAAACACCCGATCGTCTGTGAGATTGCGGGCCAGCAGGTCGTGCAAATGCGCTTCATCCAGCCGGGCGGTTTCCGCATTGAGGGTTAGCTGCGGCGCGAGCCGGGGCAGCAGTTGTTTTTCCAGTTCCGCCAGTCTGACGCCGGGATAACAGTCAATCACCAGTACCGTTTTCCCCTGGTCGGGACGCTTCGCGTTTAGCGCGGCAACGATGTCATCCCATCCCTGCCAGGCCTGATTTTCAAAACCCGAAACCGTGATTTCCGGGTATTTATCATAGGCTGTCTGTTTCATATGCTCTCCCATAATTCTTGCTAAAAGATTAATCGATTAACCGATTCTGGGAAGAGTGGTTAACGCGATTAACCCGCCATTTATGGCAACAACACGTCGTTTATGGGCGGTGTTGTGAAACATCTCACAGGATAAAGTGCAAAAAACAGGTTATTCGATTAATCTGTTGGCAGACAGAGGAGGATGCATGACGACAGTCACACTGGCGCAGGTCGCCGCACGTGCGGGTGTTTCCACCGCGACCGTTTCTATGGTGCTGCGCAACCGGGGACGGATTTCACAGGCTACCCGGGAGCGGGTGCTGCACGCGCTGGATGAGTCCGGTTATGTTTACAACCAGACCGCAGCGAATTTACGCAACCGTAGCAGCAATCAGGTCGGGCTACTGCTGCACGACATCACTAACCCGTTTTACAGTGAGATGACCGCCGGGCTAAGTCACGAAATGGAGCGCCACGATCTGCTGCTGTTTCTCGCTAACAGCGAAGAATCTGGCGAGCGCCAGCAGCGGTTTGTTGATTCACTGATGCGCAACAACGCCTGCGGCATGGTACTGTGCGCCGCGCGCGACACGCCGCAGGCTTTTTTTGACGCGCTGAAGCGGCGCAATATTCCGGTGATCCTGACGGTGCGTAGTTTTGGGGATGCGGATTTCGATTACGTCGGCACTGATAACTTTTTCGGCACCCAGCTGGCTACCGCGCATCTGCTAAAACTGGGCCACCGGCATATCGCGTTTATCGGCGGCAGCCATAATTCCGGCACCCGCGCCCAGCGTATCGGCGGTTTTACCAGCAAGCTGATTGAGCATGGCCTGTCGCCGAAGCCGGAATGGATTGTCGCCTCGCAGGCCAGCCAGAGCGATGGCGCGCGGGTCGCGGAAACATTGTTGACCGCATATCCACAAATAACCGCCGCCGTGTGCTATCAGGACATTGTGGCGCTTGGCGTGATGCAGGCGCTGCGAAAAATGGGCCGCACGCCAGGCCCGGATTTTGCGCTGGTGGGATTTGACGATATCACCGAGGCGGCCCTGGTGCAGCCCGCGTTAACCACGGTATCGGTGGCGGCGAAAGAGATTGGCCGTAAAGCGGGGGAGTTGCTGTACAGCCGTATTCAGGGGAACGATGAACCGCCGAAGCGGATCATTTTACCGCCCGCGCTGGTGATCCGGGGCTCCTGCGGATCCCATCCGGTCAGCGGGGCGGAATAAACGCGGTCACGCCACCAGTTCAATCAGGTTGCCATCGGGATCGCGGATCACCGCCTCGTAAAATCCGTCCCCGGTGGTACGCGGCGGGCTGACCAGAATGCCGGCTTGCGCGGCACGATCGGCCATGGCGTCAACTTCCTGTTTCGCGCCGACGTTAACGGCGATATGCGCCCATCCCGTCAGCTCCTGGCCGTTTGGCCCATCGCCCAGTTCGGGCAGGGTCATTAATTCGATGGTCGGGCCGTCGGGCAGGCTGATGAAATACGACTGAAATCCCGGTCGGTTTTTACTGGCGTACAGTGCGTTGCTGACGCCGCCAAACATCTCGCGCCAGAATGCCTGCTGCGCCGCCAGGTCGCGCGTCCAGAGCGCTACGTGTGCAATTTTCATGAGTTCTCCGCCGTGACGGCCTGATGTCCAAGGTTAAGGGTAAGAGAGAGCGCGCCGACCATCAGCATCAGCACCATGATTAGCGAGAACGCGAAAGACAGTGAGCTGAAATGCGCCACATAGCCGATAAACGCGGGGCCGCTGAGTACGCCCAGATAGCCCAGAGTCGTGATGGCCGGAACCGCCGCCGCCTGCGGCATCACGGTCTGGCGACCTACTGCTGAGAACATCACCGGCACGATATTGGCGCAGCCCGCGCCCACCAGCACATAGCCCAGCAGCGACAACTCCCAGGAGGGAATATAAGTTACCAGCGCCAGGCCGACTGCCGCGATAATCGACCCGCCCAATACGACGGGCAGGCGTCCCAGCCGGGCGATAATGCGGTCGCCGGTTAATCTGAACAGGGTCATGGCGATGGCGAAGCAGGTATAGCCCAGCCCGCCGAGGGTTGCCGGGATATTGCGCACGTCGGTCAGGTAGACGGCGCTCCAGTCCAGCACCGTGCCTTCGGTCAGGAACACGGCAAAGCAGACGATCCCCAGCAACAGTACCGCGCCGCGGGGAATGGCAAACGCCGGGCCTTCTGAAGGATTGGCGTAGTCGAGCAATCCGGAGCGGCTAATAAACGTCATCACAATCACCGCCAGGGTGACCAGCAAAGTGCCGGTAAAAATCGTCATCCCCAGCGTGAGCAGCAGCGTCAGAAAACCCGCCCCGGCAATCCCGCCCACGCTGTACATGCCGTGGAACCCGGACATCACCGGCACCGGCGATGCTTTCTCTACCAGGATGGCCTGAATGTTCATGGCGCAGTCGGTCACGCCCACGCCGACGCCAAACAGCAGCAGCACGCCCGCCAGCAGCAGCGGATCGTTAATCACCGACAGCAGGGGGGTGGTCAACACAATAAACCCGACGGCGCTGAGGATCACGCGGCGGCAGCCGAATTTACTGGTCAACAGGCCGGTTACCGGCATCGCAATCAGCGCGCCCACACCAAGGCACAGCAACAGCGTACCCAGCGTGGCCTCGTTGACGCCGGTATTACTGCGGGCGAACGGCACGATCACCGCCCAGGCCGCCGTAACAAATCCGGCAATAAAGAAAACAAGGCGAGTCGCAAATGCCGATGAAACGCCGGAACGATGTTGGGACATGTGGATCCTCTTCAAATTTCATATTCAATCAGGCCGGATGCCGTTGACAGCAGGGGCCGGGTTGCAGGACTATGCTCACTATAGCTCGTTTATGATAATTTAAGGGTTTATATGCTCGATTATGCAGCTTTCCCGGAGCAGCGACAAGCGCTGATCCGCCAGACCCTGCAACAACATGGCCGCGCGATCTGTAGCGATCTCGCCGTGCAGTTACAGGTTTCGGAGCATACTATTCGCCGCGATCTGCACGAACTCAGCAAAGAGGGGATCTGCAAAAAGGTTTACGGCGGCGCGGTATTACAATTGCAGGATGGTGAAAACTTCACGCACCGAAAAGCGCACCATCACGCAGAAAAAGGCCTGCTGGCGCAGCGCTGTGCCCAACTGGTGAAAAACGGCACCTGTATTTTTATTGATGCCGGGACCACCAACCTGGCGATGGCGTCCGTTTTACCGGACGATCTTCAGTTCACCGTGGTCACCAACGCGCCGGATATCGCCGCAGTGCTGTTAAAACATCCGCTGATTGACGTGATTATGCTGGGCGGGCAAATCCAGAAAAATATGGGCGGCTGCGTGGGTAGCCACGCGCTGGATCAGCTAAAAACCATTATTTTCGACCAGGCATTTATTGGCGGGTGCGCCATGAGCCCGGAGACCGGGCTGACCGGTTTTGATTATGCCGATTGCGAATTCAAAAAAGCGGCGATCCGCCAAAGCAATCAAACCATCGTGGCGCTGACGGCGAATAAAATTCCCGGCATCGCCCGTTTTACCGTGGCCCGCTGCGATGAGATTGACGTGCTGGTGGTGGAGGAGACGCTGAGCGATGGGGTGCGTAAGGCATTTGAGCTTCAAGAAATTATTCTTGTTACTGCATAGATATGCCCTGACTCCAATAAATACGTATATTATCAGCTATCATAATCCGTTTAATAAGAGCCTCACTAATTTATTAATTATGATTACCAGAGAGGTTAAAGTAAGTAAGGTAATGATAAAATTAGATAATTCTTTCGGGAGCGCGTACCATGTTGTGAATGCTACGCAGGAGCCGCTTAGTAATGAAGCTCCAATAAATAAGCCTGCCAACGTCGCAATTATTTTCATTATCGAAGTCATTAAATCTTCCTTTTATCTTCATGATCGTTGTTGCTTAACGCTCACTAGTTAAAGCAACTCATATTAAGTAAATCTCCAGGGAGTTGCTGCCCCATAGCATCTTTTTAAAAGAATTAGCGTCTTGTCTATGAGATAAGCTTAATATTACTGATTTAAAGGCGATATGAAAAAAAGGGTGTGTCTTATTTTGTATAGATAAAAAATAATTCACTGTTTTTGAGTAAGGGATCGCGCTTACCGGTCAAAAGCCGTCAGTAAGCGCGGTATTCCCGTTAGCGAGCCGCCAGGCTGACCAGCATTTTCAGGCTGGCGGAGTAATAATCTTCCTGGGCGGTGATTTGCGGTTCGCCTTTCGGCAGTTGCCCCAGCACGAGATCGCGCACCGCCAGAATGCCGCCGTCCATCATATACGGAGCAGGATCGTTAGTGGTCACGTTGATCCAGGCAGGGGTCTGGGTACGTGAATACTGGCCCCAGAACGCTTTGTACGGCTCCAGCAGCGGGCTTTGCGGCGCATACCATTTCACATACAGCGGCACGCGGATGGCATCGTAGCTAAAGCGCGCGGGCCACTGTCTGGCGGGAGTTATTCGCCCGTCGGCATACAGCGATACCCAGTCCGCCGGGAGCTGTCCGTTGCCAAAACGCATTTTTCCCAGCAGTTTCTGGCCGTCGTTGATGAGATCTTTCCAGACCATTAAATGGCTGCGATTGCCTAAATCACGCCACGCCGGGAAGACAAAGTACGACGGGTTGAGGTTGATATTGCTGTTGAGATTAAACCCGTTCGCCCCGGGCAGCATCACTTTGTAGCCCGCGTAGCTGATCACGTTATGGGCGACAATCGCTTTAGCGATGGCGTCCGAGGCGCTGAGATAGTCGTTATTGCGCCACTTCTCGCCCGCTTTCAACAGCGCCCAGGCGATAAAGGTATCGCCATCGGTGGCATTGTTTTTATCGGTGATCGGCTGGGCTTCTACCGGGTTATAGCGCCAGTAGAACAGGCCATTATCCGGGTTCTTTAAGGTTTTGTTGGTCCATCCCCAAATTTTGTCGAAGCTGGCGCGGTCATCGTTCATTACCGCCATCATCATGGCAAAACCCTGGCCTTCGGTGTGGCTGACGCTGTTATTGCCGGTATCGATAATGCGCCCGTCGGGCATTAAAAACCGCGCTTTATAACTGTCCCACGCGCTGCCGGCCAGCGCGCACTGGCTGGTCAGCAACACCATCATGGCCACAAACAGCGTTTTGCATCGCTGCAACATGCATTCACCTCATCGGCTATTTTGATATCTGAAATGGACCTCAGTGGCCGACGGCGCGGCTTCGCGCCATAACGACACCGTGGGTTTCCCCCCCTGAGACTGCAACCAGCGCGCGTATAATCCCTCCAGAACGGCGCTCATCGCGCTGCTCCAGGCCGCTTGTCTGGCTTCATCGGGGGGAGTGGGTAACGCCCTGTGACGAATAAGCAGGGCGGTTTCGCTGGCTTCGATATCAATATACCCCCAGTTGAAATCCGCAAGTTGCTTATTTATCGCCAGTTCCAGTTCACCTACCGTATTTGATAGCGCCAGCGGAAATCGCTTGCCAAGATCGTCGCCCATCTGCGTCAGGAAGGCGTGACTCTGGGATTCGCCCACGTTCGCCACCATGTTTTCGACCATGGTATGAAGCAGTGCAAACCATCCTGACTGGGTTTGTTGATTCTGGAAATACTGCAAAAGTTGTGCGTCATTCATCTTAGTTATTCCCCAGCAGATAACGGAAGTAGAGCTGCGCGGTGCTTTCGTTGTAATCGCCAAAGGTGTCGTACCCCACCTGGCCGCCGATGGTCATGTCCTTATTGATTTTATAGTCGGCGGCGGCACGCAGGTTATAGCCCAGGCCGTTTTCGCTATTGCCGCTGTAATACGCCTCTTTGGCGAATCCGTTGGCGACGTAGTCTTCCAGCTGCGACTGCAGACGCTTGTCGCCAGGGAAGTAAGCGCTCTTGTCCTGAGTGTAGGACTGGTAACCCAGCGATGCCCCCACCGACATTTTCCAGTTGTCGAAGGTTTGAGAATAGTCGATGGGGAAAGAGACGCTGACGTAGTCCTGCGGGCTGAAATAGCCACCCTGGCCGTAGCTGAAGTAGCTCAGGTTTTTGGAGAAATCCATGTAGGTCATGCTGATGCCGGTTTTCAGCTCGCGGTCATCGGCGCGTAAAGGCCGCAGATAAACCCCGGCTGAACCCGTCGCATTGCTGTTGCTCGGCACGTTTTCGCCCAGATAGTTATACAGGCCGAATCCGGCGTAAAAACCGGCATCGCCGTTGTCATAGCTCAGTTGGGCGCTGCCGCCGTTTTTGGTGACCTGGCCCCACTTCTTGCCGCTGTATTTGTCTTCCACGCCCACATAGGAGAGCAGGCTGTCCACCACCGCGCGGCGTTCGCCGGTAAGGATCAGCTTCAGATAGTCAGTTAACTGCGGCGACCACTGGATCCCGCCCACCACGGTGTTGAGATCCTGGCCGAGCGGCGTCGATCCTACGTCGATTTTGTACTGGTCCCCGGTGAGCGCCATGCCCACCTCCACGCCGGACGCTTTTTGCGATCCCTGGGACGGCACATCGATGGTGTCAAGATTAGGCCGGGTTGGCGGCGTGGTGGTGGAGGCGTTATAAATGCCTTGCGCCACTTCGCCCTGGATCAATGCCCCAGTACCAAAGCGGGTGCTCGCCTGTTCGGAAGCGCTACCGGCGTTCAGGCTAATCGGCGTGACGTTAATGTCAAAGCGCGAGTCGCCAAACGGCACCGTCGACCACTGGAGCGGCGATTTAATTTCGGTGAGTTTGCTGAGCCCGCTTTCGCCATCGCGCCCGCGCGCCGCCACGGAACCGCGCGTCCAGGTGGCGGTTTTCTCGGTGAGCTGCTCGATCATGTTATCCACCTGACGCAGCGTACCGGCCTGGGCGCTCTCTATCGGCAGATCGGTGCGCACGGCGGCGGGCGGCGCGGTTTGCGGATTACGCGCCAGCTGCGCAACCTGCCACGGCATCGCCTGGCCATAGACTGACGGCGTGGTCGCTTCGCTGCGGCTGGCGGTGGTGATAAACGGGTTATCCGCCAGCGCCAGGCCGCCGAGCATCGGCGACGTGTCGCCGCCCGCGCCCTGCAGGCCTAACAGCTTTCCGCGCGCGGAACGCAGGTAGCTCATCGCCTGCTGATGGTTGCCTTGCGCTTCGGCGACGCGCGCCTGAAGCAGCAGGCGGTCCGGCGTGTCGTTGTTGCGCAGCCCTGCCGCCAGCTGGCGCGCGCGGTCGGTATTCCCTTCCGCCAGCGCCACGTCAATGGCCCCCACCCGGGCATCCTGCTGCGGGGTGTCGCGGGTTATCAGGTAGTCGTATACCACGCCAGCTTCTTTGTTCATTTTGCCGGACTGGTACAGGCGCGCCATGGCGAACATCAGATCGGTATTTTGCGGATCGTTTTGCATGGCGCGGATCAGCTTGTCATACGCCGCCGCATAGTTACCCTGCACCCGTAGCCGGTCGGCTTCGTTAATCACGTAGCCCTGCTGAATATTCGCTAATTGCGTCGGGGTGCTGCGCGCCCGCAATTCCGGGTTGGCCAGCCAGGACTGCGCCTCGCCGCTGAGTCCGGCCTGGTTCAGCACCGTAATCTGGTCGGCATAGTCACCGGCATTACCCTGCACGCCACGGCGCATATTGTCGCGTACCACGGTTACCGCGCCGCCCAGATCGCCGGTCTCTGCCAGCATCCGCGCCAGCTTGCCCGCGTCGGCGGGGCTTTGCGGCGGACGGGAAGCCAGCGCCTTGAGAGTATTGGCGGCGGCGACGGTATCGCCTTGCGCCAGGTAGCGCTCGGCGGTGGTCATTTGCAGGTTGTAGTTCACCCGCTGGGCCAGTTCGCGCATATCGCTATTCTGGCTGGAGGCAGGAATACGCGACAGCAGAGTTTGCGCCTGCTGCCAGCCGTTGTTTTCACTGGCAAACAGCGCGGCGGAATAAAGCTGGGTATTGCTGGCGCCGGGCCGGAATGCCGGTGCCATAAGATTGGTGGCTTCGGCGCTGCGCCCCTGTTTTTGCAGCTGGCGAGCCAGATCGAGACGCAGCCACGGATCGGAAGGGTAGCGCGCGACGCCCTGCTCCAGCAGCGCGATCGCCCGTTGGGTATCGCCGCTGGCCACCGCCTGCTGCGCCTGGCGGCGGATCGGATCGGTGGGGTTGCCGCCGGAGACGCGCGGCTGTAAACGGGCCTGTAAACTGGCGGGCAGGGTTTGCAACACCGATTGCGCCTCGGCGGTTTTATTCTGCTCGCGCAACACGTAATAGAGATTCTCGCGGGCAGAGGCGTTATCCGCCTGCTCAGCGAGCACGCCGCGCAGCGCCTGCTCGGCCTCGGGATAGTTTTTATTGCGGCGCAGCACATCGGCGCGGAACAGCTTCGCCGCGATGCCGTGTTCGCCGCTCTGCTGGGCGAGGGGGGCGCTCAGGCTTAACGCCTGATTGACGTCGCCCTGTTTCAGCGCGTTCTGGGCGGCGGCGAGCTGGCCGTAAAACGCCGCATCCTCCGCCTGCTTTTTACGTTCGTCAGATTGCTCCCCGCCCAGGCTTGCCGCCCGGTTCAGGTACTGGGCGGCAGCGGCGTAATCGCCACGGCGCTGGGCAACATAGCCCATCCCCGCCAGCGCGTCGGCGTCTTCCGGATTCGCCTGTAGCACCTGCTCGAACTGGCCGCGCGCGACATCGGTATTGCCGGCATTCAGCGCGTCGAAGCCCTGTCCCCTGGCCGCGCCGCCGATATTGGTGCGGTAATGGTTCTGAACATCGGTATCCTGCGGATGGCGCTGCAAAAAGGTCTGATAGTACGGCTCGTCGCCCGCGCGCGGCCCCAGCCACAGCAGCGCCTGGCGCAGGGCCGCGTCGGCGTCTTTACTGCCGCTGGCCATATTTTGCAGAATGTCGATCCCTTCCCGGCGGGTGGACTCCTGATAGGTCAACACCTTGCCTAATGCGATGCGCGCCGCGTTATCCTGCGGATATTGCGTCACGATCTGGCGCAGGCCGCTGACCGCTTGCGGATACAATGATTTATCCCCGGCCATGGTCAGATAGTATTCCGGCGCGAGGCTCTGCGGCGGTTCACCGCCCTTAAACAGGGTGTTCCAGGTATTGAGCGCCGCCGGGATATTGCCGCTTCTGGCCTGCTGGCGCGCCAGATCCAGCTGGCCGCGCGGCACCTGCTGAAGCTGTCTGGCGTTATCCAGCGCCTGGAGGTTCGGATCCTGCGGCGAGACCGCCGCCAGCCGTGCGCGCCACTGGGCGGCGGTTTTCAGATCGCCCGCCTGCTGCGCCCACAGCGCCATCAGGTACATGGCCTGGGTGTTATTGGCGTCCACCATCAGCACTTTGCGCAGCGACTCTTTCGCCAGGTCGTCATGGGATTTTTCATGCCAGTAATTGGCCTGGTCGAACAGCGCTTTCAGGGCGGGATTGTTGTCCGCCGCCTGGGCGGACATCGCACCGACGGTCAAGCCGCCGAACAGGCAGAGTGTCGTCCATGGTCTGGCGGTATTTTTGTTGTGATTCATGTTGTTACCACCTTTACTCACTATCATAATCCTGCGGATTCAGGCGCTTATGCGCACGTCTTTTCAGTAACGCGTACAGACTTAACCCTATCACGGTGGCGAACAGCAGCCCGACGATCGCCAGCAGCGCCGAATGCTGGTTGGCGTACCACACCACCATCATGTACCAGGGCATCTGCCCGCTGGGGAACTGCTGGCCGACACGGAAGCTGCGCACGCCGTTTTCATCGGTAATGATGGCCACGTCGCCGCGAATACCGGCATTGATGCGTGCCGAGTTCAGGTCGGTATACAGACGGGAAAGCTGATCGCCATTGCTGCCGATCGCCATCACCACCAGCCGCGACGGGTTCCACTGGGAGCGGAAGCTCACGAACCCGCGCCAGGCTTCGTTCGAGGAGAAGTAGCGATCGGCATCAACGCCCGATGCGGTCCAGTCACCTTCAAGGTAGCGTTGGGCGGTTTGCCACATCGTCGGCTCGCGCACCCCAAAGGTATGTTCATTGACGGTAAATGGCGACTGGGCCAGCAGGGCGCGGTTGAACGCGTTCTGGTCGAGGGTAGAAACCGCCAGCACGTCGCTTTGGTTCAGGAACGCCAGGTTGGCGCCGCCTGAGGGCAGGCCAAACATCACGCGGTTATGGTACAGCGCGGTGCCGGTGGCGATACCGGAGCGGGCTGCCAAATCCAGCAGGGTGCCGACTTCGCTGTCCGCCGGGGTTTCTGGCAGCAGCAGCACGGTTTGCGAGAAATCCGCCAACCGGGTGAACGGGAAGGACGCGCCCACAAAGTAGGAGAGGTTCGGCAGCAGCGAAAAGTGGCGCGTTTTGCTCAAATCGATCCACGAATCTTCGTCGATGCGGCTCTTGATATTGTTGTTCAGCAGCACGCTACAGGGCGCGGCCTCTTTAGTTTCGATATTGAAATAGAGCGACAGCTGGTTATCACCGTAAATCAGATACGGCTCCAGCGGCACCCGGGCGCTTTCCTGGCGCGCGTCGCCGCCCAGCTTATGCCACAGCATCTCCAGCAGACCCTGCTTGTTCACCGGCAGATTGCGTAAGAACGTGCCGTTAAAAGTCATGGAAAGGTAGGAGCGCTGGTCGTCGATCCAGCTTTCCGACGGGAAGCGGTAGCCGATTTGCATCGGGATAGTCTCGCCGTCCCACAGGAACAGATCCGGCGCGGCGCGGAATGCCACGCGCAGCGGCTCATGCCAGATCCCGGAGACCGTCAGGCTTTGATCCTGGCGCATCAGCTCCACCAGGCGCACCGGACGATCGGTGGGGATCCAGCGCGGCGCGTCGTAGGGTTTACTGGTGGGGATGGTCTGGACATCTACCGGCATAAACGGCGACTGCACGTTGAAATCGCCACGGGTTAAGCGCGATGCCGCCGCGCGCAGTTGCTGGTCGTTATTACCGATCACCAGCAGCAGTTTGTACACCGGGTTGCCGGGGTTATCGACGATTTGCAGGATCGGCGTGCTGGTTTCCGGCATCGTCAGGCCGCCGATGGTGTCGCCGGGTTTGCCGAACAGGATGCCGTTTTTCTCCGGCAGCTTGTCGCGCATCGCGTCGAAACGAATACCGCGATAGTCGGCCTGGATCCCCAACCACGACGCGACAATTGCCGCCGCGCTCACCTGTTCCGGCAGCAGTTTCGCCGGGAACGCGAAGGCGAGAGCGGTCGGCGTCATCTGCATCGGATCAAAGAACGGACGCGGGAAATGGCTGAGATCCGCGCCGATATTCAGCTGCTGGCCTTCCAGGTCCAGCCGGGTGTCCGGCATGATCGTCACCTGGTATTTATCAGAGAGATCGCGCAGGCACAGCAGGGCGTCGCCGTCGTTGATCTTAAAGCTGATGTTATTGCTGGATACCACCAGCGCCGCCGGGATCTCCAGTTGATAGTTCGAGACGTTGCTGTCCGAGGTGCCGAGCGGCACGGTGCCTAACGGCTGGCCGTTCATCATCAGTTGCAGAGTGGCGTTACGCGCCGCCATGTCCGGCGAGACTTTCAGGTTCAGGTTTAACTGTGCGCTGGTCATCACCTGGTCGGAGGGCAGGGTAAAGTTGATGCCCGCCTGTAGCTGGCCGCCGCTGAGGATCACGCCCTGCGGCTGGCCCATCTGCGCCACCGTTACGCTGACCGCGTTGCCGGGGATAAGCTGCGGCGTGGCGGGCGCGCTCGCGGTAGCCTGAGTCGGCGGCGGCAAATCCAGCGGGATCGCCGGAACCGGCGTTGATGCTGACGTATCGGTTTGCGGCGCAGCCCCTTCCGGAGAGAGCGTCGCCGGCATGTCTGACGGCGTTGCGGCATCGGCGGCGGGCGTCGGGAATGCCTCCTGCGCAGCGGCCTCCGCAGGCGTTGCGGCGGGGGCGGGTAAATCAGGCGCCCCCGGCTGAGGCTCCTGTGCCGGTACGGTCCTTGTCAGTACGCATAACGCCAGCAACACCTGGCAGGCCTTGAAAGTCATCCTTTTCATGCAGCGGTGTCCTCGGCTTTAAGACGGCGCGCCTCTTCCTCACGCAGGCGGCGGTTTTCACGGCGTGATGTCCAGGTCAGCCAGAACAGGTCGAATACGCTGCGGATAATGATTAACAGCGAGCGGAACGGGTTATCCTGCGGCTTCGGCGGACGGATCCACGCATCGGCGCGCGCCAGTACCACGCGCACCAGCTCGCGGCGGCGGGAAAGCGGAATATCCTTAAACATCAGACGAATAAACTCGTCATCAGCGCCGATCACGCTAACCGGAATGCTGATAGAGCCGGACTGAAGCTGTAGCTCGATCTCTTCAATCTCGTCGCTGAGATGGCGGTTATCCGGCACCACGATGCGGCAGCCGCCCATCGACAAGTCCTGAGTGTGGGTACGCGATGAGATCCCGCTGGCGTAGTGAACGATCACCGGCACGTCGACGTCGATACGGATTGTTTTACGGGTCTGACGGGTTTCCCGCGCGACGGCAATTGCCGCCAGCAGGAACACCAGGCTGTAAATCCCCCATCCCACGTTAAGCGCGATAACCTTCGGATCCACGGCAAAATAGTCGTGGGCAAAGGCCCGGACCAGGCCCGCGATAATCCCGATGGTCAGCAGAATGGCGACAATCAGATGTGGACGCACCACGCTGAAATCGAAATAGCCGATATTGAGCAGGCCGCCTTTGTCGGTGACGTTAAATTTGCCGCGTTTCGGGAAAATCATGGTGATCGCCGTCGGCAGGATCAGGTGGAACGCCAGCACGATATCGTAGATTTCACCCCAGAAGCTGTAGCGATAGCGCCCGTTCATCCGCGAGTTGAGGTAGATGGTCAACAGCAGGTGCGGCAGTGCGTAAGCGAAAATCAGCCCCGCTGACGAGTGGATGATATTCAGGTTAAACAGCAAATAGGCCAGCGGCGCGGTTAAGAATGCCACGCGGGGCAGGGCGAACTGGAAATAGAGCATGGCGCTCAGATAGCAGCAGCGTTGCTGCCAGGTCAGCCCACGGCCAAACAGCGGATTATCCATACGGAATATCTGCGTCATGCCGCGCGCCCAGCGGGTTCGTTGGATCACGTGCAACACCAGACGTTCGGTCGCCAGGCCCGCCGCCAGCGGGATCGCCAGGAACGCTGATTTCCAGCCCAGACGCTGCATTTTCAGCGCGGTGTGGGCATCTTCGGTCACGGTTTCTACCGCAAAGCCGCCGATCTCTTCCAGCGCCGAACGGCGGATCACCGCGCACGAGCCGCAGAAGAAAGTGGCGTTCCAGTTATCGTTGCCCTGTTGGATCGGGCCGTAGAACAGCGAGCCTTCGTTAGGAATATTTTTACCCAGCGACAGGTTACGTTCGAACGGATCGGGAGAGTAGAAATAGTGCGGCGTTTGCATCAGCGCCAGTTTCGGATCCTGAAGGAAGCTGCCCACCGTCGCCTGCAAAAAGATGCGTGTGGCGACGTGGTCGCAGTCGAATACGCAAATCAGTTCGCCTTTGGTCAGCTTCAGGGCGTGGTTAAGGTTGCCCGCTTTGGCGTGTGAGTTATCGTTACGGGTGATATAGCCGACCCCGACATCGGCGGCAAACACCGCAAATTCCCGGCGCTTGCCGTCGTCCAGCAGATAGATGTTGAGCTTATCGCGCGGATAATCAATACACTGCGCCGCCAGCACCGTGTCGCGTACCACTTCCAGACTTTCGTTATAGGACGGGATGTAAATATCCACCGTCGGCCACGTTGAAACATCATCAGGTAGCGGAACAATGCCCCTTTTTAGCGGGAATACGGTTTGCAGATAGGTGAGTAATAAGATGACCCAGATATAGAGTTCCGCCAGAAATAACCCGATGCCGAGTATGGCTTCAATCTCGGAATTAAAATGCAGGGTTTGGGTGGCGCGGAAATAAATATATCGCGTCGACATCAGCGCCGAGACCACCATCATCACCACGGAAATGCTGTGTTTTTTGCTGAAACCTAATAAAAACAGAATACCAATGCTGACCAGGCCGAAAATATATTGTTTCTGGCTATCCATCGGCGTAATGATGATCAGCACTGCTACTGGCGCAAGCACCAACAGCAGTAAATAAAACAGGACCTTCTTCATAGGCCTTCCTGGTAATCGTCAGAAATGTGATGTTTTAAGACTGGCGTGAACCGCACCGTCGCCAATATTTATACCGAGCAGGCCGGCCACTCTTTTACTGATTAATTCGATATCGAATGCCGCAGCGGAAGCCGGGCTGAAATCAAAGATGGACTGCTGCGAGGCGTTGGCTTCCGAAACGCTCTCATCACGATTAATAATGCCAATAAGCTGTTCGCCCAGACGCTGCTGCAAAAATGCGGTGACGTCGCGGCTGATATTGCGGCGGTTATCGCTCTGATTCAGCACAAAGTAGTAGCCCTGTTTGTGGTTCAACGGCTCGCCGATCAGACGATGGTTTTCAATGTGCGGCAGCAGCGACAGGGAGGCGGTATCTGCCAGCAGCGTCACCAGGTGCAGATCCGCGAGGCGGGACATCGCCTTGAGCGCCGGGCTGGGGCCGGGCGGAAAATCGGCGATGATCACCAGGCCGGGATAATTCAGCAGCGTGCTTAAGCCGCGCAGCAAAAAATGCGGGTCACTGGCAAGGTGCTGCTCGAAGGTCAGCCGCTGCTCTTCTGTGACATCGCCATAGGGCAACAAAAATACGTTGCCGCCCGCGGTCAGCACGAACTGGCTCCAGTCAGCGGATTCTCCCGCCTTCGCCACGTAGCCGCGTCCATCAGAGAGCGGCACGCCAAAATGCAAGCGCAGGGCGTTCTGCACATCAAAATCAATCGCCAGGACTTTACTGCCTGAGCGAGCCAGCGCATACGCCAGGTTGGCCGTAACGGTTGTTTTTCCTACACCGCCTTTAGGCGAACAAACACAAACTAACGGCATGACGCGATCGTCTCCAGCAACGTTTGTAAGGGGATATCTTTCGCGTTTTGCCCGGTCGGTAGGGTGCCTTTCGTGGCAAACAACTGGTCAAATCGCACGGGTTGGTTCTGCCCGGACGCAGGGGCTTCAACCGGTGCGGCAGGGGAGGAGAAAACAGGTTGAGCAGGCGCGGCGGAGGACGGCGGCGGCACCTGAGAAAGCAGCGGCGGCTGCGCTGGCGTTTGACGAACATCAGTCTGCTGGGGCGCAAGACTGCCAAAAATGGAGGAAGCCGTCGCGGCGGGTTTGGGCTCCGTTTGCGCAGGTTTACTCAGACTGGCTTCAAAGGTATGCGCATCGACAGCCTGCGGAACCGGGGCAGAGACGCTGCCGCCTTGCGCGAGCAGCGTTTGCTCGTCGCCTTCAGACGCCAGCTGTTTGATAATGGCCCAGTTACCGCTGCTGTGCTGCTGGGTTTGCGCCGACATATCCTTGAAATCGATAGCGCCGTTGCGTGTCTTATCCTTGAAACGCTGCAAATCATCATAGTTTTTCATAGCGAGACTCATGATTTACAAGAAATTATTTCTTCTTCCACGCACGTTGGAAGCATAACGGCTCATTCAGACAATAAGCCATAGGTCTTAATTCATCAAATATCCCGGCTTCGCCGATGATTATTTGATATTTCCGAATGGAGATAGTCGCATGAGTTATTATTTTCTCTTGCATCTGTTCCTGTCCGACACGATATAAAATCTCGGTTTTACGGTGATTCCTCTCTAATTTTAACGCGACGGCAGTGATTTGTCTGAATGGATAGTGTGTTAAAAAGCGGAAGCAGTATTCCGCCATAATGACAATGACTGGTTTTGAGTATGAGTTTAGCCGATCTCACAAAGGTGATGAGGTAACCCGATGTTTTTTATTACCTCGAAAAAGGCGGTTCACTTAAGCGCCAGTAAACAGACAGAACGAATGCCCCAGAATAAGTAAGGGATTGATGCCATTTACTGATATCAGGGTGCTTTTGACGTAAATTTCTAATCTTCGTCGTTTTAGGTTGGCAGCGTCTGACCAGAGTCGTTAACCTGAAACTCAGTAATCTGCAATTTCTAAACATGAAGAGTATCAATATGCATGATGCACAGGTTCGTGTCGCCATCGCCGGAGCGGGTGGCCGCATGGGACGCCAGCTGATTCAGGCGGCGCTGCAAATGGAAGGGGTGATTCTTGGCGCAGCGCTGGAGCGTGAAGGTTCCTCTCTGGTGGGTAGCGATGCCGGAGAGTTGGCTGGCGCAGGCACTACTGGCGTGCGGATCCAGACCAGCCTTGAAGCGGTAGTGAACGATTTCGACGTCTTTATCGATTTTACCCGTCCGGAAGGGACGTTGCAGCATCTGGCGTTTTGCCGCGCCCATCATAAAGGCATGGTGATTGGCACTACCGGTTTTGACGATGCAGGCAAGCAGGCGATTCGCGACGCCAGTGTGGATATCGGCATTGTGTTTGCGGCTAACTTCAGCGTAGGCGTGAACGTGATGCTGAAGCTGCTGGAAAAAGCGGCCAAAGTGATGGGCAACTATACCGACATCGAGATTATCGAAGCGCATCACCGTCATAAAGTGGATGCGCCCTCCGGCACCGCGCTGGCAATGGGCGAGGCCATTGCGGAGGCGTTAAATAAAGATCTCAAGGATTGCGCGGTGTACACGCGGGAAGGCCATACCGGCGAACGTCAGCCTGGCACGATCGGCTTTGCCACCGTGCGCGCGGGTGACATTATCGGTGAGCATACTGCGATGTTTGCCGATATCGGTGAGCGCGTGGAGATTACCCACAAGGCCTCCAGCCGGATGACTTTTGCTAATGGCGCGGTTCGCTCTGCCATTTGGGTGAAAGCGGAGAAAAAAGGTCTCTTTGATATGAGAGACGTACTGGATTTAAACAGTTTATAACGGGTTTTATCCATCGTGATGTGGTTATTACAATCGTAGTGCATTGATTGCAAGGGTGATATTTTATCACCCTTAATTTTATCTGTGTTTATGGGGTTTTCATCGGTTTTAATTAACGTAATGGCTATAGTTATACGTTATCTTTAGTTTCGCTGTTATTTTATTGTAAATTTTGACCATCTGGTCCACTTTTTAGTGGCATCTGGTCGTGATTTAACATTTAATAAGCCTGTTAATCGGTTTCGTCACCAGGTTTACTCGCTTTTTTAGCGCTTACCAGCCTTTATTTCTCTGTGGTTGATAAAATTAACTGAAAAATCCCGTTTTCAGGGTAGACTTTTGCCCAACCTCTCCTTAGAATGCCGCCGTTTGCCAAAAATTCACCGGGCAAACGTATTTGCGTTGATTCATTCATAACAAATGAATTAATATGCAGATAAATTGACTGTTTATTCCCTGGAGGACGTTTTGATTAAGTCAGCGCTGTTGGTTCTGGAAGACGGGACCCAATTCTACGGTCGGGCCATAGGGGCATCAGGTACGGCAGTAGGGGAAGTCGTTTTCAATACTTCAATGACCGGTTATCAAGAAATCCTCACTGATCCTTCCTACTCCCGCCAGATTGTCACTCTCACTTATCCCCATATTGGTAATGTCGGTACTAACCCGGCAGATGAAGAATCCTCCCAGGTTCATGCGCAAGGCCTTGTCATCCGTGACCTGCCGCTGATTGCCAGCAACTTCCGCAATACCGAAGACCTTTCTTCTTACCTTAAGCGCCATAACATCGTGGCCATCGCTGATGTGGATACCCGCAAACTGACTCGCCTGCTGAGCGAGAAAGGCGCGCAGAACGGCTGCATTATTGCCGGTGACAATCTGGATGCCGCCCTGGCGCTGGAAAAAGCCAAAGGCTTCCCGGGCCTGAGCGGGATGGACCTGGCGAAAGAAGTCACAACTCACGAACCTTACCGCTGGACCCAGGGAAGCTGGGAACTGAAAAACGGTTTGCCGGAAGCGAAAACCGACGAGGAACTGCCGTTCCATGTGGTGGCTTACGATTACGGCGTCAAGCGCAACATTCTGCGTATGCTGGTGGATCGCGGCTGCCGTCTGACGGTGGTTCCGGCGCAGACGCCGGCGGCTGACGTACTGAACATGAACCCGGACGGGATTTTCCTCTCCAACGGCCCTGGCGACCCGGCACCGTGCGACTACGCTATCGACGCGATTAAAACCTTCCTGGATACGGATATTCCGGTATTCGGCATCTGTCTCGGCCACCAGTTGCTGGCGCTGGCCAGCGGTGCGAAAACCGTGAAGATGAAGTTCGGCCATCACGGCGGTAACCACCCGGTGAAAAACGTTGAAGACAATACCGTGCTGATTACTGCGCAGAACCATGGCTTTGCGGTCGATGAAGCCACGTTGCCTGCCAACCTGCGCGTAACCCACAAATCGCTGTTCGACGGCACGCTACAGGGCATCCATCGCACTGATAAAGCGGCATTCAGCTTCCAGGGCCACCCGGAAGCCAGCCCCGGCCCGCACGACGCCGCGCCGCTGTTTGACCATTTTATTGCATTAATTGAGCAGTATCGTAAGAACGCCAAATAATCAGGAGAAAAGAGCCATGCCAAAACGTACAGACATAAAAAGCATCCTGATCCTTGGCGCTGGCCCGATTGTTATCGGCCAGGCCTGCGAATTCGACTATTCGGGCGCCCAGGCGTGTAAAGCGCTGCGTGAAGAGGGCTACCGCGTTATCCTGGTCAACTCGAACCCGGCGACCATCATGACTGACCCGGAAATGGCCGATGCCACCTATATCGAGCCGATTCACTGGGAAGTGGTGCGCAAAATTATCGAGAAAGAGCGCCCGGACGCGGTGCTGCCGACCATGGGCGGCCAGACGGCGCTGAACTGCGCGCTGGAACTGGAACGCCAGGGCGTGCTGGAAGAGTTCGGCGTCACCATGATTGGCGCGACTGCTGACGCCATCGACAAAGCGGAAGACCGTCGTCGTTTTGACGTCGCGATGAAGAAAATCGGCCTCGATACCGCGCGTTCCGGTATCGCGCATACCATGGAAGAAGCGCTGGCGGTGGCGGCGGATGTCGGCTACCCGTGCATCATCCGTCCGTCCTTCACCATGGGCGGCACCGGCGGCGGTATCGCTTACAACCGCGAAGAGTTTGAAGAAATTTGCGAACGCGGCCTGGATCTCTCTCCGACCAACGAACTGCTGATCGACGAATCGCTGATCGGCTGGAAAGAGTACGAGATGGAAGTGGTGCGTGATAAAAACGACAACTGCATCATCGTTTGCTCTATTGAAAACTTCGACGCCATGGGCATTCATACCGGCGACTCCATCACCGTCGCCCCGGCCCAGACCCTGACCGACAAAGAGTACCAAATCATGCGTAACGCCTCGATGGCGGTACTGCGTGAAATCGGCGTGGAAACCGGCGGCTCTAACGTCCAGTTCGCGGTGAATCCGAAAAACGGTCGCCTGATTGTTATCGAAATGAACCCGCGCGTGTCGCGTTCTTCCGCGCTGGCCTCGAAAGCCACCGGCTTCCCGATTGCTAAAGTGGCGGCGAAACTGGCGGTGGGCTACACCCTTGATGAGCTGATGAACGACATCACCGGTGGCCGTACCCCGGCATCGTTTGAACCCTCTATCGACTACGTGGTCACCAAAATCCCACGCTTTAACTTCGAGAAATTCGCGGGCGCGAATGACCGTCTGACGACCCAGATGAAATCGGTCGGCGAAGTGATGGCGATTGGCCGCACCCAGCAGGAATCGATGCAAAAAGCGTTGCGCGGCCTGGAAGTGGGCGCGACCGGTTTTGACCCGAAAGTGAATCTGGACGATCCGGACGCGCTGACCAAAATCCGCCGCGAGCTGAAAGATGCCGGCGCCGAGCGTATCTGGTATATCGCTGACGCTTTCCGCGCGGGCCTGTCGGTTGACGGCGTGTTCAACCTGACCAATATCGACCGCTGGTTCCTGGTGCAAATTGAGGAGCTGGTACGCCTGGAAGAGCAGGTGGCGGACGTGGGCATCACCGGCCTGACGGCAGATTTCCTGTGGACCCTGAAGCGCAAAGGCTTTGCCGACGCGCGCCTGGCGAAACTGGTCGGCGTACGCGAATCGGAAATCCGCAAACTCCGTGAACAATACAATCTGCACCCGGTTTACAAACGCGTGGATACCTGTGCGGCGGAATTCGCCACCGATACCGCTTACATGTATTCCACCTATGAAGACGAGTGCGAATCGCGCCCGAACCCGGACCGCGAAAAAATCATGGTACTGGGCGGCGGGCCGAACCGCATCGGCCAGGGTATTGAGTTTGACTACTGCTGCGTACACGCCTCGCTGGCGCTGCGCGAAGATGGTTACGAAACCATTATGGTCAACTGCAACCCGGAAACCGTCTCTACCGATTACGACACCTCCGACCGTCTGTACTTTGAACCGGTCACCCTGGAAGACGTGCTGGAAATTGTCCGTATCGAGAAGCCAAAAGGCGTGATCGTCCAGTACGGCGGCCAGACGCCGCTGAAACTGGCGCGTGAGCTGGAAGCCGCAGGCGTGCCGATTATCGGCACCAGCCCGGACGCCATCGACCGCGCGGAAGACCGCGAACGCTTCCAGCAGGCGGTGGATCGCCTGAAACTGAAACAGCCAGCCAACGCCACCGTGACCGCCATTGAGCAGGCGGTAGAGAAGGCCGCACAAATCGGTTATCCGCTGGTGGTGCGTCCTTCTTATGTACTGGGTGGCCGCGCGATGGAAATCGTCTATGACGAATCCGACCTGCGCCGCTACTTCCTGACCGCGGTCAGCGTTTCTAACGATGCGCCGGTACTGCTGGACCGCTTCCTCGACGACGCGGTGGAAGTGGATGTTGACGCCATCTGCGACGGCGAAATGGTGCTGATTGGCGGCATCATGGAGCATATCGAGCAGGCAGGCGTCCACTCCGGCGACTCCGCCTGTTCGCTGCCGGCCTACACCCTGAGCCAGGATATCCAGAACGTGATGCGCCAGCAGGTGCAGAAACTGGCAATGGAATTGCAGGTGCGTGGCCTGATGAACGTGCAATTCGCGGTGAAAGATAACGAAGTGTACCTGATTGAAGTGAACCCACGCGCCGCGCGTACCGTGCCGTTCGTTTCCAAAGCTACCGGCGTGGCGCTGGCGAAAGTGGCGGCGCGCGTGATGGCGGGCAAAACGCTGACTGAGCAGGGCGTTACCAGAGAGATCATTCCGCCGTACTACTCGGTGAAAGAAGTGGTGCTGCCGTTCAATAAATTCCCGGGCGTAGATCCGCTGTTAGGGCCGGAAATGCGCTCAACCGGTGAAGTGATGGGCGTGGGCCGCACCTTCGCGGAAGCGTTCGCCAAAGCGCAGCTGGGCAGTAACTCGACCATGAAGAAATCGGGTCGCGCGCTGCTGTCGGTACGTGAAGGCGACAAAGAGCGCGTGGTGGATCTGGCGGCGAAACTGCTGAAGCAGGGCTTTGAGCTGGACGCCACCCACGGCACCGCGATTGTGCTGGGCGAAGCGGGCATTAACCCGCGTCTGGTGAACAAAGTGCATGAAGGCCGTCCGCACATTCAGGACCGTATTAAGAATGGCGAGTACACCTATATCATCAACACCACCGCAGGACGCCAGGCGATTGAGGATTCCAAACTGATCCGCCGCAGCGCGCTACAGTATAAAGTGCACTACGACACCACGCTGAACGGCGGTTTCGCCACGGCGATGGCGTTGAATGCGGATGCGAAAGAAAAAGTGATTTCCGTGCAGGAGATGCACGCGCAAATCACGAAGTAAGGGAAAGGGCGCTGGCGCACCCCGGAGGTTTGTTGATCGACGGGGTGCGTATTACACGCCATGAAACGCTATATCAAAGCCCTGTTCCTGCCAGTGGGTTAATTGTTCCTGCTGACGCAGCGACAGGGCTTTGCCTGTCCAGACAAAAATATGCTGACCGGGGAACAACTCCGGGCGCGGCGATTCCAGCGGTTCCGCCAGCACATCGATATTCCATCCCTGTTGCGCCAGCCGCCAGGCTTCAAGCCAGAGCCGGGTGCGATCATCGCAATCCCAGCCAATCAGCAACGCTTCTTTACCCGATTTTTTGCGTACTTCTGCCAGCGCCGATACGGCATAGTCAATCAGCACCCCATCCAGCATGCTGCAAATGGCGCGGGCGGTGTTTTGATCGAGCCGAAGCCGATGACGCACGGGAATAATAATATGATCGATAAGCGCGTCGGCAGAGTGCTGACGGGCCGCAGCAGTAATTGCGGCGCGGAGTTTTGCCGGACGGGCATGGCGCAGCACGGTCATCATCTCTTCCTGGTATGATGCCCAGTCATCATGCTCAGCGTGATGAGTCTCTTCCAGCAGCGCTTTCACTTTGCCCACCGGTACGCCGCTTTGGATCCAGCGCTTTATCTCTTCGATACGCTGAATGTCGGTTTCATCGAACTGTCGATGCCCGCCTTCGCTGCGCTGAGGTTTGAATAACCCATACCGTCTCTGCCAGGCGCGCAGTGTGACAGGGTTTATTCCGCATCGTTCAGCTACTTCGCCAATACTGTAAAAGGCCATTGACTCACTCATACTCAAATCGGTACGTCCGTGTTCCAAACTAACTAATTTGTACATCTTGTACAAATCATTTTCTCTTGTATAACCTTGAACTCTATTCGCTATCACGAACCGCCTCAGGTGCAGTAGGAATTTTCACTTAATAGTGTAATTAGCTTCCTCGCATCTTGCTGATTATTCTCACAACAATTTTTGCTTTTCAGACAAGACCGCGAGGTTAGTTATTCAAAAACCAGATCTTTTTTCTGGCCAGGCGACGGCAGGAATGCCTGCGAACGCCGGGCGGGCGAACAGATGGCCCTGGAAAAGAGAGATACCTGCCGATTCCAGCCACATCCACTCTTCCGGCTTCTCAACCCCCACAGCACACACCGAAATTTCTAACGATGTACAACTTTTGATGATACCTAAAATGATCGCCTGTCGTGGGCCGCTTTTATGCACATCCTCGATCAGTTCGCGATTGATCTTGATACGCTCCGGCTGGAACCGCGCCAGCAGGGAAAGACCGGCAAACCCGGCGCCGAAATGGTCAATCGCCACGCGGATACCTGCGGCCTTCAGCTGGCGAATGGCGCCGGTGAACTCTTCAAGGCGCGAGATAATCTCTTGTTCGGTGAATTCCACAATGATCTGATCCGGCACCAGACCATTTTTATGAATTTCCTCGACCAGAAACGCGACCGCGCCGGGGATCTTCACTAACGTCATAGGCAACAGGTTAACCGACAGGCTTTGCTTGCCAAGATCGAGGGCCGCAGCCATCGCAAACGCAACGGTTTTGCTTTTCAGATCGGCTTCATAGATGTCATCGCCTGCCAGCTCCGCAAACCAGGCCTGCGGCGAATCGCCATCCGGGGTACGCAGTAAGGCTTCCAGCGAGACGACTTCCTGAGCAAGCGGATCGATAATCGGCTGGAAAGCGAAGCTGCAATCCCCGGACTGCGTGGACACTGGCGCGACTGCCCTGTTATCAGGAACGAAATCCCAGGAATCAGCCGCCGGGATTTCAAAGTAATTTTCCTTTTCCCGGGACTCGACAAAGGTACGGAAAAACTGCAACGCGCGGTCGTCATAGGTTAACTGGTACTTTGACGTACCTTTGTCCAGCACCGTCTGTAGCACCTGATTACTGTCATGCTCTCTTAAATCAAACAGTTCCATCCCTGCTTTGCCGAAACGCCGCGCGGGCGCGTAATCCCGCAGCAGTTCCACCACGTTGTAATGGCGCACATCTTCACAGATATGACGGTAAATCGTCAGCACGCTCTCTTCCGGCCCCTCAAGTAGCTGAAAAAAATGCGTGCCGTTAAACAGCAGAATGCCAGTAACGTCGGCATGACCGTTTTTGCTATTTGCTGCGTCGACCATTTCCTCCAGCGTTTTTACCGGAACGTTGTCGCAGATATGACTGCGATAAATGATTGTGGTGAGCATGACAATTCCAGGCCAGGTGTATGAAGCGTCACAGTATCAGATGACTGACGCGAGGTCTTGTCATGATTAAGGCTTATCGTAAAGAACGGGGGCGATCGCACAGCCCTAACGGGCGCCATCCCGAATGGCGGGTTCGCAGTCTTTTGTTTATTAACATTTTTTTTGCAATCGAATTTGTTATAAGGCTAATTGTTAAATATCCTTGCAGAAGATACAGGATATATTATTGCGCCTAGTTTTTGGTATGTATCGGTTTATCACTTTTGTCGCGTTGTACAAGCCCCAGGAGAGAAGCAGATATTAAATTTATCTCTCTGAAATTAAGGTGTTTTTTAATATTTTCGCAAAAAAGCCTTGTGTATTTGTACAATTTTAATGTACAACTTCATACATCTTGTATACTTTCTTTAAACTTTACTGAATCTGAATATTACTGGAGTGACATATGCAACAGAACGGTTACCTTCCGGAACGCGCTAATGCCATTGCCCGTTATTTCAATAAAGCGGCGTTACCGACCCAACAAGAAACGCTCGGTCAGATTGCCGTAGAAATCCTGAACGATGGACGGAATCTGAGCCGGAAGGCGATTTGCACCAAACTGTTGCGGCGGCTTGAAAAAGCTTCCGGCCCGGAAGAGGAAAGTCATTATCACACGTTGATTGGTTTGCTTTTTGAGCGCCATGACTAACTCACTTAACAGCAACAGATAACCTGGTTATTAAGTCAATTCTGGCGGGAGACATTTTCAGGTGACACAAAAGGTCTGCCAATCTGATGCAGATCTTCTTCCCCGGATAACTGACTCAATGCCGCATATCCGTTTCGGGAGAAAGCGGCAATCAGAGACGCAGTTATGAACAGAAGTGAAATCGAGCAACTGACAGACGAAATCATTGGCGAAGCGGTTCTCTTCCTGCTTAAAGAGAGTCTGCCGATCAATATTCAAGCCCTCATCAGGAAGCTGCGGGTAATGAAGGACGAGGAGCCTGACGCCCAGCGACGCAAACTGATTAGCCAGGTGATCGCTGAAGTCAGCAATACCGTGGTTGCGACGCGACGCAAGCCAATCCCTGATGTAAATGCGTTAGACAGGGATGCCAGGAAAAGCAGGGATAACGTTTATCAGCTGTTCGAAGATAACCAGCAGCCAGGAAACAGTAAGAAGCACTGACTGCATCTCATCACTCAAGAATAAGGATGTAAGGAAATGAGCCAGGTAATGATTCAGGAATCAACTACCTACACCAACATGCCTGATAATGCGCTGACCAGCTACTTCCGTAATGCCGGAGAGTTGCTGGCGGAAGAGTCTCAGTTGTTGGGTTCCGTGGTCAACAGCATTATCGCTTCGCAAGAGTTCCTGACTAATAAAGCGATCATTATGCGATTAATGGCGGCGCTGAAAACTTCCGAGGATGCGGTGAAGAGCGACGTTATCCGTAAAACACTGGAAATCGTTGTAAATCACACCACTGACGATATCTAATCCTGTATTAGTCAGACGAAACCTTCACCGCGAAACATTCATATTCATGGATGCCGTAGCGGTGAGGCTTATTTGATCTGTTCTATTTATTCTCCTCCCTCTTCATATTTTTTCTTCCGAATTTCTTCTTCCTACCAAATATGATGGATTTCAGGCAGCCCCTTGTTCATCGGCTAGAATTACCCTGCCCGCAGGAATGCACTTATTAAGGAGATCATTTTGCAACGTGCGCTGGTAATCATGTCGTTTTCACTGCTGCTTTCAGGCTGCGCCGAATTCTCTTCTTCCGTCACGAATACTATTGACGCCATGGGAATGACCCCGGACTATGCGAAGGGAACCACGCAGAAAGATCTGCAAAATCATAAACTCGAAACGCCTGCCATTTCGGTTGCCGACAACGTGCCGGAAGGGAAACTGGTCGAACGTTATGATAACGGCAATAAAAAATTTGAAACCGTGGTAAAAAACCGCTGTTTTAATGAATACCTCGATCTTTATTACCCCAATGGTCAATTACGCACCCATACGCCGTTGGTGAATTGCAAAGCGGAAGGCAAATCGCAGGGATATACCCAGGACGGTAAATTACGCACGGTAATTAATTATAAAAATGGCCTCGCCAATGGTGAAGTCTCAGCCTATGACGCGAACGGGAAAATAACCAAAACCGTCATTTATAAAGACGGTTATCCGGCAGATAAATCCTGATAACGCAGCGTGGCGCTTTAAGAGTGTTCTGTTTCCGCGCCACCGTTTCGCTCGCGCAACTATAGTTAAAGGGTCAATACGATAAATACACTGCAATGCACGGGAGAAAACCATGCGAGCGAAATATCTCATTACCCCTATTTTAGCCGCCAGCGCGCTGTTGTTTATTAGCGGCTGCTCCTCTAACCAGTCGGTAAAAACCACTGACGGCAGCACCATTGTGACTGACGGTAAACCTGAAGTGGATAGCGATACCGGCCTGGTGTCTTATGAGAATGCTGAAACCGGTAAAACCGAACAGATAAACCGCGATCAGGTTAAATCCATGAGTGAACTGGATAACTAATATTGGCTGACGAATAACCCGCTATTTCCACACAAAATAGCGGGTGAGCCGCTCATGTCGTTTTTTGTAAAAATCGCTTATCGTTATGTCATGCATTAGCGAAACGAGAACGACATGATTTTAATCATCTACGCCCATCCTTATCCGCAGCATTCCCATGCGAATAAGCGGATGATTGAGCAAGTGGAGGCGCTGGACGGCGTTGAAATCCGCTCGCTGTATCAACGCTATCCTGACTTTAATATTGATATCACCGCCGAACAGCAGGCGCTGGAGCGTGCCGAGCTGATCGTGCTACAGCACCCGATGCAGTGGTACAGCATCCCGCCATTACTCAAACTGTGGATCGATAAAGTGCTGTCCCACGGCTGGGCCTATGGGCATGATGCCTGCGCGCTGAAAGGCAAGACCCTGCTGTGGGCGGTAACGACCGGCGGTGGGGAAAACCATTTCGATATTGGCGACCATCCCGGTTTCGACGTGCTGGCGCAACCGCTACAGGCCACGGCGCTGTACTGCGGGATGCGCTGGTTGCCGCCGTTCTCCATGCACTGCACCTTTATCTGCGATGACGAGACCATCGCGGCACAGGCGCGACACTATAAACAGCGGCTAATCGACTGGCAGGAGACGCATCATGGATAGCCATACCCTGATTCAGGCGCTGATCTATCTGGGCTCCGCCGCGCTGATTGTACCGATTGCCGTGCGGCTGGGCCTCGGTTCGGTGCTGGGCTATCTGATTGCCGGCTGTTTGAGCGGCCCGTGGGGACTGCGGCTGGTGACCGATGCCGAGTCGATTCTGCACTTCGCGGAAATCGGCGTGGTGCTGATGCTGTTTGTCATCGGCCTGGAGCTCGATCCGCAGCGCCTGTGGAAGCTACGCGCCTCGGTATTCGGCGGCGGGATGCTGCAAATGGCGGCGTGCGGGCTGGCGCTCGGCGGTTTTTGCGTGGCGCTGGGGCTTTCCTGGAAAATCGCCATTCTGATTGGCCTGACGCTGGCGCTGTCCTCTACCGCCATTGCCATGCAGGCGATGAACGAACGCAACCTCACGGTTTCCCAGCTCGGGCGCAGCACCTTTGCCGTGCTGCTGTTCCAGGATATCGCCGCCATTCCGCTGGTGGCGATGATCCCGCTTTTAGCCAGCAGCGGGGCCGCCACTACGCTCGGCGCGTTTACCCTGTCAGCATTAAAGGTAGTGGGTGCGCTGGCGCTGGTGGTGCTGTTGGGGCGCTATGTGGCGCGCCCGGCGTTGCGGTTTGTGGCGCGCTCAGGCTTACGCGAAGTGTTCAGCGCCGTGGCGCTGTTTCTGGTATTCGGTTTCGGCCTGCTGCTGGAAGAGGCCGGGCTGTCGATGGCGATGGGGGCATTCCTGGCGGGCGTCTTGCTGGCGAGTTCTGAATACCGCCACGCGCTGGAAAGCGACATTGAGCCGTTTAAGGGGTTGCTGCTGGGGCTGTTCTTTATCGGCGTCGGCATGTCTATCGACTTCGGCACACTGATTAATAACCCGCTGCGCATCCTGATGCTGTTAGCCGGTTTCCTGGCGATCAAGAGCGTGATGCTGTGGCTTATCGCTCGCCCTCTGGGCGTGCCGCGTAAACAGTACCGCTGGTTTGCCGTGCTGCTGGGACAGGGGAGCGAATTTGCCTTTGTGATTTTCGGCGCGGCGCAAACCGCACAGGTGCTGGATGTGGCCTGGGCGAAATCCCTGACGCTGGCGGTGGCGCTTTCCATGGCGGCAACCCCAATACTGCTGGTTCTGCTGACGCGGCTGGAGAAAAACGATTCGGCGCAGGCGCGCGATGCCGACGAGATCGACGAAGAGCAGCCGCGGGTGATTATCGCCGGTTTCGGGCGCTTCGGGCAGATCGCGGGCCGTTTGCTGTTATCCAGCGGCGTAAAAATGGTGGTACTGGATCACGACCCGGACCATATCGAAACGCTGCGTAAATTCGGCATGAAAGTATTTTACGGCGACGCCACGCGGGTGGATTTGCTGGAGTCCGCTGGCGCGGCGAATGCGGAAGTGATCATTAACGCCATCGACGATCCGCAGGCCAGCCTGCAATTAACCGAGCTGGTGAAAGAACATTTTCCGAAGCTACACATTATCGCCAGGGCGCGCGATGTGGATCATTACATCCGTCTGCGCGAAGCGGGCGTCACGCTGCCGGAACGTGAAACTTTCGAAGGAGCATTGAAGGTAGGCCGCCTGGCGCTGGAACAGCTTGGCGTGGGATCCTATGAAGCGCGTGAGCGGGCCGATCTGTTCCGCCGTTATAACGTCCAGATGGTGGAAGAGATGGCGCAGGGCGCACACGATACGGCAGCGCGCGCGGACGTGTATAAACGCACCAGCGCGATGCTGACGGAGATTATCAGCGAGGACCGTGCGCATCTGTCGCTGATCCAGCGTCACGGCTGGCAGGGCACTAAAGAGGGTAAACATACCGGGAACCCGGATGATGCGCCGGTGAGCCCGCCAACGCCGTAAATAAAAACGCCCCGGCATGCCGGGGCGTCAGGTATCAGCGATACCCTTAGCTCAGGGCGACTTTAATGCCCAGCGCCAGCAGCATCCCGCCGAGCAGTTTATCAATCATCTTTTGCGCTTTCGCCAGCCCGCGACGGACCGGCGCGCTCTGGATCAGCATTACCAGCGCGGGCCAGTAAAGCACCGATAATCCGACGATAATCCCCGCGTACCACAGCTTTTCCATCATGCCGGAATTCACGTTAAGCACCTGAGTAAACATCGCCAGGAAGAACAGGGTGGCTTTCGGGTTCAGCAGATTGCACATGTAGCCCTGAATAAACGCCTTCTTCAGCGACGCCCGTTGCGGTTCGGCGCTGGCGACATCTACCTTGCTGCCGCCGCGCGACAGCAAGGCGTTCAGGCCGAGCCAGACCAGATACGCGGCGCCAACGTATTTCAGCATCTGGAACAGCCAGGGCGTGGTGGTGATCACCACTGCAATACCGGCCACGCAATAGGCCATATGGGTTACAACGCCCAGAATGACGCCCAGCGCCGTCATTAGCGCCGCGCTACGCTGATAAATCGCGGCGTTTTTGATAACCAGAAAGAAATCCGGCCCCGGAGAAAGCATCCCGAGGGCAGCGATGGTGGCGACAAACAGCGTAGTTTCAAGCATGGATAAATCTCGTGTCCCAATAATTTGTGAACTATAACTTAAATCAATATGTCGAGCACACCGAAGATAAAGGGCGTCGGAAAGACGCTTTCAGGTAATTTTATTTAACCAATTGTTTTAAATCAGATTGGTAACACCTCTGTCCAGTTGACGACGTGGCGCAGGCAACAGATCGTAAATAATTCATCACTCGCTGCCTGACGCCAGTCGACTAAAGAATGCGCTTTCCGTATAGTGGCGGCAATTTTTTTTACCCGGGAAAATTTCAATGATCAGTCTGATTGCGGCGCTCGCGGTGGATCGCGTTATCGGTATGGAAAATGCCATGCCATGGACGCTCCCCGCCGATCTCGCCTGGTTTAAACGTAACACCCTGAATAAGCCAGTCATTATGGGCCGTTTAACGTGGGAATCTATTGGCCGTCCGCTGCCGGGACGGAAAAATATCGTCGTCAGCAGCAAGCCGGGCACCGACGATCGCGTTGAGTGGGTGACGTCCATTGATGCAGCGCTCAGCGCCTGCGGCGATGCGGAAGAGATTATGGTGATTGGCGGCGGTCGTATCTACGAGCAACTGCTGCCGAAGGCACAGAAACTGTACCTCACCCATATTGATGCCGAAGTGGAAGGGGATACGCATTTCCCGGACTACGAGCCGGACGAATGGCAGTCGGTGTTCAGTGAGTTCCACGACGCGGATGAGAACAACTCTCACAGCTACTGTTTCGAAATTCTCGAGCGTCGTTAATCGCTTTCGCCCCTGTCGTTGAGATAAGGGCGGATGCGACGGGTCAGGAGGCGACAGCGGTGGCTTCGCCTTCACCCAAATCAAGTTGACGGTTAGACGGTTGTACAAACCAGGCTTTATCTTCCCAGCGCAGGCAGGTTAACGTGCCGCCCCAGCAACAGCCGGTGTCCAGCGCGTAAATTCCTTCCGGCGTACCTTTACCTTCCAGCGACGCCCAGTGACCAAAAGCAATGCTGTATTCGCGTGAAACCGGGCCAGGAATGGCGAACCAGGGTTTTAACGGCGCAGGCGCGCTTTCCGGGTTGTCCTTGCTGAACATATCAAGTTGCCCGTTCGGGAAGCAGTAACGCATCCGGGTAAACGCGTTGGTGATAAAGCGCAGCCGCGCCAGACCAGACAGTTCCGTTGACCAGTTGTTTGGCATATCGCCGTACATCGCATCCAGAAACAGCGGGTAGCTGTCGCTGGAGAGCACCGCCTCGACGTCGCGGGCGCAGCTTTTGGCGGTAGCCAGATCCCATTGCGGCGTGATACCGGCATGGGCCATCACCAGCTTTTTCTCTTCATCCACCTGCAACAGCGGCTGGCGACGCAGCCAGTTAATCAGCGCGTCGGCATCGGGTGCTTCCAGAAGCGGGTTCAGACGATCTTTAGGTTTATTGCGGCTGATCCCCGCGTAAACCGCCAGCAGATGGAGGTCGTGGTTGCCCAGCACCATACGCACGCTCTCGCCAAGGGAGCGCACCAGACGCAGCACATCCAGCGAACCGGGGCCACGGGCGACTAAATCGCCGGTCAGCCACAGCGTGTCGTTAGCCGGATTGAATTCGATATGCTTTAACAGCGCTTGCAGTTCATCGTAGCAACCATGAACGTCGCCAATCAGATAAGTTGACATGTTATCAATGAATGAGTGTTGGAACGCATAGACGGAAAACGGGTATGGCGACGCTGAACGTATTACCGTGCTCATCCACCATATGATAATGGCCTTCCATGGTGCCCAGCGGCGTTTCGATAACCGCGCCGCTGGTGTACTGAAATTCGCTGCCAGGGGCGATATGAGGCTGTTCGCCGACCACCCCTTCGCCCTGTACTTCTGTCTCCCGTCCGTTGCCGTTGGTGATTAACCAGTAACGGCCTAACAACTGGACAGGCGATCGCCCCAGATTGCGGATGGTCACGGTATAGGCAAACACGAAACGTTCTTCATCAGGAGACGATTGCGATTCAATGTAAACGCTCTGAACCTGCACACAAACACGGGGCGAATCTAACATAGCTTAGCTCTCCTTCGAGGGCAGATTATCAGCTAAATAATTGGCCAACTGACAATATTGCGCGACCGAAATGTTTTCCGCGCGCAGCGCCGGGTCAATGCCCAGGCTTTCCAGCGCTTCCAGGCTGAACACATTGCCAAGGCTGTTGCGGATGGTTTTACGGCGCTGGTTAAACGCTTCGGTGGTAATACGGCTCAGCAGGCGGATCTCTTTCACCGGATGCGGCAACGTGGTGTAAGGCACCAGGCGCACCACGGCGGAATCCACTTTGGGCGGCGGAGTAAACGCTGTCGGCGGCACTTCCAGTACCGGGATAATCTGGCAGTAGTACTGCGCCATCACGCTTAACCGACCATACGCCTTACTGTTCGGCCCTGCAACCAGACGATTGACCACCTCTTTCTGCAACATAAAGTGCATATCGGCAATCGCATCAGTATAGCTAAAGAGATGGAACATCAGCGGGGTAGAAATGTTGTACGGCAGGTTGCCGAAGACGCGCAGCGGCTGGCCCAGGGTACGGGACAATTCGCCGAAATCCATGGTCATGGCATCCTGCTGATAAATGGTCAGCTTGGGCGCCAGGAACGGGTGGGTTTGCAGGCGGGCTGCCAGATCGCGGTCCAGTTCGATGACCGTCATCTTATCCAGACGTTCGCCTACCGGCTCGGTTAATGCGCCAAGACCCGGGCCGATCTCGACCATTGCCTGGCCTTTTTGCGGATGAATGGCCGAAACGATGCTCTCGATCACGAATTGATCGTTAAGAAAGTTTTGCCCAAAGCGTTTGCGGGCTAAATGACCCTGGTGAACTCGATTATTCATTGATTATTACTGTTAAAAACCATGCTGGTGGCGAGATTAAGCGCCGTGATAAAACTGCCCACATCGGCAGTCCCCTGGCCGGCCAGCTCAAGCGCGGTGCCGTGGTCGACCGAGGTACGAATAAAGGGTAGGCCGAGCGTAATATTCACCGCGCGACCAAAGCCCTGGTATTTTAGCACGGGCAGGCCCTGATCGTGGTACATCGCGAGTACCGCGTCGGCATGATCGAGATATTTGGGCTGGAAAAGCGTATCCGCCGGGAGCGGCCCGGTAAGGTTCATGCCTTTGGCGCGCATTTCGGTCAGCACCGGGATCAGGGTGTCGATCTCTTCAGTGCCCATATGCCCGCCTTCGCCTGCATGAGGGTTCAGGCCGCACACCAGAATGTGCGGGTGCGGGATGCCAAATTTGCTCTGCAAGTCGCTGTGCAAGATGGTGATAATTTCACACAGCAGCTCAGGGGTGATGGCGTCAGCAATGGCGCGCAGGGGCAAATGCGTGGTGGCCAGCGCCACGCGCAGCGTATCGGTGGCCAGCATCATCACCACTTTATGGCTGTGGGCGCGCTCTTCGAAAAATTCGGTATGGCCGGTAAACGGGATGCCGGCATCGTTAATAATGCCTTTATGCACCGGGCCGGTGATCAGCGCGGCGAATTCGCCGTTGACGCACCCGTCGCAGGCGCGGGCTAAGGTCTCCACCACGTAATGGCTGTTCTCCACCGCCAGTTGCCCGGCGACGGACGGCGCGCGCAGTGACACCGGCAGCACGGTCAGCGACCCTTTTTGCTGGGGGCGCGGCGGCGTATCGGGCTGGAAGGGGTGGAGTGTAAGGGGGAGATTAAGCAGGCTGGCGCGAGCCTGAAGAAGTTGCGGGTCGGCGCAGACCACCAGTTCAACGGGCCAGTCGCGTTGCGCAAGCATCGCGACCAGTTCCGGACCAATCCCGGCGGGTTCGCCGGGAGTGATTACCACACGCCAGGTGTCGGTCATTAGTTGCTCAGGACTTTGACGTAAGCGCTGGCGCGCTGTTCCTGCATCCAGGTTGCTGCTTCTTCCGAGAACTTACGGTTGAACAGCATCCGGTAAGCACGATCTTTTTGCGCCGCATCGGTCTTATCGACATTGCGGGTGTCCATCAGCTCAATCAGGTGCCAGCCGAAGGAGGAGTGCACCGGCGCGCTGATCTGGCCTTTTTGCAGCTTCATCAGCGCATCGCGGAATGCCGGATCGTAAACGTCAGGGGATGACCAGCCCATATCGCCGCCCTGGTTAGCCGAGCCGGGATCCTGGGAGAATTCACGCGCTGCGGCGGCAAAACTGGTTTTCCCGCTCTTAATATCGGCAGCAATTTGTTCCAGCTTCATGCGCGCCTGATCGTCAGTCATGATCGGCGACGGACGCAACAGAATATGGCGAGCATGCACTTCAGTCACCGAAATGCTTTGCGACTGGCCGCGCAGATCGTTCACTTTCAGGATGTGGAAACCTACGCCTGAACGGATCGGGCCGACGACATCGCCTTTTTTCGCCGTGCTCAGTGCCTGGCCAAAGATAGACGGTAATTCCTGAATACGCCCCCAGCCCATCTGACCGCCTTTCAGGGCCTGTTGGTCTGCGGAGTAAGCAATCGCTAATTTACCGAAGTCGCCGCCGTTTTTGGCCTGGTCGACAATTGAGCGAGCCTGGCTTTCCGCTTCGCCAACCTGGTCTGCCGTCGGGTTTTCCGGTAACGGGATCAGGATGTGGCTCAGATTCAATTCAGTGCTGGCGTCGTTCTGGCTGCCCACCTGCTGCGCAAGAGATTCGACTTCCTGCGGCAGTATGGTGACGCGACGGCGCACTTCGTTATTACGCACTTCGGAGATCGTCATCTCTTTACGAATCTGATTCCGGTAAGTGTTGTAGTTGAGACCATCATAGGCCAGACGACTACGCATCTGGTCCATCGTCATATTGTTCTGTTTAGCGATATTGGCGATAGCCTGATCGAGCTGCTCATCGCTAATTTTCACGCCCATTTTCTGGCCCATCTGCAGGATAATTTGGTCCATGATCAGACGTTCAAGAATTTGATGACGCAGGGTTGTATCATCAGGAAGCTGTTGGCCAGCCTGGCCCGCATTGAGCTTCACGGATTGCATCAGACCATCAACGTCACTTTCCAGCACCACGCCGTTATTCACGACGGCGGCGACTTTATCGACAACCTGCGGCGCAGCGAAACTGGTATTCACCACCAGGGTGAGTCCAAGAAGCAGCGTTTTCCAGTTCTTCATACCTTTTCCATTATGATTAATCGCAAAGCGGAGTCTATACATCAAGGCTTACAGCGAGCTTTGATACGGCAGAATATTCGAACGCAACATCTGCTGAGTGCCGAGACCGTAGTTCGAACTCAGGCCACGCAGTTCAACGTTGAAACCAAACACATTGTCGTACTTGCTCTGGTCTTTTTCCCAACCGTTAATTTTCCGCTCGTAACCGACGCGGATGGCATAACAGCAGGAGCTATACTGCACGCCCAGCATCTGGTCAGCCGGTTTCTTCGCATTGGTGTCATAGTAGTACGCGCCTACTACTGACCAGCGATCGACAATCGGCCAACTTGCCGTGGCGCCAACCTGGGAGATGCCGTCCTTATACTGGGTCGCCTCAGAGAACGATGGCAATGTCGCCTGAATATACTCCGGGCTGGCATAGCGATAGTTCAATTGCATCAAGCGGTCTTCGTCGCGGCGGTATTCAATGGCGCTACTGCCGGTAGCGACATTATCCAGACGGGTGTCGTACTGGACGCCACCGCGCAGGCCCCAACGATCCGAGATGCGCCAGTAGGTATCCGCCGCCCACAGGATAGAGCCGGTTTTCTTATCTTTTTCCCAGTTGATATCTTCATCACCGGTACGGGACTCGGTGAAATAGTAGATTTGACCCACAGAAACGTTAAAACGTTCAATCGCTTCTTGATCATAAATACGCGACGTCACGCCTGTGGTTATCTGGTTCGCTGAGGCGATGCGATCCAGACCGCCGTATGAGCGATCGCGGAACAGACCTGAGTAATCTGATTGAAGCAGCGCAGAATCGTAATTGTTGATACCGCTTTGGTCGCGATAGGGCACATACAAGTATTGCGCACGCGGTTCCAGGGTCTGGGTATACCCTTCTGACCAGTCCAGATCGCGCTCAAAAACCATTTTACCGTCAATTTTAAACTGCGGTAGGGTGCGCGTTTCGGACGATTTTAGCTTCTGCGCGCTCTCGGCAGCCTGCAAGTTCTGCTTAGAAGGATAATAGAGCGCCGAATTTGCCGCGTAGTTCTGGTAGCGTTCGATATTATCCTGCTGATAATGCGTCGCCATTAACTTGGCTTCGGTATTGATGCTGATCCAGTCATTCGACAGAGGCAGGTTAATTACCGGCTCGATATGCAGACGCGTTGCTTCCGGATAACTTTCGTTAACGTTAACAAACTTCACCGCCTGAGCGTAAACGCGCGTATCGAACGGGCCAACGTCATTCTGATACCAGTTCACGTCCAGTTGAGGTTCCGCGCCATAGGTATTGCCCGATGCAGTATCGAAAACCTGGAATTTTTTGGTGGAAACCGTAGCGTCAAAGTTTTGGATAGCGTAACCGACGCTGAATTTCTGCGTGGCGTAGCCATCGGTGCTGGAGCCGTAGGTGGAACTAAAATCATTGAAATAATACGGGTCGCTGACTTTGGTGAAGTCAACGTTGAAACGCCAAACCTGGTTCATTACCCCGCTGTGGTTCCAGTAATAGAGCCAGCGATGCTCGTCTTTTTCGGCAGGATGCTCGTCCTGAAACCGGTCGTCGGAACCCAGGTAGTCAAATTCCATTAAACCTGCGCCCGCCTGGGTCAGATAGCGGAATTCGTTCTGCCACTGGGTTCCGCGCTTCTCCATATAATTCGGCGTAATGGTGGCGTCAAAGTTAGGGGCAATGTTCCAGTAATAAGGCAGCGAGAACTGCAGGCCATTGTTGGTACTGTATTTGGCATTCGGGATCAAAAAGCCTGATCGACGTTTATCGCCCACCGGGAGCTGCAAATAGGGGCTATAGAAAATCGGCACCGGGCCCAGCTTAAACCGGGCGTTCCAGATTTCTGCGACCTGCTCTTCGCGGTCGTGGATCACTTCGCTGCCTACCACGCTCCAGGTGTCCGAACCCGGCAGACAGGAGGTAAAGGTGCCGTTTTCCAGAATGGTGTAGCGGTTTTCACCGCGCTGCTTCATCACGTCCGCCGTTCCGCGGCCCTGACGTCCCACCATCTGATAATCGCCTTCCCAGACATTGGTATCTTTGGTGTTCAGGTTCGTCCAGGCTTTTGGTCCTTTGAGGATCACTTGATTATCGTCGTAGTGGACGTTGCCCAGAGCGTCGACGGTGCGCACGGGATCCGGTTGGCCGTCGACTTGTTTTTGATGCAGTTGGACTTCATCCGCCTGCAGGCGGCTGTTGCCCTGTTGGATATCCACGTTGCCGCCAAACACGGCGTTGTCCGGATAATCGCCTTGCGCGCTATCGGCATTAATCGTGACTGGCTGGCTGTTCGGATCCCCTTCCACCAGGGGGCGATTGTAGCTGGGCACGCCAAGCATACATTGTGAAGCGAGGTCTGCAGCCATACCGTGTTGGCTATAGAGGGCTGCGCCAATCATGGTGGCCAGCAAGGTGGGAATACGTTTTTTCATACGTGTTATTCGTTGTTCCGTCATCAGTGGCCTGTCCCCGTCATCGTTCAGGATCAAGAATGCATCGCGCGCCTGGTCGCACGTGAGCGTAGATGCAACCTGAAAGAATCAAAAGGGTATAGCGCTGGCAAACGGTCAGAGACTAACTGACTCGTCACCACAGCGCCAGTGTTAATCCTGCCCGCTTTCGAGCCTGTTTGTTAGGCACGGCTTTGAATGACGGGTATGATAAAGCAAATTATAGGCTATGTCCCGCAGTTGACCGTCGCGTCAACGCCGGGCTAAAAGACCCTGCTGGCGCGTAAAACATGCGTCAATAAGGGAATATCGCCTGTCCAGCAAGCCTGACGATTTGGGGAGTCTATGCAGTATTGGGGAAAAATAGTTGGCGTGGCGATGGCCCTGATGATGGGCGGTGGCTTCTGGGGTGTGGTATTAGGTTTGCTGATCGGTCACTTTTTTGACAAAGCGCGCAGTCGGCGAATGGCGTTTTTTAGCACGCAGCAACAGCGGCAATCGCTGTTTTTCACCACCACATTTGAAGTCATGGGCCATCTCACCAAATCAAAAGGGCGCGTGACGCAGGCCGATATCCATATGGCGTCCCTGTTTATGGATCGTATGGATCTGCATGGCAATTCGCGCATCGCCGCGCAGAATGCTTTTCGCGTCGGCAAAGAGCCAGGCTACCCGCTGCGTGAAAAAATGCGCCAGCTGCGCGGCATCTGTTTTGGCCGTTTCGATTTAATTCGGATGTTTCTGGAAATTCAGATCCAGACGGCGTTTGCCGACGGGTCGCTGCATCCCAACGAACGCGAAGTGCTGTACGTCATCGCCGAAGAGTTGGGGATTTCCCGCACCCAGTTCGATCAATTCCTGCGCATGATGCAGGGCGGCGCGCAGTTTAGCGGCGGCGGCCAGCAGGGGCAACAGCAGGGGCCGTGGCAGCACGCGCCTCAGGGCCCGACGCTGGAAGACGCCTGCAACGTGCTGGGGGTCAAACCAAACGATGAGCCGACCACCATCAAGCGCGCATATCGGAAATTGATGAGCGAACACCACCCGGACAAACTGGTCGCTAAAGGGTTGCCGCCAGAAATGATGCAGATGGCGAAGCAGAAAGCGCAGGAAATTCAAAAGGCTTACGATCTGATTAAAACCACCAAAGGGTTTAAATAATGGATAGCCGTGGCCTTCGTGATGAAGGCCACGGCTATTTTCAGAAATCGACAGGTGCGCGGAAGGTCATCGCACTGCCGAATTTAGGATGGGTGATGGTCAGCGTCCGGGCATGCAGCAGCAGTCGCGGCGCCAGCGCTAAGGCTTCTGGGGTGGCGTAGAAACGATCCCCTAAAATCGGGTGGCCCAGCGCCAGCATATGTACCCGCAATTGATGGGAACGCCCGGTAATCGGCTTCAGCAGCACGCGCGCAGTGTTATCCTCGCCATACTCCAGCACTTCATACTCGGTTTGCGCCGCCTTGCCGGTTTCATAACACACCTTCTGCTTCGGACGGTTCGGCCAGTCGCAGATCAGCGGCAAGTCCACCAGCCCTTTCTCCGGCGGATGGCCCCATACCCGGGCCACATACTGCTTGCTGGGCTCGCGCTCGCGAAACTGACGCTTCAGTTCGCGCTCGGCGGCTTTGGTCAGCGCCACCACGAGCACGCCGCTGGTCGCCATATCCAGACGATGCACCGATTCCGCCTGCGGATAATCGCGCTGAATGCGCGTCATCACGCTGTCTTTGTGCTCTTCAAGCCGGCCGGGTACAGAGAGCAGCCCGCTCGGCTTATTAACCACCATGATATGGTCGTCCTGGTACAGGACGACCAGCCAGGGATCGGTTGCAGGATGATAGGCTTCCAGCATAGTGTTTCCCGGTTACTGATGCGTGACGACGATCAGGCGCAGCGCGTCCAGCCGCCAGCTTGCTTCATTGAGGCTTGCCAGCACCTGCTCGCGGTTGCTTTCAATCGCCGCGAGCTCATCGTCGCGGATATTGGGGTTGACCGCTTTCAGGGCTTCCAGACGCGACAGCTCGGCAGACAGTTTCTCATCCGCCTCTTCGCGCGCCGTTTTGATTAACGCCTGCGCCGCGCTTTCTACCTTGCTTTCCGCCAGTTGCAGAATGGCATGCACGTCCTGCTGCACCGCGTTCACCAGTTTGCTGCTGGTGTGACGGTTTACCGCGCTGAGCTGACGGTTGAAGCTTTCAAACTCCACCTGGGCGGCGAGGTTAGTGCCGTTTTTATCCACCAGCATGCGGATCGGCGTCGGCGGCAGGAAGCGGTTAAGCTGCAATTGCTTCGGCGCTTTGGCCTCCACCACATAGATCAGCTCAAGCAGCAGCGTGCCCACCGGCAGCGCTTTGTTTTTCAGCAGCGACAGCGCGCAGCTGCCGGTATCGCCGGAGAGGATCAAATCCAGGCCGTTGCGGATCAACGGGTGTTCCCAGGTGATGAACTGGGCGTCTTCGCGGGACAGCGCCACATCGCGGTTAAAGGTGATGGTGCAACCGTCTTCCGGCAGGCCCGGGAAATCCGGCACCAGCATATGGTCGGACGGGGTCAGCACAATCATATGTTCGCCGCGATCGTCCTGATTGATGCCGATGATATCAAACAGGTTCATGGCGAAGTTCACCAGGCCGGTATCGTTATCCTGCCCGGCGATAGATTCCGCCAATGCCTGCGCCTGCTCGCCGCCGTTGGAGTTGATTTCCAGCAGGCGGTCACGGCCCTGTTCCAGTTGGGCTTTTAACGCATCATGCTGTTCGCGGCATGACGCGATCAGCGCATCGAAGCCTTCCGTTTCTTCCGGCGCGGCCAGATAGTTGATCAGCTCGTTATAAACGCTGTCGTAAATGGTGCGGCCCGTCGGGCAGGTATGTTCGAATGCGTCCAGCCCTTCGTGATACCAGCGCACCAGCACCGACTGGGCGGTTTTTTCCAGCCACGGCACCAGGATCTGGATATCGTGCGCCTGGCCGATGCGATCCAGACGGCCAATACGCTGTTCCAGCAGATCCGGGTTAAACGGCAGGTCGAACATCACCAGATGGCTGGCGAACTGGAAGTTACGGCCTTCAGAGCCGATTTCAGAACACAACAGCACCTGCGCGCCGGTGTCTTCCTCTGAGAACCACGCCGCCGCGCGGTCGCGCTCGACAATCGACATCCCTTCATGGAACACCGCTGCGCGAATGCCTTCACGCTCGCGCAGCACCTGCTCAAGCTGCAACGCCGTGGTGGCTTTGGCGCAGATCACCAGCACTTTCTGCGAACGATGGCTGGTAAGGTAACCCATCAGCCAGTCAACGCGCGGATCAAAGTTCCACCAGGTGCCGGTATCGCCTTCAAACTCCTGATAAATCTGCTCCGGATAGAGCATGTCGCGGGCGCGCTCTTCGGCAGATTTACGTGCGCCCATAATCCCGGAGACTTTGATTGCCGTCTGATACTGCGTCGGCAGCGGCAGTTTAACGGTATGCAGTTCGCGCTTCGGAAAGCCTTTAACGCCGTTACGGGTGTTGCGGAACAGCACGCGGCTGGTGCCGTGGCGATCCAGCAGCATAGAAATCAGCTCCTGACGCGCGGCTTCCGCGCCGTCGCGGGTGCTGTTAGCGGTTTGCAGCAGCGGCTCGATATCCTGCTCGCCAATCAAATCGCTCAGGGTATTCAGCTCGTCATTGGAGAGCGGTTTGCCAGCCAGCAGCATGGCGACGGCGTCCGCCACCGGGCGGTAGTTTTGCTGTTCTTCGACAAATTGTTCGAAATCGTGGAAGCGGTTCGGATCCAGCAGGCGCAAGCGGGCGAAGTGGCTCTCCAGCCCCAGCTGTTCCGGCGTCGCGGTCAACAGCAGTACGCCAGGCACCTGGGCCGCCAGTTGCTCAATTGCCAGATATTCACGGCTCGGCGCGTCTTCGCTCCACACCAGATGGTGGGCTTCATCCACCACCATCAAATCCCATTCGGCGTCGCACAGATGCTCAAGACGCTGCTTATTGCGGCGCACAAAATCCAGCGAACAGATCACCAGCTGTTCGGTTTCGAACGGGTTATCGGCGTCGTGCTGGGCTTCGGCGTAGCGATCGTCGTCAAACAGCGCGAAACGTAAATTAAAGCGGCGCAGCATCTCCACCAGCCACTGGTGTTGCAGGGTTTCCGGCACCACGATCAGCACGCGTTCCGCCGCGCCCGCCAGCAGCTGCTGATGAATAATCATGCCTGCTTCGATGGTTTTACCCAACCCCACTTCATCTGCCAGCAGCACGCGTGGCGCATGGCGGCGGCCCACGTCATTGGCGATGTGCAACTGGTGCGGGATCAGGTTGGTGCGCTGGCCGCGCAGTCCGCTCCACGGCATGCGGTACTGCTCGCTCTGGTAGCGGCGGGCGCGAAAGCGCAGGGCGAAGCGATCCATCCGGTCGATTTGCCCTGCGAACAGGCGGTCCTGCGGTTTACTGAACACCAGCTTGCTGTCGAGGAACACTTCACGCAGCGTGACGTTCTCCTCCTGGGTATCAAGGCGGGTTCCGGTATAGGCGAGCAGCCCGTTTTCTTCAGCGACATCGTCCACTTTCAACTGCCAGCCGTCGTGGCTGGTAATGGTGTCGCCGGGGTTGAACATCACGCGGGTGATGGGAGAATCATTACGGGCATACAGACGGTTTTCGCCGGTAGCAGGGAAAAGCAAAGTGACCATACGCGCATCCAGCGCTACCACGGTTCCTAATCCAAGTTCGCTTTCCGTGTCGCTAATCCAACGTTGACCAAGTGTAAAAGGCATATCTGTTCGGCTCTGGTTAATAATTTGCAGGCAATAGTATGACCACCGCGAAAGTTCGCGGTGCATTTAATTGGGAATCAGAATAGGAAAGGGCGCTATGGTACTGGATGGTAACGCGTTCGTCACCTGTCAAAATAACCCCAGTTGCCCTGTCATCAGTGTAGCAAAATCGTCTTTCATAAAAGGTAAAATCCCGTCCGCCACTGGCTGAAGCTGGCGCGTCAGGTAGTGATCGTAATCCAGCGGCGAGCGCTGATAGTCGCGCGGCTCCGGCCCGTTCGTGGTCCAGACATACTTGATCGTCCCGCGATTCTGGTACTGGGCTGGCCTGCCGAGCCGGGCGTTTTCTTCGTCCGCCAGCCGGGCGGCGCGCACGTGGGGCGGCACGTTGCGCTGGTACTCTTTTAACGGGCGGCGCAGGCGCTTGCGGTAAACCAGCTGGTCATCGAGCTCGCCGTTTAACAGCTGAGCAATGGTTTCGCGCACAAAATCCTGGTACGGCTCGCGGCGAAAAATTTTTAAATACAGCGCCTGCTGGAAGTTCTGCGCCAGCGGCGTCCAGTCGGTGCGCACGGTCTCGAGGCCTTTGAAGACCATGCGCTGTTCGCCGTCTTGCTCAATCAGACCGGCGTAGCGTTTTTTACTGCCCATTTCCGCACCGCGGATCGTAGGCATCAGAAAGCGGTTGAAGTGGGTTTCGAACTCCAGCTCCAGCGCGCTCTCCACGTTCAGGGTCTGTTTCAGATGCTCGCGCCACCACTGGTTAACTTTGGCGACCAGGGCATTGCCAATTTCGCCAGCCTGAACGTTATCGTAAGGCTTTTTAAGCCAGACAAACGTGGAGTCGGTATCGCCGTAAATCACGTCGTAGCCTTCCTCCTCGATCAGCGCTTTGGTTTGACGCATGATGTCGTGGCCGCGCAGCGTAATCGACGACGCCAGCCGTGGGTCGAAGAACCGGCAGGCGCTGGTGCCCAGCACGCCGTAAAAGGCGTTCATGATGATTTTTAGCGCCTGGGAAAGCGGTTTGTTGCCGTGCTTTTTGGCCTCTTCACGGCCCAGCCAGATTTGCGAGACAATACCGGGCAAACAGTGGTTAGTGCGCGAGAAACGGGCGTTGAGATAACCTTCCACGCTGTGCGCGTCATCCGGCTGTACCAGTCCCTCCACCAGACCGACCGGGTCGATTAAAAAGGTGCGGATAATCGACGGATACAGGCTTTTATAGTCGAGCATCAGCACCGAATCGTACAGCCCGGGGCGCGAATCCATCACGTAACCGCCGGGGCTGGCCTGAGGCGGTACCTCGCCCAGATTCGGCGCGACAAAACCGGCGCGGTGCATGCGGGGAAAATAAAGATGGCTGAACGACGCCACCGACCCGCCGTGACGATCCGCAGGCAGCCCGTTGACCGTAGAACGTTCCAGTAAAAACGGCATGATCTCGGTTTTATGAAAAATGCGTGTGACCAGCTCGCAGTCTTTCAGGTTGTAGGTCGCCAGCGCCGGTTTGTCTTCGGCGAAGCGCCGATCAATTTCCGCCATCCGGTCCCAGGGGTTGTCGATGGCTTTCCCTTCGCCCAGCAGTTCCTGAGAGACCGATTCCAGCGAAAAAGAGGAAAAGCTCCAGAACGCCGATTTCAGCGCATCGATACCGTCTATTATCAACCGGCCCGGCGCCTGAGCGAAAAACACCCCGGCCTTAAAACCGTGCTCGCGCCATTCGATTTCCTGGTTGTTGCGTCCGAGACGCAGCGGGATACCGTAGCGTTCGGCGTGTTTTTGCAGCATTTTCAGATCGAACTGGATCACGTTCCAGCCGATCAGGACATCGGGATCGAATTCGGCAAACCAGGCGTTAAGTTTTTCCAACAGTTGCGGACGGCTGGCGACGTATTCGAGTTTGAAATCCAGCCCGCTGGCATCGCCGTTTTCCGGCCCGAGCATATACACCGTGCGCTCGCCGCAGCCTTCCAGGCCGATACAGTAGAGTTCACCGTGGCGGTTAGTTTCGATATCCAGCGACACCCATTTCAGCGCCGGGCGATAAGCGGGATTCGGCTTCATCTTAGCTTCCTGCAAACCGCCGCCCTGCATCTCGCCGGTTACCCAGACCGGCGCGGTAATAAAACGCTCCATCAGGTAGCGTTCGGGCGGGCGCACATCGGCTTCATAGATCGTGACGCCTGCTTCACGTAAAAGTTTCTCGCAGCGCATCAGCTGACGATGCTGACGAAAATAGAGACCGCATACCGGCTGCTGATGAAAATCACGCAGGGAGAGGGATTCCAGCCGATAAATTTCGCCCGCCAGCGCGCTTTCTGCGCGGGGACGTTGGGCTTGTGGGATGAAAGCGACGGATTCCTGCGCAGGCAGCCGCACGCACAGCGGACCGTTGTCGGTCGCCAGCCAGAAAGTTACTTCGGTGCCCTGCGGCGTATCCCGCCAGTGTCGGGTCAGAACAAACCCCTGCCGCGTCTCTGCCACGCTATTTTCCCGCTAAAAAACCAGGCCTGATTATAGCCTGGTTTGTATCATGATGCTGGTGTTTTATACAGTGCTGGCAGGGTTATAGCGCGCGGTAGACCAGATAGACCGAGTACCAGAATGTTTCGCGCATCAGGAAGTGCATTCTGGAAATAAATGAACGATAGCGGGAGGTGCTGGTCGGTGAACTCCACGCCTCAATGCCCTCATCGTGCGCCATCAACATAATGCGTTTCATATGCAAGGGATCGCTAACGATAAGTGCGTTATGCAATTGATTCATCGTCATAATCACTTTTGCATAATGCAGATTCTCGCGTGTCACGTGAGAGCGATCTTCTACCAGAATCGCCTGGTCAGGTACGTTTTGAGATAACAAATAACGTCGGGCGACGGCGGCATCGGAGAGGGCATTGTTGTTGCTGTAGCCGCCCGTGACGATAAGCGTTTTTATATAGCCATCCCGGTAAAGGCTGACGGCGTGGTTAAGCCGCTCCTGAAAGACCGGCGAAGGATGATCGCCCGTTACCGCTGCGCCCGCTATGATCGCGCAGTCGGCGGTGTGAGTTTCGTCGCGCAGGCTGTAGTGGTAGATAGACGAAGCGTTGATACAGCTAATGATCAGAATCCCGATGAGGATTATGAAAAAGAAAATGCCAACCGTTTTACGCGTACTCATGCCTGTCCCTTTCGCTAATGGAGGTCTCACTTCAGATGCGCTTCTGGCTGGAGAGCCGGAGATTATTCTCTTCTCTGAAAAGTTGGCTGAAAAGACAGAGGACGCGCCTTTCGGCTTTTGACCCGGTTGGCATCACAGGGATGAAAATAAAAAAACCCAGAACGCTGTCTGGGTTTTACTCAACAGGCGCGGCGTCTACTGCCCGTAATACGCCTTCGCTCCATGCTTGCGCAGATAGTGCTTATCCAGCAGCGTTTGTTGCATTGGCGGCAGGTCAGGGGTGAGCTGGCGGCAGAAGATGCCCATATAGGCCACTTCTTCCATCACGATAGCGTTATGTACCGCATCCATGGCGTCTTTACCCCAGGCAAACGGACCATGGGAATGCACCAGCACGCCAGGCATCTGTTTGGCTTCAATGCCCAATTCGCGGAAGGTTTCAACGATCACCGTTCCGGTATCCCACTCATATTCGCCGTTGATTTCGTCATCGGTCATTTTGCGGGTGCAGGGGATAGCGCCGTAGAAATAGTCGGCATGGGTCGTGCCCGTCGCCGGAATGCTTTTCCCGGCCTGTGCCCAGATGGTGGCGTGGCGGGAATGGGTATGCACGATGCCGCCAATATCGGGGAACTGTTGGTACAGCAGGCGGTGGGTCGGCGTATCGGAAGAGGGTTTCTTGTTACCTTCGACAACTTCACCGGTTTCGATACTGACCACCACCATATCCTCGGCGGTCATCACCGAATACTCTACCCCGGACGGCTTGATGATAAATACGCCCTGTTCACGACAGACGGCGCTGACGTTGCCCCAGGTCAGGGTAACCAGATTGTGGGCCGGGAGCGCAAGGTTGGCTTCCAGCACCTGACGTTTCAGATCTTCTAACATCGTTTTCCTCCGCTAAAAAAAGGGGCCAGCCGCATGGACTGGCCAAAAGTTCCCCTGTGATTAGCGTTTAAAGCCGTAGTAAACCTCATTCCAGCGCAGCGCATCTTTGAACGCAGGCAGGCGGGTGTCGTTGTCGATAACGGCCAGTTCGATGTCGTTCAGTTCTGCGAACAGGCGCATATCGTCGAGCGTTAACGCGTGGCTGAATACGGTATGGTGCGCGCCGCCCGCCAGGATCCAGGCTTCAGAGGCGGTCGTGAGATCCGGCTGCGCTTTCCACAGCGCGTTTGCCACCGGCAATTTCGGCAGCGCGTGCGGCGCTTCAACGGTATCGACACAGTTGACCAACAGACGGAAACGATCGCCCAGATCGATCAGGCTGGCGTTAATGCCCGGGCCGGTTTTGCTGGAGAAGATCAGGCGCGCCGGATCGTCTTTACCGCCGATGCCCAGGTATTGCACATCGAGGATCGGTTTTTCATCGGTAGCGATGGACGGGCACACTTCGAGCATATGGGAACCCAGCACCATGTCGTTGCCAGACTCGAAGTTATAGGTGTAATCCTCCATAAACGAGGTGCCGCCGTTCAACCCGCCGGACATCACTTTCATGATGCGCAGCAGGGCGGCGGTTTTCCAGTCGCCTTCGCCCGCAAAGCCGTAACCCTGCTGCATCAGACGCTGTACCGCCAGGCCTGGCAACTGCTTCAGGCCATGCAGATCTTCAAACGTTGTGGTGAACGCATGGAAACCACCCTGCTCGAGGAAGCGTTTCATGCCGAGTTCGATACGCGCCGCGTCGATCACATTCTGGCGTTTGTCGCCGTTGACCTGCGCCGCCGCCGTCAGGCGATAGGTGCTTTCATATTCGTCGACCAGCGCGCTGACGTCGCCGTTGCTGATTTCGTTAACCACTGCGACCAGGTCGCCAACGCCCCAGGTGTTAACCGAGAAACCGAATTTAATTTGCGCTGCGACTTTATCACCGTCAGTCACCGCCACTTCGCGCATGTTATCGCCGAAACGCACCACTTTCAGATGGCGGGTTTCCTGTTTAGAGACTGCCTGACGCATCCAGGAGCCGATGCGTTGGTGGGCCTGAGGATCTTTCCAGTAGCCGGTCACGACGCTGTGCTGCTGACGCATACGCGCGCCGATAAAGCCGAACTCGCGGCCGCCGTGCGCGGTCTGGTTCAGGTTCATAAAGTCCATATCAATGCTGTCCCATGGGATCTGGGCATTGAACTGCGTATGGAATTGCAGCAGCGGTTTGTTCAGGATGCTCAGGCCGTTGATCCACATTTTGGCTGGCGAGAAGGTGTGCAGCCAGACCATCATCCCGGCGCAGTTATCGTGATAGTTAGCGTCGCGGCAGATAGCGGTGATTTCGTCCGGCGAGGTGCCGAGCGGTTTCAGCACCAGTTTGCACGGCAGTTTGGCTTCGCTGTTCAGGGAATCCACTACCTGCTGGGCGTGTTGCGTCACCTGGCGCAGCGTTTCCGGGCCATAAAGATGCTGGCTGCCGATTACAAACCAAACTTCGTATTTACTAAAGGCTGTCATTGTCTTGTCCTTAAAGCGTCAGGGCTGCACGGTCTGCATCAGAAGGCTGGGCCGTGTCAGAGGGGGAATAATGGAGCTCGGCGCTTTCGCACCAGCGTTGATAGCGGCGATACAGCGCCTCAAAGCGCGCGGCGGTCGCCGGGTCCGGCTGGAGGGTTTTTTCCATCTCGCTCGCCATGGCCTGTTGTGCCTGGGGGATATCGTCATAGACGCCTGCGGCGACGGCGGCAAAAATGGCCGCGCCCAGCGCGCAACATTGATCGGAGCCGACAATTTGCAGCGGGCGGTTCAGCACATCACAGCACACCTGCATGATCACCGGGTTTTTACGGGCAATACCACCCAGCGCCACCACTTCATTAACCGGAATGCCTTGCTCAGTGAAACACTCCATAATCGCGCGCGCGCCAAAGGCCGTGGAGGCGATCAGCCCGCCGAAAAGCAGCGGCGCGTCGGTAGCGAGATTCACATCGGTGATCACGCCTTTCAGTCGCTGGTTGGCGAATGGCGTGCGACGACCGTTGAACCAGTCGAGGATCACCGGCAGATGATCGAGCGACGGCTGTTTCGCCCAGTCAGCGGTGAGCGCAGGCAGCAGCGCTTTTTTGCTTTCGCTGATTTGGGACTTCAGTTCCGGATGCTGCTCGGCAAGGCGATCCAGCGGCCAGCTCAGTACGCGGCCAAACCAGGCGTACATGTCGCCGAATGCCGACTGGCCCGCTTCCATACCGATAAAATCGGGCACGACGCTGCCGTCTACCTGTCCGCAGATACCTTTGACGGCGCGGTCGCCGACGGATTCTTTATCGGCAATCAGGATGTCGCAGGTTGAGGTGCCGATCACTTTCACCAGCGTATTCGGCTGAGCGTTCGCGCCGACCGCACCCATATGGCAGTCAAACGCGCCGCCGCTAATGACCACGCTTTCCGGCAGGCCCAGGCGCGCAGCCCAGTCCGCCGTCAGCGTGCCCACCGGCACGTCGGCGGTCCAGGTGTCGGTAAACAGCGGGAGTTGAAGATTCTGGCTAATGATCGGATCGAGTTCGTCGAAGAAGCTGACCGGCGGCAAACCGCCCCAGCTCTCATGCCACAGGGATTTATGGCCTGCGCTACAGCGCCCGCGACGAATAGCCGCCGGGGCGGTGGTGCCGGAAAGCAGCGCCGGGATCCAGTCACACAGCTCAATCCACGAGCTGGCGGCGTTAGCGACGGCGGCGTCCTGACGGGTCACGTGCAGGATTTTGGCCCAGAACCATTCACTGGAGTACACCCCGCCGATGTAGCGGGAGTAGTCGATTTTATCCGGCTGGTGGCACAGGCGGGTGATGGCTTCGGCTTCTTCGACGGCCGTGTGATCTTTCCACAGAACGAACATGGCATTCGGGTTGTCGGCGAAGCCAGGATTCAGCGCCAGCACATTGCCCTCGGCATCAATCGGCGCGGGCGTGGAGCCCGTGGTGTCAACGCCGATGCCCACCACCTGTTGGCGTTTTTCTGCGCCTAACTGGTCAAGCACGCTGATAAGCGCGGCTTCCATGGATTCAATGTAATCAAGGGGATGGTGGCGGAATTGGTTACGCGCGGCGTTACAGAACTGCCCGGCCTGCCAGCGCGGATACCATTCCACACTGGTGGCGAGTTCAGCGCCCGAGGTGCAATCAACCGCTAAGGCGCGAACCGAGTCGCTGCCAAAGTCGAGTCCCAGCGCAATGGCCATTTTTTCACTCCATGGATAAATAAACATGCAGTGACATTAGATTTCCGCAGAAAAAAGCGTCAGGTGTATTTGGCTTATCTTATGGATTAAAGTGCTATGCCTTGCTGATTTGTGACCTCACGCAAATAATAGATGTGGACAATTCTGTTGCGGTTATAGACACTTTGGTTATCAAGCGAAAAGCCTGATGTGAGCGGTTATCCTGATGAGTTTTTAGGTTCAAATCCGGTGGTGAAGTGGGTTATTGTGGTTCATGGCTTCGGTAATTCCCAATTTTCAGGGGTGTCGTAAGATATGGACAAATGGTCTCTTCCCACCGATGGTGGAGCACGATTTACTATGGCTGAAACGCAAAACGATCCCCTGTTGCCGGGGTATTCATTTAATGCGCACCTGGTCGCGGGATTAACGCCCATTGACGCCGAGGGCCACCTCGATTTCTTTATCGATCGTCCACTTGGCATGAAAGGCTACATCCTGAATCTCACCATTCGCGGGGAAGGGATCGTCAAGAACAACGGTAAAGAGTTCATCTGCAAGCCAGGGGATATGCTGCTGTTCCCGCCGGGCGAAATTCATCACTATGGCCGTAGTCCGCAGGCTAAAGAGTGGTATCACCAGTGGGTATACTTCCGCCCGCGCGCCTACTGGCAGGAGTGGCTCAGCTGGCCGTCGATCTTCGCCCAGACCGGCTATTACCGCCCCGCCGAGGGCGAGCAAGCGGTCTTTTCCACGCTGCTTCAGCAAATTATCGATGCTTCCCAGCGAGAGGGGCGCTACTCGGAGCTGCTGGCGATCAACCTGCTGGAGCAGCTATTTTTACGGCGCGTCGAGGCGATCAGCGAGTCGATGAAAGCGCCGCTCGATAGCCGCGTCCGGGATGCCTGCCAGTACATCAGCGATCATTTAGCCGATAGCCATTTCGATATCGCAGGCGTCGCGCAGCATGTCTGCCTGTCACAGTCGCGCCTGTCGCACCTGTTCCGCCAGCAGCTTGGCGTCAGTGTCCTGAGCTGGCGTGAGGATCAGCGCATCAGCCAGGCGAAGTTGTTGCTGAGCACCACGCGGATGCCTATCGCCACCGTGGGCCGCAATGTCGGATTTGAGGATCAGCTTTATTTTTCCCGGGTGTTCAAGAAATGCACCGGGGCCAGCCCGAGCGAGTTTCGCGCCGGGTGCGAGTCGAGCTAACTTAAACCAAAACTTAATGATTCTGTGAATGTCATAACCGGTAGGCTATATAGAGTAATGATGTCTTGACGATAGTCAGGGTGCCAGGGAGAATCGCTCCCTCGTTATTTTACCGGAACCTTTATGGAAGCATTCCTGGATCATTTTATTACCCAATCAGTCACTTATTCTCTGGTTGCGATTGCCCTGGTGGCGTTTCTGGAATCGCTGGCGCTGGTTGGGCTGCTGCTGCCTGGCACGGTGATGATGGCCGGTCTTGGCGCGCTGATCGGCAGCGGCGAAGTGAATTTTTATGAGGCCTGGGCGGCGGGAATTGTCGGCTGTATGCTGGGCGACTGGATCTCGTTCTGGCTGGGCTGGCGCTTTAAGAAGCCGCTGCACCGCTGGTCATTTCTCAAGAAAAACAAAGCGCTACTGGATAAAACCGAACACGCGCTGCATCAGCACAGTATGTTCACTATCCTGGTCGGGCGCTTTGTCGGGCCGACGCGTCCGCTGGTGCCGATGGTCGCCGGGATGCTCGATCTCCCTGCGCTCAAATTCCTGCCGCCGAACCTGATTGGCTGCCTGTTCTGGCCGCCGTGCTATTTCCTGCCCGGTATTCTCGCCGGAGCCGCCATTGATATCCCGGCGGATCAGCAAAGCGGCGCGTTTAAGTGGATGCTGCTCGGCGTGGCGCTGCTGTTGTGGCTGGCGGTATGGCTGTGCTGGCGGCTCTGGCGCAGCGCCAAAGCCAACCCTGGCGATAAACTGGTGCAGTGGCTGCCGCGCGGCAGATTGATGTGGGTCGCGCCGCTGGTCAGCGTGGCGGCAGTGGGGGCATTAATCGCCATCCTGAATCACCCGCTGATGCCGGTGTACCGATCCATTCTCTGGAAAGTCATTTCCGGTTTTTAACGCTGGATGCCCAGCAAGGCGGAGGCATCGCTGTTGCCTTCCAGTAACGTGGCGGTGGCCCCATCCCAGATGATGCGGCCATCGCGCACCACCAGGCTGCGCGGCGCGATGCTCAGCGCATCTTCCAGGCTGTGCGACACCATCAGTAACGTCATATTACGCTCGCGGCACAGCGTGCTGAGAAGCTGGAGCATTTCCTGGCGTAGCGCCGGATCAAGCGCCGAGAAGGGTTCGTCCAGCAGCAAAATCGGCTGCTGACGGATCAGGCAGCGCGCCAGCGCCGCCCGCTGCCGTTGCCCGCCGGACAGCTCCCCCGGCAGGCGATCCAGCAGCTCGATCAGCCCCATTTTCCCGGCCAGCACATTGACCTCTTCACGCTGCGCGTCGTTGAGTTTCAGCCCCGGATGTAATCCCAGCCCGATATTCTGGCGCACCGTGAGGTGGTTAAACAGATTGTTTTCCTGAAACAGCATCGACACCGGGCGCTGCGCGGGCGGCGTAAGGGTGTGCCCGCCGCCGTTCAGTTTAATTTGCCCACTCGCCGGGCTCAGGAATCCGGCAATCAGATTCAGCAGGGTGCTTTTCCCTGCGCCGCTGGGCCCAAGGATGGCAATCCGTTCACCCGCGTCGGCATGAAAGGAGAAACGCATCGGCAGATGGTGGTAAAGCCAGGTTACATCAGTGAGCGTTAGCATGTCGTCCCGCCAGTTTTTCTATGACCGTAAAAAGCGCAAAACAGAGTAACAGCAGCAACAGCGCAGTCACTGCCCCGTCGTCGCTGCGATACGCGCCGATCTGCTGATACAGGTAATAAGGCAGCGTGCGGAAGTTATCGTTGCCGAACAGCGCCACGACGCCGAAATCGCCTATCGACAGCACGCTGGCAAAGGCCATCGCCTGGGCAATCGGCTTCTTCAGCGCCTTTAGCTCAATGATTTTCAGGCGGTTGATCCCGCAAATATCCAGCGACTGGCACAGCGGGCCGTAACGTAACGCGATATCGCGCATCGGGTTATCCAGCACTTTCTGGGCGTAGGGCACCGCCATCAGCGCGTTAGTGAAAATCACAATGGCATCCGCCGATTCCGGCAATCCGATCGTGTTATTGAGCAGCAGGAAGAAACCCGTCGCCAGCACGATGCCCGGCATCGCCAGGATCAGCATGCCGCTAAGCTCCAGACTCTGCGCCGCCAGCCGCCGCTGGCGCAGATGCAGTTCACGCCCGCTCCAGAGCAGCATCATGGTGAGCGTGACGCACAACAGCCCGGCACCCAGCGCGATGCGCAGCGAGGTCCAGAGCGCATCCCACAGAATGGATTGCGACAGCACCCGCAGGATATCGCCCTGCAGGCCATCAACGACCACCGCCATCAGCGGCGGCAGCATCAGCAGCAGCGCCAGGCCGATCAGCAGCCCATCGGTTAACCTGCTGCGCCAGCTATCCTGCGGATCGCGCCAGCCGTGGATCTGATTAACGCCCGGCGCGATGGCTTTACCCAGGCGCTGGCTCAGCAGTACCAGCCCCAGACAGCAGGTCATCTGGATCAGCGCCAGCAGCGCCGCGCGTGCCGGATCGTAGTCAAAACTCAGCGCCTGGTAGATAGCCAGTTCGATGGTGGTCGCCTGCGGCCCGCCGCCCAGCGACAGCACCGTGGCAAAGCTGGCGAAGCAGAGCATAAAGATCAGCGCCGCGACCGACGGGAGTTGGCGGCGGATCCACGGCCACTCCACCAGCCGGAAAAAGTGCCAGCCGCGCATCCCCAACTGGGCGGCAATCTGGCGCTGTTCGCCAGGGATCTGTTCCAGAGTTTGCAGCAGCAGACGGGTCGCCATCGGCATATTAAAAAAGACGTGGGCCAGCAAAATGCCCTGCAAGCCGTACGGGGAGAACGTCCACTCCAGCCCCAACTGGGCCCACAGCGTCGCCAGCCAGCCGGTGCGCCCGTAGACGCTGAGCAGGCCAAACACCGCTACCAGCACCGGCAGTATTAACGTCATCGCGCACAGGCGCAGCAGCGCCTGGCGGCCAGGGAAACGCCGCCGGTACAGGGCGCGGGCGAGGGGAATGGCGGGGATGACCGACAACAGCGCCGACAGCAGCGCCTGCCAGAACGAGAAGCGCACCACGTGCCAGAGATAGCTGTCCTGCCAGAAGCTTGCGCCGCCGGAGGGCGGCGCGTTGAACCACAGCGCGCCAAAAGCCGCCAGCGCCACCGCCACCATGAGCAGCGCGGCGATAACGCCCGGCCACAGCCAGCCCGGAATTAGCGGCTGACGGCGCGCAGCCATGTATTAATCCAGTTTGCGCGCTGGGACGCGACTTCCTGCGGAGTGAACTGCAATGTGGTTTGCGGTTTGGTGAGCAGGTCAAAGCCCTGCGGCAGAGCGACATCGGTCACCGGATACATCCAGTTGCCGGTGGCGATGGTGTTCTGGAACGCCGGAGAAACCATAAAGGTCAGGAATTTTTGCGCCAGCTCCGGCTGTTTGCTGCTGGCCAGTCGCCCGGCGACCTCCACCTGCAAATAGTGGCCCTCGCTGAAGTTTGCGGCAGCGTATTGATCCTTTTTCTCTTCGATAATGTGGTACGCCGGAGAGGTGGTGTAGCTCAGCACCAGATCGCTTTCGCCTTTCTGGAACAGACCGTAGGCTTCGCTCCACCCTTTAGTGACCGTAACGGTTTTCGCCGCCAGCTTTTTCCAGGCCTCCGGCGCGTTATCGCCATACACTTTTTGCATCCACAGCAGCAGGCCAAGGCCCGGCGTACTGGTGCGCGGATCCTGATAAATCACCCGCCATTTTTGATCGCTCTCCACCAGCTCTTTCAGGCTTTTCGGCGGATTTGCCAGTTTGGTTTTGTCATAGACAAAGGCGAAGTAACCGTAATCAAACGGCACGAAGGTGTCGTTTTGCCAGCCGCCCGGCACGTTTACGCTATCGTTTTTAACACCGCTTTTGGCGAACAGACCGGTTTGCGTTGCCGCTTCCAGCAGGTTGTTATCCAGCCCGAGGATCACATCGGCTTTGCTGTTTTTGCCCTCCATCCGCAGACGGTTCAGCAGCGACACGCCGTCTTCCAGCGCCACGAATTTGAGTTCGCAGCCGCACTCTTTTTCAAACGCGGCTTTGACTTTCGGGCCCGGGCCCCAGTCAGCGGAGAAGGAGTCGTAGGTGTAGACGGTGAGCGCTGGCTTAGCAAAAACCGGGGTGGTCGCAAGGACCAGTAACGGCAGAAATTTTTTGAACACTTTGCACCTCAAAAGGAAGTGGCAAAGGATTTTGAGCAGGCAGCCTCAAATCCCTTCGCCGGCGTTATCCGGATCAGGTTCGACGGGTATTATCTCAGCGCGCAGTTTGCTGCGGCACCCCGTTGAGAACGGTCGTATTGTAATGATTTGGTGAATATTTAAAAGAATTATGGCTCCGGCGGTGCAAACCAGGCCGATTTAAAATCAAACCAGCCCAGGGTATTCATGCGCACACCGCGCATACTGCGCTGGCCCTGAATCATCAGCCAGTGGTGGATCAGCGGCAACATGGCCTGTTGCTCAAGCAGTTGCTGGCACCACAGCGCATGATTCAGCTCGCCTGCCTGCCAGCGTTGCGCGTCCGCCTGCCAGTCAATGGGCACGCAGTGCTGCATCAACGGCGTTTCAAACAGGTGCGCGAACAGCGAGAACTCCAGCGGCAGGGTGAAGTTGGCGCTGTTTAGCCAGATATCGCTGACGATTTCCCCCCGATGCCACTCATCATAGTCCACTTCCTGAATCTCCAGCTTCACGTGATGCTCCGCCAGGATCGACGCCATAATCTCAGCGATCACCCGATGTTCGATGTGTTCGCGATAAAACGTCAGCGTCAGCGTTTCCAGCCCCGCGGGCTTTTCGCTGGCGGTGGAAGGGTGGGTATGGTGCCAGCGCGGCAGCAGACCGTATGCCGGGAACCAGTAGCGCTGGTGCTGTTCGCTGGCCCGCCACAGCAGATTGACCGGCGACAGCACGTGGCTGAGCCAGGTTTTCACCTGCGGCAACGCGCCGCGCGGGGATCGCCGATCGTAAAGCAAATAATAGCAGCCCTCTTCGAGACGGCTTTCCACCGCTTTTTCCTCGCCTTCGGCAGAGGATTCCAGATGTACGCCGCTACTTAACTCATCGCCCAGATCCGGGAGCACCCAGAAATTCACTTCGTCGATCAGCGCCCGATAGCCGAAGTAATCATCAAAGGCGTGGATCTTAAGCTGGTTGTTATTGTTGCGCACCACGGCGTAGGGGCCGGTGCCCACCGGACGGCTGGAGAAATTATTCATCGACGGCCATTCGCGCGGCAGGATCATCGCCGCAACGCTGCCCATCAGCCACGGCAGCCAGCGATCCGGCTGGGCAAGATGAATATCCAGCGTCCAGGCGGTAGGGGATTCGATGCGGGTAATGTGCGAATAGAGCGGCAGGGTGTTGATGCGCTGGAGGGAGCTAATCACATCCAGCATATCTAACTCGCGGCCATGGTGAAAATGGATACCGGGCCGCAAAAAGAAACGCCAGTGCAACGGGCCAAGCTGCTGCCAGTGATGGGCGATATCGGCTTCGATTTCCCCGTTTTCCTCATTTATGCGCGTCAGACCGCTAAAGATTTGCCGGACGATATGGGTCTCTGAACGGCGTAACGCAGTGCCCGGCAGCAGGTTTTTGAGTGGCCGATAATAGAGAATGCGCAGGATATGACGCCCCTGGCGAAAGCTGCGCCCGAGGTGGGAAATCAGCATCTGACGCACGGCGGCTTTATCGCCGACAATCTGCACCAGCTGATCGATGCGATCCTGCTCCAGCAGGTCTTCGGCGCGCTGTTGCTGAAGCGCAAGGCCGGTATACAGGAACGTCAGTTTCGAACGTTTCCCCCGGCCCGCTTCCGCATCCCACGTTAGCCAACCCTTTTGCTGCATCGCATTCAGCAGCGTGCGCATATGGCGGCGCGAGCAGTTCAACAGTTCGGCCAGTTCATTTAGCGTGGTTTCCTGCGGCTTTCCGTCACAGCACTGCCACAAACGAATAAATTGTTGTTGAAGCCGGGCGGAAGACATAAAAGGGGAACTCCTGTAGCGAAACCCATCAATTTTTCTTTCCCTATATTAAGCCAATAATTTGCCTTGATGAAAGTGATGATTCCGCCGTGATGAACGCGGTTTTAGGGGAGAAGCGTTGTGGTATTGCCGCTGGCCCGTGGCGGTGCGACAAGGTCCTGAAGCGCGTTCGGTTGTTCCCGGCGCATTGCAGACATCAAGTGTGACTGAGTATTGGTGTTTATCACCCGCCAGCAGATTCAACTGCTGGCTTTTTTCATTGTACACTCATCATGCCGACAGCCTCTGTGTGAGCTGCTTTCTTTACCTGGCCTTTTATACCGCTTTGACGCACGCGAATGATGTTGTGTACAGGCTCTTTGCGTTTCTCCCTAATGAAAGGATGCACGTTATGCAGTGGTTATTAACGCACGGTCGCAGATTGAACGGGATTTATCTGGCGTTTATGGCCGTGACCTTTATGGTTGGCGTGGCAAGTGCGTTGCAGGCCCCCACGCTGAGCCTGTTTCTGAGCCGGGAAGTCGACGTGCGTCCGTTTTGGGTCGGGCTGTTTTATACCGTTAACGCCCTGGCCGGGATCGTGGTGAGCCTGTGGCTGGCGAAGCGATCCGATACCCAGGGCGACCGGCGCAAACTGATACTGTTTTGTTGCGTTATGGCTATCGGTAACTGTGTATTGTTTGCTTTTTCCCGCCATTACCTGACGTTGATTACCGCAGGCGTGCTGCTTTCGGCGCTGGCGAATACCACCATGCCGCAGCTGTTTGCCCTTGCACGGGAATACGCCGACAGCTCGGCCCGTGAAGCGGTGATGTTCAGCTCGGTGATGCGCGCGCAACTGTCGCTGGCGTGGGTGATTGGGCCGCCGCTGGCGTTTTTACTGGCGCTCAATTACGGCTTTACCGCCATGTTTCTGTTTGCTGCGGCGATCTTTGTGCTGAGTTTCGCCGCCATCGCGCTGGCGCTGCCGTCCGTGCCCCGGGAAACCGCTAAAACGGATGTCGCCTTAACTCAGGTAAGCGGGTGGCAGGATAAAAACGTGCGGCTGCTGTTTATCGCCTCGGTGTTAATGTGGACCTGCAACACCATGTATTTTATCGATATGCCGCTGTGGATCAGTAGCGAACTGGGGCTGCGGGATAAGCTGGCGGGCGTGCTGATGGGCACCGCCGCCGGGCTGGAAATCCCGGTGATGCTGCTGGCGGGCTATTACGTGAAGCGCATTGGCAAACGGCGGATTATGCTGCTGGCGGTGGTCTCTGCCATTCTGTTTTATATCGGCCTGTTACTGTTCCAGAGCCAGCAGGCGCTGCTGATGCTGCAAATCTTTAACGCGGTATTTATCGGGATTATCGCGGCGATTGGCATGATCTGGTTTCAGGACCTGATGCCGGGGCGGGCAGGCTCGGCGACCACGCTGTTCACCAACAGCATCTCAACCGGCGTGATTCTGGCAGGGGTGATCCAGGGCGCACTGGTGGAAAGTTTTGGGCATTACGCGGTGTACTGGGCGGTTGCGGGAATGGGCGTTTTTACTCTGCTGATCACCTCGCGGGTGAAAGACGTCTAACAAGATGCCGGGCATCGCGCCCGGCATCTTTTTTTAGTTCATAAACGCCGGCTGGCGCTGTTCGTACGCAGAAATGGCGTCTTCATGCTGTAGGGTCAGGCCGATGCTGTCCAGCCCGTTCAACATGCAGTGACGGCGGAACGCGTCCAGCGTGAAGGCGTACCGCTTGTCGCCTGCGTTGACTTCCTGCGCCTCCAGATCCACTTCAAAGCGGATGCCCGGATTCGCCTGCACCAGCGTAAACAGCTCATCGACTTCGTCATCGCTCAGCTTCACCGGCAGCAGCTGGTTGTTAAAGCTGTTGCCATAGAAAATATCCGCGAAGCTCGGGGCGATCACCACTTTAAAGCCGTAATCGGTCAGCGCCCACGGCGCGTGTTCGCGAGACGAACCACAGCCGAAGTTTTCCCGCGCCAGCAGAATCGATGCGCCCTGATATTCCGGGAAGTTCAGCACAAATTCCGGGTTTGGCACTTCGCCTTTGTCATCCAGAAAACGCCAGTCGTTAAACAGATGAGCGCCAAAGCCGGTGCGGGTGACCTTTTGCAGAAACTGCTTCGGGATAATCGCATCGGTATCGACGTTGGCCGCATCCAGTGGAACCACCAGGCCGGTATGTTGGGTAAATTTTTCTGCCATGGTGAGGCTCCTTATTTCAGTGTGCGGATATCGGCGAAATGGCCGGTTACCGCTGCCGCTGCCGCCATCGCCGGGCTGACCAGGTGAGTGCGGCCGCCACGGCCCTGACGGCCTTCAAAGTTACGATTGCTGGTAGAGGCGCAGCGCTCGCCCGGGTTCAGGCGGTCGTTGTTCATCGCCAGGCACATCGAGCAGCCCGGCAAGCGCCATTCAAAACCGGCTTCGATAAAGATCTTATCCAGACCTTCCGCTTCCGCCTGCGCTTTGACCGGACCGGAGCCCGGCACCACCAGCGCCTGTACGCCTGGCGCGACTTTACGCCCTTTGGCGATTTCCGCCGCGGCGCGCAAATCTTCAATGCGCGAGTTAGTACAGGAGCCGATAAACACTTTATCGATCGCCACTTCCGTCAACGGCACGCCAGGCTGCAGGCCCATATAGGCCAGCGCTTTTTCCGCCGAGGCGCGCTCAACCGGATCGGCAAAGGAGGCCGGTTCCGGCACGCGATCGGTCACGGAAATCACCTGACCGGGGTTAGTGCCCCAGGTGACCTGCGGCGCGATGTCGGCGGCATCCAGCGTGACCACCGTATCGAACACGGCGTCAGGATCGGTTTTGAAGGTTTTCCAGTACTCGACGGCCTCATCAAAATCTTTGCCCTTCGGCGCGTGCAGACGGCCTTTCACATAGTTGAAGGTGGTTTCATCCGGCGCGACCAGGCCCGCTTTGGCGCCCATTTCAATCGCCATGTTGCACAGGGTCATCCGGCCTTCCATGCTCAACGCTTCAATCGCGTCGCCGCAGAATTCCACCACATGACCGGTGCCGCCAGCGCTGCCGGTTTTGCCGATGATCGCCAGCACGATGTCTTTGGCGGTGATACCCGGCGCGGCGCTGCCTTTGACTTCAATCTTCATGGTTTTGGCGCGGCCCTGTTTCAGGGTCTGGGTCGCCAGAACGTGTTCGACTTCCGAGGTGCCGATACCGAACGCCAGCGCGCCGAACGCGCCGTGGGTGGCGGTATGGGAGTCACCGCACACGATGGTCATGCCGGGCAGAGTGATGCCCTGCTCCGGGCCCATCACGTGCACGATGCCCTGATACGGGTGGTTCAGGTCATACAGTTCGACGCCGAATTCGTTGCAGTTCTTGATCAATTCCTGCATCTGGATGCGCGCCATTTCGCCGGAAGCGTTGATATCTTTGGTCTGCGTCGAGACGTTGTGATCCATGGTGGCAAAAGTTTTGCGCGGCTGGCGCACCGGGCGGCCGTGAGCGCGCAAACCGTCGAACGCCTGCGGGGACGTCACTTCATGCACCAGATGACGGTCGATGTACAGCAGCGGCGTTTCGTCTTTTGCTTCATACACCACGTGGGCATCGAATAATTTTTGGTACAGCGTGCTGGCCATGATTACACCCCTTCGGCGACATAGCGGGCAATGATATCGCCCATTTCATCAGTACTGGTTGCCTGGTCGCCGCGCGCCAGGTCGCTGGTGCGTACACCTTCTTCCAGCGCGCGGTTGATGGCGCGTTCAATGGCGTCGGCGGCGTCGCCTGCGTTCAGGCTGTAACGCAGCAGCAGCGCCAGCGACAGGATCTGGGCGATCGGGTTGGCGATGTTTTTCCCGGCAATATCCGGCGCAGAGCCGCCCGCTGGTTCATACAGGCCGAAACCCTGCTCGTTCAGGCTGGCGGAAGGCAGCATGCCCATCGAGCCGGTGATCATCGCGCATTCATCAGACAGGATGTCGCCGAACAGGTTGGAGCACAGCAGCACGTCGAACTGGGACGGATCTTTAATCAGCTGCATGGTGGCGTTGTCGATATACATGTGCGACAGCGACACGTCCGGGTAATCATTAGCGATTTCGTTGACGATTTCGCGCCACAGCAGCGAGGTCTGCAACACGTTGGCTTTATCAATCGAAGTCACTTTTTTACGGCGCTTGCGGGCCGATTCAAAGGCGATGCGCGCGATACGTTCAATTTCAAAGCGGTGATACACCTCCGTATCAAAGGCTTTCTCGTGCATGCCCTGGCCTTCGCGGCCTTTCGGCTGGCCAAAGTAGATGCCGCCGGTCAGTTCACGTACGCACAGGATGTCGAAGCCGTTGGCGGCAATATCGGCGCGCAGCGGGCAAAACGCTTCCAGACCCTGATACAGCTTCGCCGGACGCAGGTTGCTGAACAGTTTGAAGTGTTTACGCAGCGGCAGCAGCGCGCCGCGCTCCGGCTGCTGGGCAGGGGGCAGATGCTCCCATTTCGGGCCGCCCACTGAGCCGAATAAAATCGCGTCGGCTTGCTCACAACCTTCAACCGTGGCTTGCGGCAGCGGGTTGCCATGACGGTCAATCGCCACGCCGCCCACGTCGTAGTGGCTGGTGGAAATACGCATATCGAAACGGCTACGCACGGCATCCAGTACTTTCAGGGCTTGCGCCATCACTTCCGGGCCAATACCGTCACCCGGCAAAACAGCAATATGGTAATTTTTCGACATCACACGGTTTCCTGATTGTGTTCTTTGTTATGAGCTTTGCGTTGTAATTCTTTTTCGACTTCAGCGGCGCGCCAGATGTTGTTCAGCACGTGCACCATGGCTTTGGCGGAGGACTCGACGATGTCCGTTGCCAGGCCCACGCCGTGGAAGCGGCGGCCGTTGTAGTTCACCACGATATCCACCTGGCCCAGCGCGTTTTTGCCCTGGCCTTTGGCGCCTAACTGATAGTTCACCAGTTCGATGTCGTATTCGGTGATGCGGTTAATCGCCTGGTATACCGCGTCTACCGGGCCATTGCCGTTGGCGGCTTCGGCTTTCTCTTCATCGCCGCAAACCAGCTTCACGGACGCGGTCGCCATGGCGTTAGAGCCGGACTGCACACTGAAGTAGTCCAGACGGTAATGCTCCGGCTCTTCCTGCTGCTTATTAATGAACGCCAGCGCTTCTAAATCGTAATCAAACACCTGGCCTTTTTTGTCTGCCAGCTTCAGGAAGGCATCGTACAGGTTGTCCAGGTTGTAATCCCCTTCGTGATAACCCATTTCTTCCATACGGTGTTTCACGGCGGCACGGCCAGAGCGGGAAGTCAGGTTCAACTGAACCTGGTTCAGGCCGATGGATTCCGGGGTCATGATTTCGTAGTTTTCGCGATTTTTCAGCACGCCATCCTGATGGATACCGGACGAGTGAGCGAAGGCGCCGCTGCCGACCACTGCTTTATTGGCCGGGATCGGCATGTTGCAAATCTGGCTGACGGTCTGGCTGGTGCGCCAGATCTCCTGGTGATGGATGTTGGTATGGACGTTCAACAGGTTCTGGCGCAGTTTTATCCCCATGATGACTTCTTCCAGCGCGCAGTTGCCGGCGCGCTCGCCGATGCCGTTCAGGGTGCCTTCAACCTGGCGTGCGCCCGCGTTCACCGCTGCCAGCGCGTTGCCGACCGCCATGCCTAAGTCGTCATGGGTATGAACGGAAATGATGGCTTTATCGATGTTCGGCACGCGCTGGTAAAGGCCGGTAATAATGTTGCTGAATTCGAAGGGCAGGGTGTAACCCACGGTGTCAGGAATATTAATGGTTTTTGCGCCGGCGTTAATGGCGGCTTCGACCACGCGAGCCAGGTCTTCAATGGGGGTGCGACCTGCATCTTCACAGGAAAACTCGACGTCATCGGTATAATTTCGTGCGCGCTTCACCATATAAACTGCGCGTTCAATCACTTCATCCAGCGTGCTGCGCAACTTAGTCGCGATATGCATGGGTGAGGTCGCGATAAAGGTATGAATACGGAACGCTTCAGCGACGCGCAGGGATTCCGCCGCCACGTCAATGTCTTTTTCCACGCAGCGCGCCAGGGCGCAGACGCGGCTATTTTTCACATTCCGGGCGATGGTCTGGACAGACTCGAAGTCCCCTGGCGAAGAGACCGGAAAGCCAACTTCCATTACATCAATACCCATACGTTCCAGGGCAAGGGCAACTTGCAGCTTCTCTTTCACGCTCAGGCTGGCCTGCAGCGCTTGTTCACCATCACGTAATGTTGTATCGAAAATAATGACTTGCTGGCTCATGAATACGGTCCTTATTTCAGTTTTCTGCGCCTGCGACGAGCATAAAAAAACCCGCGCAGTGCGCGGGTTCGTTTTCTCTTGTGGCTTGATCCAACCTATCGCTGAATGCCGCCCAACAGTCTACCGCGCAGAGATGCGTTGAGTAGTAGTAGACCGAGTAGGCGAACAGTGCGAATCATTTATCAAGCCTCAGAATTCGTTAAGATGCTTTTAGTGGTACTTGATTCATAGATGAGTGTCAACCTTTCTTTCAGGCGTCCACCCTTGCCAGAGCACAGCCATGTTTAAATTTATATTTAGCGGAATGTGCTAAAAAACGCGCAAATTAAAAAATTATTGTATCGATTCATGGGTTCGGTTTCTGTTTATCCTGTCCACGTCTTGTCTTCCAATTCATATAGTCAATGAGATGAATTTTCTTTTATTTGTTTTAATAATGATTTTTAAAATCAACACCCGTTACGCTGAAAAAAAAACGTGTCATTAAACAAAGGTGTTAAAAACGTGTTGATGCACTCCGGATGTTAACAACAAGATATTTTAATAATCCTAAAATCATAATTCACCGGGTGAATTATTGAGAATTTTCAAAGTTTATGTTTTGATTGTCGCCAGTAGCAAAATCTAATGTGTTAACGTTGACCGCGATATGATAGCGGTGGTGCAATCGTAAACTATCCCAGCGTTAATTAATGAAAGTGAATAATGGCGTCCTTATCCCTGGCTTTGCAACGAAACGTGGTTCAATAATGTTGCCAGGGTAAGACGATAATGTACCAATGGAGTGGTTTATGCCTGATAATCATCTTAACCATTTGCCCACGGGTGATGGGTTAAAGCCGCAATTACGTTCGGTGGACCTTAATTTATTAACTGTCTTTGATGCGGTAATGCAGGAGCAGAATATTACTCGCGCAGCGCACTTGTTGGGTATGTCTCAACCCGCGGTCAGTAATGCCGTATCGCGGCTTAAGGTTATGTTTAATGATGAACTTTTTGTTCGTTATGGCCGGGGCATTCAGCCTACCATGCGCGCATGTCAGCTTTTTGGTTCTATCCGTCAGGCGCTGCAGTTAGTACAAAATGAACTGCCCGGTTCCGGATTTGAGCCTCTCAGCAGCGAGCGCTTATTTAATCTCTGCGTCTGTAGTCCGTTAGACAATCTCTTAACGTCAATTATTTATAATAGCGTGACGAACATTGCGCCAAATATACATCTGGCATTCAAGTCATCATTAAATCAAAATATTGAACATCAGTTACGCTATCAGGAAACGGAGTTTGTGATCAGTTACGATGTTTTCCGTCGGCCTGAATTTTCCTGTGTGCCTTTATTTGAAGATGAAATGGTGTTGGTGTGCAGTAAATCACATCCCCGCAAGAAAGATTTGACTAATGAACAAGGCGTTTATCGCGAACAGCATGCCGTTGTGGCATTAGAACGTTTCGGTTCATTTAGCGCGCCCTGGTATGACACGACGGAAAAACAGAGCGTTATTGCCTATCAGGGAATGGCAATGACCAGCGTACTGAATGTTGTTTCTCAAACAAATCTGGTTGCCATCGCGCCTCGCTGGCTGGCAGAAGAATTTGTCTCAACGTTGAGCCTGGATGTTCTGGCGCTGCCATTAGAGATCGATCGCCGCACCTGCTATCTCTCCTGGCATGAAGCGGCGGGGCGTGACAAAGGCCATCAATGGATGGAAGAGTTGCTGATCAAAATTTGTAAGAAATAAAATTGTAGAGATAAACCGGATGGGTAACCGTTCGGTTTTGCTATTTTCACTATTAATAATAGTGATTTATTCTGTTTTGATTTTCAGGCTTTCGCATTAATAATCCTTTACCGCTTTCCTTGATCTCTCACTGTAATCTCCAACACTTATAAAATATCCCGCCATGACAACCGCTTCTTCCAGAGCTTTTACGCTATTAAACGTGTTTTGACCGTTCGTGGCGGAAAAAAGGCGTTATACGAGCAGCAATGTGGGTCAATTGCCTGCCCGATCCCGAGCGGTTATGTTATGAGAAAGAAAAAAGCTCATTGCAACGTCAGGCGTTTCGCGCCTGCATTCACAACGGCGAGAACATGATTTCCGCCGTTGACAGAAAATAAAGCCTGGAGGCAAATGATGGAGATGTTGTCTGGAGCCGAGATGGTGGTGCAGTCGCTGATCGACCAGGGCGTGAAACAGGTATTCGGTTATCCCGGCGGGGCCGTGCTGGATATCTATGACGCGCTGCATACGATCGGTGGGATTGACCATATACTGGTGCGGCATGAACAAGCTGCTGTACACATGGCGGATGGTCTGGCGCGGGCCACTGGCGAAGTGGGTGTCGTACTGGTGACGTCTGGCCCTGGGGCGACCAATGCGATTACAGGTATCGCGACTGCCTATATGGATTCCATTCCCTTAGTGGTGCTCTCCGGCCAGGTGGCAACATCCCTTATCGGTTATGACTCCTTCCAGGAATGCGACATGGTGGGGATTTCCCGCCCGGTAGTGAAGCATAGCTTCCTTGTTAAGCAAACCGAAGATATCCCGACCGTACTGAAGAAAGCTTTTTGGCTGGCCGCCAGTGGTCGTCCCGGCCCGGTAGTCGTTGATTTACCAAAAGATATTCTCAATCCGGCGAAGAAGATGCCATACGTCTGGCCCGACACCGTCAGTATGCGTTCTTATAATCCCACCACCCAGGGGCACAAAGGCCAAATCAAACGCGCGCTACAAACGCTGCTGGCCGCGAAAAAACCGGTTCTCTATGTCGGCGGCGGGGCGATCAACTCCGCTTGTGACGCGCCGCTGCGTCGTCTGGTCGAAAAGCTTAATTTGCCGGTCACCTCTTCATTAATGGGCCTGGGGGCGTTTCCCGGGTCGCATCGTCAGTCTTTAGGCATGTTGGGTATGCATGGCACCTACGAAGCCAATATGACGATGCACCATTCTGATGTGATTTTTGCCGTCGGTGTGCGTTTTGACGATCGCACCACCAATAATCTGGCGAAGTACTGCCCGAATGCCACGGTGCTGCATATCGATATCGATCCGGCGTCTATTTCTAAAACGGTGTCCGCCGATATCCCTATCGTGGGCGATGCGGGGCTGGTGCTGGAACAGATGCTGGAATTGCTGGAGCAGGAAGAAAACATTCAGGCGCTGGATGATATCCGCGACTGGTGCAGCAAATTGACGTCTGGCGCGCGCGCAAATGCCTGAGCTACAACACTTCCGGCGAAAGCATTAAGCCTCAGGCAGTCATCGAGACGATCCACCGTTTAACTCATGGCGATGCCTACGTCACGTCTGACGTTGGTCAGCATCAGATGTTCGCGGCACTTTATTATACCTTCGATAAACCGCGCCGATGGATTAACTCCGGCGGTCTCGGCACCATGGGGTTTGGTTTACCTGCGGCGCTGGGCGTCAAGCTTGCCCTGCCGAATGAGATGGTGATTTGCGTGACCGGGGACGGCAGCATCCAGATGAACATTCAGGAGCTGTCTACCGCGTTGCAATATGAATTGCCGGTGCTGGTGTTGAATCTGAATAACCGCTATCTCGGCATGGTGAAGCAGTGGCAGGACATGATCTATTCCGGCCGCCATTCACAATCCTATATGGAGTCGCTGCCGGACTTTGCCCGCCTTGCCCAGGCCTACGGGCATGTGGGTATCAACATTACCCGCCCTGATGAACTGGAAAGCAAATTAAGCGAAGCCCTGGATCAGGTGCGCAATAACCGCCTGGTGTTCGTCGATGTAACCGTCGATGGCACCGAGCACGTTTATCCGATGCATATTCGTGGTGGCGGAATGGATGAAATGTGGTTAAGCAAAACGGAGAGGACATAAGCATGCGCCGGATACTATCTGTGTTACTGGAAAACGAATCGGGCGCGCTGTCACGGGTGATCGGTTTGTTCTCCCAACGCGGCTATAACATCGAAAGCCTCACCGTTGCGCCGACAGAAGATCCTACCCTGTCGCGCATGACCATCCAGACGGTGGGCGATGCCAAAGTGCTTGAGCAGATCGAAAAGCAACTGCACAAGCTGGTGGACGTGCTGCGCGTGAACGAACTGGGGCAGGGCGCGCACGTCGAGCGTGAAATCATGCTGGTGAAGATTCAGGCCAGCGGCTATGGCCGTGATGAAGTCAAACGCAACACCGAGATCTTTCGCGGTTCTATTATTGATGTCACGCCCTCGATGTATACCGTACAGCTGGCAGGCACCAGCGATAAGCTGGACGCATTCCTCGCTACCATCCGCGATGTGGCGAAAATCGTCGAAGTTGCCCGCTCCGGCGTAGTCGGGTTGTCGCGCGGCGATAAGATTATGCGGTAGCGTAAAAGTTAAAAAATTAAACCAGCCCGGCATGTCTCACCGGGCTTTTTTTTGCCTGAACGCCAGCAAGAGCGCGCAAAAGCAGTTGCTCAGGGTATTATTCTGCGTTTAGATGTTATGGATTTTGCTATAACCCTAATAAGGCTATGGAGTATGTCATTCACTAAGGGGCAATTGTGAAACTGGACGAAATCGCGCGACTGGCAGGGGTGTCGCGCACAACGGCGAGTTACGTCATTAATGGAAAAGCCCGACAGTATCGCGTGAGCGATAAAACTGTCGAAAAAGTGATGGCGGTCGTGCGTGAGCATAACTACCACCCAAACGCGGTGGCGGCGGGATTGCGCGCAGGCAGAACGCGCTCAATCGGTTTAGTTATCCCCGATCTTGAAAACACCAGCTACACGCGTATTGCCAATTATCTTGAACGTCAGGCTCGTCAGCGTGGCTATCAACTGCTGATTGCCTGCTCGGAAGACCAGCCTGATAACGAGATGCGCTGTATCGAGCATCTGTTACAGCGTCAGGTTGACGCCATTATCGTTTCCACCTCTCTGCCGCCGGAGCATCCGTTCTACCAACGCTGGGCGAATAATTCATTCCCTATCGTCGCACTGGATCGCGCGTTAGATCGCGAGCATTTCACCAGCGTGGTGGGTGCCGATCAGGACGATGCGGAAATGTTGGCTGGCGAATTGCGTCAATTCCCGGCGCAAACCGTGCTGTATATGGGGGCGCTACCGGAGCTGTCGGTGAGCTTTTTACGCGAGCAGGGTTTCCGCGCCGCGTGGAAAGACGATCCCCGGGAAGTGCATTATCTGTATGCCAACAGCTATGAAAGAGAAGCGGCTGCGCAGCTGTTCGAAAAATGGCTGGAAACGCATCCGATGCCCCAGGCGCTGTTCACCACCTCCTTTGCTTTACTGCAAGGGGTGATGGATGTGACGTTAAAACGTGAGGGACGTTTGCCGACCGATCTGGCCATCGCGACCTTTGGCGATAACGAGCTGCTCGATTTCTTGCAATGTCCGGTACTGGCAGTGGCGCAACGTCACCGTGATGTAGCGGAGCGTGTGCTGGAACTGGTGCTTGCCAGCCTTGACGAGCCGCGTAAACCGAAACCGGGGCTGACGCGTATCAGGCGTAATTTGTATAAACGCGGCAGTCTGAGCCGCCGTTAATTTTCAGATAAAGGCAGCGCAGGCTGCCTTTTTTAAATATTCAGACTATTCCGTACCAATCATACGTATTTCTTAAATTATTCATAATCCGCTTCAAATGAAGGATTAATATCCCGTAAGCAGTAAATTAATATTTCTTTTGAATCATTTTGTAACATGTGCCCTGCAATAACTTGCCGATAAATAACTTTATTGTTACGGCCTGCCACTCCGGAACCTCCTTTATGCGGGCCATGTGCTGCTGTTCAGACCGCGTGATTTGCCTTAAAATGCCGCCCGCGTCGCAAACTGGGCACTTTGTATTTTTTTTGTACGTAAATAGTCGATTTTACCCCTCCAGGTTTATTCGTCATTTTTCTTACAAATATTCATGACGTTAATTTTGCCTCGCTTTAAACGCAGCTTTTTAAGTTCGCTCTTCTCCTCCTCAGGAAAGGATAATTTGTTAATTCCAGCCTCGGTGCTGGCTTGACAAGCTTTTCCTCCGCTCCGTAAACTCCCTAATGTGGGAATTTGTGGGATATTGTGGTGGAAAGGGGCTTATCAGGGTGAGGCTGGCATGTTCCGTGGCGCTTCGTTAGTAAACCTCGACAGTAAAGGGCGCTTATCGGTGCCTACCCGCTACAGGGAACAACTGATCGAGACCGCTGCCGGTCAGATGGTTTGTACCATCGACATCCATCACCCATGCCTGCTGCTTTATACGCTTCCTGAATGGGAAGTCATTGAACAAAAACTATCGCGTCTGTCGAGCATGAATCCCAGTGAACGCCGTGTGCAACGGCTGTTGTTAGGGCATGCCAGTGAATGTCAGATGGACAGTGCCGGACGACTGTTGCTAACCCCCGTGTTAAGGCAGCATGCCGGACTTACCAAACAAGTGATGCTGGTCGGGCAGTTCAATAAATTTGAGCTGTGGGACGAAACGGCCTGGTATCAACGAGTCAAGGAAGACATAGACGCAGAGCAGTCCTCCTCTGAAGTGATGTCAGAGCGATTGCAGGATTTGTCCTTATAAAAAATGATGGAAAATTATAAACATAAAACGGTGCTGCTTGATGAGGCCGTTAATGGCCTGAATATTCGTCCTGATGGCATCTACATCGATGGCACATTTGGTCGCGGTGGCCACTCGCGTTTGATTTTGTCCCAGCTTGGGCCGGAAGGCAGGCTGATGGCGATCGATCGCGATCCTCAGGCTATTGAAGCCGCAAGCGCGATTGACGATCCGCGCTTTTCTATTGTGCATGGTCCGTTTTCTGCGCTGGCGGACTACGTGCGTGAACGCGATCTTCAGGGGAAGATCGACGGTATCCTTCTCGATCTTGGCGTTTCTTCACCGCAGCTTGACGACGCAGAGCGCGGTTTCTCCTTTATGCGCGACGGGCCGCTGGATATGCGGATGGACCCGACTCGCGGGCAATCCGCTGCCGAATGGCTACTCTCGGCAGAAGAGAGCGACATCACCTGGGTGCTGAAAGCCTACGGCGAAGAGCGTTTTGCGAAACGCATCGCGCGCGCCATCGTTGAACGCAACCGCGAACAGCCGATGACCCGTACCAAAGAATTAGCCGACGTGGTGGCCGCAGCGACCCCGGTAAAAGATAAATTTAAACACCCGGCGACCCGCACGTTTCAGGCGGTGCGTATTTGGGTGAACAGTGAACTCGAGGAGATCGAGCTGGCGCTAAAAGGCTCGCTTGACGTACTGGCTCCGGGAGGACGCCTTTCTGTCATCAGTTTCCACTCGCTGGAGGATCGGCTGGTCAAACGCTTTATGCGCGAGCAGAGCCGTGGCCCCCAGGTGCCCGCAGGGATCCCGATGACGGAAGCGCAACTCAGTAAACTGGGCGGTCGTCATTTACGAGCATTAGGCAAGTTAATGCCGGGCGAAGAAGAAGTGGCGGAAAACCCACGCGCCCGTAGTTCAGTGCTGCGTATAGCAGAAAGGACGAACGCATGATCGGCAGAGTGACGGAGACCCTCAGCAAAGTTACCGGATCGTTAGGAAGCAACGAGCGCCATGCCTTGCCTGGCGTGATCGGCAGCGATCTGTTGCGACACGGGAAACTGCCACTCTGCCTGTTCATTATGATTATCGTTACTGCGATTTTTGTGGTGACTACCGCTCACCATACCCGTCTACTGACGGCGCAGCGTGAGCAACTGGTGCTGGAGCGGGATGCGCTGGATATCGAATGGCGCAACCTGATCCTTGAAGAAAACGCGCTCGGCGACCACAGCCGGGTTGAGCGGATCGCTACTGAAAAGCTGCAATTGCAGCACGTCGATCCATCCCAGGAAAATATCGTGGTTCAGAAATAAGGATTTACAGCAGGCATGAGAGCAGCGGCAAAAACGCTTAAACCGAAACGCCAGGAAGAACAGGCCAACTTTATAGGTTGGCGTTTTGCGTTGCTCTGCGGGTGTATCTTGCTGGCGCTCTCTTTCCTGCTGGCGCGCGTGGCCTGGCTGCAAATTATTGCGCCCGATATGCTGGTGCGTCAGGGCGATATGCGCTCGCTGCGCGTTCAGGAAGTGGCGACGTCGCGCGGCCTGATTACCGATCGTTCCGGACGCCCGCTGGCGGTCAGCGTGCCGGTCAGGGCAGTATGGGCCGATCCCAAAGAGTTGCACGACGCGGGCGGCATTACGCTCGATAACCGCTGGAAAGCGCTTTCCGATGCCCTGAAGCTGCCGCTGGATCAGCTGGCGTCGCGCATTAACGCCAACCCGAAAGGGCGCTTTATCTACCTTGCTCGTCAGGTCAACCCGGACATTGGCGATTACATTAAAAAGCTCAAGCTGCCCGGTATTCATCTGCGCGATGAATCACGTCGTTATTACCCGTCGGGCGAAGTGACCGCTCACCTCATTGGTTTTACTAATGTGGATAGCCAGGGCATTGAAGGCGTTGAAAAAAGCTTCGATAAATGGCTAACCGGCCAGCCTGGCGAGCGTATTGTGCGTAAAGACCGCTATGGCCGCGTGATTGAAGACATCTCTTCTACCGACAGCCAGGCGGCGCATAACCTGGCGCTAAGCATTGATGAGCGCTTGCAGGCGCTGGTTTACCGCGAACTGAACAACGCTGTGGCGTTCAACAAAGCCGAATCGGGCAGTGCCGTGCTGGTGGACGTGAACACCGGCGAAGTGCTGGCCATGGCTAACAGCCCCTCATATAACCCGAATAATATCTCGGGCACGCCGAAAGACATTATGCGTAACCGCACCATCACTGACGTCTTCGAACCGGGTTCAACGGTGAAGCCGATGGTGGTGATGACGGCCCTGCAACGCGGCGTGGTCAATGAAAATACCGTACTGAATACTGTGCCGTACCGCATTAATGGTCATGAGATCAAAGACGTGGCGCGCTATAGCGAATTAACCCTGACCGGGGTGTTACAGAAGTCGAGTAACGTCGGTGTTTCAAAGCTGGCGTTAGCGATGCCGTCCTCAGCGTTAGTAGATACTTACTCACGTTTTGGGCTGGGTAAAGCGACCAATTTGGGGTTGGTCGGAGAACGCAGTGGCTTATATCCTCAAAAACAACGGTGGTCTGACATAGAGAGGGCCACCTTCTCTTTCGGCTACGGGCTAATGGTAACGCCGTTACAGTTAGCGCGAGTCTACGCAACAATTGGCAGCTACGGCATCTACCGTCCGCTGTCGATCACCAAAGTCGACCCGCCGGTTCCCGGCGAGCGTATCTTCAATGAATCAGTCGTGCGTACCGTCGTACATATGATGGAAAGCGTGGCGCTGCCTGGCGGCGGCGGCGTGAAAGCGGCGATCAAGGGTTACCGCATCGCCATCAAGACCGGTACGGCGAAAAAGGTTGGCCCGGACGGGCGCTATATCAACAAATACATTGCTTACACTGCGGGCGTCGCGCCAGCGAGCCATCCGCGTTTTGCGCTGGTGGTGGTCATCAACGACCCGCAGGCAGGTAAATATTACGGTGGTGCCGTATCTGCACCGGTGTTCGGAGCCATTATGGGCGGCGTATTACGCACCATGAATATCGAACCAGATGCCCTGGCGACGGGCGAAAAAAGTGAATTTGTAATCAATCAAGCAGAGGGAACAGGTGGCAGATCGTAATTTGCGCGACCTACTTGCGCCGTGGGTAACGGGTTTACCCGCGCGCGCGCTACGAGAAATGACGCTCGACAGCCGTGTGGCTGCCGCAGGCGATCTTTTTGTAGCCGTGGTCGGTCATCAGGCGGACGGGCGTCGGTTTATCCCGCAGGCGATAGCGCAAGGTGTAGCTGCCATTGTGGCGGAAGCGAAAGGCGAAGCCACTGACGGTGAAGTCCGTGAAATTCACGGCGTTCCGGTTATCTTTCTCGAACAGTTAAATGAACGGTTATCCGCGCTGGCGGGACGTTTTTATCATGAGCCGAGCCAGCAACTGCGCCTGGTCGGCGTGACGGGCACCAACGGCAAAACCACCACCACGCAATTACTGGCGCAGTGGAGCCAACTGCTGGGCGAAACCAGCGCTGTGATGGGCACTGTGGGCAATGGCCTGTTGGGTAAAGTCAGTCCGACGGAAAACACCACCGGTTCTGCGGTGGACGTGCAGCAAGTGCTGGGCGGCCTGGCGGACCAGGGCGCGACCTTCGCCGCCATGGAAGTCTCCTCCCATGGCCTGGTGCAGCATCGCGTCGCCGCGCTGACATTCGCGGCCTCGGTGTTTACTAATTTAAGCCGCGATCATCTGGATTATCACGGCGATATGGAGAGCTACGAAGCCGCGAAATGGCTGCTGTTTTCTTCGCATCACTACGGCCAGTCCATCATCAATGCCGATGACGACGTGGGCCGCCGCTGGCTGGCGAAATTGCCGGACGCCGTTGCGGTCTCGATGGAAGACAATATCAATCCGGCCTGCCGGGGCCGCTGGCTGAAAGCCAGCGAGGTGCGCTACCACGACAGCGGCGCGACGATCCGCTTCGATTCCTCCTGGGGCAACGGCGAAATTGAAAGCCGCCTGATGGGTGCATTTAACGTCAGTAACCTGTTACTGGCCTTAGGAACGCTCCTGGCGCTGGATTATCCGCTTCCGGCACTGATGGAAACCGCGTCCCGTCTGCAACCGGTGTGCGGCCGTATGGAAGTGTTCAGCGCGCCGAACAAGCCTACCGTGGTTGTGGATTACGCCCATACTCCTGATGCGCTGGAAAAAGCGTTGCAGGCCGCGCGGTTGCACTGCGCCGGTAAACTGTGGTGCGTCTTCGGCTGCGGCGGCGATCGCGATAAAGGCAAACGTCCGCTGATGGGCGCCATCGCCGAGCAGTTCGCCGATGTGGTTGTGGTCACCGATGACAACCCGCGTACCGAAGATCCTAAAGCGATCATCACCGATATTCTGTCGGGCATGCTGGATGCAGGCCGTGCGCGCGCTGTCGAAGGCCGCGCCGAAGCAGTGACCAACGCCATTATGCAGGCTAAAGAAAACGACGTGGTGCTGATCGCCGGTAAAGGTCATGAAGATTATCAAATCGTCGGCACTCGTCGGCTGGACTATTCGGATCGTATGACCGCTGCGCGTCTGTTGGGAGTGGTGGCATGATCCCGGTTTCTCTGGAAAAACTCGCCACGCTGCTGGGCGGCGAGTTACGGGGTGACGATTGCGTCATCGACGCGGTAACCACCGATACCCGCAAACTGACGCCGGGCTGCCTGTTTGTGGCGCTCAAAGGCGAGCGCTTCGACGCCCATGATTTTGCGCAAACCGCGCAGCAGGGTGGGGCAGGCGCGTTGCTGGTCAGTCGCCCGGTAGACGCGGCACTGCCGCAGATTATCGTCAACGACACGCGTCTCGCGTTCGGCGAACTGGCGGCGTGGGTGCGCTCGCAGGTTCCGGCGCGCATAGTGGCGTTAACCGGTTCCTCCGGTAAAACCTCCGTCAAAGAGATGACGGCGGCGATCCTCAGCGAATGCGGCAACACGCTTTTTACCGCAGGCAATCTAAATAATGACATTGGCGTGCCGATGACATTGCTGCGTCTGACGCCGGAGCATCAGTACGCGGTAATTGAGCTGGGCGCTAACCATCAGGGCGAGATCGCCTGGACCGTTGGCCTGACCCGCCCGGAAGCGGCGCTGGTGAATAATCTTGCCGCCGCGCATCTGGAAGGGTTTGGTTCGCTGGCGGGCGTGGCGAAAGCGAAAGGGGAGATTTTCTCCGGCCTGACCGCCGACGGCATCGCGATCCTGAACGCCGATAACAACGACTGGCTGAACTGGCAGGCGGTGATCGGCGATCGCAAAGTATGGCGTTTTTCACCGAACGCCGCCGGAAGCGATTTCAGCGCCACCAATATTCATATCACCAGCCACGGCACTGAGTTGACTCTTGTCACCCCTACCGGCGATGTGGATGTGCTGCTGCCTTTGCCGGGTCGCCACAATATCGCCAATGCCCTTGCGGCAAGCGCGCTGGCGACGGCGGTGGGCGCAAGCCATGACGCAATCAAAGCCGGGCTGGCGAAATTAAAAGCCGTGCCGGGCCGCCTGTTCCCGATCCAACTGGCTGAAAACCAGCTGCTGCTGGACGACAGCTATAACGCTAACGTCGGCTCGATGACCGCCGCTGCGCAGGTGCTAAGCGAAATGCCAGGCTACCGGGTGATGGTCGTGGGCGATATGGCGGAGTTAGGCGCAGAGTCCGACGCCTGCCATCGCGAAGTGGGTGAAGCGGCGAAAGCTGCCAATATCGACAAAGTGTTAAGCGTCGGCAAAGCCAGCGAAATTTTGAGCCAGGCCAGCGGCGTAGGCGAACATTACCAGGATAAAAAAGCCGTGATTGAACGCCTCAGGGCGCTACGCGCGGAACATACCATTATGACGATTTTAGTGAAGGGTTCACGCAGCTCTGCCATGGAAGAGGTGGTTCGCGCATTACAGGAGAACGCGACATGTTAGTTTGGCTGGCCGAGCATTTGGTCAAATATTATTCCGGCTTCAACGTCTTTTCCTATCTGACGTTTCGCGCCATTGTCAGCCTGCTGACCGCTCTGTTTATCTCTTTATGGATGGGGCCGCGCATGATTGCGCACCTGCAAAAATTGTCCTTCGGCCAGGTCGTGCGTAACGATGGCCCGGAGTCGCATTTCAGCAAACGCGGCACCCCGACCATGGGCGGGATTATGATCCTGACCTCCATCGTGGTTTCGGTGGTGCTGTGGGCCTATCCTTCTAATCCTTACGTCTGGTGCGTGCTGTTCGTGCTGGTAGGGTATGGCGCGGTGGGCTTTGTGGATGATTACCGCAAAGTGGTGCGTAAAGACACCAAAGGGCTGATCGCTCGCTGGAAGTATTTCTGGATGTCGGTGATCGCCCTGACCGTGGCGTTTGCCTTGTATATGGCAGGCAAAGACACGCCAGCTACCGAACTGGTAGTGCCGTTCTTTAAAGACGTCATGCCGCAGCTGGGCATCTTCTACGTGATTCTGGCCTATTTCGTGATTGTCGGCACCGGCAATGCAGTCAACCTTACTGACGGCCTGGACGGACTGGCGATTATGCCGACCGTGTTCGTGGCGGCGGGTTTTGCGCTGGTGGCCTGGGCGACCGGCAACATGAACTTCGCCAGCTATCTGCACATTCCTTATTTACGGCATGCCGGCGAACTGGTGATTGTCTGTACGGCAATTGTCGGTGCGGGGCTCGGCTTCCTGTGGTTCAACACCTATCCGGCGCAGGTCTTTATGGGCGACGTCGGCTCTCTGGCACTGGGCGGCGCGCTGGGCATTATCGCGGTACTGCTGCGCCAGGAGTTCCTGCTGGTGATCATGGGCGGCGTGTTTGTCGTTGAAACCCTGTCGGTGATCCTGCAGGTTGGATCGTTCAAGCTGCGCGGACAACGTATTTTCCGCATGGCCCCGATTCACCATCACTATGAACTGAAAGGCTGGCCGGAGCCGCGCGTGATTGTGCGCTTCTGGATTATTTCGCTGATGCTGGTGCTGATTGGCCTGGCGACGCTGAAGGTACGTTAATCATGGCAGATTATCAGGGTAAGCAAGTCGTCATCATTGGTCTCGGATTAACCGGGCTTTCCTGCGTGGACTTTTTCCTGGCACGCGGCGTGACGCCGCGCGTAATGGATACCCGCCAGGCACTGCCGGGCCTTGATAATCTTCCTGAAACCGTCGAACGCCATCTGGGCTCGTTAAACGACGAGTGGCTGCTGAATGCGGATCTGATCATCGCCAGCCCAGGTATGGCGCTGGCGCATCCGTCACTCAGCGCAGCCGCGGACGCAGGCGTCGAAATCATTGGCGATATCGAACTGTTCTGCCGTGAAGCGCAGGCCCCCATTGTTGCTATCACCGGTTCGAACGGCAAAAGTACTGTCACCACTCTGGTGGGTGAAATGGCGAAAGCGGCGGGCGTCAGCGTCGGCGTGGGCGGCAATATTGGCCTGCCAGCGCTGATGCTGCTGGATAATGAAAAAGAGCTGTATGTGCTCGAGCTTTCCAGCTTCCAGCTGGAGACGACCCATAGCCTGCGCGCCAAAGCCGCCACGGTACTGAATGTGACGGAAGATCATATGGATCGCTATCCCTTCGGCCTTCAGCAATACCGCGCTGCCAAACTCAAGATTTATGAAAACGCCGATGTTTGTGTGGTGAACGCCGACGACGCGCTGACCATGCCGGTGCGCGGAGCGGATGAGCGTTGCGTGAGCTTTGGCATCGACGTGGGGGATTACCATCTAAACCATCAGCAGGGCGACACCTGGCTGCGGGTGAAGGGCGAGAAGATCCTGAACGCGAAAGAGATAAAAATCGTTGGTCGTCACAACTATACCAACGCCCTGGCGGCGCTGGCCTTAGCCGATGCCGTAGGCCTGCCGCGCTCCAGCAGCCTGAAAGCGCTGACTACCTTTACCGGGCTGGCGCACCGCTTCCAGCTGGCTTACGACCATAACGGCGTGCGTTGGATCAACGATTCCAAAGCCACTAACGTCGGCAGCACCGAAGCGGCGCTCAATGGTTTGCATATCGACGGCACCCTGCACCTGTTGCTGGGCGGCGACGGTAAATCCGCTGACTTTTCTCCGCTCAACCGCTATTTGCAGGGCGATCGGATCCGTCTTTACTGTTTTGGCCGTGACGGCGCGGAGCTGGCGGCGCTACGTCCGGAAGTGGCGGAGCAAACCGCGACCATGGAAGACGCTATGCATATTATCGCCAGCAACGTGCAGCCAGGGGATATGGTGTTGCTGTCGCCCGCCTGCGCCAGCCTCGATCAGTTTAAAAACTTTGAGCAACGCGGCGATGAATTTACCCGCCTGGCGAAGGAGTTAGGCTGATGCGGTTGTCTCTTCCTCGCCTGCGCGTTCCACGCTTCCCGGGAGTCGGTATCCTGGCATGGCTGTTTGTGGCGCTGAAAGGCTGGGTAATGGGGTCCAGAGATAAAGACGCCAATAGCCTTGTGATGTATGACCGCACGCTGCTGTGGCTGACGCTGGGCCTGGCGGCGGTGGGCTTTATTATGGTGACCTCAGCGTCAATGCCCGTGGGGCAAAGGCTGGCGGACGATCCGTTCCTGTTCGCCAAGCGTGACGCGATCTATATCTTCCTGGCATTTATGCTGGCAATGGTCACGCTGCGAATGCCGATGGAAGTCTGGCAGCGCTACAGCGCCGCAATGCTTATCGCGTCTATCGTGATGCTGCTGATTGTACTGGTAGTGGGTAGCTCGGTTAACGGTGCGTCGCGCTGGATCGCCCTCGGCCCGCTGCGTATCCAGCCAGCGGAGTTTTCCAAGCTGTCGCTGTTTTGTTATCTGTCCAACTACCTGGTCCGCAAGGTTGATGAAGTCCGAAACAACCTGCGCGGATTCTTAAAACCGATGGGCGTGATCCTGGTGATGGCGGTGCTGCTGCTGGCCCAGCCTGACCTCGGTACGGTGGTGGTGCTGTTTGTTACTACCCTGGCGATGCTGTTCCTGGCGGGGGCTAAGCTCTGGCAGTTTATCGCCATTATCGGCATGGGGATCTCGGCGGTGGTGCTACTGATCCTCGCAGAGCCTTATCGTATCCGGCGTGTGACCTCCTTCTGGAACCCCTGGGAAGATCCGTTCGGTAGCGGCTACCAGTTAACGCAATCGCTGATGGCGTTTGGCCGCGGCGAACTGTGGGGGCAGGGATTAGGTAATTCGGTACAAAAACTGGAGTATCTGCCGGAAGCGCACACCGACTTCATCTTCTCCATCATCGGCGAAGAACTGGGGTATATCGGTGTAGTACTGGCCCTTTTGATGGTATTCTTCGTCGCTTTTCGCGCCATGTCGATTGGCCGACGCGCGCTGGAGATCGACCAACGTTTTTCCGGCTTCCTGGCGTGCTCTATCGGTATCTGGTTTAGCTTCCAGGCGCTGGTTAACGTTGGGGCGGCGGCGGGTATGTTGCCGACGAAAGGTCTGACGCTACCGCTGATCAGTTACGGCGGTTCCAGCTTAATCATTATGTCGACCGCGATCATGCTGTTGTTACGGATTGACTACGAAACGCGTCTGGAAAAGGCGCAGGCGTTTACAAGGAGTGCCCGATGAGCGGCCAGACGAAACGGTTAATGGTGATGGCAGGCGGGACCGGGGGGCATGTGTTCCCGGGGCTTGCGGTGGCGCACCATTTAATGGCTCAGGGCTGGCAGGTACGTTGGCTGGGAACGGCTGACCGGATGGAAGCAGATCTGGTGCCGCGTCATGGCATCGAGATCGATTTTATCCGCATCTCCGGGCTGCGCGGCAAGGGCGTGAAAGCGCTGCTGCTGGCGCCGATGCGTATTTTTAATGCCTGGCGGCAGGCGCGCGCCATTATGAAGCGCTATCGGCCGGACGTGGTATTGGGTATGGGCGGCTATGTTTCCGGGCCTGGCGGTCTGGCAGCCTGGTCGCTGGGCATTCCGGTGGTGCTGCATGAACAGAATGGGATTGCCGGGCTGACCAATAAATGGCTGGCGAAAATTGCCCGCAAAGTGATGCAAGCCTTCCCCGGCGCATTCCCCAATGCGGATGTGGTGGGCAACCCGGTACGCACCGATGTGCTGGCGTTGCCGGAGCCGGAACAGCGCCTGTCGGGCCGCGAAGGCCCGGTGCGGGTGTTAGTGGTGGGCGGGTCTCAGGGCGCGCGTATCCTCAACCAGACCATGCCGCAGGTGGCAGGGCGTCTGGGCGAGCGGATTACGCTCTGGCACCAGTGCGGTAAAGGCGCACTGAACGAGGTGCAGCAGGCTTACGCCGCAGCCGGTCAACCGCAGCATAAAGTGACCGAATTTATTGATGATATGGCGGCGGCCTATAGCTGGGCCGACGTGGTGGTATGCCGCTCCGGAGCGTTAACCGTGAGCGAACTCGCCGCAGCCGGCCTGCCCGCGCTATTTGTGCCTTTTCAGCATAAAGATCGCCAGCAGTACTGGAATGCGCTTCCCCTGGAGAAAGCCGGGGCAGCGAAGATTTTCGAACAGCCACAATTTACCGTCGACGCGGTGAGCGAAACGCTGGCGGGATGGGATCGTCCCACTCTGTTGGCGATGGCGAAGCGGGCGCGTGGTGCGGCCATTGTGGATGCTACCGAGCGGGTAGCTAATGAAGTACGCGCCGTTACACAGGCGTAATTCTTGCGGACAACCTTTGATCCGCGTGATGTTGAGATGTTAAGGCGTTGATGCCAAAGGCTTTAGAAGAATGAATACACAACAACTGGCGAAACTGCGTTCTATCGTGCCCGAGATGCGTCGTGTCCGGCACATTCATTTTGTCGGCATCGGCGGTGCTGGCATGGGCGGTATTGCCGAAGTGTTGGCAAATGAAGGGTATCAGATTAGCGGGTCCGACCTGGCGCCCAATCCGGTGACCCAGCAGTTGGCTGCTTTGGGCGCCACGATTTATTTCAACCATCGCCCGGAAAATGTCAGCGACGCCAGCGTGGTGGTGGTTTCCAGCGCGATTTCTGCGGATAACCCGGAAATCGTTGCCGCTCATGAAGCGCGTATCCCGGTGATCCGCCGCGCGGAAATGCTGGCGGAATTAATGCGTTTTCGTCACGGCATCGCCATTGCCGGGACGCACGGTAAAACAACGACAACAGCGATGGTGTCCAGCATTTACGCCGAAGCGGGGCTTGACCCGACGTTTGTCAACGGCGGACTGGTGAAAGCGGCAGGCGTGCACGCGCGTCTGGGGCACAGCCGCTATCTGATTGCCGAAGCGGATGAAAGCGACGCGTCGTTCCTGCATCTGCAGCCGATGGTTTCCATCGTGACCAACATCGAAGCCGACCATATGGATACCTACCAGGGCGACTTCGAGAATTTAAAGCAGACGTTTATTAACTTCCTGCACAACCTGCCGTTTTATGGCCGTGCGGTGATGTGTGTCGACGATCCGGTGATCCGCGAGCTGCTGCCGCGCGTCGGGCGTCAAACCACCACCTATGGCTTTAGCGACGATGCTGACGTACGCGTCGAGCAGTACGTCCAGCGTGGTGCCCAGGGCCATTTTATTATCGTGCGCCAGGATAAGCCGGAACTGCACGTCACGCTGAATGCGCCGGGGCGCCATAACGCGCTTAACGCCGCAGCGGCGGTGGCGGTGGCGACTGAAGAGGGCATTGAAGATGACGCCATCCTGCGCGCGCTGGAAAACTTCCAGGGCACAGGCCGACGTTTTGATTTCCTGGGCGAATTCCCGCTGGCCGCAGTGAACGAGAAATCGGGCACCGCGATGCTGGTAGATGACTATGGTCATCATCCGACGGAAGTGGACGCCACCATTAAAGCGGCGCGCGCGGGCTGGCCGGATAAAAATCTGGTGATGATCTTCCAGCCGCACCGTTATACCCGTACCCGCGATCTGTATGACGATTTCGCCAACGTGCTGTCTCAGGTCGACGCGCTGCTGATGCTGGATGTCTATTCCGCAGGCGAGGCGGCGATCCCTGGCGCGGATAGCCGCTCGCTATGTCGCACCATTCGCGGGCGCGGCAAAATCGACCCGATTCTGGTGTCTGAGCCGAAACAGGTCGCTGAAATGCTGGCGCCGGTATTAACCGGCAACGATTTAATTCTGGTGCAGGGTGCCGGGAACATCGGCAAGATTGCTCGCCACCTGGCTGAGGTGAAGTTGCAGCCGCAAACGCGTGAGGATGAGCAACATGGCTGAGAAAATTGCAGTACTGCTGGGCGGTTTTTCCGCCGAGCGTGAAGTGTCTTTGCAGTCCGGCGCCGCGGTGCTGAAAGGTCTGCGCGAAGGCGGCGTTGACGCGTATGCGGTCGATCCGCGCGACACGCCGGTCACGACGCTGAAAGAAGAAGGCTTCGATAAAGTGTTTATCGCCCTGCATGGCCGGGGCGGTGAAGACGGCACGTTGCAGGGGTTGCTGGAGTTTATGGATCTGCCCTACACCGGCAGCGGTGTGATGGCCTCGGCGATCACCATGGACAAACAGCGGACGAAATTGCTCTGGAAAGGTGCGGGCCTGCCGGTTGCGCCCTGGGTTGGGTTGACGCGTAAAGCGTTCAGCGCCGGGCTTGATAACGCTACACGTCAGGCGATTGCGGAATTAGGTTTGCCGTTAATCGTGAAGCCCAGCCGCGAGGGCTCCAGCGTAGGCATGTCGAAAGTCGACGCCTCTGAAAACCTTGATGCGGCGCTGGCTTTAGCGTTTGAACATGACGAAGAAGTGCTGGTTGAGAAGTGGCTGAGCGGCCCGGAATTTACGGTGGCGATCCTCGGTGAAGAAATTTTACCGTCGATTCGTATTCAACCCGCTGGAACCTTCTATGATTATGAGGCCAAGTATCTCTCTGATGATACACAATATTTCTGCCCGTCAGGTCTGGAAGCCGATCGTGAAAGCGCACTGAACGCGCTGGTGCTTGAGGCCTGGAATGCTCTGGGCTGCCAGGGCTGGGGACGTGTTGACGTGATGCTGGATAGCGATGGCGCGTTTTATTTGCTGGAAGTGAATACCGCGCCGGGAATGACCAGCCATAGCCTGGTGCCGATGGCGGCGCGTCAGGCGGGGCTGAGCTTCTCGCAGTTAGTTGTCCGTATTCTGGCATTGGCGGAGTGATATGTCGCAGGCGGCGCTAAACACCCGAAACCGTTCCGAGGAGGTTACATCCTCGAACCGCAATAATGGAACGCGACTTGCAGGCATGTTGTTTCTGCTGGCTGTGTTATGTACCGTGTTTTTTGGCGGTTGGGTGGTATTGGGCTGGATGGAAGATGCGCAGCGCCTTCCTTTATCAAAGCTGGTCGTGACCGGGGACCGTCACTACACGCGCAATGATGATATTCGTCAGTCGATTCTGGCCTTAGGTTCGCCAGGCACGTTTATGACCCAGGACGTGAATATCATCCAGCAGCAAATCGAACGCTTGCCCTGGATCAAGCAGGCGAGCGTTAGAAAGCAGTGGCCGGACGAATTGAAGATTCATCTGGTTGAATATGTGCCCATAGCACGTTGGAATGACCAGCACATGATTGACGCGCAGGGAAATGCGTTCAGCGTGCCGGCTTCGCGAACCAGCAAACAGATTTTACCGATGCTCTACGGCCCGGAAGGCAGTGAAAACGAAGTGCTTCAGGGCTATCGCGATATGGGACAAGTGCTGGCGAAGGACAGGTTCACGGTTAAGGAAGCGGCTATGACCGCTCGTCGCTCCTGGCAGTTGACGCTGACGAATGACATAAAGCTCAATCTGGGCAGAGGCGATACGATGAAACGTCTGGCGCGGTTTGTAGAACTTTACCCGGTTCTGCAACAGCAGTCGCAGGCTGACGCAAAACGAATCAGTTACGTCGATTTGCGCTACGACTCAGGCGCGGCGGTGGGTTGGATACCCGCGCCAGTTGAAGAACCTAATCAGCAACAGAATCAGGCACAGGCAGAACAACAATGATCAAGGCGACGGACAGAAAACTGGTAGTTGGACTAGAGATCGGGACCGCAAAGGTCGCCGCTTTAGTAGGGGAAGTTCTGCCCGATGGTATGGTCAATATTATTGGCGTCGGGAGTTGCCCCTCCCGTGGCATGGACAAAGGCGGGGTAAACGATCTGGAGTCAGTGGTGAAGTGCGTACAGCGCGCCATTGACCAGGCGGAACTGATGGCGGATTGCCAGATCTCTTCGGTGTATCTGGCGCTTTCGGGTAAGCACATCAGTTGCCAGAACGAAATCGGTATGGTGCCGATTTCCGAAGAGGAAGTGACGCAGGAAGATGTAGAAAACGTGGTCCACACCGCCAAATCGGTGCGTGTGCGCGACGAACACCGCGTTCTGCATGTTATTCCTCAGGAATATGCCATCGATTATCAGGAAGGCATTAAAAATCCGGTCGGGTTATCCGGTGTACGTATGCAGGCTAAGGTACATTTGATCACCTGCCACAACGATATGGCAAAAAACATTGTCAAAGCGGTTGAACGATGTGGCCTGAAAGTTGACCAACTCATTTTCGCAGGTCTTGCGGCGAGCTATTCGGTGCTGACTGAAGATGAACGTGAACTTGGCGTCTGTGTCGTGGATATCGGCGGTGGTACAATGGATATCGCCGTGTATACCGGCGGTGCGCTGCGTCATACCAAAGTGATCCCGTATGCCGGGAACGTGGTGACCAGTGATATCGCTTACGCCTTCGGTACGCCGCCGAGTGATGCCGAGGCGATTAAAGTGCGCCACGGCTGCGCGCTGGGATCGATTGTCGGCAAAGACGAAAGCGTCGAAGTACCGAGCGTGGGCGGACGCCCGCCGCGCAGTTTACAGCGCCAAACGCTTGCCGAGGTGATTGAGCCGCGTTATACCGAGTTGCTCAACCTCGTGAACGAAGAAATTTTGCAATTGCAGGAGCAGTTGCGTCAGCAAGGGGTGAAACACCATCTTGCGGCTGGCATCGTCTTAACCGGCGGCGCAGCACAAATTGAAGGCCTCGCCGCCTGTGCGCAACGCGTATTCCATACGCAGGTGCGTATCGGGCAGCCATTGAATATTACCGGTCTTACTGATTATGCTCAGGAGCCTTACTATTCGACGGCGGTAGGCCTGTTGCACTACGGGAAAGAAACCCATCTCAGTGGTGAAACGGAAACGGAAAAACGGACTTCAGTCGGCTCGTGGATTAAACGACTCAACGGTTGGCTACGAAAAGAGTTTTAATTTTAAAAGAGACCGCTGAGTTTGCGGTCTCAGGCGACAGGCACAAAACGGAGAGAAACTATGTTTGAACCTATGGAACTGACCAATGACGCGGTGATTAAAGTCATCGGCGTCGGCGGTGGCGGTGGTAATGCCGTCGAACACATGGTGCGCGAGCGCATCGAAGGTGTGGAATTCTTCGCGGTAAACACCGATGCCCAGGCATTGCGTAAGACCGCAGTAGGACAGACTATCCAGATTGGTAGCGGGATCACCAAAGGCCTTGGCGCCGGTGCGAATCCTGAAGTTGGCCGTAATGCTGCGGATGAAGACCGCGAAGCGTTGCGCGCTGCGCTGGATGGTGCAGACATGGTGTTCATCGCGGCCGGTATGGGCGGTGGTACAGGCACGGGCGCTGCGCCGGTGGTGGCTGAAGTAGCCAAAGACCTGGGCATCCTGACCGTTGCGGTGGTAACTAAACCGTTTAACTTCGAAGGCAAGAAGCGTATGGCCTTCGCAGAGCAGGGGATCACCGAACTGTCCAAACACGTGGACTCGCTGATCACTATCCCAAACGACAAATTACTGAAAGTGCTGGGCCGCGGCATCTCTCTGCTGGATGCGTTCGGCGCAGCCAACGATGTGCTGAAAGGCGCAGTTCAGGGCATCGCGGAACTGATTACCCGTCCTGGCCTGATGAACGTTGACTTCGCGGACGTGCGTACCGTGATGTCTGAAATGGGTTACGCCATGATGGGTTCCGGCGTAGCGAGCGGTGAAGACCGTGCGGAAGAAGCGGCAGAAATGGCCATCTCTTCTCCGCTGCTGGAAGATATCGATCTGTCTGGCGCGCGCGGCGTGCTGGTGAACATCACTGCGGGCTTCGACCTGCGCCTGGATGAGTTTGAAACCGTGGGGAACACCATCCGTGCGTTTGCATCTGATAACGCAACCGTGGTTATCGGTACTTCGCTTGACCCGGATATGAATGACGAACTGCGCGTGACCGTTGTTGCGACCGGTATCGGCATGGACAAACGCCCGGAAATCACCCTGGTGACCAATAAGCAGACTCAGCAACCAGTAATGGATCGTTACCAGCAGCACGGTATGGCACCGCTGCAACAGGAACAAAAACCGGCAGCGAAAGCGGTGAACGATACGACGCCGCAAGTGACCAAAGAACCGGATTACTTAGATATTCCGGCATTTTTGCGTAAACAAGCTGATTAAGAATAAACCGGAAGTTGGGGTTCAGCGCTCTTTGTGCTAAACTGCGCTGCCGATTGTGATGTACACTCTCGGTTGTATAGGTTATTTGGCGAGATTATACGATGATCAAACAAAGGACTCTTAAACGTATCGTTCAGGCGACTGGCGTCGGTCTACACACCGGCAAGAAAGTCACGCTGACGTTACGCCCTGCGCCGGCAAATACCGGGGTCATCTATCGTCGCACCGACTTGAATCCTCCGGTAGATTTCCCGGCTGATGCCAAATCTGTGCGTGATACCATGCTCTGTACTTGCCTGGTGAACGAGCATGACGTGCGGATTTCTACCGTTGAGCACCTGAACGCAGCTTTAGCGGGTCTGGGAATCGACAACATCGTTATCGAAGTTGACGCCCCGGAAATCCCGATTATGGATGGTAGCGCAGCGCCGTTCGTTTATCTGCTGCTTGATGCAGGTATCGACGAGCTGAAAGTGGCGAAGAAATTTGTTCGCATTAAAGAAACCGTTCGCGTGGAAGACGGTGACAAATGGGCTGAATTCAAACCGTACAATGGTTTTTCGTTGGACTTCACCATCGATTTTAACCATCCGGCGATTGATGCCAGCACCCAGCGTTACCAGATGAACTTCTCCGCTGATGCCTTTATGCGTCAAATCAGCCGCGCGCGGACCTTTGGTTTTATGCGCGATATCGAGTATCTGCAATCCCGTGGTTTGTGCCTGGGCGGCAGCTTCGATTGTGCCATCGTTGTTGACGATTATCGCGTGTTGAACGAAGACGGCCTGCGTTTTGAAGACGAATTCGTTCGTCACAAAATGCTGGATGCTATCGGTGATCTGTTCATGTGCGGCCACAACATTATCGGCGCGTTTACCGCCTATAAATCAGGTCATGCACTGAACAACAAACTGTTGCAGGCTGTGCTGGCAAAACAGGAAGCATGGGAATTTGTGACTTTCGAAGACGAAGCAGAAATGCCGCTCGCTTTCAAAGCCCCTTCCATCGTTCTGGCGTAATACGCACTTCATAATACGGCTGGTTATTTCTGGTACTCTCTCCGATCAGAAAAACTGGCCGTTTTTTATTGTTCCTTTCAGAAATTTTTTTACGCCTGAAACAGTTTAACTGCGGGTTTCTTGTTCAATTCTCTGGTCTTAGCGCCTGATTCCTGCTGTCTGACTGCGTGAATGATGATAATATTTGTGCGCAAATTTAAATGATTAATGAACGACGGAAACATTTCGTCTGTTCTGGTGGGTAACGTGTCCGGACTTTTGACCTGTTGGCGACAAATAGGCAGACGTTTTTTTTGGCCGCATCTCTTGTTGGGGATGGTCGCGGCAAGCCTTGGGCTGCCCGCACTAAACAACAGCGCCGAACCGGAATTACCCGCAAAAGCCTCGACCCGCAATATTGATAATCAGCAGCCATTCAATTTTGACACCCTGGCGCTGCAACAGACGGTTCGTCGACCCTCTTTTAGCGTGGATTACTGGCATCAACATGCCATTCGCACCGTAATTCGCCACCTGACTTTCGCCATGGCACCGCAAACGCTGCCGGTGGCGGAAGAGGTCAAAATTCCCCTTCAGGCACAGCAACTGGCTCTGCTTGATACCTTAAGTACGCTCCTCACCCATGAAACCCAGCCTTCCCGGGTACTTAGCCTGCTTCCAGCTGAGGCTTATGCCGATCGGCACTTTGCCGTCAGCCACTGGATAAGCCAGGTTAAAGGTATCCGTGCCGGCCCTCAACGCCTGAGTTAAGTCCTTATACTTATCCTTTTTTTCTTCGCACAGGCGAGGCGTTTGAGATTTTATTATGCTAATCAATTTATTAACTAAAGTTTTCGGTAGCCGTAATGACCGTTCCCTGCGCCGTATGCGCAAAGCAGTATCAGCCATTAATGCAATGGAACCCGCACTGGAAAAGCTGTCCGATGACGAGCTAAAAGCGAAAACCACAGAATTCCGTGCGCGTCTGGAAAAAGGCGAAACCGTGGAAAGCCTGCTTCCTGAAGCGTTTGCGGTAGTGCGCGAAGCCAGTAAGCGCGTATTTGGCATGCGTCATTTTGACGTTCAGCTGATGGGCGGCATGGTGCTGAACGATCGCTGCATCGCGGAAATGCGCACCGGTGAAGGTAAAACCCTGACCGCAACGCTGCCAGCTTACCTGAACGCGTTAAGCGGCAAAGGGGTTCACGTGGTTACGGTGAACGACTATCTGGCCCAGCGCGATGCGGAAAACAACCGTCCGCTGTTTGAATTCCTCGGCATGACTGTCGGCATCAACCTGCCGGGTATGCCGGCGCCGGCGAAGCGCGAAGCTTACGCTGCGGATATCACCTACGGTACGAACAATGAATACGGCTTCGACTACCTGCGCGACAACATGGCGTTCAGCCCTGAAGAACGCGTGCAGCGTAAACTGCACTATGCGCTGGTGGATGAAGTGGACTCCATCCTGATCGATGAAGCCCGTACTCCGCTGATCATTTCCGGTCCGGCGGAAGACAGCTCCGAGCTGTATAAAAAAGTGAACAAAATTATCCCGCATCTGGTTCGTCAGGAGAAAGAAGACTCCGACACCTTCCAGGGCGAAGGCCACTTTTCCGTCGATGAGAAAGCGCGCCAGGTCAACCTGACCGAACGCGGTCTGGTGTTGATTGAAGAATTATTGGTGAATCAGGGCATTATGGAAGAGGGCGAGTCGCTTTACTCCCCGACCAACATTATGCTGATGCACCACGTGACGGCGGCGTTGCGCGCCCATGCGCTGTTCACTCGCGACGTGGATTACATCGTCAAAGACGGCGAAGTGATCATCGTTGATGAACACACAGGCCGTACCATGCAAGGTCGCCGCTGGTCTGATGGCCTGCACCAGGCGGTGGAAGCCAAAGAAGGCGTGGAAATCCAGAACGAAAACCAGACGCTGGCGTCTATCACCTTCCAGAACTACTTCCGTCTGTATGAGAAGCTGGCAGGTATGACCGGTACTGCGGATACCGAAGCCTTTGAATTCCGCTCCATCTACAAACTCGACACCATCGTGGTGCCGACCAACCGTCCGATGATCCGTAAGGATATGCCTGACCTGGTCTATATGACCGAGATGGACAAAATCGCCGCGATTATCGAAGACATCAAAGAGCGTACTGCCAAAGGACAGCCGGTGCTGGTGGGGACTATTTCGATTGAAAAATCTGAAGTGGTGTCCAATGAACTGACCAAAGCGGGCATCGCGCATAACGTGCTGAACGCCAAATTCCACGCCAACGAAGCGGCCATTGTCGCGCAGGCGGGTTACCCGGCGGCAGTGACCATCGCCACCAACATGGCGGGCCGTGGTACCGATATCGTACTGGGCGGTAGCTGGCAGGCGGAAGTTGCCGAGCTGGAAAACCCAACGCCGGAGCAAATCGCCCAGATTAAAGCCGACTGGCAGGTGCGTCACGAAGCTGTGCTGGCATCCGGTGGTCTGCATATCATCGGTACCGAGCGTCACGAATCCCGTCGTATCGATAACCAGCTGCGCGGCCGTTCTGGTCGTCAGGGCGATGCCGGTTCTTCCCGCTTCTACCTCTCCATGGAAGATGCCCTGATGCGTATTTTCGCCTCGGATCGCGTTTCCGGGATGATGCGCAAGCTGGGTATGAAGCCGGGCGAAGCGATTGAACACCCGTGGGTGACCAAGGCCATCGCTAACGCCCAGCGCAAAGTTGAAAGCCGTAACTTTGATATTCGTAAGCAACTGCTGGAATACGATGACGTAGCCAACGATCAGCGTCGCGCCATCTACACCCAGCGTAACGAACTGCTGGACGTGTCTGATATCAGCGAAACCGTGAACAGCATCCGTGAAGATGTGTTCAAAGCGACCATCGATGCCCATATTCCGCCGCAGTCTCTGGAAGAGATGTGGGATATCCCGGGTCTCCAGGAGCGCCTGAAAAACGACTTCGATCTGGATCTGCCGATTGCTGAGTGGCTGGATAAAGAGCCGGAACTGCACGAAGAGACCCTGCGCGAGCGCATTCTGCAGAACGCTATCGAGGTTTATCAGCGTAAAGAAGAAGTGGTTGGCGCCGAGATGATGCGTCATTTCGAAAAAGGCGTGATGCTGCAAACCCTCGACTCTCTGTGGAAAGAGCACCTGGCGGCGATGGACTACCTGCGTCAGGGCATTCATCTGCGTGGCTACGCGCAGAAAGATCCGAAGCAGGAGTATAAGCGCGAGTCGTTTGCTATGTTCGCCACCATGCTGGAATCCCTGAAATATGAAGTCATCAGCACCCTGAGTAAAGTCCAGGTGCGGATGCCGGAAGAGGTGGAAGCCATGGAGCAGCAGCGTCGTGAAGAGGCTGAGCGCCTGGCACAGATGCAACAGCTCAGCCATCAGGACGATGACAGCGCCGCGGCCGCAGCGCTGGCGGAGCAGAGCGGCGAGCGTAAAGTGGGCCGTAACGATCCGTGCCCGTGCGGCTCCGGCAAGAAATACAAACAGTGCCATGGTCGCCTGAGCTAATCGGCAACGGCACTAAAAATAAAAGCCCCCGCTGTGTAGCGAGGGCTTTTTTTATGGGCCGTTACTCGCAATCAGTCAGCGAGAAACAGCTCCAGCAGGGAGTTCAGAAACAGTTTACCGTGCTCGGTGATCTGCCAGTATTCCGGTGTTTCCACTAAATAACCGAGGCTCAGCACCTGGTCGATTTGTGGACGAATCGCTGTTTCGCTCAGGCCGGTATAACGCGTGAACTCGGCGCGCGGCGCGGCTTCCAGCAGCCGGAAGCGGTTCATAAAGAACTCGAATGGCTTATCTGCGTCCTCAACCTCATGCTGCCGGTCGAGATAGTTGCCCTGCATATAGCCGCGCGGGTGACGGGTTTTCGCGGTGCGTAAAATGCTGCCGTCCGGAAAGGTGATTTTCCCGTGCGCCCCGCAGCCGATCCCTAAGTAATCGCCGAAGCGCCAGTAGTTGAGGTTGTGCTGGCACTGATAGCCCGGTTTAGCATAGGCCGAGGTTTCATACTGCTGATAACCTGCCGCGCTCAGCAACTGATGGCCCTGTTCGAAGATATCCCACAGCGCATCGTCGTCGGGTAACACCGGCGGGCGCGAACCAAACAGGGTGTTCGGCTCGATGGTCAATTGATACCAGGAGAGGTGCGGCGGATTAAGCGCAATCGCCTGGCGCAGATCGTCTAACGCCTCGTCCAGCGACTGGTCAGGCAGCCCGTGCATCAAATCCAGATTAAAGCTGCGCAACCCTAAAGCACTCGCCAGATGCGCGGCGCGCTTTGCTTCTTCCGGGCCGTGGATCCGCCCCAGACGAGTGAGCTTGGTCTGCTCAAAACTCTGCACGCCGATGGAAATACGGTTTATCCCGGCGCGCTGATAGTCAACGAAGCGGTCGGCCTCTACGGTGCCGGGGTTAGCTTCCATGGTGATTTCCGCATCGGCACGTAACGCTAAGCGCGCCCGCACCCCGTCCAGCAGGGTTTGCATCGCCGGGCCGGAGAGCAGGCTGGGCGTACCGCCGCCAATGAAAATGGTGCTGATTTCCCGTCCCTGAGCCATTGCCGCATCGTTATCCAGATCGGCTAACAGATGTTGCACATAATCATCATGAGGCACTTCGCCCCTGAGCGCGTGGGAATTGAAATCGCAGTAAGGGCATTTCTGCACGCACCAGGGGATATGAATATACAGGCTCAGAGGTGGCAAATTAGCCATGTCGCATCGCTTCCAGTAGCTGTTTCAACGCCTGTCCACGGTGGGAAATAGCGCTTTTTTCTTCGCGGGTTAATTCTGCGGCGGTTTTGCCTTCAGAAGGGACATAAAAAATCGGGTCGTAGCCAAAGCCGCCTTCACCGGCGGGCGCGCGGGTGATTTCGCCCGGCCAGACGCCGTGGAATACCAGCGGCGTCGGATCATCGGCGTGACGCAGATAAACCAGCACACAGTGGAATTGCGCCTGACGCTGCTCATCCGGCACGTCATTTAATGCGACCAGCAGCTTTTCCAGGTTCTGACGATCGCTGGCGTCTACGCCGGCATAACGCGCAGAGTAAATGCCCGGCGCGCCGCCCAGCGCGTCAACCGCCAGTCCAGAGTCATCGGCAATAGCCGGCAAACCGGTAATGGCCGCCGCATGGCGGGCTTTCAGTATGGCGTTCTCAATAAAGGTCAGCCCGGTTTCTTCCGCCGACTCAACGCCTAAGTCGGTCTGCGCGACGATATCCAGGCCAAAATCGCGCAGCAGCGACGCGAGTTCACGCACTTTACCGGCATTTCCGGTAGCGAGGACAACTTTTTGCATAGTGAAATCCTGTGATTAAAGCAGTGCCGCTATCGCGGGCGGGATCTGTTGCGGTTCAATAATCATGATGTGTTTGTGACGGCCGGTTTCGCCTTTTTCAATCGTCACCTGGTTTTTCGGGACGCGAAACTGCTTAGCGAGGAATTTTACCAGATGCGCATTGGCCTGGCCGTCAACCGGTGGGGCAGTGATGGCGATTTTTAATTCATCGCCATGTAGTCCAATTATCGCATCGCGGCTGGCCTTCGGCTGAATATACAGCCGAAGCGTCAGCCGGTCCGCTGACTGTTCCACGGCACTCATAGCGCCATCCATAGTCCCGGCAGCAGCATATTTCCGGTGCTTTGCAGCAGTTCCATCATGCCCATATTCAATACATACAGCAGCAGGACCAGCACCATCGGCGAAAAATCAATCCCGCCCATCGCAGGCAGCATACGGCGGATCGGCGACAACAGCGGTTCGGTCAGTTGCATCAACACATACTCGACCGGGCTACGGCCACGGCTGACCCAACTCATTAATGCCATTACCAGCAGCACCCAGAACACCAGCAGGCCGATGGTTTTGATCAGGATAAGCAGCGCGGCAATCCAGATAATCGGCTGGAAAGTGATGACCATAAACAGCACCATCGACTTGATCAGGCTCAGCACGAACGCCATCACTAATGACGCCGTATCAATCGTGCCCATTGACGGGAGAATACGGCGCAGCGGCCCGACGATCGGTTGCGTTGCTTTTACAACGAACTGAGCGAGGGGATTGTAGAAATCGCAACGCGCCCACTGCATCCAGATGCGTAACAGCATCACCATGGTATACAGCTCAAGCGCGGTGGAAATCAGGAAAGTCAACGTCTTCATGGCATTCCTCTGTGGTTATTGTCCTTGATGTGCCTGGTAGTTGCGCGCGCCGAAAATGGCGGTGCCGATGCGCACCATGGTGCTTCCGGCAGCAATTGCCGCATCCATATCGTCACTCATTCCCAGAGAAAGAGTATCGACGTCAGGGTAGCGATTTTTAAGCGCGCTAAATGCTACAGCCATTTGCTGTGCCACGGCAAACTGCCTTTCATAACTTGACTCAGGAGCAGGGATCGCCATCAGGCCGCGCAGCGTCAGGCCCGGCAGTTCCGCCACCTGGCTTGCCAGTTCATCCAGCCCGGCAAGGGGGATGCCGGATTTACTGTTCTCATCGCTAATGTTGATTTGAATCAGCACGTTAAGCGGCGGCAGCCCTTTCGGACGCTGATCGCTGAGCCGGGTGGCGATGCGCAGCCGGTCAATGGTATGGCACCAGTCGAAGTGCTCGGCCACCAGGCGGCTTTTGTTGGACTGTAACGGCCCGATAAAGTGCCACTGTAGCCCGGACACGCCCGCCTCGGCGAAGTGGCGAATTTTTTCCACCCCTTCCTGCACGTAATTCTCACCGAATGCCCGCTGACCGGCGGCAATGGCTTCTTCGATATCACTCGCAGGTTTTGTTTTGCTGACTGCAAGCAACGTAACTTCTTCTGAAGATCTGCCGCAGCGTAACGCAGCCGCTGAGATCTTTGCTTTTATCTGCGCTAAGTTGCGCGCTATATCACTCATGATCGTCGGGAAGCTGTATGAAAATGGAAGAAATGGTGGCCCTTAGTGTAAAGCATAATGTTTCGGATCTACACCTGTGCAGCGACTTACCGGCGCGATGGCGGCGTAAAGGCGAGCTGGAATGCGCGCCGGAGGGCGCGCCGCCGCCGCATACGTTGCTCCAACAGTGGCTATCGGCTGAACAGCAGCAAATATTTACCCGACAGGGCCAGCTTGATTTTGCGGTCACTCTGGCGAATGGCGCGCGTCTGCGCGCTAACGCGTTCCAACAATCTCAGGGGATTTCGCTGGCGCTGCGCATTTTGCCCCAGGCTGCGCCAGAACTTGATGCGCTGGGCGCGCCGCCGCGGCTGCGGGAATTGCTTGGCGCTCAGGACGGGCTGATTCTGGTGACCGGCGCGACGGGCAGCGGCAAATCCACTACCCTGGCCGCCATGGTCAACGAACTGAACCGAACGCTAAGCGGCCATATTCTGACGCTGGAAGATCCCATCGAATATCTCTACACCAGCGATAAATGTCTGATCCAACAGCGCGAAGTGGGGACCCATTGCGACAGCTTTAGCGCCGGGCTACGCGGAGCGTTGCGTGAAGATCCTGACGTGATCCTGCTGGGGGAGTTGCGCGACAGCGAAACGATCCGGCTGGCATTAACCGCCGCGGAAACCGGCCATCTGGTTCTGGCGACGCTGCACACCCGCGGTGCGTCTCAGGCGGTTGAACGGCTGGTGGATGTATTCAGCGCCGAGGAGAAAAACACCATCCGCAGCCAGCTGGCGGGCAGCCTGCAAGCGGTGCTGGCGCAAAAGCTAATCCTGACGGCGCAGGGCGCACGGGCTGCGCTGTTTGAGTTGCTGATCAACACTTCTGCCGTGGCGAATCTGATTCGGGAAGGGAAAACCCATCAACTGCCCGGCGTGTTGCAGACCGGGCAGCAGTATGGGATGCAAAGTTTTGAACAGAGCCTGCAAAAGCTGACGGCAACGACGATGATGCAGGTTTAAAGGAACGGCATTAACCGTGATTCTCGAAGTAACTTTCCAGAATAATCACGGCGGAGGCGGAATCAACGCTGCCTTTATTGAGCGCCCGAAAGCCGCCGCGCTCGAACAGGCCCGCGCGCGCTTCCACGGTGCTCAGGCGCTCGTCCTGCAATTCGACCTTCACGCCAAAACGGCCATGCAGACGGTTAGCGAATTTTCGCGCCCGGTCGGTCAAAGGTTGGTGGGTGCCGTCCATATTTAACGGTAAACCGACCACCACCAGCTCCGGTTGCCACTCTTTGAGCAACTTTTCGAACTGCGCCCAGTCGGGGGTGCCGTCGTTGGCTTTTATCGCCGTAAGCGGGCGCGCAGTGCCGGTGATGCGCTGCCCGATAGCGACGCCGATGCTTTTGGTGCCGAAGTCAAAAGCCAGTAAGGTTCCGCTCATCAGGCATGCCCCGCCGTACCCGGCATGGTGTGGATATCAATACCGATAAGTTTAGCGGCTTCGCGCCAGCGGTCAGCAATTGGCGTGCGAAAAAGGATATTCATGTCCGCCGGAGCGGTCAGCCAGGAGTTCTCAAGGATTTCGCGCTCCAGTTGGCCTTTTTCCCAGGAGGAGTAGCCCAGCGCGACGATCACTTCATCAGGCTGGGAGTCCGTGCCCAGCGTTTCCAGTACGTCACGGGAGGTAGTGATGATGGTGTTATCAGAAATCCGGATGCTGGAATTAAATTTGTCCGGCGGCGTATGGAGAATAAAACCCCGATCTTCAGCCAGCGGACCGCCGACGAAGACTGGCTTATCCAGGCGGATCTCCGGATCGCGCGGTTCAGGCGTGATTTTGAGTTTCTGCAGAACGCCGTCCACCTTCAAGTTTTCCAGCGGCTTATTGATGATGAGCCCCATAGCGCCTTCCTCGTTATATTCACAAATATAAACGACGGCGCGGCGGAACAGCGGGTCCTGCAGGCCTGGCATGGCAATAAGAAAGTGATGCTGTAAATTCATATCAGCGGTCTGTTTCCCTGGTTAAAAAAACATCTTCGCCCAGTATGCGGGGAAAGTCATGGTCTGTCACTCCCCGGAGGAGAGCATGACAGAATAGAGAATAAAGGGGGGTGCGGGATCCTTCCCGCACGGGAAATTACTTCGCCAGGCGTTTTTCGATGGCGTCCATCAGCATGCCGGTAATGGAAATAGGGAACTGCGCTTCGATTTCACGGATGCAGGTTGGGCTGGTAACGTTAATCTCAGTTAAGCGATCGCCGATGATATCTAATCCTACGAAAATCAGCCCTTTAGCTTTCAGCGTCGGCCCGACGCGGCGGGCGATTTCCCAGTCGCTTTCGGTTAACGGGCGCGGTTCGCCACGACCACCGGCCGCCAGGTTGCCACGCGTTTCGCCACCTTGCGGAATACGCGCCAGGCAGTAGGGAACCGGTTCGCCGTCAACAACCAGCACGCGCTTATCCCCGTCGACAATCGCGGGCAGATAATTCTGCGCCATGCAGTAGCGGGTGCCCAGTTGAGTCAGCGTTTCGGCAATCACCGACAGGTTTGGATCGCCTTCTTTAACGCGGAAAATCGAGGTGCCGCCCATGCCGTCCAGCGGCTTCAGAATGATGTCGCCATGCTCCTGCCAGAAAGCTTTCAGCTGCGCCTTATTGCGCGTCACCAGCGTTTGCGGCGTCAGATCCGGGAACCAGGCGGTGAAGAGTTTTTCGTTGCAATCGCGCAGGCTTTGCGGCTTGTTGACGATCAGCGTGCCCTGTTCTTCGGCGCGCTCCAGAATATAGGTGGCGTAGATAAATTCAGTATCGAACGGCGGATCTTTACGCATCAGCACCACGTCGAGGTCCGCCAGCGCGATGTCCTGCTCGCCGGTGAAGTCGTACCATTTGTCGTAATTCTGCTCGACGCTCAGTAGACGGGTGCGGGCGCGGCCCTGGCCGTTGATCAGATACAGATCGGCCATTTCCATATAATGCAGTTCATAGCCGCGACGTTGGGCTTCCAGAAGCATGGCGAAGCTGCTGTCTTTCTTAATATTAATGGTTGCGATGGGATCCATCACAATGCCGAGCTTAATCATTATGTTCTCCTGTGACGCTGGCGTTGACGGTATTTGCAGGCCTCAACGCCAGATTTTAACCCAGATCGCCAAAACGCACCTGTAGCGCGGTAATAGCGGTGAGCGCGGTGGTTTCAGTGCGTAAAACGCGTGGTCCCAACAGAATATCAGTAAATTGATGCTGTGCGGTCATGGCGATTTCATCGGCGCTCAACCCGCCTTCAGGGCCGATCAGCAAGCGCACGCGCTGGACCGGAAGGGGCAGGGTATTGATGCTCTGGCTGGCGCGTGGGTGCAGGTTGAGCTTCAGCCCCTCGTCAGGTTCGGCGCACCAGTCTTCCAGATCCATTGCCGGGCGGATTTCCGGGATGCGGTTGCGCCCGCACTGTTCGCAGGCGGCGATAGCGATTTTCTGCCACTGCTGAATTTTCTTGTTTAACCGTTCCGCATCCAGCTTAACGCCGCAGCGCTCGGAAAACAGCGGGGTAATGACGTTCACGCCCAGCTCAATGGATTTCTGGATGGTAAATTCCATTTTTTCGCCGCGCGACATCACCTGGCCTAAATGCAGATGCAGGGGCGATTCACGATTGTCTTCGGTGGCGCTGAGCACCTGAACCCGCACGCTTTTTTTATCGGCATGGGTAATGCGGGCATCAAAGACCTGATTTGATCCGTCGAACAGCTGTAGCTGGTGGCCCGGGCCCATACGCAGCACGCGGCCAACGTGATTGGCGGCGTCGTCGCTTAATGCGATTTCAAGATCGGAGCTGAGAGGCTCAGGGTGATAAATGCGGGGAATGCGCATAACGATAATCCGGTCAAAGGCGTTCCCCCTGACATGAGGGGGGAACGGCAGTTTTCAATGCCCGGTAGTGTAGGTTAGCTCTTTTGGGCCTGGCAAGCCTGCTGAACATAGGGGTTGTGATTGCCCTGCACGCCGGCAATCCGATCATCGCGTTCGCACTCCCACGCCGTGACCGGGTAAAGCTTATTCCAGGCGTTGAACAGCTGGGTTTGCTGACGGGACAGCGTCAGAGAATATTTATCACGCATGTAGAAATAGGTGCGGGCAATGGCCCCGCGCGCACGGGCTGGCGGCTCGGCTAATTTTTCTTTGAAATCAACTTTCATGGCGCACTGTCCGTACTGGCCTTCCCCGCCGTTCCACTGGCTATACATAAAGTTGCCGCGATCGCCATTGACTTCGCCCACCGCAGGCTGCAGGTTATGCATATCGCTCTCCATGGCGCGATAAACCGGGTCTTTGGCACAGTTTTTCCGCCCTCCGTCCTGCCAGCACTGGCGCTGGTGGCCGAACTGCCAGGCCGGCACTACGTGCTCCCATTCAATACGCGAGGCGCGGTTCTCATTTTTGCGCACTTTATAACCGCAGGATTCCAGATCGGGAATCCCTTTTTTCCCCTGCCAGGTAATTTTGCAGCCGCAATAAAAATCGCCTGGCGCGTTAGCGTTCACTTTCACCCCGGCGGCCTTGGCCTGGGAAAAGTTATTAATCCCCGCGCTGAATGCGCTCCACGAAAAAGCGGCTGCAACGCCTGCAACCGCCAGAATAAATTTGCGAGACATCCCGGACTCCGTGTCAAAACGAGCCCGCACCGTAACCAACGGTGGCGTCAGATGCAATCAGTCAGATCAGAAAATTTCCAGATACCGCGCTGAAAATTACCCGGCTGCCGGTTCCGGTTTGAGTTTCTCGCCGCAGTGTACGCAACGGTATTCGGTTTCGCCGCGCAGTACGCGATTATGACGCCGCACGGTAAGCTGATGGAGCTGGCAACGACAGCGGTAGGGGAAAGTATTGCGCGCCAGCGAATCCAGCGCGAACTGATGGGTGCGCCGCGCCGGAATGCCCAGCACGCTCTCCATCATCCATTTCCACTCTTTGCCATGAGGTGGAACGCGGCCAAACTGTTTCCACACCAGCAGATGCGCCAGTTCATGGGGCACCACTTCTTCAACAAACGCCTGAAGGTTTTCCTGCAAAAGCGTGGGGTTGAGGCGGATTTCATAGCGTTCAAGCCAGGCAGTACCCGCAGCGGTGCCGCGCTGTTGGTAGACCAGTTTGGGCTCAGGGTAGTCACGGCCAAGATGCTGGTTGGCCCGCGCTAAATTGTCGCGCAGGCTGCGCATCACGGCTTGTTGAGTGGCAATAGGGAGACGCAGGGTTTTCATAACGGCAAAGCATAGAGCGAAGGGGATAGCGCTGCAACCGAAAGACGCCCCCTCCGCAGAGAGGGCGTAACGCTTAACAATTAATGGTGTGAGCCGATTTCGCGCAGGCGACGGCCTTTCATCAGGTTGCGTTCGATGTGCTCCAGGGAGATGTGTTTAGTCTCCGGTGCCAGCCACAGGGTCAACACGATAAAGAACAGGTTCAGGCCAGCGTATACCCAGAAGGTATTGGCGTTGCCCAGCGTGTTCAGCATCGTGAGGAAGGTTGCGCCGACGATCATGTTGGCGATCCAGTTAGTGGCGGTAGAACAGGTGATACCGAAATCACGCCCTTTCAGCGGCTGGATTTCCGAACACAGCACCCAAATCAGCGGACCGGCGCTCATGGCGAAGCCCACGATAAACATCAGCAGCATCGCGACAGCGAAATACTGGCCGGTAGCGGTTTCGATACCCATATGCATCTGATAACCCAGAATACCCATGCCGGATGCCATCACCAGGAAGCCCAGCACCAGCGTAGGTTTACGGCCCCAGCGATCCACCAGACCGATGGCGATAAAGGTCGCCAGCACGTTGGTCAAACCGACAATTACCGTGCCCCACATCTGCTCTTTGGTATTGGCATAGCCCGCCAGCTCAAAGATTTTCGGGGCGTAGTACATGATGACGTTCATCCCGGTGAACTGCTGCATCACCTGCAACAGCACGCCGAGGAATACCGCACGGCGGAAGTTGCTGTTGTCTTTAAACAGCGCCCAGCCGCTCTGTTTGACCTTCAGGCTTTCACGGATCTCATCCAGTTCGCGTTTCGCTTCGGCGCTGGAGTCGCGCAGGTGCATCAGCACGCGTTCCGCGTCGTGGAAGCGACGTTTAGCGGCGAACCAGCGCGGGCTATCGGGAAGGAAGAACACGCCAATCAGCAACAGTACTGCCGGAATAGTGATGATCCCCAGCATCCAGCGCCAGGCGCCCGCGTCGCTAAACGCGGTATCGGAAAGATAGGCGGCGAGAATGCCGATGGTGATCATCAGTTGATACATCGAAATCATGCTGCCGCGAATTTTTTCCGGAGCGATTTCGGAAAGATACAGCGGCGCGGTGTAGGAGGCGATACCGACGGCCAGGCCGAGCAGCACGCGGGAAACGATTAAGATCTCAACGTTCGGCGCGGCGGCGGAACAGAGTGAACCCACCACAAACAGCACCGAACCGATCATCAGGCTTTTTTTGCGCCCGAGAGAGGATGACAGCCATCCGCTGCCCACGGCACCCACGGCGGCACCGAACATCATCGAACTTACCACCCATTCCTGCTGGTGCGAGGTGATCCGGAAATCGTCGGTGATAAACGGCAGTGCGCCTGCAATAACGCCGATATCCAGACCAAACAGTAACCCCGCCAGTGCAGCCAGAAAGCAGACGAAAAACGTCATGCGTCTATTTTTATTCTTGTCAGGCATCATGCCCTCCCATTGAATTATTGATTTTATCAATGGAAAAGGTAGGTGGGGATTATGTAAAGATATGTGGGAAAATTCGTAATTGTGTAATCGCTTCCATTGACCAGTTGGTAAGAAGTTGCCATGGAAGTGATTGAAATAATTCAGTTGTGGTATTACCAGAACGGCTATTCCCCGATCTTAGTACGCTGTGAGAATACGATTTTTGCTTTGTTTGCGTGGGATATACAGAGAAAAATTTGGATGTTCTGAAAACAAAAAATCCGGAAACGCAGAACGTTCCCGGATTTTTTAAGCGTTTATTGGATACGCAATTAACGCTTTATCCCTTAAGCGGAAAACTTATTTCAGACCGGCAGCGTCACGCAGTAGCGCGGCTTTGTCGGTTTTTTCCCACGGGAAATGCTCGCGGCCAAAGTGACCATATGCCGCAGTCTCTTTGTAGATCGGGTGCAGCAGATCCAGCATCTGGATCAGACCGTACGGACGCAGGTCGAAGAACTCGCGAACCAGCAGAGTCAGCTGCTCGGTGGCGATCTTCTCGGTGCCAAAGGTTTCCACCATGATGGACGTCGGTTCCGCCACGCCAATCGCGTAGGACACCTGGATTTCACAACGGTCAGCCAGGCCGGCCGCAACGATGTTTTTTGCCACATAGCGCGCCGCGTAGGCTGCGGAACGGTCAACTTTTGACGGATCCTTACCAGAAAACGCGCCGCCGCCATGACGAGCCATACCGCCGTAGGTATCAACGATGATTTTACGACCGGTCAGGCCGCAGTCGCCCATCGGGCCGCCGATCACGAAACGACCGGTTGGGTTGATAAAGTATTTGGTGGTTTCGCTCAGCCATTCCGCAGGCAGAACCGGCTTGATGATCTCTTCCATCACCGCTTCGTGCAGGGATTTCTGGTCGATGTCTTCCGCGTGCTGGGTAGACAGAACCACGGCGTCGATACCGACGATTTTGTTGTTGTCGTACTGGAAGGTCACCTGGCTTTTCGCATCCGGACGCAGCCACGGCAGGGTGCCGTTTTTGCGCACTTCAGCCTGGCGCTGCACCAGACGGTGCGCGTAGGTGACCGGCGCGGGCATCAGCACGTCGGTTTCGTTGGTGGCATAACCAAACATCAGGCCCTGGTCGCCCGCGCCCTGTTCCAGCGGATCGGTACGGTCAACACCCTGGTTGATGTCCGGTGACTGTTTGCCAATTGCACTTAACACCGCGCAGGAGTTGGCATCAAAGCCCATATCAGAATGCACGTAGCCGATTTCGCGGACCGTGTTGCGGGTGATCTCTTCGATATCCACCCATGCGCTGGTGGTGATTTCACCGCCCACTAAAACCATGCCGGTTTTCACATAAGTTTCGCAGGCCACGCGCGCTTTCGGATCTTGCTCGAGGATCGCGTCAAGGACCGCATCGGAGATCTGGTCAGCGATTTTATCGGGATGCCCTTCTGATACAGACTCGGATGTAAAAAGGTGTTTAGCCATATTCGTTTGAACTCGGTATTAATATGTTAACTCAACGTATTGTATTAAAAGCACTTACCCACCTTATGGCAGCGGCTTGCAGGCAATACAGGCGATGAGTGTTAATCATCCCTTCCTCACTCTGGGCGACTTCGCTTTAGGCAAAGTGTCCTGAAGCCCAGTAGGTATATAGATGGATTAACATCTGGACGGCTATTCTAGGTCATTTATTCATCCCTTTTCCAGCGATTTTTACCCCACGTTAAACAGGCGAAACGGTGGAAATGGCAATATTTCCTGACATCGGCGTCAATCACGTGATTTTTATTTTGCATTTACCCCCTGTTGTCGGTATAAAACGGCGCGCGCGGCTTCATCACTTTTGCTTTTGCAGCGAAGGGTGAAAAAAAGCGCACGACGATTGCTCGTGTCGCCACTTCCAGCCGGGTTGAGCATTAACCATTAGCTTTGCTTGTCGCTTGTCCCTAAAGGCTGGCGTGGAGGTGATACGAAATAATGAATCGGAGTAATCTGCAGAATCTGTCACACCGTTCTGGTGTACTGTTGTCCCTCTCAACCTGCATCCCTTTTTTGCAAACCTGCCGATGTTCTACCCATCTCGGCGCTTCTCAGGATTCCCGGGCCGGTTAAGGCTTGCGATAACTGAACAAGGGCGCTCTTGCTCAGCAAGGGTTTTCTCGTGGTTTCGTCGAACCTGTCATACAGCGTTCGGATACGTGTTTTACAATGATATGAATATGAAACCGGTCGCACAGCGGGGCGGTCAGCGTACTATGCTGCCAGGTCCGGCTGTTTATGGGTTGTTATCGCATTTTAACGCTGCGATAGTAGTCAACTTCGCTATGCCCGACGGTATCGGGTATACACTTTCAACAGAGTTTGAGGTTCGCTATGTCTGACGACATGTCTTCGTTTTCGCCTTCGTCAGCAGGCGAACAGGGTGTACTACGTTCCATGCAGGAGGTTGCAATGAGTTCTCAGGAAGCCAGTAAAATGCTGCGCACCTACAACATTGCCTGGTGGGGCAATAATTACTATGACGTCAATGAACTGGGTCATATCAGCGTCTGCCCGGATCCCGACGTCCCGGAAGCCCGCGTGGATCTCGCCAAACTGGTGAAAGCCCGTGAAGCGCAAGGTCAGCGCTTGCCTGCGTTATTCTGCTTCCCGCAGATTTTGCAGCACCGCCTGCGTTCTATTAATGCCGCGTTTAAACGCGCGCGCGAATCCTATGGCTATAACGGCGACTATTTCCTGGTGTACCCGATTAAGGTTAACCAGCATCGTCGCGTCATCGAAACGCTGATCCACTCCGGCGAACCGCTGGGCCTCGAAGCAGGCTCCAAAGCGGAGTTGATGGCCGTGCTGGCCCATGCGGGCATGACGCGTTCCGTTATCGTCTGTAACGGCTACAAAGACCGTGAATACATTCGTCTGGCGTTAATCGGTGAAAAGATGGGCCACAAGGTCTATCTGGTTATCGAAAAAATGTCGGAAATTCGTATCGTGCTGGAAGAAGCCGAGCGGCTAAACGTGGTGCCGCGTCTGGGTGTGCGTGCGCGTCTGGCGTCCCAGGGCTCTGGCAAATGGCAGTCCTCCGGCGGCGAAAAATCAAAATTCGGCCTGGCGGCGACCCAGGTGCTGCAACTGGTTGAGATGCTGCGCGAAGCGGGCCGCCTCGACAGCCTGCAACTGCTGCATTTCCACCTCGGCTCGCAGATGGCCAACATCCGCGACATCGCCACTGGCGTGCGTGAATCCGCGCGCTTCTATGTTGAATTGCATAAGCTGGGCGTGAATATCCAGTGCTTCGACGTAGGCGGCGGTCTGGGCGTGGACTATGAAGGCACCCGCTCGCAGTCTGACTGCTCGGTGAACTACGGTCTGAATGAATACGCCAACAACATCATTTGGGCGATTGGCGATGCCTGCGAAGAAAACGGCCTGCCGCACCCGACGGTGATCACCGAGTCTGGCCGCGCGGTGACCGCGCATCATACCGTGCTTGTGTCCAATATTATCGGCGTTGAGCGTAACGAATACACCGTGCCCACCGCGCCTGCCGAAGACGCGGCGCGCGCGCTGCAAAGCATGTGGGAAACCTGGCAGGAAATGCACGAGCCGGGCACCCGCCGCTCGCTGCGCGAATGGTTGCACGACAGCCAGATGGACCTGCACGACATCCACGTGGGCTACTCTTCAGGCGCCTTCAGCCTGCAGGAGCGCGCGTGGGCGGAGCAGCTCTACCTGAGCATGTGCCATGAAGTGCAGAAACAGCTTGATCCGAGCAACCGCGCCCATCGTCCGATCATCGACGAATTGCAGGAGCGTATGGCGGACAAGATGTACATCAACTTCTCCCTGTTCCAGTCGATGCCGGATGCCTGGGGTATCGACCAGCTGTTCCCGGTAATGCCGCTGGAAGGGCTGAACCAGATCCCGGAACGTCGCGCGGTGCTGCTGGATATCACCTGTGACTCCGACGGCGCCATCGACCACTATATCGACGGCGACGGGATTGCTACCACCATGCCGATGCCGGAGTACGACCCGGAGAACCCGCCGATGCTGGGCTTCTTTATGGTGGGCGCGTATCAGGAAATTCTCGGCAACATGCACAACCTGTTTGGCGATACCGAAGCGGTTGACGTGTTTGTGTTCCCTGACGGCAGCGTGGAAGTGGAGCTGTCCGATGAAGGGGATACCGTGGCGGATATGCTGCAATACGTACAGCTCGACCCGAGTACGCTGCTGACCCAGTTCCGCGACCAGGTGAAAAACACCGATCTGGACGATGCGCTGCAACAGCAGTTCCTCGAAGAGTTTGAAGCCGGTCTTTACGGGTACACTTACCTGGAAGACGAGTAATTACCCGGCTGCGTCTGCCTGGCTATACTGATGGACATGCAGACGCTTGAACCCGGCATTAAACACGGCGATAATTCGCGCCAGCAAACTGACTCTAATCAATCCCTTCCTCGTCGGGCTTAACGACGCGGAGGGGATTTTTTTTACATCGACTTTACGAAAGAGGTCATATCAATGAGCACCTTAGGCCATCAATACGATAACTCTCTGGTATCCAACGCCTTTGGTTTTTTGCGTTTACCAATGAATTTCCAGCCCTACGACAGCGACGCTGACTGGGTGATCACCGGCGTACCTTTTGATATGGCGACGTCTGGCCGCGCCGGCGGTCGTCACGGCCCGGCGGCGATCCGTCAGGTTTCCACCAACCTCGCCTGGGAGCACAACCGCTTCCCGTGGAACTTCGACATGCGCGAGCGCCTGAACGTGGTGGACTGCGGCGATCTGGTGTACGCCTTCGGCGATGCCCGTGAAATGAGCGAAAAACTGCAGGCCCACGCGGAGAAACTGCTGGCTGCCGGTAAACGTATGCTCTCTTTCGGGGGGGACCACTTCGTGACGCTGCCGCTGCTGCGCGCGCATGCGAAGCATTTCGGCAAAATGGCGCTGGTACACTTTGATGCGCACACCGATACCTATGCCAACGGTTGCGAGTTCGACCACGGCACCATGTTCTACACCGCGCCGAACGAAGGCCTGATCGATCCGAACCACTCAGTGCAAATCGGCATCCGCACCGAATTCGATAAAGACAACGGCTTCACCGTACTGGACGCCTGCCAGGTGAACGATCGCGGCGTTGACGACATCATCGCCCAGGTTAAGCAGATCGTTGGCGATCTGCCGGTTTACCTGACCTTCGACATCGACTGTCTGGATCCGGCGTTCGCACCGGGTACCGGCACCCCGGTGATCGGCGGCCTGACTTCCGATCGCGCCATCAAACTGGTGCGCGGCCTGAAGGATCTGAACATCGTGGGTATGGACGTGGTGGAAGTGGCTCCGGCATACGATCAGTCCGAGATCACTGCGCTGGCAGCGGCTACCTTAGCGCTGGAGATGTTGTATATCCAGGCGGCTAAGAAAGGCGAGTAATCGGGCGAGTTTGCCTGCGATAAAAAAAGCGCCTTTCGGCGCTTTTTTATTACTTAATCCCATCCGCTTTCATGCGATCGCGAATATGCTGGGCGCGTTCGGCAGAAGCCGGGTGGTCATCAAACATCGAGCTTTGACGGCCCGCTTCCAGCGTCTGGAGCTTCTCGAAACTGGTTGCCAGACCGATTGGGTTGATGCCGCGTTTGCGCAGCAGATCGTAAGAGTAGTCATCCGCTTCGGATTCCTGACGCTGGGAGAACTGCGCGTTCACCAGTTTCTCGCCCAAATCGCCAAGTTGCGACTGCGACAGGCTGCCGATCACGCCGCCCGCAGAGGCTGCGGCAACGCGCGCGGCGTTAGTCCCCAGCGCCACCTGCATGCCTTTCTTGACGTGCCCCAACGCCACGTGGCCCATTTCATGGCCGATGACCGCTTCGACTTCGTTGTCGTTCATCATGTCCATCAATCCGCTGTAAACGCGGATACAGCCGTTCGCCATCGCGAAGGCGTTCACGTCTTTCGCCATGTAAACCTTATAGTTTACCGGCTGGCCGTTGATGTTATCGCCCAGCGCGGAGGCAATAGTATTCAGACGCTGAGCGTACTGGCTGCCCGCAGGCGCAATCGTCGCCTTGCTGTCCATCTCTTTACAGGCTTCATCGCTGAGCGTTTTGACCTGCGCATCGCTTAAGGTATACGCCTGGAACGCCTCGGCGCCGGAGGTAAGCAAGCCGTTGGAGTCCATATTCTGGCAACCGCTCAGCAAAGCAACAGCAACCAGGCCTGGCAATATCGCGCGCATCTTCATGTGTAGGCTTCCGCTAAAAGTATCGTAATCAGTTTTTGTTTAGCACATTAACGTGCCGGTAACACTCAGTATAAAGAAGTGCTGAGGGTCTGGGCGAGAAGCTTGCGCAGGCTGCGAGAAGGATCCAGAGATTTCTTAAGCGGCAAAAGGATGCTCCATGTACATAGCATGTACATGGAAAGCGGCTTGGGTTACATTGTGGTTCAATTTTTCCGGGCGTAGCCCATAACGAGCCATCGTCAAGTCGTTAACACGCTTTGTCCTTTAACTATCCGATCTGGAGTCAAAATGTCCTCTCGTAAAGAGCTTGCCAATGCTATTCGTGCGCTGAGCATGGACGCAGTACAGAAAGCCAAATCCGGTCATCCGGGTGCCCCGATGGGCATGGCTGACATTGCCGAA
>NZ_JAAATR010000019.1 GCF_009907385.1 Atlantibacter hermannii
TCGCAGGTTCGAATCCTGCACGACCCACCACTCTGAAAACATTTTGCGGCAGCCTTTCCCGAAAGGGTCGTTAGCTCAGTTGGTAGAGCAGTTGACTTTTAATCAATTGGTCGCAGGTTCGAATCCTGCACGACCCACCAATGCAAAAAAGCGCCCTAAAGGCGCTTTTTTGCTATTTGCGATGTCAAAAATTCGAACCTGCCGCAGGTTCGTGTCGAACGTAGTGAGACAACGGAGCCGCTTGCGGCGACGGCCCGGAGGGCGAGCGAAGCGAGTCATCCTGCACGACCCACCAATGCAAAAAAGCGCCCTAAAGGCGCTTTTTTGCTGTCTGTAGCCCCTATAACGTATCAGAAGCGGTAACCCACCCCAACGTTAAAACCGTTAATTGAGCGGCTGCCTTCCAGGTCTGCATTAGTGCCTTCATAACCGACATTAACCGAGAAGTTTTCCACCGGGTTAAAGATCACCCCTGCGCCATACGCAAATGAAGTGGATTTTTCAGAAATGCTGTCGCGGCCAACATAGCCGTCGCCTGCGTTATGCCAGGTGGTACGGCCTTCCGCTTTTGAGCGCGCTACGCCGCCCAGCGCATACAGGGAAACATACTCATTAATACGGTAAGCCGGACCCACTAACAGGGAATAATATTTCGCTTCAACGTGGTTCTGAATATAGTCAGAGGCGAGATAATAATTCTGGTCATCATCACCTTTCATATAAGTGAAAGAGCCCAGAAAGCTTACCGGCGAATCAAATTCATAACGGTACTGAACATTAACGCCACGGATGTTTTTAAAATCCTCAACCTTGCTTTGCGCATAACCTACTGAAAACGTATGGTTATCCGCCAGCGCTGCGCCACTTACCATCCCGCTTACGAATAAAATCGCCAGAGATACCTTTTTCATTGTTGTTAATCCTTTCGTGTGCCGTTTGTATTTTCCCTGGGCGAGCCGGTCCTTTACTCAATAAAAACTTCCACCTCATCCCGGGCGAAGAAAATTGTTACTTTTCTGTTTATGAGTTGAAACACAGAACATTCTCAAAGAACAGTAAATGGCCTTTTCAGGCATCCCTAAATCTGGTGGGTAGCCACATCAGCCACGACCCGCCAGATTGTTGTGTCCGCGTATTTTCCACACGACTTTTGCTGCACGATCGGCTATCTTGTTTAGCATATAAAACAATCCTGCCTTTTCTGACAGGAATCGGGCTTCGTAACCGTCAAATGGTTCAGCCAGTAAAACGAGATTGCATGATGAGCGTAATGTTTAGACCTGAAGATGCCATTTATCCGTTCCCACCTAAGCCGCGTCCGCTAAGCGATGACGAAAAGGTTTTCTATAAAGAGAAAATCAAACGCCTGTTGAAAGAGCGCGATGCGGTAATGGTGGCGCATTATTACACCGACCCGGAAATCCAGGCGCTGGCCGAAGAAACCGGCGGCTGTATTTCCGATTCGCTGGAAATGGCGCGCTTCGGCGCACATCATCCCGCTTCAACGTTGCTGGTCGCAGGCGTGCGGTTTATGGGCGAAACCGCAAAAATCCTCAGCCCGGAAAAAACCATCCTGATGCCGATACTGCAGGCGGAATGCTCGCTGGATTTAGGCTGCCCGATTGAGGCATTCAGCGCATTCTGCGACGCACACCCGGATCGCACCGTGGTGGTGTACGCCAACACCTCAGCAGCGGTAAAAGCGCGCGCCGACTGGGTGGTGACTTCCAGTATTGCGGTGGAGTTAATCGAGCATCTCGACAGCCTGGGCGAAAAAATCATCTGGGCTCCGGACCGTCATCTTGGTCATTACGTGCAAAAGCAGACTGGCGCAGACGTTCTGTGCTGGCAGGGTGCCTGTATCGTGCATGATGAGTTTAAAACCCAGGCGCTGACGCGCATGAAAGCGCTCTATCCGCAGGCCGCGGTGCTGGTTCATCCGGAATCCCCACAGGCGATTGTTGATATGGCCGATGCCGTGGGATCGACCAGCCAGCTTATCGCCGCGGCCAAAACGCTGCCGCACCCGCAGCTGATTGTGGCTACCGATCGCGGTATCTTCTACAAAATGCAGCAGGCCTGCCCGGAGAAAGAGTTGCTGGAAGCGCCGACGGCAGGGGAAGGGGCGACGTGCCGCAGCTGTGCTCACTGCCCGTGGATGGCGATGAATGGCCTTCAGGCCATTGCGGAAGGGCTGGAAGCGGGCGGCAGCGCCCACGAGATCCATGTGGATGCCGCGCTGCGTGAGGGCGCGCTGGTGCCGCTTAACCGCATGTTGGATTTTGCGGCTACACTTCGTCGTTAATCTTGATAACAAACGACGCGTATTACAGTACGCTCTGGGGAAAATATGGATTTTTTTAGCGTTCAGAATATCCTGGTTCACATTCCGATTGGGACCGGCGGCTATTCGCTGTCATGGATCGAAGCCATTGGCACCGTCGCCGGGCTGCTGTGCATCTGGCTGGCGAGCCTCGAGAAGATCATCAACTACTTTTTTGGCCTGATTAACGTCACGCTGTTTGCGGTGATTTTCTTCCAGATCCAACTCTACGCCAGCCTGCTGCTCCAGCTCTTCTTCTTTGTTGCCAATATCTATGGATGGTACGCCTGGTCCCGGCAAACCAATAACAACGAAGCGCTGCTTAAAATTCGCTGGCTGCCGTTGCCGAAAGCCATCGGCTGGCTGGCCGCCTGTGTGGTGGCGATTGGTTTGATGACGGTATATATCGATCCGGTGTTTGGTTTCCTGACCCGGGTGGCGGTATCGCTTATGCAGGCGCTGGGCCTGAATGTGACCCAACCGGAACTCCAGCCGGATGCCTTCCCGTTCTGGGATTCCTGCATGATGGTGCTGTCGATTGTGGCGATGATCCTGATGACCCGTAAATACGTCGAGAACTGGCTACTTTGGGTGATAATTAACGTCATCAGCGTGGTGATCTTCGCGTTGCAGGGCGTGCTGGCGATGTCGCTCGAGTATTTGATTCTGACCTTTATCGCCCTCAACGGCAGCCGGATGTGGATTAAATCTGCCCGCGAGCATGGCTCACGGGCATTGAATTAATGATGATGGTGGTGGTGCGCATCCGGCGTTGACTGGTACAGATGGCAATCCGGCCCGCGACAGGGCTGGTATTCCATCTGCACCGTTGCATGCTCGACGTGATACTCGTGTTCAAGGAAGTGGTGGATGCGGCCTAACAGCGCGTCATGATCGTGCGGCGGGATCACCTGAACATGCAGCGTCATTACCGGTTTTTCTCCCACCAGCCAGATGTGCACATGATGCACGTCGCGCACTTCAGGGATTGAACGGCTGAGGTTGCGTTTCAGCGCGGCGATATCCAGCGCTTTTGGCGCGCCTTCCAGCAGCTCGTTCACGCTTTCCTTAAGCAATCGCCACGCGCTGCGTAATACCAGGCAGGAGACCAGCACCGATAATATTGGGTCAACGGGCGTCCAGCCGGTCCACAGGATCACCAGCGCGGCGATAATCGCGCCCACCGAACCCAGTAAATCGCCCAGCACATGCAGCGCAGCGGCGCGCACGTTCATATTTTTCTCTTCGCTGCCGCGATGCAGGATCCAGAACGCCAGTAAATTGGCGAACAACCCGGCGACGGCAATCACCATCATCGTTTTTCCGGCGATCGGCTGCGGATGATAAAAACGCACGAACGCCTCGTACACGATGAGCACAGTGATCAGCACCAGCGCGATGGCGTTAATAAACGCGGCAAGGGTGGTCAGGCGCAGCCAGCCGAAAGTGTGCTGGTTATTTGGCGGGCGGCGGGCGAAGTACACCGCGAGAAAGGCAAACAGCAGTGCGGCGGCGTCAGTGAGCATATGCCCGGCGTCGGCGAGCAGGGCCAGCGAGCCGGAAATCAATCCGCCGATGACCTCGAGTACCATAAAGGTGGCGGTGACGACAAATGCGGCCAGCAGCCTTTTGCTGTTGCCGTTACTGTCGGAAGCGGGTGAATGAGCGTGTGAGTGAGCCATAGCGACCTGATTTCTTGTTAGCATCCATGAATGATCAGGTTAAGTTACCAAAAATAAAGGAGAGCGAAAGCTCTCCTTTGTATCAATCACTATGAATTAGTGAGTGGTACCGTCAGTGTTGGGATTGACGTTGTCACCACCCTGACCGGTTTCAACTTTATCGTTGATATCAGGACATTTACCGTCTTTACACTGGGTGTTTTTATGGATCTCATCGGCGGAAGTTGGGCCACCAGAGGTCGCGCTGTTCGTGTTGCTGGTGTCAGGATGCAGCATAGTGCCGCCTGTGCCCGTACCGGTGGTCCCGGTGCCTGAGTTCCCCATATTGGTGCCAGTGGTCCCTGAGTTACTCATATTCTTGTTGCTGGTATTGATGTCATTGCTATCAACACCTTTCGGAGCGATATTCTGATTCGCTTCCGGCGTGCCTACCCCGGCGCTGGCTGCGGCGTTAGCCGGGCCATTGTTATCGGTGGAGTTGGCGTTAGTTTCTGCGGCCAGAGCCGCGCCACTGGCTAAAGAGAGCGTTGCGCTAAGAATCAATGCAGTCAGTTTGTTCATCGTCATGCTCCTGTTTTAGTCATCGTGCTGGAAAGTTTTCTTCCAACGTTACGTCAGATTGTGCTGGCAATAATCTGAAGCTAAGTTAAAAAATTTGCAGCCAAGGCATAAGTCAGCATGCAATTTCGGAAAAAGGCAAAAACAGAGTGGTTACAAGTAAAAATTGTAGACTCGATCGCGCTTTTCGCTACTTTCTGGCGTTTATTAAGTCATTTCCAGGAATTTTCTGCCCGAAGTGTAAAAGCGCGTTTACACTTCGGGCGTGACGAGATAGATTGAAGGGATTGCACTTACTCGAAATTGTAGAGATCCACTGGAAAGATCATGAATTATCAGAACGACGATTTACGAATTAATACTATCAATGAGTTATTGCCTCCTGTTGCGCTGTTAGAAAAGTTTCCCGCCACAGAAAAAGCCGCTGAGACTGTCTCTCAATCACGTCAGGCTATTCATCAGATCCTGAAAGGCCATGACGATCGCCTGCTGGTGGTGATCGGCCCGTGTTCGATTCACGATCCTGAAGCTGCAAAAGAGTACGCTGCTCGTCTGCTGAATCTGCGCGAAAGCCTGAAGGGCGAGCTTGAAGTGGTCATGCGCGTCTATTTTGAAAAGCCGCGTACCACGGTGGGCTGGAAAGGGCTGATAAACGATCCGCATATGGATAACTCTTTCCAGATTAACGACGGTCTGCGTATCGCCCGTAAGCTGCTGCTGGACATCAACGATTCAGGCTTACCGGCTGCCGGTGAGTTCCTGGATATGATTACGCCGCAGTATCTGGCGGATTTAATGAGCTGGGGCGCCATCGGCGCGCGTACCACCGAATCTCAGGTACACCGCGAACTGGCGTCGGGACTGTCCTGCCCGGTTGGCTTCAAAAACGGCACCGACGGCACCATTAAAGTTGCTATCGACGCCATCAACGCTGCCAGCGCGCCGCACTGCTTCCTGTCGGTAACCAAGTGGGGCCACTCCGCCATTGTGAATACCAGCGGCAACGGCGACTGCCATATCATTCTGCGCGGCGGTAAAGAGCCTAACTACAGCGCGGCGCATGTGGCGGAAGTCAAAACCGGCCTCACCAAAGCGGGCTTAACGCCGCAGGTGATGATCGATTTCAGCCATGCTAACTCCTGCAAACAGTTCCAGAAGCAGATGGAAGTGGGCGCAGACGTTTGTCAGCAGATCGCCAACGGTGAAAAAGCCATCATGGGCGTGATGATTGAAAGCCATCTGGTGGAAGGCAATCAGAGCCTGGAGAGCGGCGAACCGCTGGTGTATGGCAAGAGCGTAACCGACGCCTGCATCGGCTGGGACGCTACCGAAACCCTGCTCAACCAGCTGTCCGCAGCGGTGAAAGCCCGTCGCGCATAAGCGCTATTCAGGACGGGTCAGCGGTAATAAAAAAGGCGTGGTCGCGACCACGCCTTTTTTGTATTCCGCAGGGGATTACTTCGCTTTACCCTGGTTGGCTACCGCCGCAGCTTTCGCAGCGATCTCGTCAGCGTTACCCAGATAGTAGTGTTTAATCGGCTTGAAGTTTTCGTCAAACTCATATACCAACGGCACGCCGGTCGGGATGTTCAGTTCAAGAATTTCGTCTTCGCCCATATTGTCGAGGTACTTCACCAGCGCACGCAGGGAGTTACCGTGTGCGGCAATAATCACGCGCTCGCCGCTTTTCAGACGCGGCAGAATGGTTTCATTCCAGTAAGGAATAACGCGATCGATGGTCAGCGCCAGGCTTTCGGTCAGCGGCAACTCTTTCTCGGTCAGTTTTGCATAGCGCGGATCGTGGCCCGGGTAACGCTCGTCGTCACGGGTCAGTTCCGGCGGAGTGACCGCAAAACCGCGACGCCACTGTTTGACCTGCTCGTCGCCGTATTTTTCGGCGGTTTCCGCTTTGTTCAGGCCCTGCAGCGCGCCGTAATGGCGTTCGTTAAGTTTCCAGGACTTCTCAACCGGCAACCATGCCTGGTCCAGCTCATCCAGAACATTCCACAGGGTATGGATGGCGCGTTTCAGCACAGAAGTGTAAGCAAAATCAAAGCTGAAGCCTTCTTCTTTCAGCAGTTTACCCGCTGCTTTTGCTTCGCCAACCCCTTTTTCAGACAGGTCAACGTCATACCAACCGGTGAAGCGGTTTTCGTTGTTCCACTGACTTTCGCCGTGACGAACCAGTACCAGCTTAGTAACAGCCATAGATTTACTCCTGGGTTAAATGATAACAATAATCATTATATTGCCGAGTTTGTGACAGCGGCAACGCTAATTCTCTAACATAGCGAAAATAGCGGCGGAGTGTAAGGCGGATGTGACGTCAGGGTTATGATTTTGTCGCGCAAAGAGCAGAAAATCAGCGATATGGCGAAAAAAAGCCCTCCATGAAGAGAGGGCTTAGCGGTTATTGCGCGCTGAACTGATAAATCGTCACGCTGCGGTACTCTTCGCCGGGACGCAATACGCAGTCCGGCTGCGGCCATTCCGGGTGGTTTGGGCTATCCGGCAGGAATTCACTCTCCAGCGCCAGGCCTTGCCAGGCAGAATAATTGCCTTGCTCACGCGCCGGTGTACCTTCAAGGAAATTCCCCGAATAAAACTGGAGGGCAGGGGCGGTGGTAAATACCGTCATCTGCAGTTTTTCATCGCTTGACCATAAGTGCGCCGCAGGCTGGGACAGGTCGCCTTTGGCCTGCAATAAAAACGCGTGATCGTAGCCTTTAACCTGCTGCTGATCGGCATCGCTCATAAACTCCTGCGCGATAACTTTTGGCTGGCGGAAATCAAAGCTGGTCAGCGCCACTTTGGTCAGGCCGCGCGTCGGAATGCCCATGCTGTCTACCGGAAGATACGCGTCGGCAAACAGTTGCAGGCGGTGATTCCGCACGTCACCCTGCGCGCCATCCAGGTTGAAATAGGCGTGATTGGTCAGGTTCACCGGGCACGGCTTATCCACCGTGGCACGGTATTCAATCACCAACTGGTTATCCTGCGTCAGGGTATAATGCGCCCATGCGCGCGCTTCGCCCGGGAAGCCCTGATCGCCATCCGGAGAGGTGAGGGTATACACCACTTCCGATTCATTCTTGCGTTCGATGAGCCAGCGGCGCTTATCGAAGCCTTCCGGCCCGCCGTGCAGTTGGTTTTCACCCTGGCTTGGCGTCAGCGTGTAGGTTTCGCCATCCAGCGTAAAGGTCGATTTGGCGATGCGGTTAGCGTAGCGGCCAATACTGGCGCCTAAAAAGGCGGTCTGGTCTTGCCACGCTTCCGGTGAGGGGCAGCCGAGCAGGGTTTCACGCACCGTACCGTCGCTCATCGGCACCCGCGCGGACAGCAGCGTCGCGCCCCAGTCCATTAATGTGACCACCATCCCCGCGCTGTTGCGCAGGGTGGTGAGACGATAAGGCAGCCCGTCAGGGGCGAGCGCCGTGGTTTCTCTTAGCACTGTCCGGCTCCTTCTGATGCTTTGCACACGTAAAAGGTTTCTTTGATGCCCGTTTTCGCTTCGTACTGATTAGCGACCGCCTCTTTAACCGCGGGCACTAACGCTTCCGGCATCAGCGCCACGATGCAGCCGCCGAAGCCGCCGCCGGTCATACGCACCCCGCCTTCATCGCCGATAACGGCTTTGACGATTTCAACCAGGGTATCGATTTGCGGTACGGTGATTTCGAAATCGTCGCGCATTGAGGCGTGCGATTCCGCCATCAGCACGCCCATGCGTTTCAGATCGCCGCGCGCCAGCGCGTCTGCGGCTTCAACGGTACGGGCGTTTTCGGTCAGCACGTGGCGCACGCGTTTGGCCACCACCGGGTCCAGTTCATTCGCCACCGCGTTGAACTGGTCCAGCTTCACATCGCGCAGCGCTTTCTGGGTAAAGAAACGCGCCCCGGTTTCGCACTGTTCGCGGCGGGTGTTGTATTCGCTGCCCACCAGGGTGCGTTTGAAGTTACTGTTGATAATCACCACCGCCACGCCTTCCGGCATCGGCACGGCTTTGGTGCCCAGAGAGCGGCAGTCGATCAGCAGGGCATGATCTTTTTTACCCAGCGCGGAAATCAGCTGATCCATAATCCCGCAGTTACAGCCGACAAACTGGTTTTCTGCTTCCTGGCCGTTAAGGGCGATTTGCGCGCCGTCCAGCGGCAGATGATAAAGCTGCTGGAATACCGTGCCGACCGCCACTTCCAGCGATGCCGACGAGCTTAACCCCGCGCCCTGCGGCACGTTGCCGCTGATCACCAGATCCGCGCCGCCAAAATTGCGGTCGCGCTGTTGCAGATGCTTCACCACGCCGCGCACGTAATTGGACCACTGCTGGGAGTCGTGGCTGAGGATCGGCGCATCCAGCGAAAATTCGTCGATTTGGTTGTCATAATCGGCGGCCATCACCCGTACCTGACGGTCATCGCGCGCCGCGCAGCTAATCACCGTTTGATAATCAATGGCGCAGGGCAACACAAAACCGTCGTTATAGTCGGTGTGCTCGCCAATCAGGTTGACGCGGCCCGGCGCCTGAATAGTGTGGGTGGCAGGGTAGCCGAACGCGTCAGCAAACAGGGATTGGGTTTTCTCTTTCAGACTCATTGTTATTCTCCGGACTCGCGAAAGTGGATGTCGCTGACGGCGCGCAGGCGCTCGGCTGCTTGCTCAGCGGTTAAATCACGCTGGGTTTCGGCCAGCATTTCATAGCCCACCATAAATTTGCGCACCGTGGCGGAGCGCAGCAGCGGCGGGTAGAAATGGGCATGCAACTGCCAGGGCGCGGCATCGTCTGCGGTAAACGGCGCGCCGTGCCATCCCATGGAATAGGGGAAGGAGCACCTGAACAGGTTGTCATAGCGGCTGGTGAGTTTTTTCAGCGCCAGCGCCAGGTCGCGGCGTTGGCCATCGCTCAGTTCGGTAATACGCGTGACGTGCGCTTTCGGCAGCAGCAGGGTTTCGAACGGCCAGGCCGCCCAGTAAGGCACCACTGCCAGCCAGTGCTCGGTTTCCACCACCGTGCGGCTGCCGTCCACCCGCTCGCGTTCAACGTAATCCACCAGCATCGGACGACCGTGTTCGGTGAAATAGTCGCGCTGCAGCTTATCTTCCCGCGCCGCTTCGTTGGGCAGGAAGCTGTTAGCCCACACCTGACCGTGCGGATGCGGGTTGGAGCAGCCCATCGCCGCGCCTTTGTTCTCAAACACCTGCACCCACGGGTAGGTTTTCCCCAGTTCTTCGGTCTGCGCCTGCCAGGTGCTGACCACCTCTTCCAGCGCCGCGACGGTCAGTTCCGGCAGCGTTTTACTGTGATCCGGCGAGAAGCAAATCACCCGGCTGGTGCCGCGCGCGCTTTCCAGACGCATCAGCGGATCCTGGGTTTCCGGCGCGTCCGGCGTATCGGTCATCAGCGCCGCAAAGTCGTTGGTAAAGACGTATGTGCCGGTGTAATCCGGGTTTTTACCGCCGGTTACCCGGACGTTGCCCGGGCACAGGAAACAGTCGGGATCGTGGGACGGCAGCACCGCACTGGACGGCGTCTCCTGCGCGCCCTGCCACGGACGCTTGGCGCGGTGCGGGGAAACCAGGATCCATTGCCCGCTCAGCGGGTTATAGCGGCGATGCGGATGATCGACCGGGTTGAATTTTTCCATCTGCGTTCCTTAATCTGCATAACCTTGCGGATGACGCGACTGCCAGCGCCAGGTGTCCTGGGCCATTTCATCCAGCGTGCGCGTCACGCGCCAGTTCAGCTCTTTGTCCGCTTTGCTGGCGTCAGCCCAGTAGGCCGGGAGATCGCCGTCGCGGCGCGGCGCAAAGTGGTAATTCACCGGCTTGCCGCAGGCTTTGCTGAAGGCGTTGACCACGTCCAGCACACTACTGCCGACACCCGCGCCGAGGTTGTAAATATGCACGCCCGGTTTGCCCGCCAGCTGCTGCATTGCGGCAACATGACCGTCGGCCAGATCCATCACGTGGATATAATCGCGTACGCCGGTGCCGTCTTCAGTCGGGTAGTCATTGCCGAAAATCGCCAGCGAGTCGCGGCGGCCCACCGCCACCTGGGCGATGTACGGCATCAGGTTATTCGGGATACCCTGGGGATCTTCGCCCATATCCCCTGACGGGTGCGCGCCGACCGGGTTGAAGTAGCGCAATAGCGCGATGCTCCAGTGCGGATTGGCTTTTTGCAGGTCGGTAAGAATTTGCTCCACCATCAGCTTGCTTTTGCCATACGGGCTTTGCGGCGTGCCGGTCGGGAAGCTTTCCACATAGGGGATTTTCGGCTGGTCGCCGTACACCGTGGCAGACGAACTGAAAATAAAATTGGTGACGTTGGCGGCGCGCATGGCGGAAATCAGGCGCAGCGTACCGTTGACGTTGTTATCGTAATACTCGAGGGGCTTCGCGACGGATTCGCCCACGGCCTTTAGCCCGGCGAAATGGATCACGGTATCGATAGCGTGATCGTGCAGAATTTCGGTCAGCAGGGTTTCGTTACGAATATCCCCTTCGATAAACATCGGCTGTTTGCCGCCCAGGGTTTCAATAACCGGTAGCACGCTGCGTTTACTGTTGCAGAGATTATCAAGGATGATGACGTCGTGGCCGTTTTGCAGCAGTTGCACGCAGGTATGACTGCCGATGTAACCGCTACCACCCGTTACTAACACTCTCATATCAGGCTCCATTACGCTTATGGTATGTATTAACCTTAGCATAACAGACGGCAGTAAACTGTGATATCGGATAAAATAGTGGAATCGTTTACACTAAAATATCACGCCGCTTCACGTCATCGTAAAAGCAATGTAAAACAGCAGGTTAGGTAAAGGAAGATGCGGCTAGTCTGAAAATGGGGGACGTGACGCCCCCAAAAGATGCTTATTTCAGTGCGTCGAATTGATAACGATAAATTTCACCGTCCGGCACAAAAGTCAGGCGGTGGGTAATACAGTCCGGCGCGTCTTCGGCATGGTGCGAGACAAACAGCAGTTGGGTGGCACCTTCGCCGATCAGCACATCGACAAAACGCCGCACCAGCTGGCGGTTTAGCGGATCGAGCCCCTGTAACGGCTCATCGAGGATCAGCAGGGTGGGGTGCTTGACCAGCGCGCGGGCAATGAGCGCCAGCCGCTGCTGCCCCCATGAGAGGCTCTGGAATGGCGCATCGGCCACTTTATCGCTGATGCCGAGAATATCCAGCCACTGGCGGGTGAGCTTGCGCTGGCGATCCGACACTGCCTGATAAATGCCGATAGAATCGAAATAGCCGGACAGGATCACGTTACGTACCGTGGTACTCACCCGGTAATCAAGATGCAGGCTGCTGCTGACATAGCCAATGTGCTTTTTGATATCCCAGATAGTTTCGCCGCTGCCGCGACGGCGGCCAAACAGCGTTAAATCGTTGCTGTAACCCTGGGGGTGATCGCCGGTTATCAGGCTCAGCAGGGTGGATTTTCCCGCGCCGTTCGGCCCGACAATCTGCCAGTGCTCGCCGGGATTGACCGTCCAGCTCAGCCTGTGCAGGATCGGGCGATCGTTATACGACACCACGCCATCGCGCAGGACGATACGCGGGACGTCAGGCGCCAGGGTCACCGGCGTGCTCACATCCGGTTCGGGAAGGGCGGCGCCCGCCAGCTTTTCGCTGTGCGCCAGTTGGGCGATCAGCGCCTGCTCCAGCAGCTGCGCTTTTTTGCCCACGTCGGTCAGCACGCAGTCCGCCAGCACGCCGGCGTTTTCGACAAACGCCGGGATCTCATCAAACCGGTTTAATACCAGCGCCAGGGTATGCCCTTCCCGGTTTAACTGGCCCAGCAGCAGGGCAAGCTGTTCCCGGGACTTCACGTCCAGGCCGTCGAAAGGCTCATCGAGGATCAACAGATCGGGATCAGGCATCAATGCCTGGCACAGCAGGGTTTTGCGGGTTTCGCCGGTAGAGAGATATTTAAAGCGCCGTTCCAGCAGATGAGTAATGCCGAAGCGTTCCGCCAGAGCCTGACAGCGGGCAGGATCGTGGATCTCTTCCTGAATAATTTGCGCGGTGGTGCGGCCGGTATCGTCTTCGCCGGGGCCGAGCAAATCGGTGTTATTGCGCTGCCACTCTTCGCTGACCAGTTTCTGCAACTGCTCAAACGACACGCGCACGATGCGCTGGAAACCGCAGTCGCGCTGGCCTTTCAGCAGCGGCAGCTCCCCGGAGAGCGCCCGGGCCAGCGCCGATTTTCCGCTGCCGTTGGCGCCGACAAACGCCCAGCTTTCACCCGCGCGCAGGGTTAGCCCGGCAAGCTCAAGGGTACGGGTATCGCCAATGCGAAACGTGCCTTGCGAAATTTGCAATACTGACATGTGTTATCCCATTTTTTGCAGCAAATAAGCATCAGGGATACGTCGCGCGCCCGGAATTGTCAACCGGGCGCGGGGTTTTAGCACAGCGTGGCGACGATCAAAGAATCGGCATTAAAAAATGCTGTGACCTCAGCACCTTCTTCTGGATTGAGCGCCGCGACCTGTGCAGCCGTTAGCGTGGCGCATACCCGCTGACCACCGGCCACGGTGACGACCACTTCGCTCTGGTCTTCGGCATGTTCAACGGCGCTGATGACGCCAGCGAGCTGGTTTTCCGCGTCCGCCGCCTGGGCTGCGTCGCGGGTGATGTTTACCCAGGGCGCTTTCAGCAGCACCAGCACTTCCCGGCCCGTCTCCAGCCCGAGCCGTTCCGCGCTGCGCGCGGTAATCGCCGCGTTTAAACGCGTAACGCCATCCGCCAGCAAAATGGTGAGATGTTCCTGCACCGAGTGACGATCGCGATGGGTCACGGTACCGAACCACTGGTTACGGGCGCTGGTTTGCAGAGAAAACCGCGAGATGGCCGCCAGCAGGCTGTCCAGCGGCAGGCTGTCGTCGCTCAGCACGTCAAAGGCTTTCTGCTGAATTTGCCCCAGCAAATCGTAGAGCTGGATCAGGCGCTTGCCGTAAGGGGTCACCACCGCGCCGCCGCCGCCCTTGCCGCCGGTCGCCCGGTCCACCAGCGGCTGGTCGCTGAGCTGGTTCATCTCGTTGATGGCGTCCCAGGCGCTCTTATAGCTGATGTTGGCGAGTTTCGCGCCCTGGCTAATTGAACCGGTATGTTCTATTTGTTTAAGCAGCGCAATGCGTCGCGGATCAGCAAACAGGCGCTGCTGGAGTTTAAGAGTAAGAAGAATTTCCGCTTGCATATCCGGCTCCTGGTAAAACGGCTATTGTGACTGAAAGCCGGACGGCGACGCAAATGGCACAAAAAGGAGAGTGCGTTTTTTATGAGGGACGTTAAAATAACGCTCCCTGTATTCTGGAGGCTACCATGTTCGAGTTGTTGAAAAGTCTGGTGTTTGCCGTAATCATGGTGCCCGTGGTGATGGCGATCATCCTGGGTTTGATTTATGGCCTGGGCGAAGTGTTTAACGTCTTCTCCACTGTCGGTCATAAAGACCGCTCAAAGCAGCAGCGCTGATTCCCCCAACGCCCGGTTTATCCGGGCGTTTTCTCTCAAGTCCCCTCACATTTTGCCGATTAATACTTTGAATATCTGATGTGCACCGTTATATTGCTCGCTACATAACGATGCTCAATGGAGAAGCACATGGCTAATAAATGGTTGAAACTGACGGCGGGTATTGCCCTGTCACTGGGGCTTGCGACCCAAACGCTGGCGGCGGACGGCAAAATCACCGTATTTGCGGCGGCGTCCCTGACTAACGCGATGCAGGATATCGCCACCCAGTACAAAAAAGAGAAGCAGGTGGACGTGGTGTCCTCATTTGCTTCGTCATCAACCCTGGCGCGGCAGATTGAAGCGGGCGCACCGGCGGATCTGTTTATCTCCGCCGATCAGAAGTGGATGGATTACGCCAGCGATAAAAAAACCATCGACGCCGCCAGCCGCGAAACGCTGCTGGGCAACAGCCTGGTGGTCGTTGCGCCGAAAGCGAGCCAGCAGGGCGATATCGCGATTAATGAGAAAACCGACTGGCAAAGCCTGCTGAAAGGCGGCCGTCTGGCGGTGGGCGATCCGGAACACGTTCCGGCAGGCATTTACGCCAAAGAAGCGCTGCAAAAACTGGGCGCGTGGGATAACGTCAGCCCGAGCCTGGCGCCGGCGGAAGACGTGCGCGGCGCGCTGGCGCTGGTGGAGCGTAACGAAGCGCCGCTCGGCATCGTTTACGGCTCCGACGCGGTCGCCGGTAAAGGCGTGAAGGTGGTGGGCACCTTCCCGGAGGGTTCCCACAAAAAAGTGGAATACCCAATGGCCATCATCGACGGGCATAATAACGCCGAGGTTAAGGCGTTTTACGATTACCTGAAAGGGCCGCAGGCGGCGGCAATCTTTAAACAATACGGATTTACCACTCACTCATGATCTTAACGGAACCCGAATGGCAGGCCGTGTTGCTGAGCCTTAAAGTCTCATCAATTGCAGTATTAATCAGTTTGCCCTTCGGGATCTTGTGTGCCTGGGTGCTGGTAAGATGTAGCTTCCCCGGCAAATCACTGTTCGATAGCCTGATCCACCTGCCGCTGGTGCTGCCGCCGGTGGTGGTGGGGTATTTACTGCTGGTGGCGATGGGCCGGCGCGGGTTTATCGGCCAGTGGCTGTACGACTGGTTTGGTCTTACCTTCGCCTTTAGCTGGCGCGGCGCGGTACTGGCCGCCGGTGTGATGTCATTCCCGCTGATGGTGCGCGCGATCCGCCTGGCCCTGGAAGCGGTAGATTTAAAACTTGAGCAGGCGGCGCGCACTCTCGGCGCAGGCCGCTGGCGGGTGTTTTTCACCATCACGTTACCGCTGACCTTACCCGGCATTATTGCCGGCACCGTGCTGGCTTTTGCCCGTTCGCTGGGCGAATTCGGCGCGACCATCACCTTTGTTTCCAATATTCCTGGTGAAACCCGCACCATTCCCTCCGCCATGTATACCCTGATCCAGACGCCGGGCGGCGAAAGCGCGGCGGCGCGGCTGTGCCTGATTTCCATCGTGCTGGCGGTGATGTCATTGATGATCGCCGAGTGGCTGGCGCGGATTAGCCGTAAGCGGATGGGGAACTGATTATGCTGGAACTCCATTTTTCCCAGACGCTGGGCAGCCATCACCTGAGTGTTAATGAAACCCTGCCGGGCCAGGACGTGACGGCGATTTTCGGCGTCTCCGGCGCGGGTAAAACCTCGCTGATTAACGCTATCTGCGGGCTGACTCGCCCTGAATCCGGGCGGATTGTGCTTAACGACCGGGTGTTAAGCGACGCGGAACAAAAGATTTTCCTGCCGCCGGAAAAGCGCCGGGTCGGCTATGTATTCCAGGACGCGCGCCTGTTCCCGCACTATAAAGTGAGCGGCAACCTGCGCTACGGCATGGCGAAATCCATGGCCGGGCAGTTCGATAAGCTGGTGGCGCTGCTGGGCATTGAACCTCTGCTGGATCGCTTGCCCGGTTCGCTGTCCGGCGGCGAAAAACAACGGGTGGCAATTGGCCGCGCGCTGTTAACCGCCCCGGAGCTGCTGCTGCTGGACGAGCCGCTGGCCTCGCTGGATATCCCGCGCAAACGCGAACTGTTGGCCTATCTTCAGCGGCTGACGCGAGAAATTCAGACCCCGATGCTCTATGTCAGCCATTCGCTGGAAGAGATCGTCCAGCTTGCCGATAACGTGCTGGTGCTGGATAACGGCAGCGTGAAAGCCTTTGGCAGCCTGGAATCGGTATGGGGCAGCGCGGTGATGCACCCATGGCTGCCGCGCGAACAGCAGAGCAGCGTGCTGAAAGTCAGCGTGCTGGAGCACCATCCCCATTACGCCATGACCGCGCTGGCGCTGGGCGACCAGCATATCTGGGTCAACCGTATCGATAAGCCGTTGCAGTCAACGCTGCGCATTCGGATTCAGGCGTCAGACGTGTCGCTGGTGCTGCAACCGCCGGTAAACAGCAGCATCCGCAACGTACTGCGGGCGAAAGTGGTCAATCTGCTGGATGATGACGGGCAGGTGGAAGTGCAGCTGGACGTTGGCACCCGGACGCTGTGGGCGCGCATCAGCCCCTGGGCGCGGGACGAACTGAGTATCAAAGCGGGCCAGTGGCTGTACGCGCAAATCAAAAGCGTGTCGATTACCGCCTGATCACAGCAGGTGCTGGTAAATCGCTTCTGCGATGCTCGGTTCGGTATTCAGGCCGATCACCGTATTAACGCGATCTTTAATCGCCTGGTCGGCATTGCCCATGGCGATGCCGAGCCCGGCGCGCTCCAGCATACTTAAATCGTTATAGTTATCGCCAAACGCCACCACGTCCTGCATGGTCATGCCCTGGGACTCCACCCATTGCGCCAGGCGGTTGCCTTTGCTGTTGCCCGCCAGCGCCACGTCCACCTGATCGTGCCACGACCATTCGCAGGCAAAGCCGAATTTTTCTTCAATGTGCGCCACCACTTCATGCAGCCTGCCGAGATCCGCATCGGTGAGCGCGAATTTCCAGATGGCGTCGGCCTGCTGCGCCGCGTCGCGCAGGGAAGGCACCTGTAAAAACACCGGACGCTGATGTTCCGGTAAGCTGCGCGCCCAGTTTTCGGTGCGCAATACGTGCCCGGTCGGCAACTGGTACAGCATGGCGTTGTCCACGTACATCAGGCCGTGAACCTGGTGCTGCTCCAGCACATCAATCAGCTGCCGGGCTTCACTGGCGGGCATAGGGTTGGCTGCCAGTACGTTTTTTGCATGATAATCATACAAATAAGTGCCATTACAACAAATAGCAGGTGTATCCAGCGCCAGCGCCTGATAAAAAGGATGGATGGCGACATGATGGCGACCGGTGACAATCAGCACCTGATAACCTGCTTCGCGCGCGCGCTTTAGCGCCTCCAGCGATTCCGGCAAAATAGTTTTTTGCGGCGTGAGCAGGGTTCCGTCTAAATCAAGGGCGATGACACGATAGGGCATGGGCAGATTCCCGTCAGGTATTGTTCAGAAAAGGTTCGGTTGATGGTACACCGCAACCGCGCCGGGTCAAAATCACCGTTTCGCCTTCGGCACATTGCGACAAAACGCGCTACCCTTTTGAAGACTTAACGCTCACGTGAGGAAAGGAGTATTCATGAAACAAACCGTTTATACCGCCAGCCCGGAAAGCCAGCAGATCCACGTCTGGCGTCTTAACCCAACGGGCGAGCTCACGCTGTTGCAGGTGGTCGATGTGCCAGGCCAGGTGCAGCCGATGGTCATCAGCCCGGATAAGCGTTACCTCTACGTCGGCGTGCGCCCGGAATTTCGCGTCATCGCCTACCGCATCTCCCCGGACGAGGGCACATTAACCGTTGAGGCGGAAGCGGCGCTGCCCGGCAGCCCGACCCATATTTCCACCGATCACCACGGCAAATTCCTGTTCAGCGGCTCCTACGGCGCAGGCTGCGTCAGCGTGACGCCGCTGAACGACGGCATCCCCGGCGAGGTGGTTGATGTGGTGGAAGGGCTGGATGGCTGCCACTCGGCGAACATTTCTCCAGATAACCGCACCCTGCTGGTACCTGCCCTGAAGCAGGATCGCATCTGCCTGTTTACCGTGAGTGATGACGGCAACCTGACCGCGCAAACCCCGCCGGAACTCAATACCGTGGAAGGCGCAGGTCCGCGCCATATGGCGTTCCACCCGAACCACCAGTTTGCCTACAGCGTGAACGAGCTGAACGGCACCGTAGACGTCTGGGCGTTGCAGTCGCCGAACGGCAAAATTGAATGCATCCAGACGCTGGACATTATGCCGCCGGACTTTGCCGACACCCGCTGGGCGGCAGATATTCATATCACCCCGGATGGCCGCCATCTGTATACCTGCGACCGTACCGCCAGCATCGTGACGGTGTTCAGCGTATCCGAAGACGGCAGCGTGCTGGCGGTGGAAGGGTTCCACCCGACCGAAACCCAGCCGCGCGGCTTTAATATCGATCACAGCGGTAAGTTCCTGATCGCCGCCGGGCAGAAATCGCACCATATTTCCGTGCATGCGATTGAAGGCGCGCAGGGCCTGCTGCGCGATGTCGGGCGCTATGCCGTGGGTCAGGGCCCGATGTGGGTGGTGATCGACGCGCGCTAAGGGCATAAAAAAAGCGGACAGGCCTGAGGCGTGTCCGCTCTGTCATCAGGCGCAGTTTTCATGCGCCTTTTTTATTACTGCTTCGGCTCGGCAACCACCTGGCTACCCAGGCCGCGGTTGTTGAACTCCCACATGCGGTTGAAGTTGTTGTCGTTCAACTCGCGCTGCAGTTTGTCATCCGCCATCGTGCCGGTATTGCCCGCGAACGGACGTTTAGAACCCAGCGCGTCGCCCCACGGTTTGGCTTTGTTAAAGCCCTCGTTAATCACGCTGTCGCGGATAACCACCTGACCGTTAGCGCTCTGGTTAGCGGTATAGCCATTTTCAGACGCGTCGATATCCCACGCGCGGCCCAGCTGCGCCACGCCGTCGCCGCTTGCCACGAAGCGGCTGTTGGTCGCCAGGAAGCCGTACCAGATGTTCGGCTGCGTTGCCGGAGCAAACACGTAGCCTTCTTGCTGGGTACGGGAATTCACCACCCGGAATTCGGTGTTATCGAACACCACCGCGCCGCGACCGGCAACCAGATCCACATCGCCTTCCACATAGCTGTTAGTCACCAGCGTGCGGGTCTGACGGTTGTTCACGATGCGGTTTTGCAGATCGCTGTTGGTCACAAAGAAGGTATTCTGACGGCCCAGAATGTTCACTTTATCGATCTGCACTTTGTCGCCATCGCTGCGCAGCGCGACCGCCTGATGATTACCGGCATCCACGCTGTCGCCCAGATTGTTTTCGATGGTCAGATTCTGCAGCTGTAGCCCGTTGTTCTGGGACCACACCACGGCGGAGCACATCAGGCCAATGGTGGCTTCGCGGCGGTTCTGGCAGTTATCGAACATATACCAGGCCGGTTTGCCCGGCATGTATTTGCCTGACGGATTCACCGTATGACGCCAGGTCGCGCGATCCATTTCGGAATCCAGCGCCGCGCCGATAATTACATCCGCCGGTTTTTCACCCAGGCCGTACAGCGTCACGCTGCCTGATGAGGCAGGAATATACACGGTGCCTTCATAAGTGCCCGGCATAATCGCGATGTACTGACGGGTGCTGGTGTGCTTGATAATCGCTGCATCCACGGCCGCCTGAATCGAGGTATGGGTCACGCCTGCGGTGCCTGCCGGGCCGACCACAAAGTCAGGCTGAGCGGGAACGGCGATTCTCACCGGCGACCACGGTGCCGCGTTCGGATCCATGGCGGAGAAATAACGCGCTGCGACAAAGTTCTGCGCTTCGTTAGCCGACAGGATCGGGCGCGATGCGGTGCCTGGCGCTGCCTGCTCGGACGGACGCTGGTCCGGCGGCGTTGAGCTACACGCGGTCAGTGTCACGCCAACGGCAAAAGCCAGCGCCAGACGGGAAACCGAAAATCTGTTCAAGGGATGCTCCTTGCTGTGTCAAAAGGGATGAGTGCTGAAATAGCCTGCTTTTTTAACCTAACTTGATTAAAACGGGAAGCTAAAGCGCTAAAAAGTTAATTTTATCCACGCTTTCGTGAACTGTGAATGGCAGCCAGGTTGACAAGTCCGGCAGGTTGCCAATAAATGTATAGACAACCCATGACAAGCGAACATCATGACCATAACCCTGCTTCCCGGTGATGTTATCTGGCGCAACGGGCGTATCGCCACCCTCAACCCGGCTATCGATACGCCCTATGGCCTGCTGGAACATCACGATCTGATTGTCCGCCACGGCGCGATCCTGGCCGTGACCCCCGCGCTGTCTGACCCCACGTGTGAAATCATCGACCTGCAGGGGCGGCTGGTGACGCCGGGGCTGATCGACTGCCATACCCATCTGGTCTACGGCGGTAACCGCGCCCAGGAGTGGGAACAGCGGCTGAACGGCGTGTCCTACCAGCAAATCAGCGCCCGGGGCGGCGGGATTAACGCCACCGTTACAGCCACCCGCGCCGCGTCTGCCGAACAGTTGCAGCACTCGGCGCAGCAGCGGCTGAATGCGCTAATGCGTGAAGGGGTGACGACGATCGAGGTGAAATCGGGCTATGGTCTGAATCTGGACGACGAAGAGAAAATGCTGCGGGTGGCGCGACAACTGGCGGCCGATAATCCGGTAGAGATCAGCGCCACCCTGCTGGCGGCTCACGCCACGCCGCCGGAATATAAAGGCGATCCCGACGGTTATATCGACTACGTCTGTGACACGATATTGCCCGCGCTATGGGAGCAAAAACTGTTCGACGCCGTGGATGCGTTTTGCGAAAACGTCGGTTTCAGCGTGGCGCAGACCGAACGGGTGTTCGCCGCTGCCCGGGCGCTGGGCATCCCGGTGAAAGGGCACGTTGAACAACTTTCTCATCTGGGCGGTTCGGCGCTGGTGGGGAAATACCACGGCCTGTCCGCCGATCATGTTGAATATCTGGACGAGCAGGGCGTACTGGCGCTGCGGCAGGCTGGCAGCGTCGCGGTGCTGCTGCCCGGCGCGTTCTATTTCCTGCGCGAAACCCAGCGTCCGCCCGTGGATCTGCTGCGCCAGCACAACGTGCCGATGGCGGTCGCCACCGATATCAACCCCGGCACCAGCCCGTTTGCCAGCCTGCACCTGGCGATGAATATGGCCTGCGTGCAGTTTGGCCTGACGCCGGAAGAAGCCTGGGCAGGCGTGACGCGCCATGCCGCGCGGGCGACAGGAAAGCAGCATACCCACGGCCAACTTGCCGCCGGGTTTGTCGCCGACTTTATCGTCTGGGATGCCGAACAGCCGGTGGAAATGGTTTATGAGCCCTGCCGTAATCCGCTGCGCTGCCGGGTTTATCGCGGCGAAGCGCAATTTTCAGAGGGGAAATCCCTGTGACGCTCTGGCAACCTGCATCCGCCGCGCTATGGCAGGGCCGCAACGATCTGGCGGAAGCCGACAACGCGCTGCGCGTGTTTCAGACCATCCAACACCGCACGGCGTTTGTCCCTGACGCTGACGGCATCGCGCTGCTGGGCTTCGCCTGCGACGAAGGCGTGAAGCGCAATCACGGTCGGCCCGGCGCGCAGAAGGGACCGGATGCGTTACGCAGCGCGCTGGCGAATATGGCCAGCCATCGCGGCCACGACCGTCTGGTGGATCTGGGTAATATTCACGCTCAACCGGATGCGCTGGAAGCCGCGCAGGATGCGCTGAGCGACGCGGTACAACAGTGCCAGCAGGCCGGGATGCGCACCCTGGTGTTCGGCGGCGGTCATGAAACCGCCTTTGGTCACGGGCGCGGCGTGCTCGACGCCTGGCCCGACGCGCGCATCGCCATTATCAATATCGACGCCCATCTCGATTTACGCCGCGCCGCCCGGGCCACCTCCGGCACGCCGTTCCGCCAGCTGGCGCTGCACTGTGAGCAGCAGGGGCGCGAGTTTAATTACACCTGCATCGGGGTTAATCCCGCCGCCAATACCCAGGCGCTGCTGGATGAAGCCGCCCGGCTTAACGTCAACATCATCCGGGACACGGACTGCCAGCGCCCGGAACAACCTCAGGCGGCGACGCAGATTGCCGCGCTGTTGGCGTGGGCAGATAAAATCTATTTAACCATCGATCTGGATGCGCTGCCGGGCTGGCAGATGCCTGCGGTATCGGCGCCCGCTGGCCTTGGCATCCCGCTGGACAGGCTGTTAACGCTGCTGGAACCCCTGTGCCGCAGCCCGAAGCTTCAGGCCGTCGACCTGGTGGAATTTAACCCGGAGTTTGATCGTGACAGTCTCGGCGCAAAAGTGGCGGCGCGGCTGGCGTGGCAAATCGTCCACCAGTGGTCTGATGCGGATAATCACGGATAAGGAACGCTGACTCATTATGTTTTCATCTCAACCCCGTCTGGCTGTGGCGCAGGAGCCGGTGCCGTTTTACGAAAAAGTAAAACAGGCCATCAGCGGCAATATTCATGCCGGTGTCTGGAAGCCCCACGACCGCATTCCGTCCGAAGCGGAGCTGGTGCAGCAGTTCGGTTTTAGCCGCATGACCATCAACCGGGCGCTGCGCGAGCTTACCGATGAAGGGCTGCTGGTGCGTTTGCAGGGGGTCGGGACTTTTGTCGCCGAGCCGAAAGGCCAGTCGGCGCTGTTTGAAATTCGCAGTATTGCCGATGAGATCGCCGCGCGTCATCATCGCCACCGCAGCGAGGTGTTGCTGCTGGAGCGGATTCAGGCCGATGCCCGCCAGGCCACGGCGCTGGGTCTGGCGGAAGGCTCGCCGGTGTTTCACTCGCTGCTGGTGCATTATGAAAACGACGTGCCGGTGCAAATTGAGGACAGGATAGTGAACACCCACGCGGCCCCGGACTATCTGGCGCAGGATTTCACCCTCACCACGCCGCATGCCTATTTGTCACAGGCCGCGCCGCTAACCGAGGGCGAGCATATCGTCGAAGCGGTGCGCGCCAGCCAGCAGGAGCGCGACTGGCTCAGCATCGACGCCGACGAGCCGTGCCTGCTGATCCGCCGCCGCACCTGGTCGGTCAACCACATTGTCTCCTATGCGCGACTGCTGTTTCCCGGTTCCCGCTACCGCCTGCAAGGGCGATTCATGTCCTGATGATGTAACCGTTTTGTTAATTATGTGATGGCCTGCACAGGGTCATCACACCAGTAAGGCTACATTTTTAAATGTCTATACAAGTATAGTCCTCTACATTCTGTCACCCTGTTTAAGGAGCTGGTCATGCAGCACGATAAATACCGCGAAGGTGAAATTCGCGCCCCACGAGGCACCACGTTAAATGCCAAAAGCTGGCTGACCGAAGCCCCGCTGCGCATGTTGATGAACAACCTCGATCCTGACGTCGCGGAAAACCCTCACGCGCTGGTGGTGTATGGCGGTATTGGTCGTGCGGCGCGCAACTGGGAATGCTACGACGCCATCATCAAGGCGTTAAAAGAGCTGGAAGACGATCAGACTCTGCTGGTGCAGTCCGGCAAGCCGGTGGGGGTATTCACCACCCACAGCAACGCGCCGCGCGTACTGATTGCCAACTCCAACCTGGTGCCGCGCTGGGCCTCCTGGGAGCACTTCAACGAACTCGACGCCAAAGGTCTGGCGATGTACGGGCAGATGACCGCCGGTAGCTGGATCTACATCGGCAGCCAGGGCATCGTGCAGGGCACTTACGAAACCTTTGTCGAGGCTGGACGCCAGCACTACAACGGCAATCTGCAGGGCCGCTGGGTGTTAACCGCCGGGCTGGGCGGCATGGGCGGCGCGCAGCCGCTGGCCGCGACCCTGGCGGGCGCCTGTTCGCTGACCATTGAATGCCAGCAAAGCCGTATCGATTTCCGCCTGCGCACCCGCTATGTGGATGAACAGGCTGACTCGCTGGACGACGCGCTGGCGCGCATCAAGCGCTATACCCAGGAGGGGAAAGCGGTCTCCATCGCCCTGTGCGGCAATGCGGCGGAGATCCTGCCGCAGCTGGTAGAACGCGGCGTGCGCCCGGATATGGTCACCGACCAGACCAGCGCCCACGATCCGCTGCGCGGCTATCTGCCGGCGGGCTGGACGTGGGAGGCGTATCAGCAGGCCGGAACCCACGAGCCGGAGCGCGTCATCAGGGCGGCGAAACAGTCCATGGCGCAGCACGTGCAGGCGATGCTGGCATTCCATCAGATGGGCGTTCCGACGTTTGATTACGGCAATAACCTGCGCCAGATGGCCAAAGAGAGCGGGGTGGAAAACGCCTTTGATTTCCCCGGTTTTGTCCCGGCGTTTATTCGCCCGCTGCTCTGTCGCGGTATTGGCCCGTTCCGCTGGGTGGCGTTGTCCGGCGACCCGGAAGATATCTACAAAACTGATGCCAAAGTGAAGGAACTGATTACCGACGATGTGCATCTGCATCGCTGGCTGGACATGGCCCGCGAGCGCATCAGCTTTCAGGGATTGCCGGCGCGTATCTGCTGGGTCGGGCTGGCGTGGCGGCAGAAGCTCGGCCTGGCGTTTAACGAAATGGTGCGCAGCGGCGAAGTCAGCGCGCCGATTGTGATTGGCCGCGACCATCTGGACTCCGGCTCGGTCGCCAGCCCGAACCGGGAAACCGAAGCCATGCGCGACGGCTCCGACGCAGTCTCCGACTGGCCGCTGCTTAACGCCCTGTTAAACACCGCCAGCGGCGCGACATGGGTATCGCTGCACCACGGCGGCGGCGTGGGCATGGGCTTTTCGCAACATGCGGGCATGGTGATCGTCTGCGACGGCACTGACGAAGCCGCTCAGCGTATCGCCCGCGTCCTGCACAACGATCCGGCTACCGGCGTGATGCGCCATGCCGACGCGGGCTACCCGAGCGCCATTGACTGCGCGGTGGAGCAGGGCCTGAATTTACCAATGGTGCCGGCAACCCAGGAGAAAAAATAATGCGTACTCTTCGACTGACGCCGGGCCAGCTGAGCCTGGCGGATCTGCGCCAGATTTACAGCGCGCCTCTCAAGCTGGAGCTGGATGACGGCGCGTTTGACGACATCAACCGCAGCGTGCAGTGCGTTAACGATATCCTTGCCGAAGGCCGCACCGCTTACGGCATCAACACCGGTTTTGGCTTGCTGGCGTCGACGCGCATCGCCAGTGAAGATCTGGAGAATCTACAGCGTTCGCTGGTGTTATCCCATGCGGCGGGCGTAGGCGAGGCGCTGGACGACGCGCTGGTACGCCTGATCATGGTGCTGAAAATCAACAGCCTGGCGCGCGGTTATTCCGGCATCCGGCTGGAAGTGATCCAGGCGCTCCAGGCGCTGGTCAATGCCGGGGTTTATCCGCGCATTCCGGCGAAAGGCTCGGTAGGCGCCAGCGGCGATCTGGCCCCGCTGGCGCATATGTCCCTGACGCTGCTGGGTGAAGGGCAGGCGCGCTACGAGGGCGAGTGGCTGCCCGCCGTTGAGGCGCTGTCCAAAGCCGGGTTAACGCCGATCACGCTGGCGGCGAAAGAGGGCCTGGCGCTGCTCAACGGCACCCAGGCGTCCACCGCATTTGCCTTGCGCGGCCTGTTCGAGGCCGAAGATCTGTTCGCCTCCGCCGTGGTTAGCGGAGCGTTAACCACCGAAGCGGTGCTTGGCTCGCGTCGTCCGTTTGACGCCCGCATCCACGCGGTACGCGGCCAGAAAGGGCAAATCGACAGCGCGGCGCTGTACCGTCACGTGCTGACCGACGACAGCGAAATCGCCCGGTCCCATCACAACTGTGAAAAAGTGCAGGATCCGTACTCGCTGCGCTGCCAGCCGCAGGTAATGGGCGCATGCCTGACCCAAATGCGCCAGGCGGCGGAGGTGCTACTGGTGGAAGCTAACGCGGTATCCGATAACCCGTTGGTGTTTGCCGAAGAACAAGAGGTCATTTCCGGCGGCAATTTCCACGCCGAACCGGTGGCGATGGCGGCCGACAACCTGGCGCTGGCGCTGGCGGAAATCGGCGCGCTGTCCGAGCGGCGCATCGCGCTGATGATGGATAAACATATGTCGCAGTTGCCGCCGTTCCTGGTGAAAAACGGCGGGGTGAACTCCGGGTTTATGATCGCCCAGGTCACGGCGGCGGCGCTGGCCAGCGAAAACAAAGCGCTGGCGCACCCGTCGAGCGTGGACAGCCTGCCGACGTCGGCCAACCAGGAAGACCATGTTTCGATGGCCCCCGCCGCCGGACGTCGGCTGTGGGAGATGGCCAGCAACACCCGCGGCGTGTTAGCGGTGGAGTGGCTGGCGGCCTGTCAGGGGATAGATTTACGTGAAGGACTGAAATCCAGCCCGATTCTGGAAAAGGCGCGGCATATTCTGCGCGATAAAGTGACCTGTTACGCTCAGGATCGCTACTTCGCGCCGGATATCGAGGCGGCAATCTCTTTGCTCAGCCAGCGGCGACTGGCGGCGTTGCTGCCTGATTTCCTGTAAGGCAGAGGCGGCGGCGCAAGGCCGCCGCTTCACTACACGTAAATCGCGGTCAGCGAGGCGCTGCCCAGAGTGTGGAAATGCACGTTAAAGCCAACCATCGCGCCGCTGGCCTCTTCATCTACCTCGATACGCTCTACATCTAATGCATAGACCGTAAAAATATAGCGGTGGGATTCGCCTTTCGGCGGCGCTGCGCCGCCGTAGCCTGTTTTACCGAAATCGGTACGGGTCTGTACCGCGCCCTCCGGCAACGCCGCCTGGCCTGAGCCCGATCCCTGCGGCAGTACCCGCGTATCCGCCGGTAAATTCGCCACCACCCAGTGCCACCAGCCGGAACCGGTCGGCGCGTCCGGATCGTAGCAGGTCACGACAAAACTTTTGGTGCCCGGCGGCACCTCGTCCCAGGCGAGGTGCGGGGAGATATTATCGCCTTCGTATCCCATGCCGTTAAACACATGGCGGAGCGGGAGCTTTTCGCCGTCCGTCAGGTCCCGACTGAATAATTTCATAGGCGCTCCTTAAGCGGTTGGAATGAATTTTCACTTCACGAAGTGTATACCCTAAATAATTCGAGTTACAGGAAGGCGGCAAGGGAGGGGATCCCCAGGAGCGTACATAAGTACGTGACTGGGGTGCGTGAGCGCAGCCAACGCACCTGTAACTTGAAGTATGACGGGTATAGTGCATTGGGCCTGAGATCAGCGAAACAGCGTCGGGTCGTTAACGGCTTTCGCCACGGCGGCGGTTAACCGGCTTAACTGCTCTGGGGCAATCACATACGGCGGCATCAGGTAAATCAGCCGGCCAAACGGCCTGATCCACACTCCCTGTTCGACGAAGAATTTCTGGAGCCGCCCCATATCAACCGGGGCGCGGGTCTCCACCACGCCAATCGCGCCCAGCACCCGCACATCCGCCACCTGCGGCGACTCCCGGCAGGGAGCCAGCTCGGCGTTGAGCTGTTTTTCAATCGCAGCGACCTGTTCGCGCCATGCGCCGGTTTCGAGGATCGCCAGGCTTTCCGCCGCAACCGCGCAGGCCAGCGGGTTACCCATAAACGTCGGGCCGTGCATAAAGCAGCCCGCTGCGCCATCGCTGAGGGTATTCGCGACATGGCGGGTGGTGAGCGTGGCGGAAAGCGTCATGGTGCCGCCGGTAATCGCCTTGCCGAGGCATAAAATATCCGGGGTGATGCCCGCATGTTCACAGGCGAACAGCTTGCCGCTGCGGCCAAAGCCGGTGGCGATCTCATCGGCAATCAACAGGATGCCTTCGCGGTCGCACATCTTGCGGATGCGCCGCAGCCATTCAGGATGGTAAAAGCGCATCCCGCCCGCGCCCTGCACGATCGGCTCAAGAATAACGGCGGCGATGTCGTGGCGATGGGCCGCCATCAACCGGGCGAACGGGGCGATGTCCCGCTCGTCGAATTCCTCGTCGAAACGGCTGGCCGGCGCCGGAGCGAACAGGTTTTCCGGCAGATAGCCTTTCCACAAACTGTGCATCGAATTATCCGGGTCGCACACCGACATCGCGCCGAACGTGTCGCCATGATAGCCGTGACGGAAGGTCAGAAAACGCTGGCGCGGCTCGCCCCGGGCGTGCCAGTACTGCAACGCCATTTTCATCGCCACTTCCACCGCGACCGAACCCGTATCCGCCAGGAAGACGCACTCCAGCGCAGCGGGCGTCATCGCGACTAGTTTGCGGCACAGCGCAATGGCGGAAGGATGGGTGATGCCGCCGAACATCACGTGGGACATCTGGTCAATCTGGTTTTTCATCGCCGCGTTAAGGCGCGGATGGTTATAGCCGTGGATCGCCGCCCACCAGGATGACATGCCGTCCACCAGCCGCTCGCCGCTTGCCAGCTCCAGCTCGCATCCCTCGGCCCGCACCACCGGATACACCGGAAGCGGCCGGGTCATCGAAGTATACGGATGCCAGATATGCTGTTGGTCGAAGGCAATGTCCTGTTGCGTTATCATGACTTGTAAACCATTTTAAAAAGAATTAGGTTTACGAGTCTACACCGAACCGATAAGAAGCAACACCGTTTTTGGAGAAGCAAGATGGCTGATTCCCCACGCTGGACACTGTCGCAAGTCACTGCACTGTTTGAAAAACCGCTCCTCGATCTGCTGTTTGAGGCGCAGACCGTCCACCGTCAGCACTTCGATCCGCGCCAGGTACAGGTCAGCACGCTGCTGTCGATCAAAACCGGGGCCTGCCCGGAAGACTGCAAATATTGCCCGCAAAGCTCGCGTTACAAAACCGGCCTCGAAGCCGAAAAACTGATGGAAGTGGAACAGGTGCTGGATTCGGCGCGCAAGGCCAAAGCCGCCGGATCGACCCGTTTTTGCATGGGCGCGGCCTGGAAAAACCCCCACGAACGCGACATGCCCTATCTGGAGCAGATGGTGCAGGGCGTTAAATCTCTGGGGCTGGAAGCCTGTATGACGCTGGGCACGCTGTCGGATAACCAGGCCCAGCGCCTGGCCTCGGCGGGGCTGGATTACTACAACCACAACCTCGACACCTCGCCGGAGTTCTACGGCAACATCATCACCACCCGCAGCTATCAGGAGCGTCTCGATACCCTGGATAAGGTGCGTGACGCCGGGATCAAAGTCTGTTCCGGCGGCATCGTCGGGCTGGGGGAAACCGTTACCGATCGCGCCGGGCTATTACTGCAACTGGCGAATCTGCCCACCCCGCCGGAAAGTGTGCCGATCAACATGCTGGTGAAGGTAAAAGGCACGCCGCTGGCGGACAACGATGACGTCGATGCGTTTGACTTTATCCGCACCATCGCGGTCGCGCGCATCATGATGCCGACCTCGTTTGTGCGCCTTTCCGCCGGGCGGGAGCAGATGAACGAGCAGACGCAGGCGATGTGCTTTATGGCGGGCGCTAATTCGATTTTCTACGGCTGCAAACTGCTGACCACGCCGAACCCGGAAGAGGATAAGGATCTGCAACTGTTCCGCAAGCTGGGGATTAACCCGGCGCAAACGGCGGTGCTGGTGGGGGATAACGAGCAGCAGCAACGGCTGGAAGCGCAGCTCCAGACGCCGGATACCGATGATTACTACAACGCGGCGGCGGTATGAGCTGGCATCAGCGCATCACTGCCGCCCTTGACGAACGACGGGCGGTCAACGCCCTGCGCGCCCGGATCGTCGGGGAAAGCGACGCCACGGGGTTTATCCACCAGGGCCGACGCTACCGCAATTTTTCCGGTAACGACTATCTGGGATTAAGCCGCCATCCGGCTCTCGTTGAGGCCTGGCGGCAGGGCGCGCAGCGCTACGGCGTGGGCAGCGGCGGCTCCGGGCACGTGACCGGCTTCCACCAGACGCATCACCGGCTGGAACAAACCCTGGCCGAGTGGCTGGGTTATCCGCGCGCCTTGTTATTTATCTCCGGATTTTCGGCGAATCAGGCGGTAATTGGCGCGCTCATGCAAAAAGAGGATCGCATTGTCGCCGACAGGCTGAGCCACGCTTCGCTGCTGGAGGCCGCGAGCTTAAGCCCGGCGACCCTGCGCCGCTTTCACCATAACGACGTTGATGCTCTGCAAGCGCTGCTGGACAAACCCCTGACCGGCCTGCAGCTGGCGATCACGGAAGGCGTATTCAGTATGGATGGCGACCGCGCGCCGCTGGCGGAGATCGCAGCGGTAAAACGCAACGCGCTGTTGATGGTGGATGACGCCCACGGCATCGGCGTGGTGGGCGAGGGCGGGCGCGGCAGCTGTGCGGCGGCAAACGTCAAACCGGATATTCTGGTGGTGACCTTCGGCAAAGCCTTTGGCCTGAGCGGCGCGGCGGTGCTGTGCAGTGAGGATCTGGCGGATTACTTATTGCAGTTCGCCCGCCACCTGATTTACAGCACCGCCATGCCGCCCGCCCAGGCGCACGCGCTGCAAACCGCCGTTGCGGTGATCCGGCAGGCGGATCAACAACGCGCCGCGCTTCAGGCCCATATCGCGCGTTTTCGCCGTCGGATGGCGGATATCCCGCTCCGGTTAGCCGATTCTCAAACCGCCATTCAGCCGATTATCGTCGGGGACAACCAACGCACCCTGCAACTGGCCGCCCGCCTGCGCGAACGCGGGCTGTGGGTGACCGCCATCCGCCCGCCGACGGTGCCGGCGGGCAGCGCCCGCTTGCGTATTACTCTCACCGCTGCCCATACCGAAAGCGATATCGACGCACTGCTGGAGGCGCTCCATGACATCACCCGTGAATAAATCCGCTGTCGCCGCCGCCTTTGGCCGCGCCGCCGCGCACTATGACAAGCACGCCGCGTTTCAGCGCGCAAGCGGCGAGCGGCTGTTGCGCCTGTTGGATAAAACATCGTTTGCCCGGGTGCTCGACGCGGGTTGCGGCACCGGCTACTTCAGCCGCTACTGGCAGCAGCGGGGGAGTGACGTGACGGCGCTGGATCTCTCCGACGCGATGCTGAGCGCCGCCGAGGCGAATCAGGCGGCGCAGCGCTACCTGGAGGGCGATATTGAAAACCTGCCGCTGGCAGCGGAAAGCGTCGATTTAGCCTGGAGCAACCTGGCGGTGCAGTGGTGCGGCGATCTTGCCGCTGGGATCCGCGAACTGTGGCGGGTGACGCGTCCCGGCGGACGTATCGCCTTCAGCACCCTGGTTGCCGGATCCCTCGACGAGCTGCACCAGGCGTGGCGCGACGTGGATAACGCCTGCCACGCCAATACGTTTTTGCCCGTCGGGACAGTGCGGGAAGCCTGCGCGCCGTACCCGCTGCACTGGCAGCAAAGCCCGCTGACGCTGCATTTCGCCGATCCGCTCAGCGCCATGCAGTCGCTGAAGGGCATCGGCGCGACCCATCTGCATCGTGGACGTGAAAACCGAGTATTGACCCGTCGCCAGCTACAGCAGCTGGCGCTGGCCTGGCCGCAGCAGGGCGGACGCTTTCCGCTGACCTATCAACTTTTTTGTGGAGTAATCATCCGTGAATAAACGCTGGTTTATCACCGGAACCGACACCGAAGTGGGCAAAACCGTCGCCAGCTGCGCGCTGTTGCAGGCGGCAAACCGCGCGGGCTATCGCACCGCCGGGTATAAGCCCGTCGCCTCCGGCAGCGACCTCACCCCTGATGGCGTGCGCAACGGCGATGCGCTGGCGCTTCAGCGCAACAGTTCGCTGGAACTGGGATATCGCGAAGTTAACCCGTATGTGTTTGAAGAACCGACTTCGCCGCACCTGGTCAGCCGCACTACTGGTATCGCGATTGACCGCGCCGTGATGTCGCAGGGGCTGGCGGCGCTGGAACAGAAAGCCGACTGGGTGCAGGTGGAAGGCGCGGGCGGTTGGTTTACTCCGCTCAGTGAAACGTACACCTTTGCCGACTGGGCGAGGGAACAACAGCTGCCGGTGATCCTGGTGGTGGGCGTTAAGCTGGGCTGTATCAATCACGCCATGCTGACCGCCGCCGCAGTGCAGGCCGCCGGGCTGCGGCTGGCGGCCTGGATCGCCAATGACGTTGCGCCGCCCGGCGCGCGTCATCAGGACTATTTAGCCTCGCTTCAGGCGCGTATCCCCGCGCCGATGCTGGGAGAAATCCCGTGGCTTGACGACCCGTTTACGCAGGATACAGGCCGTTTTCTGGATATCTCCCTGCTGGATTAGCAGTGAATCAAGGGCAGCAGGCGCGGGTTATCGAGCTGCGACACGCTGCCCTGGGCCACGCTTCTGCCCTTGTGCAACAGACAGAAGCGCCCGGCGACGCGGCGGATAAACGACATCCGCTGCTCCACCATCAATATCGACAGGCCGAAATCGCGGTTCAACCGCAGCAGCACATCCCCCAGCTTGTGAATAAACCCGGCGCTGTTGCCGCGCGTCGGCTCATCCAGGATCAGCAACCTCGGCTGGGCCACCAGCGCATTGGCCAGCGCCAGCCGCTGCTGATTTTCATCGCTCAACACCGCGCCGCGCGCGTGGCGCAGCGGATAAAGTTCGGGAAACAGCGAAAAGGTTGATTCCGGGATCGCGCCGTGGGTGTCACCGGCGGCGCGCAGGGCGATTTGCAGATTCTCCTCTACCGTCAGGCCGGAAAAAATCCGCCGGTCGTGCGGCACGTAGCCGATACCCAGCGCCGCGCGCATATCGGCGCTGGCGTCGTTCAACTGCTGCGGCGCCAGCGCGCCATGCCGCCAGACGATCGTGCCGCTCCGGACCGGCAGATGCCCGGTAATGCAGTTCAGCAGCGTGGTTTTGCCCATTCCCTGTGCGCCGGTGATGCAAACGCACTCTCCCGGCAGCATCTCCAGATCGACATTCCACAAAACATGGCGTTCGCCATAAAACTGATTCACTGAATGCAAACTCAACATAAGCGCTCCTGAGTTATACCGCGGCGGGTTTGAGGATGCTGCAATTCTTCTGCCAGTGTGGTCGCCGATTAGCCAGGAGAGGAAAAATTAAGAATAAACTCACACATTCGGCGTATTCCCGTTTTTACGCGTGATAACGCAAGATAGCGCTGCACTTTAACAGTGCTTTAACATTCAGCGCTGGTGCAGCGGGATTCTACCGGCCGCTACGGTTGCGCAACGATTTTGCCCCGCGTGCCAGGTTTGGCAAAAAACCACCAGAATTAGCGATAAATTTTTTTTTACCCAACCGGCACACCAAAAGCAGGGTTTCTGCCGGGCGGCAGGGCATCAGGGCTGCAACCACTTATCCACTATTCCTGTGGATAACCTTGTGCATTAGAGTTAGAAAACTGGTGGGAAGCGAGAGAACACGCGGGCTGCGCATGAATTGACGCGAAAGGCGGCTGATAAATATTTAGCTTATTTTCCAACAAATTATATAAAATCAATGGTTGTCAAAAAAGTGTCATCGCCTGCCATAAAACTTTCATTACCTTGCTTGACAAATGTTAAAAACCCGGTTCGTTTGGGGATAACCCCTGTCAGCCAGTGAAATGGCGCGTTTGCGTCTTTTCAGCGACTGGCAACGGCTAATTATTTGTCTTATCTCAAGTCTATCCTGTACTGGTTTTTTATCCAGTCTTTTGCGTTGGCAAATTGACCGTGAGGGAGTAAAATTATCCATTCCCCTCGCAACGCGTCAGGTATCCCATGAGCAAACCCTTCAAACTCAATTCCGCTTTTACGCCCTCCGGCGACCAGCCAGAGGCGATCCGCCGTCTGAAAGAGGGGCTTGAGGATGGCCTTGCCCATCAAACGCTGCTTGGGGTAACCGGCTCGGGGAAAACGTTCACCGTGGCGAATGTGATTGCCGATTTGCAGCGCCCAACCATGGTGCTGGCGCCCAACAAAACCCTGGCGGCGCAGCTGTACGGCGAAATGAAAGAGTTTTTCCCGGACAACGCCGTGGAGTATTTCGTCTCCTACTACGATTACTACCAGCCCGAAGCCTATGTGCCGAGCTCGGATACGTTCATCGAGAAAGACGCCTCGGTGAACGAACACATTGAGCAGATGCGTTTATCCGCCACCAAAGCGCTGCTCGAGCGCCGGGACGTGGTGGTGGTGGCCTCGGTGTCCGCCATCTACGGTCTGGGCGACCCGGACCTGTATCTCAAGATGATGCTGCACCTCACTAACGGCATGATTATCGACCAGCGCGCTATTCTGCGTCGGCTGGCGGAATTACAGTACACCCGTAACGATCAGGCGTTCCAGCGCGGTACTTTCCGGGTGCGCGGCGAGGTGATCGACATCTTCCCGGCGGAATCGGATGACGTGGCGCTGCGCGTGGAACTGTTTGATGAGGAAGTGGAGCGGCTGTCGCTGTTCGACCCGCTTACCGGCCAGGTGGAAGGGGTGATCCCGCGCTTTACCATCTACCCGAAAACCCACTACGTCACGCCGCGCGAGCGCATCGTGCAGGCAATGGAAGAGATCAAGGTGGAGCTGGCGGATCGCCGCAAAGTGCTGCTGGCGAACAATAAGCTGCTGGAAGAACAGCGGCTGACCCAGCGCACCCAGTTCGATTTAGAGATGATGAACGAGCTGGGCTACTGCTCGGGCATTGAAAACTACTCGCGCTATCTCTCCGGGCGCGGGCCGGGCGAAGCGCCGCCGACCCTGTTTGACTACCTGCCCGCCGACGGTCTGCTGGTGGTGGATGAGTCCCACGTGACTATCCCGCAAATCGGCGGGATGTACCGCGGCGACCGGGCGCGTAAAGAAACCCTGGTAGAGTACGGCTTCCGGCTGCCGTCGGCGCTGGATAACCGTCCGATGAAATTCGAAGAATTCGAAGCGCTGGCCCCGCAGACCATTTACGTGTCGGCCACGCCGGGCAACTACGAGCTGGAAAAATCCGGCAGCGAGATTATTGACCAGGTGGTGCGCCCTACCGGGTTGCTCGATCCGGTTATCGAAGTGCGTCCGGTGGCGACCCAGGTGGACGATTTGCTGTCGGAAATTCGCAAGCGCGCCGCCATCAACGAGCGCGTGCTGGTCACCACGCTGACCAAACGCATGGCGGAAGACCTGACCGAATATCTCGAAGAGCATGGCGAGAAGGTGCGCTATCTGCACTCGGATATCGATACGGTTGAACGTATGGAAATCATCCGCGACCTGCGTCTGGGCGAGTTTGACGTGCTGGTGGGGATCAACTTACTGCGCGAAGGCCTGGATATGCCGGAAGTTTCGCTGGTGGCGATTCTGGACGCCGATAAAGAAGGCTTCCTGCGTTCCGAGCGCTCGCTTATCCAGACCATTGGCCGCGCGGCGCGTAACGTTAACGGCAAGGCGATCCTCTACGGCGATAAAATCACGCCGTCGATGGCCAAAGCCATTGGCGAGACCGAGCGTCGTCGCGAGAAACAGCAGCGCTATAACGAAGAGCACGGCATCGTGCCGCAGGGGCTTAACAAGAAGGTGGTGGATATTCTTTCGCTGGGCAGCGGCATCGCCAAAACCCGCAACAAAGGCAAGGGGAAAGCACGCAGCGCCGCCGAGGTGGAAGCAGCAGAACTGGCGCTGACGCCAAAAGCATTGCAGCAGAAAATCCATCAGCTGGAAGCGCAGATGCTGCAACATGCGCAAAATCTGGAGTTCGAGGAGGCGGCGGCCATTCGCGATCAGCTGCATCAGCTGCGCGAGCTGTTTATCGCTGCCTCCTGATTGCCGGGTTTACCCCATCTTCTGGACCACTTTATCCAGTGCCGCCCGCAGCAAATGCCTGTCGTGGCGGTAGGGGATGTCCTCCGCTTCCAGCGGCTCCTGAATAATGACCTTATCTACCAGCCCGGAAACATCGACTTTCGGGCCAACCACCACGGCATCCACCAGCGGCTTACCGACATAACGTTCCATAATGGCCAGTTTTTCCGGGATCGACAGCTGCGCCGCAGGAACGCTCAGCTCGCGACCTAAATTGCCGATGTAGACCACCGGAGCGGGAGTGCGTCTCAGCGCCTGAGCGAGATCCGGCAACAGCAGCAGCGGCATCAGGCTGGTGTAAAAACTCCCCGGCCCCATCAGGATCAAATCCGCCTCACCAATAGCCTGTAGCGCCTCGCGGGTCGCTGGCGCAGTGGGGTACAACGACAGCTGCTGCGGCGGCTCGCGTAGCTGATCGATATTGACCTCGCCGTAGACATCGTTGCCTTCAGCATCGGTTGCCATCAGGTCCACCGGTTGCTCAGACATCGGGATCAAAAATGCGTCCACTTTCAGCAGGTTTCTTATTAAATTGATGGCTTCTAACGGCCTGACGCTCAAGTGATCCAGCGCTTTCAACATCAGGTTTCCGAGGTTATGGCCGGATAATTCGCCATTACCGCTAAAACGGTACTCAAACATCGCCGAAGCGACGCTCGGTTCGGTAATTAACTGGTTTAAGCAGTTGCGCATATCACCCCAGGCGATACCTCCTTCGGAACGGCGAATGCGACCCGTGGATCCCCCGTTATCGGTTGTGGTCACGATACCGGTCAGGCGTGAGCCCAGAGAGGAGAGCGAAGACATCACGCGTCCTAAACCATGCCCGCCGCCGAGCGCCACCACCCGGTCTAAATCCGCTAAGGTGCGATTACGCATAGATGTTCCTTCATTCTGTTGATAAGCAATACGTTAGCTCAAACCATAAAAAAGACGAACCTTGCGGATTAAAATGATGCATGTCAAAACAAAACCGCGAGTTTTACGTATTCTGTAACGAAATCGCAGAATAACATCGTTATATACAAGTTTATACAGCGAAATTGAACATGGCAGGCGGGTTTAATCCACGCTACTATGCCAGTAACCCGCTTCATAATGTGAAGCATACACTCAAGCCTCTTTGCCTACGTCAATGATATGGCAGTTTGGCCGTGACAAACGTCACCAGGGTGCAGAAAGAAATGCCTGCATCTCCCGTATCTGGAAAGGTGTACATGGTCTCTCAACTTACCGATGCCTTCGCGCGTAAGTTTTTTTACTTACGTTTGTCGATTACCGATGTGTGTAACTTCCGTTGCACCTACTGCCTGCCGGATGGCTACAAGCCTGCCGGGCACACCAATAAAAGCTTTCTGAGCGTCGAAGAAATTCTCCGCGTGGCGCGCGCGTTTGCCAACATGGGCACCGAAAAAGTGCGCCTGACCGGCGGCGAGCCGTCGTTGCGTCGCGACTTCACTGACATCATCGCCGCCATCCGTGAAAACGAAAATATTCGTCAGATCGCCGTGACCACTAACGGCTACCGGCTGGCGCGCGACGTCGCCGCCTGGCGCGATGCCGGATTAACGGCGATTAACGTCAGCGTCGACAGCCTTGACGCCCGCCAGTTTCACGCGATTACGGGCCAGGACAAATTCCATCAGGTGATGGACGGCATTGACGCCGCCTTTGATGCCGGTTTCAGCAAAGTTAAAGTCAATACCGTGCTGATGCGCGACGTGAATCATCATCAGCTCGACACCTTCCTTAACTGGATCCAGCCGCGCCCCATTCAGTTACGCTTTATCGAGCTGATGGAAACCGGCGAGGGCAGCGATCTGTTCAAAAAGCACCATATCTCCGGCATGACGCTGCGTGATGCGCTGCTAAAGCGCGGCTGGATCCATCAGATCCGCCAGCGCAGCGACGGTCCGGCCCAGGTGTTCTGCCACCCGGATTACGCGGGTGAAATTGGCCTGATCATGCCGTATGAGAAAGATTTCTGCGCCAGCTGCAACCGGCTGCGGGTCTCCTCGCTGGGCAAACTGCACTTATGCCTGTTTGGCGAAGGCGGCGTGGATCTGCGCGATTTGCTGGAGCAGGATGCTCAGCAAGCGGCGCTGGAAGCGCGTATCGCCGAGGCGCTGCACCATAAAAAACAGACGCATTTCCTGCATCAGGGAAATACCGGGATCACTCAGAATCTGTCATACATCGGCGGTTAAGCCGGTCCTCAGGAGAACACTATGAGCCAGGTGAGCGCAGAATTTATTGCGACGCGTATCGCTATTCTTACCGTTTCCAGTCGTCGTGGCGAAGAGGATGACACCTCGGGCCACTATTTACGCGATGCCGCGCATGACGCCGGGCATCACATCGTGGATAAAGCGATTGTTAAAGAGAACCGCTACGCCATCCGCGCCCAGGTCTCCGCCTGGATTGCCGATGACAACGTGCAGGTGGTGCTGATTAACGGCGGTACCGGCTTCACCGATGGCGACCAGGTGCCGGAAGCGCTGCTGCCGCTGTTCGATCGCGAAGTGGAAGGTTATGGCGAACTGTTCCGCATGCTCTCTTTTGAAGAGATCGGCACCGCCATGATGCAGTCCCGCGCGGTGGCGGGGATTGCCAACCGCACCTTGATTTTCGCGATGCCGGGCTCGACGCGCGCCTGCCAGACCGCCTGGGAACATATCATTTCCGGCCAGCTGGATGCCCGTAACCGCCCGTGCAACTTCCACCCTCATTTGAAGAAATAACCATGTCGCAACTCACTCATCTTAACGCCGCTGGCGAAGCCCATATGGTGGACGTCAGCGCCAAAGCCGAAACCGTGCGGGAAGCGCGCGCCGAAGCCTTTGTCACCATGCGTGCCGACACCCTCGCCATGATCGTCGACGGCAGCCATCATAAAGGCGATGTGTTCGCCACGGCGCGTATCGCCGGGATCCAGGCCGCAAAACGCACCTGGGAGCTGATCCCGCTGTGTCATCCGCTGTTGCTCAGCAAAGTGGAAGTGCAGCTGGAGGCCGAACCGGAACATACCCGGGTGCGCATCGAAGCGGTGTGCCGTCTGAGCGGTAAAACCGGGGTAGAGATGGAGGCGCTGACGGCGGCATCGGTGGCGGCGTTAACCATTTACGACATGTGCAAAGCGGTGCAAAAAGACATGGTGATCGGCCCGGTGCGACTGCTGGCGAAAAGCGGCGGTAAATCCGGTGATTTCAGCGTGGAGGAGTCATGATTAACGTTCTGTTTTTCGCGCAGGTGCGTGAACTGGTCGGTTGCGACCGCCTGGAAATTGCTGAAGCCTTCCCGACAGTGGAATCCCTGCGTCAGCATCTCGAAAGCCGGGGAGGGCGCTGGGAGCTGGCGCTGGAGTCCGGCAAACTGCTGGCGGCGGTGAATCAGACGCTGGTCGCATTCGATCATCCGCTGAGCGAGGGCGATGAAGTGGCCTTTTTCCCGCCGGTCACCGGAGGCTGAGATGCAGGAGACTAAAATTCGCGTGGGCCACGAGGGTTTCAACGTTGGCGAAGAGTACCAGTGGCTGGCGGCCTGTGATGAAGATGGCGCGGTTGTCACCTTTACCGGCAAAGTGCGCAATCATAATCTGGGTGACAGCGTCAGCGCGCTGACCCTGGAGCACTATCCCGGCATGACGGAAAAAGCGCTGGCGGAAATCGTCGCAGAAGCCCGTGAGCGCTGGCCGCTACAGCGGGTTTCGGTTGTCCATCGCATCGGCGAACTGTGGCCCGGCGACGAAATTGTTTTCGTTGGCGTAACGGGCGCGCATCGCAGCCAGGCCTTTGAGGCGGCGCAGTTTATTATGGATTATCTGAAAACCCGCGCGCCGTTCTGGAAGCGCGAAGCCACGCCGGAAGGCGACCGCTGGGTGGAATCCCGCGACAGCGACCATCAGGCGGCGGAGCGCTGGTAGGACGGTTTTTCCAGGATCTGTTACCCTTTAGGTAAGGTACTTAGCCAAAGGAGGCATCATGGATAGATTTGAACGTCCCGAACAAACCCTCGTTCAGCAGACCCGCACGGGTTTACAAACTTTTATGGCCCAGGTTTATGGCTGGATGACCTGCGGCCTGTTACTGACCGCATTTATCGCCTGGTACGCCGCCAATACCCCGGCGGTGATGATGTTTGTGTTTCAAAGCCAGATTACCTTTTTTGGCTTGATCATCGCCCAACTCGCGCTGGTGTTTATCCTGTCGGGTTTAGTCCATAAGATGAGCGGCGCGTTAGCGACCACGCTATTTATGCTCTATTCGGCGCTCACCGGCCTGACCATGGCAAGTATCTTCCTGGTCTATACCTCCAGCTCCATTGCCAGTACCTTCGTGGTGGCGGGCGGAATGTTCGGCGTGATGAGCCTGTACGGTTACACCACCAAACGCGACCTCAGCGGCTTCGGCAATATGCTGTTTATGGCGCTGATCGGGATTATTATCGCCTCGCTGGTTAACTTCTGGCTGAAGAGTGAAGCGCTGATGTGGGTAGTGACATACATCGGTGTGATCGTGTTTGTCGGGCTGACGGCCTATGACACGCAGAAGCTGAAAAACATCGGTCAGCAGATTGATGTGTCGCACCGGGAAAACCTGCGTAAATACTCCATCCTCGGCGCGCTGACGCTGTATCTGGACTTTATTAACCTGTTCCTGATGCTGTTACGTATCTTCGGTAATCGCCGCTAGACCCATAAAAAAACCGCATCGGCCGATCGCCTGATGCGGTTTTTTTTATCCGTTAAATCTCAACTGGTCCCCATCTTCTGTTCATTTTTGGCACGTAATTTCCTGGCCCGGCTTTCCAGCAGCACATAGCAAATCAGCGCCAGCAACAGCGGGATAAAGAAATAGAGCACGCGATAGGCCAGCAGGGCGGCGATGATTTTGCCCTGGGTAGTATGTTCCCCCGCCAGCAATGCGATAAACACCGCTTCCAGCACGCCAATCCCCGCCGGGATATGAACGATGGCCCCTGCGATACTGCTCACCAGCAGCACGCCCAGCACGAAGAAATAATTTACGTCCTGACCGAGCAGGATCCAGATAATCGCGCCCATCGCCATCCAGTTCAGGCTGGAGATGCCCATCTGCATCAGCGCGAAACGCCAGCCGGGCAACACCAGTTTCTGGCCTTTAATGGTGATGTGACGGCGTTTGGCGAAGGCGCAGGCCCAGAGGTACACCGCGCTCAGCACCAGCAGCACCGCGCCGATAATGCGCAGGGTGCCGTCTTCGATGTACCAGTGCGACGGCAGCTCCACCACGCCGATGCTGAAAATCACGCCGCCCAACAGCACATAGCCCAGCCAGTTGGTGGTGATGCTCAGGGAAAAGATGCGCGTAATCGTGGCGCTGGGCAGACCTAACCGGGAATAAAGCCGATAGCGCATCCCGATGCCGCCCACCCAGGTGCTGAGCGTCAGGTTAAAGGCGTAGCAGATAAACGACACCAGCATCACCTGGCGCTTCGCCAGCTTGTGGCCGCAGTAGAGCCGCCCCAGCAGATCGTAACAGCCGTAAACCAGGTAGCTGACAATCACCAGCCCCAGCGCGGACAGCAGCGCGGTGTGGTTATAGTTGCGAATAACTTTCCACACTTCCTCCCAGTCGACATTGCGGGCATACAGCACCAGCAGCACCGCCACCGCAATAAAAAAGACCCACGTGAGGATTTTTTTGGTTTTACGCCACTTCGGATGAGATTTCGCCATGTGATGTCCTTACGCCTTATCCGTAGTTTCAACCCGATCCTGGGTTTCAATTTCGGGCTGCACGGGCGGCTTTACCTGGGAAAGCCGTGGAGTATGCGCGGGCAACCAGCCCACCAGCGCAGGGAAGTGACGCAGGAAGTGGAACGCCAGCACGCTTTTGGTCAGGTTCCACCAGGTGCGTTTCGGCACCATGGTTTCATCCACCTGGCGGCACTCTTCGGTGATCAGCCGGGTGAGGTTTTCATACAGTTTCTGGTTGAAGTTGCGGTCATGGATCAGCACATTGGCTTCCAGATTCAGCGACAGGCTGAGCGGGTCAAGGTTACTGGAGCCCACCGTCGCCCAGTGGTCGTCCATCACCGCCACTTTGCCGTGCAGCGGGCGCGTCAGGTATTCATACACCTCCACGCCGCCCTTCAGCAGGTAGTTGTACAGCAGCCGCGCGCCGACGCGCACAATCGGCATATCCGGTTCGCCCTGCACGATTAAACGCACTTTAACGCCGCGCCGCGCCGCATTGCGCATCGCGTGCAACAGCCGATAGCCGGGGAAAAAGTAGGCGTTGGCGATAATCACTTCCTGGCGCGCATTGGCCAGCATTTTGAGATAGTGACGTTCGATATCGTCGCGGTGCTCTTCGTTATCGCGCCAGATAAACAGCACCTGGGCTTCGCCCGGCGTGGCGTTCTCGCTGGCACGGGTGCGCCGACGCCACCAGCGGCGCGGCGTTTCATTTTCCGGCAGATTTGACAGCACAAACTGGCGGATATCCTCCACCACCGGTCCCTCGATACGCACCGAATAGTCCTGCTTGGCCTCCGGGCCGTAGTCGATCATATGTTCGGCGGAATAGTTGATCCCGCCGACAAAGGCGATGCGATCGTCGATCAGCACGATCTTGCGGTGCATCCGGCGGAACAGGTTGGTGCGCATCCCGAAAATCTTCGGCCGCGGATCGTAATAGCGGAAAATGACGCCTGCCGTGGTGAGCTCAGTGACAAACTCATCGCTGAGATCCGGCGAGCCGTAACCGTCGAGCAGCACTTCCACGCTGACGCCGCGCTTCGCCGCCGCCAGCACCGCCTTGTGCAGCTGGCGGCCCACGTTATCCTCGAACCAGATAAAGGTCTCTACATAAACTTTGTGCTGTGCTTCATCGATGGCGCTAAATACGGCGGGGAAAAACATGTCGCCGTTTTCCAGTAACTCGATCTGATTGCCATCGCGCCAGTTGGTTTTCATAAATGGATCTCCACTGCCAAAGGGGCATGATCGGAAAGGTGTCGCCATTCACGCAGCGGTAGCGCGGTCGGGCTGCTGGCCGACGCATGCTTCACATAGATGCGATCGAGGCGCAGCACAGGCATTACCGCCGGGAAAGTCCGCGCCGGACGGCCTCTGGCGCGGGTAAACACCTCATCAAGCCCGGCTTTTGTTTTAAGTATAGAGTTGGCTTTTTGCCGCCAGTCGTTGAAATCGCCCGCCACGACGATAGGTTCGCCATCCGGCAGGCTGTTGACTAAATCGCACAGCATCTGGAGCTGGTCGTGGCGATGGGCTTCCTGGAGGCCCAGATGCACGCAAATCACGTGCAGCGTTTTATTCACCTCCGCCAGGTTGATACGGCAGTGCAGCAGGCCGCGCTTTTCATGACCGTTGTGCGACACATCGAGATTTTCATACTCGGTAATCGGAAAACGCGACAGCACCGCGTTGCCGTGATGCCCTTCCGGGTAGACCGCGTTGCGCCCGTAGGCGTAGTCGCTCCACATGGTGTCGGCGATAAATTCGTAGTGGGTGGTATCCGGCCAGTTTTCGAAGTGCAGCGGGTGCACTTCATGGGCGCCCATCACTTCCTGAAGACAGACGATATCGGCAGAAACGGTGCGCACGGCGTCGCGCAGCTCCGGCAAAATAAAGCGCCGGTTCAACGCGGTAAAACCCTTGTGTGTATTGATTGTGAGCAGTTTGAATGAAAAAGCAGCTGTCTTACTGGCCATGTTCCCCCTGCCTGTGTTTTTCCAATGAAAATAAATTGTAGTCTTAGTCACAAAAAGGTGCGGGGTTACGGAATTTTCCGTAAAGTGCGGTACTCTCAGTTACAGCGAGAAATTCCGAAGGAGAGAATTCATGAAGTGGCAACAACGTATTCGTGTTGCAACCGGCCTGAGCTGCTGGCAGATCGTGCTGCATTTGGCCGTTATCGCGCTCCTGGTGATGGGATGGATGAGCGGCGCATTGGTGAAGGTAGGCATCGGCTTATGCCTGTTATACGGCGCAACGGTGCTGATGATGTTCGCCCTGCAACGCGTCCACGAAGGGCGGTTGCGTGAACTGGGCGATTTTCTCGAAGAGCTCACCACCACCTGGTATTTTGGCAATGCCATTATCGCGCTGTGGTTGCTGTCGCGCATCGTACACAACAACCTGATCCTGGCGGTTGCCGGGCTCGCCATTCTCGCAGGCCCGGCCTTAGTGTCGCTGCTGGCGAAAGAGCGTAAACCGCGTTTAGGCGATCTTTCTTCTAAACATAGCGTACGCCGCTGACCCCGTCGTGGCCGCGATCACCAGTAGCGGCCACAAACTCCCCCAGACAATATCGAAGCTGGCATCCTTTAAATAAATCTGCTTGGTGATATCGGTGAAATGCCGGATCGGGTTTACACAGGTCAGGTTTTGCAGCCACACCGGCATATTCTCGACCGGCGACACATACCCCGACAGCAGTATCGCGGGCATCATAAACACGAACACGCCGATAAACGCCTGCTGTTGGGTCGAGCAGAGCGAGGAAATCAGCAATCCAAAGCCGACCAGCGACAGGCCGTAAATCAGCATGGTGAAGTAAAACAGACTGAGCGAGCCGGAAAACGGAATGTCGTAGCCCCAAATCCCCACGCCCAATACGATGCTGGCCTGAAACGTCGCCACAATCAGCGCCGGAACCGCTTTGCCCACAAAAATCTGCCAGGTCGCCAGCGGCGACACTAACAGCTGATCCAGCGTACCCTGTTCCCGCTCGCGCGCCACCGACAGCGAGGTGACGATCATTACGCCGATGGTGGTGATCATGGCGATCAGCGACGGCACCACAAACCACTTGTAATCCAGGTTTGGGTTATACCAGTTGCGCACCACCAGCTCGCTGTTGTTCGGTTTGGGTTTGCCGTCCAGCAAATCCTGCTGGTATTGCTTCACAATCTGCTGAATGTAGTTAGCGGCAATCTGGGCGCTGTTGGAGTTGCGCCCGTCGAGAATTAACTGCAACGGCGCGGTTTCGAAGGTGTCCAGCTTGCGCGAAAAGTCCGCCGGGAAGCGGATCAGCAGCAGCACTTTTTGGGTATCGATAGTGGGGCGGATCTCCGCCGAACTCTTCAACAGGGTGATGTGGCTGAACGCGGTGGCTTTGGCGAAGCGCTGGGTCAGCTCCACCGAGTGTTTGCCGTTGTCCTCGTTATAAATGGCGATGCTGGCGTTGGTCACTTCCAGGGTGGCGGCGAACGGGAACAGCAGCACCTGGATCACCACCGGTAAAATCAGAATGGCGCGGGTTTGCGGTTCGCGCAGCAGCGACTGTAGCTCTTTGCGGATCAGCGTCCAGAGACGATTTAGCATTTCTATCTCCCTAATCCAGCCGACGTTTGGTTTTTACCCACGTCAGGCCGATAAACATCACGGCGGAAGCAATCAAAAACAGCACATTAACAATCAGCACCGCCGGGATCGTGCCCGCCAGGAACAGGCTTTGCAGGGTGGTGACGAAGTAGCGCGCCGGAATAATGTAGGTCACCGCGCGGATCGCTGCCGGCATACTGTCAATCTGGAAGATGAACCCCGACAGCATCACCGACGGCAGAAACGCGGCGTTCAGCGCCACCTGGGCGGCGTTAAACTGGTTGCGGGTGATGGTGGAGATCAGCAGCCCCATGCCGAGGGTGCTGAGCAAAAACAGGCTGGTAATAAAAAACAGCAGCCACAGCGAGCCCCGGTACGGCACGCCGAGAATAAACACCGACACCAGCATACACAGCAGCATCGCCAGCATCCCGAGGAAGTAGTAGGGGATTAACTTGCACAGCAGCAGTTCGCTGCGCGTCACTTCGGTGGAGAGCAGCGCTTCCATGGTGCCGCGCTCCCATTCGCGGGCCACCACCAGCGAGGTTAAAATCGCGCCGATCACCGTCATGATAATGGTCACCGCGCCGGGGATAATAAAGTGCTGGCTGATGGCGGCGGGGTTAAACCAGTAGCGCGTCTGCACGTCGATCAGCGGCTCGAAGCTTTCGCCGTTATCCTCCGCGCGCTGCATCTGCCAGATTTGCCAGATACCCTCAATATACCCCTGTACGAAGTTGGCGGTATTGGGTTCGCTGCCGTCGGTGATCACCTGAACCGGCGCGGTGTCGCCGCTGCGCGCCATCCGCTGGTCGAAATCCACCGGGATCACCACGATGCCGCGCACTTTCCCGGCCTGCATCCGCTGGATGAGATCCTGCCGGTCGGTGCTGATTTTTGGGTCAATAAACGGCGAGGCGCTGATGGTATGGGCAAAGTCGAGCGCTTCGGCGCTCTGCTGCTCCAGCAAAATCCCCACCCGCAGGCGGCTGGAATCCAGGTTGATGCCATAGCCGAAGATAAACAGCAGCAGCAGGGGGATCACCACGGCAATCAGCCAGCTGCTGGGGTCGCGAATAATCTGCCGCGTCTCTTTAACGCACAGCGCCCGCACGCGCCGCCAGGAGAGGTGCGTACTCATGATTCATGCTCCTTATCCCATTGCTGGATCAACGTGATAAACGCGTGCTCCATGGTGGGGTCCGGGTTGTCGTCATCGGCGGTTTTTTGCTTCAGATCGTCCGGCGTGCCGCTGGCGATCAGCTTACCGCGATACACCAGCCCGATGCGGTCACAGTACTCGGCCTCATCCATAAAGTGCGTGGTGACCATCACCGTGACGCCTTTTTCCACCATGCTGTTGATATGCAGCCAGAACTCGCGGCGGGTCAGCGGGTCGACGCCGGAAGTGGGTTCATCGAGGAACAGAATATCCGGCTCGTGCATCAGCGCGCAGGCCAGCGCCAGCCGCTGTTTATAGCCCAGCGGCAGGGAATCGGTAGGCTGATTGAAAATGCTCTTAAGGTTGAACGCCTCGCTCATCCGGCTGATTTTGTCGTTCTGGGCGCTGCCGCGCAGCCCGTAAACGCCGGAGAAAAAGCGCAGGTTCTGCTCCACCGTCAGGTTGCCGTACAGCGAAAATTTCTGGGCCATATAGCCCAGATGCTGGCGGGCCTTACCGGAACCGGTTTTTAAATCCATATCCAGCACCAGCGCTTTACCGGATGTCGGCACCAGCAGGCCGCACATCATTTTAAAGGTGGTGGATTTCCCCGCGCCGTTCGGGCCGAGCAGGCCGAAAATCTCTCCGCGCTGCACGGTAAAGTTCACGTCGTCAGTGGCGGCGAAATCGCCAAATTTTTTGGTGAGCGACCGCGCTTCAATCACCGTTTCACCGGGTGTGCCCTCCACGGTATGCAGGATCGCGCCGAGGGGCGATTCGTTGGTGGACGCGCCGCCCAGCAGGTCGATAAAGGCATCCTCAAAGCGCGGCGCGGTTTCGTTAACCTCAATATCCGCCAGCGCCTGCTGCTGGCGCAGCGTTTCGGGGCTGGCATCCTTGCGCAGGATCAGCCGCACCGAACGGCCCTGGATCATCCCGTCGCTGACGGCATGGGTTTTCAGCGCTTTCTGCAACAACTGGCGGTTGTTCAGCGAGGGGCTGGTCGCCAGCACGCTGCGCCCGGCCATTTGCCGGGTCAGCGCTTTGGGTTCGCCCTGATACAGCAGCTCACCTTCGTTCATCAGTAATACTTCCCGGCACTGCTCGGCTTCATCCAGATAGGAGGTGCTCCACAGGATCAGCATCCCTTCGCCCGCCAGCTCGTGAACCATTTGCCATAGCTCGCGGCGCGAGATCGGGTCAACGCCGACGCCGGGTTCATCCAGCAGCAGGACCTTCGGCTGGCCGACCAGAGTACAGGCGAGGCCGAGCTTCTGTTTCATCCCTCCGGAGAGTTTCCCCGCCAGGCGATCGGTAAAGGGTCCCAGCGCGGTAAACTCCAGCAGCCGTTCAAAGGTGCTGCGGCGCGTTTCCCCGGTGACGCTGCGCAAATCGGCGTACAGGTTGAGGTTCTCCATCACGGTGAGATCCTCGTACAAGCCGAATTTTTGCGGCATGTAACCGAGGATGGCGTGCAGCGCCCGGTCGTCATTCACCGGATCGAGGCCATTAACCCGCGCCGCGCCGTCATCCGGGCGCAGCAACCCCGCCAGCATGCGCATCAGGGTGGTTTTGCCCGCGCCGTCCGGCCCGACTAAACCCGTCACCGCGCCCGCGCGGATTTCGCTGTGCAGGCTGGCGACCGCCGGTTTATCCATCCCGGGGAAGCGTTTCATCAGCCCGTCCAGGCGGATGATGCCGTCCTCAGCGCTCATTGCGCGCCTCGTTATCAAACTGTACGGTCACCGGCATACCCTGGCGCAGCGAGGCGTCGGCATCGGTGACGATGATCCGCAGGCGATACACCAGGTCGGTACGCAGGTCCGGCGTTTCTACGGTTTTCGGGGTAAATTCCGCAGTCGGCGACACAAAGCCAATCTGCCCTTTATAGGGTTTATCCGGGCGGCCATCGGTATACAGCAGCACCTGCTGCCCCGGTTGCGCCTCCCCAAGGTGGCTCTCATCAATATAGGCGCGCACCCATACCGGATGGGTCAGGGAAAGGGTGAACACGGTGCCGCCCGCATTCAGCAGGGTGCCGGGCTCCACGGCGCGGGTCAGGATAGTGCCGTCAGAGGGGGCCAGCAGGGTGGTGTCCTGCAAATCGAGCGTTGACTGCGCCAGCTGCGCCTGCGCCTGTTCCAGCGCGGCCTTCGCCTGAGCGATCTCCTGCGGACGATTCCCGGCTTTGAACTGGCTGAGCTTATCCTGAGCGGCCTTCAAATTCGCCACCGCCTGATCCCGGGACGAACGGGCGTTTTCCAGGTCGTTCGCGGAGATGGTGCGGCTTTTCCACAGCCCCTGCTGGCGGCTATAGAAATTCTGCGCGTAGTCGGCGGCGGCCTGGGACTGTTTCACTGCCGCCGCAGCCTGGGCGATCTCTTCGGAACGGTAGCCGTCCATCACCAAATCATATTTGGCCTGCGCCGCCGCCACGTTGGCTTCGGCCTGGCGCAGCGCATTCTCGTAAGGCGCTTTATCAATCAGCCCCAGCGTCGCGCCGGCTTTGACCGCATCGCCTTCATCGACATTCAGGCTGGCAAGGCGTCCGCCAACCCGAAAACTTAAATTCACGGTACGGATATCGACGTTGCCATACAGGGTCAGCGTCTGGTCCTGACGGCTTTGATACCACTTCCAGCCGCCGAAACAGGCCGCCAGCACCAGCACGACGATAACCACCAGCAGTACCGGTTTTTTGTTCTTCATTAATCGCTACTCCTTACAGATAAGCCCTGCAAAATGAAATCGATATGGCTGGAAACCACCTGGTGAATGCACTCGCTTTTTTGCGGGTCGAAGGCCGTCCAGCCGGTGCGCACCAGAATGGTTTCCCGCCCCAGGCGGAAGGCGAGGATTTCGCCGATCAGCGCATGGGTATGCAAAATGGTGGTGACATCCCCCGGATCGCGCCCGGTGTAGCGGGCAACCAGATGGGTGAGATGGGTGTGCAGCGGCTCGATCACCTTGTCATGGATCAGCTGATAAGCCGGGGTCGGCGAAAGCTGTTCGCGGGAGATAAATTTGCTCAGGTTCAGCGTGTCATCGGCGGTCATCAGCGTGACCATATGGCGGCTGGCGTCGTCGATCAGACGGCGGATCTCGGCTTTATCCGGCTGCGGCTGGGCTAAGATTAACTGGGCGGCTTCGGCGTGGGCCTGGAACTGGCTGGCGATAAAATCCGCCAGCGCCTGGGCGCAGGCCAGGTACAAATCCTCTTTTGAGCCAAAATAGTAGGTAATGGCGGCGATGTTTTGCCCGGCGGCAGCGGCGATGTCGCGGGTCGTGGCGTGCAAACCGTATTCTCCGAACTGCGCCGTGGCGGCCTGGATCAACTGGCTTCTGGCGTGTTCGCCCCGGCTGGTCAACGGACTGGTGATGTTAATCATCACTGTCACCCATAAAGTTAATCAATCGATTGATTAACTTTATGGTTAAACATTGAGCTTGTCCAGTCGATACGTGAAAATGAAATGGGCGTAAGGGCGACAATTTATGCGCCACGTCACAAAAACTGCTACACTCCGCCCCCTTATGACATTGTGGTTTTGTCCCTGATTAGTGATAACTCCCCCTGAAACTACACCTTATCGGGTCGGGGCGAGTCTGGAGTTGTTATGTCTTTTGATTCGCTTGGTTTGAACCCTGACATTTTACGCGCCGTGACCGAACAGGGTTACACCGAACCTACCCCGATTCAACGCCAGGCTATCCCTGTGGTACTGCAGGGGCGCGACCTGATGGCCAGCGCGCAAACCGGCACCGGCAAGACGGCGGGTTTTACCCTGCCGCTGCTGCAACTGCTGACCGATAAACCGCATCAGGCGAAAGGCAACCGCCCGGTACGCGCGCTGATCCTCACCCCGACCCGCGAACTGGCGGCCCAGGTGGGCGAGAACGTCCGCGAGTACAGTAAATACCTCAACATCCGTTCGCTGGTGGTGTTTGGCGGCGTGAGCATCAACCCGCAGATGATGAAACTGCGCGGCGGCGTGGACGTATTAATCGCCACCCCTGGCCGTCTGCTCGATCTGGAACATCAGAACGCCGTTAAACTCGATAAAGTCGAAATCCTGGTGCTGGACGAAGCGGACCGGATGCTCGACATGGGCTTTATCCACGATATCCGCCGCGTGCTGGCGAAGCTGCCGCCGCGCCGCCAGAACCTGCTGTTCTCCGCGACCTTCTCCGACGACATTAAATCGCTGGCGGAAAAACTGCTGCATAACCCGGCAGAAGTGGAAGTGGCGCGCCGCAATACCGCGTCCGAGCAGATCACCCAGTACGTTCACTTTGTGGATAAAAAGCGCAAGCGCGAACTGCTGTCGCTGATGATTGGCAAAGAAAACTGGCAACAGGTGCTGGTGTTTACCCGCACCAAACACGGTGCTAACCATCTGGCGGAGCAACTGAACAAAGACGGCATCCGCAGCGCCGCCATTCACGGCAACAAAAGCCAGGGCGCGCGTACCCGTGCGTTAGCCGATTTTAAATCCGGCGATCTGCGCGTGCTGGTGGCGACCGATATCGCCGCGCGCGGCCTGGATATCGAAGAGCTGCCGCACGTGGTGAACTACGAGCTGCCGAACGTGCCGGAAGACTATGTGCACCGCATTGGCCGCACCGGCCGCGCCGCCGCCACCGGCCAGGCGCTGTCGCTGGTGTGCGTTGACGAGCATAAACTGCTGCGCGACATCGAGCGTTTACTGAAGCGTGAAGTGCCGCGCATGGCGATCCCGGGCTTTGAGCCGGATCCGACCATCCCGGCAGAGCCGATCCAGAACGGTCGCGACAGCCGTGGCGGCGGTCGTGGACGCGGCCAGTCTCCGCGCGGCGGCCAGTCTGCCGGTCGCGGTCAGCCGCAGGGCCAGCGCCGTAGCGAAGGCGGCGCGCCGAAAGGCGAACGCCGCGGCGGCGGTGATGCCGCAAAAGGCGAAAAACCATCGCGCCGTCTCGGCGATGCGGCAAAACCCGCAGGCGACCGTCCGCGTCGTCCGCGCCCGAGAAAACCGGCCAGCGCGCAGTAATATCCACAGGGAGCCCTCGCGGCTCCCTTGTTATTTCTGCGCCACGTCTCGCGTAATGTCCGGCTTTTGCTTTGCGGCGGCGGGATGAAGATGTCACAATAGTGGCTGTTTATACAGTATTTATGGTTCTGCTATGGCGTTATCCGGCGCACAAAAAACGCAAATCGCGGCGTGGTACAAGGCGCTGCAACTGCAAATCCCTGACTTTATCCCCCGTGCCCCGCAGCGGCAGATGATTGCGGAAGTCGCTAAGACGCTGGCGGGGGATCAAGGGCGGCACCTGGCGATTGAAGCGCCCACCGGCGTGGGTAAGACCCTGTCATACCTGATCCCCGGCATCGCCATTGCCCGCGACGAGCAAAAAACGCTGGTGGTGAGCACCGCCAACGTCGCGCTACAGGACCAGATCTTCAGCAAGGATTTGCCGCTGCTGAAAAAAATCATCCCGGATTTGCGCTTTACCGCCGCCTTTGGCCGTGGGCGCTACGTTTGCCCGCGCAACCTCAACGCGCTCGCCAGCACCGAGCCTTCTCAGCAGGATTTACTGGCGTTTCTCGATGACGAGTTGACGCCCAACAGCCAGGAAGAGCAAAAGTTCTGCGCCACGCTGAAAACCGAACTCGACAGCTATAAATGGGACGGCCTGCGCGATCACAGCCATAAGGCGATTGACGACGATCTGTGGCGCCGGTTAAGCACTGACAAAGCCAGCTGCCTGAACCGCAACTGCCACTACTATCGCGAATGCCCGTTTTTTGTCGCGCGGCGTGAAATTCAGGAGGCGGAAGTGGTGGTGGCTAACCATGCGCTGGTGATGGCGGCGCTGGAGAGCGAATCGGTGCTGCCGGAGCCGAAGAATCTGCTGCTGGTGCTGGATGAAGGCCATCATCTGCCGGATGTGGCGCGCGATGCGCTGGAAATGAGCGCCGAGATCACCGCACCCTGGTATCGCCTCCAGCTCGACCTGTTTTGCAAGCTGATCGCCACCTGTCTGGAGCAATTCCGTCCGAAAACCACGCCGCCGCTGGCGACGCCGGAGCGGCTGAACGCCCATTGCGAAGAGCTGTATGAGCATATCGCCTCGCTGAATAACATCCTCAATCTTTATCTGCCGCCGTCCCGGGAAGCGGAACACCGCTTCTCCATGGGCGAGCTGCCCCCGGAGATTATGGAGATTTGCCAGCGGCTGGCGAAGCTCACCGAGCAGTTGCGCGGCCTGGCGGAGCTGTTTTTAAACGATCTCAGCGAGAAAACCGCCAGCCACGACGTGGTGCGCCTGCATCGCGTGCTGCTGCAAATGAACCGCGCGCTGGGCATGTTCGAGAGCCAGAGCAAACTGTGGCGGCTGTCGGCGATGGCGCAGGCCTCCGGCGCGCCGGTAACCAAATGGGCAACCCGCGAGGTGCGGGAAGGCCAGCTGCATCTGTTCTTCCACTGCGTGGGCATCCGCGTCAGCGATCAGCTGGAAAAACTGCTGTGGCGCAGCGTGCCGCATATCGTCGTGACCTCCGCCACGCTGCGTTCCCTGAACAGCTTTTCGCGGCTCCAGGAGATGAGCGGCCTGAAAGACAAAGCCGGGGATCGCTTTGTGGCGCTGGATTCGCCGTTTAACCACGTGGAGCAGGGTAAGATCGTGATCCCCCGGATGCACTACGAACCGCTTATCGATAACGAAGAGCACCATCTGGCGGAGATGGCGGCGTTTTTCCGCCAGGAAGTCGAGAGTAAAAAGCACCTCGGGATGCTGGTGCTGTTTGCCAGCGGGCGCGCCATGCTGCGTTTTCTCGACCACGTCGCCGACCTGCGGCTGTTGCTGCTGGTGCAGGGCGATAAACCGCGCTCCCGGCTGATTCAGTTGCACCGCCAGCGGGTGGAAAACGGCGAGCGCAGCGTGCTGATTGGCCTGCAATCTTTCGCGGAAGGGCTGGATTTAAAAGGCGATCTGCTGACCCAGGTGCATATCCATAAAATTGCCTTCCCGCCTGTCGACAGCCCGGTGGTGATCACCGAGGGGGAGTGGCTGAAAAGCCTCAACCGCTATCCGTTTGAGGTGCAGAGCCTGCCGAGCGCGTCGTTTAACCTGATCCAACAGGTAGGGCGCCTGATCCGCAGCCACGAGTGCCGGGGGGAAGTGATCATTTACGATAAGCGGCTGCTGACCAAAAATTACGGCAAACGCCTGCTGGACGCGCTGCCGGTGTTCCCGATTGAACGGCCTGACGTGCCGGAGGTGAAGCCGCTGAAACCCGCAGCGGATAAAGCGCGGCGCAGTAAAGGCGGCGCGTACAGTCGGCGGCGGCGCGCCGGTAAATAGCTTTCTCTGGTATAACGGTAAGAAATCAGGCACTAATAGTGAATTCGTGTCCTTAACACATCGCGAGGAGAACTGTCGTGGACTACCGCAAAATTATTAAAGAAGTCGGACGGGGTAAAAATCACGCCCGGGATCTGGATAGCGAGACCGCCCGCGAGCTGTATACCGCGATGCTGAACGGCGAAGTGCCTGACCTGGAAATGGGCGGCATCCTGATCGCGCTGCGCATTAAAGGCGAAGGCGAGGCGGAAATGACTGGCTTCTATGAGGCGATGCAGCAGCAGACCATTCAGTTGACGCCGCCGGTCGCTAAACCGATGCCGATTGTCATCCCCAGCTACAACGGCGCGCGCAAACAGGCCAACCTGACGCCGCTTCTGGCTGTTTTACTGAATAAACTCGGCTTCCCGGTGGTGGTGCACGGCGTGAGCGAAGATCCGACGCGGGTGCTGACTCAGACGATTTTCGAGCTGATGGGCATTGAGCCGACGCTGCATGCCGGGCAGGCGCAGGCCAGACTGGAAGGCCATCAGCCGGTGTTTATTCCGGTAAGCGCCCTGTGCCCGCCGCTGGAAAACCAGCTGAATATGCGCTGGCGGATGGGTGTGCGCAACAGCGCCCACACCCTGGCGAAGCTGGCGACGCCGTTTGCCGGAGACGCGGCGCTGCGCCTGTCGAGCGTGTCGCACCCGGAGTACATCACCCGGGTGGCGAACTTTTTCCGCGATATCGGCGGTCGCGGCCTGTTGATGCACGGCACCGAAGGGGAAGTGTATGCCAACCCGCAGGGCTGCCCGCAAATTAATTTGATTGACGCCCGGGGCGTGCGGATATTAACCGAACGCCAGAGCGCGCCGGGAGAGGAGCCGCTTTCACTGCCGTCGGCAAAAGACCCGGAAACCACCGCGCGCTGGATTGAACGCTGCATTGCCGGGAGCGAGCCGGTCCCGGCGGCGATTAAGCGCCAGCTTGCCTGCTGCCTGGTGGCGACCGGCGAAGCGCAGACCCTGGAAGACGCGCTGGCGCGGGTCGCGCAAAGTTATTAACCCTCTCAGAGCCCGCCTGATGGCGGGCTGGCTACTCCTCCACCGTCAGCCCGGTAAAACAGAAGCGCTCGCCGTCAAACAGCCCCTGGCTGGTGAGCTTCAGCGCCGGGATCACCGGCAGCGACAGAAACCCCATCTGGATGAACGGTTCATCGAGCATCACGCCGCACGCCCGACTGGCGGCTTTTAAGCTGTCGATCCGCTGCGCCAGCTCATCCGCCGTTTGGGTACTCATCAGCCCGGCGATGGGCAACGGCAGATGGCTGACGACCGCCCCGTGTTGCGCCACGCACAGCCCACCGCCGTCATCAATCACCTGATTCACCGCGCAGGCCATATCCACCGGGTTACGGCCTACCACCACCAGGTTATGGCTGTCGTGGCTGACCGTCGAGGCCAGCGCCCCGTCGCGCAAGCCAAAGCCCATCAGCAGGCCCAGCGCGGCGGGCGTCTGGTGCCCGTAGCGCTCCAGTACCGCGATATAGCAGATATCCTCCCGCTCAAAGGCGTTTTCCGACCACTGATACTCCCGGGCGCGGGTAATCAACTCGTTGGGAATCACCTCAATTGCCCGATAACGCGTGCCGGAGGTCAGGCGCAGCGTGAGTTCCTCGGGCGTGACCGTCGCGCGTTGCACCGTATTGCCCCGCGGCGGTCGGGATTGATTGAGCCGTGCCGCCTCGTTGGCCTGCAGCAGTTGCCCGCAAACCGGCTTGCCTTTGACCAACACGCTCTGCACGTCGACCTGGCGGGCATCCCTGAGCAGCACGATATCCGCCTGCTTGCCGGGCGCGATCAGACCCAGGTGTTTAAAACCAAAATGGCGCGCGGGCGACCAGGACGCCACACGGTAGGCCACGTGCGGCGGCACGTCATGTTGATTAATCAGCCGACGGATCAGCGCGTCGATATGGCCTTCATGGGCGATTTCCCACGGGTTGCGGTCGTCGGTACACAACAGGCACTGCGGACTGCTGAACTCAGAAATCAATGGCGCAAGGGCGTTGAGGTTGCGGGCAGCGGAGCCTTCGCGGATCATCAATGCCATCCCGGCGGCCAGCTTTTCGCGGCCCTCCGCCAGCGTATGGCTTTCATGGCAGTTTTCGATACCGGCGGCAACATAGGCGTTAAGCGCCTTACCCGATACGCCGGGACAATGACCGTCTAAAGTCAGATGACGAAACGCATCCAGCTTCGCAAGGATGGCCTCGTCTCCCTGGATCACGCCGGGATAGTCCATCATTTCGCCCAGCCCGGTAATCAACGGATGCGCGCGCCATTTTTCCATCGCGCTGAGGGGGAACTCCGCGCCGTTAATATCGCTGCCCGCCAGCGCCGGGACGCAGGAGCTGACCTGGATGTACTGGTTCTGCTGCGCCTTTTCCGCGCAGCGTACAAACCATTCGAAGCCCGCTTCGCCCATCACATTAACGATTTCATGGGGATCGCACACCAGGGTAGTCAGCCCGCGCGGCAGAGTGGCGGATTCAAAGGTGACCGGCGTCATCATGCTGGACTCAATATGCAGATGGGCGTCGATAAAACCGGGGACCGCTATGGCGTTTTGGGCATCAATGCGGTGCAGGGCGGGCGCATCACGATATTCAGGCCCGATACCGGCAATGGTTTTTCCTTTGATGACAATCGGCCCCGGAAACGTGCCGCCGTTGATCAAATCGAGAATGGCGACATTATCAATAATATAATCCGCCACCCGTTCACCGCGCGCGACGGCGAGTATTTCCTGTAATCCATCGCGGGTAATTCCATGATAGTTAGAAATTAAATTTGCGTTCATTTATCTTCTCATTTTGATTTTATTAAAATGATAGGTTAATTATCATTTTTTATTTTTCGGTTAATTTAAGTTTAGCGAGAGAATAGCGATAAGGGTGTGATTACTATCAC
>NZ_JAAATR010000002.1 GCF_009907385.1 Atlantibacter hermannii
GTACATATACTGTAATGAGTGATAAAGAATTACAATTACGGTATGTTTACAAGCTTGAAGTAATTAATGTCAAAGAGAGCCCTGAGTATGGAGGGATTAAAAAAATGTTAAATATTAAATATTTAAATCATAACAAGAAAAGCGATATAAGATGGGGAGTTCGTATTTCATCTGAAGATAATAAATTTTGTCAATTATATTTTGATGGTTTTGGGAAATATGGCAAAATTAATGATGCAAATGTGCTATTTGAAAAAAACAATATTATTGAATGGGTTAGAAAAAAAGCTCCACTATTCGTTGAGTATGATAACCTCCCATCGGGGTAAGTTGAATAAATATAATAACGAGTACTTGGCTTGGTGGGAAAACTATGGTCATTGAGTGTAACTGCTAGAAAAAGATCACCGTGTGCTGCTGACACACGAGTTAGTGATACAACGGAAGTGACGCTAACTCATGTATAAGCTTATGAAAAGATGGTGGCAGGCCCACCGAAAGCTGCTGTCGGAAGCCGCTTTCAAACAGCCCCGGCAGTTGTTGTAAAGAGCCATGGTGGTGAGCGCACCGGCTGGGGCATTATGTCCGCACACAGTACGACAAACGCAGTCGAAGGGGCGGTATGTGTACGACCCGCTGGGGCGAAGAATCGGAAAACAGGTGTGGAAACGGGAGCGGGAACACCCGGACCATGAGCAGATGGCGCTGTCGCGCAGGCCATACACCACCTGGTACGGATGGGAGGGCGACAGGCTGGCGACCATCCGGACGCAAAAAACGAAAATCCAGACAATCTACGGGCCGGGGAGCTTCACGCCGCTCATCAGGATAGAGACGGACAATGCGGAGCTGGAAAAGGCGGCGCACCGTACGCTGACGGAGACATTACAGCAGGACGGGAGCGAGGATGGCGGGGACGTGGTGTTCCCGGCGGAGCTGGTGCGGATGCTGGACAGGCTGGAGGGGGAAATCCGGCGCAACCAAATCACGGAAGAGAGCCGGGAATGGCTGGCGGGGTGTGGACTGACGGTGGAGCAGATGGCGGCGCAGATGGAGGAGGCGTGTGAGCCGGAAAGGCAAATTCATCTTTACCACTGCGACCACCGCGGGCTGCCGCTGCCGCTGGCGCTGGCGCTTGTCAGCCCGGACAACAGCATCGACTGGCGGGGGGAGTATGATGAGTGGGGAAACCTGCTGAGTGAGGAGAGCCAGCACAACACGGAACAACTTATCAGGCTGCCCGGGCAGCAGTACGATGAGGAATCGGGGCTGTACTACAACCGTCACCGGTATTATAACCCGGAGCAGGGGCGGTATATCACGCAGGATCCGATAGGGTTAAAAGGCGGGTGGAACTATTATAAATATCCCCTAAATCCAATTGAATATATTGATCCGTTAGGGCTTGATGTACGGTTGGTAAATACCGATGCTGTAGGTGGCTGGCATAGAAAAGTTGAAGTAGATGACGGCACAGGAACCTATGGTATAAGCTTTGGGGTCTACACTGCTGACCCTGATATATGGGGAAGTATATCTGGAACCCCTGATGTAGGCAAAGCTGGAGATGGGATGGTATATGTAGACAATGATAGCGCTATTAAAGTAGCTGAGTCATTTAAAACCACACCAGAAGAAGATGCTTTGATAAAAAAACATTTGGAACAGCAGGTAGGTAAGACAGGTTCATACAATGTTATTTTAAATAATTGTAGAACCTATTCTAATGGGGAATATAATGAAATGGTTCGCATGATTATGAAAAAAAGAGTGAAAGATAAAATAAATAATGTAATAGATACAGTGAAAGGGTTCTTTAAATGAATAAAGTCGCATTCTTTATTCTAACTTTTATACCTTGGTATAAAACTAGTGTGCCGATAGATTTTCTATCTGGTTCATATCATTATGCTTTATACGATTCAGGAAAAGTGATTAAACAGGGGGATATTTTAGGTGGAAGGATTAAAGCGCTTTTCCTGAGAAAGGGAAACTTATCTGGGTGGTCTTATGATATAAAAAGCTATGCCCCAAAATTAAAATTAACATCAATATCTGGTTCTATTGTTTGTAATGATTCTGGTATTATAATAATTAATCAATTAAAAGAAAATACAGGTTCAGTACAATTGTCAAAAAATGATCCTGCTCTATGTGAATTGATATATTTTGTAATAAAAAATGATGGTGGAATTGAATGAGATGAGAACCATAAATTATCCGCCGAAGAGGTATATAAATAGCTGCGCCTAATACCGCTACACCTGCCATTTGGTCAGGTATTCAACGTGTTGATCGTGTTGTAGGATCACTCTTTTTTCCGAGTGCATCTGACGGCTAAAGTTGACGTAAAATGCCCGTTTTGTGAACAGACTGAATCCGTTAAAAAAACATGGACTCGGTAAGGCCAAACTTCAGCGTTATCGGTGCCAGTCATGCTGTCGTACTTTCCAGCTCGATTACGCTTATCGCGCGTGCCAGCCCGGCATGAAAGAACAAATTGTTGATCTTGCCATGAACAACGCAGGTATCCGCGATACCGCACGGGCGCTGTATATCAGCATTAATGCCGTTGTCCGTACTTTAAAAAACTTGCGCCGCGATGTGTAACTACACTCCCGCTGGACAATCTCCAGATTCAGCTTATTTGTGAAGTTGATGAAATGTGGTCGTTTGCTGGCAACAAAAAGCAACAGCGTTGGTTGTGGTATGTATGGGAACCTCGCCTGAAACGCATTATTGCCCATGTTTTCGGGAGTCGGGGCAAAAAGATGCTACGTAAATTACTAGGGTTATTGTCGGGCTTCGGTGCCGCCTTTTGGTGTATATGAGCTGTTGTCGGGTAAAAAACACATCACAGGCAAGCTTTATACACAAGGATTGAGCGAGAAAACCTGAACCAACCAGTTAAAACGACTGAATCGCAAGACTCCTGGGTATTCAAAATCAGGGGAAATGCACGACAAAATAATCGGTACATTCATCGAACGTGAGCATTATTTGCAATGACCTAATCTACACATTGAATACGCGACCCTGTATCAGGCGTCGTTCGTCATGGGGAATGGGTGCTATGATCGGCATCACTCAGTCGGACGGGTAGTTTTGATTGGTTTGGCGATTACACAGATCGCACAATCCAGGCGGAGTTCTCTTGAAGTAATCTACTATTTGGCGCAGCTATTTAAAGCTTAAAGAGCCCCTATAAGATGAAAGCAAATCCGCCTTCTCTTAAGGCGGATTTTTACTGTAAACATCTTGTACTAAAGAATATCTCTTATTGTTCGTGAGTCGTATTCTGATCAAGAACTAAAACTCGCCCTTCGCAAATCCGGTCATGACTTTCAGACCCATTTCCCGGCCCAGCGCGGTCATCGGGTGAACCACCACCAGACCGCGGACGCTTTTTTTCAGCTTGCCCATATCTGCCTGCTCTTTTTTAGTGATGGCGCGCTTAAACGGCATATCCATCAGCTTTTGCGCTTCTTTGCTGAGCTTCTGGCTGACCACGCCGTGCAGACGGGCGATTTCGGTTTCCAGGGTCGCTTTTTCTTTTTCCAGCTCGGCGTATTTATCCGCGTGCTCAACCAGCGACAGGCCTGCCTGCTGGTGGCGAATGGCGTCCAGACGATCGCTAAGACGTTTAATTTCGTTTTTTTCGACTTCTTTCATGATAATGGCTCAAAACTGTGGGAATTCACTGCAAGGATACACTATTGTGCGCGGGCTTACTTCTGGAAGGCTTTTTTTAAGCTTACCCGGGAGATAAGCTCAGTCAGGGAGAGAACCATGGTGGAGCGGACAATTTGCTGGTAGCGCTGTTTCTGCATCGCGTTAAGCGCCGGATCGCCGCCAACGTCAAAAACCGGCGCGGGAGGCAGGGCGCTGACGCAGTGCAACTCGCCAAACGGGCCGAGAATTTCATCGTCAGTGAAGGCGTATTCATTGCCGTCGTGATTCAGCTCTTCGCGCAGCGCCATTAATAACTCGCAGTCTTCATATTCGGCGCGGCTGATCACGCCAAGGCCGTAAATGAGCTTTAATCGCACGGAAAGATCGCCCAGCGGGCCGTCGCCGTCCAGCAATGGCTCAACCGCGTATTTCACCGCGTAGTCATCTTTGCGGAAGACCTGAAGCACCAGGATATTAACCGCCTCGGTAAGCAATTCTACCGCGGCGATTAACAGGCTTCGGACGGTTTTGCCAGCATTCAGACGCTCAAGCACACGGTTTTCAAAAGCCTGTGTTTCTTCCATTTTTGCCTGCATATCTGACAATCTTAAAACGGGTGCGGGCTGCACCGCACCCGGACACATCATGGTTGCGCGTTATACGCGTTAACTGCCGCCGCCACAACCTCGCTGTTGGCATCCAGACCGGAGATCTCAGCCAGCGTGGCCTGCGGACCTTTCTCAGCCAGCAGCTGCGCCAGTTCCTGAGCTTGCGGATCCTGTTCGCTGCGATAGTGCATCGCGGCGGCAATTCCCAGCACCAGGTTATCGTGCGGCAAACCGTATTCCAGCGTGCCCAGTAATGGCTTGATCAAACGGTCACCCGCGCTCAGTTTACGCAGCGGCTGGCGGCCTACGCGCTCAACGTCGTCTTTTAAATACGGGTTTTCGAAACGGCCGAGGATTTTCTGGATGTATGCCGCATGCTTATCGGCATCAAAGCCGTAGCGCTTAATCAGCACCGCGCCGCTCTCTTCCATCGCGCCTTTCACCACGGCGCGGATTTTCTCATCGAGAATGGCGTCGCGAATGGTCTGATGACCCGCTAGTTTTCCAAGGTACGCGGTTATAGCATGCCCGGTGTTAAGGGTGAAGAGCTTACGCTCGACAAACGCCATTAAATTGTCGGTCAGTTCCATGCCCGGAATGTTCGGCAGATCGCCTTTAAACTGGGTTTTATCAACAATCCACTCGCTGAAGGTTTCTACCGTCACTTCCAGCGGATCGTGGGTAGCGGATTCGGACGGCGGCACGATGCGGTCAACGGCGGAGTCCACAAAGCCGATATGCTCATCCACCCACTCCTGATCGTCAGCCGCCAGCGCCGCCATGACGTGGCCTTTCAGTTGGCTGGTGCCGCGCACCATGTTTTCACAGGCGATGATATTCAGCGGGGCGGTGTTGCCGTTAGCTCTGCGCATCATCAGGCCTTTGGCGATGGCGGGCGCGATGCGCTCTAATACCACCGGGCCGACCGCCGTGGTGACTAAATCGACTTCTGAAATCAACGTAACCACATCGTCGCCAATGCTGCTGACCGCGTTCACGCCGGATACCGTGTCGACCTGTTCGTTTTCGCCGACAACGTGTACCTGATAGCTGTGACGCGCGTTCAACGCATCCAGGACGGTCTGGTTTACATCGGCGAAAGTGAGGCTGATACCCGCGTCCGCGAGCAGTTTGCCGATGAAACCACGTCCAATATTACCTGCGCCAAAATGTAATGCTTTCATTGTCTGAACCTTCCTAAATTTGAATCACCCGAGAGGGTTGGGGTGAAGAGCCGAACGTCGTGCCCCTCACCCAAACCCTCTCCCGTGAAGGGAGAGGGAAAGGAATTACGCTTTCTTGCCGCTTAACAGGTCGAGAACTTCCTGAACGCTGGTGGTATTCGCCAGACGCTCAATCACGGTTTCATCATCCAGCGCGTTGGTCAGGCTGGTGATCACCTGGATGTGCTCGTTGTTGCGAGCCGCGATGCCGATAACCAGACGGGCAATATCGTCTTCCTCTTCGCCAAAACGCACGCCTTGCGGGTACTGGCAGAAGACTACGCCGGTTTTCAGTACGCGATCTTTCGCTTCTACGGTGCCGTGCGGTACCGCGATAGACTCACCCAGATAGGTCGGGGTCAGTTTTTCACGCTCCAGCATCGCATCCACGTATTCCGGCTGCACGTAGCCGCCTTTTACCAGTTGCTCGCCGGCAAAGCGAATCGCTTCTTCTTTGTGGCTCGCGGTGCGGCCCAGGAAGATGTTTTCCGCGCTCAGCTTAAACAGGTGGGTGTCGTTGGCGTCAAAGCTGTCCTGCAGGCTGGTGCGGACTTTCGCTTCGTTGTCAGTATGACGCTGCGCGGCAACCAGACGCTCGGTCAGGCTGGTGTACAGGCCGCTGTCCAGGAAGTTGGTCAGCGAAATATGCTGGGCCTGCGGCGCCTGGCGCATCGCGCGCTCGGTCAAATCGCGGTGGGTGATCACCACATCCACGTCAGACGGCAGGCTGTTGATCGCGCTGTTGGTCACAGAGATGTTGGTCAAACCCGCATCCTGTACTTTCTTACGCAGCACGCCTGCACCCATGGCGCTGGAGCCCATACCGGCGTCGCAGGCCACGATGATTTTACGCACGTGGCTCAGGTCGTTGGTCACTTCGCCAGCAGACAGTGGGCTGGCCACGCCTTTGGACTGCGCTTTCATATCCTGCATACGGCGAGTAGCGGCTTCGATGTCGTCTTCTTCTTTCACCTTGCTGGTTTTCAGCAGGATGGCGGCGATCACGAAGGATACGCCCATTGCCGCGAAGATCGCCACCAGGTTGGCGAAGTAGGCGCCTTTCGGGGTCATGGCCAGCACTGCCAGGATAGAACCCGGAGAAGCCGGAGAAACCAGGCCGCCGTCCAGCACGCTCAGGCAGAACACGCCGGTCATACCGCCGAGGATGACGGCGATCAGCAGACGCGGGTTCATCAGCACATACGGGAAGTAAATTTCGTGGATACCGCCCAGGAAGTGAATGATTGCCGCGCCGCCCGCAGACTGCTTGGCGCTGCCACGACCAAAGAACATGTACGCCAGCAGGATACCCATACCCGGGCCCGGGTTGGCTTCAATCAGGAAGAAAATAGATTTGCCGAGTTCATGAGACTGCTGAATACCCAGCGGCGAGAAGATGCCGTGGTTAATCGCGTTGTTCAGGAACAGAATTTTTGCCGGTTCAACGAAGATGGACGCCAGCGGCAACATATCATGGACAACCATGAAGTTAACGCCTGCCGCCAGTGCCTTAGAGAGCACTTCTACCATCGGGCCAATGCCGAGGAACGCCAGAATCGCCAGGATCATACCGATGATGCCAGCGGAGAAGTTGTTCACCAGCATTTCAAAACCGGATTTGATCTTACCGTCTACCCAGTTATCGAAGTGTTTAATCGCCCAGCCGCCCAGCGGACCGGCAATCATTGCGCCGAGGAACATCGGCATATCCGCGCCCACGATCACGCCCATGGTGGTGATGGCGCCGACTACGCCGCCGCGGTCACCGCCAATCAGACGGCCACCGGTGTAACCGATCAACAACGGCAGCAGATAGGTGATCATCGGGCCGACAAGCTTCGCCAGCGTTTCGTTCGGCAACCATCCGGTGGGAATAAACAGCGCCGTGATAATACCCCAGGCGATAAATGCGCCGATGTTTGGCATTACCATGTTACTTAGAAAACGACCAAAGCTTTGCACCTTGATCTTGATATCGGATGACATAAAACACCCCTTCTTATGTTTACGCGCAGGCTTGCGGCCCGAGGTTTATTGTGAACGTGGCGGCAGAGGTAGCCGGCTCAATGTCCTTGTGATGCGAAATCTGGCACTGAATCGTTCAACTGTCCAGTCGACGGGAAATAGTGTGATTTAGATCTCCTTTTTCAGGGGGTAGGCCAGGTATATGAAGTGATTATGATCACAAATTCACTGTGTAGAAAAAGAACAAAGATAAAGAAAGTGCCGTTTTAGAGGGTTAAGTGTGACAATAATCACATTTTATGACGGCTGGTTTGTTATTTGTTTGTGATGACGATCACAATAAATTTTGACTCGGATTTAACTGAATGTGATCAACAGCAAATCTGACTACGGCTTAGCTGCGGCCTGTAATTTTGCGACATTCAGAAGGGTCATCATCCTTCAGTATGAGGCAAAGCGCCCGTAGCTAAATTATTCTATTATTGAATTATCAAGCGGTACGGGCCTGCAATGGGCTACTTAATAACAGTAAACCATGACAGCCAGATAACAGCCTGATCTCCGCATTAACTTGCTGGCTGGCGTATTTTCAAATCACGGATAACAGATGCTTTGCGCCTGATGCGCTGGCTGTGCCGCGCGCCGGGTGGGTTTCTCGTGGGAGGCCGACATGTTTCTGAATTATTTCGCACTTGGCGTATTAATCGTGGTTTTTCTGATTATTTTCTATGGGGTGATCATTATTCATGACATCCCTTATGAAATTGCCAAAAAACGTAATCATCCTCATGCGGACGCTATTCACGTCGCGGGCTGGGTTAGCTTATTTACGCTACATGTCATTTGGCCATTCTTATGGATTTGGGCCACGCTTTACCGCCCCGAACGCGGGTGGGGTATGCAGGATACTCAACGAATAGATGCGTTAAATCAGCGGATTATCGTGCTGGAAAACGAACTGGCGCGTCAGAAGAATCATCAAAAAACTAATGAAACGGGTGAATAATCATGGACCTGCTCATTATCCTCACCTATGTCGCGCTGGCCTGGCTGATATTTAAAATTTTTAAAATACCGGTAAATAAATGGACCATCCCCACAGCGGCGCTGGGCGGCGTATTTCTGGTGGGTGCGTTAATTTTATTAATGAATTACAACCACCCATATACGTTTACCGCGCAAAAAGCGGTGATTTCTATTCCCATCGTTCCTCAGGTCACCGGTGTGGTTGTTGATGTAACGCAAAAGCAAAACCAGCTCATTAAGAAAGGCGAGATGCTGTTTAAACTTGACCCCACGCGTTATGAGGCCCGCTTACGAAAATTGCAGGCGGATTTGGTGACGGCGGAAAACGCCACCAAAGTGCTGGAGTCGCAATTGCAGGAAGCCGAAGCGATTACCGCGCAGGCTACTGCAGAACGCGACAGGTTCTTCAAGGATTATCAACGCTATTTGCGTGGCAGCCAGGCGAAGGTTAATCCGTTTTCCGAGCGGGATATTGATACCGCTCGCCAGCAATATCTGGCCCAGGAAGCCGTGCTGAAAGCATCGCTGGCCGATCAGCAGCAGATTAAAAGCCAGATTAACAGCCGTTTGTTCGGCGATCGGTCTGAAGTGGCCAGCCTGCGCGCCCAGGTGGCGGAAGCCACCTATAACCTGTCGCAAACCGTGGTGCGCGCGCCGGAAAATGGCTATGTCACGCAGGTTCTGGTACGGCCCGGCACCTATGCGGCAGCGTTGCCGCTGCGCCCGGTAATGGTGTTTATTCCTGAGCAAAAACGCCAGGTGATTGCCGCATTCCGCCAGAACTCGCTGCTGCGCCTGCAACCCGGCGATGACGCAGAGGTGGTATTTAACGCGCTGCCGGGACAGGTATTCCACGGCAAGCTGGCGATGATCAGCCCGATTGTGCCTACCGGCGCGTATCAGTCGCAGGGCACACTGCAAACGCTCAACATGACTCCCGGCGGCGACGGCGTGATCGCGACGATTATTCTCGACCCCAGTGAAGATATTGATGCGCTGCCGGACGGGATCTACGCCCAGGTCGCCGTCTATTCCCGGCATTTCACCCATGTTTCCGTGATGCGCAAAGTGCTGCTGAGGATGACCAGCTGGATGCACTATCTCTATCTCGATCACTAATCCAGACAACGGGACGGCAAGTTGCCTTGCCGTCCTGCCATTTCACCCGATCTGCGCCATACTTATCGTTTTATTGGCGTTTATCCAGGGAGTCAGTCATGAAGCTTGTCGGTAGCTACACCAGCCCGTTTGTACGCAAGATTTCGATAATCATGCTTGAGAAGGGGATTACGTTTGAATTTGTCAACGATGCCCCGTATGAAGCGCAGAACAAAATCGTCCAGTACAACCCGCTAGGCAAAGTGCCGGCACTGGTGACCGACGACGGTGACGTGTGGTTTAACTCCCCCATCATCGTGGAATACCTGGAGCTGCTGGGTATCGCCCCGGCGCTGCTGCCGCGCGATCCCATGGCCTCGTTAAAAGTGCGCCAGATTGAAGCCCTGGCCGACGGTATTATGGATGCGGGGCTAGTCTCAGTGCGCGAACAGGCTCGCCCGGCTGCGCAACAGTCCGGGACCGAGCTGCTGCGCCAGCGTGAAAAAATCAGCCGCAGCCTCGATACCCTGGAAAAGTACGTGGCGGACGGCACGCTGAAAGCGGATGAACTGAATGTCGCCACCATCGCCGTCGCCTGCGCCATTGGTTATCTCAATTTCCGCCGGGTATCGCCGGGCTGGTGCGTGGACCGCCCGAAGCTGGTGAAACTGGTAGAAACATTATTCCAGCGCGAGAGCTTTGCCCGTACCGAACCGCCCACAGCTTGATCTCCTGATATGACAGGGGGTATTGCCCCCTGTACACTGATGGGTATTTTCCCTAACCCATTCAGCGCCATGACTACAGAAAACCGTTCGCTCTATAGCCAGATCCCTTCTACGGACAGCCTGCTGCGGGATGCGGCATTTCAACCGCTACTTAAACACTGGGGCCATACCCAGGTCGCCGAAATGCTGCGCCAGCTTCAGGACGAGGCCCGGCACAACGTGCGGGAATGCCATGCGTTGCCGGACTGGTGCCAGCAGTGGGCTGCTGCCTGTGAACGTCGGTTAAGCGCCGCCACGCAGAGCGCGTATCGTGCGGTGTTCAATCTCACCGGTACAGTGTTGCATACCAATCTGGGGCGCGCGTTGCAGTCAGAAAGCGCCATTGAGGCTGTGGCGAAAGTGATGCGTTCGGCGATCACTCTGGAATACGATCTGGACGATGCCGGGCGCGGTCATCGCGATCGGGCGCTGGCGCAGCTGTTGTGCGAGCTTACCGGCGCGGAAGATGCCTGCATCGTCAATAACAACGCCGCCGCCGTGTTGCTGATGCTGGCAGCCTGTTCCGATGGCAAAGAGGTGGTGGTATCACGCGGCGAACTGGTGGAGATCGGTGGTTCATTCCGTATTCCCGATGTGATGCGCCAGGCGGGTTGCCAGCTGGTGGAAGTGGGCACCACCAACCGTACGCATCCTGCGGACTACCAGCAGGCGATAGGTGAAAATACCGCCTTGCTGATGAAAGTTCACACCAGTAATTACCATATTGAAGGCTTTACCCGGGCCATCAGCGAAGCGGAACTGGTGCAGTTGGCCGATCCGCTCGGCGTGCCGGTGGTATCGGATTTAGGCAGCGGCTCGCTGGTGGATCTGAGCCGTTACGGCTTGCCGAAAGAACCCATGGTGCAGGAGCTGATTGCCGCTGGCGTCAGCCTGGTGAGCTTTTCTGGCGATAAACTGCTGGGGGGCCCGCAGGCAGGTATTATCGTTGGTAAAAAAGCGCTGATCGAACGCGTACAGCGCCACCCGTTAAAACGTGCGCTAAGGGCGGATAAAATGACGCTCGCCGCGCTGGAAGCCACGCTGCGCCTGTACCAACATCCGGAGGCGCTTGAGCAACAGCTTCCCACGCTGCGGTTATTAACCCGCGATGCCGGGGCGATCCGCCGGCAGGCGCAGCGCCTGTTGCCCGGTTTGCAGCAGCGTTTTGGCGAGGCGTTCGACGTTGCCGTCATGCCGTGCCAGTCGCAAATCGGCAGTGGCTCGTTGCCGGTAGATCGTCTGCCCAGCGCGGCGATAACCTTTACGCCTCGCGACGGACGGGGCGGCACGGCGGAAAAACTGGCTGCCGATCTGCGCAATTTAACGACGCCGGTGATTGGCCGCATTTACGAGGGTCGGGTATGGCTGGATTTACGTTGCCTTGAAGATGAAGCGCGCTTTATGGAGATGTTGACCAAATGATTATTGCCACCGCAGGACACGTTGACCACGGTAAAACCACGCTGTTGCAGGCGCTGACCGGCGTAAACGCCGACCGTTTACCAGAAGAGAAACAGCGCGGCATGACCATTGATTTGGGTTACGCCTACTGGCCGCAGGAGGATGGCCGGGTGATTGGTTTCATCGACGTGCCGGGCCATGAAAAATTCCTCGCTAATATGCTGGCGGGCGTGGGCGGTATCGACCATGCGCTGCTGGTGGTGGCGTGCGATGACGGCGTGATGGCGCAAACCGAAGAGCATTTAACCTTGCTGCAACTGGCCGGACGCCCCACGCTCACGGTCGCGCTCACCAAAGCGGATCGGGTGGATGACGCGCGCGTTAAGGCGGTGAAAGCCGAGGTGGAAAACCTGCTGGCGCGCATGAACTGGCCTGCGGCAGCGCTGTTTGTCACCGCCGCCACGCAAGCGCAGGGTATTGACGCCCTACGCCAGCACATCCGTGAACTGCAACCGCAAACGCACCCCGTAGCGCACCGTTTTCGCCTGGCGATTGACCGGGCGTTTACCGTTAAGGGCGCGGGCCTGGTGGTGACCGGCACGGCGCTAAGCGGTGAAGTGAATGTCGGCGATACGCTGTGGCTGACGGGCGTTGACAAACCAATGCGGGTGCGCGGTTTGCATGCGCAAAACACCGCTACCCAGCAGGCGCGCGCCGGGCAGCGTATTGCGCTGAACATCAGCGGCGACGCTCAAAAAGAGCAGATCAGCCGTGGCGACTGGCTGCTTTCCACCGCGCCGCGCCATCTTTGCGATCGGGTGATTATCGAGACGCATGCCCTGGCACCGTTCCAGCAGTGGCAACCGCTGCACATTCATCATGCTGCCAGCCATATCACCGGGCGCATTTCCCTGCTCAACGAGCGCTTTGCCGAGCTGGTGCTGGATACCCCGCTGTGGCTGTGCGACGACGATCGGGTGATTTTGCGCGATATCAGCGCCAGGCACACGCTGGGTGGCGGAAGCGTGCTGTTGACCGATCCGCCGCGTCGCGGCAAGCGGCAGAGCGAGTTTCTCGACTGGCTGGCGCGTCTTGCTGATGTGCAGGACGATGCCGGAGCGCTGACGCTGCACCTTGAGCGCGGCGCGGTATCGCTGCCGGATTTCGCCTGGCATCGTCAGCTGACGCCGCAGGGGCTGGCGGCGTTGCTAAACCGGCCCGAGCGGCTCCAGGCGGGCGAGCATCTACTCAGCGCCGAAGTGGCGGCGCGCTGGCAGCGCAAACTGCTGGATACGCTCAGCTACTATCACGATCAGCATAGCGATGAACCGGGGCCGGGGCGCGAACGCCTGCGCCGTATGGCGCTGCCTTCGCAGGAAGATCCGCTGGTGCTGGCGCTGATTGAGAAGATGCGCGAGGCGGGGTTGATTGTCAGCTATCAGGGCTGGCTGCATTTACCAGGGCATCAGGCGGGCTTTACGCCCGAACAGCAGCAGCGCTGGGATAGCATCGCCGGCTTGTTTGGCGACGACCCGTGGTGGGTGCGCGATCTGGCCCGTGAAACCGGCACCGACGAACAGGAGATGCGTAAATTTCTCCGTCAGGCGGCGTTGCAGGGGCTGATTACCGCGATCGTTAAAGATCGTTATTACCGTAACGATCGGATTGTGATGTTCGCTGACCTGATCCGCCGGCTGGACAGTGAAAAAGGATCCACCCAGGCGGCGGATTTCCGCGACAGTCTGAATGTGGGCAGGAAACTGGCGATTCAAATCCTGGAGTACTTTGACCGTATCGGTTTTACTCGCCGTCGCGGCAATGAGCATTTATTACGGGATGCGGCATTATTCAGCCATCAGTAACGATGCGCCGGGGAAGTGATGTATTTGTATAAATAAATACATCACTTTGATTCATTAATATTAATAATAAATAACTTCTTAATTTTTCTGTATTGTTATTCCTGGTGTCATTTATTATTTGTTTTTATTGTGGGTCGCTATCTTTTTGAATGGCGCAGGTATATTACGGAAAAAGTTTTTAAATCCACTAAGGAAGAAAATGATGACATCCGTATTTTATATTCCCGCCGTCAATATTATTGGCATGAATTCCTTACATGATGCGTTAAATACCGCCCGCGATTATGGTTATAAAAGTGCGCTGATCGTTACCGATGTAATGCTGGCGAAACTGGGGATGGCGGAGCAGCTTCAGCACGCGCTGACTGAGCGCAATATTAAAAGCGTTGTGTTTGATGGCACGCACCCCAATCCGACAACGGCCAATGTGGAAGCGGGCCTGGCGATATTACGCGCTAACCATTGTGATTGTGTCATTTCACTGGGCGGCGGCTCTCCTCACGACTGCGCAAAAGGTATTGCTCTGGTTGCAGCGAACGGCGGTGATATTCGGGATTATGAAGGCGTCGATCGCTCGCCGAAACCGCAGCTGCCGATGATTGCCATTAATACCACGGCGGGCACGGCGTCAGAAATGACCCGCTTCTGCATTATCACTGACGAACAACGTCATATAAAAATGGCGATTGTTGATAAACATGTTACGCCGGTAATGTCGGTTAACGACCCGGCCTTAATGATGGGAATGCCAAAATCCCTGACGGCGGCTACCGGTATGGACGCGTTGACCCATGCTATTGAAGCCTATGTATCCATTGCCGCCACGCCGATTACCGACGCCTGTGCACTGAAGGCAATCACCATGATCGCCAAAAACTTGCCGGTTGCCGTCGATGAAGGCGATAACATGGTCGCGCGTGAAGCCATGGCGTATGCGCAATTTATGGCGGGTATGGCCTTTAATAACGCCTCGCTCGGCTACGTTCACGCTATGGCGCACCAGCTCGGCGGCTTCTACGATCTGCCGCACGGCGTATGTAATGCCATCCTGCTGCCGCACGTCGAGCATTTTAACAGCCGTGTGGCTGCGGCACGTTTACGCGACTGCGCCGAGGCGATGGGCGTGGATGTCAGCGCCATGAGCGCCCAACAAGGGGCGAAAGCCTGCGTTGAAGCCATCCGCCAACTGGCGAAACGCGTTAATATTCCGGCTGGCTTGCGCGATCTGAACGTCAAAGAACAGGATTTTGCGACGCTTGCCACCAATGCGCTGAAAGACGCCTGTGGTTTAACCAACCCTGTTCAGGCGTCGCACGATGAGATTGTGGCTATCTACCAGGCGGCATTTTGATTATTAGCAACGTCGATCGCGCCTCATTTCCGGGGCGCGATTTTTTTCTTCGCCAGCCAGACTGCGCCGAGTCGCCCTGCCTGATTCCCCAGTTGGCAGGGCTGGATCGGGACCTGCAAGTCATCCCACAGCTCAAAAGTTTCCAGATGGCGGCCCAGCAGCTGGAAAACTTTCTCCTCTTCGCTAATGCCGCCGCCAATCAATACCACCTGCGGATCAAACATTGAAATCACGCTATAAACGCCGCGCGCCAGATTGCGCGCCCATTCATTAATTGCTTCGCGTAAATGAACATCGTTGTTCATCCTTTCAAACAGCTCTTTGCCGTGGGGCATTTCGTCTACTGACAGCGCCAACGCCTGGCGGCAGGCCTCCATCAACCCGCTGGCGGAGGCCACTTCATGCATGCATTCACCGTTATTACCCACCGGGATCACACCAAACTCGCCGGCGCGGTAATGCGAGCCCCGGTAAAGTTCGCCGTCGAGAATAATCCCGCCGCCGATGCCGGTCCCAACGGTAATGCACACAAAGTTTTCATACTCTTTTCCCGCACCGCGCCACAGTTCGCCCAGCGCCGCGCAATTGGCGTCGTTTTCAACAACGGCGGGAAGATCGGTCAGTTCAGCAAACAGCTCCAGCAGATTAACGCCGTCCATATATTCCAGCGCGCCGGCTTTGGCGGCCTCGCCGGTATGCGCGTTAATGTGGCCGGGAAAGCTGACGCCTATGCCAACAATCTCGTGTTCATTCTGGTACGCCTCAACCACTTCCTGCCATTTTTTGCGGAACGTTTGCTCGTCTTCCGGCGTGTCGTACTCATCGGAAGCCAACTCATTACCTTCTTCATCAATCACGCCATGTTTGATGTGCGTTCCACCTACATCGAAGCCAATGAAATGCTGCATATGATTTTCCTTTCAGGGAGGCATACGACTAATTATGGCTGAGGCCCGGCAGCGGAATGTAAATAAAGGTAATGGTTTAAAAACAGGAGGCTAGCCAGGATTTATGAGCGACCGGCAAGGGCATATTGACCCGCTAACGAAATCTGGCCTCTTTACCCGCCAGGATCAAAGAGACAAGCAGGAATTTTCTGGCAATCTGGCTCTTTCAGGGTCTGATGGAGTGGGAAATGAACCGCTTTATTGTTGCCGAAGCGAACAAATGTATCGGTTGCCGTACCTGTGAAGTGGCCTGCGTTGTCTCGCATCAGGCCTCGCAGGATTGTTCAGAGATTAGCGCTGAAGCCTTTCAACCGCGGATTCGGGTCGTCAAAACCGGCATGCTGTCTACGGCGGCGGTGTGTCGGCAATGTGAAGACGCGCCGTGCGGCGCGGTTTGCCCCACTCAGGCGATCTCTCGCCGTGAGGATTTTGTATATGTGGATCAAGCGCGCTGTATTGGCTGCAAGACCTGTATGGTGGCATGTCCGTACGGGGCGATGGAAGTGGTCACTGTCGCGGCACATCAGGTGCAGGCGCTGAAGTGCGATTTATGCTGGCATCGGGACGCGGGCCCGGCGTGCGTTGAGGCGTGCCCCACATCAGCGTTGCGCTGTATGGATCCGAAACAGCTTGAGCAAATTAGCGCGGAAAAACGCCGCCGGGCGGCGGCGTGGTAATCGATTATGCGCTGGCCTCTTGCCAGGCGAGCGCAATCTCTTCCGCCAGGATTTTCACCCCAGCCTCAATTTTTTCCAGTTCCGGCACGTAATTCATGCGCATACACTGATGGGTATGCGGCCACGGTTTATCGAGACCCGGGAAGAAGTAATCCCCCGGCACCATCAATACGCCGCGCTTTTTCAGGCGCTGATACAACAGCTCGGTGGTGATGGGTAAATCTTTAAACCACAGCCACAGAAAAATCGCGCCTTCCGGCTTGTGGATCAGGCAACGCTCTTCCGGCAAATAGCGGCGAATAACGGCAATCGTTTCCTGAACGCGCTGCTGATAAAAGGGTTTAATCACCGTTTCCGACAAGCGCAGCAGGTCTTTACGCTTAATCATTTCACAGGCGATAGCCGGGCCGATGCCCCCAGGTGCCAGGCTGATAATACCGTTCATATTGCTGACGGCGGAGATGATCTTTTCATTGGCGATAATAATGCCGCAGCGGCTACCCGGCAGGCCCAGTTTCGACAGGCTCATGCACAGAACAATATTGGGGTTCCACAGCGGGCGCGCTTCAGAAAAAATAATGCCCGGGAAGGGGACGCCATAAGCGTTATCAATGACCAGCGGGATACCGTGCTGGTTAGCAAGGGCGTCCAGCTTCATCAGCTCGTCATCGGTGATCACATTACCGGTCGGGTTGGTGGGGCGCGAGACGCAGATCATCGCGGTTTCTTCACCAATATGCAGATGCTCGAAATCCACGTGATATTTAAACTGGCCTTCCGGCAGCAGTTCAATATTTGGGCGCGCCGAGACGAAAAGCTCCTCTTCCAGGCCGGAATCCGCATAGCCGATGTATTCCGGCGCCAGCGGGAACAGCGCTTTTTTAGTCGAGCCGTCCGCCTGGCGACCTGCGAACAGGTTAAATAAGTAGAAAAATGCGCTCTGGCTGCCGTTTGTTAGCGCAATATTCTGTGGTTCGATATCCCAACCAAATTCTTCGCGCAGCATACCGGCGAGCGCGTCCAGCAGTTCGCTTTTACCCTGCGGGCCGTCATAATTACAAAGCGCTTCAGTGACTTTGCCGGTTTCCAGCATCTCACCCAGTAGTTTCTGGAAATAGTCGTTCATCTCCGGGATTTGCGCCGGGTTCCCACCGCCCAGCATGATTGCGCCAGGAGTGCGTAACCCGTCGTTAAGGTCTTCCATCAGGCGCGTAATGCCTGCATGGCGGGTGAATTTGTCGCCGAAAAGAGAAAAAGTCATAGCCGTCTTGATATCGAATACTTATAAAAGAGGCTCACGATAACGCTACCGGTTCAACGGCGCAAACAGGCCAGTCCAGACAAGGATTGCCGATTATGCCAGGCATATGTAATTTGCTGGCATAACCTGCTACATCACTTTTGCGGTTCGCCTGCCCAGAGCACCATCACCGTGTCGTCGCCCTGAACGCGGCTGAAACCATACATCTTGTCGTCGCTCAGCGGGATGTGTTTACCTTCGCCAATCGCCGGGTGGCGCGCGCGGAACTGAGCGATTTTCTGCCAGTGCGCCAGCGTCGCGGCCTGTGCGCTCTCAACGTCCTGCCAGTTCATCGACGAACGGGTGCCCTGCAGCGGATCGGACCCGGTGGGTCCAAACGGGCGCGCCGTCTCATCACCATAAAAAATCTGCACCGCACCGGGCGCTAACAGCAGCAGCTCTGCCGCGCGGGTGCCGCCTTCACGGAATAACCGGGTATCGTGCGAAGAGAGATAGCTTAAGACGTTAAACTGCTGAAGTTTGTCCGCCATTTGTTGCCAGATGGGATCCATATTCGCCAGACAATCCACCGCGCCCGCTGCCTGTTCCTGATAATCAAAATTGATCATCGCGTCAAAGCCGTTGCGGTAGTAATCGCTCTGCATGACGCCATGCCCCCAGGCCTCGCCAGTCATCCAGAAAGGGGCGTCGTCCAGCTTTTTATCCGGATGAGCGGCTTTCCATTCTGTCAGCGCGTCGTTGGCCTGATTTTTCAACTGCTGCCAGGCGCCCAGCTCGACATGCTTTGCCGTATCGACCCGGAAACCGTCAATGCCGTAGTCCCGCACCCACTGGCTGAGCCACTGGGTCAGGTAATCACGCGACGTATAGTTGGGCCGCTCTTTGGCCCGGGTGTCAGGTTTCTGGCTATAAAAGTTGGGCAGCCCGGTGGGCGTAACGGATTCGGTTTTCAGGTCTGGTAGAAACGCCAGCGACATGGTGAGATCGTCAAAGCCGGGGCTGTCGTAGTCGCCAATATCGGTGCGGATCCAGTTTTTACCCCACCATTTCTCCCAGGCGGCCTTATCGCTGAAGTTGATGTAGTCATTAAAGCTGTGCCAGCTCTGGCCCGGACCGGGTTTCCAGTCGGTCCAGTTCTCGCCGAGGGTTTTGGCGATCTCATCGCCTTTCAGATACAGCGCGCCAAACTGGTATTGCTGCATATCCGCCAGAGTGGCGTAACCGACGTGGTTCATGACGATATCAAAAAGAACGCGGATGCCGCGCTGGTGCGCGCCGTCAACCAGCTTCTGGAGATCGTCGCGCGTACCCATATTGGCGTCGAGCGTGGTCCAGTCCTGAGTGTAGTAACCGTGATAGGCATAATGCGGGAAATCGCCTTTCGTGCCGCCGCCGACCCAACCGTGGATCTGCTCAAAGGGGGCGCTTATCCATAACGCGTTAACGCCAAGCGCCTGTAGGTAATCCAGTTTTTGCGCCAGGCCCTGCAAATCGCCGCCGTGGAAGGTGCCGATCTCCTCCATCCCGTCCTTGTGCCGTCCGTAGCTGTTGTCGTTATCAGGGTTGCCGTTCTCGAAGCGGTCGGTGAGCACAAAGTAGACGGTGGCGTTATGCCAGCTAAAGGGCGCTTTATCGTTCGTTTCTTCCGCTTCCAGAAGTAGCAGCCCATTGCTGCTTGCGGCGGGCATCAGGGTAATTCTGCCGTCGGTTACGGTTGCGCTATTGCCGCTGTAGAAGTCGCGTACCTGTGAACCTTCTTCAAAGCGATCGTTAACCGAAACGGTCACCGGGCCGCCATCCCATTTTGGGCACTGGCGAACGGTTGCCGCGACGGTTTGCGGCGCATCCTGTTTCACGCTCAGCATCAGGGTCGGCGTACCCGAACGGGTATCGATTTGTACCTGATAATTGCCGCTACGAAACAGCCGCCACTCAGGCGCATCGCCCGCGCAGGGCGTAAGCGACAGCATCTGATTTAATTTAATTGCTCCGCTCGGCTGCCAGCATTGTTCACCCTGGGTTAAACGCAGGGGACGTTCACCTTTTTCCAGCGCGCCCTGGGCGATAAATACGCCGGGGCTTTGTTCAACAAAAGCAGGTAAGTCGGGCAGGCTCCACTGCGCGAATGCAGCGCCGGGCAGTAACAGCAGGGCAGGAATAGTTTTCTTCATCAGGCGGCTCCCATTAGGGTTTTTGCTATTTTGGCAAAATTTTCGCCAGCCGGTCTCATCCCTGTTTCAGCGTTGCGAGGCTGAATCCACAGGATGAGTGAGTCATCTCTCATTTTTGCTTTTTTCTGCGATAAGCATCAGATAAATCATTATTTTTAACTACGATAAGAAGGTCGTACGTGACAAGGTTTCGGATTTGTATTATTTCTTTTACTGCTCTTGAAGGTTATTTTTGGTAAGATTTGAAATTCGGTTCACAAATTTTTCTCATGAATAAGGTGTTGGAATGCATTTATCCGACCAGGAGACCTAATGATATCGACTCGATTACGACGAATCGGGGCGGCGATACTCATCTTTTTCACCTATGCAGTTTCAGGTGAAGTGCTGGCAAAACAGCACACGACGACGAGTCACACAGCTCAGATTAAGAAAACCAGCGGTAAGCACCAGGCAAGCAGTAAGAAAGAGTATTCTCGCAATAGTGAAATAAGCGGTTCACTTCCTGATTTGCGAAAATACCCTTCCGGGACCCCAAGAAAAAAAGCGTTTCTCCGGACAGTCATGCCTTACATTACCAGCCAAAACGCGGTAATTACTGCGGAACGTAACTGGCTTATCTCTAAACAGTATGACGGACGCTGGTCGCCGAGCGAACGCGCGCGTCTGAAGAAAATTGCCCAAAACTACGACGTAAAGTGGAACGGTAATACCAAACGTATTCCGTGGAACACATTGCTGGAACGCGTAGACATTATTCCAACCAGCATGGTTGCGACGATGGCTGCGGCAGAAAGTGGTTGGGGAACGTCAAAACTGGCCCGCAGCAATAACAACCTTTTCGGCATGAAGTGTGCGAAGCGCCACTGCAACAGCGGGACAGGTAAAGTGAAAGGTTATTCGCACTTTGATTCCGTGAAAGAGTCTGTGTCGGCGTACGTGAACAACCTGAATACCCACCCGGCGTACTCATCGTTCCGTAAATCCCGCGCGCAGCTGCGCAAAGCGGATCAGGAGCTGACGGCGAGCAATATGATCCACAAGCTCCAGGGCTACTCCACCAAAGGGCAGAGCTATAACAACTACCTGTTTGCCATGTATCAGGATAACCAGCGGTTGCTGGCGGCGAATATGTAATTCATCGCGACGAACCGAAAAAACCCGGCTAATCAGGCCGGGTTTTTTATTGCTAACGAGAAAATTCGCTGTGTCGTTCGCGGTAATCTTTCGGTGTGGCGTCGTACTCCTTTTTGAACACCGAATAAAAATATTGCAGTGACGGGTAACCGCAGATTTGCGAAATTTCGTTAATAGACAACGAGGTGGAAATCAACAGGCTGCGGGCTTTATGGAGTTTTTCCGCATGCAGTACGGCGTGAATGGTCTCGCCGACCTCTTCTTTAAATCGCTTCTCAAGATTGGAGCGCGACATGCCGATGGCATCCAGCACCTGCTCAACTTTGATTCCCTTACAGGCGTGATTACGGATGTAATGCATCGCCTGAATCACGGCCGGATCGTGCAGAGAGCGGTAATCCGTGGACTGACGCTCAACCACCTTGACCGGCGGCACCAGCAGGCGTTGCAGCGGCAGGGTTTCACTGGCTAACAGACGGTGGAGTAATTTGGCCGCCTGAAACCCCATCTGGCGGGTGCCCTGCGCCACCGATGACAGGGCGACCCTTGAAAGGTAGCGCGTCAGTTCTTCATTATCGATGCCAATCACACAAATCTTCTCCGGCACCGGAATATGCAAATGCTCGCACACCTGCAAAACGTGGCGCGCGCGGGCGTCGGTGACCGCGATAATACCAGTTTGCGGCGGCAGGGTTTGCAGCCAGTCCGCCAGCCGATTCTGGGCGTGCTGCCAGTTGTCTGGCGCAGTTTCCAGGCCCTGATACACCACCCCGCGATATTTTTCCTGGGCGACGAGCTGGCAAAACGCATGTTCACGTTCTGCCGCCCAGCGTTTGCCGCTGGACGCAGGCAAGCCATAGAAAGCAAAGCGGTGTACGCCTTTTTCTTTTAAATGGAGAAAGGCCTGTTCGACCAGCGCGTGGTTGTCGGTGGCGATGTAATGAACCGGAGGATAGTGCTCAGGCTGATGATAGGAGCCACCCACGCCGACAATCGGCACGTTTACATCCGCCAGCAACTGCTCGATTTCCTTATCGTCAAAATCAGCGATGACGCCGTCACCCAACCACTCTTTAATGTTATCGATGCGCGCCCGGAAATCTTCTTCGATAAAAATATCCCAGCTCGATTGAGTCGCCTGAAGATATTCTCCTACACCCTCAACGACTTGCCGGTCGTAGGCTTTATTAGCGTTAAACAGCAAAGTAATACGGTGACGTTTTTCAAACATGACGTAGCCCTGACAGTTCTTCCCTTTCCTGAATAGCATAAATGACAAGGCGCCGGAGATTTTACCCTCCGGCATTGCGATCGGTTACGCAGTTTATTAGCCGCGTCGCTTGGTTGCAGAATCCATCCAGACAGCCAGCAACAGAATCGCGCCTTTAACGATGTACTGCCAGAACGTCGGCACGTCCATCATGCTCATGCCGTTATCCAGCGAGGCCATGATAAATGCGCCCATCACCGCGCCGGCAACGCTGCCGATCCCGCCGGCCAGACTGGTGCCGCCGATCACGCAGGCGGCAATCGCGTCCAGCTCGGCGATGTTCCCGGCGGAAGGCGAGCCTGCGCCGAGTCGTGAACTTAATATCAACCCGGCAATCGCCACCATCAGGCCGTTAATGGCAAATACCGCCAGTTTGGTGCGCTCGACGTTAATCCCGGACAAGCGCGCTGCCTCAATGTTGCCGCCGATGGCGTAAATGCGACGGCCAAAGGCAGTACGCGTCGCCATAAACATTCCGCCGAGCAGTAAAAATGCCAGGATCAGCACCGGGGTCGGCACACCGCGGTAGTCGTTAAGCAGCCAGATTGCGCCCAGAACGATCACGGCGATCAACGCCTGTTTGCCCACCGTGCCGCTGGCTGCGTTAACCGGTAGCCCTAAGGTCTGGCGGCGTACCCGGCCGCGCCATTGCCATGCCATAAACGCCATCAGCCCGAGCGTGCCCACGACAAAACCAATGCCGTTAGACAGATAGCTTTGACCGATTTGCGACATTGCATTACTGGTCGGCGACACGGTCGTTCCGTTAGTGATACCAATTAAGATGCCGCGAAACGCCAGCATGCCCGCCAGCGTGACGATAAACGACGGCACTTTACGGTAAGCCACCCACCAGCCGTTCCAGGTACCGAGCAGCAGGCCGAGCGCCAGCGTGACCACCACAGTCAGCGGCAACGGCCACCCCAGCCAGACGTCAAATATCGCCGCCGCCCCACCCAGCAGCCCCATCATCGAGCCGACAGACAGGTCGATTTCCGCCGAGATGATCACAAACACCATGCCTACCGCCAGGATGCCGGTAATAGCGGTCTGGCGCAGCAGGTTCGAGACGTTACGCGCGCTGAGATACGCGCCTTCGGTCATAAAAGTAAAAAACAGCATGATGACAATAATGGCGGCGATCATGACAAACACTTGTAAGTTAAGCGCTTTCAGGCCACCGGATGTTTTCGCCAGCGGAGCAGCGAGTTTTATTTCAGACAGGTTGCTTTTCGACATGGGGTTCGCTCCTCAGGGCCGCTTCCATTACCTGTTCCTGGGTCAGGTTTTGGTTGATCAGATTGGCTTTCAGACGTCCTTCATGCATCACCAGCACCCGGTCGCTCAGGCCGAGTACTTCTGGTAATTCTGAAGAAATAACGATGACAGCGATGCCTTGTTGCACCAGTTGGTTAATCAGCTTGTAGATTTCATATTTGGCACCGATGTCGATGCCCCTGGTCGGTTCATCAAGGATCAGAATGCGCGGGTTAAGCAGCAGGCAGCGGGCCAGAATGGCTTTTTGCTGATTCCCGCCGCTTAACCGGCCAATCGCCAGTTCCGGTGATGAGGTTTTCACCTTCAGCCGGGCGATGGACTGCAAAATGCACTGTTGTTCCGCCGCATCATCCAGGGTACTTACCGGCCCGGTAAAATCGCTTAACGAGGCCAGGGTGATATTTTTCCCCACCGCCATCACCGGCACGATGCCGTCTTTTTTGCGATCTTCCGGCACCATTGCGATGCCGTGGGCAATTGCCTGCTGGCAGTTTTTAATCGATACCGGCGCACCATCGATTAAAATTTGGCCTTCCCAACGCCCAGGCCAGACGCCGAACAGGCATTGCACCGCTTCGGTCCTGCCTGCGCCGACCAGGCCAGCAATACCGAGGATTTCCCCGCGTCGAAGGCTGAACGAGATATCGTTAACGCGTTTAATATGCCGATTCACCGGATGCCAGGCGGTCAGATGCTCCACGCGCAAAATTTCATCATGAATCTGGTGCGGCTCGTTGGGGTAAAGCGAGGTTAATTCGCGGCCTACCATCATGGTGATAATGTCGCTTTCACTCATCTGCCCGGCATCGCGGGTACCGATATGTTGGCCATCGCGGATCACGCAGATGGTGTTGGAGATGGCTTTAACTTCATTCAGCTTGTGGGAAATATAGATGCAGGCGATGCCGTGATTTTGCAGGTCGCGAATAATATTCAGCAATACTGTGGTTTCCTGCTCGGTCAGCGAGGCCGTCGGTTCATCAAGGATCAACAGCCGCACCTGTTTATTCAGCGCCTTAGCGATTTCGACCAGTTGCTGGTGGCCAAGACCCAAATCCCCCACGCGGGTATCGGGCGACAAATTCAGATTCACCTGCGCCAGCAGTTTCTGGCAGCGCAGCGTCATGGCGTCGTAATCCATCACGCCGTGACGGGTGATTTCCGCGCCCAAAAAAATGTTTTCCAGAATGGTGAGATGCTTAACCAGCGCCAGCTCCTGGTGAATGATCGCGATGCCTTTGCGTTCGGTATCGCGAATATGGCTCGCTTCGAGCTTTTCTCCGGCGAACCAGATTTCGCCGTCAAAGCTGCCATGCGGATAAATGCCGCATAACACTTTCATTAACGTGGATTTACCGGAGCCGTTTTCTCCGCACAGAGAAAGCACGTCGCCGGCGTTGACGTTCAGGCTGACGTTATCCACCGCTTTCACAGCACCAAACGCTTTGGTGATGTTTTTCATCTCAAGTAAGTAAGGCATGCCAACCCCGTTGTTCACGGTTGAATTCAGGCCGATGGCGCCCGCAAAGGGCTGCGGGCGCCCAGAGATTACAAATCGCTTTGCTTGTGGAAGCCGTCTTTGATGACGGTAGATTCGATGTTGGTTTTATCCACTTCGATAGGGTTCAGCAGACGAGCCGGTACATCTTTCAGCCCATTATTCAGCTTCGCGTCGGCTTTCGGCGCTTGCCCATTACCCAGCTCCACGGCAATTTGTGCGGCGGTATTGGCGAGTTCGGTAATTGGTTTATACACCGTCATGGTCTGGGTACCGGCGATGATGCGCTTCACGCCAGCCAGATCCGCATCCTGCCCGGAAATGGCGACTTTGCCCGCCAGCCCCTGGGCGCTCAGTGCCTGGATCGCGCCGCCTGCGGTCGCATCATTGGAAGCGACCACGGCATCGATTTTGTTGTTGTTGGCCGTTAAGGCGTTTTCCATGATTTTCAGGGCGTTTTCAGGCAACCAACCGTCTACCCACTGATCGCCGACGATATGAATTTTGCCGTTATCGATAAACGGCTTCAGCACTTTCATCTGCCCGGCGCGGAACAGTTTGGCGTTATTGTCCACCGGCGAACCGCCCATCAGGAAGTAATTACCCTGCGGCACTTTATCGACCAGCGTTTTAGCCTGCAATTCACCGACTTTTTCATTATCAAAAGAAATATAAAAATCGATGTCGGCGTTATTAATCATCCGGTCATAGGCTAATACTTTAATTCCTTCGCGTTTGGCTTCGGCCACTACGTTACTTAATACCTGGCCGTTGTAGGGAATTATCACTAATACATCGACGCCGCGGTTAATCATGTTCTCAATCTGCGACATTTGGGTTTCTTCGTTGCCATTCGCTGATTGTACAAAGACTTTCGCGCCGAGCGCTTCTGCTTTATTGACGAAAATATCGCGGTCTTTTTGCCAGCGTTCCAGTCGGAGGTCGTCAATTGCCATGCCGATTTTTACTTCTTTGGCGATACCGCTCATGCTGGTCAGTAGCAATGAAGCGCACAGGGTGAGGGTAAGGTTCTTTATCTTCATAGTGTTAGTACCTGTTGTATACCCGTCATGCTTCAAGTTGCCGGTGCGTTGGCTGCGCTCACTCATCCCAGCCATGTACTTATGTACACTCCTGGGATTCGCTCCCTTGCCGCGTGACTCAGCCTTCGGCTTCGCCCCTTAGGGGCCAGCGCAAGCGCTGTTCAAAGCCCTTAAGGCTTTGTCCTGCAACTCGAATTATTTAGGGCATAGAGTGATAGTGACGTATTACAACTCAGAGTAAAGAGACGCTCTTTCAGTAAACGTTTAAAGTTTTGACCTGGAAGCGGCGAACCTTCAATTACAGATTTTCGTCCCGGCATTACGTTTTTTTGTTTGTTTTCTGTTTTATGACCGCGATCGAACTTTAAATTTAACAAATAACCCGAATTGCCTGGATTTGGATAATCTCTCGCACTTTTGTTATTTCTGTAAATATAGTTTTTGTGACCGGTGGCGCGTTTGTGCATTATCTTAATGGCAGTGTGAAATAACGTAATTGAGTAACGTGCGGGTAATATCCAGGATTATTTTACACAGTGCTCGAACCCGCTCTCTGATTACGGAGTTAATTATGCAAAGTTATTTCGACCAGCTTGAACGTGTGAAATATGAAGGACCCGAGACATCGAATCCTCTGGCGTTTCGTCATTACAACCCGGACCAAAAAGTGCTGGGTAAACGTATGGAAGATCACCTGCGGTTCGCTGCGTGTTACTGGCACACATTCTGCTGGAATGGCGCAGATATGTTTGGCGTGGGTTCTTTCGATCGCCCCTGGCAGCAGCCGGGCGATGCGCTGGCGCTGGCGACCCGTAAAGCGGAAGTGGCGTTTGAATTTTTCCATAAGCTGAACGTGCCATACTACTGCTTCCACGATGTGGATGTCTCGCCGGAAGGGGCGTCGCTTAAAGAGTATCTCAATAATTTCAGCCACATGGTCGATGTGCTTGAGCAGAAACAGCAGCAGTCAGGCGTGAAACTGCTGTGGGGCACCGCCAACTGTTTTACCCACCCGCGCTATGGCGCTGGCGCAGCGACCAGCCCGGATCCGGAAGTGTTCTCCTGGGCGGCTACGCAGGTGGTGACGGCGATGAACGCCACGCACCGTCTGGGCGGTGAAAACTACGTGCTGTGGGGCGGTCGCGAAGGGTATGAAACGCTGCTCAATACCGATTTACGTCAGGAGCGCGAGCAGATTGGCCGCTTCATGCAAATGGTGGTCGAGCACAAACATAAAATTGGCTTCCAGGGGACGCTGCTGATTGAGCCGAAACCGCAGGAGCCAACGAAACATCAGTACGATTACGATGTGGCGACGGTATACGGTTTCCTGAAACAGTTCGGACTGGAAAAAGAAATTAAGGTCAATATTGAAGCCAACCACGCTACGTTGGCCGGGCACTCTTTCCATCATGAAATCGCTACCGCAATCGCGCTGGGCGTATTCGGTTCCGTTGACGCCAACCGTGGCGACCCGCAGCTGGGCTGGGATACCGACCAGTTCCCGATCAGCGTGGAAGAGAACGCGCTGGTAATGTATGAAATCATCAAAGCGGGCGGCTTTACCACTGGCGGGCTGAACTTTGATGCCAAAGTGCGCCGTCAAAGTACCGATAAATACGATCTGTTTTATGGGCATATTGGCGCGATGGATACCATGGCGCTGTCGCTGAAGGTCGCGGCGCGCATGATTGAGGACGGCGAGCTGGATAGCCGCGTCGCCAAACGTTACGCCGGCTGGAATGGTGAACTGGGCCAGCAAATTCTGAAAGGGCAGCTCTCGCTGGAGCAATTAGCGAAGTACGCTGAACAGCAGAACCTGGCGCCGCGTCATCAGAGCGGGCATCAGGAGCTGTTGGAAAATCTGGTGAATCATTATCTGTTCGATCGTTAAACCCCTGCGCCACAACGATGGCGCTGATTAAGGAGTTGCCGCCATGTATATCGGGATTGATTTGGGAACCTCGGGCGTGAAAGTCATTTTGCTGGGCGAGGAGGGCGAGCTGCTGGCGACGCATTCCGAACCGCTGACGGTATCGCGTCCTCATCCGCTGTGGTCAGAGCAGGATCCCGAATCATGGTGGCGAGCCACCGACAAGGCAATGCAGGCGCTGGGCGCGCAGCACAGCCTGAAGGCGGCGAAGGCATTAGGCATCGCGGGGCAGATGCATGGCGCAACGCTACTGGATAAGCAACAGCGAGTACTGCGCCCGGCGATATTGTGGAACGACGGCCGCTGCGGTGAAGAGTGCCAGCTGCTTGAAGCCAGCGTCGCCGATTCCCGAACCATCACCGGCAATCTGATGATGCCGGGCTTCACCGCGCCCAAGCTGCTATGGGTGCAACGCCATGAACCGGCGGTGTTTGAGCAGGTCAATAAGGTTTTATTACCTAAAGATTATTTGCGTTTGCGGATGACCGGTGAGTTTGCCAGCGATATGTCTGACGCCGCGGGAACGATGTGGCTGGATGTCGGCAAGCGTGACTGGAGTGATGAAATGCTGGAGGCATGCGGGCTAACGCGTCAGCATATGCCCGCATTGTTTGAAGGCAGCGAGGTGACCGGGCATTTAACGGCGGATATTGCCAGCCGCTGGAATATGCCTGCGGTGCCGGTTGTGGCAGGCGGCGGCGATAACGCCGCAGGCGCAGTCGGCGTGGGCATTGCCGATGCCGGGCAGGCGATGCTCTCCCTGGGAACGTCCGGCGTATACTTTGCCGTCAGCGATGGCTTTCTGTCGAAGCCGGAAAGCGCCGTTCACAGCTTCTGCCACGCGTTGCCCAAACGCTGGCACCTGATGTCCGTCATGCTGAGCGCCGCGTCCTGCCTGGACTGGGCGGCCAAACTCACCGGTTTGGGCAGCGTTCCGGCGTTAATTGATGCGGCAAAACAGGCCAACGCCGATGCGGGTCCGGTGTGGTTTCTTCCCTATCTCTCTGGCGAGCGGACCCCCCATAACAACCCGAACGCTAAAGGCGTTTTTTTTGGCATGACGCATCAGCATGGTCCGGCGGAGCTGGCGCAGGCGGTGCTGGAAGGGGTGGGATATGCGCTGGCTGACGGGATGGACGTCGTACACAGCTGCGGATTGCAACCAAAGAGCATCACCCTGATCGGCGGCGGTGCGCGTAGCGAATACTGGCGGCAAATGCTGGCAGATATCAGCGGGCAAATCCTCGATTACCGCACCGGCGGCGATGTCGGCCCGGCCCTGGGCGCGGCGCGTCTGGCACAGATTGCGCTTTCGCCTGGGGGATCCTTGCAGGAGTTACTCCCGCCGCTGCATCTTGAACAGCAGCATCAGCCTGACGATGCAAACGTCGCACGCTATAGCGAAAGACGTGAAACCTTCCGGCAGATTTATCAGCATCTGGAGCCATTGATGAAGTAACGGCGCGAGACGTCCTGGTTTAACCGTTCTTTGTCCGTTTTTGGTATTACCGGCCTTCAGACGCCTTGCCAGAATGGGGTTACACCCACTGAGCGAGGCGTCCTGAAATGTCACATTCCGCATTGATTAACATCGATACCCAGGTTTCTTTCTTTCATCGCGATTACTGGGAAGATATCGACTTCGCTGATTTCCAGCTGGCGATTTCCCAACTGATTACCGGTTGCCAAAAGTTGGAAATTCCAGTGGTGGACATTTTCCACGTTGCCGATCAGGGGCCGTTTTCGCTGGCGTCCGGCTATGTGAAGCCGATGCCTTTTCTGACTCATCAGGCAGATGTCACTTTTCATAAGCATGTTCATAACGCGTTTACCGACACCGGGCTGGACCACTGGTTACGCGTCCGGGGAATCAACCACCTGATTATTTGCGGGATACGCACCGAACAATGCTGCGAAACCACGGCCCGCGTGGCGTCTGACCTGGGATACCGGGTGAGTTTTGTTTCTGAGGCGATGCTGACCTTTGCGATGCGCTATAAAGACATTACTCTGGATAGCCAAACCCTGCGTCATCGTACTGAAACGGTGCTGGAAGGCCGTTTCGCCACGGTGCAGACGGTCACTGAATGCCTGGAGTCGCTGAGATGAAAACGGATGTCTGGTTTTTGGTGTTGCCCGGTACGCTGGCGCTGGACATGATCGGGCCTGCGGAAACGCTCGGCCTGGCAAGCGACGCGTTCAATCTGCATTACATTGGGCCCGAGCCGGAAGTCAGCACCTCGATCGGGTTAACTATGGGCGGCATCGGCCCGCTTCCTGAGCAACTACCAAAAAAAAGCCTGCTGGTGCTTTCCGGCGTTAGCGATTCAACGCGCTACTTCGATACGCCGCAGGCGGTGGAGGCGCGTCGCTGGCTGGGTCGCCAGCTCGCTGCTATCCAGCGCGGGGATATCCAGCTGGTCTGCGTCTGTTCCGGTTCGCTGCTGGCGGCGCGTTCCGGCCTGCTGCACGGTGTAGAATGCACCACTCATCACGATGTGATAACGCGGCTAAAAGCCGCCGAACCGGGCGCTATCGTGCGTGAAGGGCGGATCTTTGTTGAAGATCGCGGCATCTGGACCAGCGCGGGTATTACCTCCGGCATCGATTTATCACTGCATCTGATTAACCGGCTGCACGGCCCGCAGCTGGCGTTAGACGTGGCCCGTGAGATGGTGGTGTGGTTTCGCCGTTCGGGAGAGGATCCGCAGCTGTCGCCCTGGCTGCGCTATCGTAATCATATGCATCCGGCGGTTCATAAAGCGCAGGATTTACTGTCGGGTTCGCCGGAAATTGAATGGCGGCTGCCGGATATCGCCGCGCGGGTGTTTGTCAGCCCGCGTCACCTGTCGCGCTTATTCCAGCAACTTCTGGGCATCAGCGTGCGCGATTATCTGGAGCAGCTTCGTCTGGCGCAGGCTGAACAACGCCTGTTGCAAGGTCAGGGCGTTGAGCAGGCTTCCCATGCGGCAGGGTTTTCGTCACCGCGCCAGTTGTATCGCGCCCGACGGCGCGCTAGCTAACCAGCCTGCGCGTATCAATCCGCTGTAACAGCATGGAAAGTATTAGCGAACCCATCAGCGTGGCGCTAAAGATCCAGATGATATCCAGCACCGGCCAGTGGGTGATTTCAATATGACGAGTGCGTAACGCATGAATAAACAGGGCATGGAAGCCGTAAATGCCGAGCGAGTAGCGAGAAATTAATGCCAGCCCCGGCAATGGCCGGGCGTTAAGGGAATTTTTGACCACCACAAACAGGCTCAGGGCGGCGATAAACACCAGCGGCCCGCAGTAGAGATAAAAGGTGTCGCTAAAATTGCCTTGTCGCGCCAGTTCCGAATGCGTTCCCAGGCTGATTAACGTGACGCAGGCGATAAACAGCAGCGCGGCAATAATGGTATAGCGGCGATATTGCGTTTCCAGCATGCCGATGGCGCGACCCAATAACCCGTACAGCACGTAATAAAACGTATCACCGTTAATATACAAATTAACCGGTAGCCATTTCATGCCGTAGAAACTTTGCGGCACTGTATTGGGGTTCGCGATCACCCCTGCCACTAACAGCAACCCAAAAATGACCGGCAAACTAACCTTTTTTACCGAAATCAATGGAGATAGCAGGTAAATAACGATAATCGCGAAGAAGAACCACAGGTGATAAAACACCGGCTTTTGAAACAGATTGATTAACGATAAACGCGGGCTGATTGAAGTAAACAGCGCGATATAGAGAAACGCAACGGTGCTGTAAAACAGCAGACACAATCCGATGCGTAAAAAGTGGCGTCGTTCAGCGCTGCGTTCGCCAAAAAACAGGTAGCCTGAAATCATAAAAAACAGCGGAACGCTGACGCGCGAGGCGGAATTCAGGACATTGGAAAAATTCCAACTAAACGGCGTAACGACATCGGCGTTGGTAATATACCAGGTCGTGGTATGGATCATAATCACCATCAAACAGGCGATGCCGCGCAAGTTATCTATCCAGTTTATTTTTTGCTGCATTTTCTCCCCGGCTCACACGTTGCTATTCCGCTAGTGTCGGTCTATTAATTATCACTGTACTCCGGATCATTCCGAGTTTGCTTTCCAGGGCTTGCGGCGTGCCGCGCGGGCCAGCCACAATGCATTCTGACGTGAATGCACGGAAAACCCTTAAAAACGGATAGCAAAGTATAATGACTACGACACCCATACGCTTTTCTATGCTTGCCGCCGTCATCCTCCTCGCCGGTTGCGCCAGCCAGGAAACGCAACCGCAACATGCTCAGAAAGCGAAAGTCACGCCGATCCATTCGCTGGCGATGGAAAACCAGTGCCGGGAAAATGCCGCCCATCGCTATAACCTTACCAGCCAGAATATCCGTATTACCGATTTCGACGCTTTCCAGGGCAGTTACGAAATGCAGGGCAGTACCGCGCGCCAGGAAGGATTTACCTGCGCATTTGATATGAATGGGCAGTTTTTACACTTATCGATGCGTTAATTCTCTTCACTACCGCAGATAACCCTACTTAAACGCGGGAATTCCATTCTGAAGCGCGATTAGACGCCTCGTTCCGTTGCCCCTGTGATGCAACGTTTAGTCTTTTGAGTATATACTGGTCGCTTCCACTTAAACCCACTCGTATCGCGTGCGAAATCAACATGCAAAAGTTTGATACCAAGACCTTTCAGGGCTTGATCCTGACCTTACAGGATTACTGGGCCCGCCAGGGCTGCACCATCGTTCAACCGCTGGATATGGAAGTCGGCGCCGGCACCTCACATCCCATGACCTGTCTGCGGGCGCTCGGGCCTGAGCCCATCGCTGCCGCTTATGTGCAGCCTTCCCGCCGCCCGACCGATGGCCGCTACGGCGAAAACCCCAACCGTTTACAGCACTACTATCAGTTCCAGGTGATCATCAAGCCCTCGCCGGACAATATTCAGGAACTGTACCTGGGATCGCTGAAAGAACTGGGTATGGACCCAACGATTCATGATATTCGCTTCGTGGAAGATAACTGGGAGAACCCGACGCTGGGTGCCTGGGGTCTCGGCTGGGAAGTGTGGCTGAACGGTATGGAAGTCACTCAGTTTACCTACTTCCAGCAGGTTGGTGGCCTTGAATGTAAGCCGGTGACCGGTGAAATCACCTACGGTCTTGAGCGCCTCGCTATGTATATCCAGGGCGTGGACAGCGTTTACGATCTGGTATGGAGCGACGGTCCGTTGGGTAAAACCACCTACGGCGATGTGTTCCATCAGAACGAAGTGGAACAATCGACCTACAACTTCGAATATGCGGACGTGGACTTCCTCTTCACCTGCTTCGAGCAGTATGAGAAAGAGGCCCAGCAGCTTCTGGCGCTGGAAAACCCGCTGCCGCTGCCAGCCTATGAACGTATTCTGAAAGCCGCCCACAGCTTTAACCTGCTGGATGCCCGTAAGGCCATCTCGGTAACCGAGCGTCAGCGCTATATCCTGCGCATTCGCACGCTGACCAAAGCTGTGGCGGAAGCCTACTACGCTTCTCGTGAAGCGCTGGGCTTCCCGATGTGTAACAGAAACAAATAAGAGGCTGCCATGTCTGAAAAAACTTTTCTGGTGGAGATCGGCACTGAAGAGCTGCCACCAAAAGCCCTGCGCAGCCTGGCGGAATCCTTCGCTGCGAATGTTACTGCTGAACTCGATGCGGCCAGTATCGCCCATGGCGATGTTAAATGGTTCGCTGCGCCGCGTCGCCTGGCACTGAAAATCGCCAATCTGGCGGAATCTCAGCCGGATCGGGAAGTTGAAAAACGCGGCCCGGCAATTGCCCAGGCCTTTGATACCGACGGCAAGCCGAGCAAAGCGGCGGAAGGCTGGGCGCGCGGCTGCGGTATTACCGTCGATCAGGCCGAGCGGTTAACCACCGATAAAGGCGAATGGCTGCTGTATCGCGCGCATGTAAAAGGCGAAAGCGTTGAAACGCTGCTGCCTGGCATGATCGGTGTTTCGCTGGCAAAACTGCCCATTCCCAAACTGATGCGTTGGGGCGCGTCTGACGTTCACTTCGTGCGTCCGGTGCATACCGTTACGCTGCTGCTGGATGACAAACTGATCCCGGCTAATATCCTTGGCATTCAGTCCGATCGCGTGATCCGTGGGCATCGTTTTATGGGCGAGCCGGAATTCACCCTTGAACATGCCGATCAGTATCCGGAAATCCTGCTGGAGCGCGGTAAAGTCATCGCCGACTACGAGCAGCGTAAAGCCAAAATCAAGGCCGACGCAGAAGATGCGGCGCGTAAAATTGGCGGCAATGCCGATCTGAGCGAAAGCCTGCTGGAAGAAGTCACCTCGCTGGTGGAATGGCCGGTCGTGCTGACCGCTAAATTCGAAGAGAAATTCCTGGCGGTACCGGCAGAAGCGCTGGTTTACACCATGAAAGGCGACCAGAAATACTTCCCGGTTTATGACAATAACGGGAAGTTGCTGCCTAACTTTATCTTTGTGGCGAATATCGAATCCAAAGATCCGCAGCAGATTATCTCCGGTAACGAAAAAGTGGTGCGCCCGCGTCTGGCGGATGCGGAGTTCTTCTTTAATACCGACCGCAAAAAACGTCTTGAAGATAACCTGCCGCGTCTGGAAACCGTGTTGTTCCAGCAGCAACTGGGCACCCTGCGTGATAAAACCGACCGTATTCAGGCGCTTGCCGGTTGGATTGCCGGGCAGACCGGTGCGGATGTGAATCATGCGACGCGCGCGGGCTTGCTGTCTAAATGCGACCTGATGACCAACATGGTATTCGAGTTTACCGACACCCAGGGCGTGATGGGGATGCACTATGCCCGTCACGATGGTGAAGCGGAAGACGTTGCCGTGGCGCTGAACGAACAGTACCAGCCGCGTTTCGCGGGCGACGATCTGCCGTCTAACCCGGTGGCCTGTGCGGTAGCGATTGCCGACAAAATGGATACCCTGGCGGGTATTTTCGGCATCGGCCAGCATCCGAAAGGCGATAAAGACCCGTTTGCGCTGCGTCGCGCTGCGCTCGGCGTGCTGCGTATCATCGTTGAGAAAAACCTGCCGCTCGATCTGCAAACCCTGACCGAAGAAGCGGTGCGTTTGTATGGCAGCAAGCTGACCAACGCCAACGTGGTTGATGACGTTATCGACTTTATGCTGGGCCGTTTCCGCGCCTGGTATCAGGAAGAAGGCCACAGCGTGGATACCATCCAGGCGGTGCTGGCGCGTCGTCCGACCAAACCGGCGGACTTTGATGCCCGTATGAAAGCGGTATCGCATTTCCGCACTCTGGAAGCGGCTTCAGCGCTGGCAGCAGCCAACAAACGCGTATCGAATATTCTGGCGAAATCCACCGAAACGCTGCATGACCATGTCCGCGCTTCGGTATTGAAAGAGCCGGAAGAAATCGAACTGGCGCGGCAGCTGGTTATTCTGCGCGACAAACTGGAACCGGCCTTTGCCAAAGGCGAATACCAGCAGGCGCTGGTGGAACTGGCAGCGCTGCGCGCGCCGGTCGATGCCTTCTTCGATAAAGTGATGGTAATGGCAGACGATCAGGAGCTGCGCGTTAACCGCCTGACGCTGCTGTCTAAGCTGCGCGAATTGTTCCTGCAAGTCGCGGATATTTCACTGCTGCAGTAACAGTTGCTGTAATAATTGAAAAAACCCGCTAATCGAGGCGGGTTTTTTATTTTTGACGTTATCTTAAAACAAGTTTATTGATTAAAAATAGCCGTGCTGTTAACGGTTGTGCTAATTATAGGTAAGACAAATATCGGTATTATCATGACCGGGTGCTCAAGGCTATTTAGCCGGAGCATGACGCAAAGGTTGGATAGACGAAAGCCCCGTAATTAAATCCATTTAATTAACGGGGCCGCAATCACTAACCTAACAGTATGATTGTAGCCCCTTCCAACGAAGGAGGCAATTATGCCTGTAAAGCATAAATACACATTTTTAAGTGTATTAGTAATATGTGTAACTATTCTCTGTTTTATCTGGATAGTGCAGGATCGTCTTTGCGAGTTCAGCATAAAAGAGAAAAACAGTGAATTAAGGGCAATGCTTGCCTGCGAAGCAGGGAGGTAAAGCAGTGCGGGAGAGTCATCTCCCGCATTTCAGTCAACTGTATGGGTTGAGCCTGAAGGCACCCAAATTTATTCCTGAATGTCGTCTCAGCCATTATCTGAAAACAATTTCATTTGTTTAAAACACGTATGCTATTAACGATTCCGTTAATTATCTGCGATACAAATATCATTATTATACTATTCGGGTGCTCAAGGCTATTTAGCCGGAGCATGACGCAAGGGTTGGATAGACGAAAGCCCCGTAATTAAATCCATTTAATTAACGGGGCCGCAATCCCAACCAGACAGTTGGATTGTAGCCCCTTCAACCGAAGGAGGCAATTATGCCTGTAAAGTATAAATACACATTTCTTTGTGTATTAGTCGTATGCGTAACGCTGCTTTGTTTTATCTGGATGGTGAAAGATCGTCTGTGTGAATTCACCCTTAAAGAACAAAACAGCGAATTACGGGCGGTCCTTGCTTACGAAGCAGGGAGGTAATTGCAGTGCGGGAGAGCGATCTCCCGCATTTCAGTCAACTGACGGGTTGGGCCTGAAGGCACCCGCACTTATCTCTAAACACACAACCCCCGTATAAGACGGGGGTTGTCACGACCAGGAAAACCTAAAGGATACAGAGCAATAAAATTATTCCATCAACTGCTTACTGAGCATCGGGTTCGCCTGAATCAGGCGCATCAGCTTCAGTTCGGTGCTGGAGGGTTTTACGCGTTTTGATTCCCATTCATGCACCATGGCAACACTCACGCCCATCACCCGGGCCAGGTCATCAACTTTCAAACCGGTACTCTTTCGCAACTGCTCAAACTCGGAAAAAGCGGACGGTTTATGGGTCAGGGTCACTTTCTGTGAATCATCTTTAAAAACAATCTGCTCAAGGCTGCTGAGCAACTCAACCATTGGATCTTTATATTCCATTGAGAACTCCTCATAAATCACACTGCGGGATCGTGAACGCTAAGAAGCACATTAAGAATAGTCCCTAAATGCAATCAGGGATCGTTGCGCTGGTGATTAATCGCGCGATTAGATTTTTTTTAAGCGGCAAAGCGCAGTAAATTTCATGCTAACAGGCTGATTATGAAAGCTAATAAAGAGTAAGAAAATTTATGTCTTTGGATAGAAATAATGGGTAAATCAGCGATGCGTCCAGGATCTGGCCTGCCGGGAAGATCGCCGGCAGGCCTGCACGTTACGCGGCGCGTTCAATCACCATCAATAATTGCCCCGCCTGTACCTGATTTCCCTGCTGACGCTGGAAAGTGCGGATCGTTCCGCTAACCGGCGCGGTAATCGGGATCTCCATTTTCATCGATTCGAGAATGCCGATCAGTTGGCCTTCTGCGACCTGTTCTCCCGGCTTCACCAGCCACTGCCAGACGCTGCCTGCCACCAGGCTTTCAACACCGCAGCAGCTATCGGGGATAGTGTCGTCGCTGTCGTTTTGCGCGTTGGATTCACTTTCGAAGGTGAATTGCCCGTCGGCGCGCCAGCGTGCCAGTTCCTCATCAAAGGCTTTCTGGCGTTTATCCAGAAAGGCGGCGATATCCGTTGCGTCCTGCTCCAGCATCTGTTGCCAGTCGCTCAGGCTGAACTCGCCCTGTTCGATACGCAAGGGATGGTCGCCCCACGGGAAGCGCTCGCGCAGCGTTAACAACTCTTCATGGCTGACCGGATAGAAGCGGATCTGGTCGAAAAAGCGCAGCAGCCATGGCTGGGTGAAGGCTTCTGTTTTACGATCGCGATTCCACATCTGTACGGTACGGCCCACGAATTGATAGCCGCCAGGCCCTTCCATGCCGTAGACGCACAAATAAGCGCCGCCGATGCCCACCGAGTTTTCCGCCGTCCAGGTGCGCGCCGGATTGTACTTCGTGGTCACCAGACGGTGACGCGGATCGACCGGCGTGGCGACGGGCGCGCCGAGATAGACATCTCCCAGGCCCATCACCAGATACGAGGCGTTAAACACAATCTCTTTGACCTGCTCGACGCTATCCAGCCCGTTGATGCGACGAATAAATTCGATATTACTCGGGCACCACGGCGCGCCGGGGCGCACCGACTGGGTGTAGCGGGTAATCGCCTCGCGGCAGGCGGCGTCGTCCCAGCTGAGCGGCAGCCAGACGGTGCGTGACGGCACGCTGGCGTCACGCAGATCCCGCAACTGGAGATCGGCCTCGCGAACAATGGCGATCAGCGCATCGCGCGGGCACCGCGTCGGATCGAAATGGATCTGCAGGGAGCGGATCCCCGGCGTCATCTCCAGCCGCCCGTCGATCGTCATGGCCTCCAGGTGCTGCATCAGCGCGTGGACGCGAAAGCGCAGGGCGATATCCAGCCGCTGCTCGCCATATTCCACCAGCAGAAAGCGGTCGCCTGCCGCCCGAACGGCAATCGCAGGCATGCCGTCACGGGCGTGGTCCTGCCATAAAATCGGCGAGGGCAGCGCATTGAGCGCCACATCAGCAGAGGCGCTGGCGGTTTGCGTTGTGCGGTCGGCCTCTTCCAGCGTGACCGGCGCAAAGGAAATCGTATCGCCCGCTTTCAGCTGGCCGAGCTTCCACAAATCCTGATGGATCACCGTGGCCGGGCAGACGAACCCGCCCAGCGACGGGCCGTCAGGCCCGAGGATCACCGGCATATCGCCGGTAAAATCCACCGTGCCGAAGGCATAGGCGTTATCGTGGATATTGGACGGATGCATTCCCGCCTCGCCGCCGTCCGGGCGCGCCCAGGTGGGCTTTGGCCCTATCAGACGGATGCCGGTGCGGCTGGAGTTGTAGTGCACCTGCCAGCGGGCCGTGAAAAACGCTTCAATGTCTTGTTCGGTAAAGAATTCCGGCGCGCCATGCGGACCGTAAATCACCCGTAGCTGCCAGTGGCTGGAGATAACCGGATAAGCATCGGCGGCCAGCGTGGCGTCAGGGCGGATCGCCGGTGCGGCAAGATGAATAACATCCCCCGCCCGCAACGCGCGTCCGGCATGGCCGCCGAATTTTCCCAGCGTAAAGGTACTGCGGCTGCCCAGATAATGCGGGCAATCCAGACCACCGGCAATCAGCAGGTAACTGCGGCAGCCCGCGCCCTGTACCGCGCCGAGTTTGAGGATCTGGCCTGCCTGCACGTTTATCACCCGGCGCATCGCGACGGGCGTATCGTCTAACATGGCGTCGATATCCGCGCCGGTCAGCACGATGGAGCATGCCTGATTAACGCGCAGCGTCGGGCCGCGCAGCGTGATTTCCAGCCCGGCGGCGTCGCGTGGGTTGTGGAGCAGCTGGTTGCCCAGCTCAAATGCCAGGCTATCGAACGGGCCGGAGGGCGGGACGCCAACGTCCCAGTAACCCACGCGCCCCGGTAAATCCTGGATCGTGGTCATCGTGCCGCCGCTCAGTACGTCCAGGGTGGCGGGTTGCCAGCTCACGTCGCTTAAAGTGGCGGTAATGACCTTGCCTTCGCGCACCTGCGGCAGCGTCAGCAAATGACGCAGCCATTTCAGGTTAGTTTCGATGCCGTAAAGCCGGGTTTGATCCAGGGCGTTTTGCAACGCCGCTAACGCCTGCGGGCGGCTGTCGGCATGAACAATCACTTTTGCCAGCATCGGATCGTAAAAAGCCGATACCTCGCAGCCGCCGGAGATCCAGCTGTCGATACGCAGTTGCGCCGCCTCCACGCTGTCGGGGAAAACCACTTCGCTGAGCAAACCGGCCACCGGCTGAAAGTTTTTTGCCGGATCTTCCGCGTACAGCCGCACCTGGATGGCGTGGCCGGTTGGCGCAGTCACCAGCGTATCCAGCGCAGGCAACGTTTGTGAGCCCAACTCCACCATCCAACGCACGATATCCACCCCGTAGACCTTCTCGGTGACGCCGTGCTCCACCTGCAGGCGGGTATTCACCTCCAGGAACCAGAACTGTTCAGAGACATCGTCATAGACGTATTCCACGGTGCCGGCGCTGCGATAATTCACTGCCTGGCACAGGCGGATGGCGGTGTCGTGCAGCGCCCGGCGGTTAGCGTCCGAGAGGCGCGGCGCGGGGGTTTCTTCGATCACTTTCTGGTTGCGGCGCTGGGCGGAGCAGTCGCGTTCACCCAGCGCGATAACGTTGCCGTTGCCGTCGCCGAAGACCTGCACTTCAATATGCCGCGCCCTTGCGATAAATTTCTCTAAAAAGACGCCATCGTCGGCGAAATTATTGCCTGCCAGACGTTTTACGCGGGTAAACGCCTCGTCAAGCGCCGCCGCGTCGTCGCAACGCTGCATCCCGATGCCGCCGCCGCCCGCCGTGCTTTTCAGCATCACCGGATACCCGATTTTCTCCGCTGCTTGCTGCGCGGCTTCCGGCGTGGTCAACAGACCGCTACCGGGTAGCAGCGGCACGTGGTTTTGCTCCGCCAGTTCGCGGGCGCGGTGTTTCAGGCCAAAAGCCGCCATTTGCTCGGTTGTCGGACCAAGAAATACCACGCTTTCGCGTTCGCAACGCTCAACAAAGCTGGCGTTTTCACTCAGAAACCCGTAACCCGGATGGACGGCCTGCGCGCCGTGTTCGCGCATGATGGCGAACAGTTTGTCCTGATTGAGATAGGTTTCGCGCACATTGCCGTCACCCAGCGATACGGCGATATCTGCCTGGCGCACGTGCCCGGCGTGTTTATCGGCTTCGGCATACACGGCAAGGGTGGTGATGCCCATCTGTTTGAGGGTGCGGATAATGCGCACTGCAATTGCGCCACGGTTGGCGATAAGGATTCGCGTTAACATAACCGGCTCTCCGGCGGGCAGGTCGTCCTGCGTCATTGATAGCGCTGTGTTGCGGGTCGTCCCGCAGCGCCGGATCACCACACCGTGACGGCAATGGGGGTCGGGTTATACCCGTTGCAAGGATTGTTGAGCTGCGGACAGTTGGAGATCAGCACCAGAACGTTCATTTTGGCGACCAGTTCGACGTACTTTCCCGGCGCGGAGATGCCATCAGCGAAGCACAACCCACCGTCCTGAGTGACCGGCACATTCATAAAAAAATTGATGTTGTGGGTGATATCGCGGCGCGTCAGGCCGAACGCCGGATGTTCGGCAATCGCCAGCATCCACGAGTCGCGGCAGGCGTGCATATGGCGCTTTTCCAGGTCGTAGCGCACAGTGTTGCTTTCGGTGGCGCAGGCGCCGCCCAGGGTATCGTGGCGGCCACAGGTATCCGCGACGATTTCCAGCATCGGACGGTCGTCGCTGGAGCGCAGCACCGTGCCGGTGGTCAAAAAGACGTTGCCCTGGCCGCGTACCGTGTCCGACATGCTGTAGCGTTCCGCGATGTCATCGGCATTGAAAAACAGCGTATCCGCCGCCTGATTGCCTTCCAGATCGGTAATGCGCAGAGTTTGCCCTTCGGTGATCTTATACAGCCAGTAATCCCCGGCCTTAACGGTGGCGCGATAGACCGCATCCGCCGGGTTACGCGCGCTTTCAGTCAGCATAAACAGGCTCCTTCACTGAGATGATAGAGATGGTTATTACACAGCCCGCGCTGGTTTTCGGCGCGTTCAAGGCAGTGAGCGGGAAGGGGTTTGCGCTCGCCGTCGATGCGGATGCCCAGCGGCTGGCGCGGGTATGCCGTTGCGTTGCTCAGCGGATGCGGGCAGGTATGTAACACAACCAGCGTATCCATCGCGAAACGCAGGGTGACGCTCGCGCCCGCTGCGCCCTGGCGTACCAGCGCCAGTCTGCCGTCATCGTGAGCGGCGACGTGGGCGAACAGGTTCAGGCAGGCCGCCATATCGCGTTTGCCAAGGCCGTATTTCGCCAGCTCCACCAGAAAGCTGTCGTAACCGTTCTGGTGGCGATCGTTACGCGCCTGCTGGTAATCGCTCGCGCCGAACTGTTTTTCTGTGAGCGCCGCGTTGGCAGTGCCGCAGACCGACTCATGCCAGCCGAAGCTGTCCTGTTCGATGCCGCAAAAAATCCGTCCCATATCGGAATAGAGACAGTGGCCCGCCGTCAGCCGAAAGGTGTGCTGGCACTTCAGGGTATCGGGGGCGTTATAGCGCTCCAGCAGGTTTTCCGGGTTGTAAAACAGCACGCCTGCGTTGACCCCGCCCGCCAGATCGGTCAGGGTCAGGGCGGTGCCCTGGCGCATCATCAGCGACCAGTGGCTGCCCGCCGGTAATTGGGTTTGATAAGCGTTCATCATGGCTCCTTGTTAATGGCCAAACAGCGCGGCGGGCTGTTCGGCGAGGGGATAGGGCGCGTGAGGGAACAGCGGCGTGACGCTGCCTGCGGGTTTACGATCCAGCGGAATGTCGTAAGTGATGCTCGCGCCATACGCTTCCGGCGCCTGCGGATCGTGGCGCACTTTGTCGAACACCCACAGCCGCGAGCCCAGCGAGAATCCCTCTTTCAAATCGTGGGTGATCATAAAAATGGTCAGCTTGTGGCGTTCCCAGAGCGAGCTGATCAGCACATGCATTTCCGCGCGAATGCCGGGGTCCAGCGCACCGAACGGCTCATCGAGCAGCAGAATACGCGGCTGTTTCATCAGGGCCTGCGCCAGCGCCAGGCGCTGCTGCATCCCGCCGGAAAGCTGATGCGGATATTTATCCTGCGCGCCCAGCAATCCGACCTGTTTCAGCATCACCCGCGCCTGCTCGCGGATAGCGGCGCGCTTGCGCCCCCAGACGCGGCCCAGCCAGCGCGCCTGGCTGAACTCTTCCGCCAGCATCACGTTTTCAATCACCGTCAGATGCGGAAATACCGAGTAGCGCTGGAACACGATGCCGCGCTGGGCGTCGGGCTCCTGGGTCAGCGGCTGGCCGTCGAGCAAAAAAGTGCCCCTGGAGGGCGATTCGGTGCCGAGCAGCATTTTCAGAAAGGTGGTTTTACCGCAGCCGGACGCACCGACGATGGTGATAAATTCCCCCTCTTCAACGCTGACGTTCAGCCGCTCCAGCACCACCTGGCTGTCGTACTCTTTTCCGACGTTTTTCAGTTCTAATAAAGACATAGCGGCTCCTCAGCGGGCGTAGTACCAGGGGAAACAACGACGGTTCACGACGCGCAGCAGCAAATCGAGGGCGAAGGCGAGCAGGGTGATCCACGCGACGTAGGGCAAAATCACGTCCATCGCCATATAGCGGCGCATCAGGAAGATGCGATAGCCCAGCCCTTCGGTAGCGGCGATGGCTTCCGCAGCAATTAAAAACAGCCACGCCGAGCACAGCGACAGGCGCACGGCGTCAATCAGGCGCGGCAACAGCTGCGGCAGAAACACCCGCCACAGGATTTGCCCGCTGTGCCCGCCCAGCGTCTGGGCTTTGATCAGCTGTTCATGAGGGATCGCCATCGCCTGAAGCTGCAAATCGCGGATGATAAACGGCGTAATGCCAATCACGATCAGCACGACTTTCGACACTTCCCCCAGGCCAAAGCAGATAAACAAAATCGGCAGTATGGCCAGCGGCGGGATCAGCGCCAGGGTGGTGATCAGCGGCGACAAAAAGGCGCGCACCGCAGGCAATGCCCCGCAAAACAGGCCGAAAGTCAGGGCGATCATCGCGCTGAGCGCCGCGCCGCTCAGCAGACGCAGCAGGCTGGCGGCGGTGTCGGTCCACAACAGATATTCCCCGGTGCGCGGGCTGGGGGTAAACGCCATCCGGTCGATGGCGCTGAACATGGCGTCAAAACCGGGCAGCAGTTTATCGGCGCTGTTGGCCGCCAGCCGCGCGTCGGAGGCGATCAGGTAAACAAACAGCATCGCCAGTAGCGGAAGGGCGCCCAGCAGCACCCGGCTCATCGGCTGCGGTTGTAGGTTGATGATTTTGCGCATGGGACGCCTCCGTGGTTACAGTTGGTTGTTGGCCGCCAGGCGGACAAACTCGTCGCTAAAACGTAATTTGACGTTCTGGCTGTCGCCCCAGACGCCCGCCGGCGTTTCAATGCCTACCACGTCAGCGGACGGCGCGGCTTCGCCCAGCAAACCGTGGTTAAAAGAGAACTCCGCGACTTTCTGCATGGTGGTTTTCAACTGCGGGCTACTGGTGAAAGCCAGCGCCAGCTGTGGCGTGGTGAACAGGTGGGTGGCGGCTAATTGCGCGTCGAAGCCCGCCAGGTTAGTGCCCGCCGCTTCCCCCATTTGGGTGCGCGCCGCTTTGGCGGTTTCGCCATCGCCCTGCATGGTTTGCAGGGTTTCGAACCACGCGCCGGTCAGCGCTTTGCCCAGTTCGGGGTGTTTTTTCAGGGTGGCGGTATTCACCACCAGCAGGTCGAGGATCTCGCCGGGAATTTGCGCCGAAGTGAAAAGCGTTTTCGCGCCCGGCTGCTTTTGCGCTTCCGCCAGCAACGGGTTCCAGGTCACGATGGTTTTGACGTCTGGCGTGGTAAAGGCCGACACCAAATCCGCATCCGCCGTGTTGACCACCCTGATGTCTTTTTCGCTAAGGCCCGCGGTTTCCAGCGCCCGCGCCAGCAGGTAGTGGGAAACGGAAAGTTCCACCAGATTCACCGGCTGGCCTTTCAGCGCCGCGACGCTGTCGGCGGATTTGGTCAGGATGCCGTCGTTGCCGTTGGAGTAGTCGCCGATAATCAGCGCCGTGGAATCCACGCCGCCGCTGGCGGGCAGGGTCAGCGCATCCATATTGGTCATGGTGCAGCCGTCAAATCCGCCGGCGGTGTACTGGTTGACGGATTCGATATAGTCGTTAACCTGCACAAACTGGATATCGATGTTGTATTTGTCGGCCCATTTTTTGATGATGCCGCTCTGTTGGGCGTAATCCCAGGGCATCCATCCGGCATAAATCGACCAGCAGAGTTTGAAAGCGGGTTTCGCCGCTGCGGCGGTGGCGCTAAACAGGATCAGCGCGGCGAGCAGAATTCCTTTATGGCAGGCTTTAAGCATGATGGTTCCTCTGACGTTGACGGAATAAGCAGGAGGGCGCGAGCCAGTCGCGTATCCTCCCGGGCTTTTGTCCCGCCGTGTAACCGCCAGAGGGCGGTCGATCGCTCTCGGACCAGCGTCTTGCGACCGGAACCCTAGCGATCCATTTCCAGATTGTCTGGCGACGGCGGCGTACCGCCTGTCCCCCCTGCACAGTCATCAGAGCAAGATGAATGCCAGTTTCGGTAAATCGTTAAAAAACGTTTGCAGTACAACGGGCTGCACGCTTTTACACTCACCACGGGTTAAAAACCGCTGCGTCATGGCGGTGCAAGGCAGGTTCAGACGGCGCACCGCCATGAAGCAACGGGCAAAGAGTTTGTGTTATGGGGGTATCATGCAGGGCGTGACTGCACTATCCTTGTCAACGTTGAAGGCATACGGGTTGTCGTGTGCATATTTTGGGTGAAGGAGTTTAAAGATGGCGACAGGTAAGTCCTGCTCTCGCTGGTTTGCGCCTTTGGCGGCGTTACTGATGGTGGTCAGCCTGAGCGGTTGCTTCGATAAAGAGGGCGATCAACGCAAAGCGTTTATCGATTTTCTGCAAAACACGGTGATGCGCAGCGGCGAACGTTTGCCGACGCTGACGGCGGATCAGAAAAAACAATTCGGGCCGTTTGTCTCGGATTACGCCATTATTTATGGCTATTCCCAACAGGTTAATCAGGCTATGGATGCCGGTATTCGTCCGGTGGTCGATAGTGTTAACGCCATCCGCGTTCCGCAGGATTACATGGCTCAAAGCAACCCGCTGCGGCAGGCTAACGGCTCGCTGGGCGTGCTGAGCCAGCAGTTGCAGAATGCGAAAATGCAGGCCGACAGTTCAAAAGCGTCTTTGAAGCAAGCGGATGATTTGAAACCGGTATACGACAAAGCTTATGAAAAGGTCGTCACCAATCCGGCGAATACGCTGCAACCGTTGATCCCGGCGGCACAGACCTTTACCCAGCAGTTGGTGCAGGTGGGCGATTTCATCAGCCAGCAGGGGACTCAGGTGAGCTTTGTGGCGAACGGGATCCAGTTCCCAACGTCCCAGCAGGCAAGCCAGTACAACCAGCTGATTGGGCCGTTGGCCGCGCAGCATCAGGCGTTTAACCAGGCTTATTCCGCCGTGGTTAACTCGCTGCAGTAATCCCCGCGCTTCCTCGCGTTACAGACGTGAGGAAGCTTTTTTTTGCCCCAGGATCGAAACTGGTGTGCATTTCCTGTCGCTTTGTGCCTATTTAACCGGCACAGGTTTCATTCCCGCGCCCCGCTTGTTATAACTTTGCCACTGGAAGTAATAAAAAAACGCACCTCTACCCTAACAAAAGCGTAAGGACATCCCATGTCTGAAATTCGGCAACGCACCGTGGAAAATATGCAAAAGTTTTCCAGAGCGATGATCGGGGCAGTATTATTTTTACCGGTAATCGGATTAATTCTCGCACTCAGTTCAGTATTAACCAATCCCTCTCTGATCCCTGAAAACAGCGTTATTCATAATATCGGCCAGCTGTTAGGTGATACTTTCTGGCCGCTGTTTGGAAATTTAGGTTTATTATTTTGCGTGGGGATAAGCTACGGCCTGGCAAAAGATAAAAAAACCGAAGTCGCCCTGGTGGCGGTGATGTGCTTTATTATGTTTTTGGGCGCGAACCACTCCTGGCTGGAATTAACCCATCAGGTTGCGGAAACCATCAACGGCGAATATTACGGCACCGGGCAAACGCGGTTGCTGGGTTTTGTCGTGGTGGATATGGGGGTATTTCTCGGCATTATCCTGGGCTGCACTATTGCGTGGGTTCACAATAAAGTGTCGCAGATTGAATTACCCGGCGCGCTTTCCATGTATGGCGGGGCGAAATTAACCCTGATTGCCATGACGCCGGTGGTGCTGCTTTACGCCATCGCGTTTACCACCATCTGGCCGGTGATGACTCACGGCATTACCGCGCTGACCGGCTTTATGAAAAACGCCGGTGTGGCGGGCGTGTTCGTCTACGGCTTCTTTGAAAAATTCCTGATCCCGACTGGCCTGCATCACTTTGTCTGGTCGCCCTTCCAGTTAACCCAGATTGGCGGCACCCTTACGGTGGACGGGCAGACAGTATCCGGCACTCAGGCGATTTTCCTGGCCTATATGCGCCACCCGGATTTAACGCCGATAATGAACGACGCGCTGCGTTTCTCTCAGCAGGGGATGACCACCATCTTTGGCTTGTCCGGCGCGGCGCTGGCGTTCTATCACACTGCCAGCCCGGCGAAAAAACAGATGGCGAAGGCGATACTCTTACCGGCGATCATTACCTCTATTTTGACCGGTATTACCGAGCCGATTGAATTTACCTTCCTGTTTGTTTCTCCGCTGCTGTGGGTGATCCACGCCACATTAACGGCGGCGTCCCAGGCGATTTGCGATCTGTTTAGTGTTCGTCCGTGGGGCGCGTCCGGGTTAATTGAATTTGTGATCTATAACCTGCCGCTACCGGTGGCTTTAACCCGCTGGCCGTTATATATCGTGATCGGCATTGGGCAGTTCGCCGCCTATTACGTCATATTCCGTACCCTGGTGGTGAAACTGAATCTGAAAACACCGGGCCGCGAAGATGACGATGAAGTGAAGCTGTACAGCAAGCAGGATTACCAGGCGAAGAATAAGCAAAAAAATAAAGATGTCACCGACGAGATTATTAAAGGCCTGGGTGGCCGGGAAAATATTCTCTCAGTCGATAACTGCTTTACCCGCTTGCGCGTGGAAGTAAAAGATTTAACACAGGTTAATGACGCCATTCTTAAATCGACCGGGGCTAACGGCGTCGTGCGAAATAATAATGAAGTGCAGGTTATTTATGGCGTGAGAGTAGGGCAGATCCGCTCACGAGTGGACCTCTGGCTCGCGCAAACACCAACCGGGAGTAACGTATGAAATTAGCAGTATTAGGTGGCGGCGGCGTTCGCTCGGCATTTCTGGCCAAGTCTCTGGCGTACAATGCCCATCGCATCAATCTTAAAGAAGTCGTTTTCCTGGACAGCTCGGAACAGAACCTGGCGCTGTTTGGCGAACTGGCGCGCTATGTGTTTACCACCATTCGCCCGGATATTGACTTCAAACTGACGCGCGATCCGCTGGTGGCGCTGAAAGACGCCAATTATATCATTACCACCTTGCGCGTCGGCGGTGATGAAAGCCGCATTCGCGACGAGCGTATCGCGCTGAATTTCAACACGCTCGGCCAGGAAACCACCGGCGCAGGCGGTTTTGCCATGGCATTGCGCTCGGTGCCCGCCATTCTGGAATACTGCCGTCTGATTGAAGAGCATGCGGCCAGCGACGCGATCCTGTTTAACTTTACCAACCCGTCCGGGCTGGTAACGGAAGCGATTGTGAAATCCGGCTTTACGCGCCGCGTTTACGGCATTTGCGATGCGCCGTCGGAGCTGATCCGCGAATTACCGGCGCTGCTCGGCTGTGAAGAGCGCGATCTGCGCGTGGAATGCTACGGCCTGAACCACTTCTCCTGGTTTACCAACATCACGGTAAACGGCGAGTCGGTGACAGAAAAACTGGTCGCTATGCCGGAACTGTATACCCGCACCGCCATGCAGTATTTCTCGCCGGAGCTGGTGCGCCTGTGTGACAACCAGTTACTGAACGAATACCTCTATTACTACTACTACAAAGAAGAAGCGCTGGCGGCTATTCAGGCATCCGGCGAGACGCGCGGCGAGCAGATCGCCCGCATCAACCGCGAAATGCGTGAAGAGCTGTCGGGCATTGATGTTAAAGCCGAGCCGCAACGCGCCTTCGGCGTATGGATGAAGCACTATTTACGCCGTGAAAACAGCTACATGCAGAATGAGTCGCAGCAGGAGAAATTCCACACCAGGGAGCCTCTTACGCTGCAGCAGTTCATCGAAGAGCCGGATACCGGCGGCTATGCGGGCGTGGCGCTGGATATCCTCGAAGCGGTCAACAGCAAAGAAACCAAGCGCATCGTGGTGTCGATCCCCAACAACGGCACTCTGGACTTCCTGCGCCCGGATGATGTGATTGAAATCAGCTGCGATCTGAGCAAAGACGGGCTGAAGCCGGTCACGCCAGCTCATGTGCCGCAGGCGCAGAAGAACATGATTGCCTGTGTGAAAGAGTACGAGCGGCTGGGCGTGGAGGCGATCCTCACCGGCGATCGCAGCCTGGCGGTGCGGGCGCTGATGGCGCATCCGCTGATCGGCTCATGGAGCCTGGCGGAAAAACTGGTTCATGCCTACATCGATGAACCGAACAAAGCCTGATAATAAAGGGGCGTTAAGCCCCTTTCGTTTTCTGGTTAAACCACAGCTTTAACAGATGTTCAAAACCTAAAATGCAGTAGCCGAAAAACGGATTGGACCAGTAAATATCATCATCATATTTTTGCGGGTCGTGAATAATAAACGCGGTATCCGCCTGGGTTGCCAGCGGGCTTTGGTAATCCCCGGTAAAGCAGACGATATTGATATTTTTATTCTCCAGCGCGTTTAGCCAGTTTAATGCCGAACTGCTGCGTCCGGATTTGGATATTATCCAGATAGAATCGAATCTGGCGGCGGTCTTTTGTTCAAGAATTTCATAATCTGGCCAGAGCGCCAGGCTGGCATTCACGCCGGTGACCAGGAATTTATTATAAATATACTGGGCGATAAGCTGAGAAAACCCGCTGCCGTGAATGAGGATTTTTTCGTGGCTCAGGCCATGAAGCAGCGTATCCAGTGACGCGACGGGCTGGATGTTCATAAAATCGACATCATTGGTCACATCCCGGCGCGGCATTGTGATGTTGAATTTGATGAAATAAACCATTTCCAGCCAGCCGCTAAATTTTAGCTTTTTAGCCAGCCGGACTAAGGTGGAAGGATTGCTGTAACATTTTTCTGCAACGCTACGCACGCCTTCTTTAAGACACAACTCAGGATTATCCTGAATGGTATTCAGTACCAGTAATTCGGTCCGGGTGAATTTAATATCACGGAATAAATTTTGGATGTCCATTTTGCGCTCCCGATAATTCTTAAAACTTTATCACAAGACGGCGCGGGGCGGCATAACGCGTAAAGGAAATAACGGAAGATGGCGAAAACAACAGGGGTGTTAATTCTGGTTTTCTTTTTATGGGGAACCCTGACCGCAATCAATAGTACTTTACCGCTTTATTTTTTAGATTATTTCCAGCTCACCTGGCAACAGGCCATCAGCATGAATACGCTGTTCTATCTGGCGCCGTTTCTGACCTGTTTGCCCTGCGGATGGCTGTTATCCCGATTCGGTTATCGGCGCATGTTGTATAGCGCGCTGCTGTTAACGGCGGCAGGGGCAGTGCTACTGGCGTGTGGCCTGATGATCTACCAGTTTCGCCTGAGCCAGGGCGCGGTATTTGTGATGGCGTCTGGCGTGGCGGCGCTACAGGTGGTGACTAACCCGTATCTGGCGGCGTTAAGCGGACCGGAACGCCAGGTTAGCCAGCTGTCGCTGGCCTCGGCGCTTAATTCATTGGGCACCACGCTTGCCCCCTTAGCCGTCGCTGTCCTGCTGGCGAATTTCCCCCTTAACAGCACGCTGCATCAGGAGCCGCTGCGCTGGCTGTGGATGGCGCTGGCGCTGTTTGCGGTGTTGATTATCGCGCTGGGCAAAGCCAGCCGTCTGCCGGATATCACGGTACGCGTGGCGACGCCGAGTTTTCGCACGCTGTTTCAGCGTAAACGGATGATTTTCCATATTCTGGCGCTGTTTATTTACGTCGGCGTTGAGGTATCGCTGGCGACCAGTACCGCCAACTGGTGGGTGCAAACCGGCGGCAAGCGTATCGATCAGGCAATGTCGCTGATGGCGATTTACTGGGGCGGGGCGCTGGTCGGGCGTTTTGTGTTTAGCGGTGTGGCGCATCGCATCAGCGTGCGGATGGCGACGCTGTGCATGACCTGGAGCGCCATGCTGCTGGTGCTGGCGGCGGTGATCCTGAATAACGCCCATGGCGGCTATTTATTGCTGCTAACCGGCTTAGCGAACGCCATCCTCTATCCGGTGATTTTTAGCCAGTTGTTGAGAGACGCGCAGGATCAGGCCGGTCTGGCGTCGGCGCTGGCGATCATGGCGGGAATAGGCGGCGCGGTGCTGCCGTGGTTGCAGGGCGTGTTAATCGACGGGGTGACGCTGCGGTATAGCTTTTTACTGCCGGTGGCGCTGTATGGGCTGTTAACGCTGTGGGCCGGTTTTTTGTGCCCGTCGCCGCGCGCTCAGCCGCTTTCCGAAGCAGAAAGCGGCTGAAAAGCACGATTAGCCGTTAAGCACCTGCGGGTTAACGCAGTTCTTTTCGACCTTGCCGTTGAGCGCGTCGATCAGGTTATCCACCGCGCAGGCCGCCATGTTGTAGCGGGTTTCATGGGTGGCGGAGCCGATATGCGGCAGTGCCACCACGTTCGGCAACTTCAGCAGTTCAGAATCTACCGGCAGAGGCTCCTGCTCGAATACGTCCAGACCGGCGGCGTGGATTTCACCGGCTTTCAGCGCCGCGATCAGGGCGTGTTCATCCACCACCGGTCCGCGACCCGCGTTAATAAACACGGCAGACGATTTCATGGCTTTGAACTGTTTCTCGCCGATCAGATGGTGCGTCTCGTCAGTCAGCGGCAGTACCAGGCAAACGAAATCAGATTCCGCCAGCAGGGTGTCGATATCGCAGTAACGGGCGTTAAAGCGCTCTTCCGCTTCGGCATGATGGCGGCGCGCGTTATACAGGATCGGCATTGAGAAGCCGAAATGCGCGCGCTGCGCCAGCGCCAGGCCAATACGGCCCATGCCGATAATGCCCATGGTTTTATGGTGCACATCAATGCCAAACCAGTCCGGTCCGATGCTCTTTTGCCATTCGCCTTTCTTCACGCGTTCCGCCACTTCCACCGCGCGGCGCGCGGTCGCTAACACCAGCGTCATCATGGTATCGGCGACGGTTTCGGTCAGCACGGTGGGGGTGTGCATCAGCGCCACTTTGCGGGCGGTTAACGCATCGACGTCAAAGTTGTCGTAACCCACTGAAATGGTCGAGGCGGCGCGCAGCTGCGGCATCTTTTCCAGCAGGGCGGCATCGACGTTCTGGCTGGAGCCCAGCAGGCCCACCGCGTTAGCGAACAGCTCAGCATGTTTCGCCTGGCTCTCTGCGTTAATGCTGTCGAGCTCGGTCACCTCAAAGTGGTTTTGCAGACGGGTTAGCAGGTCATCGGGTAAGGATTTATAGAGAATTACAGACGGCTTCATTCACTCTCTCCGTGGAACGTGTCGGATGTGATGGCAAAACGGGCGGCCTGTCGCCGCCCGTCGCCTTTAAGCATGGCGTGCGCCTGCCGGAAGTTTTTGATGATTAGCAGGCTTAACAATCAGAGTAAGCCACACTGAGGCGAAAAGTGCCACACCCATAAAAATGTAGGAGGCAGACGGGTTGCCGGTCGCGCCGTTGAGATAGCCCACAAACCACGAGCCCACGAACGACCCCAGCGCGCCCATACTGTTGATCAGCGCCATCGCGCCGCCCGCCACGTTTTTCGGCAGCATCTCCGGGATAATCGCAAAGAACGGGCCATACGGCGCGTACATCGCGGCGCCGGCAATCACCAGCAGGGTATAAGAGAGCCAGAAGTTATTCGCGCCCACCGCCCAGGAGCCGATAAAGGCGAATGCGCCGATCAGCAGCAGCGGCCACACGAACAGTTTGCGGTTCTGCATTTTGTCCGATGCCCAGGAGACCACAATCATCGCGATAGTGGCGGCCAGGTAAGGTACGGAAGAGAGCCAGCCCACTTCCACCATGCCCATGTTTTCACTGCCGTTGCGGATAATCGACGGCAGCCACAGTACAAAGCCGTACACGCCGATGCTCCAGGCGAAATACTGCATGCACAGCAGCACCACGTTGCGCGAGCGGAAGGCTTCGCCGTAGTTGCGCACCGGTTTAATGCCTTTCTGCTCTTCTTCCAGCTGCGCCTGCAAGGCGGCTTTTTCGCTCTCCGCCAGCCAGTTCACCTGGTTCGGTTTGTCTTTCACCAGCACCCACCAGCAGAAGGCCCAGATAATCGCCGGAACCCCTTCGATGATGAACATTTCACGCCAGCCGAAGGCCTGAATCAGGTAGCCGGAGACCACCGACATCCACAGCACCGTCACCGGGTTGCCGAGGATCAGGAAGGTATTGGCGCGCGAACGTTCCGATTTGGTGAACCAGTTACTGATGTAAATCAGCATTGCAGGCATCACCGCCGCTTCCACCACCCCGAGGATAAAACGGATGGCCGCCAGCATCGGGATATTGCTGACCATCCCGGTCAGTGACGCGCAGCCGCCCCACAGGATCAGGCAGATGAAAATCAGTTTGCGCACGCTGCGGCGCTCGGCGTACATCGCGCCGGGGATCTGGAAGAAAAAGTAGCCGAGGAAGAACAGCGCGCCCAGCAGCGACGATACGCCTTTGGTGATGCCGAGATCCTCGTTAATGCCAGCCGCAGACGCAAAGCTGAAGTTGGCTCGGTCAAGGTATGCCAGGCTGTAGGTGATAAATATGATGGGCATGATATACAGCCAGCGTTTTGGCGCATTCGTTGGGCTTTTCATAAGCATCTCTCTGTAGTCGTAGGGTAAAAGGCCGATAAAGGGTTTATGCACACAGCGCCGATTCGCGTTCGGCCAGTTCGGCGCGGCAAGGCAAGCCTTCGCTGTCCCCCTGCACCTGAATCGCCAGCGCGCCGATGGTGTTGCCCCGCCGTACCGCGTCGCGAATCGTGAGTCCATCCAGCAAGCCGCTGATCACGCCGACGGCGAAGCCATCGCCCGCGCCAACGGTGTCCACAACCTGCTCAACGCGGCAGGCGTCCACGCTCCCTTGCTCACCCTGAGCCGTTTTGAACCAGGCGCCATCCGCGCCGGTTTTGATCGCCACGCACTGTACGCCGTGGTCGAGATAAAAGTCGGCAATCGCTTCAGGCTGGCGATAACCGGTGAGAATTTCGCCCTCTTTTATGCCTGGCAGCACCCAGTTGGCCTGGAACGCCAGCTTATTCAGCTGCTCCACCATCTGCGCTTCGCTTTTCCACAGCACCGGACGCAGGTTCGGGTCGAAAGAGATGGTTTTGCCCTGATTACGGAACAGCGAGGCCGCATAGTTCAACAGCGCCAGCGACGTTTCGGACAAGGCGGCCGCCACGCCGCTCAGGTGCAAATGCCGCGCCGCGTTAAAGCCGATATAACCCGCGTCTTCCACCGACAAATGGCTGGCCGCCGAGCCCTTACGGAAATATTCCACGATGGGATCGGTTCCATTTTCGGCTTTAGATTTCAACTGGAATCCCGTTGGATAGCGGTCGTCAATCGTCACGGCGCGCGTATCAATGCCCTCGCGCTTCAGGCATTCGAGCACGTAGCGGCCATGAGAGTCGTTGCCGACGCGGCTGACCCAGCCGACGTTAAAACCGAGGCGGGCCAGGCCCGTCGCCACGTTGAGCTCCGCGCCCGCGACGCGCTTAATGAAGTGTTCGACGTTTTCCAGCGGACCGGTTTCGGTGGCGACGAACATCGCCATGGCTTCGCCGACGGTGATGATATCCAGAGAGTCAGACATCGCTTAAACCTCGCGTAACAAATTAACGTAATGACGGGTGACCGCCGTGAGATCGTCGCCTTCCAGCGGGAATTCGATCCCGCGCGGCGCGTCGCCCGGCAGCTGGCGCAGCAGCGCCAGCCAGCGCGGCTCGGCGTCATCCAGCGCTATCGCGTGGAAGCGGGCATGACGGGATTCAGCGGCTTTAACGTGGATATAGCTGACCAGCGGGGCCAGTTTGCTGGCCGCCACTTCCGGTGATTCCCCAACCCACAGCCAGTTGGCCATATCAAAGGTCAGCGTGACCGGCAGGTTCATTACCGATACGGCAGCCTGAAAACGCTGCACTGGCGCGAGCCTGCCGTAAACGGTTTGATCGTTTTCCACCACCAGCGCGACCGGCGAATCCGCCAGTAGCTCGCGCAGCGGTTCGGCTGCGTGGCTGGACTGGAAATTGCCCAGCGACAGTTTTAGCCAGGCTGCATTCAGGATCTGCGCTTCTTCCAGCAGGGCGGGGATATTGGGGTTGAGCGTGCCGTCATCGCTAAACAGCGCCTGCGGCGCGGAGTAGCAGGCTTTGAGATGGTGAGACGCGATAGCGGCGGCAAGCGTCGGGAGCGCATTCAGTTCCGGCCCGGACAGCAGTTCCCGGCGGATTTCCACGCCGTCGGCGCCTGCGCCAGCAATAATCGGCAGTAGCGCCTGTTGGCCGCCCAGGGCAGCCACGCGCGAATTCCCGTAGGCCGCCGTCACAACAATAATCGCGTTTTTCATGGTGATTCCTCAGCGACGTTTTTTTCATCGATAAGGAATACGCTAGTTGGAACCGGTTCCAAAGAAAAGGCGGGCATGACGAATTTATGATCGCCATCACGAAGCAATTTAACGGGACGTGGAGCCGCGAATGATAAGCTCGCCGGAGAAAACCTGCTCGCGAACGGTGTCGCTGACGCCTTCAATCCGGCGCACCACCTGCTCCAGCGCGGCGTAGCCGATCTGCCAGGTGGGCTGTTTCAGGGTGGTAATGCCGACCCCCGCCAGCTCGGCCCATTCCAGCTCGTCAAAACCGAGCAGGCCAATGTCGCTGCCCCAGTGCAGGCCAATGCGCTTCAGGGAGCGGGCTACCTGAAGCGTGAGCGCGCCGTTAGCGGAGATCACGGCTTTACGCATCCCGCGCCAGGTCTGGTGAAACTGACGCAGCGTGTTATCGAGCTTTTCCGCTTCATGCAGCGGGATTTCGGCGTTTTGCGCCACGATGCCGGGGTAGCGCCGGGCGGTATGTTCAAACGCCTGTAAGCGCTCGCGGCGGGTATTCACGGTGCCGAGCGGCTCGCTCAGGAACAGCAGCGCTTCAAAACCCTGTTCGATCAGATGTTCAGTGACGGTGGTGGCGGCCTGGGTATTGTCTAATCCCACCACGTCGCAGGCGAAATCCGGGATTTTACGGTCAATCAGCACCATCGGCAGCGAGGATTGTTGCAGACGGTTCAGGCCCTCTTCGCGCATCCCCACGGCGTTGACCACAATGCCTTCCACCTGATAGCTGCGCAGCAAATCCAGGTAATGCAGCTCCTGATCCACTTCGTTATTGGTGTTACAGACCAGCGGCGTAAAGCCTTTTTCGCGGCAGGCGGCTTCAATGCCGCTGAGGACATTCACCGAATAGGGATTAGTGATATCGGCGATGATCAGCCCAATAAGCCGGGTGCGGCCACGCTTAAGCCCGCGCGCCATCTGGCTGGGGTGGTAATCGAGGGTGGCGATGGCGTGTTCGATGCGCGCCAACAAATCGTCGGAAAGCAGGTGCTTTTCGCCGTTTAAGTAACGTGAGACGCTGGTTTTACCGGTTTTCGCCGCTTTGGCCACATCGCTGATGGTTGCGCGCGCCGTAGATCGTGTCATCGCTGCCCCTGTGCCGTTATGCTCCAGACAATCCCTGTTTGCCTCCTGTAACAGGAGGCAAGGGGGAGGCAACAGTATCACACTTTTTGCGCCGGGCCAGCCAGCGCAGCGGTTTACTGGATCGGGGTGAGGGTGATTTCGACGCGACGGTTTTGCGCTTTGCCTTCGGCGGTATCGTTGCTGGCAATCGGGTTCGCCGGGCCCATACCGCGAGTCTGGATGCGGTTTGCCGCCACGCCCTGGGTGATCAGCGCGCTGGCGACGGAATCCGCACGCTGCTGCGACAGACGCATATTCAGGTCGCTGCCGCCGGTGCTGTCGGTGTAGCCCAGCACGTTAACGGCGGTTTTCGGGTACTCTTTCAGCACCATCGCCACGCCGGTCAGGGTATTCGCGCCCGCCGGTTTCAGGTTGGCCTGATTACTGTCGAAGGTGACGTTATTCGGCATATTTAGCACGATGTTATCGCCATTTCGCGTCACGCTGACGCCGGTTCCCTGCATTTTGTCGCGCAGTTTGGCTTCCTGCACGTCCATGTAATAGCCGACGCCGCCGCCGAGGGCCGCACCGGCCGCTGCGCCAATCAGCGCGCCTTTGCCGCGATCTTTTTTCGAGGAAGAGAGCGCGCCGACGCCTGCGCCAACTAACGAGCCGATGCCCGCGCCGATGCCGGAGCTGCCGGCTTCACGCTCGCCGGTATAAGGATTAGTGGTACAGCCAGAAACTGCCAGTGCGCCGCTGATGACAGCTGCAAGAACCATTACGCGTTTTTTCATTCTCAAATCCCAATGATTTATTTCGTTGCCACAACCGGGCGTAGCGGTTGATTATGACCTGTGAATAGTTAGAAAATTTTGGGAAGTCGTCTGATTTTGTCAGCGAAAGTAACCATGGGGTCGTCAGAACCCCGATTTTGACCTGCAAACATCGCCAGGAGCTGCTTTGGCCACTACATCGCAAACCACATCCGTGTTAACCGCCGCCCACTGGGGGCCGATGCGGGTAGAAACCGACGGGCAAACCGTCCTCTCTTCCGGCAGCGCGCTTAACACCCCGCACCCTAACTCGCTGCAAACCGCCGTGCCGGATCAGGTGCACAGCAAAACCCGCGTGCGTTATCCGATGGCGCGCAAAGGCTTTCTGGCGAACCCGCAAAACCCGCAGGGCGTACGCGGCGATGACGAATACGTGCGCATCAGCTGGGACCAGGCGCTGGCGCTGATTGACGCCCGGCATCACCACATCCGCGAAACCTGGGGCCCGTCGGCGATTTTCGCCGGCTCCTACGGCTGGCGCTCTAACGGCGTGCTGCATAAAGCCGCCACCTTGTTGCAGCGTTATATGAGCCTCGCAGGAGGCTATACCGGCCATCTTGGGGATTACTCTACCGGTGCCGCCCAGGTGATCATGCCCTACGTGGTGGGCGGCAATGAGGTGTATCAGCAGCAGACCAGCTGGCCGCTGATCCTCGAACACAGCGACGTGGTGGTGCTGTGGAGCGCCAATCCGCTCAACACGCTGAAAATCGCCTGGAACGCCAGTGACGAGCAGGGCATCGGCTATTTTGAAGCCCTGAAAAACAGCGGCAAACGGCTGATTTGCATCGATCCGATGCGCTCGGAAACCGTCGCGTTCTTTGGCGACCGCATGGAGTGGATTGCGCCGCATATGGGCACCGATGTGGCGATGATGCTGGGCATTGCCCATACGCTGCTCGAAAACGGCTGGCACGACGCGCAATTTTTGAATAACTGTACTGAAGGTTTTGAGCGCTTCGCCGCCTACCTGACGGGCGAACAGGACGGCGTGGCAAAATCCGCCGACTGGGCCGCGCCCATTTGCGGCGTACCGGCACCGACGCTGCGCGAGCTGGCGCAGCTGTTCAGCCACAACCGCACCATGCTGATGTCGGGATGGGGGATGCAGCGCCAGCAGTACGGTGAACAAAAACACTGGATGCTGGTGACCCTGGCCGCCATGCTCGGGCAAATCGGCACGCCGGGCGGCGGGTTTGGCCTCTCATACCACTTCGCCAACGGCGGCAACCCGACGCGCCGCGCGGCGGTGCTCGGCTCGATGCAGGGCTCGGTGAAAAACGGCACCGACGCGGTGGAGAAAATCCCGGTCGCGCGTATTGTGGAAGCGCTGGAACGCCCCGGCGAACACTATCAGCATAACGGTGAAACGCGGCGCTTCCCGGATATCCGCATGATCTGGTGGGCGGGCGGCGGCAACTTTACCCACCATCAGGACACTAACCGCCTGATCAAAGCCTGGCAGAAGCCGGAGCTGGTGGTGATTTCCGAATGCTTCTGGACGGCGGCGGCGAAACACGCCGATATCGTGCTGCCCATTACCACCTCGTTTGAGCGCAACGATCTCACCATGACCGGGGATTACAGCAACCAGCATCTGGTGCCGATGAAGCAGGTGGTCGCTCCCCAATATGAGGCCCGGAATGATTTCGACGTGTTCGCCGAACTGAGCGAGCGCTGGGAGACGGGCGGCGGCGTGCGTTTCAGCGAAGGTAAAAGCGACCTGCAATGGTTGGCCGAATTTTATGCCATAGCGCAGCAGCGCGGCGCGGCCCAGCAGGTGACGCTGCCGCCGTTTGAGGAATTCTGGCAAGCCAACCAGCTGATCGAAATGCCGGAAAGCCCGCAGAATGCCGAGTTTATCCGCTTTGCGGCGTTCCGCGCCGATCCGCAGGCCAATCCGCTGAAAACCCCGAGCGGCAAAATCGAAATTTTCTCCCAACGCATTGCCGATTACGGTTATGCCGACTGCCCGGGGCATCCGAGCTGGCTGGCCCCGGACGAATGGCACGGCAACGCCGAGCCGGGCCAGCTGCAACTGCTTTCTGCGCATCCCGCACACCGGTTGCACAGCCAGCTTAACTACGCGCAACTGCGCGAACGGTATGCAGTGGCCGGACGCGAGCCGCTGACGCTGCACCCGGACGATGCGCGCTCACGCGGCATCGCAGATGGCGATGTGGTGCGGGTGTGGAACGGTCGCGGGCAGGTGCTGGCGGGCGCGGTAGTGCGTGACGGGATTAAGCCTGGCGTGGTCTGCCTGCATGAAGGCGCATGGCCGGATTTAGATAAACAGGCGGGCGGCCTGTGTAAGCACGGGGCGGTTAACGTGCTGACCAAAGATATTCCCACCTCCCAACTGGCTAACGGCTGCGCGGGGAACACAGCCCTGGCGTGGGTAGAGAAGTATCAGGGGCCTGCGCTTACCGTGACGGCGTTTGATCCGCCTGCCAGTGCATAATCCAGGTCGGGTGCTGGGTTTCTTCCTGCCAGGCGCTGTCTTCAATACGAAACCCCTGGCGGTGATAAAAATTCACCGCCAGGGTGTTTTTCTGATACACCTCAAGGCTTAACGCAGCGTAGTGCCGCTTTGCCTCATTCAACAGCGCAGTGCCGATACCGCGCCCTGCCGCATGTTGCGCGACAAACAGCGCGCCGACAAACGACGCATTCATCACGCTGATAAATCCCAGCAGTTGCGCATCTTCCAGGTAAACCCAGGTATGCGCATCGGGCAGGTAGCTGTCGCGCACGAGCGGCAGGCTTTGCTGCCAGTAAAGCGGATCGATAAACGGGTGCGCCGCGGTGGTGCTCGCCAGCCAGACGTCCAGCAGCGCGGGCAGATCGGAGGGCTGGCATTCACGGATCATGTTGGGTTCTCCGGATGGCAGATGCAGCCGGTGACGTGGTCATTGACCAGCCCACAGGCCTGCATAAACGAGTAGCAAATGGTGGAGCCGACAAACTTAAAGCCGCGTTTCTTCAGCGCTTTGGAGAGCGCATCTGAGGCCGGCGTAGTGGTGGGGATCTCGCTCATGGCGGCGGCCCGGGTCACCTGCGGGGTATTATCGACAAACGACCAGACGAATTCAGAAAACGGCTCGCCGTTGGCTTCCATCGCCAGAAAGGCCCTGGCGTTGTTAATGATGGCTTCGATTTTACCGCGATGGCGAATAATGCCCGTGTCCTGAAGCAGCGTTTCTACGTCTTCGGCCTGCATCTGCGCGACAGCGACGGGGTCGAACTGGTGAAAGCAGCGGCGGTAGTTTTCGCGCTTTTTCAGCACCGTAATCCACGAGAGCCCGGCCTGCTGTCCTTCCAGACAGATCATCTCAAACAGTTTCTGGCTGTCGGTTTCCGGACTACCCCACTCGTTATCGTGATACGCGAGATACAGCGGGTCCTGAGTTACCCATCCACAACGCTGCATAAAATATCCCTCTTTTTGAGTCACCCTACTTGACGTCTGAGTGAAAAAGACAATAGTTAATTCAGGGCTATACCCCTGGTAATTCAAGCCACAGCTGCGCAAATTATTCGGGGAATAAGCCTCTCACTCAGGCAAAAAAATAAAAAACGCCGGATTTTGGCTCTTTCTGGAGTCGCATAATGATGACAACTATAGGTAGTGGCTGCCGCACGTTAAGCAGTGTGGCGATTTTTGCGTGTTGCATTTGTTCACAAGGTGCTTTCGCCTGGCAGCAAGAATATAGCGTTGATGACCCTGAAAGTAATACGTTTGAGCGCTATACCTGGGACAGCGATCACCAACCCGACTACAACGACATTCTGGCGGAACGCCTTAACGCGCCGTTGGATATGGCCTATTCGTCGGGTTTTAACCTTATCACTTCATCACAAAACAGCGCTACCACGCAGCCGTCGACCCTTGGCGTCGGGCTGGCGATCCCGGTATACAAAAATGTGACCACCGGGCCTGTCGCGTCCTGGCACTGGGACGGCAGCACCGCGTCGATGTTTAATGACTATGGCGACAGCATGGGGCGTTCGGGCGGCGCAGACCAGCTCTGGCATGCCAGCGTCAGCACGCTGGGCTGGCGGGTTGATTCGACATTCGGCTACGTGCGTCCGTGGGCGCAGGTGAGCTACAACCAGCAATATGGCGAGAACGTCTGGAAATCCCAGTCGGGCATGCATGCGGTGACTGCGGCGAATCAATATGGCAACTGGATGGACGTCACGGTGGGGGCCGATATGCCGCTGAATAAAAACCTTGCGGCCTATGCGTCGTTTTCCCAGTCCGAAGGGATTATGGCCGGGGATATGACGTCATATAACCTCGGGGTGAATGCCCGTTTTTAATTAAAAACCGCTTTCCGGAAGCAAGGCGGGAATGGAATACAAGGCGTTTCATTCCCGTCTCGTGGCAGTTCATTCCGTTCTTACGGCACTTCATGGCGTTTCACCCCCTGATATGACGGGCTTTCGTTAGGCTTACAGGCAGATACCTTTCCCTTTCTGGATGAGATGACTGCCATGAACGCCCTGCAAAATCGTACCCGTTGGCTTACCCTCTTCGGCACTATCGTGACTCAGTTTGCGCTGGGTTCTGTCTATACCTGGAGTTTGTTTAATAGCGCGCTTTCCGAAAAGCTGGATGTGCCCATCAGTCAGGTGGCGTTCTCCTTCGGCCTGCTGAGCCTTGGCCTGGCGATCTCGTCCTCGGTCGCCGGAAAACTGCAGGAGCGTTTTGGCGTGCGCCGCGTGACTATCGCTTCCGGCCTGCTGCTCGGCCTGGGTTTCTTCCTCACCGCCCATTCCAGTAACCTGATGATGTTGTGGCTGAGCGCCGGGGTGCTGGTAGGGCTGGCGGATGGCGCAGGCTATCTGTTGACGCTCTCAAACTGTGTGAAGTGGTTCCCGGAGCGCAAAGGGTTAATCTCTGCGCTGTCTATCGGCGCTTACGGTCTTGGCAGCCTCGGTTTTAAATTTATCGACAGCCACCTGCTGGCCAGCGTCGGTCTGGAGCGCACCTTTATGATTTGGGGCGCGATTGCCCTGGTAATGGTGGTATTTGGCGCGATGCTGATGACCGATGCGCCGAACCAGCCGGTACAGTCGGTGAATGGCGTGACCAGCAATGATTTCACTCTCGCGGAATCGATGCGTAAACCGCAATACTGGATGCTGGCGACCATGTTCCTCACTGCCTGCATGAGCGGTCTGTACGTGATTGGCGTGGCGAAAGATATCGCCCAAAACCTGGTGAATCTGGATGTGGCTTCAGCCGCGAATGCCGTGACGGTGATTTCCATCGCGAACCTTAGCGGCCGCCTGGTGCTGGGGATCCTGTCCGATAAAATGTCGCGTATCCGCGTTATCACGATAGGCCAGGTGATCTCCCTGGTGGGCATGGCCGCGCTGCTGTTCGCGCCGCTGAATGAAATGACTTTCTTCGCCGCTATCGCCTGTGTGGCCTTTAACTTCGGCGGCACCATCACCGTGTATCCGTCGCTGGTCAGCGAGTTCTTCGGCCTGAACAACCTCGCGAAAAACTACGGCGTGATTTACCTCGGCTTCGGTATCGGCAGTATTTGCGGTTCCGCCATCGCCTCGCTGTTCGGCGGCTTCTACGTCACTTTCTGCGTCATCTTCGCGCTGCTGATTGTCTCGCTGGCGCTTTCCACGACGATCCGCCAGCCGCAACGGCAGGTGCTCAAACACGCACACGCCTGATTTATTAGCCTTTTAAAGCCGTGCGTAAAGCTAAGCGCGGCTTTTTTACCTCCTCGCATACCCCCACAAGTAGACGATCTTTAAGAAAAGAACAGCTCACAGATGAGAATTAAGTAGCATAAATTTGTAAATTCAGTGCCGGAATGCTAACTACTCACAACTTTTACTTAGCGTTATGGTCTACTAGCCGCGCTCTCACCAGGAATCTTCCCGTTTTGCTGGTGCATTGTTGGCTATTAGAACTCGACGCCCGGTAACGGGTCAGAGAATTTTGTACCTGTTCCAGGGGCTTTGCATGAAATACCTGAATTCGATGTCGCATCAGAAGCTGAGTTTTCTGATCGCGGTCTACATCGGCCTGTTTTTAAACTGCGCGGTTTTTATCCGTCGCTTTGACGGATACGCCCAAAACTTTACCGCCATAAAAGGAATTTCAGCCGTCGTGGAGCTGGTCGGCACGGTATTAGTGACCTTTTTCCTGTTGCGCATTCTTTCCCTGTTGGGGCGGCGCGCCTGGAAAGTTCTGACCACATTGATTGTTTTATTCTCGTCCGGCGCCAGTTACTACATGACCTTCCTGAATGTGGTGATTGGCTACGGCATTATCGCTTCGGTGATGACCACGGATATTGATTTATCCAAAGAGGTGGTCGGCTGGGGCTTCTTCGTCTGGATGGTGCTGGTGAGTGCGGTCCCGCTGTGGCTGATTTGGTTTAACCGTTGCGATGACACGCTGTGGAAGCAGCTTACTACGCGCGGCGTTCGGCTGCGCAGTGCAGGCGTGGTCATTATGGCGGGCCTGCTGGTTTGGGCGCCGATTCGCCTGCTGGATATGCAGCAAAAACGCGTTGAGCGCAGCTCCGGCGTGGATATGCCGAGCTACGGTGGTGTGGTCGCGAACTCTTATCTGCCGTCTAACTGGTTATCGGCGCTGGGACTGTATGCCTGGGCGCAGGTCGATGAGTCCAATGATAATAAATCGCTGATCAACCCGGCGAAGAAATACAGCTATCAGGCCCCTGCGGATATTGATGATACCTACATGGTGTTTATCATCGGTGAAACTACCCGCTGGGATCATATGGGTATGCTGGGTTATGAACGCGATACCACGCCGAAGCTCGCGAAAGAGAAGAACCTGGTCGCTTTCCGGGGGTATTCCTGCGACACCGCGACCAAACTCTCTTTGCGCTGCATGTTTGTGCGCGAGGGCGGCGCGGAAGATAATCCGCAGCGTACCCTGAAAGAGCAAAACGTCTTTGCGGTACTGAAGCAGTTGGGTTTTAGCGCCGACGTACTGGCGATGCAAAGCGAGCTGTGGTTTTACAGCAACACCATGGCAGATAACATCGCTTACCGCGAGCAAATTGGCGCGGAGCCGCGCAATCGCGGTAAACAGGTGGACGACATGCTGCTGGTTAACGAAATGCAGAACTCTCTTGCCGGGCACCCGAACGGGAAGCACATGATTATCCTGCATACCAAAGGGTCGCATTATAACTATGTCCAGCGCTACACCCGCGATTACGCGAAGTTTCAGCCGGAATGCATGGGCATCGATAAAGATTGCAGCAAGCAGCAATTAGTGAACGCATTCGACAACACCGTGCTCTACGTCGACAGCTTTATCGATAAAGTGATCGACCAACTGCGTGATAAAAAAGCGATTGTGTTCTACGCAGCGGACCATGGCGAATCCATCAACGAGAAAGAACATCTGCACGGCACGCCGCGCAACATCGCGCCGCCGGAGCAGTTCCGCGTACCGATGATGGTATGGATGTCGGACAAATATCTGGAGAGCCCGGCGCATCAGCGTTCGTTCCAGCACCTTAAGCAGCAGGCCGAGATGAAAGTGCCGCGCCGCCACGTGGAGCTGTACGACACCATCATGGGTTGCCTGGGCTACACCTCGCCGAACGGCGGCATTAATGAGAACAACAACTGGTGTCACGTCCCGGAAGGGAAGTAAGGTTGCTGGCTTTTCAGCCGATTGGATGGCTTTTTTTGATTAAGGGATTGACGGTTGGGGTGCGCGGCAGTAAGATGCGCCCCGCAATTCGGTGATTGGCGCAGCCTGGTAGCGCACTTCGTTCGGGACGAAGGGGTCGGAGGTTCGAATCCTCTATCACCGACCAAATTTAGAAAAACCCAACCGCAAGGTTGGGTTTTTTGCTTTCCGGGGCCGATGAGGATTTGAACCTCCGGGGTGCTACTTTATTTCCCTTCAGCATCCACATCGCACGACCCGCACGATGCCCGATTTCGCCCCTGTTCCTTCGACTGATACAGCGCGCGGTCTGCGCCCTGTATCAGCGCCGCCATATCCTGTTCTGAACCGGTGCCGATAATCGAATAGCAGCCCGCGCTGAGGGTCACGATATGTTCTGCATTATCCGTTGCCGGATGCGGTATTTTTTTATCGCGCACCCTGTGCACCGCCCGCCAGGCCACCTTAAGCGCATCTTCCGCCGCCGTATTCGGCAGGATAATGGCGAACTCTTCACCGCCGTAGCGGGCCACCAGATCGTCGGTACGCAGCGCCGCTGTTTCCAGCACATTCCCGGCGATACGCAGGCAGGCGTCGCCAGCCACGTGGCCGCAGGCATCGTTGTAACGCTTGAAGTAGTCAATATCGAGCAGGATCAGCGAAACGGGTTTTCCGGTAATCGCTGAATCCGCCAGCGCCTGTTGCAGCGCGGCATCAAATTTCCGGCGATTCGCCAGGCCGGTAAGCCCATCCACCATCGCCATGGTCTGAAGGGTCTGGTTTATCTTCACCAGGTCGTCTCGCAGATGCGACATTTCAAGCTGGTCGTCGCTGTTGATCCGTACCTGCCTGAACATCACCCGTCCCATGACCAGTAGCCCGGCAAGCAGCAAAACGTTGATCAGCCAGTCGGTCAGGTTCGATGCCACCCAGTGGCGGCGCAGCGCTGAGCGATCGAAGCCGGCGACCACCACCAGCGGGTAGTTTTCAATGCGGGCAAAGCCATATACGCGCACGATGCCATCCAGCGCCGACAGCCAGGTGGCGCTCCCCTGGTCCACGCGCACCAGCTCCCGTTTAAACAGCGGGCTGTAGGAAAGGTTGCGGTTGATCACCGTTTCAGAAAACGGGCGGACATACAGCGCGGTGCCGTCCAGCAGCAGTAACGCCAGCAGATCCTTGTTGCCCATTTCAAAATAAGCATAAAACTTTTTAAAGTAATCCAGCTTGATGGTCGCCAGGATCACCCCAACGAAAGCGCCATCCGGATCGCTAATGCGCATGGAAACGGGAATGATCCAGTCGCCGGTAGTGCGGCTGCGAATCACGTGACCGATATGGGTGCCCGTCTGCCGGTTTTGTTGGTGATAAGTAAAATACTCGCGGTCTGCGTTATTCACATCCGGCGGGGCATAGTTAAACGAGGTGCTTTTCCAGTTGCCCTGGGCGTCAAAAACAAACAGGCCATGCAACTGGGGGAGCCGGTCTTTTAAGTCGGACAGCAGGTAGTTATACCTTTCATCAGGCGCATCAGTGCCCACGGCGCGCCGGATCTGCTGGAGCGCCAGATCGGTTTGCAAAAAAGTATCTTCAGCCTGCCGGGCCTGGGAAATGGACAGGTTAATCGCCTCGCTTTCCGCCTCCTGGACGGTGCGCTCCCAGGACAGGTAAAACGATAAAATATTGGCGGCGAGGGTGCCAATCAGCAAACAGGCGATAAAAATCGTCAGGGTTCTGCCAAGAGAAGTATCAAGCGCAAGCGTTCTGCTCATGTTGTGGCGAAAAGACAAATTACAGCTCCCGTTGAAAAAGTCTCATCCTGAAGCTTACCTATACTTAAGAAATTTTGCGGAGTTAAATGATCAAAAGCCCAACGCGAAGGTTGGGCTTTTAGATTACGGCACGCTAATTAGTGCATCGGCTCATCGCCGTTATCAATCGGCGACCAGTCGGTTTTACCGTCGGCTTTGCTCTGTTGCAGGGCCATCACGATAAAGATCAGCGTGGCGACGCCATAGCCAAAGGTCACGGTCGGCGAGGCGTTAAACGCCATCTGGTGCCCGTGAATAAACCCGAAGAACGACAGAATAGTGGCGGCGGCGGAATAGACGGCCGCCCAGTTGAACCGCCGGTCAATAATAAACGCCGCAATCGCGCCGAGCATCAGACCCGCCAGCACCGCGCCGCCGCCGGTAGTCGCCATGCCGTGATACAGCACGCCGTTATTCGCCATACTGGCGGCGATCTCCGCCGGTAGCTGCACGGGATTCGCGCCCGCCGCAGACAGCGCGCCGTCCACCTGGGTTTTCGCCCATTCGGCGATGTTCGGCACCAGCGCCAGCACAATCGCCGGAGCATGGCGTTTTGGCGACACCTGAAACGCCTGCGCGCCAATCACCAGCCCGATAAACAGCAGGATCGGGACGATAGCCACCAGCGGAATGATGGACAGCAGCAGGGCGGTCAAGCCAAGGAAGCACACCAGCGCCATACAGATACCGGTGCCGAGGGAGTAACCGATGCGCCCGCCCATAGCTTTCCAGCCCGGATGGCCGATATACACCGCTGGCGGGAACGGCGACCCCAGCAGCGCGCCGACGATAGCGCCCACGCCGTCCGCCGCCAGTACCGCGCGCAGATTGTAGCTGTCGCCGCCTACGGCTGCGGATTCGACGTTATTAAGGATTTCGGTGAAGTTGAAAATACCCAGCGGGATAGCGGTAACCAGCAGCGGCCACACCAGCTCCATCGGCACCGAAAACACATCCCCGGAAATCGACGGCAGATGCAACGAGAAGCGCTGTGCCGCTTCGCCCACCGCCGCCGGGTTCATGATATCGCTAAAGCCCAGCAGGGTCGCGCCCCAGCCCAGCACGCAGCCCACCAGCACCACCGCCAGGCCGCCCGGCAGGCCGAATGGCAAGCGCACATTACCGACCCAGTTCAGCAGAATGATGGCGAAGCAGACCACGCCGATCCACGCGGTATCAAACATCTGATACGCCGGACGCATGGCGATAAACGCAATGGCGATGCCGGCCAGCGTCCCCAGCATGGCGGCGCGCGGCGTGTATTTACGGATGGTTGGCCCCACGATCACCCCGGCCAGCACAATCACGCCGACGATCATCGCCCAGATCAGCCCGAGCTTCCAGGCCAGCATCCAGTCTTTGTGGATCAGCAGCGTCGGCAGCATCACCACAAACACCACGATAAACATATGCGGCACGCTGGGGCCGTAAGGCAGGGCGGTCACATTATTGCGCCCTTCGCGCTTCGCCAGTTTCCAGGCGAGCCAGGCGTAAAACAGGTTGCCGAGAGGCAGGGCGATGCCCAACGCGGGCAGAATACGGCCAAACACCGTTTCCGCCGGGATTTGCGCCACGTACAGCGCCAGTCCGCTCAGGACCAGCACGTTTAACAGCACGTTGGTGAATAGCCCGAAAAAGGCGTTGAGATCGCCCGGCACCCAGAGTTTGGGGCGAAAAGCAGAAGACTGAGAACCCATGATGCTCTCCTTATCTGTTATTCATCCAGGAGCTGGCCAGTGTATGCGCGCCAGCCTCCCAGTTCGGTAATTTCCTTTTGACCTTCAATCAGCCAGGGCTCCGCTAACACCCCCAGCACCTCGCGCCCGTCGTCCAGCGCCACTTTGCCGATGCACAATCCGGCGGGTTCGTTTTGCAGGATTTGACCCAGCCCGGCAGGCGGCACCGCCCACAGCTCCAGCGCAATGCGTGCGCCTTCGCCCGGCGTGCGCAGCATACCGGGATGGTCGTCATTGATCGTCCAGCAGCGGTAACACGGGGCCGTGTTAGCGTCACTGACGAATTCGGCGCCGACCGCCAGCATGTTGGGGTTGAGCTTTAGCCCCCTCATCAGCGTGCCGTTTACCGCCAGAAGAATATTGCCGTTCATCATTACTGTTCCTTAAGTGTGTAGAAAGGGGTCCCTGGTGTCGGAAAAAATCCAAAATTAATCGGTAATACGCGTGCCTTTGCGGCCCGCAACGGCATCGCCCATGGCTTCCGGGCTGGTGATAATGCCGGTTTTCCCCGGCGCGTGGCGAAGCCAACTGACAATCGCCTCGACTTTCGGGGCCATGCTGCCTGCGCCGAATTCACCGGAATCCAGCAGCGCCTGCGCCTGTTCACAGGTCAGCGTGTCGAGCCAGCGCTGTTCCGGCGTGCCGAAATTGATCGCCACCTGTTCGACCCCGGTTGGAATGAGCAGCATGTCGGCATTCAATTCCTGTGCCAGCAGTGCGGAGGCGCGGTCTTTATCGATTACCGCCTGTGCGGCGCTGAGCGTGCCGTCTTCGTTGCGGTAAACCGGAATGCCGCCGCCGCCGCAGGCCACCACCAGCACGTTCTCCTCCAGCAGGCGGCGGATCACCGGGCTTTCGATAATTTGCAGCGGTTTCGGCGAGGCCACCACGCGCCGCCAGCCGCGCCCGGCGTCTTCGGCGATTTTCCAGCCCTGGCTGGCGGCCAGGCTTTCCGCCACGTCACGATCCATATGCGCGCCGATGGGTTTATCCGGCGCGTTAAACGCCGGATCGTTGGGGTCAATCAGCGTCTGGGTGACCAGCGCGCTTACCGGTGTGTCGCCAATACCGCGCCGTTGTAACTCGTTGTACAGCGCGTTCTGGAACATAAAGCCAATCGCGCCCTGGGTGTCGCCCACCGCGTATTCCAGCGGCACCACCGGCACGTCGTCCCGGGCGATTTCGCTGCGCCGCAGGATGAACCCCACCTGGGGGCCGTTGCCGTGAGTCAACACCACGCGCCAGCCCGCCTCGATCAGCGCCACCACGTGAAAGGCGGTCTCTTTTACCGCCTGGTACTGCGCGTCCAGCGACACGGCGTCGCGGCTGCGGATCAGCGCGTTGCCGCCCACCGCCACAACGGCGATTTTTTTCTGGCTCATGGTTTCCCCTCCAGAGTTTCCGCCAGCGCGGCGATAGCCTCGATAAAGCACGGCAGCGGCGCGGTGGTGATGCCTGCACCGATCTGGCCCACGCCTGCACGCTTATGGGCAATCCCGGTGTTAATCACCGGCAGGATATTGCGGTCGATCACCCGACGCGCGTCGATGCCGCTACCGGAACCGGCGAAGTTAAGCGCGGGCAGGGTAAAGGCCGGGTTTTGCGTCAGGGTGATTTCCTGCATGGTCATGCTGTGACGGGTGGCGTCCACCGGCGTGCCGCCGACGAATTTCACAATGGCCGGGGAGGCCGCCATGGCGAAGCCGCCAATGCCCGCCGTTTCCGTGATGGCCGAATCGCCGAGATCTGCCGCCGCGTCTTCCACGCTAAAGCCGGGGAAGAACAGGCCGTCTACCGGGTTGGCCGGGGCCTGGAACCAGCGGCTGCCGGTGCCGGAAAGCTGAATGCCGAAATTCACGCCGTTGCGCGCCATCACCGTCACCATCGAGCTGAACGGCACATCGCGCGCGGCGTCGAGCATGGCTTTACAGGCCGCCATTGACAGGTTCAGAAAGAAGTGGTCGTTCGCGGCGATAAACTCCAGCGCCTGCGGGCCGTTTTCGATACGCGCCAGCGCCGGGGCCACGCGTTTGAAGAACAGACCGCTGGCGGCGGCGTTGCGGTTATGGCACTCGTCGCCCATATGCAGCGCCTGGGCAATCATTGGCTTCAACTCAATGCTGCCGGTGCTTTCCAGCGCTTTGGCAAGCGCCGGGGCTAACACATCGCCCATCCAGCGCAGGCGGGTGAGGACTTCCTCGCCGTTCGCCCCAAAGCGTAGAACTTTGCCCAGCCCCTCGTTGAAGTTACAGAAGGTGCGGTTGCCGTGGGTGCGGTTTTCCACCACCCATACCGGCATCGACGGGCTGATAATCCCCGCCATTGGCCCGACCGCGCCGTAGTGATGGCACGGCTCCAGGGCGATATCGCCGCGTGCCGCCATCGCCATTGCCTGGTCGACATCGCTGGCCCAGCCTTCATAAACAATCGCGCCGGCAATGGCGCCCTGCACCGGGCCGCACATATCCTGCCAGGCGATAGGCGGGCCGGAATGGAGGATACGTTTCTGTCCGTTAAGCGCCGGGATCGCCGTCCGGGCGGTGCTGACGCCTACCAGTTCCGGCTGCGCTTCCAGATAACGGGCAATCGCCTGTTCGTTAGCGGCGTTGACGCGCGGATCGTTAAGCAGCGTGGCGAGTTGCCAGTTGGCCTGCGCGTCGCCCTCTGCGACCGGTTTCCAGTTCAGGTGCAACACGTCGCCGCCCGCTTCGCGTAAGTTGTCGGCAAAACTGCTCAGCCCCAGGCTGATCACGTTGAGCGGTTTTTCAAAAAGCGTAGTCATAATCTATTTCCGTAATTGAGCGACAAACGCCGCCATCTGTGCGGCCTGTACGTTGCTGTCTGCGACCAGCACGCCTGCGTCGGTGAGTGCGGCGATCTGCTGCTGGCGCGATTGCGGATCGCGTTCGGTGCCGCACACGTGAGCGATAATCAGCAGATGGCGGCCCTGCTGTTGCGCGTTCTGCTGCGCCTCGCGCAACAGCGGCAGCAGTCCGGCACACGGATCGGCGCTGGCCCCGTAGCCGAGCACCACATCAAACAGCAGCACGGCGGTTCCCGGGCTGGCGGCCTCGCGTTTTAAGCGCTCATCGCGCAGGGTCGGGTCGATCATCGGGTGCGGACGGCCCTGGGTGAACTCGTCGTCGCCCATGTCCACAAAACTGTGGCCCTGGCCGCGATGGCTGTCGTGTAACGGCGTTGCGCCATGCACCGGTGAGTTGGATTCGCAGGTCAAACCGGCGGCAATCAGTGCCAGCTGGGCTTCGTAACAGAACGTGCCGCCGGCGAACACGCCGCGAATATCGCGCTGCCCGGCGGCCATTTTCCCGGCTTCAGCGCGCAGCCGCTCGCACTGCTGCGGGGTCAGGTTTTCCGGCGCAGGCGGCGTCTGGCCGCGCAATATCGCCACGGAGACGGCGGCGGCATGTTGCAGGCTACTGGCTGCCGTTACGCCATAGCGGGCGATCTCCTGGCTGTCGGCGCCGAGGAAATGCACCACCACCGGCTTGCCGCAGCCTGCGGCGAGACGCAGCACCGTCCCGGCGACCGCAGGTGCGGGGGGTTTGGAGATCAGGGTGATGAGTCGGGTGTCGGGATCGTCGGCCAGCATGCGGATCGCCTGGATCATGCTCAGGCCGCCGATCTCCTCATGCAGATCGCGCCCGCCGGTGCCCAGCGCCTGAGAAACGCCTTCGCCGAGATGGTGGATGGCGCAGCTCACTTCCTGAAGCCCGGTGCCCGAGGCCGCCACCAGGCCGATAGCGCCGGGGCGGATCACGTTGGCGAAGCCGAGCGGCAACTGATTAACGATAGCGGTGCCGCAGTCCGGCCCCATCACCAGCAGGCCCTGTTCGGCGGCGTACGCTTTAATGGCGCGTTCTTCATCTTCCGGCACGTTGTCGCTGAACAGCATCACGTTCAGACCGTTCTGCAACGCTTTCATCGCTTCGCCGCCCGCATAGCGGCCCGGTACGGAGATCAGCGCCAGCGTGGCGTCCGGCTGGTCTTCCACGCCCATGCTGATGCTGGTGGGCTCGCGCTTTTCAAGGCTCTGCTGGCCGTCGCGGCTGTTATCCGGGCGCAACAGCGCGTCGGCCATCTCCAGCGCCGCCGCGCCGGTTTCGTCGTCCGCCATCAGGGCGATCAGCAGGTCGTTCGGGCGCGCGTCCATCTCAACGTTCATTCCGGCGTCACGCATCCGCTCGATGTTGGCGTCGGTCGCCATCGCCACCGATGCCTGGCTTACGCCGTCAAAGGCGTTGAGTCTGGCGGAGACCTGCATCAAAGAAACCGAGTCTTTGTACAGGTTGGGGTAACTCTTGCAATGCAGTTTCATTATCATTTCCTGAGATAATAGGGTGCCTGCACCGCAGCGAGCGGCGCAGAAACATTTCCTCTGTGGGGGATTAACGCAGGGCGTCGATAACGGCGTCGGCGTCGCTCACCCAGCCAACAATCGCGCCCTGTGCTTTGATCATCTCAAGGGCGGCCCGGTGAAATTCCGGGAAATACGAAGCGCAGCAATCTTCGGGGATAAGCACTTCATAGCCCCGGTCATTGGCTTCCCTGGCGGTGGTTTGAACACAGACTTCGGTGGTCACGCCGCAAATAATCAGCGACGTAATGCCCCGGGCCTGAAGAATGAGGTGAAGATCGGTGGCGAAGAATGCCCCTTTGCCGGGCTTATCAATAATCGGCTCGCCTGCCTGTGGATAGAGTTCGGGAATGATGTCGTGACCGGGCTCGCCCTGGATCAGAATGCGGCCCATGGTGCCCTGCTGACCGATAAAGGTTTTACCGCCGCGCGTCAGTTTGGCTGCCGGACAGTTGCTGAGGTCCGGGCGGTGCCCTTCGCGGGTATGCACTACAAAGAGTCCGGCGCGGCGTGCCGCTTCCAGCAGGCGGCGACAGGGATCGATAGCCCGGCGCAGCAGGGAAACGTCATTGCCCAGCGCCTCACCAAAGCCGTGGGGCTCGACGAAATCACGTTGCATATCGATCACGATAAGCGCAGTGGTTGCCGGGTCGAATGAATACGCAAAAGGTTGTGCATCAAGAGTTTTCATACCTGCTCCTTGCTGGTGTATGTTCTTTGGTCAGTGTAGGAAAGCGCTACGGCGCACGCCCAAAAAGGATTTCTGCTTAACCCTCAAAAAAACTGAGGGCAGCGAGGTTTTAATGCAGGCACAATGGCTCAGGCCTTGCGGCTTCTGGCCTGGCGAAAACATCGCCCATAGACCATTACGGTAGACGTGGAAAAAGCAAAGCGCGAATTTGTGATCGCGATAGAAAAAGGCGGGGAAACGTGAACGGAAAACTCAACGATCTAACGGCCATTGTGATGTGCAATAGCGTACCGCAGCAGCTGAACGGCGGAGCGCTGGTGGTGCACTCGGTCTTTCATCACGCCTGCAATTTCACCACGCCGGACAATCATGTATTAACGCTGTTAACCCAGGACACACCGCTGGCCCCCGGCGCGGTGCGGATGGCATGCGCGGATTTGCGCCCGCGGTTTTCGGCTGGCGAGACGCTGAGGCGGCAGGCTGACGGCACGTTTGCCGCTGCGGGTTGTCGTTTAACGCTGACAGACGTTCCCTGCCAGTCCACTCGCGTGCCGCCCGGCGCGGCGTTCCCGGAAAATTTACTGGCGCAACTGCGGGTATTTTTGCCCGTTATCGCGCCGGAGTACGGCATCTGGAATATTCTGCACAGCAGCAATGAACGGATGATGCAGGCGGTGCGGCGGCTGGCGGCCTGGCTGGATGATGACGCGCAAACGCCCGGCGACGCGCTAAAAACGCTGATTGGCGCAGGGGCGGGCCTGACGCCGTCCGGCGATGATTTTTTACTGGGTATGCTGTTCGCGCTGAAAGCGACGCGTCATCGCCGCGTTGATGATCTGGCGGCGGCGATAACCGCGCTGTTGGATCGCACCACCACGATCAGCCGGGCAATGCTGTACTACGGCTGTCGCGGGCATTTCGGCGAACAGCTGTTGGCGTTGACCACGCCCACAGACATATCGCTCAATTACCGGTTATTGCGCGTGGCGGAATACGGCCATTCGTCCGGGCACGATATGTTGACCGGCCTGTTTTTTACCCTTCGGGCGCTGTCAGGCCAGCGGCTGTAAAAACTGCTGCTGGATAGCCGGTTTGCGTAACTGCTCCATCCACCAGGAAAAACAGGGGCGCGAATGCTCTGACGACCACGCGAGATAGAGCGGCGTCGGCTGTTTGGCTTCTTCGATGGTCATGCAGACTAAGCGCCCGTCATCCAGCCACGGCTGGCAGATGTGATACGGCAGAAAACCGATCCCCAGCCCCGCCAGATGCATGGCGATTTTGCTGTGATAATCCGGGGCGACCAGCGCTTTTTGGCCGCGCAATAGCCAGGCGACCTTTGGCTCCAGCCGCACCGACGTGTCGCGTATACAAATCGCCGGCCAGGGGCGTAAATCTTCGGCGCGCAGCGGGCGCTGGTACGCGGCCAGCGGATGATCCGGGCTAATGGCGAACACCCATTCCGCCGTGCCGATATCTTCACAGCGAATTTCATTTCCGGCTTTTAAATTCGGCGCGCCAATGGCGATATCCGCACGCTTTTCCAGCAAAGCGTCCCAGACGCCGTCATGCACATCAATAGAAATATGAATTTCGGTTTGGGGAAAATGGCGCTCGCTGTCGCGCAATAATTCATAAATCGGCTTCATGCTGATGATGTTATTCAGCGACAGGCTCAGGCGCGTTTCCACGCCTGCGGAAATACGTTGGGTGGAAAAACTTAATTCATCCAGCTCCGCCAGAATCAGTTCACCTTTTTTAATAAAAAAGCGACCGGCTTCTGTCAGGCGCAGTTGTTTTCCATCGCGCTCAAATAACCGCACGCCCAGACTGCTTTCCAGTTTATGCACGGTATAACTCAGGGCCGTCGGGACCTTATGTAATTCTTCCGCCGCGGCCGCGAAACTTCCGCAACGCGCGGTGGTAATTACTACCTGGAGAGCCTGGGCCGTAATGTGCATAAACCTTCCTCCTGAGTACGTGATTAAGGGCTATCAGGCTACCAGAATTAGACGGCTGAAACTGAAACTTAATTCGTCATCGATAATTAGCAACGTTTTTACCGCGTCGTCACCGTTTTGTGACATTTTTCATTGAATTTTATTATGAAAGCCGGTGTGGGTTTTCCGCTCTACTTATGGATGGCGTCAGGATTTTTTGCTGAAAGGCGTAAACTTTTCGGCATTTAGCGTTCATATCTTCGCCATTACTCAAGAAATTTTAAATATCGTCAACAAATGAATATGGCTGGTCAGAGCAGATAAGCAAGACGATTATTCTGCCAGGTTGCCGGTAGCATAATTTTCCGTGCTGGAAATAGCGGTGCGAAGTTTTTTTAATCTTTGTCTGCCGTTTCTCACCCCGGTTGTAAATAACGGAGTCCTGTATTGACGTTTTCACATTCTGTTGACAGATTGTAGGGCGTGAGGGGCACTTTATGGACGATCTGTACTGCAACTCAGACATTCAAATGAAAGGATTCCCCATCCTCACATTGCCCTTCGGGCAGATTCCGTTAAGACCGGTAAAAAACAAAAAAAGGTCTGACGGTAATTACTCAACGTATTTCGGTTTACAGCTACGGTAACGCAGCCACACCCGGAGTTTCTCCCGGTGCGTACGCGTCTCCGCAGAGAAGTAAAACGGACCAGGGCGAGTAAACACAACACAAATCACATTGGAGCAGAATAATGAGTATTTCCTTGAAGAAGTCAGGGATGCTGAAATTTGGTCTTAGCCTGGTGGCGATGACTGTCGCAGCAAGTGTACAAGCGAAAACCCTGGTTTACTGTTCAGAAGGTTCCCCGGAAGGCTTCAACCCGCAGCTTTTCACCTCTGGCACCACTTATGACGCCAGCTCCGTGCCAATCTACAACCGCCTGGTTGAGTTCAAAACCGGCACCACCGAAGTGATCCCGGGCCTGGCTGAGAAATGGGAAATCAGCGAAGACGGTAAAACTTATACCTTCCACCTGCGCCAGGGCGTGAAGTGGCAGGACAGCAAAGATTTCAAACCGACGCGCGAATTTAACGCCGACGACGTGGTGTTCTCTTTCGATCGCCAGAAAAACGAGCAGAACCCGTACCACAAAGTGTCTGGCGGCAGCTATGAATACTTCGAAGGCATGGGCCTCCCGGCGCTGATTTCTGAAGTGAAAAAAGTCGACGACAAAACCGTTCAGTTCGTGCTGACTCGCCCGGAAGCGCCTTTCCTGGCGGACATGGCGATGGACTTCGCGTCGATCCTCTCTAAAGAGTACGCTGACAACATGCTGAAAGCCGGTACGCCGGAAAAAGTGGACCTGAACCCAATCGGCACCGGTCCGTTCCAGCTGCAGCAGTACCAGAAAGACTCCCGTATTCTGTATAAAGCGTTTGAAGGCTACTGGGGCACCAAACCGCAGATCGACCGCCTGGTGTTCTCCATCACTCCGGACGCGTCCGTGCGTTACGCCAAACTGCAGAAAAACGAATGCCAGGTGATGCCGTACCCGAATCCGGCAGACATCGCGCGCATGAAGCAGGACAAAAACATCAACCTGATGGAACAGGCCGGTCTGAACGTGGGCTACCTGTCTTTCAATACCGAGAAGAAACCGTTTGATGACGTGAAAGTGCGTCAGGCGCTGACTTACGCGGTAAACAAAGAAGCGATCATCAAAGCGGTTTATCAGGGCGCGGGCGTGGCGGCTAAAAACCTGATCCCGCCGACCATGTGGGGCTATAACGACGACGTTAAGGATTACACCTATGACGTTGAGAAGGCCAAAGCGCTGCTGAAAGAAGCCGGTCAGGAAGGCTTTACCGTTGAGCTGTGGGCGATGCCGGTACAGCGTCCTTACAACCCGAACGCGCGCCGTATGGCGGAGATGATCCAGGCTGACTGGGCGAAAATCGGCGTTCAGGCCAAGATCGTGACCTACGAGTGGGGCGAGTATCTGAAGCGCGCCAAAGCGGGCGAGCATCAGGCGGTGATGATGGGCTGGACCGGCGACAACGGGGATCCGGATAACTTCTTCGCCACCCTGTTCAGCTGCGACGCGGCGAAAGACGGTTCCAACTACTCTCGCTGGTGCTACAAGCCGTTTGAAGATCTGATCCAACCGGCGCGCGCGGCGGAAGACCACAACAAGCGTATCGAACTGTACAAACAGGCGCAGGTAGTGATGCATGACCAGGCTCCGGCGCTGATCATCGCTCACTCCACCGTTTACGAGCCTGTGCGTAAGGAAGTTAAAGGCTATGTGGTTGATCCGTTGGGTAAACACCACTTCGATAACGTTTCTGTCGAATAATAAAAGTTAAAAGAGCTTTTATTCCCCTTCTCCGCCAGGAGAAGGGGTGAAAGATTTGTGAGCAATACAATCCTGATGCGGCAACGCGCCGGGAGATTACTGAGAATTCGGGATATGTTGCAGTTCATCCTTCGACGCCTGGGGTTAGTTATCCCCACCTTCATAGGCATCACCCTACTCACCTTCGCATTCGTTCATATGATCCCTGGCGACCCGGTCATGATTATGGCTGGCGAACGCGGGCTCTCCCCGGAACGTCACGCTGAAATGCTGGCAGCGCTCGGCCTTGATAAGCCGCTGTGGCAGCAGTACGTCAATTACATCTGGGGCGTCATGCACGGTGATTTAGGCATTTCGTTAAAAAGCCGCCTCCCGGTCTGGGAAGAATTCGTGCCTCGCTTCCAGGCGACCCTGGAACTCGGGGTGTGCGCCATGATTTTCGCCGTTGCGGTGGGTATTCCGGTTGGGGTGCTGGCGGCGGTGAAACGTGGCTCCATCTTCGATCACACCGCTGTTGGCCTGGCGCTGACCGGCTACTCGATGCCGATTTTCTGGTGGGGCATGATGCTGATCATGCTGGTCTCGGTGCAATGGAACCTGACGCCGGTTTCCGGGCGGGTAAGCGACATGGTGTTCCTTGACGACTCCAATCCGCTGACCGGCTTTATGCTGATCGACACCGCGATTTGGGGCGAAGAGGGCAACTTTATTGATGCGCTGGCCCATATGATTTTACCGGCCATCGTGCTCGGCACCATTCCGCTGGCGGTGATTGTGCGTATGACGCGCTCCTCGATGCTGGAAGTGCTGGGTGAAGATTACATCCGCACCGCGCGCGCCAAGGGTCTGACCCGTATGCGCGTCATCATCGTCCACGCCCTGCGTAACGCGATGCTGCCGGTGGTGACGGTGATCGGTTTGCAGGTCGGCACGCTGCTGGCGGGCGCGATCCTCACCGAAACCATCTTCTCCTGGCCGGGCCTGGGTCGTTGGCTGATTGACGCGCTGCAACGCCGTGATTATCCGGTCGTGCAGGGCGGCGTATTGCTGGTGGCGACCATGATTATCCTGGTCAACCTGCTGGTCGATTTGCTGTACGGCGTGGTGAACCCGCGTATTCGTCATAAAAAATAAGGGGCCATCATGACGCAAATGACAGAAAACAAGGTGGTGGCCGCACCGGTGCCGATGACGCCGATGCAGGAATTCTGGCACTACTTTAAACGCAACAAAGGCGCGGTGGTCGGGCTGGTGTACGTGGCGGTGATGATTTTTATCGCCGTGTTCGCCAACTTTATCGCGCCCTATAACCCGGCGGACCAGTTCCGCGACGCGCTGCTGGCGCCGCCTGCCTGGCAGGACGGCGGCAGTCTGGCGCATTTGTTGGGAACGGATGACGTGGGCCGCGATGTGCTGTCGCGCCTGATGTACGGCGCGCGCCTGTCGCTGCTGGTCGGCTGCCTGGTGGTGGTCCTGTCGCTGGTGATGGGCATCGTGCTCGGTCTGATCGCCGGTTACTTCGGCGGCATCGTCGATAACGTCATCATGCGCGTGGTCGATATCATGCTGGCGCTGCCCAGCCTGCTGTTGGCGCTGGTGCTGGTGGCGATTTTCGGCCCGTCGATTGGTAACGCCGCGCTGGCGCTCACCTTTGTGGCGCTGCCGCACTACGTGCGCTTAACCCGCGCGGCGGTGCTGGTGGAAGTGAACCGCGATTACGTCACCGCATCCCGCGTGGCGGGCGCTGGCGCGATGCGCCAGATGTTCATCAACATTTTCCCTAACTGCCTCGCGCCGCTGATTGTTCAGGCATCGCTGGGCTTCTCTAACGCCATTCTCGATATGGCCGCCCTTGGCTTCCTCGGCATGGGTGCGCAACCGCCAACGCCGGAGTGGGGCACCATGCTCTCCGACGTGTTGCAGTTCGCACAAAGTGCCTGGTGGGTAGTGACCTTCCCCGGTCTGGCTATCCTGCTGACGGTGCTGGCATTTAACCTGATGGGTGACGGCCTGCGTGATGCGCTCGATCCCAAACTCAAGCAGTAAAGAGGCACGAGATGGCGTTATTGAATGTAGATAAATTATCGGTGCACTTCGGCGACGAAGGCACCCCGTTCCGTGCCGTTGACCGTGTCAGTTACAGCGTGGAGCAAGGCCAGGTGGTGGGTATCGTCGGCGAATCCGGTTCCGGTAAGTCGGTAAGCTCGCTGGCGATTATGGGGCTGATTGATTACCCGGGCCGCGTGATGGCGGACAACCTGGCGTTTAACGGCCAGGATTTGAAACGCATTTCAGAAAAAGAACGCCGTAATCTGGTGGGCTCGGAAGTGGCGATGATTTTCCAGGATCCGATGACCAGCCTGAACCCCTGCTACACCGTGGGTTTTCAGATTATGGAAGCCATTAAGGTGCACCAGGGCGGCAACAAGAAAACCCGCCGTCAGCGGGCGATTGATTTGCTTAACCAGGTGGGGATCCCCGACCCGGCCTCGCGGCTGGACGTGTATCCGCACCAGTTATCCGGCGGGATGAGCCAGCGCGTGATGATCGCCATGGCGATTGCCTGTCGGCCAAAACTGCTGATTGCCGATGAACCGACAACGGCGCTGGATGTGACCATCCAGGCGCAGATCATCGAGCTGCTGCTGGAACTGCAACAGCGCGAGAACATGGCGCTGATCCTGATCACCCATGACCTGGCGCTGGTGGCGGAAGCGGCCCACAAAATCATCGTAATGTACGCGGGCCAGGTGGTGGAAGCGGGCGATTCGCGGGATATTTTCCGCGCGCCGCGCCATCCGTACACCCAGGCGCTGCTGCGCGCGCTGCCGGAGTTCGCTCAGGATAAAGCGCGTCTGGCGTCGTTACCGGGCGTGGTTCCGGGTAAATACGACCGCCCGAACGGCTGCCTGCTGAACCCGCGCTGCCCCTACGCCACCGACAAATGCCGCAGCGTAGAACCCGATTTGAATACCGTCGACAACGGTCGTCAGTCGAAATGCCACTACCCACTCGATGACGCCGGGAGGCCAAACTATGAGTACGCTTGAGGCCACCACGCAACCGCTGTTGCAGGCTATTGATTTAAAGAAACACTACCCGGTCAAAAAAGGGATGTTCGCTCAGGAGCGTCTGGTAAAAGCGCTGGACGGGGTGTCGTTCAGCCTGGAGCGCGGCAAAACCCTGGCGGTGGTGGGCGAGTCCGGCTGTGGGAAATCCACTCTGGGCCGTCTGCTGACCATGATTGAAACGCCCACCGGCGGCGAGCTGTACTATCAGGGTCAGGATCTGCTCAAGCACGATCCGCAGGCGCAGAAGCTGCGCCGCCAGAAAATCCAGATCGTGTTTCAGAACCCCTACGGATCGCTCAACCCGCGTAAAAAAGTGGGCCAGATCCTCGAAGAGCCGCTGCTGATCAACACCGATCTCAGCAAAGACGCGCGTCGCGAGAAAGCGCTGGCGATGATGGCGAAAGTCGGCCTGAAAACCGAACATTATGACCGCTATCCGCATATGTTCTCCGGCGGCCAGCGCCAGCGTATCGCTATCGCCCGTGGTCTGATGCTCGACCCGGACGTGGTGATCGCTGACGAGCCGGTCTCTGCGCTGGATGTGTCGGTGCGCGCCCAGGTACTGAATCTGATGATGGATTTGCAGCAGGATTTGGGGCTGTCCTACGTGTTTATCTCCCACGATCTTTCGGTGGTGGAACACATCGCCGATGAAGTGATGGTGATGTACCTGGGTCGCTGCGTGGAGAAGGGCACGAAAGACCAGATCTTCAGCAACCCGCGCCACCCGTACACCCAGGCGCTGCTCTCCGCGACGCCGCGTCTGAACCCGGACGATCGCCGCGAGCGCATCAAACTCACCGGCGAGCTGCCAAGCCCGCTCAACCCGCCGCCGGGTTGTGCGTTTAACGCCCGCTGCCGCCGCCGCTTCGGTCCCTGCACCCAGTTGCAGCCGCAGCTTAAGTCCTACGGCGGGCAGCTGGTGGCCTGCTTCGCGGTGGACCAGGATGAGAACGGGGAAATCCGTTAATCACAAGAGCCGGGATGATGTCCCGGCTTTTTTTCGTCTACCGGGTAGACAAAAACGCCAGCATCTCGCTGGCGTTTTCCTTACGGTCTCTGTGCTACGTCGCCGACGCCCTCTGGCGCAGCGGCGGGGACATCATTTGCAGCTTTAGCGGTGGAGCAGGCAGCAGGTTATCGTTAATCCCCTGCTTAATATCCACATACGATATCCCGCCCGTTGAATTGTGATGCACCGACAGTACCCGCGCTTTATTGAGCTCGGTAACCAGTTCCGGGGTGATATGGAAACTGACCGCCAGCTCTTTAGCCGCCAGCGCCGGGCGGCGTTTACGGCGTTCTACCCGAAAGCGCAGCTGGTTATATTTGGCCCACAGGATCAGCACCAGCCCGTTCACCAGCGCGATAAGGAAATAAAGCGCCAGGGTAACCAGCGTCGATTCAAACGGGCGCGGCCCCATAAAGGCGTTTTCCGATAGCGCCTTAACCAGCCCAAGAAAGATCAAATAAGCGAATCCCAGCCAGGCGGCAACGGTCATCACAAAATCGATAAACTTTGGCAGCTTGCGCTGTTCAGTGAAAATTAATGGATGTTCCATCGTTATATTCTCCCAATACCGCGGTCAGGGCTCACCCAACGCGCGCGGGCGCGCTGGCGTTTCAACATGACTTTCGGGAAGGCCACGAGCGTCGTGAACAGGCTGAGCATCCAGTACACCACCGGGAACCAAATCACCCAGAACAGCGAGCCGGCGATGCCATTTTCGTAACGGCGCTCAATCAGCAGGCTGACCAGGAACTGGACTAAACACACCACACCCAGCATCAGGCCGGTAAAAGCCGGCGGGAACAGGCTGTGGATCTGTAAATCCTCCGGCATCGGCACCAGGTAACCGAGAACAAACAGCATCACGCTCATGGCGTAGGCGAAGGCCCAGGTGGTGGACAGCGTAAACTCCCAGTACAGCGGCCACATGCGGCGATATTCCCAGGCGGCCAGGCGGCGCATATTCACCAGGAATACCTCCGCGCCGCCCTGCGCCCAGCGCAGACGCTGTTTCCACAGGCCTTTTAGCGTTTCCGGCATCAGGATCCAGCACAGCGCGCGCGGCTCGAAGAAGATTGACCAGTGGCGCAGCTGCAATTTCCAGCTGATATCAATGTCTTCGGTGATCATATCCGGGCTCCAGTAGCCCACTTCCGCCAGCGCGCTGCGGCGGAATGCGGCAATCACCCCGGAAACGGTGAACACCTGCCCGTAAATACGCTGGGTACGCTTAATCAGCCCGATGATGGAGGAGAATTCCCCTACCTGAACGCGGCCTATCAGCGTGGAGCGGGTACGGATGCGCGGGTTGCCGGTCACCGCGCCGACGCGCGGGAACTGTAGCAGCGGCGCGACCAGATAAGCGGCGGTATCGCGATCCAGCAAAGCATCGCCATCGATACACACCAGGAAGTCGCTGCGCGCGGCGGCGGCCCCGGTCTTCAGCGCCACCGCTTTCCCCTGGTTTTCCGCCAGGTGGATCACGCGCAGGCGCGGATACTCCGCAGCCAGCTTATCGAGCACGTCGGCGGTGTTATCGGAAGAACCGTCGTTAATGGCGATCACTTCAATGTTTTCATAGCGCTGCGCCATGGCGGCTTCCACCGTTTCCCGCGCGTTCAGCCCCTCGTTGTAACAGGGGATCAGAATGGAGATCAGCGGATTGCCCTCCAGCACGGGGGGCGGCACCTCTTTGCCCCACGGCCATTTGCGCTCACGGTAAAACCAGAAGTAAATCCCGCCGGTGATCCAGATGGCGGACATAAACAGCGGCCAGAAGAACACGAAGTTCAGCATCATTTCGCCGGTAAAGATCACCGCCACGCCGAGCGGGATACTGAATACCAGGCAAAGAACGAGAAAAGCTATTAAGCGATCAATCATTTTTCGGATACCAGTAAGATGAGAATGCCGGTCTGACCAGGGACATCTCAGGCTTATCGTTTATGAAATCATCAGGGTAGTAACCAAAATGTCTGGCGCCGCTCATCTGGAGCTGCTTCATCCATTCGGCTAACTGCGCACCGCGGATTTCCGAGTGATTGTCATCCTTGTTCCAGTCCCTGGCTTGCAGTTCAAAGACCGTCTTATTCAACGCCTTCGGGTCTTTTGCTACGGTTCGTACCAGCTTATCCAGCCAGGCATTACTCTCATTCAAAGGAACGCCTTCCATAAGCGGCATCGCCATTGGCGCGGTCCAGTCATAGGTCGAGAGGAAATCGTTAAGGTTTTGCGCGAACCAGGCTTCGCTTTCCGGTTCGAGGATCGGCATCGCGTAGATGTTGCGCGACGTTTTGACATACGGGCCGCGGATATCCCGCACCGCCTGAGTCAGGGAGCGGGTAAAGTCGATCAGGTAGCGGCTCTTGTAGCGCGTCCAGCGCTGGAACGTATCCGGATTGCTGCGAATATCGCTGATCGTGCCGTTGAAACCGGCGGCGCGGTAGGCGTTCATCGCCACCGGGCTGGCGTCTTCAAAATCCGTCAGCATGGCATCGTCATGGAACAGCACGCCGCGGAACGAGGCGTAGCGCGCCAGATCCTGGTAAAGCTGGGTGATTTGCTGGCGGCCTTGCGGGCTCCACGGCGAGATCCGCTGATAGTGCTGTTTACTGGTCTCTACCCGACTGGTTTTCGGGTTCCAGGCCTGCACGCGAGGGATTGATTTCTCGAGATCAACGGCCAGCACCGGCATCCACGCATACACGACGACCCCGGCTCGGGTTTGCAGCTGCCAGGCCATATAGTTAAACAGGTCCTCGCGTACCGGCAGAACGCTGTTATTGAAGTACACCGACCGCACGGTCCCGTCGCCCGTCGGGTCGGCGAAGGCCTGTAAATAGACATGAGTGATTTTCATGTCGAATACGCGTTGGATCAGCTTGTCGATATTGCGTTTCTGCTGCGCCGGATTTTTGTCGTACACGTAATCGAGATCGATGTGCATTACGCGCTTCGGCCAGACTTCCTGCACCTGATTCAGGGTGTTGGCGAATTCGCGGATATTCGGGTTACCGGAAATCAGCACGCGCGGAATACTGCTGAGATCGTTAGCGTTCGCCAGGCCATCCTGGAGAGTAAACGCCATCTGGTAGCCATGTTTTTGGGCGATAGACAACGAGGTGCCATTGGAGGCGCCGTATGGCCAAACCCAGGCGCGTGGCGCTTTGCCGGTGACTTGCGTGATTTTATCGGTGATGCGCACCACATCGCTTTCGATACGCTGAGTGAACTGCTCATCGGTTTCATATTTACCGGTGTTTTTGTCATACAGCCGGTTCGCCACGGCAGGCAGTTGGCTGCCCTGCGGGTTGGCCTGGCTGCCGTAGTGCGAGTTCCAGGTATGAGAGCCGATTTCCACCAGATGCGACTGGCTTAGCTCGCGCACCATATCCCAGGTGGCAAACTTTTTGCGCTCGGTCATTAAACCGCCGAAATTCACCTTTTGATTTGGCGGCGCATCGACCCAGCTTCCCACCGGGGCCCACAGCGCAGGGAATTTATAGGCCTGCAACAGCGGCCAGACGCGGTCATAGAAACTGCGGTAACCGTCATCGAAAGTCAGCAACACCGCTTTGGCGGGTAACGGGCGGACGCCGTTATGGGCATCGAGGATTTGCTGAACGCTGACCGGGTGGTAGCCATGGTCGCGCAGCCAGGCCATTTGATCGTTCAGGGCGCTGGTACGCACCGACAGATAACGCTGATCGGCGGCGTTATCTTCCACGTCATGGTATCCGAGTACCAAAAAGCTGTTCTGCGGCCAGGGGCTGTTCGCTTCCAGCTGCGGACGCTGATCCGGCGGTAAGAAGCGTGGCTTTTGCGCGTTACCGCAGGCGGTGAGCAGTAACCAGGACGCCACCAACAGTGCGATACGGAACACTTGTTTCAGCATGATTAATCCTTAAAACCGTACATTCAGATCAAAGGCGACGCCAAGGTTTTGCTCACGTTTCCCGTCGTAGGGACGTTTGTCCCAGGTCAACATGACGCCGGCGTCGAAGGTATTGTTTAACTGCAACCGCTGACCGTATCCCACCTGGGTAATCAAACCGGTGTCGTAATTTTTCTGCCAGTAGGCCCCCACGCCCGCGACCAGACGCTGGCTCCATACGGTTTCGTAATGGCGGTACATGACATGTTCCGCCTGAATGGCTGGCGTAACGGAAAAATCCTGTTTCGGGTTGAAGTAGGGCACGTTCTCTTTGCTGTTCACGCTGCCGTACAGGCTGGGAGTGAAATCGAGCGTGAAGTTCGGGCGCGTCAACATCCGCTCTTTGCCGCTCAGGCCAAATTCCCACCGGTTGTTGCCATCGGAGAACCAGCTCGGCGCGACACTAAACTGATATTCGCGACGTTCGTTTTGGTACCAGCGCACATACGCGGTGCCGCCATCCGCCGTCACGTCGTTACGCATCGCGCGCAATGGCGTGTTTTGCGACAGCCGCTCGGCGGAACCGCCGACGCGCCAGTTGTCGTTGAAGTCGTGCCAGCCGGAAAGCCGCGCGCCTAATTTGTCGCCGCCGTTGTAGTTGCGGTTCGACAGCTCGGCTTCAATCCAGTAATCGCGGGCGCGCCATTCGATGCCGCCCAGCGCATCGCGGGTAATGCCTTTCCCTTCTTCAAATTCGCTGTTGGCATAGTTGAACCCGGCAAACAGCCGCCAGTTATCACCCATTGGCGGGCCATAAATCGCCGAGTTGAGCGTAAAGTCATGGCTGCCGCTTACCGGGCTGTCGGAGTCGATACCCTGCGAGCCGCTGATGCGCAGTTCCGATTTATGATGAATATCGCGGATGCGGTCGAGCCGTTGGGTCGCCGGATCTTCACCGCTCCGGTCGACCACGTCGTCAGTCAGCAAATCCATCTGCTGAAACTCCTGAAGATCCAACGCGACGTAGGCCTGCTGGCGCTCCAGCTCCAGGTTAGCGGGCTCCAGCGCCTCGGCGATTTTCAGCTCCCGCTCGGCGGCGCGGGGCAGGCCGCGCGCGTCCAGCACCGAGGCATAGTTTATGACCAGCCCCTGGTTGCCCGGCGCGCTGCGCGCCAGGTTATAGCTGAGTTTCTCGGCGGCGGGCAGGTCGTTGGTCATCACCTCGTACTGCACCAGCAGAGTGCGGCCCAGCAGCCATTTATCGTTCGGGCCCGGTGTCGGCGAGCCATAGAAGTGACGCTGGTACGGGCTTTTTTCGAGGATCTGCACCACTTCCTGTTGGGCCAGGTCGTAGTTTTCGCTTTCCATGTAGGCGTAAAACAGATCCTGCTCATCATCAGTCGGCAGGTTAACGGCGTTGGTGGGGCCGAACAGCTCGGAAAACAGCTTTTGCGCTTCCTGCGGCTTACGGTCGGCCAGATACGCCGAGGCGGCCCAGCGGCGCGCGTAGTCCGGCACCGGTTTGCCGTCAGCGAGCAGGGATTCATATTCGCTGACTACTTCACTGTAACGATTACGGTTCAGCAGCGCGCCGAGGCGGTCAACGCGGGCGCGGCGATATTCCACGGCGGCAGCGGGATCGTCTTTCCATTTCTTCAGCAACACGTCGTAACGGGCGAGGGCTTTGTCGGCCACTAAAAAGCGATCGCGCTCGCTGCGTGTGGAGGTGAACGACATGCGCACCAGCTCGGCGGCGGCGTCGGCTTCCAGCGTGCGTTCGAATTGCGGAGAGATTCTGGCGGACTGCGACATATTCAGCGCCGGGCCGGAGATGCGGTTGGCCGACAGCGTGCCGAGCAGCGACTGTTCCAGCTCGGCGTTGGTTGGCTCAATCCCCTCGGCTCGGGTGGCGGCGAACAGCGTATCCCAGCTTTTACCTTGTGAGCGATACACATAGGCCAGCAGCTGATAGTTCCTGGCGCTTGGGTCGGCAACCAGCATCGCTTCGGCTTCCTGCAGGGCGCGGTAGTTTTGCTTCGCGTCGGCCAGCGTCATGACCCAGCCGACGTGCAGGTCATCGTTGTTGGGCTCAAGCTGGCGCGCCTGCTCCCATAAACTGAGCGAGGTATTCCACTGCTTTTGATTGCGGTATGCACGCGCGGCGGCAGACACGCCCCTCACCGGGATATCCATGCTGGTGTGATAGCGCTGCCAGACGCGGGTGACTTCCGCATCATTGCCGGACCATCCCGCCACCTGGAGCCAGTCGGCTACCTGATTAGCGTTCAGTTCATTTTGCTGTTCCTGGGCACGCATATAATCGAGCAACCCGCGCGTATTCCCTTCACGCGCCTGAATAATGAGTTGGTCGTAGTAGTTATCCGCTGCGTTTGCCAGGACGGGAAAAAATAAACATAAACCCAGCGCGCAGGACGCCCGTAGACCTTGCCTGAAGGCAATCTTTTTATATTGCTGTGCGGTACGCATAACACCCCTTATATTTTTTATTCCTGCCCGAGACAGTCAACGCTACACATTGCATATTGCAATACGTACAAAACAAGGTCGGGGAATTACTGAGTTTCCCCAGATTTCATAAGTAAGTTCATACGAAAGGCTTATTGACCACCCGGTCAGAGATATTTGCAGCAATCCATGTTGCAAAAATGAAAACGAAAAAAGTATATCAAGCGAAATTTGTGTGTCCAGATTATTTACAGGTGAAAATTAATACGTAACAAAGCTCATCAAGATTATAGTTAATATCCTCTGACTGAAAGTATGATTCTGAAAAAATTAATTTTCAGTTAATTGATTATAATTCATGGTGTTATGTGATCCTTCACCTTAAGGATAATTAATGGTTTCTGTTTTTATCTGTGATTTTTTTAGACAGGTTAGTGACGGCGATCATGATTTCAAACACGCGCGCTTCCAGCAGGCATGATGCTGTTTCGTCTATATTTACGGACTTGATAACGTAATTTTGTACATCTTTGATCTTCACCTGTACAAATTTTTCAGCATTATTTTGCCTGAGGTTTTGCGGCTCTAATGAAAAAGGGGGATGGGTTATATCCATAGTCATTCATTAATTGCAGTGGCGGATGATTTAAATAACGTTAGCGTAAAAAATTATTCTATTTTCGTATTGTCATTTTTATAAAACAGGCTAGCAGGATTTATATTGCCTGAAAGTTTCATGTCCCGTTATTTTCAGAAAAGCTGAGAATAATGCGCACAGACCTGTCTCTACGCCAGTGATCGATACGGTTAGTCAGGTACAATAAACGCAGCGCTTTCCGTAAGTGAGAAACCACCGATGATGGCGGACTTAACGGCTATACTCTTCGCCAGAGGATGACAACAGGCGCAGAAAAATGGCATGCGGCAATACGGGTTTACCTGTTGATGAGCGGGATGAAACATAAGAGATCCGCGCAGCGGCTAACCGTTGACCGGAATAATCTTTAAAGCCCCGGCAGGCCTGATTAAAACCCACCGCAATGCAGTATACTCTGCCCGCGCAGGATAATGATGAGCGTATCCTGTGAGTAGCCGTGTCTTTGGAGAAAGAGCTTGCGAGTCAGTCGTTCGTTAACGATAAAGCAGATGGCGATGGTTTCTGCCGTCGCCGTGGTTTTTATTTTTGTTTTTGTAGTGATTTTGCTTTTCCATTTTGTGCAGCAAAATCGTTATCACACCGCGATGCAGATGGAAAGCATCGCCCGTTCCGTGCGCCTGCCGCTTTCTGCCGCTGTGCTGAAAGCCGATATTCCGGAAGCGGAGGCCATCCTTAAGCAGATCAAGCCCGCTGGCATCATCAGCCGCGCGGATGTGGTGCTGCCCAATCAGTTTCAGGCGTTGCGGGTGAGTTTCACCCCGGAACGACCGATTCCAGTCATGATTGCGCGTATCTTCGAAATTCCGGTGCAAATTTCGTTGCCGCTCTATTCACTGGAGCGCCCCGCCAATCCGCAGCCGCTGGCCTATCTGGTGCTGCAGGCCGACTCCTGGCGGATGTACAAATTTATCATCAGCGCCATTTCGACGCTGGTGACTTCGTGGCTGCTGCTGTCGCTGATGCTGTCTGTGGCGATCACCTGGTGCATCAACCGGCTGATAGTGCGTCCACTGCGCAAGCTGGCGCGCGAGCTGAACCATCTGGATGCCCAGGATGTACTGGGGCATCAACTGACCCTTCCGCGCCTGCATCATGATGATGAGATCGCCATGCTGGTGCGCAGCTACAACCGCAATCAGCAAACGCTGCTGCGCCAGCATGAAGAGATCACTTCTCAGGCCACGCGGTTCCCGGCTACGGAATTGCCCAATAAACCGCTGCTGATGGCGCTGCTGGAACAGTCAACCGGTAACAGCCATCCGCTGGCGTTGCTGGTCATTGCCTGCGAAACGTTGCAGGACGTCGCGGGCGTATTGAATGAAGAACAACGCGAGGTCCTGCTGCTGACGCTGGTGAGCAAACTGAAAGCGACACTGCCGCCGCGCATGGTACTGGCGCAGGTCAGCCATTACGATTTCGCCGTTATCGCCCATGGCGTGAAAGAGCCCTGGCACGCCATTACCCTGGCGCAGCGCCTGCAAAAAGCGCTGGGCGAAAAGCTGCCGATTAACGGGATCCAACTGCGCCCCACCGCCAGCATCGGTATCGCCATGTTTTACGGCGGCCTGACGCCGGAGCAATTGTATCGCCGCGCGATATCCGCCGCCTTCAGCGCCCGTCGCAAAGGCAAAAATCAGATCCAGTTCTTCGATCCGGTGCAGATGGCGCTGGCGCAAAAGCGTCTGACCGAAGAGAGCGACATTATTAGCGCGCTGGACAGCGATCGTTTCGCCATCTGGCTGCAGCCGCAGGTGGATTTACGCAGCGGCGCGCTGGTTAGCGCGGAGGTGTTGCTGCGCCAGAAACAACCGGACGGTAGCTGGGCGTTGCCGGACGATTTAATCGAACGCATTGAATCCTGCGGGTTGATGGTCACGGTGGGGCACTGGATCCTGGAAGAGTCCTGCCGGCTGCTGGCGGCCTGGCAGGCGCGCAATATCGAGTTGCCGCTGTCGGTGAACCTCTCGGCGCTCCAGTTATTGCATCACAATATGATGAATGACGTGCTGGAGTTGCTGTCGCGTTATCACATCAAACCGGGAACCCTGATCCTGGAAGTGACCGAAAGCCGCCGTATCGACGATCCGGACGCGGCGGTTAATATTCTGCGTCCGTTACGCCAGGCCGGTGTCCGTATTGCGCTGGATGATTTTGGGATGGGGTACGCCAGCCTGCGTCACTTGCATCATATGAAGTCCGTGCCGGTAGACGTATTAAAAATCGACAAAAACTTCGTGGAAGGCATTCCGGATGACCACAGCATGGTCTCGGCGATTATCGCGATGGCGAAAAGCATGGAGCTGGACGTGATTGCTGAAGGCGTGGAAAACGATGCCCAGCGCCAATGGCTGGCCGACGCGGGTGTCGTTGTCGCCCAGGGTTATCTGTTTGGCAAAGCGGTGACGCCAGCCGAGTTTGAAAAAAACAGGTTACCTGACCCGAAAGTATGAGGTTTTAGCGCAGCGCGACGACAGGGGCTGGTGCGAGTCAGCTCATGTTTCTTAACATTTATGTTTCAATTTTGATGCATTGTTATATCTGCACTGTTTGGCGGGTGTTATTTTTAGCGCCACGGGTTGCATAAAGACCTTATGCAGTCTGTGGACATTTCCTCGCAAGGACACCCTATGAAAATCTCATTATTCAAAAGTCTTTATTTTCAGGTTCTGGCCGCCATCGCTATCGGGATTTTACTCGGTCACTACTACCCTGAACTCGGCGCGCAGATGAAACCGCTGGGCGATGCATTCGTTAAGCTGATTAAAATGGTTATCGCGCCGGTTATTTTCTGTACCGTAGTGACCGGCATCGCGGGTATGGAAAGCATGAAAGCGGTGGGGCGCACCGGCGCGGTGGCGCTGCTCTACTTCGAAATTGTTTCGACGCTGGCGCTGATTATCGGTCTGGTGATCGTGAATATCGTGCAGCCAGGCGCGGGTATGAATGTCGACCCGGCAACGCTTGATGCGAAAGCCGTCGCCGTGTATGCCCAGCAGGCGGAACAGCAGGGGATTGTGGCGTTCCTGATGGACGTGATCCCGAATAGCGTCATCGGCGCGTTCGCCAGCGGCAACATCCTGCAAGTGCTGCTGTTCGCGGTGATGTTTGGTTTTGCGCTGCATCGCCTGGGCAACAAAGGCCAGCTGATTTTCAACGTGATTGAAAGTTTCTCGCAGGTGATTTTCGGCATCATCAACATGATTATGCGTTTGGCCCCTATCGGCGCGTTTGGCGCGATGGCGTTCACCATCGGGAAATATGGCGTCGGCACCCTGGTACAACTGGGCCAGCTGATTATCTGCTTCTACATCACCTGTATCCTGTTCGTGGTGGTGGTGCTTGGCAGCATTGCCCGCGCGACCGGTTTCAGCATCTTCAAGTTCATTCGCTATATCCGTGAAGAGCTGCTGATCGTACTCGGCACCTCGTCTTCTGAATCCGCACTGCCGCGGATGCTGGATAAAATGGAAAAACTGGGCTGCCGTAAATCGGTGGTGGGGCTGGTGATCCCGACAGGTTACTCCTTCAACCTCGACGGCACGTCGATTTACCTGACCATGGCGGCGGTGTTTATCGCCCAGGCCACCAACAGCCATATGGATATTTTCCATCAAATTACGCTGCTGGTAGTGCTGCTGCTCTCCTCCAAAGGCGCGGCAGGGGTGACCGGCAGCGGATTTATCGTGCTGGCCGCCACCATTTCCGCGGTGGGGCATTTGCCGGTGGCGGGCCTGGCGCTGATCCTCGGCATTGACCGTTTCATGTCTGAAGCGCGCGCGTTAACCAACCTGGTGGGCAACGGTGTAGCAACGGTCGTGGTGGCGAAATGGGTCAAAGAGCTGGACCAGAAAAAGCTCAATGACACCCTGAATAACCGTGACGGTAACGAAACGAAACAACAATTATCCTCTTGATATCACTCATTTGCCCGCGGCGGCTTGCCCTGGCCGCGGGCTCCTGCGCATAATTGCCCTAATTTTTACTTTTTAACGTGACGTTTTTCGGTTTGCGCGGTCAAACGCTGTAGCGAAACGTTACCTTAGGTGGCCCACGTAAAAAGGACGGGCCGCCTTTGCTTGTTTTTAACCAGGAATGTTGATCAGGGGTTCACATGCAGGGCACATTTACTCGAATTTTCACCGGCGGTTTGCTGTTAGCTATCGTCGGTAACGTGCAGGCAGAAGCGCTCCAGCCGGACCCGGCATGGCAACAGGGCACACTTTCAAATGGTTTTCAGTGGCAAGTTCTGGCTACGCCGCAGCGTCCCAGCGACCGCATCGAAATCCGACTGCTAATCAATACCGGTTCACTGACCGAAAGCACCCAGCAAACGGGATATAGCCACTTTCTGCCCCGGGTCGCGTTGACCCAAAGCGGCAGCCTGCAGCCGGTTCAGGCTCGCTCCATGTGGCAGCAAAGCGTTGATCCTAAACGCCCTATGCCACCTGCTATCGTTTCTTATGACTTCACGCAATACAATCTCAGCCTGCCGAATAGCCGCAATGACCTGCTGAAAGAGTCGCTAACCTGGCTGGCGGACGCCGCAGGCAATCTGAACATCACCCCACAAAGCGTAACCCACGCGCTGCAAACCCAGGATATGGTGCTGACCGCCCCCGCCGACACCAAAGAAGGGAGCTGGCGCTACCGCCTGAAAGGCTCGACGCTGTTGGGCCACGATCCCTCCGAATCGCCGAAGCAACCGGTGGATGCCGGGCATTTAAAGGCGTTTTATCAAAAATGGTACACGCCGGATGCGATGACGCTGATCGTGGTGGGCAATATCGACAGCCGCGCGGTTGCAGAACAAATCAATAAAACCTTTGGTAGCCTGAAAGGCAAACGTGAAACGCCAGCGCCGGTGCCGACGCTTTCTCCGCTGCGCCATGACCCGGTCAGTATTATGACGACTGCGGTGCGCCAGGATCGCCTGGGCATCACCTGGGATACCCCCTGGTTGCCGATCCGCGAATCCGCCGCACTGTTGCGCTACTGGCGCGCCGATCTGGCTCGCGAAGCGCTGTTCTGGCACGTTCAGCAGTACTTAACCCGCAGCAACGTTAAAGATCTTAATCTGGGCTTTGACTGCCGGGTACTGTTCCAGCGCGCGCAGTGCGCCATTAATATTGAATCGCCGGGCGAGAAGCTGGACAGCAACCTGAATCTGGTCGCCAAAGAGTTGGCGAATGTGCGCAGTCACGGGCTGGCAAAAGAGGAGTTTGACGCGCTCATCACCCAGAAAAAAGCCGAGCTGCAAAAGCTGTTCGCAACCTATGCCCGCACCGACACCGATATTCTGATTAACCAACGGTTGCGCACGCTGCAAAATCAGGTGGTGGATATCGCGCCAGAGCAATACCAGAAGCTGCGCCAGGATTTCCTCAACGGCTTAACGGTTGATCAACTGAATCAGGATCTGCGCCAGCAGTTATCCCACGAGATGGCGCTGATTCTGTTGCAGCCGCAGGGCGAGCCGGAATTTGATATGAAGGTGTTGAAGGCGACCTGGGACAAGATTATGGCGCAGGAACCCGTGGTAGAAGAACCCACGCCTGAAGGCGATGCGGGCGCGCCTGCCGCTCAGTAATTAAAAAACCCGGCTTTAAAGAGAGCCGGGTTTTTTCTGTTACTTCTTCATCTGCGACAAAATCACCTGACACTGATTCGCTTCGCCTTCCGACGGAGAAATCAGCGCCAGCAGCGCGGCGGCCGGTGTGACCAGCGTCGCCAGCGCCGCTGCCACCGCGCCGCGGGCAATCAACGGCCCCGGCTTCACGCCGTAATCCGGGTTTTTAAAGGTCCCGCGCACGTACAGCGGCGAGCGCAGCGTGACGATGCGTATCCCTTTACTCTCCGGATCGATGGTTAAATCGAGCTGCTCCGAGGCGAAGCTGGCGGTGCCGGTAATGTTGACCACCGCGTTTTCCGTGTCGAAGGCAAAAATTTGCGGGCGCGCCACGCCGCGGCGGATATCCAGATTGGCGGCCGCGCAGTTGACGCGCACTTCTTCGTCACCAAAAATTTGCCCGACCAGGAAGTTACCCACGTTCAGGCCGAGGATTTCCATCAGGTTGCGGCTAATCAGCCCGTCGTTCATCAGCAGCTTGAGATTACCGTCGCTGCTGCCCAGCAGGGCGGCGATGGAGTTGCCGGTGCCGCGGAACTCCGCATCGCCGTTCAGCTCGCCGAGCGTTTTCTGCATCAATTCTACATCCGGCATCAGCTGTTTGAGCTTCAGGCGGCGCGCCTGAATATCGGCCTCGCCGCGCATCGGGTTCTTTCTGCCGTCGAGGTGGATGTTGGAAGCGATGGTGCCGCCCGCCATGCCGAACTTAAGCGGTTTGAGGCGCAAATCGCCGTTATTCAACAGGATATGGGTGGAAAGATCGCTCAGCGGCAGGGTCGTGCTGTGCTCGATGCGCCGTCCTTTAAACCGCACATCGGCATCCATGGTATCCCACTTATCCGTCTCGAATTTGTCATACGGTAAGACCTTGCCCGCCGGTTGCGCGGACTTCTCGCCTTTTTTCTGCTCTGACTGGCGGCTCTTCTCCGCGCCTTTGCCGGAATCCACGCCAATCAGCGGGCCTAAATCCGCCAGTCGCAGCTGGCGCGATTCCAAATCGCCTTCCAGTTTCGGGCGCGGTTCACGCTGGCTGTAGGTGAGCGAGCCGCGAATGTCGCTGTCGCCGATACGCCCACGGAAGCCGCGATAGTCGTAAACCGAGCCTTTTTCAGCATCGATTTTCGCCACCAGCCGTCCGTCGGTTTCGAAAGGCGGGGTATCCGGCAGCAGTACGCCGGTCAGTTCATACAGTTCCCCTAATGAATCGCCGCTGAATTTGAGCTGGAGATCCACGCCGCCCATTTTCATCGGATCGTTCACGGTGCCCTGAAACGCCACCCGCGTGTTGCCGGAGCGAATGTCGGCCTGCACCGGGAAGGGCGTGCCTTCGCTGCGCAGCGCCAGCATACCGCCAATTTTCCCGCTGCCCTGCACGCTTTGCTCGTTATAGCGGCCCTTCATTATTAAGCCGAAAATGTAATCGCCAGGTTGTTTTTCATCGTCTTTGGCTTTCTGGCCGCTCACTTCGCTGTACGGCAGCGGTTTGCCCAGCGGGTCGACCAGGATTTCCACATCGGCCTTAGAGACGCTGTCATCCACCGCGATGCGGCCTTCATCAAACAGAATATTGTCCAGACGGAACGACCACGAGGAGGGCTGCTGCGGCTCGTCTTCGTTATCGCTTTTCGCCATATCGAAGGTCCAGTTATTGGTTTTTTCATTAATACGGATCAGCCTGGCATCGGGTTTAACCAGCTTAATCCAGGGTAGATACACGGTTTTCGACAGCAGCGCCAGCGGGGCCAGCGTGGCTTCCACGCGAGGGAGATGCACCATAGTGACAGCAGGGATGTCGGGCGGGTTGCCGAGGATAATATCGTTGGCGTACACGTGGGGCCACGGCACCCAGCTGCGCCAGCCCGGCTCGTCGCGGTTGCGCGCCCAGGCGACGCTAAGATCGCCGCGAATAGCAAATGGACGGTTCAGTTCAGTAGAAACTTTTTGGTTGATGGTTGGCTTCAGCCGATTCCAGTCAAAAGTCGCAATAACAATCACAACCACCACAATCAACAACAAAAAAGCGCCTGCTACTCCGCTTATAATTTTTCCGGTTCGCGTCATGCCCACCTCTGTCTGATTATCTTTTTTAATAAAGATAGTTCAGCACAGAGAAAGGGCATCAAAGCAGCAGCATTTCTACCTCATCCAGGGTGCTGAAACAGACCGGGCGCGACAGGTAATAGCCCTGGGCCGCCAGCGCGGGCGATCCCTGTACGTCCTGCCACTCTTCCACGGTTTCGACGCCCTCGACGATCACGCCGTTGCAGTAGCGGTTCATTAGCTGGAGTAGCTGAGTGAACAGATTGCGGCCTTCCGGCGTGGTGCGCAGCATGATAAACAGCTCGCGCGCCACTTTGATGTAGTCATAGCGCACTTCGCTTAAGGCTGAGAAATTCGCCATGCCGGTGCCGAAATCGTCCAGCCACAGCGGGCCGAATTCGCTCATCCCCGCAAGGTTGGAGTCTTCCGGCAGGCGGATATGCTCCACCAGTTCAAAGCGCACCCAGGGCAGTTGGTTGACCAGTTGCAGAATGTCGCTGCGCTCGCGCATGGCGATAAGCGTGGGACCATCGACATTCACCGACGCCAGCACCGCGTGGCGCAGGAAAAAATGTTCCCGCTGCTGGAGCATCCGCAACTGTTCTTCAATCACGCTCAGGCGCAGGCGTACCGGGATAGCGGCGAAATAGCGATCCGGCGCGATGCGTTGTTGGGGATTGGCAGGATGCGTGACGACCGTCAACAGCTCCACGGCCAGCAGCTTGCCGTCGGTTTTATAGATTGGCTGATAAGTATAAGCACGCTCACACTGCAACCAATATCGATGCTCTTCTAAATTTTCGATACTCGCGGCGGGCATTGTCAGCCGGTGAGTGACCTGCTTTAACTTCATCGTCATCGTCCTGTTAAACGGGGGGTGACATACCTGGACATTGGGATTATCGGCCCCGCGCTTGAGAACTTTATGTTCCGGTCGACACCAATTCTGGCAGTTTTTTGGGGTTTTAGTTTCGGGATCGCCACCTGGCTCAAAAAAATTATCGGAACATTGTTTTAAAATATTTGACGACTTTTCGTTCGCAGCACACACTGCGCATAATATTGATAATCCGGGTTGGCCACTATGTCGTTGAAAAAGATTGCCGTCATTGGCGAATGCATGATTGAACTGTCGCAGAAAGGCGCGGAAGTAAACCGCGGATTTGGCGGCGATACGCTGAATACTTCTGTGTATATTGCGCGTCAGGTTGATGCCCAGGCGCTGGGCGTGCACTACGTAACCGCGCTGGGTCAGGACAGCTTCAGCCAGCAGATGCTGGAAGCATGGCAGGCTGAACAGGTGCAGACATCGCTGATCCAGCGTATGGAAAACCGTTTGCCGGGCCTGTACTACATCGAAACCGACGCTACGGGCGAGCGCACCTTTTACTACTGGCGCAACGAAGCCGCCGCGCGTTTCTGGCTGGAGAGCGAGCAGGCACCGGCAATTTGCGCCGAACTGGCGCAGTTTGATTACATTTATTTAAGCGGCATCAGCCTGGCGATCTTAAGCCCGGAAAGCCGTGAGAAACTGCTGGCGCTGCTGCGCCAGTGCCGCGCCAACGGCGGGAAAGTTATTTTCGACAACAACTACCGTCCGCGCCTGTGGGCCAGCAAAGAAGTGACTCAGCAGGTTTACCAGCAGATGCTCACCTGCACCGATATCGCCTTCCTGACGCTGGACGACGAAGACGCGCTGTGGGGCGAGAAGCCGGTTGAGGACGTGGTTGCCCGCACTCAGGCGGCGGGCGTCAGCGAAGTGGTGATTAAACGCGGCGCGGATTCTTGCCTGGTGGCGATTGCCGGCGAACCGCTGCTGGACGTCCCGGCGGTGAAACTGCCGAAAGAGAAAGTGATCGACACCACCGCAGCGGGCGATTCGTTCAGCGCTGGTTATCTGGCGGTGCGCCTCACCGGCGGCGATGCCGAAGCGGCGGCGAAGCGTGGTCACCTCACCGCCAGCACCGTGATCCAGTATCGCGGCGCGATTATTCCGCGTGAGGCGATGCCGCAGTAATGTCTGCCAGCGGCGGGTAGATATCAAAGCGATGGCTTTTGGTCGTCACCGCCGACTGGGTGGCGACGCCCGCCAGCGGCGGCGCATAGTCGGGGCGTTTGACCACAATGCGTTTGGTCGCCAGACGCCGGGCGGGTTCCAGTAATCCGTCCGCGTCGATATCCGGCCCCACCAGCGACTGAAACACCCGCATCTCTTTCTTCACCAGCGCGCTTTTCTGCTTGTGGGGGAACATCGGATCGAGATACACCACCTGCGGACGCGGCGTGATATTTTCCAGCGCCGTCAGGCTGGAGGCGTGGATCAGATGCAGCCGTTCCCGCAGCCAGGGGCCGATTTCCGGGTCCTGATAGCCGCGCGCCAGACCGTCATCCAGCAGCGCCGCCACCACCGGATTGCGTTCCAGCATCCGCACATGGCACCCCACCGACGCCAGCACAAAGGCATCGCGCCCCAGTCCCGCCGTGGCATCCACCACATCCGGCAGATAATTGCCCTTAATCCCCACGGCTTTAGCGACCGCTTCGCCGCGTCCGCCGCCAAATTTGCGGCGATGGGCCATTGCGCCAGAGACAAAATCGACAAAAATCCCGCCGAGCTTAGGTTCATCGCGCTTGCGCAATTCCAGATGCTCCGCTGTTAATACCAGCGCCATCGGGTTATCCGCGTCGTGGTTCAGCCCCCAGCGCTGCGCCAGAAGTGATAAGGCGCCGTCTCCGGCGCCTGTTTCATCAATTAAACAGATGTTCACGAGTGGGGTTAACCCTTAATGCCGTAGTGTTCCAGCATCGCATCCAGTTGCGGTTCGCGGCCCCGGAAGCGTTTGAACAGCGCCATCGGCTCTTCGGAACCGCCGCGGGTCAGGATGTTGTCGAGGAACGACTGGCCGGTTTGACGGTTGAAAATCCCTTCTTCTTCAAAGCGGGAATAGGCATCCGCCGCCAGCACATCAGCCCACAGGTAGCTGTAGTAGCCCGCCGCGTAGCCGCCGGCAAAAATGTGGCTGAATGCGTGCGGGAAACGGCCCCATGACGGACCCGGGATCAGCGCCACCTGGCTCTTAATTTCCGCCAGGGTTTCGAGGATTTTCGCCCCCAGATCCGGGCTGAACTCCGCATGCAGGCGGAAATCGAACAGGCCGAACTCCAGCTGGCGCAGGATAAACATCGCCGCCTGGTAGTTTTTCGCCGCCAGCATTTTCTCCAGCAGTTCCGGCGGCAGCGGTTCGCCGGTTTCATAATGGCCGGAGATAAACGCCAGCGCGTCCGGCTCCCAGCACCAGTTTTCCATAAACTGGCTCGGCAGCTCTACCGCATCCCACGGCACCCCGCTGATGCCCGCGACCCCTGGGGTTTCGATGCGCGTCAGCATATGGTGCAGGCCGTGGCCGAATTCGTGGAACAGAGTGATCACTTCGTCGTGAGTGAACAGCGCCGGTTTGCCGTTCAGCGGACGGTTGAAGTTACAGGTGAGATAGGCCACCGGTTTTTGCAGCGAGCCGTCGGCTTTGCGCATCTGGCCGACGCAGTCGTCCATCCACGCGCCGCCGCGTTTGTTTTCACGGGCGTACAGGTCGAGATAGAAGCTGCCGCGCAGTTCGCCGCTGTCGTCATACAGTTCGAAGAAGCGCACGTCCGGATGCCAGACGTCCACGTCTTTACGCTCTTTTGCGGTAATGCCGTAAATGCGTTTAACGACTTCGAACAGACCGTTAACCGCTTTCGTTTCCGGGAAATACGGGCGCAGCTGCTCGTCGCTGATGCTGTACAGATGCTGCTTCTGTTTTTCGCTGTAGTAGGCGATATCCCACGGATGGAGTTCGTCCACGCCGTGCTCCGCTTTGGCGAATGCGCGCAACTGGGCCAGCTCTTTCTCACCCTGAGGGCGGGCGCGTTTTGCCAGATCGGTTAAGAAATCCAGCACCTGCTGTGGGTTTTCCGCCATTTTGGTGGCGAGGGATTTATGGGCGTAGTTTTCAAAGCCCAGCAGTTCCGCCAGCTCATGACGCAGCGCCAGGATCTCTTCCATAATCGGGCTGTTATCCCATTTTCCGGCGTTTGGACCCTGATCAGAGGCGCGGGTGCTGTAGGCGCGGTACATCTCTTCACGCAGCGCCTGGTTATCACAATAGGTCATCACCGGCAGATAGCTCGGGATATCCAGCGTCAGCAGATAGCCCTGCTGCTCTTTGGCTTCGGCCTGCGCTTTGGCGGCGGCCAGCGCGCTTTCCGGCATCCCGGCGAGTTCAGATTCGTCGGTAACCAGTTTGCTCCAGCCCATGGTGGCGTCGAGTACGTTATTGCTGTAGGTGGAACCCAGCTCGGACAGCCGCGCGGCGATTTCGCCATAGCGCTGCTGTTTGTCTTTTGGCAGACCGATGCCGGAAAGTTCAAAATCGCGCAGGGCATTATCCACGGCTTTTTTCTGGGCGGTGTCGAGGGCGGCGTAGTGCTCGCCGTCGCGCAGATCGCGGTACGCGTTATACAGCCCTTCATGTTGGCCGACCCAGGTGCTGTATTCAGACAGCAGCGGCAGGGTTTGCTCGTAGGCTTCGCGCAGTTCCGGGCTGTTCTGCACCGAATTAAGGTGGCTGACCGGCGAGAAAATGCGCCCTAAACGATCGTCCACTTCCGCCAGCGGCTGGCACAGCGTCTCCCAACGGTACGGCGCGCCTTTCGCGACCACTTCTTCCACACGCTGACGGCAGGCATCCAGCGCTTGCGTCACAGCGGGTACCACGTGTTCAGGTTTAATGGCGGAGAAGGGCGGCAACTCGAAAGGGACGAGTAATGGATTGGTCATAAGCGCGTTCCTGATTAAAAGGTAAGTGAAGCGCGTCGAGCGGCGCTTTGTTCATTGTGTGGTGATCTGGGGTTTAGTGTAGTGGATTTCAATGGTCGCCGTCGGCAATCCCCGGTCGGGTTAACTTTCCGGTATACTGTCGCCATACCCTTAAGATCCCATCTGGAAACGTTCTACATGCTTAGCTATCGCCACAGCTTCCACGCCGGCAACCACGCCGATGTGCTGAAGCACACTGTACAAAGCCTTATCATTGAATCCCTTAAAGAAAAAGAGAAACCGTTTCTCTATCTGGATACCCATGCGGGGGCAGGGCGCTATCAGTTAAGCGGCGAGCATGCGGAGCGTACCGGCGAATATCTCGAAGGCATCGCGCGCATCTGGCAGCAGGACGATTTACCTGCGGAACTGGAGCCGTACATCAGCGCGGTGGCGCATTTCAACCGTGGCGGGCAGCTGCGTTATTACCCTGGCTCGCCGCTGATCGCGCGCCAGCTGCTGCGCCCGCAAGACAGCATGCAGCTCACCGAACTGCATCCCAGCGATTTCCCGCTGCTGCGCGCTGAATTTCAGAAAGACGATCGCGCCACCGTCAGCCGTTCCGACGGCTATCAGCAGCTCAAGGCTAAACTGCCGCCGGTGTCGCGCCGGGGGTTGATTCTTATCGACCCGCCCTATGAAATGAAAACCGACTATCAGGCGGTGGTGACCGGGATTAAAGAAGGCTACAACCGCTTTGCGACCGGCGTGTACGCGCTGTGGTATCCGGTGGTATTGCGCCAGCAGATCAAACGTATGGTTCACGCGCTGGAAGAAACCGGCATCCGGCGTATTCTGCAAATCGAACTGGCGGTACTGCCGGACAGCGATCGTCGCGGCATGACCGCGTCGGGGATGATTGTGATTAACCCGCCGTGGAAGCTGGAACAGCAGATGAACAACGTGCTGCCCTGGCTGCACAAAAAGCTGGTGCCTGCGGGAACCGGACACGCCACCGTCAGCTGGATCGTGCCGGAATAATCGCAGCCATCGATGGAACCTTTTGATTTCAGGTATACAATCGCGGCAATCAGACATTAAGGACCAGAATCATGACCAGACATTACGACTACCTCGCTATCGGCGGCGGCAGCGGCGGTATTGCCTCCATTAACCGGGCAGCCATGTACGGGAAGAAGTGCGCGCTGATTGAAGCCAAAGAGCTGGGCGGCACCTGCGTCAACGTCGGTTGCGTGCCGAAAAAAGTGATGTGGCATGCGGCGCAAATCGCGGAAGCTATCCATCTGTACGGCCCGGATTACGGTTTCGATACCACCGTGAATCATTTCGACTGGAAAAAGCTGGTCGCCAGCCGTACCGCCTATATCGATCGCATTCATACCTCGTATGAGACGGTACTGAAGAAAAATATTGTCGATGTGATCCGTGGTTTTGCGCGTTTTGTTGATGCGCATACCGTGGAAGTGAACGGCGAGACCATCACCGCTGATCATATTCTGATTGCCACTGGCGGTCGTCCGTCTATCCCGTCGGTTCCGGGCGCGGAATACGGTATTGATTCCGATGGCTTTTTTGAGCTGGACGCGATGCCAAAACGCGTTGCGGTCGTCGGCGCGGGTTACATCGCCGTGGAAATCGCCGGCGTGGTTAACGCGCTGGGCGCGGATACCCATCTGTTCGTGCGTAAACACGCGCCGCTGCGTAACTTTGATCCGCTGATTGTGGAAACGCTGGTGGAAGTGATCAACACCGAAGGCCCGACGCTGCACACGCAGGCGATCCCGGAAGCGGTGGTGAAAAACGCCGACGGCAGCCTGACGCTGCAACTGGAAGATGGCCGTAGCGAAACCGTTGACTGCCTGATTTGGGCGATTGGCCGTGAACCGGCGAACGATACCTTCAACCTGGAAGCGACAGGCGTTAAAACCAACGAAAAAGGGTATATCGTCGTCGATAAGTTCCAGAATACCAGCGTTGAGGGCATTTACGCGGTGGGCGATAACACCGGCGCGGTAGAGCTGACGCCGGTTGCCGTTGCTGCCGGACGCCGTCTCTCCGAGCGCCTGTTTAACAACAAGCCGGAAGAGCATCTGGATTACACCAACATCCCGACCGTGGTGTTCAGCCACCCGCCGATCGGCACCGTGGGCCTGACCGAACCGCAGGCGCGCGAGCAGTACGGCGACGATCAGGTGAAAGTGTATAAATCATCTTTCACCGCGATGTACACCGCCGTGACCTCTCACCGCCAGCCGTGCCGCATGAAATTAGTGTGCGTCGGCCCGGAAGAGAAAATTGTCGGCATCCACGGAATTGGCTTCGGCATGGATGAGATCCTGCAAGGCTTCGCGGTGGCGCTGAAAATGGGCGCGACCAAGAAAGACTTTGATAATACCGTGGCGATCCACCCGACGGCGGCGGAAGAGTTTGTGACAATGCGTTAATTCGCCGTCAGGATTAATGAAAACAGTGCCCGCCTGAACGGTGGGCATTTTTTTTGCCCGTCACGTCCCGATGGGCGTTCGTTGGAAACAAGCGGCTCAAGGCCATTCAGGGATACGTGGCGATGCACGTCATCTTTTCCCCGTCCACCCGATACACTGATTCCGTCAGCCCGGCCATGACCCACTGCTGATACCCGTCTTCAGGGCAGGCGATCCAGATACACAGCCCGCAGCCGCCGCGCAGCTGGCGTGGGATATCGGTAACGCGAAAATCGCTTCCCGCCGCCTGGAGCGCCCGGCGGGTTTTCACCACGCCGAGGGTACTGTGAAACAGAAACAGGTATTCGGTCATCGGCGTTTCCCCGGCTGCTGGCCGATCAGCGCCGCGCCGACCGCCCCGGCATACTGGGCGTCGGGATGGGTTTGCACCGTCATGCCCACGTGTTGCGTCAGCTTCTCGACAAACACGGCGCAGTGGCTGACGCCGCCGGTAAACAGCACCGGCCCCTGCGCCGACAGCCTGCCGATAAAGTTTGCGCTACGACGCGCCATGGCGTTGACGATCCCGGCCAGAATGGCTTCCGGGGCGACACCCGCCGAACGCAGGCTGATGACTTCTGATTCCGCAAATACCGTACACATGCTGGTGATGGCGTGCGGCTCCACGCCATGGGTAATCGCGTCGAGCTGGTCAACGCTGGCGCCGAGGGTACGGGAAATCACTTCCAGAAAGCGTCCGGTGCCGGCGGCGCATTTGTCGTTCATCAGAAAGTCGGTGAGGTTGCCCTGCTCGTCGAGCTGGATGACTTTACTGTCCTGGCCGCCGATGTCGATCACCGTGCGGGTGTCCGGCACCAGCAGGCGCGCGCCCAGACCGTGGCAGGAAATTTCCGTGACCTGTTTATCGGCGAAATCCACCAGTTGCCGCCCATAGCCGGTGAGGGTGAGAAACGGGCGTTCATCCAGCCCGGCGCTGAGGTTTTGCCAGGCATCGCGGATGGCCGTTTCCGGGCGGAACGGCGTCGGGCACAGGAAGCGGCGCACAATCGCGCCGTCCTGCAACAGAACGCCTTTGGTGGTGGTCGAACCGGAATCTATGCCTACTGATACAGCCACAACCGCTCCTTAAAGCATTTCGATAAAGGCCGCCACGCGAGTGCTGAGTTGCCCGATATCCGAGGTAGAGTAATCGGTCTCGATAGCGATATACGGGATGTGGTGGTTTTCACGCACGTGGCGCTTAATCGCCAGCGATTCAACGGCGTAGGTATGACAGGCCTGCAAAATCACATCCACCACGCCGTCAGCCTGGTACTCTTCCACCATCTGGCTAAGCAGTTTCAGGCGCTGGTCGTTCGGGGAAATGCAGGAACAGCCAATCGCCAGATATTTGTCGGTCAGCGCGTCGTAGACATCGCCGGTTTCATCCACGCAGTGTTCGGTCGCTTTCGCGCCGGTGCAGTTTTCAAAGCCCACCACCCAGCCGCCGTTCTCCTCAATGGCGCGCACCACTTTTTCCGCCGCGCCGCCGATGGGGCAACCGGTGATCAGAATACGCGGGCGGGCTTCCAGCCGCTTGCCGTCCTGCCACTCCTGGCGCACGCGCGCCGCCATGCCGTTCAGTTCGTCGATCAGCGCTTTTTTGTCGAAGCGGAAGGTCGCGCCGTACACCACTTTGAGGATATCCATGCCGCTGAGCGCTGGCGGATTAAGCTGCCCGACGTGGTAAAAATTGGCGGTCGCGCGGCGCTCCTGGTTTTTCAGCGCGATAGCATCCCGCAGCGCCTGCTCGGTGATTGTCGCGCCAAAACGCTGTTCAACAGCCTCTTTCAGGCGATGGATTTCCGCTTTCCATAACGCGCGGGACGCGGCATCGACGGCGCTGTTCGGGAGTTGCATCACATGCACGGCCTTAAAATCGGCCATGTACTCGTACATCTTTTTCTTGCCGTCGCAGGTGGTTTCACCCACCACCAGGTCAGAGAAATAGAAGTAGGGGCATTTATCGGTTTTCCCGAAACCGTAGCTGCTTTTAATCAGCGGGCACAGGTTGCGCGGCAGGTCTTTTTCGGCTTCTTCGATGGTCTCATCGGAAGTGGAGCACAGCGAGACGACCACCGCGCCGGCCGCCATGGGGATCTCCTGAGGCATAAAGGTGCAATAGGTTCCAACCAGCGGAACGCCTTGCTCTTTGAGATCCATGACGGTGATAAAACCTTTCTGACGGGCTTCGGAGAACTGATCGAAAATGGCGGGTAATTCAGTGATAAGAGACATATTTTTCCTTCCCCGTTACACGGGCGAGAGTAAAATTGGCCCCGCATTATAGCCATACAATATAAAAGGTTTTCTTGATCTCTCCCGGGTGCAGGCAACTCTTACGCGTTGTTGCGACGGCGTTCACTTTTTTAACCATAATGCAGCGCCAGGTCTTGATGGTATAAAGCATTCTGAACGATAACCTGTACAGAGAATGTTAATGCGGCGCTTAATTAACCAGAAAGTTATTAATTGAATATGCTCATATTAATTTAACGCTGTGCATTTTGTAACCCATTAAATCCTGTACAGTCACAGCGTATATAAATCTCAAGCCTCACACGTTTATCAATAAAATACATACTTTACGCGTATTGTGCCCCTCGTTTTGCCTGCTGATATTTTTATATGGCTCGCAGTGGGGAAAAAACAATGTCAGAAGAGGATGGTAATACAACATTAAAGCGTCTTGACGAGCAGATAAGCTGGTATGCCCGCAAAAGCCGCATAGCCTGCTTCCTATATAAATCATTGAAAATATTGCAGATAATGATATCCGCCATTATCCCGTTGATTTCATTATTTATTAATGAGGAAGCCGAAAGAATTATGGCCGTTCTGGGCGTTATCATTCTTTTCATTGAGGGCTTGCAGCAGTTAAATCAGTATCAACAAACCTGGTTAATATACCGTTCGACCTGTGAAATGCTTAAACATGAGAAATATACTTACCTTGCAGGCGCCGGGGTTTATACAACGGCGGATAATGCAGAAATAATGCTTTCAGAGAGAACGGAAGCACTGATGTTGCAGGAGCATTCCAGGTGGTACTCGTTACAGGAAAAAACGCATAGCTCGGCCCAAACGAACGGTAAATAAAAGCCGGCCCCCGACAGGTGAGGCAACATGAAACTGCATGCTTTTGTCGCTATGCCTTTTGGCGTAAAAAATGACAGTCAGGGCCGTAGGATTGATTTTACCCGGGTTTATCAGGAATTAATTAAGCCGGGGCTGGAAATGGCTTTGCCAGATATCAGCACGAACAACGACGCAGAGCATGACACCTGTTGCGGTGTGAATATTGCCAACGTGGTTTTTAACCCGCTGTATTCAGAGAAATCGTCTCTGGCTACCTCAGAAGCGGAAGCAGACGATCAGCGTGACGAAGCCCTTTTTGATACGCGCTTTAGCGCCTTAAAAATCGAGTCAGGCCGCGACCAGCCTGTGGTGCTTGGCGTACCGCCATGGGGAGAAAGGTTACGGGAAAAACTGCGTGAAAGCGTTTATCAATCAACATCACCAAGCCATCATTGAGCAAAACGGTGACGGCTCTGTGAGCCGTCACCGGTGACGTTATTTCTTCGGCTTTTTCGCCGGCGATTTGCTGGCGGCGGCTTCATTTTCGATCGGCGGAACCGAGCCGATATCGGTGCCGGTCACCGGGTTAACCGAAGGATCGGACGCGGTACGTGCAATCATGCTATCCAGATTGGCTTTCTGCGAGGCAGGAAGCTGAACGCTTGCCAGGCCGTCGCCGCCATCTACTGCGGGTTGCGGATCGGCGACATAGGTGAAGTTCTCGTCGGAATTCCAGCTGCCGCGCATTTCGTCGCCTTCGGACATATTGAAATAGACGTTGGAGTATTGTTCGATCGGCGGCAATTTCCCGGCCGGGAAATTATTGCGAATCGAATACAACGCTTTCTCAAATGAAATCTGGTGCGCGACTTCACGCGTCATCAGGAAGCCCAGCGCGTCTTTTACACCAGGGTCGTCGGTCAGGTTGATCAGGCGCTCATAGATGATTTTGGCGCGGGCTTCCGCCGCAATGTTGGAGCGCAAATCGGCGGTAACTTCGCCGATGGTGTCGATGTACGCCGCTGTCCAGGGTACACCCGCCGAGTTCACCAGCGCCGGGCCGCCGCCATACAGCAGCGAGGTGAGGTGGCTGTCATTGCCGTTGCCGGTAATGGTGCGATAAAGCTCGCCTTCTTTTTCTGTGCCTTCGGCCATGTCGCCTTTGGCGCCTTTGTTCAGCATCCCCACCAGTGAACCAATGATTTCCAGGTGGCTCAGCTCCTCGGTGGCGATATCCATCAGCATATCTTTACGGCCTGGATCGTCATCGCCCAGCCCCTGAGTAAAGTAGCGGCACGCCGCTGCCAGCTCGCCCTGTGGGCCGCCAAACTGTTCGAGCAGCAGGTTCGCCAGGCCGGGATTCGGTTCTGATACGCGCACTGTGTACTGTAGTTTTTTAACATGTCTGAACATGGCTCACTCCGCAAAAGTAAAAGGCAGTAAAATGCCCGCGTTAGCGGCGGGCATCCTGCAAAAGAAGGGATTATTTTTTGGCTTCGACGCCAGGGGCGGCGTCACGAACCAGGAACTGCTCGGTGACATCCGGAATATGATTTAACGCCCACTCCGCCATAGCGATTTCCTGCTCGCGGATCTGTTCAAAGATGCGTGCGCCTTCCTGGTCGCCGACCAGCTGCGCCGCCGCAATCAGCGAGGTGTAGCAAGCCACTTCAAAGTGTTCAAAGGCATAGCTGCTGAGCGCGCCTTTCACCACTTCGTCATCGGCAAACATACCGCCCATCGCCTGGCCGGTAGCCGCCATCTTGCCCATCACGTCTTTGAAGGTGGAGTTGGAGGTGTTATGACGATCGATAACGGACTGAATCAGCGTTTGCTGCTGGCGAGTTTCTTCAATGTGTTGCTCAATGCGCGCTTTCAGATCCGGATAGTGCTCCAGTCGTCCAGCCATTTTTTCAAGCATGGATTCAGCCTGTTTCTCCATCGCATGCGCATCTCTTACCCAGTCCAGATAGTTTTCTTCGTAAGTCGTTGCCATGATTATTCCTCTTAGATTAAACACCTTATCGAAAATCTCCCGGCGCGTTTTCGACACCTGTGATCCTCGTCGAAAATAACGGTCGGCTTATTCTCCGTTCCGTTCTGCAATAACAGAACCACCCACGGATAAATACCAGGTCTTCGATTGATCGGTAGTTTTTTCAGACCGTAACCCATCGTTTTTTAATAAAAAATAATGAGTATTATCGTCGTGCCAGTTTTTTTCTCTGGCCTGGATAAGGATAGACGCCAAAGCCCGATTGATCCTCGGTTGTGGCCGATTAGAATAGTTTCAGGATTTTTCTTAAATGCGCTGCTATAAAACTTTACAGATAAAGCATGCGTCGGCATTCAGGGTTTGTTACTGAAAATATTTTATATATTTCGCCATCACCATTTTGCTGAAAACGAAGCGGTAAATAAAATGTGTGTGCAAAAATAAATTTCGGGTGGCGCTTGCTGTCAGGCGCAAAAAATAACGTAAAACGGCCCGGTAAAAATAGCCAAAACCCGGCGGTGAAATTAAAAAATTTGATAAAACAGTTTATATGATATATCAGCGCGACGCGGAGGGGTAAAAGCGTAAAAATCAACGCTGCGTTTACCCTGGCGCTATGAAACTTTTCGGATTATCGCCGATACTACAGACTTCATAAAACCAACGAGACGACCCTATGAAAGGCCCACTCTCACCGTTTATGCATCTGGCCGTTTCCTTTGCCATCTGGATGCTGATTTATTATCTGTCCGGTCTGGTCTCGCTGCAGCTTGACGATCCGAGCCTTGATTTCTCCATCGTCTGGTTCCCGGCAGGGGTCGCGACGGCGGCGTTTCTGTGCGCGCCCTGGCGGCAATGGTGGCTGTTTCTCGCCGGCTTCATTGTTCTGAATCTGATTCTGGACAACACCACCACGGAAAACTTTCCCACTAACCTGATGTTTGCCGTGTTATCCATGCCGTCCACGATGGCTATCGCCTGGCTTGTGAGACGGTTTTCACGTGAAGGCGATGATCTGCACCAAATCGTGATGTGGTTGATTGCAACGGTGCTGGTGAGCGTGGTGGATGCGCTGGTGCTGTCGTCCGGGCTGTGGTTCTTCCGCAATGAATCCTTTACCGGCACCTTCTGGCCGGGCTTAATCGCCGACGTCACCGGCATTTTGTTTGCCACGACGATTATTATGGGCTTCCTGAATAACCATCTGCGCACCGAAGGTATGCACCGCAGGATAATGATTGCCGGGTGCTTTGTCTGGGTGCTGCTGATCCTGATTACGACCTGGATATTCAGCGATTCGGTGAAATATGTCACCGATGCATTTAATACTCACCGCTACGATGTACTGCGTTTTGCCGCAGCCTGTATTCCCATCGTGTTAACGGTGGCGCTGGCGATATTGTGGGGTAACCGGGGCGGCTCCTTTGCGTTATTAACCCTCGGCGCGATTGTTATTTGGTTCTCGATCCAAAAAATGGGACCGTTCTTTATTAAAGGGCTGCGCACCGGTGAGCCGCTGCTGATTGCCCAGTGTTATTTAACCGCGACGGCGCTATTAATGGTGTTTATTCGGGTATTAACCCGCAGTGCCCAGCGGCTGGATAATCGCACCGGCGTACAGAGCGCGCGCGATGCTATTTACCAGCTCAATCTGGTTACCGGGCAGCTGTACTGGGATCACACGCTGGATGTGCTTGACGACATCGCCACCAATGAACTGACCGACAAAGAAAAAATGCTGGCGCGCGTTCATCCGGACGACCGCGAGAAATTCCAGCGCCAGTGGAGCGATATCGGGCAGGCGCATAAGCTGCCGACTATCTCATTTCGCTTTAAAGATAAAAATGACCGCTGGGTGACCATCACCGATAGCGGCAACGTGCTGATTAATAATCAGGCGCAACCCATCATTATCGGCAACTGGCGAATCAGTGGCACAACCACATTCAGTTAAGCGCAGAGAGGCGGAGAGTCGTTATGTTACAAATCGCATTATTGCTTTTCGGTGCTCAATTTGTCCGTGATAAAGCCAAATATCTCTGGATAAGCGGCCTATTATGGGGTATCGCAGGGGTATTAATTTTTATTGATGGCTTTGACGGACAAACGTATTTCCCGCTGAAAACCTTTGGCATCGTGTTGTTATTAGAGAGCCTGATTACCCTTAGCGTGGCGGCAAGCGGGATCGGCGCGCAAAAAGCGGTGCTTTATTTTAAAGGCGGTGTCTTTTTCTTCGTCTCGTTAATTATGCTGGTGGACGCCCGCTACAGTAATATTCTGCTGTCGGTCATTTTCGGCTTCTCGTATTTCGTGATCGGCCTGTTCGTTATTGCCTCCGCCTGGGTGGTGCGTTTCCCGCGCTGGCGCGCGTCGCTGATTATGGGCTGCCTGCAAATCGCCTTTGCCGGGTTTTTAATTACCCATTCCAGCGCGACGGTGTCGTTTTTCCTGGGCGTATTGATGATAGCGGGCAGCATTAATACGCTGCGCGTGGCGATGCGGGCAAGGCAGTTGAAAAATGCCACCTCGGTGTTCCAGCTGATGGTGCCGCGTGAATTTGCCAAAGGCTTTACCACCAAAGTGAAAGGCAGCCCGGCCCCGGAAAAGGTCGCCGGGACGCTGACGCCGCCGCTGGAATTTACCTCGCCGCTGACGGTGCATATCTGGACGCCGGAGGGATCCGCCAATGAACCGGCGGTGCCGCGCCCGGTCATCAACCGCTATATTGCCGCCGTGGATGCCCACGGCGTGATCTCGACCGGCCATGCGGCGCTGGAGGCCTCGCCCCATGTCTACGTGAGCCTGTATCCGGCGGAGGATATCGACCGCTCGCCGTCCGAGTTTTTCCGCCTGCTGAAAGCCACCCACGACAACGACATTGCCGGGAAATACCAGCCGGATTACGTTACCGAATCCAGCAACTGGTGCCATTCCGATAAGAAAATCCATTTCCACGGCTTTAACGGCGAGGCGCTGCACCGCTTCTGGACGAACTATCGCAAAGATGAAATTTATAATCTGACTTACCGCAACTGCTCAAGCAGCGTGGCGTATTCGCTGGAGGCGGCCCTCGACGGGGTGTTAGCCAACCGGCGGGGCAGCTGGCTGACCACCCTGAAAGTGTTGTTTATGCCGGAGCTGTGGATTGCGTCGCAGGTGCGTAAACGAGCCTTAACCATGGCCTGGACGCCGGGCCTGGTAATGGATTACGCCCGGGCGCTGAGCGCCATCGTACATCCGGTTCCCCAGCCCTGGTATAAACGCATGCCGTGGAAATGGCGTTCCACGGCGCGGGACCAGGCGAGTTAAAACGACCAAACCAGCCCGGATTCAATATCGGCGAGGATGTTGTCGTCCACCATCGGGCTGTGGCGAATCGTTGAGGGCAGGAAGGTGATACGCGGTTGCAGATAGAAATGCAGATCGTCGGTCACCTTCCAGTCTGCAGCTACCGCCAGCCAGGGCGCGAAAGCGTCATTCGGCGACCAGGCCTTCAGGCCCGATTTCGCGGCTTCCCGCTCGCTGATACCGTAGTAATAACGCGCCAGTTTGTCGCTATACCAGTCGATGCCCGCCTGAGGATAAATCGTCACCGGCTCGGCAACGATCTGTCCGGCCCAGGCCAGCGTTGCCATCAGGCCGTTGCTGGTATTGAGCGTGTCGCCGGAAAACTCCCCGCGAAACGCGCCGATATCCGTGATGCGCTGATAGCTCACTCCGGCCATCATGGTGCTGTGGCGGGTCTCCAGTTGGCGGATCGCCCACTGGCGGGCATTGTCCGGATCGAATTCCACATCCAGATACCAGACGCGCGCCTTGAATTCGTTTTTGTCGTCATTAACGAAATAGACGCCCGCTTCGGTGCCGTCCAGATAAACGATCTTATTGTCATAGCCCAGATAGGGAATGAACGAATAGTCGGTTTTATAGCTTTTGTAGGGGTTGAACTGCGCTTCGCCTTCAACGCCCAGACCCATCTCCGCCGCTGTGGCTCCGCTCAGCGGTAGCCATAACGCCATCCCGATGGCGGCACTATTTCTCTTCATCTTGAATCCCTTATTGTTATGGCTCACGGTAGCCTGGCCGGATCCGTTGTGAATAATCCTCATTGAGGATGCCGGTAACGGGCGCGACTTTGCTATTGGCCCGTAACGCTTCAATGGTTAACGTGTTGTCGAGCAACCCTAAATCGTAGCAATACCGATCGACATGGCCGCTAAACAGCACCATCCAGTTATATTTAAAATCCGGCGCGGCTTTACGGCTGTGGCGTAGGATATTGGTCGTGCAGTTATTTCTCAGCGTGTTGTAAAATTCATCGTTATTTTTCAGGCTGTTAATCCGCCCGGCATAATCTAAAAATACCTGCCGGCATACCTCTTTGGTCACGTTGACCCGATAAATATAGACGTCCTCTTTACGGATATTGGCCCGCACGCCGATTAAATCTCTTTCATCCGCGACCACATAAATGAGTTCATAAGTATTGAAGAACCCTTTCCAGGTAGAATAATGTTGTGACGCCCGACGCCGGGTTTCAATGGAAATCGCCACATAGTCGCCACCGGAAAAACCAAAAGAAAGAAACACATGGGCAATATGTCGGCTGGACCAGTAAGAGATAACCAGATCGACACTGGCGATATCATCCAGATTAAGCGTTTTGTCCTGCCATTCAAAATGCAGCGTATTATCAATCATTAAGGCATTACGAAAGTTCCTGATGGTAAAGCTATTGTCTTGCCCAAACAGGATTTCCGGTTTTTCTTCATAACCGGGAAACCAGTGGAGCTTGTTGTTATCCCGAAAGAATAACCGTTTAACCACTCCGCACTCCTTATTTTTAACGCTATATTGATAATTGGTTGATAAATCCAGGCGTAAGCTTCAGTCATTAAGCAAGCCCGCTACTGAATGGTGATCGTGATGAATCGAAATAACCGTAAAGCTAATCCATTTACTAAACCAAAATTTCTGGTGCTGATGACCTGTATTTATTTTGTCATCATCCTGGGCTGCGACTATCTTTCTGAAATCGTGCAGAAAAAGATGGGCTATGAATTGAACCCGCATATCGTTGCGCCATTGATAATCGCCCTGGTTACCTGGTTTGCTTACAAAGCGGTGACCGCCAAAAAAACATCATAGCGTAAAGGAGAAAAAAATGATCTTCTGAAAGAATGCGTTTGACATCAACCTCCCGAGTTAAAGATAGCCCGTCATCGCCTGAAGCCTGACGGGCTATTTTATTAGCCGCGTTCGTTTCCCGGATATATTATATTTCAGTAAAAATAATCTCCCTGAGCGCAATGACTTTTTGTCAAATAAAAAGGCATTTGCTACGCTACCTGAGCCTCATTCTTCTGACACGCTGTCTTTTATAAGGCCACCACAATGCGAAAAATAACCTCGTCGTTAATTATGCTTCTGGGTCTTTGTTCGTTTGGCAGTTATGGGCAATTAATTGAAATGAAAACACAACGGCTGACGCCGCTGGACGTTTCCACCATCAAAATTGTTTATAACACGCCCGTCACCAATGCCAGCATCGCCGACTTAATGAAAGCGCTGGATGGCGTTACCATGAATTACCCGAACACGAAACAGGTCAGTCTGTATATCAATAGCCCCGGTGGGGATATGGATGCCGGTTACGCGGGATATGAAGCCATTAAAAACTTTTCATTATCGATTGAAACCGTCAACCTGTCGCAAGTCGCCTCTGCCGCGACTCTCCTGTATTGCGCGGCACCCAACCGTCGCAGTATGCCCGACGCGCTGTTCCTTCTGCATCCTGCGGCGCTGACCATGCACAATGTCTCTGGCGATTTAAAGCCTAACGATATCAAAACCCTCAGCCAGTCCCTTTCTATGGGCAATAACTTCTTCGCGTCGATTTATAAAAGCTGCACTAAATATGATGAAGCGGAGCTGGATACGATTTTATCCAGCGAGGCGAATCGCAAGCTGCTGTATTACAAAGAGGCGCAAGCCGAGGGGTTAATTACCCAGACGGCGACCGATATGAAACCCACCGACGTGGCGTACTACATTAACTAGCCGCCAGCCCACGTACCCCGTGCGCGCTACGCGCGGCGCGCACCCCGTCCAGCACCGCGGCGGCCATAACTTCCGCCGCCAGCATTCCGACGATATTGACGCTGGCATCCACGCCGCCGGTGGTGGCGGCAAACAGCGTATCGCCGTCGCTCAGGGTGTGTACCGGGTAAATGGTGCGCGCCAGGCCGTCATGGGCCATTTGCGCCACTTTCTGCATCTGGCTTTTGGTGAAGGCGGCGTTACAACAGATAATCCCGATGGTGGTGTTGGTGCCCGCGCTGAAGTGGCTGTCGCGGTTATTCAGCACGCTGGTCTGTAAATCAAGCAGGTTGCCCTGTGCATCGCAGGCACCGGCAATAGTTTGCCCGGTATGCGGATCGCGAATTTCGCCTACCGCGTTGACCGCGACCATCGCCGCGACGATTAACCCATCCGGCCCGGTGGCCGATGCCGTACCCAACCCGCCCTTCATGGCTTTTTCCATCCCCGCCATTTTGCCGAGGGTGGCCCCGACGCCTGCGCCGGTATTGCCGGACGGGAACGGCTTTTCCGATGCGGCATTCACCGCGCGGTAGCCCATCCGGGCATCGGGCCGCACCGCCGGGTCGCCAAAGGTTAAATCAAACAGTACCGCCGCCGGCACGATGGGCACCACCGTCACGCCGACGTCAAAGCCGATGTTGCGCTGCTCCAGCCACCGCATCACGCCAGAAGCGGCATCCAGCCCGAAAGCACTGCCGCCGCTCAGCACGACCGCGTGAACCTTGTCGATAAGGTTGGTGGGATTGAGTAAATCGGTTTCGCGGGTGCCGGGCGCCGCGCCGCGGACGTCCACGCCGCACACGGCGCCCGCTTCGAACAGCACCACGCTGCAACCGGTCTGCTTTAACGCATCGGCGGCATGACCCACTTTGACGCCGGGAACATCAACAATACTGCCGTGTGCGCTTTGCATGTATGTCTCCCCAGGCTAGTTGATTTCGTTATAGATGGCTTTCTGGATCGCCGCCCATTTTTCATCGCTTTTATCGCGGGTGGCGGCGGCTCGCGCCTGGGCCTGAGCCGCATCGTTGGCCTGCCGCTTCACCACGGCGGGCGTGGTGCAGAACGCTTTTAAATACGTTTTACGAATGGAGGTGAATGGCTGCCCCTGCGACAGCGCGTGCCCGAGGTTGGCGATCATCCGCCGACAGGGTTTGGGCTCGTTCATTTGCATACGATAGCTGAGCAGCAGATCCAGCACGTTATGCTGCTTGCTCGCCAGCGCCTGTTCGGTCCAGGAGACTTTCCATTCCATGCCCGCCTGTAGAAATAGCCGGGCGATGCGGTCATCATCGCGGTCAATAGCGGAGCGAAAATGGTTTTCGTCCCAGGCGATACCCAGACGATTTAATTGCTGGCGCGGCGTGCTTTCGCGCGCGTCAAGGGGTTCTACGGGGGCGGCATAGGCCACTGACGGGCTTGCCGTCACGGGTTTTCGGTTCTGGTTTACCAGGTGCAGCCCGCCCACGGCAATTGCCACCGCCACCAGCCCCACAGCCCCCCATAACACGCCGACCACCAGCTGCTCGCGCTGTTCACGGGTGCGCGGCGGCTTGTGGCGTGGCGAATCAATCACATCACGGATCTCGAAAATATCGCCGCTCATCGCCTGATGCTTTTGTTCGGCGTCGGCAAACCAGGCCTCCAGCTCGTTATCATCACAGGCGCTGAAGCTGGCCGGATCCACCGGGGTTTTGCCCTGCACATAGCGTTGCCGTAGGGGCGCGGTAATGGCGGTGGCGTAATTCTCCAGCAGCGTCATCTGCACCGGGGAAAGCGACTGCTGGCCCAGCGCGTGATTGCGGATCAAACGCACATCGTCCAGAAACGTCAGCAGGGATTTACGGGGTTCAACCAGAAAACTTAACGCGCCGCTTTCCGGGAAATGGGCGGCGTAATGTTTGGCGAACTCTTTTTTATCCACCACCAGTTGCGCCAGCTCGCTAAACTGCATGCCGCTGAGAATGTCGCCAGGTTTGGCGAATTTGAGCCAGCGCCGCACTTTGTTGGCCCCAAAGAGCAGTTTGAGATGGTTCACCCGCGCGACCTCATCCGGCCAGGCTTCACGGATAAGTCCCTTAAGAGTGAGCTCCAGGCTTCGTAGTTGAACGCGCGCGGCGCGCGGCTGCGGCGGCTGGCTGAGCGCCAGTTCCGTGTTGTAATGCAGCAAAGGTTGGCGCAGGCGGACCCGTTCCAGCGTCGCGACAAAACGCAGCGCGGCGATCAGCGCCGTGGAACTGACCTCGGCCCCGCTTTCATACTGCGGCACCAACTGCTGGAGGTGGCGCAACTGGAGAGTAAACTGCGACAGTTCGGCATCGTTGACGTGCAGCCGCTTCGCCACCAGCCCCCAGCTGCCGAGATGCTGCCGGGCGTTATCCATCTGCTGTAAAAACCATTGCGGATCTTTGGCTTCCGCAACCGGATTGCCGAGCAGGGAGAGGATCGCTTTTGACGCTTCACGTATCGTCTGCAAGGCCGCTTCGAATTGTTCTCTTGCGATAAGCTGTGCTGAACGAGTCATGGTTATCCTTACACTCGTTAATGCGCTACGCCGCTTTGTCCGGCATAGCGCCTGATCATTATGATTATGTATATTGCTGTGTTGAGACGTTCTGACAGTTAACTCAAAGATAGACTATTCACTCGTCATACCATCGGGCGAAAAGCATTCGATATATTCTTTAATTAACAGGAGCCCGTGTGCAACCGGCAGACTACGTAACTTCAACCCGCATCACTTATCAACAAATCACCCCGGAAGACTGGGCTTTTTTTGTCGCGCTCCAGCGCGATCCGCGTATTTCGCGCTATCTGGCGTCGTCCCGCGACGATGAAGCCATGCGCGTCGCGTTTGACAGCCGATTACCGCGCTGGGAGCCGGGCAGCAATCACTGGCTGTGCCTGGTGATGCGCGAAAAGCGCGGCGGTGAGCCGTTCGGCGTGACGGGGTTTATCGATCGCGGCGACGGGATTGCGGAAGTCGGGTATCTGCTGGCGACGCGGGTGCACGGTCAGGGGCTGGGCTATGAATCGTTGCAGGCGATTTGCGACTACGCGTTTCAGATCTGCGGCTACCGGAAACTGGTGGCGACGGTGACGGTAGGCAATGAGCCGTCGAAGCGGGTGCTGGAAAAGGCCGGATTTGTGCTGGAAGGGACGCTGCGGGAAAACTACTTTCTCGACGAACGCTGGCAGGACGACTGGTTGTTCGGCCTGCTGGCGCGTGAATTTACGCCGGGCTGATAGCGCCGCCCGGCGTGTCCAGGCATCAGATATACATGCCGCCCGACACTTCAATGCGCTGGGCATTCATCCAGCCGAGGCCGTCGCCCAGCAGCGCGGCGATAGCCTCGCCAATATCATCCGGCAGGCCTACGCGCCCTAAGGCGGTTTGCGCCGCGATAGCCTTATTCAGTTCGGCGTTGTCGCGCACCGCGCCGCCGCCGAAGTCGGTTTCAATCGCACCCGGGGCGATGATATTGGCGGAGATGCCGCGGGCGCCCAGCTCTTTGGCCTGATAGTGAGTAAGCACTTCCATCGCACCTTTCATGGCGGCGTAGGCCGAATAGCCCGGCAGTGCAAATCGCGTCAGGCCGCTGGAGACGTTCAGGATACGTCCGCCATTTTTCATCAGCGGTAACAGATGCTGCGTCAAAAAGAAGGGTCCTTTGAAGTGAATGTTCACTAACTGATCGAACTGCGCCTCGGTAATGTCAGTAAACGGCGCGTTAATGCCGATCCCGGCATTGTTCAATAAATAGTCGAAGCTATCGCGCTGCCAGACGTGTTTAAGCTGTTGCTTCACTTCATTGGCGAATGCGGAAAAACTCGCGCTTTCGGCGACGTTAAGCTGTAATGCCAGCGCTTTTACGCCTTTTTTCTCAATTTCTCGCACCACGTCATCCGCGTCTTCACGCTGGCTGTTGTAGGTGAGGATAATGGCAATTCCCTTCTCAGCCAGCTTTAGCGCTGCGTTTTTCCCAAGGCCGCGGCTGCCGCCGGTCACAATTGCGATACGTTGCGTCATAAAAACCTCGTCTGCGTTATTACGGTGGTTGAGGGAAAGCTTATTAGCTGCTATGAAATCAATAAAGATGCCTCGCTGCGCATCACTGTTTCATTAATAACAACAATAAGCCCAACCGATGGATAAAATTCACGCAATGCAGTTGTTCATTCGGGTGGCGGATCTGGAGAGTTTTTCCCAGGCCGCGCAAACACTCGGACTCCCTAAAGGTAGCGTATCGCGCCAAATCCAGGCGCTGGAAAATGCGTTAGGCACGCGGCTATTGCACCGCACCACGCGGCGGGTGCAGCTCACCCAGGACGGCATGGTCTACTACGAGCGCTGCCGCGACTTGCTGGCCAATCTGGAAGAGCTCGACGGGCTGTTTCTGCACGATCCCTCCAGCGTCAGCGGGCGTCTGCGCGTGGATATGCCGGTTGGCATCGCAAAAAATCTGGTGATGCCAAAATTGCCCGCCTTTCTGCAACAGTATCCGGGGATTGAGCTGGAGCTGAGCAGCAGCGACCGGCTGGTGGACGTGGTACGCGAAGGGTTCGACTGCGTGGTGCGCGTCGGCCATCTGAAAGATTCCGGTCTGGTGGCGCGCCCGCTCGGTAAACTCACCGTCGTCAATTGCGCCAGTCCGGGCTATCTGGAGCGTTTTGGTTTTCCGGAACGGCTGGACGATTTAGCGACCCATGCGGTGGTGCATTATTCCACGCACTTCGGCAGCCGCCCCCAGGGGTTTGAATATGCGGTGGATAAGCAAACCCACTGGATAAAAACCGGCGGCATCTTAACGGTCAACAGTACCGAGACCTACCAGGCGGCGGCGCTGACCGGGCTGGGCATTATTCAGGTGCCGCGCGTAGGGATTAAAGACGCCCTGCGCAGCGGGACGCTGATTGAAATCCTGCCCCAGTACCGGCCGGAACCGATGCCGGTGTCGCTGCTTTATCCGCATCGACGCAATCTGTCGCGGCGGGTGCATTTGTTTATGGAATGGTTAGGCGGCGTGATGAAAGGTTACGTTGATTAACGTAAGTCTATACTTTTCCCATGATGCTTATCACTGACAAGGAATTGCGTTCAATGACAACACCGGAGAACACCCCGAAACGCCCAACCAACGATCTGGACTATAAGCCAGTGCCACAACTGGATACCCGCTCTGAAGAGGCGAAAAAAGATCAGCCTGAACAGGGTGATAGTCATGAAAAAGGTGAGGGGCCGATTGCGAAGGTCACCGAGACGGTGGAAAAACTGGAGCGCCGCCCGATGATTGCCCACCTGATTCGGGCCACGGAGCGTTTTAATGACCGGCTCGGTAACCAGTTCGGCGCGGCGATAACCTATTTCTCTTTCTTATCAATGATCCCGATTTTGATGGTGTCATTTGCGGCGGCGGGCTTTATCCTGGCGTCGCATCCGACGCTGTTGCAGGATATTTTTAATAAAATTCTGATGAACGTCAGCGACCAGACGCTGGCAACCACCCTGAAAAGCACCATCAACACCGCCGTGCAGCAGCGCACCACCGTGGGCATTGTCGGTCTCGCCGTGGCGCTCTATTCCGGGGTGAACTGGATGGGTAACCTGCGCGAGGCCATCCGCGCCCAGTCGCGCGATGTCTGGGAGCGCAACGCTCAGGACGAAGAGAAGTGGTGGGCGAAATATCTGCGCGATTTCGTCTCGCTGATTGGCCTGCTGGTGGCGCTGATCATCACCATTTCCATTACCTCCGTGGCCGGCTCGGCCCAGGAAATGATCATCCGCTGGCTGTATCTCGACTATATCCCGTGGCTGAAGCCGGTCTGGCAGCTGATTGGCCTGGCGATTTCCATGTGCGCCAACTTCCTGCTGTTCTTCTGGATCTTCTGGCGGCTGCCGCGCCACCGTCCGCGTAAAAAGGCGCTGATCCGCGGCAGTATTCTGGCTGCCGTGGGGTTTGAGGTGATCAAAATCATTATGACCTGGACGCTGCCGTCGCTAATGACCTCGCCTTCCGGCGCGGCATTTGGATCGGTGCTGGGGCTGATGGCGTTCTTCTATTTCTTTGCCCGTCTGACGCTGTTCTGTGCGGCGTGGATCGCCACCGCAGAGTACAAAGACGATAAGCGGATGCCGGGTAAACCCCACCGTTAATCAGGCCGGGCTGGAGTAAAACGCAAAAAACTTCAGCCCGGACCAGCGTTTTAGAGGATAAATCCATTCCGTAACTTTTATTTAACCAATTTCTGGTTTTTCATGCTGATTTGAAATTTGTGTGAAGCATTTCATAGAAGTGAAATGGCGAGCATGAAAATTATCCTCTTTTTGCCGCTTTTCTGAACAAGTTCACGTTTTGTGGCGCATTGAAATGTGGCTTTTGCTATGCGTAATATGGAATTTCGTTTCACATAAATAAGAAAAAAATATGCAAGCATCCATCACCACATCCGTTGATCACGACGCACCTCCGGTTAATTCGCGCAGTAAAGTGGTTGTCGCCTCGCTCATTGGCACCGCCATTGAGTTTTTCGATTTCTACATTTATGCCACTGCGGCGGTTATTGTTTTTCCTCATATTTTCTTCCCGCAGGGCGACCCGACTGCCGCTACGCTACAGTCGCTGGCGACCTTCGCCATCGCGTTTGTGGCGCGTCCTATCGGTTCCGCCGTGTTTGGGCACTTTGGCGATCGCGTCGGGCGTAAAGCCACGCTGGTGGCCTCGCTGTTAACCATGGGTATTTCCACGGTGGTGATCGGCCTGCTGCCGGGCTACGAAACCATTGGCGTATTAGCGCCGCTGTTGCTGGCGCTGGCGCGTTTCGGCCAGGGTCTGGGCCTGGGCGGCGAATGGGGCGGGGCAGCGCTGCTGGCCACTGAAAACGCGCCTGCCGGGAAACGCGCGCTGTACGGCTCCTTCCCGCAGCTGGGCGCGCCGATCGGCTTCTTCTTCGCTAACGGCACCTTCCTGCTGCTGTCGTGGGTTTTGACCGATGAGCAATTTATGTCCTGGGGCTGGCGCGTGCCGTTCGTGTTCTCTGCGGTACTGGTGCTGATTGGCCTGTATGTGCGCGTCTCTCTGCATGAAACGCCAGTGTTCGCGAAAATCGCCAAAGCCAACAAACAGGTGAAAGTGCCCCTGGGTACGCTGCTGACCAAACATCTGCGCGTCACCATCCTCGGCACCTTTATCATGCTGGCGACCTATACGCTGTTCTATATCATGACGGTGTATTCCATGACCTTCAGTACCGCGGCGGCTCCGAACGGGCTGGGCTTTCCGCGTAACGAAGTGCTGTGGATGTTGATGATGGCGGTTATCGGCTTTGGCGTGATGGTGCCGATTGCCGGCGTGCTGGCGGATAAATTTGGCCGCCGTAAGAGCATGATCGTGATCACCACGCTGATTATTCTGTTTGCGCTGTTCGTGTTCCCGCCGCTGTTGCAGTCCGGCAACCCGGCAATGGTGATGGCGTACCTGCTGATTGGCCTGAGCATCATGGGCCTGACCTTCGGCCCGATGGGCGCGCTGCTGCCGGAGCTGTTCCCGACCGAAGTGCGTTACACCGGAGCGTCATTCTCCTATAACGTGGCGTCGATCCTGGGTGCGTCCGTGGCGCCGTATATCGCCACCTGGTTACAGGCGAACTACGGGCTGTTTTACGTGGGGATTTATCTGGCATCGATGGCGGCGCTGACGCTGATTGCGCTGCTGCTGACCCATGAGACGAAACACCAGTCGCTGTAAGTCCTGAAAGGGCGCAGGCCGCGTGTCGCCTGCGCCCATCCTGCTTTAGATTTTCTCTTCCGGCGTGGCAATCATTCGGTTCAGCCACGGCACCATCAAGCCCATCACGATCGATACGCCCAGCGTCACCAGGCCAATTTTACTGAATACCCCGGTATAAATCGGCAAGGTTTGCAGCGGATCGGTGATCCCTTCGGGAACGGCGGTAAAGGTAGCGACGTAACCGCCCAGCAGGAACGCGGCGGCCTGAGTCAGAAACCACATCCCGAGAATAAAGCCCATCAGGTGCTGCGGCACCAGCGCGGCGACCATCGCCAGCCCCAGCGCGCTGATCAGCAGTTCGCCCAGGCTCTGGAACAGATACACCAGCACAATAAACCACGGTGAGGTCAGCCCCTGGGCGTCGGCGAACCACATGCCTGCGGCAGCGGCAGTCAAGAAACCGAGGGCGCACAGAAACATCCCGAGCGTAAATTTCATCGGCATGGTCAGGTCTTTGCCCCGGCTGCCCAGCCGGGTATAAATCATCGCCAGCACCGGGCTTGCCACCACCACCCAGAACGGGTTCAGCGCCTGGAAGCTCACCGGGTTAAGGGTGAAGCCGAGGATCTCATGATGGACGTTGTTAATGGCGAAGAAGTTCAGCGAGGTGGGCATCTGGGCGTAGAGGATGTAAAACAGCACCGCTTCCAGCATCAGAATAAACGCCACAAACATCTTGTTGCGACCGGTTTTATCCAGCCGGAACGCTTCGCGGAAGAAGAAAATAATCACCACGATGGACAACACAATCAGCACCAGATTGGCGACCTGCACGTTATGCATCAGCCAGGCGCAGAGGAAAATCATGGCGACCGTGCCCACCAGCACCAGCAGCAGGTTTTTGAAACTCATCGGCGCGTGGTCCGGCTCGGAACCGATGTGCTTCACCATGCCCCGGCAGGCAAAATAGACCAGCAGGGCGATAATCAGTCCAATGCCGCACAGGTTATACGTTACTGCGTAGCCGTAACGCTCGGCGATCACCGGCGCCAGCGACAGCGACAGCAGCGACCCGATGTTGATCGACATATAAAACAGCGTAAAAGCGCCGTCGAGACGCGGGTCTTTGGGAGGATAGCATTTGGACAGCAGGCTGGCGGGGTTAGCCTTGAACAGCCCGTTGCCCACTGCGATGGTGCCTAAGGCGATGAAAATCAGGTCAGGCTGGTGTAGTGACAGCCCGGTCATAAAATACCCGACGGCCAGCACAATCGCGCCCAACACCAGGGTGCGTTTGGTGCCGAGCAGGTGGTCGCCCACGTAGCCGCCGATAGAGATCAGTCCGTACACCAGCGCGGCAAACGCCCCAAAGGTGACGAAAGCTTGTTCCTGCGAGAAGCCGAGCTGCTGGACGAAGAAAACCGCCAGAATGCCCTGTACGCCGTAGTAGCCAAAGCGCTCCCACAGCTCGACAAAGAAGATCATAAAAAAGGGTTTCGGCTGTTGCAGTAAACCGACAGGTGCAGTGTTGTTCATTTTTACGTTGCCTTAAGGTGACGCCAGTAAAAGTATGTACGCGGCCTCAGGATCGCGCCGCCATGCCATTTATCGGCGAGTAATGCCGAATAAGAGCGTTAAAGCAGGTTATTGTATTGTCTAAAAACGATCGCAGCGGCAGATCACACTAATGAATTTATTGAAGTCAGTGATTTACGTTGGCAAGGCGGAAATAAAAACGCCCGCATTAGCGGGCGTTGGGGGTAAGAAAGGACGATTATTCCTCTTCTTCGTCGCGCAGCGGCACAATCAGCATATCAATGTGCACGGTGTTTATCAGCTGGCGGGCAGACGACATCAGTTTGCTCCAGAAATCCTGGTGATGGCCGCACAGCACTAAATCGACGTCGTATTTTTTAATCGCGTCAACCAGCACCTGGCCCAGGTCGCCGCTGCCGCTGAGGGTTTCCGCAATCGGGTAACCTGCATTGGTGGACAGCTCAGTCAGCGCGTGGTGGGTTTCTTCAGAGATGCGTTTCTGCATATCGCCCAGATTTACGTCGATGAGGCCGGTGTAGAGATCGGAATAATTTACATCGACATGAATCAGTGAAACTTTGGCGTTATACGGGCGTGCCATGGAGACGGCTTTTTCGACCAGCACTTTACTTTCTGGGGAGAGGTCGACTGCGATAAGTATATGTTTGTAAGCCATAATTTTACTCCTTCCATAAGATGTCGATGACAATGGATCAGACAACGCTTTAGGTTATCGATGATGTCCTTGCCCCGCGTCCTGCATACCGCTCTCGCGGGAACCTGAAACGATATCCTTTAGCCTGAAGCATGAGGATATAGAAAGACTTAAGCATAACGGTCTCTTTTTACCTTATCGCCCAGGAAGAAATCCGTCAATCCGCTGCATCGGCATTCATTCTAAATCGAAATACAGTTATCACGAATGATTGACCAGAACGATGTGGCAAAAAAATAACCTGATCTTCTACACTATTAAATGAGTCACTCGGGTAAATAAATGTGAACCCGATCGACTTTTGGTATCTCTCTCATTTGGAACGAGTTGACTGACTTGGTATCGGGGGTGCGGTTGTCCCGGGGAGTGACTCCGTGGCTATCGCCGGGGAGGTGTTATGATAAGCACTGTTGCGCTGTTTTGGGCCTTATGTGTGGTATGCGTCGTCAATATGGCACGCTACTTCTCATCGTTGCGTGCGCTGCTTGTGGTGCTTCGTGGTTGTGATCCCTTGCTCTACCAGTATGTAGATGGCAGCGGTTTTTTCACATCCCATGGTCAGCCAAATAAGCAAATGCGACTGGTCTGGTACATTTATGCTCAACGTTACCGCGATCATCATGACGACGAATTCATCCGCCGCTGTGAGCGAGTCCGGTGTCATTTTATATTAACCAGTGCGTTGTGCGGCCTTGTAACGGTCTGCCTCATCGCCATGATGATATGGCACTAATAAAAAAAGCGGGCAAAGCCCGCTCTTTTTTTAATTGCTCGCGCTGTCAGATAAAGTGCAGCGAAATCCAGTACAGCGCGCCGGAGAGGGCAATTGAGGCCGGCAGGGTGAACACCCAGGCCATCAGAATGCTTTTCACCGTGCGGCTCTGCAATCCGCCACCGTCAACCAGCATGGTGCCCGCAACGGACGACGACAGCACGTGCGTGGTGGAAACCGGCATACCGGTATAACTCGCCACCCCGATAGAAATCGCCGCGGTCATTTGCGCCGACATCCCCTGAGCGTAAGTCATGCCTTTCTTACCGATTTTCTCACCGATGGTGGTGGCGACGCGACGCCAGCCGATCATGGTGCCGATACCTAATGCCAGCGCCACCGCCATAATGATCCACACCGGTGCGTATTCGATGGTGTAGAGCAGGTCGGCTTTCAGCTCTTTCAGGTAGCGTTTGTCGTCTTTAGAGGTTTCCGGCAGGCCAGCCACTTTGTCGGCGGTATCAGAGATACACAGCAGCATACGGCGCATATGGCTGCGCTCTTCAATGCTCAGCTTGTCGTAGCTCTCAAGGCCGGTCAGCATGGTTTTGGCGCGTTGCAGGGCCAGCATGGCGCGGTTCGCGTCACAGTGGAATTCCTGCGGTTGGCTCTTCACCTCTTCCGGCGTCGGGATCACCGGATTCATATCAATCACGTGCTTGATGGCTTCGCCGTGCTGCTGGAAATAGCTCTCAACGTGGTTGATGGCGTCGCGGGTACGAGTGATGTCGTAGCCAGAGGCGTTCATGTTGACCACGAAGCCTGCGGGCGCCACGCCAATCAGCACCAGCATGATCAAGCCGATGCCTTTCTGGCCGTCGTTAGCGCCGTGAGAGAAGCTCACGCCAATGGCTGACAGGATCAGCGCGATACGGGTCCAGAACGGCGGTTTTTTCTTGCCGTCTTTTTTCTCACGCTCGGCAGGCGTCAGGTGGATACGGGCGCGTTTTTTAGTGCCGCTCCAGTAGCGACGCAGCAAAAACACCAGACCGCCTGCGAACACCAGACCGACAACAGGAGAAATAATCAGCGAGCCGAAAATGTTGATCACTTTCGGGATATTTAATGCATCGACCACTGACGTGCCGGTCATCAGGGCGTTGGTTAAACCAATGCCGATAATCGCGCCAATCAGGGTGTGGGAGCTGGACGCCGGCAGACCCAGATACCAGGTGCCGAGGTTCCAGATGATCGCCGCCAGCAACATAGAGAACACCATGGCCAGGCCATGTGCGGAACCTACGTTAAGCAACAGATCGGTGGGAAGCATATGAACAATGGCATAGGCTACGCTTAACCCGCCCAGCAAAACGCCGAGGAAGTTAAACACCGCTGCCATGACTACTGCCAGTTGCGAACGCATCGCTCGCGTGTATATAACGGTTGCAACTGCGTTCGCTGTGTCATGAAAGCCGTTAATGGCTTCATAAAACAGGACAAAGCCCAGAGCAAGCAAAAGCAAAAGGCCGGTATGAAGATCCAGGCCGGCAAATAAATGTAGCATAGACGTTACGCCATCTTGAGGACATGAACGCGCCGCATTATCAGGGACTTTCGCGGCAGGGGCAAAGTGAAATATAGACTTTTTTTGATGCAACGTCGCTTAACGTCAACGATTGAAAAGATTTACCCTTTAAAAAACAACTGGCTGCATTCTTGCAAAGGCATATCGCTGGTGCGACCAGCTAAGAAACTTTACAATTCGCAGCCTTATTTTCAGGGGAGCAGGGTGTGGAACAGTTTGATGCAGTGATTATCGGCGCAGGCGCGGCGGGGTTATTTTGCGCGGCCCAGGCCGGGCAGGCGGGTTTACGGGTGTTGCTTCTCGATAACGGCAAAAAGCCGGGGCGCAAGATCCTGATGTCCGGCGGCGGGCGCTGTAACTTCACCAACCTGTATGTCGAACCGGCGGCCTACCTGAGCGCCAATCCGCATTTCTGCAAATCCGCCCTGGCGCGCTACACCCAGTGGGATTTTATCGATCTGGTGGGAAAATACGGTATCGCCTGGCATGAGAAAACCCTCGGTCAGCTGTTTTGCGATGACTCGGCGCAGCAAATTGTCGATATGCTGATGGCGGAGTGCCAGAAAGGCAATGTCAACCTGCGCCTGCGTAGCGAAGTGCTGAGCATTGAGCGCGACGAGCAGGGTTACCTGCTGACGCTCAACGGCGACAGCGTGCGGACGGCGAAACTGGTGATCGCCAGCGGCGGGCTCTCGATGCCGGGGCTGGGCGCGTCGCCGTTTGGCTATAAAGTGGCGGAACAGTTTGGCCTGAAAGTCTTGCCGACCCGCGCCGGGCTGGTGCCGTTTACCCTGCATAAACCGCTGCTGGAGGCGCTACAGGTGCTGTCCGGCGTCTCCGTGCCGTCAGTGGTCAGCGCCCAGGACGGCACTCTTTTTCGTGAAAACGTGCTGTTCACCCACCGTGGGCTATCCGGCCCGGCCATTCTGCAAATTTCCAGCTACTGGCAGCCGGGTGAAAAGGTCACCATTAATCTGCTGCCCGATAGCGATGTGAATGCGTTTATTGATGAGCAGCGCAACGCGCACCCCAATCAGAGCCTGAAAAACACGCTGGCGATACTGCTGCCGAAGCGGCTGATCGAGATCCTCCAGCAGATGGGGCAAATCCCTGACTGTACCCTGAAGCAGCTTAATGCCCGCCAGCAGGAGGCCCTGGTCGAACTGCTGACCGCCTGGCAGGTACAGCCGAACGGCACTGAAGGCTATCGCACCGCCGAAGTCACGCTGGGCGGGGTGGACACCCACGCGCTCTCCTCGCGCACCATGGAAGCCCGCGACGTGCCGGGGCTTTATTTTATCGGCGAAGTGGTGGACGTTACCGGCTGGCTGGGCGGGTATAACTTCCAGTGGGCCTGGGCATCGGCGTGGGCCTGCGCCCAGGCGTTGAAGAAAGAGAAAGCGTAACCGCCTCCTCCCTGTGCAGCATAAAACGAAGAACGCGTTATGCTGCACGTAGGTCATTCAGGCTGGTGGGCAAGCATGCTGTATGCGCTTCTTTAACGTTTGATACCAACCGGCGGGATTTTTCAACTCAGTTTCCATCATGCGATGCATTCTTTCACACGTAAATCCGGCAGCGAGTACGGTTTCGAGCCCCTGATCGTCTGCCGTAATATGCAATAATTGTCTGTCAGATAGTTCAATGTTTTGCTTAACAAGGGTCTGTAAAAGCAGACCAAAGTTATGATGGATTGCAGGGTTATTAAAATCTCTTCGGTGCTGGAAGTCTATAATAATATCATTATTCGCACTTTTGTTATCGATATAAAGCGACCAGTTAATCATTCCAGTATTGAGTATGGCTTCGACAGTCTCAGAAGAGGAAGTTGTGAAGATATAACTCACCAGGCTTTGCCAGAGTGGTTCATCGGGCAAGAGATAATCAGGCGTAAGCATTAATTCTTTTACTAATTGTTCTTTTTTATTCATTGCCGCCAATTCTTTTAACATCAACAAACGATCTTCTGGCGGTTTTTTATTCCAAAAAAAAGCAATGACTTCATTGTCTCTGCTATTAATAATATTTTGATGGACAGCGTCAGTAATCAGTTCCGGTATGATGGGGTAAATAAGATTGGTTAGCGCAAACAGTGCGGTCCGTTCATTTTGACTATACTGAAAATTATAGGTTTTGGGGACGAGAGGGTTATCCTCGATAAGGATCTCGCGATGATGTTGAGCACGGTATTCAGATCCGATTAACTGTTCGCTAAATATGCGTACGGCATTAATATTATTGGCCTGAAACGCGATATAAAAGGGCGTATCCCCGTTGCTGTAACTAAATTCGCCAGCGGCGAGTGTGACTTCATATGGTGAATTTACCTGGTCAGTTAAATACTGTAAAACCTTAACAGGAGTGGCAGGGTCCGCTGCAGCCAGTTTTAATAACTTCTCCCGCGTAGCAATCCCCTCGAACAACGCCAGTTCGCGTGTATTGCCATGGCTGGCTCTCGCCAGGACCCTGAGCAACAGGCGCTTTTCCCATGCCTCGCTGATCTCTGTAAATCCGCGGTTATCTTGCATGTAATGGGTCATCGACACTGTTAGCGTCAGGCAAAGAATATGGCTGGTAATAATGACCCGTAACGTATTGCGCAAGTATTTGTTTCCCAATGGCGCAAGGCACAACAGAAGTGAGAAGCAGCAGGAGAAGATTAGGCCTAACCTCAGTGCGAGGAGATCCAGTTCCAGCCATAATAAAAAAATAATGCCGGTCAGCATCACCAATAGTTGCGGAATAATGAGCCGCGTGAGGGCGATTTGACAAAACCTTGACGCCATAGAATTCGATAAATACACGATAAATATTATAAACAATATCATGGGGGAGCTATAGAGCGCCGCAATAATCAAAAAATCAGTCAGTGTAAAGCCCATTCACACATCCTTAGTTATGTTTAGAACCCTGTGATGACGAGAATGTAGTGAGCATTTGTGTGTTTATTGTGAAGTATTGGCAATATGGCCCGATGAGGTTTTGTATGAGACGCAAAAGAAGTTTTAATGCAAATGTTAGTATGATGTGAAAATTATAATGGATATATTAAATATAATGAAATCAATGAGTGAATAATCAGATCTTGAGATTATAAAAATGAAAATTAACTAACAAAATCCTGAATAATCGGATTTTATAAAATTCTGCCTGTTCAATAAAAAACAATTGAATAGTTCCGTTTTAGCATATTCGTAGCAATGTTATAGCATCTTTTAAGATTTAATTCAGAACAAAGCTTCATAAGGAATGAAGCGCTGTTTTATTTTTCACAAGCTTAAGTAAAATATATTTTCTTATTTTTACTTTTTAAAAAAGTCCTCTCCCGATTTGGGAGAGGTTGTTAAGTTCGTTACTACAAAGGTTATTATTATGTTTAAGATGAATTTTACCATTCCTCTTTCAGTATTTATTGCGCTTTCATGCGGAAGTGTGAACGCTGCCGATAAAAGCACGGCATTTGATGATGCGGTAGCGAATTTAGCCGGCGCGCAATCGTTCAGGGATGCGGCTCAGCGTAATTACAAAACCCAGCTTAATGCTGCTCATCATGCGCAAGCCGCCCAGCAGGATGCGTTGAATAATTATAATAACGCAACGCCTGGTGACGATCGGTTGGCTGCGGGCGCACCCCTGAATAAAGCGACCCAGGACGCCGATGACGCGCAGCATGCCGTGCAGCAAGCGCATCGTGACGTACAATTTGCAGAAGCCATGATTGAGAAAACGCAGAATCAGATAAATGGTACGAATTACCGTACCCAGATTCAGGCACTCCAGGCGACAATGATCGGGCCCCAGACGCCTCCGCAACCCATCCAGCAGCAGACGCCTCCGCAGCCCACTCAGCAGCAGACGCCTCCGCAGCCCACCCAGCAGCAGACGCCTCCGCAACCCATCCAGCAGCAGACGCCTCCGCAACCCATCCAGCAGCAGACGCCTCCACAACCCATCCAGCAGCAGACGCCTCCGCAGCCCACCCAGTTGCAGACGCCTTTGCAGCCCACCCAGCCGCAACCGACTCAACCGCAGCCGCAGATCCCTGTGCAACACTATACTGCCGCGCTCCCCGGCGTGACCGACACCATTCAACAGGCGGCATCCAGTCTGCCGAAAAATATCCCTGTCGATGTCACTCTTGGCGATAAAGTGTTACACACAACCGTCGGTGAAATCGCCAAAGTCAATCCACAGGCGCAAATCAGCATGCCGTTCGTCAGTGCGTTTACCCCCTCAACACGCAGAGGGAATAATAACGCTACCGGCAATAACGGGATGCGCGCAGGCCATGAAGGCCGCGGTGCGGATAACGCGCATTCCCATGCGTTCGGCGGCCACGGTTACGGCCATGACAACAGCCGTTCAGAAGGATTTGGCGGGCATTCCCACTTCCATTAATTCACCAAACGGGCAATAAAAAACGGCGCCTTGATGAAGGCGCCGTTTTGTTTGTAAAGCCCGCTCATTACTCCTGAGCGTCTTCCGCTTTCTGCACTTTGCGATACCAGCGCGGGTGGTGTTTAGCCGCCCAGCGACGGCTGACTTTGCCTTCGATCATGCCTTTGATCGATCCTTTGACCCAGAACGCCATATACATATGGATCAGGATCGCATGGATCAGCACGATGGCCGCCAGCGCGTGAACCAGCAGGCTCCAGCGCACCATCCACATGGGGAAAAAGTGCGTGAAGTAAGGACGCCAGATAATAATGCCGGTCACCAGCAGCACAAAAATCATGCTCATGATGCTCCAGAACATCATTTTCTGTCCGGCGTTGTATTTGCCCACGTCCGCCACATGGTGTTCGTTGCCTTTCAGCACTTCCACAATGTTCTTCAGCCACGGCAAATCCTGCTTGTCCGGGATGTTATGTCTGACGAAGCGAACAAACATAAACATCAGCGCGAAGAAGATCAGCACACCGAAGAAGGGGTGCAGAATACGCCCCATCTGCGGCGTCCCGAAGGTTTGCGTCAGCCATTGCAGAGTCGGGAAAAACAGCGCGATGCCCGATAACGCCACCAGGAAAAAGCAGATCACCACCGTCCAGTGACACGCCCGGTCGATAAAGCTGGTCCGAACGATCATCTTACTTTTCTTAGTCATGGTGCTCCTCCTCTTCGTCGTCATCGACTTCCTTGTTCGGACCGACGCCCACATAGTGGAAAATCAGACCGGCGAAGGTTGCGATAAAGCCCGCAGCGGAGAGCGGTTTGAGGATCCCTTTCCACAGGCTAATCGGCGTATCGATTTGCGGATCTTTCGGCAGGCCGTGATACAGCTCCGGCTGGTCGTTGTGGTGCAGCACGTAAATCACGTGAGTGCCGCCCACGCCCGCCGGATCGTAAATACCCGCGTGCGGGTAACCGCGTTTTTTCAGCTTCTCCACGCGCTCGCTCGCCACTTCCAGCATCTCTTTTTTGGTGCCGAAGTGGATTGCGCCGGTGGGGCAGGTTTTCACGCACGCCGGCTCCTGGCCCACGCTCACCCGGTCGACGCACAGGGTGCATTTGTACACCCGGTTGTCTTGCGGATTGAGGCGCGGCACGTTGAACGGGCAGCCCGCGATGCAGTAACCGCAACCGATGCAGTGTTCCGACTGAAAATCGACGATGCCGTTGGCGTACTGGATAATCGCACCCGCAGACGGGCACGCCTTCAGGCAGCCCGGATCTTCACAGTGCATACAGCCGTCTTTGCGGATCAGCCACTCCAGCTTTCCGTTGGCGCGGGTTTCGCTAAAGCGCATCACCGTCCAGGCTTTGGCGGTTAAATCCGTCGGGTTGTCGTAGACGCCCACGCAGTGACCGACCTCAGCGCGGATGTCATTCCACTCCGAGCACGCCACCTGGCAGGCTTTACAGCCGATACAGGTGGAGACGTCGATAAGCTTCGCGACTTCTTCCTTGAAGTCACGCGCCTGAGGCGGCGGGGTCATTCCGTTGGTGGCGGAACGTTTAATAATGTCCTGAGATTGCATTGACATGAGTTCGCCCCTTACGCCTTCTCAATGTTAACCAGGAACGCCTTGTACTCCGGCGTCTGTGAGTTAGCATCACCCACCGGCGGCGTCAGGGTGTTCGCCAGGTAACCTTTGCGCGCGGTGCCTTCAAAGCCCCAGTGCAGCGGAATACCCACGGTTTCAACCTGCTTGCCGTCCACGTTCAGCACCTGCAGACGCGGCGTCACCACCGCAACCGCACGGATAAACCCGCGCTTGCTGCTGACCTTCACCGTATCGCCGTTCGCGATGCCTTTCGCTTTCGCGAGGGTTTCGCTAATCTCCACGAACTGCTCCGGCTGGGCGATGGCGTTGAGCAACGCATGCTTGGTCCAGGTGTGGAAATGCTCGGTTAAACGGTACGTGGTGCCCACATACGGGAACTCGCTGCGATCGCCGATACGTTTGGCGTCTTCCGGCAACAGGCGCGCCGCCGGGTTGGACACCACGTTCGGGTGCAGCGGGTTAGTGCCAATCGGCGTTTCCACCGGCTCGTAGTGTTCCGGGAACGGCCCTTCCGCCATTTTGTCGATGGCGAACAGGCGGCCCAGCCCTTCCGGCTGCATGATAAACGGACCGGTGCCGCTGCCTGGCGCGGCGGTGTTGTAGTCCGGGATATCGTTCCCGACCCACTTGCTGCCGTTCCATTTGATCAGCATGCGTTTGCTGTCCCAGGGTTTACCCATCGGATCGGCGGACGCGCGGTTGTAAATGATGCGGCGGTTAAGCGGCCATGCCCAGGCCCAGCCCAGCGTGTTGCCCAGACCGGACGGATCGCTGTTGTCGCGGTTCGCCATCTGGTTGCCTTTCTCGGTCCAGCTCCCGGCGTAAATCCAGCAGGAAGATGCGGTGGTGCCGTCGTCGCGCATCAGTGCAAACGAACTGAGCAGCTCGCCTTTCTTCGCCAGCAGATTGCCGTTCGGATCGTAAAGGTCCGCCAGCGCCACGCCGTTGTTCTCTTTCGCCACTTCCGCCGATTCCGGATGATCCGGGCGTTTGTACGTCCAGCTCATTTTCAGCAACGGTTCTACGCCTTTGCCGCCTTCGCTGCGGTACATCTCGCGCAGACGATGGTACAGGCCGGCGAGGATTTCCCCGTCATTCAGCGCTTCGCCCGGGGCGTCCGCCGCTTTCCAGTGCCACTGCAACCAGCGTCCGGAGTTGGCGATGGAGCCGTCTTCTTCCGCAAAGCAGGTCGATGGCAGACGGAACACCTCGGTCTGAATGTTCGCCGGATCGACGTCGTTCATGTCGCCGTGGTTCTGCCAGAAATTACTGGTTTCGGTAACCAGCGGGTCGATGACGATCAGGTACTTCAGCTTGCTGAGGCGGCTGACGATCTTATTTTTATCCGGCAATGACGCCACCGGGTTAAAGCCCTGGCAGATGTAACCGTTCACTTCGCCGCGATCCATCATGTCGAAGTACTTCATGGCGTCGTAAACCTGGTCCCACTTCGGCAACCAGTCATAACCCCACTGGTTCTCTTTCTGCGCATCATCGCCGTAGAACGACTTCATCAGGCTGACGAAGAACTTCGGATAGTTGCTCCAGTAGTTCACCTGATTCGGCAGCGTCGCTACCGGCGTATTGGCCTTCAGATAGCTTTCCAGATCGGCTTGCTTCTCCGACGGCAGCGTCAGGTAGCCCGGCAGGCTGGTGGACAGCAGGCCGAGGTCGGTCAGGCCCTGGATGTTGGAGTGACCGCGCAGGGCGTTCACGCCGCCGCCCGCCATCCCCATGTTGCCGAGCAGCAGCTGGATCATCGCCATAGTGCGGATGTTCTGCGCGCCGACGGTGTGCTGCGTCCAGCCAAGGGCATACAGGAACGTGGTGGTCCGGTCCGGGGCGCTGGTGGAGGCCAGCACTTCACACACTTTCAGGAAGTCCGCCTTCGGCGTGCCGCAGATGTTCTCCACCATGTCCGGCGTATAACGGGAAACGTGCTGTTTCAGCAGGTTCCAGACGCAGCGCGGGTTGGTCAGCGTCTCGTCGCGCAGGGCATAGCCGTTTTCGTCGAACTGATAGTTCCAGGTGGTTTTATCGTATTTACGTTTTTCCGCGTCATAGCCGCTGAACAGACCGTCCTCGAAGGAATAGTCTTCGCGCACCAGCAGGTTCGCGTTGGTGTAGTGCTTAACGTATTCGGCGTTAATCTTGTTGTTTTCGATCAGGTACAGCAAAACCCCTGACAGGAAGGTAATGTCAGTACCGGAACGGATAGGGACGTAGAGATCGGCAACCGACGCCGTGCGCGTAAAGCGCGGGTCGACCACGATCAGCGTCGCGTCATTGTTGTTTTTCGCTTCCATCGCCCAGCGGAAACCCACCGGATGCGCTTCAGCGGCGTTACCGCCCATCACCATCACAACGTTGGCGTTTTTGATATCAACCCAGTGGTTGGTCATCGCACCGCGACCAAATGTTGGAGCAAGACTTGCTACCGTTGGTCCGTGTCAGACGCGCGCCTGGTTATCTACCGCCACCATGCCTAAGGAACGAGCGAATTTCTGGGTCAGCATCCCGGTTTCGTTGCTGGCGGCAGACGCGCACAGCATGCCGGTTGTGGTCCAGCGGTTCACCGTGGTGCCTGCCGCGTTTTGCTCGATAAAGTTAGCGTCGCGGTCCGCTTTCATCAGCCGCGTGATGCGGTTGAAGGCGTCGTCCCAGCTGATGCGCTGCCATTTATCCGAGCCCGGCGCCCGGTATTCCGGGTAGCGCAGACGGCCTTCGCTATGAACGTAATCCAGCAACCCTGCGCCTTTCGGGCACAGCGCGCCGCGGCTCACCGGATGGTCCGGATCCCCTTCGACGTGGAACAGCGCGGATTTCGCGTTCATCGAGCCGTCGCCGAGGCTATACATCAATAATCCGCAGCCAACGGAACAATAGGTACAGGTGTTGCGGGTTTCGGTAGAGCGCAACAATTTATAGTCGCGAATACCCGCCAGTGCCGTCTTGGGCGCAAATCCCAGAGCGGCAACGGTGGTACCTGCCAGGCCACCGGCGCAAATCCGGAAAAATTGCCTGCGATTCACATCCATTGTTTACCCCATGTGATGGTGAATGTTTTTGTTTTGAACCTCATTCCTTAACCAAAAACAGACGTTATTTTTCTGTTCATCTTTATTGGTCAAGGGTGATGCCAGTTAAATAATCCCGCCGCTAACTAAAATTAATTACTCATTAATGGTTAGTTATTGGCCGGAGAAATTTCCCGGGTGTTGGGTGTAGGAAAAGCACCACATTGCAGAAATTGCCGTGCGAAAATTATCACAGGCAAAAACGTCTATTTTTGTTCAAGGTCAATTTGTAGGATGAGTGTTACTGAGGGGTGGGCGTTTTGTGATCTCAAATAGCGTTGTTAAAACGGGTTAAATGTTGACCATAAGGTAAAAAAACGCCTGATACAGACTATTAAAATCCGCGAATAACTATTAATGCTACGTAATCCTATGAAAATTATCGCATTTAAGTTAAATCTTTCATGGCGATTTTTTTGGCGAAAACAGCAAGGTATTTAGGGGAGAAAAATTATACTTAAAAGGGAGTATTTAACGAGGGTAAATTATTCATCCCCTTTGCTTTTTTTAATTAACGACGAAATGTTAAATATCCAAAACTGCCATCAATATCTGAAAAAATAAATGCTTCCTGAACCCCTGATATTGTTGAAAGCAGGCTCTGTAAATTTTGAAAATAAAATGATGGCCAGAACCGTTGTGACTCGATTCAGCGCTGCATAGTTTATTTCATTGATGCGGACAGGGGAGATGCGGATAAATCGCCCTGCCCAACGACTCCGGGAAGGTTCGCCAGGCAAATGCCCAAAATTTTACGCCAGGCAAAACGCGCCCTGACGCCCTGATTTGAATCCCTTATACTGGCGAAAAACGATTAAAAAATTATCAACTTCGTGATTCGGCAGGGATAAGAATGGAATCAATCGGCTTTTTTGGGCAACTCTCGCATCAGGTTGTGCTTTCGGCGCCGCTGTTTTTATTGATGGCAACCGGTTATGGCATCGGGCGCTTCGCCGGCTGGCCGGATTCCGTGGCGGAAGGGCTCAACCGCTTCTGCTTTACCGTGGCGCTGCCGTGCATGTTGTTTAAGGTCATGAGCAAGTTCTACGAAAGCCCGCCGGTTGACATGCGCTTATTGATCGCCTTTTTCGGCAGCTGCTTCGTGGTCTATTTCATTGGCCGGCTGGTGGCGAAACATCTGTTTCATCTGGACGCGGTTTCTTCGTCGGTGTTCAGCCTCGGCGGGATTTTCTCCAACAACGTGATGCTCGGCATTCCGGTGGCGATTATCCTGCTGGGGCAATCCAGCCTGCCCTCGGTGGCGCTGGTGCTGGTGTTTAACAGCCTGATCCTCTGGACGCTGGTGACGGTCTCGGTGGAATGGGCGCAAAGCGGCAGCTTCTCTCTGCGCGGCATCATGAAAACGCTGCTTAACGTGGTGCGCAACCCGATCATTATCGGCATCTTCACCGGCTTCGCCTGGAGCCTGCTGCATCGCCCGCTGCCGTATGTCATCGATTCGCCGGTGACCATGCTGGGCCAGGTGTCCGCGCCGCTAACGCTGGTGACGCTGGGCATGAGCCTGGCGCGCTATAAAATTCGCCACGGTCTGCGGGAAAGCGCGGCCATCAGCATTTTAAAATTAATCGTCATGCCGCTGATGGTCTGGGGCGCGGCGATTTTACTGCATCTGCCGCAGCAGGAAAGCCAGGTGGTGGTGCTGCTGGGGTCGATGGCCGTTGGCGTTAACGTCTATCTGATGGCGCAAAAATTCAATGCGCTCCAGGGCGCAACGGCGACCAGCATGTTGCTGACCACGGTGCTTTCCACGGTGACCACGCCGTTGCTGATGCTGATGATGGCGCGCTTTTATCCCTAGCGACGACGCAGTGAGATTTCGGTTAAGTGATTATTTTATCTTGATTTTAACCCAGTCACGCCGCTGAGATAAAACTGTCACAATTGCCTCATACCCTAAGATAATTCTTACGGTAATGAGTTATCACCCATCATGGATTTACCTCTGGCAATGGTTTCTTCGTCACGTGAGCTGAACGCGGGGATGCTGCGTATCGTGGTGCCGCACGTGACGCCCTCGTCCAATAACCAACAGGTTATGGCGCTGTTTAATCAACATAAATCGTTGATTGGCCTGCCGGTGCTGGAGCTGAACCGGCCTGTCGGCATGATTAACCGCCATATTTTCCTCTCCCAGATGAGCCGCCCGTTCTTTCATGAACTCTACGATCAGAAAAGCTGCATCGCCTTTATGGATAAAACGCCGCTGATCGTCGAGGCCGACGCCGGGCTGGATTATCTGGCGGATCGGGTGATCGAAACCGGCGATAAGGCGGTGACGGAGGGGTTTATCCTCACCGACGACGGTCATTATGTGGGTATCGGGCTGGGCATCGACCTGATTAAAACCGTGTCCGAACTCCAGGCGAAGCAGCATCAGCAGATTATGCAGAGCATTGAGTATGCGCGGGTGATCCAGGAATCGATGCTCAACCGCTCGCGCCAGTCGATGGAAAGCCATCTTGATGACTGGTGCCTGTACTGGCATCCGCGCGATTGCGTGGGCGGCGACATCTACGCCTTTTACCCGTTCGAACACGGCTGGCTTCAGGTGGTGGCGGACTGTACCGGCCACGGCGTGCCGGGCGCGTTTATGACCTTTATTTTCTCCTCGGCGCTGGAAAAAGCGCTGACCCTGGTGCCGCCCCACGAGCCGGAGCGCCTGCTGAGCATCATCAATCAGCATATTAAACAGACTCTGAGCCAGCTTCATCCCAGCGCCGGGAAAAGCCAGTCCAACGACGGCTGTGACGCAATCGCACTGTTTGTCGACACCGACAACCAGCAGCTGATTTGGGCCAATGCGCAGATGCACGCCTTTCAACTGGCGAGCGACGCGGATGCAGTGGCCGTACTCGGCGGCAACCGCCAGGGCCTGGGCTACATCGACACGCCGTCCGACTATCAGTGGCAGCGCCATCAGTGTCCGCTCAGGCGCGGCGATCAACTGCTGATTGTCAGCGATGGTGTTACCGATCAGATTGGCGGCGAGCGCGGGATCATGTTCGGTAAAAAACGTATCCAGGCGCTGCTGTTGCAGGAGCGCGAGCGGCCAATGACGCAACGTTCCGACGCGCTGCTGGCGGTGCTAAAAAGCTGGCAGGGCGAGCAAATGCGCCGGGACGACATGACATGGTTTGGCTTTCGCTGGTGAGACACAGATGAAAATGAACGACATTCAGGTAAAAGACGCGGTGCTGATGCCTCTGTTCGGGCTGTCGCGCCACAGCGACGTCGCGCTGTTTTATACCGGCTATTTTTCCCAACAAAACATTATTGCGATGGGGGAGGTGATTCGGGTCTGGCTGGATAAGCACGAATCCTCTTCGGCGATCCGCCGTCGGCTGTTTTCGGTATTTGTCGAGATGGGGCAAAACATTGTCCGCTACTCGTCAGATGAACGCTATCTGTGTACCGGGCAGGAGGAGTTGCGCTTCGGCTCGCTGTGCTTCCACACCGATCATCGCCACTACTACCTGGAAACGGCCAATCTGGTGGGCGAGGAGGAGTCCTCGCTGCTCCAGACCAATCTGGACGTCTTGCGCACCATGACTCAGGACGAAATTAAACAGGCCTGGAAGCAGGGCCTGCGCAGCGAAGCGCCGCCGACCAGCAAGGGGGCCAATATCGGCTTGCTGACTATGGCGCGAGACACCAGCGAACCGCTGGAATATCGCTTACATCCACTGGCGGCCAGCCCGTTGTCCGCCTTCCACCTGAAGGCAACCTTTTGCCATGACTGATACTACGTTAACGCCGTCCATTACGCTTGCCGCCACGCACTCCACGCCGGAAGTCCATTTTGACTTTGCGGCCTGCCGCCTGATGATGAAAGGCGAAGCCTACCCTGAAAATGCCGCCGCGTTTTTTCGCCCGCTGCTGGAAGCGGTTGAAGCCTGGCTACAGGAGCGCGCCGCCGTGACTCAGCCCGTGGAGGTTCACGTGGCGCTGAGCTACTTCAACAGTTCCAGCACCAAGCTGCTGTTTGAATTATTCGACTGTCTGAACCGCTTTGCCCAGGCGGGTAAACCGTGCCATCTGCACTGGTACTACGACGCCGGGGATGATATTTCCGAAGAGTTCGGCCAGGAATTGAGCCTTGATTTCCCGGCGCTGAACGTCACGCCCATCGCGGATTTGAGCGCATGCTAGATATTAACGAACTGTTCAGGGATGAATTTTCGGTGCTGGAAGAGGCGCGGGAAGCCGCCGCGAATACCTCGCTGCCTGCGGACGCCTGCCGCGAAGAACTGCTGGTGCTGGCCCTGCGCTATCAGCGCCTGATCCGCGAATCCTACCGGCTTATCTCGCGCAGCGACCGCGCGGAGCGCGAGCTAAACCGCATCAACGAGCAACTGCAACAGCTGGCGAAACAGCTGGAATACGAAGCCACTCACGATCCGCTCACGGCGGTGTTTAACCGCAGCGCGATCATCACTCAAATCAACCAGGCGTTAACCCAGGGCAACGTAGCGCTGATCCTGCTGGATATCGATCATTTCAAACGGATCAACGATGCGCACGGCCACCCGATGGGCGATAAAGTGATTTGCTCGCTGGTGGCGCGGGTTCGCCGCGCGGTGCCGGAATTTGCCGCCATCGGCCGGGTAGGCGGCGAAGAGTTCACCATTCTGCTGCCCAACGCGCGGATTGAGGACGCCATGATCACGGCGGGTTATATTCACGCGTCATTAAACGCGTCGCCGCTGGATGCGCTGCCGGGCCAACTGGTGACTGCCAGTATTGGCGTCAGCCTGGGTTTACGCGGCAGCGATTTTGAATCGTTATACGGCGCGGCGGATACCGCGCTCTATTCCGCTAAACACCGGGGCCGAAATCAGGTGGCGCTGCACGATGCTTTTTTTCGCGGGGTCTGTGAAACCCGGACACTCAAAATTTATTCAGCCTGAACAAATGATGCTTTTCTTTTTTTAGCCAGCCGGCTGGTTTATATATCACGCCGCCTTTGCGCAGGATCAGGCAAAGTTTATTGCCAATGCGTACCGGGAAAAACAGATCGTGTATCGCGCCTTTTTTATGAACCAGCCAGTGCGAAACCATAATAATCTCCATTACCAGGTTGATGGTTAAGTATCAAAGTGTTAACGGAAACAACAAAACGTGAATCTGATTCACGTTTATTTTTAGAATGAAGCGTCATTTTGTGTATCAGAACAATCCTGAACCCCGCGCAAAAATAAACGAAGCGGTAAAGCGCGACCGCAGCGAGAATAAATTTTGGGTATGACAAATCCGCCAGCCTGGACCATACTTTTTAGGCTGAAAATATTTCATCAGAATATATCGACCGTCAGTTCAGGCAATCATTGAGGAGGCACAATGAAATTATTCGCTAATTTACACGTAGATGAAAAAGAAAAAGACGATCCGACTAATGCGCCAGAATCGGGTGATAAAAAACCCGAACAGAAATAACGCTCATAAGCTTATGCCACCGGGATCTCTCCCCGGTGGTTCACCTTATTTCACTTAGGTGATGAAAGAATTTCATTTTAATAGAATTTTTGCTTTATTTTCATGCCACTATCCTCCGTTTACACCTAAAAATCACGCCTTTATCCCTTAATTGATTATGGCTTTTATGCGCATACTCCTCTGACTACTTTATTTCTTAGTCAGGCTGGTTGTTATTTCCAAAAAATTAAAGGTATTCTGAGACGGCTTTCACTCGCTACACTTAGCTTATCTCCTTAGTGTGTCTCCTGGGCAAAAGGACTTGATTTGATGCTTTCGACGTTAATCTACCGGAGTCGCTTACATTCAGGATGCAGTCCTGAACAATTACCGCCGCTGGTGGCCAGGGCGCAGGCGAAAAATGAAAGCTTACAGGTCACGGGCATCCTGCTTTTTGACGGTACGCATTTTCTGCAAGTGCTTGAGGGACCACTGGAATCGGTTAATTTGCTGTACCAGACCATCCGCCAGGACCCCCGGCACGACAGCGTGGTGGAGCTGATGCGCGATTATGCGCCGCGGCGGCGCTTTAATAATCTGGGCATGGAGTTAATCGACCTGCGCAGCGCGCAGCAAAGCGCGGTGTTCCGCACGCCCGCTATTAAACGTTCGCGGTTTTTCGACCTGGCGGGCGAAGATCGCGTTTATAAGTTTATTAAAGCCTTTATTAAAGGCGACTGGAAAACGCTACTCACGCACAGCACCGAACCGCGCGACTGGTCGTTTATCCAGGACAGCCGCGCCTTTGAATCCATTACCGTTCCGCTGGCGTCGGCGCAGCCCTGCCAGTTTGCGTTGCAGCCTATCGTCGAGCCGCTGGAAGGCAAAATCAGCTCCCTTGAAGCCCTGATCCGCAGCCCGGACGGCGGTTCTCCCCAGGAATATTTCAACGCCATTCCGCACAATAAGCTGCACGAGGCCGATCTCTACTCCAAAGCCTGGGCTTTTGCGCTGGCCAGTAAAATCGGCATTGGCGACCATAAAATTTCCATCAATTTGCTGCCGATGTCGCTGGTGACGGTGCCGAACGCGGTGAATATTTTGCTGGAGCAGATCGCTCGTAACGGCCTGGTGCCGGAGCAGGTGATTGTCGAGGTGACGGAAGATGAAGTGATTTCCCGCTTCGACGCCTTCCAGGTGGCGGTGCGCGAGCTGCGTTCGGCTGGCATCGGCCTGGCGATTGACGACTTTGGTTCCGGGTTTGCCGGGCTGTCGCTGTTAACCCGCTTTCAGCCGGACAAACTCAAAATCGACCGCAGCATCGTCAGCGATATCCACGTGCATGGACCAAAACAGGCGATTGTCCAGGCGATCCTGAGCTGCTGTTCGGCGCTGGAAATCAGCGTGGTTGCCGAAGGCGTGGAAAAGGTCGAAGAGTGGTGCTGGCTGGAGGCCGCTGGCGTACAGCGCTTTCAGGGCTTTTTATTCGCCAGACCGGTGCTCAATGGCGTGCCAAATGTGGTGTGGCCGGAAAGGGTACTGTAACGTATCGCCGCCGTTACGCGCATGGCGCAACGGCGGCCAGGGTTACTCGTCGTCTTTCACCCAGAAGCGGTTTCCGGCGATGCCGTCCGCCGCGCAGATCAGCGCCAGATGGCTTAAGCCCTGCGGCACGTTGCCGCGCCATTCACCGGTGCGGACGTCGAACATCTCATTAAAGGTTTCGACGTTGCCTTTATCGCACAGTGTTTCCAGGATCTGATTCATATAATCGCGCGCTTTTTGCCGATCGCCCAGCCGCGCCCAGGCTTCCACCAGCCAGAACGAGCAGGCGACAAAGGTGCTTTCTTCGCGCTCGACTTCGCTGTAGCGGTAGAGCATCGGGGTGCCGTGCCCCAGCTCTTTGACCATCGCGTCATAGGTGGATTTCATGCGCTCCGGGTTAACCTTCAGCCCGTAATACCACACCAGCCCCAGGGCGGCGTCGAGTTTGTCGGTCCCGGCGTAAAAGGTATAGGCCTGCTTTGCCTCAGACCAGCAGTGGTTCTCGACCCAGTCGCTGATGCGGGTTTTTTCCCGTTCCCAGCGGTGCAGCCAGGTGGTCTCGATATGGCCTTCCTCCGCCAGGCGGATGGCGATATCCAGCGTGATCCAGCAGGCGATTTTCGAATGGGTGTAATGGCGGCGTTCGTGCAGCTCCCAGATACCGGAATCGTCCTGCCGCCACAGATCGGCGCATTCGTTGGCGAGCTTGGTCAGCAGGCGCGCGGTCGTCAAATCCAACACGTGCCCGGCGTTGACGAACAAAAACGCCGTTTCCAGCATATCGCCATACATGCTGAGCTGCTGCTGGCTCTGGGCGTTATTGCCGAGCCGTACCGGCTGAGAACCCATATAGCCTTCCAGCGGCAGGAATTTTTCGTCCGGTACGATATCGCCGTCAAGGGTGTAGCAGGCCCGCAATGACCCTTCATGGCGAATAATGGTGTTGGTCAACCATGAAAACGCCGCTTTACACTCCGCCAGCGCGCCGATAAACGCGAAGGCTCGAATAATCAGACAGGCGTCGCGTATCCAGGCGTAACGATAATCGTAGTTCTTGATCCCGCCAATACCTTCCGGCAGCGAAGTGGTTGGGGCTGCCGCCAGCGCGCCGGTCGGGGAGTAGAGCAGGAATTTCAACGCCAACGCCGAGCGGTTGACGTGGGTTTTGAATTCACCCTGATAGGTTAAATGCTCGGTCCAGTGCCGCCAGGCGTGATCGCTGTTTTCAATACGCTCGTCAATCGACTCCATGGTCGGCACCGCCAGCGGCTCTTTCTGGCTAACCAGCAGCGCCACCAGGGCGCGTTCCCCTTTAGCGACCCGGAATCTGCCCTCGATCTTTTGGTCATCCTTGAGGGTACATTCCATGTTTTCGGGGGTTCGCAGCATCGCCATCAGGTCGCCGATATGCACCACATCCCCCAGGCGGGAGGGCGCTATCCACGGCGCGCGAGTGCAGGCCGCCGTCCCGGGCGCGAAGGTCAGTTTCAGTTCAACGTCGCCTTCCACCCCTTCAACCCGCCGCGCCAACTCGCACCAGGGCAAGCGTCCGGCAAAAGTGCTGTTCAGGGATTCAGTAAAGCGCACCTCGCCGGATGCGGTTTTATAACAGGTTTCCAGCACATTGCTGTTTTCCCGGTAGCGCCGCTCGGTCCGATAGTCGCCCACAGGCTCTATCTGAAAGTATCCGCCCGACGCCGCGTCGAGGATGCGGTCAAACAGCGGCGGCGAATCCATATTGGGAGCGCACCACCAGTCGATCGCGCCGTCTGGCGCGATCAGGGCGACGGAACGTCCGTCGCCGATGGCGGCGTAATCGCCCAGGCCCGCATAACCGTTAATGCGTGGGTGATGGTGATACGACTGGTTTTTCATCAGGCAATCCCCTTGCGCCAGCGACGGCCGTCGGTAGCGACGACCGTCTAATTATAGCGTTCCTGTACCGCCGTCTGAGCACCACACCTGGCCGGACGCGAACGAGCACACGTCAGAGGCGAAAGTCACATACAGCGGCGCGATTTCCGCCGGCTGGCCCGGACGGCCCAGCGGCGCGGTAGCGCCGAACTGCATCACTTTCTCCTGCGGCTGACCACCACTGGACTGCAATGGCGTCCAGTAAGGGCCTGGCGCAACGGCGTTAACGCGGATGCCTTTCTTGCCCAGCTGCTTCGCCAGCGATTTCGTGAAGGCCACATTACAGGCTTTGGTCTGGGCGTAATCGAGTAAGATGTCACTCGGATTGTAGGCCTGTACCGAGGAGGTATTGATGATCACGGCGCCTTCCTGAAGATGCGGAACAGCGGCTTTGGTGATCCAGAACGGGGCATACACGTTGGTTTTAAAGGTATCGTCGAAGGCTTCGGTGGTCAGTTCTTCAATCGATTCGCAATACTGTTGGCGACCGGCGTTGTTCACCAGAATATCCAGACCGCCCAGTTGTTGAACGGCTTTTTCAACTAACTGTTGGCAAAAGGTTTCTGAACGAATATCGCCGGGGATCGCCACAGCATTTTTTCCTTCTGCGGCAATTAACGCAATAACCGCAGCGGCATCGGTTTCTTCTTCCGGCAGATAATTAATCGCCACGTCTGCGCCTTCACGGGCAAAGGCAATGGCTACCGCGCGACCAATACCGGAATCCCCTCCGGTAATTAATGCTTTTTTTCCTTCCAGTTTGCCCGAGCCGATATAGCTGGTTTCGCCATGATCCGGCAGCGGCTTCATTTCTGATGCCAGTCCCGGCGCTTTTTGCGGTTGTTCAGCAAACGGGGGGCGGGGATAGTGAAGATGGTGTTTATCATTAATCGTCATGGTTCGCGTCTCGTTTATATGCGGGATTAATAAAGGTAGACGTCATGCGGCGAACCCGCGAATAGTTTTGATTTTCTGTTCGGATATTTAATTGACTTTACATAGCTTTGCTTGAGTAATTTTCAGAATGTTCTATGCGGTAAAAATAAATGCCTGGGTTTTTACGACGTTTACCCACAATAAAAATGAAAAGGCGGGTGCAGAATATATTTAATTTTTACAGTGAATAATCTTAATTTTATTTGTACTGGTCTATTTGCTGCTATTTTAAAGGCGATCGCGCTACCTCCCGATAAGTAAACGAAGCGCAAAAAAAAGCACATATCATACATCATATATTTTTGGGTAATTATTAACCCTTGATTATTATAGGGAATAATTATTCGCTAAATTAATCAGGATGGTTAATAAATAAACGTATATTTCCCCGCTATAAAGGTCCACAATGGGTCTCCATCCCCGGATTAAATCCGACGGCCATTCCCCTCACTAAGGGGTTCGAATGAAAACTTTTTCAACCGAAGCGATTTGCGCAATAACCGGCAGTCACCCTGCCTGTCTCCTGCGCTGGTCAAAAGCGGGATTAATCAGCCTTCATGATTCAAAAACCGGCTGGAAGGTTGAGCAGATTGGCGATATTCATCGCGTCGTTAATATGGCAGCCAGCGGTGCATCGTTAACTGAAATCCGCGTCTGGCAATTAGAAGGTAAGCGCAGCTGGACGGCAGGCTGGCCCGCCCATCGCGGTGAACTATTATGGCAGCTTGAATATGGTTCCGATCGTGCGCTGGCGCGTATGATGCGTAAAATTGACCATGATTATTGCGGCGATGATTATATTAATTCTGTACTGCGCCCCTTAAATAAGTGGCTGCGCGAACAGGATACCATGACAGGCGCGACGCGACGCCTCGCCCGATTTCATGAGGCGGTATTACATCGCGCCCATTGCGTGATGCGCGATGGTTACCGACATAAACGCGCGCCGCTGTTTCTTGAAGCGATAAGCGTCGCCGACGAAACGGAGATCTGGATGGAGGCAATCCGCCTGACGCGTCAGGGGTTTGATGTTGAGCTTTCCTCGCAGGTCTGTGATAACCCGGCGGTATCCACCAAAAGCTATGAACATCACCTGCTGTGGTGCGGTCACGGGATCAGCACGACTAAACACAGCCAGTTCCTGGAAAAACTCAGCGCCGGGCAGCCGATTCGCCTGTGCGGGCCGGACATCCGCATCACGCTGTCATGACGGCGCGTGCTCAACGTTCTGTTGCTGAGTAAGCTGGCGATAACGTACGTCGGCTTGCTCCAGCACCTCCCCTGAAACCGAGACTTCCCATCCGCAGTGAAACAGATACCGGGCGACTTCATCCACCAGCGTGTATTCCATGAGCCGTGTGTCGCTACCGCGCAGAAATAACCCCAGGGTTAACATTCCCGGTAAATCTTCCAGAATGCGGATTTCCGACACGCGCGCCGGCAGATAAGTGAAAAATTGATTCATCAGTTTCTGGATAACGCTTTCCAGAGGCGTACCCGGCGTAATGTACTGTGTGATAAGCGGCATCTCTATGGATAGCAATGCATCTTCGACAGCGTACGTTTTACCATAAACCGTAAGTCTGGCATTTGCCTTATCAAAATTGCGCGCCAGCCAGGTTAAATTAATCAACGCCATTTTTTTACGGGCACGTTTTTTAACGTGCCGTAAATGTAACGCGTTCCGAATGAAATCCCACTTCATGAAATGTTGTGCCTTGCCAGTGGCTAAATAAGACGCCATATTTTTTTGCCGCGATTAAGCGATTGTTTTTGTTATTTTGCCGCAAACCGACAATAACGCGAATGAAATTATGACGGACGGCTTTAACTTCAGATTAATCTGTAGTGGCAGAAAAAAACATTAACATTGTTGCGTTAGTCGTTTATTAACTCATTGAAAAATAAAAATAACATATGGCTTAATCACTTTTTTAGTGGATATAAATTGAGCAAACCATAGTCGGTTGTTAGTGTGTGCTCCTCGAAAAGGTTATTCGAAAGCGGGTAATACCCTTAAGTAAGGAGCGAATCACTCAGCGATTAATGGTTATGATTAAGTTATTATTTATTGTTTTATTGGTTGTTATTTCACGAGTAACTTTTGCAGCTGAATTCGTATCGCCTTTTTTTGTCGATCGCATGCACAGCGGGCAAATGTTTATTGCTCGCGATATGACAAATGAAGTTTTGAAGGCGCGGTTATTAAAGCAATATTCTGCCTGGAAAGGCACCCGGTATCACAGGGGCGGTAGCAGCCACCGTGGGGTGGATTGTTCGGCGCTGATGCAACACCTGTTTTCTGAATCCGCTGACTTATCATTACCGCGCACCGCCGCAGAACAGATGCAGCGTGGGAAAGCGGTGTCGCGCGGGGAACTCAAACCTGGCGATTTAGTCTTTTTTAAAACGGGTCGTAACCAGCGTCACGTGGGGGTATTTATTGGTGGCGATGAGTTTATTCACGCCTCGACCCGCCAGGGCGTAACGATTTCATCCCTGAGCAATGAATACTGGGGCGCGCATTATCAGGCCGCGCGGCGCGTGGCGGTCAAGGCGGTAGGTTAAGCGCCAGTCATCGCGCTAAGATTAAGTTCAAACGGATGGGCGGCGCAGACGGCAATCATTGCCGTCGCGCTCTGATGCCATCCGGTAAATAAATTCTGCTGGTTCAGCGCGTCGGGCGAGACGTCCAGCGCCGCCATTTGCCAGACGCTGCCGCCACGCTGTTTCAACACCGCTTCCCGCAGGGTCCAGCCGCGCCAGAAGGCCAGTAACTGTTCAGCGTGCGGCAGGGCGACTAAGCGCTGGCGTTCAGTCTCGCCGAAGTAGTCGGCGGCGATGCGCTGCCAGGCGCGGCGCGGGCGCAGGATCTCGATATCCACGCCGACCGGCGTATGGGGGTCAACAGCCAGCACAATCCGGTCGCCGCTGTGGCTCATATTGAAATGCGGCGCGCCGGCGCGGGCGAACGTGGGTTTGCCGTGCTGATTATAAGTAAGCGCCTGCAAACTCTCTGACGGGCAATTTGCCGCCAGCATTACCCGGCCCGCCAGCCAGCTCTGGCGGCGCGGGCCTTCGGGCGCGGCGGCGGCGATGTCCGCTGGCAGCCAGCGCGCCACGGCTTCCGGCGCGCTGAGCCGGGAAATCTCACCTTCAATCAGCCGCAGCATAATTATGACCAGCGGCGGATCACCAGCGACGTATTGATGCCGCCAAAGGCGAAGTTATTGCTTTGCAGGAACTCGCAGTCGATATAGCGCGGCTCGCCCATGATGTAATCCAGTTCACCGCACTGTTCGTCGGGTTGCTGGAGGTTCAGGGTCGGGGCAAACCAGCCTTCACGCATCATCTCCAGGCCCATCCAGGCTTCCAGCGCGCCGCACGCGCCCAGCGTGTGCCCAAAATAGCTTTTCAGCGAGGAGATCGGCGTCTGCGCGCCGAACAGCGCCGCGGTAGCCTGGCTTTCGGCGATGTCGCCGCGATCGGTTGCCGTGCCGTGGGCGCTGATATAGCCGATATCGCGCGGTCCGAGGCCCGCCATCTTCAGCGCTTTTTCGATGCAAATCTGCATAGTTTCCCGCTGCGGCTGGGTGATATGCGCCGCATCGCAGTTGGTGGCGAAGCTGACGATCTCTCCGTAAATGGTCGCGCCGCGCGCTTTGGCGTGCTCCAGCTCTTCCAGAATCAATGTTCCCGCGCCTTCGCCAATCACCAGGCCGTCGCGGTGTTTATCAAACGGCGACGGGGTGGTTTTCGGCGCGTCGTTGCGCTGGCTGGTGGCAAACAGGGTATCGAATACCGCCGCTTCCGACGGACACAGCTCTTCCGCGCCGCCCGCCACCATTACCGTCTGGTAGCCGTGGCGAATCGCTTCCCAGGCGTAGCCAATCGCCTGGCTGCCGGAGGTGCAGGCGCTGGAGGTGGGGATGACCCGGCCTTTCAGCCCGAAGAACAGCCCGGTATTCACCGCCGTGGTGTGCGGCATCATCTGCACATAGGTGGTGCCGGTGATGTTGTTGGTATGCTTCTCGGTCAGCATGGTGGCGAATTCGCTCACCGGCCCGGTGCTGCCGGTGGAGGAACCGTAGGCGATCCCGGTTTCGCCATTAGTGAGTACTTCCTCACCAATCAACCCAGCCTGCTCAAGGGCCAGTTCGGTGGCGCGGGTCGACATCAGCGATACCCGGCCCATCGAACGGATGCGCTTGCGGGTGTAATGCTCCGGCAGCGTGAAATCATCAATCGGCGCGCCCAGCAGCGTGTGCAGCCCGTCGTAAACCTGCCATTCCGGCATCTGGCGCACCGCGTTCTCGCCCTGTTTCAGCCGTGCCGCCACCTGTTGCCAGGTTTCGCCAAACGCGGTGACCCCGGCCATACCGGTAATAACTACGCGACGTGTCATAACATCCCTCCGTTTACAGAGATAACCTGGCGGGTGACGTAACCGGCAATATCCGACATCAGGTAGCTGGCGAGCCCGGCGACTTCGTCCGCCTGGCCCATACGTTTCATGGGAATGATGCTCATCGCTTCTTTCAGCGCGGCCTCTTCCATCTCAATCATCCCGGTGTCGATCAGGCCGGGAGCAATGCAGTTAACAGTGATTTTGCGCTTCGCCAGTTCGATCGCCAGCGCTTTGGTCGCGCCGATAATCCCGGCTTTGGCGGCGCTGTAGTTCACCTGGCCGCGATTGCCCATCATGCCGGACACCGATGACAGGGTGATAATGCGCCCGCCGCTGCGCAGGCCGATCATCGGCATCACGCAGGGCTGGATCACGTTATAAAAGCTGTCGAGATTGGTATGGATCACCCCGTCCCAGTCTTCGTCGCTCAGCGCCGGAAACGCGCCGTCGCGGGCGATGCCGGCGTTGCTCACTACGCCGTACCATGCGCCGTGGGCCTCGATATCCTGTTCAATTACCGTGCGGCACTGCTGCCGGTTGCCGACGTCAAAACTCAGCAAACGGCCCTGGCCGCCCGCCGCCGCGATCTGCTCCAGCGTCTGCTGTGCGCCTGCATGGTCGCGATGGTAATGCACGCCGACGGTAAACCCGTCCGCAGCCAGTTTTACGGCGATGGCCCGGCCAATGCCTTTGCTGGCCCCGGTGACCAGAACTGAACGACTCATTGTGGTGATCCCTGATTAAATAACTGTGCTAATTCAGCCTCGTCCGGCTGAAACGTATTAATACGCCCCGTCGCCAGGGGCTGTTGGCCCTGAAAAATCGTCGCCTCGAAGCTGCCGAAACGGCTGTCCTGCATCAGCAGGTGTACCGCGATATCCAGCGTGGCGTCGGCGGGGAAGTGGCTGACTTTCGCTTCCAGATCCCGCGCGCCCAGCACCATGCCGAGCGAAATCCGCTTTTCGCCCTGCTGGTGGCGGTGCCAGCCGGACCAGACGCCGACGGTTTGCGCCATCAGCTCCAGCGCGTACCAGCCGGGCAGGCGGCCTTCGTCGTCAAGAAACGGCGCAAGCACGCCGTCGGCACTCAGCGTTACCCGGCAACGGGCGCTGTCGGCGCTGACGTTGACCACGTCATCCAGCAATAGCATCGGCGCGTCGTGGGGTAAATAGTCGCCTGGTGTGAGGTAACCGCTCATCAACATCTCCCAATAATCAGGCTGGCGTTATTACCGCCGAACGCGAAGGAATTCGACAGGATAACCGGGCGGGCCAACGGCGTGGGCGCATGCAGCAGCCCGCACGGCGGCAGGCTGTCGTCCGGCGTCGAGTGGCGGAAGTCCTGAGCCGGTAAATCCAGCCCGCGCAGCAATATCAGCGCGCTGAGCGCCGCTTCGGTCACGCCCGCCGCCCCCAGGGTATGCCCGGTTAAGTGTTTGGTGGAGCTGCCTGGCGTGTCAGCGCCGAAAATCGCGTTAACCACTTTCGACTCAATCTGGTCGTTAAGCGGCGTGGCGGTGCCGTGCAGGTTGATGTAGCCGATATCCTGCGGCGTTAATCCGGCATCCTGTAGCGCCTGGTGAATGGCGCGGATCGCCCCTTCGCCTTCGGGGTGCGGCGCGGAAATATGAAACGCGTCGCTGGATTCGCCCACCCCCAGCAGCGCCAGCGGTTGCGGCTCGCGGGTGAGCAGCAGCAGGCCCGCCGCTTCGCCGATGGTGATGCCGCAGCGCTCGCGGGCAAACGGCTGGCAAAGCGTGGTGGAAAACGACTCCAGGCTGTCGAAACCGTTCACCGGCATCCGGCTCAGCGAGTCTGCGCCGCCGACAATCGCCACGTCCGCCAGACCGGCTTCAATCAGGCGGCGGCCGCTGATGATGGCACGGGCGCTGGAGGAGCAGGCGGTGGAAAGCGTGTACGCCGGGCCAGCCAGGTTCAGATACTGGCTCAGGAAACGCGACGGATCCCCCAGTTCCTGCTGGTAATAGTGCCAGTTATCGTCGCGTTCGCTGTGATGGTGATGGCTCACAAACCTGTCGCCCTCATCCAGCCCGGACGTGCTGGTGCCGAGGATCACCGCCACGCGCTCGTTGCCGTAGCGGGCGATGGCCTCGTCCACCTGCGGCTGGATCTGCGCCAGCGCCGCCAGCAACAGCTGATTGTTGCGCGAGCGGTGGGCCGCCAGATGCGTGGGAATGGCGGGCAGCTCGCCCTCCACGCCGCCCAGTACCGCGTCCACGCCGTTAACCAGCCAGCCCTGGCGCGGCTTCATGCCTGGCGCGACGCCGAGCGACAGCTGGCGGGCGATATCGTCGAGCGTGTTGCCCAACGCGTTAACCATGCCGATGGCAGAGATATAAATCATGTCAGTCACCAAGGTATTGAATGGTGATGTGATAGTGGAACACGTGCTGCTGGATGCTGATCGGTTCACGTTTGCCTTTGCGCAGCAGGTAGGTGATTTCCGTGACAAGGTTGCCGCTGGCGTCGCGCAGCTCGCGGCGATCGCCAGTATCGCGCAGCGTCCAGCCCTTCGGCAGCTGGGTTTGCCAGGCGGCGAGCGGCCAGTGGCTGAGCATCACGTCCGCCAGCACCTGGCTGGCAGGGGGCAACTGCGGCACCACAATTGACTGCTCGGTGTGGATGCCCGCTTTGTCATAGGTCAATAAAAACAGGCGGATGCCCACTGACGACAATCCCGCCAGCGAGAGCTTTTGCTCATCGGCATTCAGCAGCACCAGCAGCGACTGGCTTTGCCCGTTAAAGCTGCCGGTCAACAACTGCTGGGAGCTTACCGCCGGAGTGATGCCCGGCGGCGGTAGCGTGACCTGCACCCCCGGCTTCAGCCAGGCTTTGGGGCGCGTTTCCGTTGGCGTGGAGTGGCTGCAACCGGCGAGCCACAGCGCCGCAAGCAACAGGCCCGCGCGCCAGAGTGTCTGCTTCATCGTTTCTTTCTCTCTTTTCGGTCCGGCATCGCCAGCGGCGATAGCAAAAAGGCGGTAAAAATGCCGCTGCACAACACAATCCCAAAGCTGGCGATGGCCTGAGTGCTGCTGAACACCAGCATCCCGAGGGTCAGCAGCGTAGTGATCATCGCCACGGTAACGGCGAGCAGCGAGGTCAGCGGCGTGCCGCGTGGATTGCTGAAAAACAGCGTGTAGTTAATGCCTATCCCTAATACCAGCACTAACGCCAGCAGGGAAAACAGGTTCAGGCTGTGGCCGGTCAACGCCAGCACCGCCAGCCCGGTGGAGAGCGACAGCAGCGACGGCACCAGGCTTATCGCGCCTTTGCGCAGGCCCAGCCGCGCCACCGCGCCGGTGGCGATGATCGCCAGCGCCACGCCCAGCAAGCCGCCCAGCAGAGTGCGGTACAGCGCAAACAGGCTATCAAAGCTGGCTTTGCGATCCACCCACACCACGCCGGTGGCCTGTTCCGCCAGCTGATTCAGCGCGTCGCTGGCTTTCACGCCGTTGACCGGCACCAGCACGCCGCTCTGGCCGTTTTTCAGGGTGATCCACATCAGCCGCCAGCCTTCGCTCACCGGGCTGTTCAGCCACTGCGCCGGCGTGACCGGCATCGGGCGGGTGTCCGGGGCATTTAGCGTAATGCCCGCCTGGCTCAGCACCTGGCGCACGGCGGGCACGCTCTGTTCAATCAGCGCCACATCCTGCTGCTGGCGGGCAAGGGAGTTGAGCGGGATCTGCCGCCAGCTGTCAATCAGCCCCTGGTCTTTAGCCTGCGCCAGCACGGGCGTAAAAGCTTCGAGGCGCTGAAGCGTTTGCTCAGGGTTATCCCCATACACCACGAACCACTTCTGGTCGACGCTCTGGCCGGTTAGCGCGGTGATGGTTTTTTCCTGGGCCAGGATACCGGCGGGCAGCGCCTGGAGCTGGGCGATATCGTCGTTCACTTTCAACAGGCTGAACCCGGCGACAGAAACGGCGACCAGCGCCACCGGCAACCCGATGCGCAGCGCATTATTGCGCCGCCAGGCCGCCAGCCAGCGCATCAGCCATACCATGCCCGGCACCGGACGCACCGGCAAACGGCGGCACAGCCACGGATGCCAGAAAATCACCGTCAGGCACGAGGCGCTCAGGCCCGCCGCCGCGAACAGCGCCATCTGGCGGATGCCGGGGAACGGCGCGAGCATCATGATCAAATAGGCCGCCACGGTGGTGAGCAGCGCCAGCAGCAGCGCGTTGCGCACTTTGGCGAGGCTCTGCCACGGCGACATCTCCGCGCCGTGCACCATGCGTTCGGTCAGATAGTAAAGCGTGTAATCCGCCGAGATGCCGATGATGCTCATGCTCATCACCAGGGTCATTAAATGCAGCTCGCCGAACACCAGCAGCACCGACACGCTGCCCGCCAGCGCGCCGACGCCCACCGACAGCAGGCACAACAGCAGCGGCGTCACTGAGCGGAACACCGCGACGATCAGCAAGATCACTCCCAGCACCGTGGCGACGCCGAGCGTCGAGACATCGTGCTTCGCCTGCTGGCTGGCGTAATCGCTGTAGAACAAGGTGCCGCGCGACAAAATCTGCGCCTGCGGGAATTCGCTTTTCAGTTGAGCTTGCAGGGCATTCAGCGTCTCCACCATCTGGTGGGTCTGCTGCATATCGAACGACGAACCGGCCAGCTCGCCATGCAGCAGATACCAGTAATTGCCCTGCGCGTCCTGCGTCACCAGCCAGCCGTTGAGCAGCCGCAGATGGCTGGCGTTTTGCGCCAGATTCATCTGCGCGCCGCGCACCAGCATCAGCGGATCGTGCTGTAGCTCCTTGCCGCTGACGCCGGAAAATGCCGAATAGACCTGGGATAAAATCCACTGCGCCTGGGCGTTGCCGCCGTCCTGCAACCGGGCGCGGGTCGCGCTGTCGAGGCTGCCGTTGCGGTGCGTAAAGAAAAATTCGCCCCACGCCTGCTGCGCGGCAGCATCCACCGGGCCGCCGATGCTGGCCAGCGCGGGCTGCTGGCGCAACAAATCCAGATAGCGCTGGGCGGCAGCCGGATCGGCCTGCTTGCCGGGGCTGACCATCCACACCAGCTGCTGGTCGAGGCGCTGCATAAAGCCGTCGTTAAGCGCAGGCGGCACCGCACCGAGGCTCTGGCTCGGCAGCAGCGCCAGCACTGAACTGTTGATCCGCGCGCCGGGCAGCAGCGCCGCCAGCGTCGCCGCAAGTAGCAGGCAGACGGCCAGCCAGATCAGCGCGCCGCTGCGGCGCGGCTCAGAATGCAAAACGTTGGCGTTCGTCATCGGTCAGGGTCGCTGGCGTCAGGCGGTGTTGGCTGAAGGTGATGTTGGTTTTATCGCCCTGTTTATCGTCTAACCGGATGGCGTCGAGATACGCGCTGCCGTTCAGCGTAATAGCGGCGAAAATTTTATCCAGCGGCGTGGTGATGGGCGTTAACACCAGTTGCCAGGCATTGTTGCCTTTGTCCTGGAAATCGAGCCGGAAATTTTGCTCCAGCGCCTTGCGGTCAGCCTGGAACAGGGCGCGCAGCAGATGATTGAACTGGAACATCTGCGGGTTGGTTTGCGCGGTGATCACCTGCGGCGTCTGGCCGTTGATCACCTGAACCATCTGGCTGTCGTTGAGCATCAGCGTCATCGGGAACGGCGCGGTTTGCTGCCACAGCAGGCCGTTATCCCGGGCGATAATCATCTCGCCGGAAGATCGCAGCGGCTGGGGCATATCTTTAATCTGCCGCTCCTGCACAAAGTGCGCGCGCACCACCGGTTGTGAGGTAAAGCGCTGTTGCAGATCATCCAGCGTGACGGCGTGAACCAGCGGGCTAAGTAATAACAGGACCAGGGTCAGCGCTCTCATGGCATCACTCCCATACGTTCGAAAAGAATGGCGGGGCTCACGAAGCAGAGTTCGCGGGTGGCTTCTTCCACCGCCACCTGGATGGTGTAACCGGTGGTGGTGCGTTTGCCGGTGGCGGCGTCGAAAATTTCATAGCCGATGCGCAGCCGGTTCTCAAACTCTTCGATGCGCGCCCGCACCCGGATGCGCTGCTCAAAGGTCAGCACATCGCGGTATTTCACCCGGGTATCGACCACCGGCCACAGATAGCCGGACTCTTTCATCTGGCGGTAGCCGTAATCAAACTGATTCAGCAGCGCCTCGCGGGCCACTTCGAAATAGCGGAAATAGTTGCCGTGCCACGTCACGCCCATCATATCGACATCGTGAAACGGGATAGCCAGCTCAACCTCGGCGGTAAAACGCGGATCGTTCAGCACCTGTTACTCCTTATCTTCATGGCGCGCCGCGTCGGGCAACTGCCAGAAATCGAAAAAATTAAACCAGTCGAGCGGCGAGCGCAGGGCATAGTGTTCAAGCCGCGCGGCATAGCGATCCACCGTCTCCTGCAGCGCCTGCTGGCGGGTAGCGCGCGGCAGCGTCAGCGGGTCGGCGAACGGCTCGCAGTGCAGCACCAGACGGCCCTGCTCACGCAGCGCGAACAGCAGCACTACCGGGCAGCGCAGCGCCGAGGCCAGAATAAACGGACCCTGCGGGAACGGGGCGGGGCGGCCCATAAAGCGGCTCCAGATCACCCGCCAGTCGCCGCCGCGCTGCGGGTTAATCGCGATGCGATCGCCGACAATCGCCACCCATTCACCGGCATCCAGCTTCTCTTTCAACAGCATGGCGGTGTCGGGGCCGATATGGCTCACCGGGATCAGGTTAACGCCCGCCTGGGGCGCCATCTCTTCCATAATCTGCGTAAAGCGTCGGGCGTTATCGGTAAACACCAGCGCATTAACGGTGCGCGCGCCGCTGCGCTGGGCCAGCGCCCGGCAGGCTTCTACATCGCCAAGGTGCGAAGCGAGGATCAGCTTGCCGTCCGGCCCGGTAATATCCAGCGCCGCTTCCGCGCCTGGCGCAAATACCACCTGCTTGCCGAGCTGCAACTCGCCGCGCCAGCTGGCGACTTTATCGAGCATCGCGCTGCCGAAGCGCAAAAAGTGGCGATAGCTGCTCAGGCGCTGATTGTCGTGGATTTGCTGCGCGGCCCGCTGTTGCGTCACCGTGTCGATCCATTGCTGCGAGGCGCGGCGCGCGTCGTGAGCCAGCAGCCAGTAAACGCCCACCACCGGGCGCAGCAGCAGTTCAAACGCGCCGCGTCCCAACAGGCGCCAGACGGTGAGCATGATGCGCATCCCCAGCAGGCCCTTGACCTCTTCGGTGCGCGCCCAGTGCCGGCGGCGCTTGCGCATCAGCAGCCCCGGCGCGCGCGGCAGCATGCCGAAGAACAGCCGGGTGTGCATCCAGGAGATGCGCAGGTTGTCGCGCAGGGCGTCAAAATGCGACAGCCCGTCCTGCGGATAGGTGACGCGGGTCGGGATGAAATAGCTCGGATGGCCGCGCCAGTAGAGGCGCACCATCACTTCAGTATCAAAATCCATGCGCCTGCCAAGGGCGATATGCTGCGCCAGCGCCAGGGTCGGCGCGACCGGGTAAACGCGAAACCCGCACATGCTGTCTTTCAGGCTCAGGGACAAAGTTTCGATCCACACCCATACATGAGTAACCCAGCGGCCATACAGGCGCGAGCGCGGGATGGAGTCGTCGTAAATCGGCTGGCCGGAGATCAGCGCCTCGGGATGGCGTTCGGCCTCGGCGAGAAACTGCGGGATGTCTTCAATGGCGTGCTGCCCGTCGGCGTCCACCTGAACCGCGTGGCTGTACCCGGCGTCGCGGGCCACTTCCAGCCCGCGGATCACCGCCGCGCCCTTACCGGCGTTTTGCGCCAGCCGCACCAGCGTCAGCGCCGGGAAATCGGCCTGCAACCGCGCCAGCGCCTGCTGGGTAGCGGCGTCGCTGCCGTCGTCCACCACAATGCACGGCAAACCGAACGGCGCGAGGCGCGTCAGCACCTGCGCCATCATCGCACCGTGGTTGTAGCAGGGGATCACCACACAGGGCGAGAAGAGGTGGCTTACTGGCATAACCGGATTTTCCCGCTGCTGGCAGGCAGACGCTGTTCACCGCACAGGCGCTGATAGCTAAAGGAGAGCGTGTGGCGCTCCGGCTGCCAGTCGAGGGTTAAACACACCTCGTTTTCCGGCAGCAGCGGGGCCTGGAATTTCACGTTGATGATTTTATGGAACCGGGCCTCCGGGACCAGCAGTTCCCGGGCGTAATGCATGACCCAGTCGAGCTGGGCCACCCCCGGCAGCAGCGGCTGCACGGCGAAATGGCCTTTAAACCAGAACAGCGCCGGGTCGAGGCGCAAATGAAGCTCCCAGCAATGGGGAGCAAGCCGCGTGCGGGCAATTTCATGCGGGGTCATGGAAAAACTCCTGCAGTTGCGCATAGACGCGTTTATTCATGCTGTTAACCGGGATCGTGTCGATCACCCGCCAGTAGCGCGGGATCGCCACCGGCTCCAGCCACGGGATCAGCGCTTTGCGCCAGGCCAGCTCCAGCTGTTTGCCTGCGGCGGCGTTGAGGCGGGCACGGGTGGCGTCATCCACCACCACCAGCACGCCGATGCCCTGGCGGCCGTTACGGGTGATCGGCAGGGCGGCGGCTTCTACGATGCCGTCCAGCGCCAGTAGCCGTTGTTCTACTTCGCACAGCGAAATACGTTTTTCTTCAATTTTTACTACCCGGCCCCGTCGGCCATGCAGGCGAAACAGGCCGTTGTCTTCAAAGGCCAGATTATCGTCCAGCAGCAGACCGGCGGGATCGGGGATCAGCGGGGAGAACGCCCGCCAGGCGTCGTTTTCCTGCACGAAACGTATCCCGCTGAAGGGCAGCCAGGGCGTATCGTCCCCGGCGCGATAGCGCCAGGCGAGAATGCCGGTTTCGGTGCTGCCGTAAATTTCATCCGGCGTGACGTTGGCCCATGCCTGCGTTTGCACTACATCGCCCCAGGGCAGCATGCCGCCTGCGGAGACAATCAGGGCAATCGGCGGCGGCGTGAGGGTGTGATCGAGCCGCTTTAAAAACGCGGGGCTGCTGATAAAACCGTAGCGGCGCGTCGCGGGCAGCGCCGACAGTTGCTCCGCGTAGTACGTCATGGCGGCGTGCAGCGGTAACCCAAGGGACATCGGCAGGAAGATGCGGAACGTCAGGCCGTAGAGATGTTGCGGCACCACCGAAGCGACAATGTGGCAGCCCGTCAGCCGTTCAGCGAAGCGTTCCGCCAGCAGCGCGGCTTCGCGGTCAAGCGACGCGATGGGCTTGATCACCCGGCGCGGCGTGCCGGTGGATCCGGAGGTGAAGATCTCCACATAACTCTCGGGATCGATCGCCGGCAGGTCGATCGCCCCGGACGAACGCTTCGCCGAGGCCACCACCACCATCGGGCCATTCCAGCCAAGGGTGCGGTCGCTCAGGACGCCGCTAAACAGTTCACGCTGCTCGTCCAGCAGCGACAGGCGGCTGTGGCCGGGGATCACCGGCGTTTTGCCCGCATGCAGCGCGCCGAGTAGCGCCACGATAAACAGGTAGCTGTCTTCAAAGCACAGCGCCCAGCGCTCGCCGGGCTGCGTGCGCAGATGCCGGGTCAGGGTTGCGACGTCATGGCGCATCTGCCCCAGCGTCCAGGTGTGGTCGCCCAGCCAGGCGACGGGCGCGTCGTCAGGGCGCTGCGCGCTCAGCCACTGCGCCAGAGGTAAGGTGGTCATCATGATACATCCCGCTGGATCACGCGTTGGCGCACCAGCCATTCCCCCGCCATCAAAGCGCCCATCAACAGATAGGCGATCATGCCGTTCCACAGGGTCCAGAGATCGGTGTCGCCGTACCAGCAGGTAAAGGCCGCGACACTGCCGTTAACAATAAAAAAGCCGCACCACACCTGGGTGACGCGCCGGGTATAACGCACGCCCGCAGGCGGCAGATCCGGCTCTTTCAGGCGGGCGATGCGCTCCACCAGCGGCATGCTGCTCCACAGCGACGCGCCAAACATCCCCAGCAGCAGCGTGTTCACCACCACCGGATACCACAGCAGCAGATGATGGCTGCGCAGTACCAGACTCGCCACGCACAGCACCACGCCGGTCAGGGCGACGCCTTTGGCAATCAGCCGCAGCGGGCCGCCGCGCAGCCGCGCCTGGCGCAGGCGAATCAACAGCAGCAGCACCATCACCGGCAGCAGCCAGGCGAGGGCGTGATGCGTGATGCCGAACCAGATAATGAACGGCCAGGCGACCATCACCAGGGCAATGGCTGGCTGCGTCAGACGCCGCGCGACCGTGAGGGCAGCGTGCAGCATCAATTACGCGTCGTTCAGCAGATGTTCAACCGCGTCTACCACGTCCTGAACGGTACGCACCGATTTGAACGTTTCCGGTTTGATTTTTTTGCCGGTTTTCTTTTGCAGATGTACGACCATGTCCACGGCGTCGATGCTGTCGAGTTCCAGATCCTCGTACAGACGCGCCTCAGGGGAGATGTCCTCGGCGGGAATATCGAAAAGCTGGGTCAGAAGTGCGGAGACTTCCTGGTAAATCGCGTGTTTATCAACCATATCGTGCTCGTCTTCAGGCGCGTTGAGAATCAATGAAAGCAGCCAGTGTGGCGACGGAATAGAAATGCTGGCGCATCTCTTCGCTTTCGGCAGAAAGCACTACGCCATACTGGGTTTTCACGGCCAGCCCTAATTCCAGCGCGTCGATGGAGTCAAGACCCAGACCGTCGCCAAACAGCGGCGCGTCGGCGTCAATATCATCGGCGGACAGTTCGTCGAGGTTCAGGGTAGTGATAATCAGATTTTTGATTTCAGAGTAGAGCGCTTGCATCGTTGTTTCCTGGGCCAGGCGTCAGGCCTGGTGTTAATTGGTGCAAAAGGTGTCGATTAAGTTTGCGAGCCGCCAGCGCGGGCTCTTGATCCACTGTCGGATCGTAAAAGTGTTGGGTATGAATACGCTCGCGCACCACCACCTCGAACAGCGGTTTGCGGGGCGGAACGTCATACCAGCGGCTGTGCTTGTCCAGCAGGTGTTCGCTGCAAAGAATATGCACCACCCGTAAATCGCTGTGGCAGCGCACCGCGATATTGGCCGCGCCGCGCTGGAGCGTCAGCGGCTGGCCGGGCACGCTGCGGGTGCCTTCCGGGAAAATCAGCACGGTTTCGCCGCGGGCGAGCCGCTCGCGGCAGGCGGGAAGCAGCGCATCCGCCTGGTCGTTAACCAGGTAATCCGCCGCCCGCACCACGCCGCCGAGAAACGGGTTTTTCAGCAGCGCGTTCTTCACCAGGCAGTCGGTTTCCGGCATCACTGAGGCGATCAGCACGTAGTCGATCAGCGTGGGGTGATTGGCCACTATCAGGCAGCCGCGCTCGTTATCCAGCACCGATTTGCCTTCGATGCGGTAATCCAGCACGCCCACCGCGCGCGCCGCCCGCAGGAAGAAGCGGAAACTGGCCGCGATGCTGCGGCGCGCCAGGCGGCGGCGCGTGTCCGGATTGCGTTGCACCAGCAGCAGAAGATTGAACCAGACCACGGAGAGCAGCAGCCCGCCGAGGCCGAACAGCGCAAAACAAACGCCGGTCATCACCAGACGCCACAGCCAGTTCACCTGCGCCAGGATGCGCTTCATGATCTGCTCCATCGCCAGTCGGCGCGCTCGCCGTCCACGCTGAACGCCGCGTCGTCTTTGAGCCAGCCGCGCAGGAATTGCAGCCCCTGCGGCAGCGGCGCTTCACGGCGCAGCTCGTGAGGATGCGTTTCGCAGCGCAGTTCGTCGCCTGCCTCCAGCACCAGCGCCAGCGACCACGCCCAGGTGGGCATGTTGGCGGGCAGGTGAGGGTGGTAAAACGCGGGCAGCAGGCCGTCGAAATCCACCATCAATACCCGCTGGTAGCCCGCCTGGAACAGCGTCAGCGCTTCAATCAAACCTTGCTGGAAGGTGTCCTGGCCCGCGGAGAGCGAGGACGACGTCAGCGGCTGCTTCGCGGTAATGGTCAGATTGCCTACCGACGAGTTATGCACTGACATGGCGAAGTCGGTGGGCGAAATAGGCTGCGCGGCGGCAATGGCGTCCAGAATGCGAATATTGCGCTCCAGCTCGCCGTGACGGCTGGTAAACAGCACTGCATCCGGCGCGTGGCGGCGCAGCATCGCCAGACCGCTGTCCACCGCCAGGCGGCTGCCTGAGTTAAGACGGCGGCTGGTCATCATCGGCAATTCGCTGGGTTTGGCATACGGGGACGCCGGATCGATTTCCCGATCCTGTTGCGCCCAGGCGCGCCAGTCTGCGGCATCGCTGAGCCCCGGCGCTCTGGCTTGCCAGTCAATGATGTTGAGTGAAAATTTCATCTACACGCTTTCCGCGCTTTTTGTTTCTGTTTATGCAGCTACGCCGCCCGTTACGCTTTTTTGCGGCACACTAACAACGTATGCCCAACGCCCAGATCGTCGAGCCGTTGTTCAATCTCAAACCCTGCCTGCTCCACCAGTTTGATAAACGTGGCGGCGCTATAAAAACGACTGTTGCCATTCGCCATCGTCGTGAAATAGAGCGATGACGCGTTCAGGCTGAATGCGGCGGCTTCAAATTTTTGCGCATCCCAGAACAGCTCCATGATGCAAACGCGGGCGCCGGGCTTCATGACCCTGGCGATGTTCCCCAGCAGGGCAACGATTTGCTCGGCGGAGAAGCAGTCGAGGAACTGGCTCATCCACCAGACGTCGGCTTCGTCAGGCAGCGGCGCGTCGCTGAGCATATCCACCGGATGGAAATCGATACGCTCGCTTAAACCGTTAGCCGCGATATTTTCCTGCGCCAGCGCAATTTGCTGCGGCAAGTCCAGAATAGTGACATTCACCGACGGATTATAACGGCAGCAGCGAATAGCCCATTTGCCGGTATTTCCCCCCACGTCATACAGTTTTTCCGGTGCCAGCTCAAAGACATGCGGCAGTGCCGCGTTAAAAGCCGCGTCAGAATAATAGTGATCGAAGGCAAACCAACTGCAGCGCGCCGGTTCGGGTAATTGCGACAACGCCGGATAGATTGTCGGCCAGTCGCCAAAAACTTTTAGCCCTTCCGGTTTTCCGTTGCGCAACGCATCATGGAGAAAAAACAGCCCTTGATAACAAACATCGCGGGTGAAATCCATGTTCACGCGGGTCATCGGGTCGTGAAGTAAGAAATGTCCGACCTTAGCGATGTGATAATGTTCGTTTTGTTGAGTAACAATACGGCCGCTCAAACCCATATCCAGCAGTACGCTAACTGCATATTTATCGAGAGTACAATTTTCTTCGATGTTTTCTAATGTGGCTCCCGCTTTTCCCTGTTTATCGAGAAAACCGAGGATGCCGCTGTCGCGTAATATCACCGCCGTTTGAAATAACATCGGCGCAAACGCGATGCGTTGCGCTTCGGTAATAGCGTCCAGCGCAGAGAGTGTATCCCGATCGTAGTGATGACGCACGGTGCGATCCTTAACCAGAGGTAAACAAAAAAACCGGCCTTTCCAGGCCGGTTGTTAATTCATTGAAATTACAGGTTCGCGCCAGCGGACAGATTGATCTGAATATCCTGGTTCAGGTTATTAACCCAACGGTTGTAATTCTTATGAATTTTACCGTCAGCGGCTTTCAGGTTCAGGCTGCTGTCATAAATGATAGAGTAACTATTAGCAGAGTAAGGAATGCGTACTTCAGCAACGTGATCGCGCGCCTGCAGGCGGCCTTTGATCAGCCCTGCGCCCGCGTCGGTCATCACCCACTTGCGCTGTACGCCTGCTTTCAGGATCGCGGTACGCACTTGTTCAGCGGTATGTTTACCGGCCACGGTGGCGTTAACTTGCTGGACCGGTGCGGTATTTGCGCAACCTGCCAGAGCCCCTGCGAAAGCGATAGCGGTGAAAAGCTTAACGATTTTCTTCATACGATCTCCATAGACGTTTCATCAATACAACCCAATTACCCATTGCGACAAATCGTAATGAGCAAAAATGATTTGCTGGCTCACAAATACCAGTCAGTGAAACTGTGTAATGGACGGCGAAAACAGATGTGTTAGGTTTTATAGGTCATTAAAAATAATGATTTTTTCATCCGTGTAGGTTTTCGCTGTTCCTTCTGCTAATACATGCCGATTAACCTGAAGAGGTGTGATGGTAAATTATCAAAAAACATGACGCAATATTTTGTCTGGCATCAGGAGATTCTTAAGTGAAATAACCGTAGGTTTGTTAGGCCTAAGCAATAATATTGATAAAAATTGTGAGCTTAAATTTGTGCTGTCTGGTGTTTACTAATAAACAAAGCTTGTTTTACAGAATAAGAAAGAAGTAAATTTCTGTCAGAGCGAATTTTTATTCCGAAAAAAAATAACGCGCCAGATTTATTTCCTGACGCGTTATTGTTCATCTACCAATAAAGGTAGGTGATGTTACCCGGGAAGCCGACTTTTGGGCCGGCCCGGCCCCAGCAGTACCGCGACTTTACTGCCGCCCACCGTGGTTTCCATCCAGATTTTACACACGCTGGTTAACGGCACCGACAGCAGCATCCCCACCGGCCCCAGCAGCCAGCCCCAGAACAGTAACGACAGGAACACCACCAGCGTCGACATCCCCAGCCGGTGGCCCATCATGCGCGGCTCCACCATGTTGCCCAACACCATATGCACTACCAGGAACAGCGCGCCGACCAGCATAAATTCGTAGAAACCGTTAAACAGCAGCGCCTGGATCATGGGCGGGATCGCCGAGATCACCGAGCCGATATTGGGTATGTAGTTGAGCAAAAAGCCCAGCACTCCCCACATCAGGGCAAACTGGATGCCCATTAACTGAAGACCCAGCCAGATAATCACCCCGGTCCACAGACTGATTAACGTTTTCAGCGCCAGATAATGGCTTACCCCCTTTAACGCGCGATGCAGGCCGGCGATATGAATTTGCGGATTAGACAGCGCGAAACGCAGTTTGTACGGCACGTGGCGCACTTCAAACAGCATAAACACCACCGTCATCACCAGCAGCACTATGCTGGCCATCGCGCCGGAAAGCTGGGTCATCAGCGCCGTGGCGAAGGTCATGACCTTTTCTGAGTCCATGCGCTTCAACATGCGCTCAGGGGAGATATGCAGGTTCAGGAACGGAAAGATTTCCTGCAAATCAAGCAACTTACGTGTGAGCTCCTTATTGTACTTGGGCAACAGCGCGATGAATTCGTTGAGCGACGCCGCCAGTACGCCGAACAGCAGCGTCAGGCCAATCAGCATCACCACCACCACAATGGTAATCGCCATAGTGCGATTAAATCCCCGGCGCAAAAACCAGGTGACTAACGGGTTAAGAACAATGGCGAAAAACAGCGCCAGTAACATCGGTACTAAAATATCGGCGGCCGCGTGAATGCCGGCCAGGATGATCACCAGCGCTGCCAGTTTTTGCAGCATATGCAGACCCACTTTATCGGGCTGCGGAGACGTTAGTTGGGGGTTCATTCTTGCCATCTGCGTGGAATATCCTTAATTCGCCTGGCGCAGGGGATCTGCAATTACGGGGCGACGGATAAAGTGTAGTGCGTGGCGCATAAGGTGAGGGAGGAGATCGCTCCGAAAGTGGTGGGTGTGAAGCGCGATGCTATCAGGGTTATACTGAACCCTCGTTTTACCATTCCGGTGATTGTCATGCCCGAAGCCGCTGAACCGGCAATAAGTGGATTGCGTTTAAATCTACGCATCGTTTCTGTCGCTATCTTTAATTTTGCCAGCTACCTCACTATCGGCCTGCCGCTGGCCGTTCTACCGGGCTATGTCCATGATGTGATGGGATTTAGCGCCTTCTGGGCGGGGCTGGTGATCAGCCTCCAGTATTTCGCGACCTTGTTGAGCCGTCCTTACGCCGGACGCTACGCTGACCTGTTCGGGCCGAAGAAAATTGTTATTTTTGGGCTTTGCGGCTGTTTTCTTAGCGGAGTGGGCTATTTTGTGGCGGGGCAGAATACCGACGCCGCGCTGCTAAGCCTTGTCCTGCTGTGCGCCGGGCGGCTTATTTTGGGTGTTGGACAAAGTTTCGCCGGGACCGGATCGACGCTGTGGGGCGTGGGCGTCGTGGGTTCGCTGCACATTGGCCGGGTGATTTCCTGGAACGGCATTGTCACATACGGCGCGATGGCGATTGGCGCGCCGCTGGGGGTGTGGATTTTCCATCTTGGCGGCATGAAGCTGCTGGCCGGGGTGATTATGGCGATTGCGCTGGTCGCCATCCTGTGCGCGCTGCCGCGCAAGCCGGTTACCGCCAGCAAAGGCAAGCCGCTGCCGTTCAGGGCGGTGCTGGGTAAAGTCTGGCTGTACGGCATGGCGCTGGCATTGGGGTCGGCGGGTTTCGGCGTGATCGCTACCTTTATCACGCTATTTTACGACGCGAAGGGCTGGGATGACGCAGCCTTCGCCTTGACCCTGTTCAGCGCCGCTTTCGTCGGCACCCGTTTGCTGTTCCCCAACGGCATTAACCGGTTTGGCGGAGTAAACGTGGCGCTGGTCTGTTTTGCCGTGGAGATCGTCGGCCTGCTGCTGGTGGGTATGGCGTTCAGCCCGTGGATGGCGAAACTGGGCACCTTCCTGACCGGCGCAGGCTTTTCGCTGGTGTTCCCGGCGCTGGGCGTGGTGGCGGTAAAAGCCGTTCCGGCGCAAAACCAGGGCAGCGCGCTGGCCACTTACACGGTGTTTATGGATATGTCGCTCGGCGTCACCGGCCCGCTGGCGGGCTTGCTGATGGCCTGGGCGGGGGTGTCGAGTATTTATCTGGCGACGGCGGGGCTGGTGGCGCTGGCGGCAGGATTGACGCTGAAGCTGCGGGCGTCATCAAAAGAAAGCGCGGCATAAAAGCAATAAAAAAGCCTGCCGGTTTTCACCGGCAGGCTTTTTCCATGAAAGCGAATCGTCTTACTTCACTTCCAGAGTGTTAATAATGTTTTCAGCGGTTGCCTGCGCCTGCTGCTGGTTATCCGCCGGCAGGGTGATTTGCAGGGTCAGCAGTTTGTTATCCACTTTGCCCAGCACCACGGAAGAGTACGCGGTCTGGCCTTTGGCGGAAATAATGCTGTCCAGCTGCTGCAGGGTGTGGCCTTTTACCTCAATGGATTTATTGGTCACGACCTGGAGCTGCGGGTCACGGCTGCGCTGCTGATCTTCCAGGCGCTTCGCCAGCACATCCAGCCCTTCGGTGGTATCGTCGCCGACAATCACGATCACTGCTTTCTGCCCGGTGGCGTCAGAGTAGACGTGCATATTATTGGCCTGGGTGCCCAGCTTCCCGCTCTGATCCGTCATATCCGCCGGTAGCGAAAAACTCAGTTTGCCGTCCAGCAGCGTCACCTGCTGCGCCGCCGCGTTGCTTTCGGCTGCGGCACCTTCCGCCGGCTTGCTGCTGTCATTGTTGTCACAGGCCGCCAGCCCCATCACCAGCAGGCCAATCCCGACATATTTAACCAGATTGCGCATTGAATTCTTCCTTTACGATAACGGTCAAGTGACCTTGTACCGCATCTTATCACAAGAATTCCTGGCGACCGTCAACCCGGCTGATAGCGCACGAAATCAGATTTATCTGCCAGCTTTTTCAACAGCATATTCAGCAGTACGCCGTACATCGGCAGGAAGAAAACGATGCTGATAAGCACTTTAAAGCCGTAATCCACCAGCGCGATTTCCACCCAGTGTTCGGCCATAAAGGCATCCGGGCTGCGCCAGAAGGCGATAAAGAAGAATGCGAGAGTATCGCTGACGTTGCCGAAAATAGTCGATGCGGTGGGCGCCAGCCACCAGCGGCGGCTTTTACGCAGGCGATTAAACACATGCACATCAAGAATTTGGCCCAGCGCGTAAGCCATAAAACTCGCGGTGGCAATACGGGCCACGAACAGGTTGAAGTGGGTTAAGGCTTCAAAACCCTGCCAGCTTCCCATGTAAAACAGCGAGGAAATACCGTAGGAAATCACCAGCGCCGGGATCATCACCGCAAAGATGATGCGTCGCGCTAACGGCGCGCCAAAAATCCGCACGGTCAGGTCGGTCGCCAGGAAGATAAAGGGAAAGCTGAACGCGCCCCAGGTGGTGTGAAAACCGAAAATCGTGATCGGCAACTGCACCAGATAGTTACTGGACGTGATGACCAGCAAATGAAACAGCGATAGCCAGATAAGCGCATTGCGGCGCTGGCGTGAGGTAAACGTCGTCATATTGTGACCTTTTTGTCGGATGGGGTGAGGGAACCCAGAATCAAAACCGCCGCATCATACTGCTTCAGCACAGCTTTGCAACGGTTAATTTTAACGCAATCGTTAACCTCGCTTGCACCGACTCAATCGCAGGGTAAACTAGTGCCGTTTTTACCTTTCCCTGAGATAACCATGACCGACCTTTTTACCCATCCTGACCATACCCTGGATGCCCAGGGGCTGCGCTGCCCGGAACCGGTAATGATGGTGCGCAAAACCGTGCGCGGCATGCAGACCGGCGAAACGCTGCTGGTGATTGCCGACGACCCTGCCACCACCCGCGACATTCCGGGTTTTTGCCGTTTTATGGAGCACGATCTGATCGCTTCGCAGACGGAAGCACTGCCTTATCGCTATTTACTCCGCAAAAAACACTAATTAATCGGGCGCAGAGGAATAATGCTCTGCCCTGAACTCCCGGTACATTCTCTTTAAACCTTCGTTTCATTATTTACCGCTTTTGTGAGGCGCTTCACCGCGTCTTTTTTCGGCTTCAGCTAGTTTATAAACTGAAAATCAAAACAGCGTTTTACTCTCTTACCTACCGTATCCTTTGGAGCTGACCCGATGAAAAAGACTTTAATACCGGCTTTAGCCGGGCTGTGCCTCTCCACCGTGTTATTTGCACCAACCGTACTGGCGCAGACCATCAAAGCCGCCGATGTTCACCCGCAGGGTTATCCCAACGTGGTGGCCGTACAAAATATGGGTGAAAAGCTCAAACAACAAACCAATGGCGATCTGGAAATCAAAGTGTTTCCTGGCGGCGTACTGGGCGATGAGAAGCAAATGATTGAACAAGCGCAAATGGGCGCGATTGATATCATTCGCGTCTCGATGGCTCCGGTTGCCGCCATTCTGCCGGATATCGAAGTGTTTACCCTGCCGTATGTCTTCCGTGATGAAGACCATATGCACAAAGTCATCGACGGCGATATTGGCAAACAGATCGGTGACAAGCTGACCAATAACCCGAAATCGAAACTGGTGTTCCTGGGTTGGATGGACTCCGGCACCCGTAACCTGATCACCGTAAAACCGGTGGTGAAACCGGAAGATCTGAAAGGGATGAAGATCCGCGTTCAGGGTAGCCCGGTGGCGCTGGCTACGCTGAAAGATATGGGTGCCAACTCCGTTGCCATGGGCGTGAGCGAAGTGTACAGCGGTATGCAAACCGGCGTGATCGACGGTGCGGAAAACAATCCGCCGACTTTCATCGCCCACAACTACATGCCGGTCGCGAAAAACTACACCCTGAGCGGCCACTTTATCACCCCGGAAATGCTGCTCTATTCCAAAGTGAAATGGGACAAACTCAGCGCCGATCAGCAGCAAAAAATCCTGACCCTGGCCCGCGAAGCGCAGATGGAACAGCGTAAACTCTGGGATGCCTATAACGCCCAGGCGCTGGAAAAAATGAAAGCCGGCGGCGTTCAGTTCCACGACATCGACAAAGCTGTTTTTGTTAAAGCCACAGAGCCGGTGCGCGCCCAGTTTGGCGATAAGCATCAGGATCTGATGAAAGCGATAGCAGACGTACAGTGATCTCAGGCGCCGGCTCGCCCGGCGCATCTTTCCGGAGTACTTATGACCCCTTTCTATGTTAAGTGGATGGATCGCCTGTACCTGCTCGCCATGTTTGTGGCCGGGTTTTCGCTGCTGCTGATGACGGTTGTCATCCCGATTGGCATCTTTTCCCGCTATGTGCTGAACCGTGGCGAATCCTGGCCGGAGCCCATCGCGATCATTTGCATGGTGACGTTCAGCTTTGTGGGCGCAGCGGTAAGCTATCGCGCCAATTCCCATATTGCCGTCAACATGCTGATCGACCGTATCCCGCCGGCCATGCAGCGCCTGTGCGCAAAGCTGGTCGATCTGCTGATGCTGACCATCTCCGGGATTATGTTCTGGTACAGCGCCCTGTTGTGCATTGAACTCTGGGATCAGCCGGTGGCGGAATTCCCGATTTTGACCTCCGGGGAAAGCTACCTGCCGCTGCCGATAGGCTCGGCGATCATTATTCTTTTCGTTATTGAGCGGCTGTTGTTCGGTTCCCAGGAGAATCGTCCGGTAGTGCTTATCGGCAATCACGGTTAACGGGGGCTTCATGGACGCGTTCGTTTTACTTTTTACTCTGGGCGTATTGTTGGCGGTCGGCATGCCGGTGGCCTTCGCGGTGGGTCTGAGCGCCGTGGTAGGCGCGCTGTATATTGAACTGCCGCTGGAAGCGATCATGATTCAAATCACCAGCGGCGTGAACAAATTCAGCCTGCTGGCCATCCCGTTCTTTATTCTGGCGGGGGCGATTATGGCGGAAGGCGGTATCGCACGCCGCCTGGTGAACTTCGCCTATATCTTCGTGGGTTTTATTCGCGGCGGATTGTCGCTGGTGAATATTGTCGCCTCGACTTTTTTCGGCGCGATTTCCGGCTCGTCGGTGGCGGATACTGCTTCCATCGGCAGCGTGATGATCCCGGAAATGGAGAAAAAGGGCTATCCGCGCGAATACGCGGCGGCGGTGACCGCCAGCGGTTCGGTGCAGGCCATTCTGATTCCACCCAGTCATAACTCGGTAATTTACTCGCTGGCGGCGGGCGGCACGGTGTCTATCGCCACGCTGTTTATCGCGGGGGTTCTGCCGGGCCTGCTGCTGGGCATCAGCCTGATGGTGCTGTGTATGGGCTTCGCCCACCGTCGCGGCTACCCAAAAGGCGAGCGCATTCCGTTCAAACAGGCGCTGAAGATTTTCTTCGACGCGCTGTGGGGCTTGATGACCGTGGTCATCATCATGGGCGGTATTCTCACCGGGGTGTTCACGGCAACGGAATCGGCGGCGGTGGCCTGTATCTGGTCATTCTTCGTGACCATGTTTATCTACCGTGATTACAAGTGGAGCGAGCTACCGAAGCTGATGTTCCGCACCGTGAAAACGGTGACCATCGTGATGATCCTTATCGGTTTCGCGGCAGCCTTCGGCGCGGTGATGACCTATATGCAACTGCCGATGCGCATCACCGAGTTTTTCACCTCGCTGTCGGATAACAAGTACGTCATCCTGATGTACCTGAACATCATGCTGTTGCTGGTGGGTACGCTGATGGACATGGCGCCGCTGATCCTGATCCTGACGCCGGTGCTGCTGCCGGTGACCAATATGCTGGGCATCGACCCGGTGCATTTCGGGATGATCATGATGGTGAACCTGGGTATCGGTCTGGTTACGCCGCCGGTGGGCTCGGTGCTTTTTGTAGCGAGTGCGGTGAGCAAGCGCAAAATTGAAGAAGTGGTGCGCGCAATGCTGCCGTTCTACGGCATGCTGCTGATCGTGTTGGGGCTGGTAACCTACGTTCCGGCGATATCGCTATGGTTACCTAAGATACTGGGAATGATGTGATGTGATGTGACTGGAGCCCGGCCGCTGTTGCCGGGCTTTTTGTCTCCAGGCAAAAAGACCGCAGGTTGTTACGCCTGCGGCCAGTTCGGGCGCATGTTGCCATCACAGCAGCGGTGACGCCCAGGTTAGCTTAGAAGCTGAAGAAATAACGGATCAGCGCGACCACAATCGGCCCGATGATCGACGTTAAGACCGCAAGCCAAAAGGCCTGTTTGAACGTCATATAACCGCCTGCGTTGCAATGGCAACCGTTCGCGGCTATCCTTGACTTGTCTAGAGATAGGATCGCCCCCGTTATGTTGCCAGGTTAAACCAAACAACGTGCGGGGGTTTTCTTTATCCTGCGACTACGCCGCCGGGGAAGAAGCCCCCGCAACGCTGCGCCTCACCAGTAAAACTGGCTGAAAATATCCTACGGAAAGACTCCTTTAGAAACCATGGGTTATTATCTGTTTATTTCCTGCCCAACAGTCTTAACGCATTGGCGGTCACCAGCACCGTCGCCCCGGTATCGGCCAGCACCGCCAGCCACAGTCCGGTGATGCCCAGCATCGTCGTGACCAGGAATAGCCCCTTTAACCCCAGCGCGATGGCGATGTTTTGCCGGATATTGGCATGGGTTGCGCGGGCAAGGGCGATAATGCCTGCCAGTTCCGTCAGCCGGTTATGGGTAAGGGCGGCATCGGCGGTCTCCAGCGCCACGTCGGTCCCGCTGCCCATGGCGATGCCGATGGTTGACGCTTTCATCGCCGGAGCATCGTTAATCCCGTCGCCCACCATCGCCAGCGGCGCGCGTTGATTCATCCGGTTCACTTCCGCCACTTTATCGGCGGGCAGCAATCCCGCGCGGAATTCAAGCCCCAGTTCGCCAGCAATCGCAGCGGCGGCGCGTGAGTTATCGCCGGTGAGGATCACTCCCTGAACGCCCAGCGCCTGCAAACGCTGAACTGCCTCTCTGGCATCAGGCCGCAGCGTATCGCGCAGCGCCAGCGTGCCCAGCAATTGATTGTTGCGCACCAGCGTCACTACCGTCTGGCCCTGGGCTTCCTGTTGCTGAATAGTGGTGCGGGTAGCTTCGTCCAGAATGGCGGCGGGAAGTTTATCCGGCGCGCTGAGCAGATAAGTTTCGCCTTCAACCGTCGCCTCAATTCCGATACCTGCCAGGGTGCGCTGGTGGGTTGCCACGGGCAGGGAAATCCCCTGATTTTTACAGCGTTCGATAATCGCCAGCGCCAGCGGATGCGTGGAGCCTTGCTCGACCGCTGCCGCCAGCCGTAACAGCGCGTTTTCGTCCAGCCCTGCCCCCGGAGAAACGGCAGTAACCTGCGGTTTGCCCTGGGTCAGCGTGCCGGTTTTATCAAACGCCACCTGGCGGATCTGGCCGAGCTGCTCCAGCGCCGCGCCGCCCTTAATCAGCGCGCCGCGCCGTGCGGCGGCAGCCAGGCCGGAGGTAATGGCCGCCGGCGTGGAGATCACCAGCGCGCACGGGCAGCCAATCAGCAGTAGCGTCAGCCCTTTGTAGATCCACGGCAGCCATGGCGCGCCCGTGAACAGCGGAGGAAGCACGGCCACCAGCAGCGCAAACAGCATGATGGCGGGCGTGTAGATCCGACTGAAGCGATCGATAAAGCGCTCGATAGGCGCGCGGCGCTCTTCGGCTTCTTCAATCAGCCGTAAAATTCGGTCAATGGCGCTATCGCCCGGCTCGGAGATCACTTCCAGCCTGACCAGCCGGTCAACGCTGGTTGCCCCGGCGGCGACGCTATCGCCCTGGCTGCGCTCGACGGGCAGTGATTCGCCGGTCAGGGCGCTTTCATCAAAGCTGGCGAAAGGTGAGAGCAGTTTGCCATCCGCAGGCAGCCTGCCGCCCGCCGCCACTTCAATCACATCGCCGGGACGCAGCGCGCTCAGCGCCACCGTTTCGCGCTGTTCACCGTTGAGGCGCGTTGCGGTTTCCGGCTTCAGCGCGATCAGCGCGCTGACCCCCTGACGGGCGCGGTTTGCCGCCCAGCCTTCTAACCGTTCGCCGATCAAAAACAGCAGTAGCACCATCGCGGCTTCGGCGGTCGCGCCGATAAACAGCGCGCCGATGGCGGCCACGCTCATTAAGGTTTCAATGGCGAACGGGTTGCCGCTGCGCATCAGGCGTAGCGCCTGACGGGCGACAGGCCACAGGCCAACAAGGGTGGTGGCGATAAACGCGATTTCACCCAGCGGCGGAGTAAATTGCGCAACGCCCCAGCTCAGCGCCATCAGCGCGATCAGGCCGATAAGCGGCACGTTATCGCGCCAGGCAAAGGGGCGGGAGGGGGGAGGCGCAGGGG
>NZ_JAAATR010000020.1 GCF_009907385.1 Atlantibacter hermannii
GGTCACCGACAAGCCGTCCCTGCTGATGTGCAAAACCGTTATTGGCTTCGGTTCGCCGAACAAGGCCGGTACGCACGACTCCCACGGCGCGCCGCTGGGCGACGCAGAAGTGGCGCTGACCCGCGAAGCGCTGGGCTGGAAACACGCTGCCTTTGAAATCCCGTCTGATATCTATGCGCAGTGGGATGCGAAAGAAGCAGGCGCAGCCAAAGAGTCCGCGTGGAATGAGAAATTCGCTGCCTACGCGAAAGCCTTCCCGGAGCTGGCGGCGGAATTCACCCGTCGTATGAAAGGCGACATGCCGGCTGACTTCGACGCGAAAGCCAACGAATTCATCGCTAAGCTGCAGGCTAACCCGGCGAAAATCGCCAGCCGTAAAGCATCC
>NZ_JAAATR010000021.1 GCF_009907385.1 Atlantibacter hermannii
CCGGCGAAAATCGCCAGCCGTAAAGCATCCCAGAACGCCATCGAAGCCTTCGGTCCGCTGTTGCCGGAATTCCTCGGCGGCTCCGCTGACCTGGCGCCGTCTAACCTGACAATCTGGTCCGGCTCGAAAGCGATTAACGAAGACGCGGCAGGTAACTACATCCACTACGGCGTGCGTGAATTCGGGATGACCGCCATCGCCAACGGTATCGCCCTGCACGGCGGCTTCCTGCCGTACACCTCCACCTTCCTGATGTTTGTGGAATACGCCCGTAACGCGGTGCGTATGGCGGCGCTGATGAAGCAGCGCCAGGTGATGGTTTACACCCACGACTCCATCGGTCTGGGCGAAGACGGCCCGACCCACCAGCC
>NZ_JAAATR010000022.1 GCF_009907385.1 Atlantibacter hermannii
CTTTTTGAAGTACTGACGTAGAATCTAGGTATGATTCATATCGGTGAGGAAGGTGCCCAGAAAACGGACACATCCAATTTGCAGGGCAATGCCCAGACGGTTGTGATCACCTCTGCTTTTTCCGATAAATTCCTTGTCTGCTTCATCAAGGTGAAAATATCGTGCCAGCTGAAGCTCATCCGGTTCACCGGTGAATCTGCCATAGCTTTCAGTCTGCTCAGTGGTCAGAAAGTCAACGGGCATATCGGCCTCCCTGCCTGACGGGCATTTAGTAACATTTTTCCAACCGTACGAAATGTTATAAATTATCGGACATCGTAAAACTGTTACATTAATATGTCTATTAAATCGTAAATTTGTAATAATAGACATGAGTTGTCCGATATTCGATTTAAGGTACATTTTTATGCGACTTTTTGGTTACGCTCGGGTCTCAACCAGTCAGCAGTCTCTTGATCTTCAGGTCAGAGCACTCAAAGACGCAGGTGTGAAAGCAAACCGTATATTTACCGATAAGGCATCCGGCAGTTCAACAGACCGGGAAGGGCTGGATTTGCTGAGGATGAAGGTGGAGGAAGGTGATGTCATTCTGGTTAAGAAGCTCGACCGTCTTGGCCGCGACACTGCCGATATGATCCAACTGATAAAGGAATTTGACGCTCAGGGCGTGGCAGTCCGGTTCATTGATGACGGGATCAGTACCGACGGTGATATGGGGCAAATGGTGGTCACCATCCTGTCGGCTGTGGCACAGGCTGAACGCCGGAGGATCCTAGAACGCACGAATGAGGGCCGACAGGAAGCAAAGCTGAAAGGAATCAAATTTGGCCGCAGGCGTACCGTGGACAGGAACGTCGTGCTGACGCTTCATCAGAAGGGCACTGGTGCAACGGAAATTGCTCATCAGCTCAGTATTGCCCGCTCCACGGTTTATAAAATTCTTGAAGACGAAAGGGCCTCGTGATACGCCTATTTTTATAGGTTAATGTCATGATAATAATGGTTTCTTAGACGTCAGGTGGCACTTTTCGGGGAAATGTGCGCGGAACCCCTATTTGTTTATTTTTCTAAATACATTCAAATATGTATCCGCTCATGAGACAATAACCCTGGTAAATGCTTCAATAATATTGAAAAAGGAAGAGTATGAGTATTCAACATTTTCGTGTCGCCCTTATTCCCTTTTTTGCGGCATTTTGCCTTCCTGTTTTTGCTCACCCAGAAACGCTGGTGAAAGTAAAAGATGCTGAAGATCAGTTGGGTGCACGAGTGGGTTACATCGAACTGGATCTCAACAGCGGTAAGATCCTTGAGAGTTTTCGCCCCGAAGAACGTTTTCCAATGATGAGCACTTTTAAAGTTCTGCTATGTGGTGCGGTATTATCCCGTGTTGACGCCGGGCAAGAGCAACTCGGTCGCCGCATACACTATTCTCAGAATGACTTGGTTGAGTACTCACCAGTCACAGAAAAGCATCTTACGGATGGCATGACAGTAAGAGAATTATGCAGTGCTGCCATAACCATGAGTGATAACACTGCTGCCAACTTACTTCTGACAACGATCGGAGGACCGAAGGAGCTAACCGCTTTTTTGCACAACATGGGGGATCATGTAACTCGCCTTGATCGTTGGGAACCGGAGCTGAATGAAGCCATACCAAACGACGAGCGTGACACCACGATGCCTGCAGCAATGGCAACAACGTTGCGCAAACTATTAACTGGCGAACTACTTACTCTAGCTTCCCGGCAACAATTAATAGACTGGATGGAGGCGGATAAAGTTGCAGGACCACTTCTGCGCTCGGCCCTTCCGGCTGGCTGGTTTATTGCTGATAAATCTGGAGCCGGTGAGCGTGGGTCTCGCGGTATCATTGCAGCACTGGGGCCAGATGGTAAGCCCTCCCGTATCGTAGTTATCTACACGACGGGGAGTCAGGCAACTATGGATGAACGAAATAGACAGATCGCTGAGATAGGTGCCTCACTGATTAAGCATTGGTAACTGTCAGACCAAGTTTACTCATATATACTTTAGATTGATTTAAAACTTCATTTTTAATTTAAAAGGATCTAGGTGAAGATCCTTTTTGATAATCTCATGACCAAAATCCCTTAACGTGAGTTTTCGTTCCACTGAGCGTCAGACCCCTAAAAGAACTTTCCGCTAAGCGATAGACTGTATGTAAACACAGTATTGCAAGGACGCGGAACATGCCTCATGTTGCGGCCAGGACGGCCAGCCGGGATCGGGATACTGGTCGTTACCAGAGCCACCGACCCGAGCAAACCCTTCTCTATCAGATCGTTGACGAGTATTACCCGGCATTCGCTGCGCTTATGGCAGAGCAGGGAAAGGAATTGCCGGGCTATGTGCAACGGGAATTTGAAGAATTTCTCCAATGCGGGCGGCTGGAGCATGGCTTTCTACGGGTTCGCTGCGAGTCTTGCCACGCCGAGCACCTGGTCGCTTTCAGCTGTAAGCGTCGCGGTTTCTGCCCGAGCTGTGGGGCGCGGCGGATGGCCGAAAGTGCCGCCTTGCTGGTTGATGAAGTACTGCCTGAACAACCCATGCGTCAGTGGGTGTTGAGCTTCCCGTTTCAGCTGCGTTTCCTGTTTGGGGTCGTTTGCGGGAAGGGGCGGAATCCTACGCTAAGGCTTTGGCCAGCGATATTCTCCGGTGAGATTGATGTGTTCCCAGGGGATAGGAGAAGTCGCTTGATATCTAGTATGACGTCTGTCGCACCTGCTTGATCGCGGCCGCGATAGCTAGATCGCGTTGCTCCTCTTCTCCATCCGCGTTCCAAGCTGCGGAAAGGCACCCATAAGCGTACGCCTGGTCGAGCAGGCGACGCGGATCGACGTCCAGCGCACGAGAGAATGCGTCCGCCATCTGTGCAATGCGTCTAGGATCGAGACAAAGGTCGTCTCTGTCAGCCGGATCGTAGAACATATTGGCGGCGCCAAAGCCCACTTCACCGACCAGACCGACGGGATCTATCACCAGCCAGCCGCGACTGGAGAACATGATGTTTTCATGATGCAGATCGCCATGTAGCCCACGCAGTTCCGAGGCATTGCTCATCATTTGATCGGCTATAATCGCCGCGTGGACGTAGTCAGTTTGACAACCTGCGTTTTGATCATCGCGCGCCCGCTGAAACAAAGCTGCAAAGCGATCCCGGATCGGGAGAAGGGCAGAAGGCAGGGGTTCCTCAGATGCGGCATACAGCTTCGCCATTAGTTCCGCTGCAATTTCGGTCGCCTGGTAGTCGCCGTGCTCGGCAACGATGTGAGAGAGCATTCGCTCCCCGGCATATTCGAGCAACATCAGATTGTTCTCACGACCGAGCAACCGGACTGCTCCCCTCCCATTGCGCCATACCAGATAGTCGGCCCCGCGCAGTTCATCAGCAATGTCTTCTATAGGTTTCAATCCCTTGACGATTGCAGGAGTCCCGTCTGGCAATGAAACTTTCCAAACGAGGCTGGAAAAGGTGTCCGCAATGAGAACAGGTTGCGAAACGTGCCAATGAGCAGGAAAAACAGGCGGCATGAACATCAACCCCAAGTCAGAGGGTCCAATCGCAGATAGAAGGCAAGGCGTTCGCGGTCGGGGGCTTCGATCCCCAATACATTGAATAGGACAGCGAAGGCGCGCTCTGCTTCATCTGGCGCTGCCCAGTTCTCTTCGGCGTTAGCAATCATGAGTGCCAAATCGGCATAGCGATCTGCTGTTCCGAGCCGCCCAAGGTCGATCAGACCCGTGCATTGAAGAGTTTTAGGGTCCACCATGAAGTTCGGCATGCAGGGATCACCATGGCAAACAACCATATCGGTGCGCTCTTGGTCGAGCCGCACCGGTAGCTCTCGTTCGACACGAGCCAAAAGATCGAGCTGCGGCGTACTCTTGTCCTCGTCCGGTAAGAAGTCGGGATTGACGGCATTGCGGGACACCACATCAACGGCGCGTCCGAACATTCGCGACAGCCTGCGCTCAAACGGACATTGATCAACCGATAGGCTGTGAACAGCGCCAAGTTGCTGCCCCATTGACGGCCACGCTTTGAGCAAATCCGCTCCAGACAGATCAGCCGCCGGTACTCCCGGAATTGCCGTTATCACCAAGCATGCACCCTCCTGTTCCTCCTGCCAGTTGATGACCTCGGGGCAAGCCACACCTCGACCTTTGAGCCAAATGAGGCGGTCACGCTCTCCAGCGAGCTCACCGCGGCGGGAAGCAGGTGCGATTTTCGCGAAGGCATGCCCGTCACCACGTCGAAAAACAAAATCACCAGATTCTCCGCCTCTGACAGGCAACCAGTCAGAATGCGATTCACCAAAAAAAATATTAGTTCGATTCAATGGAGGTTCCTTCAGTTTTCTGATGAAGCGCGAATATAGAGAAATATCCCGAATGTGCAGTTAACGAATTCTTGCGGTTTCTTTCAGCGCCGCCAATACCGCCAGCCCGTCGCGCAAGGGGCGCGGCTCGTGTGTGCGGATGAAGTCAGCTCCACCTGCGGCGGCGGCAAGCTCTGCAGCGAGTGTCGCGGCCCCGACATCCCCCGGACCACGGCCTGTGAGCGCGCGCAGAAAGGATTTGCGCGAAACAGACAGAAGCACCGGCAAATCGAAGCGCAGCCGCAATTCATCGAACCGCGCCAGCACCGAGAGCGAGGTTTCGGGAGCAGCCCCCAGAAAAAACCCCATGCCGGGATCAAGGACAAGGCGGTTGCGTTTGATACCGGCACCCGTCAGCGCCGCGATGCGCGCGTCAAAGAACGCCGCAATGTGATCCATGATGTCGCCAGCGGGTGCCTCGCGCCGATCTGCCTGCCCGTCTTGCACCGAATGCATAACGACGAGTTTGGCAGATGATTTCGCCAATTGCGGATAGAACGCAGCGTCTGGAAAACCGCGAATATCATTGAGATAGGCCACACCACGCGACAAGGCATAGGCTTGCGTCGCGGGTTGATAACTGTCGAGCGAGACGGGAATGCCATCTGCCTTGAGCGCGTCCAGCACCGGCGCGATACGCGCGATTTCTGTGTCGGACGAAACAGGCGCGGCGTCGGGATTGCTGGATGCCGGACCGAGGTCGATCACATCTGCCCCCTCGGCCATCAGCTTACGCGCCTGCGCAATGGCTGCGTCTGGCGCCAGATACCGGCCTCCATCGGAGAAACTGTCCGAGGTTATGTTGACGATGCCGAAAATGATGAGCGATTTATTCATGGGGGCTTCTATAATAATAATAATCGAGCATGAGTCTCATACGGATGCTCGGGTCGAAAGGGAATCCCCAGGCGAGTAACCTGTTTGCGGTGCTCCATTAGCTGCAGGAGCAGAATAGCATACATCTGGAAGCAAAGCCAGGAAAGCGGCCTATGGAGCTGTGCGGCAGCGCTCAGTAGGCAATTTTTCAAAATATTGTTAAGCCTTTTCTGAGCATGGTATTTTTCATGGTATTACCAATTAGCAGGAAAATAAGCCATTGAATATAAAAGATAAAAATGTCTTGTTTACAATAGAGTGGGTATCGGAGACGAAGAAGGACAAGGTACATGCTGACCGATACCAAGCTGCGCAATCTCAAGCCCAGGGACAAACTCTACAAAGTGAATGACCGGGAAGGTCTCTATGTGGGGGTCGCCTCAGAAAACGGAATCTATGGTCACTCCCG
>NZ_JAAATR010000023.1 GCF_009907385.1 Atlantibacter hermannii
CACTAAATCAGTAAGTTGGCAGCATCACCCCGCCCTGCCACTCATCGCAGTACTGTTGTAATTCATTAAGCATTCTGCCGACATGGAAGCCATCACAAACGGCATGATGAACCTGAATCGCCAGCGGCATCAGCACCTTGTCGCCTTGCGTATAATATTTGCCCATGGTGAAAACGGGGGCGAAGAAGTTGTCCATATTGGCCACGTTTAAATCAAAACTGGTGAAACTCACCCAGGGATTGGCTGAGACGAAAAACATATTCTCAATAAACCCTTTAGGGAAATAGGCCAGGTTTTCACCGTAACACGCCACATCTTGCGAATATATGTGTAGAAACTGCCGGAAATCGTCGTGGTATTCACTCCAGAGCGATGAAAACGTTTCAGTTTGCTCATGGAAAACGGTGTAACAAGGGTGAACACTATCCCATATCACCAGCTCACCGTCTTTCATTGCCATACGGAATTCCGGATGAGCATTCATCAGGCGGGCAAGAATGTGAATAAAGGCCGGATAAAACTTGTGCTTATTTTTCTTTACGGTCTTTAAAAAGGCCGTAATATCCAGCTGAACGGTCTGGTTATAGGTACATTGAGCAACTGACTGAAATGCCTCAAAATGTTCTTTACGATGCCATTGGGATATATCAACGGTGGTATATCCAGTGATTTTTTTCTCCATTTTAGCTTCCTTAGCTCCTGAAAATCTCGATAACTCAAAAAATACGCCCGGTAGTGATCTTATTTCATTATGGTGAAAGTTGGAACCTCTTACGTGCCGATCAACGTCTCATTTTCGCCAAAAGTTGGCCCAGGGCTTCCCGGTATCAACAGGGACACCAGGATTTATTTATTCTGCGAAGTGATCTTCCGTCACAGGTATTTATTCGGCGCAAAGTGCGTCGGGTGATGCTGCCAACTTACTGATTTAGTG
>NZ_JAAATR010000024.1 GCF_009907385.1 Atlantibacter hermannii
CGGATGGGCTTTTTGCTGTCTGCGATCCAGCAAAAAGCCAGACGGAATGGACATTTCCCCGCCTGACCCATCGTTACTGTTTTTTCAACCATTCCTCAATAAAATTTACTACCTGATTCTCATCGTTAATATCAATAACCGGCAAGCCGTGGTGCACAGCGATATCCGTCACCAGCGCAATGACATACTCATCGCATACCAGCTCGGCAACGCTATGCTTCGTTCCTTCACGGTATAAAAGCAGTTTAGGAATCGCTTCATGCTTAAAGCCTTCCACCAGAATAATATCCAGGGTGCGGTGATCCATTCGGCTTGCCAGATAGTGAAGATCGAGCTGCGCTTCATCCGGCGTTTCGGTCATCAGCGCCCAGCGCTCTGCGCTGGCGACCAGCGTTTGATACGCACCGGCCTTACGTAGCTCATAGCTGTCTTTACCCGGCTTATCGACGTCCATTTTGTGATGGGTATGCTTAATCAGCCCGGTACGAATGCCGCGCTGGTTTAGCGCTGGGATTAGCTTTTTCAGCAGCGTGGTTTTTCCGGTCCCACTCCATCCAGTAATGCCAAGTATCGGCGTCGTCATTTCATCTGCCACTGTTCAAGATCGTCCGGTGTGTTTACGTTTGCAAAGCGGTGCACGCCGTCACTAAACAACACGGCATGGCCACCTGCCTGCGTGAGGAATACCATTACGCGTCTTTCACCACTGGCTAAGTACGCTTTCAGCAACGGTACGACGCGTCTGTTTACCAGGCACAGCGTGGGATGATCGCGCTGCCCATCGTTAACCCAGGCGGCTGGCGCATCATTTATGGCAGCCTGTAAACGCGAAACAACATCGGCAGGAATATTTGGCGTATCGCAGGGGCAAAACAGAAACCATTCGCTTTCTACTGCCTGCATAACAGATAACATTCCCGCCAGCGGCCCCGGAAAATCCGCCAGCGTATCGGTAATCACGCTAAAACCGCTTTGCTGATACTGTTCGATATTGCGGTTGGCGCTAATCACCAGGCTATCAACCTGCGGTAGCAGACGCGACGCAACATGCCGCCATAACGGCTTGCCGTTCAGTAGCACCAAACCTTTGTCCTGGCCGCCCATTCGCATCGCCCGGCCACCGGCGAGCACTGCACCCGTTAATTTCGCCAAAAGTATCGCCTCTTTTATTGTGGGTTTGACCCTGTTAACGTGTCTTTCTCAAAGAAAGGAGCGCCATTATGAAATGCAAACGCCTTAATGAAGTTATCGAATTGCTTCAGCCAGCCTGGCAAAAAGAGCCCGACCTTAATCTGCTGCAATTTTTGCAGAAACTGGCGAAGGAGTCAGGTTTTACCGGCGATCTGGCCGATCTCACCGATGATATCTTGATATATCACCTGAAAATGCGCGATTCCGCGAAAGACGAAGCCATTCCGGGGCTTAAAAAAGATTACGAAGAGGATTTTAAAACGGCACTATTACGCGCGCGCGGCGTCATTAAAGAGTAAAAGCATGTAAGCGAAGCCAACAATACGCTGCCAGAATGATATTCTGAAGCATTAGCCGTATTTTTGGATAACGGAATGACAGATAACGCTTTTACATTCCAGACGTTACACCCGGATATCATTATGGATGCCTTATTTGAACAGGGCATCCGCGTTGATTCCGGGCTAACGCCGTTGAACAGCTATGAGAACCGCGTTTACCAGTTTCAGGATGAAGATCGCAAACGCTATGTTGTGAAGTTCTATCGTCCGCAGCGCTGGACGACTGCGCAGATCCTCGAAGAACACGCTTTTGCACGGGAATTAGCCGCCGATGAGATCCCGCTGGCTGCGCCGTTGATGCTTAACGGCACGACGTTGCCTGAATACCAGGGCTATCGTTTCGCCGTTTTCCAAAGCCTTGGCGGTCGCCAGTATGAAACCGATAATCTCGATCAAATGGAATGGGTAGGGCGCTATCTGGGCCGCATCCATCAGGTTGGCCGTCGCGCCCTGTTCCAGCATCGCCCGTCGATCGGCATCAATGAATATCTTCTTGAACCACGTACCCTGCTGGCCGCCTCCCCTCTGGTTCCCGCTGCGTTGAAAGACGCCTTTTTAAGCGCGACAGATGCCCTGATCGATGCGGTCCGCGTCCGCTGGGGAGAAAATACAGAAACGCTGAGATTACATGGGGATTGCCATCCCGGTAATATTCTCTGGCGCGACGGGCCGCTGTTTGTCGATCTGGATGATGCGCGCAACGGCCCGGCCGTACAGGATTTATGGATGCTGTTAAACGGTGATAAAGCCGAACAGCGCATGCAGCTCGAAACTATCATTGAAGCGTATGAAGAATTTACTTCCTTTGATATGAGCGAGCTGACTCTAATTGAACCGTTACGCGCGATGCGTATGGTTTATTACCTGGCGTGGTTAATTCGACGCTGGGAAGATCCTGCGTTCCCTCGTAACTTCCCCTGGCTTGAAGAGGAAGATTACTGGCGCAGGCAAACGGCAACATTTCACGAGCAGGTACGGGTTCTCAACGAACCCCCATTGCAGTTAACGCCGATGTATTAATCTGTATATTCAGGAGAGAGTTGAAGATGAAAAAAGTATTACTGGCGCTGGCGGGGATGATTCTGGCTTTTAGCGCTACAGCTGCCCAAATCACCGACGGCAAACAGTACATTACGCTCGAAAAACCCGTCGCCGGCGAACCGCAAGTGCTTGAGTTTTTCTCATTCTATTGCCCGCACTGCTATCAGTTTGAAGAAGTGATCCACGTTTCCGATAACGTGAAAAAGAAACTGCCGGAAGGCACCAAAATGACCAAGTACCACGTCGAATTCCTGGGGCCGTTGGGTAAAGACCTGACTCAGGCCTGGGCGGTCGCAATGGCGTTGGGCGTGGAAGACAAAATTACTGCGCCGATGTTTGATGCCGTTCAGAAAACCCAAACCGTACAGACCGTAGCGGATATCCGTAAAGTCTTTATCGATGCCGGTGTGAAAGGCGAGGAGTACGATGCCGCGTGGAACAGCTTCGTGGTGAAATCTCTGGTCGCTCAGCAGGAAAAAGCAGCAGCCGATCTTGAACTGCGTGGCGTACCGGCGATGTTTGTTAACGGCAAATATCAGCTGAACCCGCAGGGTATGGAGACCAGCAACATGGACGCCTTTGTTCAGCAATATGCGGATACCGTGAAATTCCTGGTCGAAAAGAAATAATATCCACATGAAAAAGCCGGTCACTGACCGGCTTTTTTGTATTGTTGTTTTATTGTCTCGAGCTGATTGTCTTTCTCGCGCCACACTGCATTAAGCCAGAGCTGAAATTGTCGTTTGAAGTTTTTATCGTTGACATAATCGCCGTGCAATTCCTCCGCCACCGGTAATAAATCAATCCTCACCACAATACGCGTCAGTTTACCGCTCAGCATATCGAAAAAAGGCGTTGCGTTATTTTCCGGGTAACACAGCGTGACGTTAAGCATCTTGTCGAATTGCGAGCCAAGAACATTAAGCGCCATAGCGATACCCGCTGCTTTTGGTGGCAGCAAATGCTTAAAGGGTGAGCGTAATTGCTGGCTTTTTGCTTCAGTGAAACGCGAGCCTTCAACGAAATTGACGATAGTCGTCGGATGATGGCGAAACTTTTCGCAGGAACGCCGAGTAGTTTCTACATCTTTGCCGCGCCGTTCAGGGTGACGCAACAAATAGCTGCGGGAATAACGGCGCATAAACGGCATATCCAGCGCCCAGCAAGCCAGACCAATAAATGGGATCCAGGCAAGCTGCTGTTTAAGGAAATATTTGTTCATTGGGATGTGTTTGCGGAACAAAACACACAGCACCACAATATCGGCCCAGCTGTGATGATTGCAAATGAGCAGATACCAGTTTTTTTTGTTGAGTCCTTCAAGTCCCTCAACATCCCATTTTAAATGCGGGTTCAGTTTTAACAGTGCGGCGAGTCCTTCGCACCAACAAAACATCATGAAATTGCAGAAAGCTGAGATTGTTCGCCAGACTGCAGGAAATGGTATTAATAGCTTTACGATCCCGGCAAGGATGATTGGCACAGAGCAGAAAATCGTGACTAAAATAGTCAGCGCGATACTTAAAAACAGCGTTATCGCAGCAATCAATCTCGACATAATGATTATATTCATGGAGTTATAGGAAGCAGTGCGCTGAAAATGCGCACAAGCGGGGGATTTTATCAGAAATCCCGGTTTGATGACGAACCGAAACGTTACGGTATTTGAATTTACGGAAAGCGTCGGATTTATCAGCGATTTAACAACCTTTGCGATATTTTATATCCACAATAATCAAACGATCGAGAAGGAAATATCCCGGATCAATGATTTGCTGTAATTGCATGATATCAATGATTTTTTTAATTGAATCCAGCGTTGTTTTTATATATGCATTTATTCTAAAAACTTTTGTACACACAGTTATCCACAGGTTGATCCTGCGAGAGAGGTCGAGGATCGTTAATTCTTTCATGCATATTGGTCTGAAAAATTCATATTTCTGCGCCAGCTATGGCATCCTTTAGGGATAACGTAAACATCAGGCACGGACATTATGGTTCAGATCCCAGAAAATCCTCTTATCCTCGTTGATGGCTCTTCTTACCTGTATCGGGCCTATCACGCCTTCCCACCGCTGACCAATAGTGCAGGCGAGCCGACCGGGGCAATGTACGGCGTTCTTAATATGCTGCGTAGCCTGTTAATGCAGTATCAACCCACTCACGCGGCGGTGGTTTTTGACGCCAAAGGCAAAACCTTTCGTGATGAGCTGTTTGAGCATTACAAATCGCATCGACCGCCGATGCCTGACGATCTCCGTGCGCAGATCGAGCCGCTGCACGCCATGGTTAAGGCCATGGGTCTACCGCTGTTGGCGGTTTCCGGCGTAGAGGCAGACGACGTCATCGGCACTCTGGCGCGTGAAGCGGAAAAAGCGGGCCGTCCGGTGCTGATCAGCACCGGCGACAAAGACATGGCGCAGCTGGTTACGCCGGGCATTACGCTCATTAACACCATGACCAATATCATTCTCGGTCCAGAAGAAGTGGTCACTAAATACGGCGTGCCGCCGGAATTGATTATCGATTTCCTGGCGCTGATGGGCGATTCCTCGGATAACATTCCGGGCGTGCCTGGCGTGGGTGAGAAAACTGCGCAGGGGCTGCTGCAAGGCCTGGGTGGGCTGGATACGCTGTTTGCCGAGCCGGAAAAAATCGCTGGCCTGAGCTTCCGGGGCGCCAAAACCATGGCCGCTAAGCTTGCCGATCATAAAGAGGTGGCATACCTCTCTTACCAGCTCGCCACCATCAAAACCGATGTGGAGCTTGAACTGACGTGCGATCAACTTGAAGTAAAACAGCCAACGGCGGATGTGCTGGTCGATCTGTTCAAGAAATATGAATTCAAGCGCTGGACCGCAGATGTTGAAGCCGGTAAATGGCTGCAGGCGAAAGGCGCGAGACCTGCGGCGAAACTGCCAGAAACTCTCGTTATCAACGAAGAGCCTGACGAACCGGCTGTGGCTCTCTCATATGACAACTACGTCACCATTCTGGATGAGAAAACGCTCACCGAGTGGATTGCCCGTCTTGAGAAAGCCCCGGTCTTTGCCTTTGATACCGAAACGGATAGTCTGGACAACCACTCTGCGCGCCTGGTGGGCTTCTCGTTCGCAACCGAACCGGGGATTGCGGCTTATGTGCCGGTGGCGCACGATTATATTGATGCGCCGGAGCAGCTGACCTGTGAACGCGTACTGGAATTACTTAAGCCGCTGCTTGAAAGTGAAAGCGCCCGTAAAGTCGGGCAAAACCTCAAATACGATCGCGGCGTGTTGCAGAATTACGGCATTGAACTGCGCGGTATCGCCTTCGACACCATGCTGGAGTCGTATATTCTGGATAGCGTAGCGGGCCGTCATGATATGGATAGCCTGGCCGATCGCTGGCTGAAGCATAAAACCATCACGTTTGAACAGATTGCCGGAAAAGGCAAAAACCAGCTGACGTTTAACCAGATCGCGCTGGAAGAAGCAGGGCGCTATGCCGCCGAGGATGCAGACGTCACGCTGCAGCTGCACCTTAAAATGTGGCCGAAGCTGGAGAAAGAAAAAGGGCCGCGCCACGTTTTTGAAACCATCGAAATGCCGCTGGTGCCGGTCCTGTCGCGCGTTGAACGTAACGGTGTGAAAATCGATCCAGCGGTATTGCACCGCCATTCGGAAGAATTAACGCTACGCCTGGCCGAGCTGGAGCAAAAAGCCCATGACATCGCCGGCGAACCGTTCAATCTCTCGTCCACCAAACAGCTGCAAACCATTCTGTTTGAAAAGCAGGGTATCAAGCCGCTGAAGAAAACGCCTGGCGGCGCGCCGTCCACGTCGGAAGAGGTGCTGGAAGAGCTGGCGCTGGATTACCCGCTGCCGAAAGTGATTCTGCAATATCGCGGGCTGGCTAAACTCAAATCCACCTACACCGATAAACTTCCGTTGATGATTAACCCCAAGACCGGGCGCGTGCATACCTCCTATCATCAGGCGGTAGCGGCTACCGGCCGGCTTTCGTCTACCGATCCAAACCTGCAGAATATTCCGGTGCGCAATGAAGAAGGACGCCGAATTCGCCAGGCATTTATTGCGCCAGAAGACTACGTGATCGTTTCTGCGGACTACTCGCAAATCGAACTGCGCATTATGGCGCACCTTTCCCGCGATAAAGGCTTACTGAGCGCCTTTGCGGAAGGCAAGGATATTCACCGCGCCACGGCAGCGGAAGTGTTTGGCTTGCCGCTGGAAAGCGTCTCCGGCGAACAGCGCCGCAGCGCCAAAGCGATCAACTTCGGGCTGATCTATGGCATGAGCGCATTTGGCCTGTCGCGCCAGCTCAATATTCCGCGCAAAGAATCGCAAAAGTATATGGACCTCTACTTCGAGCGCTACCCTGGCGTGCGTGAATATATGGAGCGTACCCGCCAGCAGGCGAAAGAACAGGGCTATGTTGAAACGCTGGATGGCCGCCGTCTGTATCTTCCGGACATCAAATCCAGTAACGCAGCCCGCCGTGCCGGTGCAGAGCGTGCGGCGATCAACGCGCCAATGCAGGGCACCGCCGCAGACATCATCAAACGCGCCATGATTGCCGTAGACGCCTGGCTTGAGAAAGAGCAGCCGCGCGTCAAACTGATCATGCAGGTACACGATGAACTGGTGTTTGAAGTGCACAAAGAGGATGTGCAAACCGTGTCTGAGAAGATCCATGAGCTAATGGAAAACAGTATGAAACTGGATGTGCCGTTGCTGGTGGAAGTGGGCAGCGGTGAAAACTGGGATCAGGCTCACTGATAAATGCGCCGCAAAGTCATTTTTCTGTAACTTAGCAACATAACTTATCGCTTTTTGTGATGACGCTTTGAATTCAGAATGTAAAGATTGAAAAAAAATTACAAAAATACTTTGTGGCGTGGAAAAAAGGTAGTAGAGTTAAACGCGTAGGGTACAGAGGTAAGATGTTCTATCTTTCAGACCTTTTACTTCACGTAATCGGATTTGGCTGAATATTTAGCCGCCCCAGTCATCTCATGACTGGGGCGTTTTTTATTGCCTGAAAAAAAGTTTCGAGGGTACGGGTTGCCCCGTACGCCTGCTTATTCTTCGGCCTGCGCGTCTTCCGTTACCGGCGTCAGGTCGCTAAACCAGCTGTCCAGTTTCTGACGCAGCTTATCAACGCCCAGTTTCTTCAGTGACGAAAACGCTTCAACCTGCACATCGCCGTTAAAGGCGATAACCGCTTCCCGCACCATATTGAGCTGCGCTTTACGCGCGCCGCTGGCCAGCTTGTCAGCTTTGGTCAGCAGCACCAGCACCGGGATTTGGCTTTCTACAGCCCAGTGAATCATCTGCTGATCGAGATCCTTCAGCGGATGGCGGATATCCATCAGCACCACCAGACCCTGCAAACACTGACGCGCCTGCAAATATTCACCCAGCGCGCGCTGCCATTTGAGCTTCATCTCTTCCGGGACTTCGGCATAACCGTAGCCGGGCAGGTCGACCAGGCGTTTGCCTTCCGCTACCTGGAACAGGTTGATTAGCTGCGTACGGCCAGGGGTTTTACTGGTTCTGGCCAGGCTTTTTTGATTGGTTAAGGTATTAAGCGCACTTGATTTCCCTGCGTTCGAGCGGCCTGCGAAAGCCACTTCAATGCCGGTATCGGAAGGCAAGTGGCGAATATCAGGCGCACTGGTCACAAAATGCGTCTGTTGATAGTTCCAGTTAGTCAAAGGTCGTCTCCATCAGGACAAGCGATGAAGGGATTATACCTGAACCCCTGCGAAAGGCGGGGTTCTTAAATCCAGGCTTACACGATATTCCCGATGCGTTGTAAGAGATTGCGGATTTAAACCCTGAGAAAAGCAGGGCTAATCTTTACATGCATTTAAAATAAATGTTTATAAATCATGGGGATATTTTAATAAGACCACTCTTAAAAATGGTAGATTGCTGTGCCTGCGACTTGTCTCATTATTCTAAAAAGGTAAAGTAGTCAGCGCGGGCAAGGATGACCCCGGAATAAAGTTCAGGAACGTCAGGGCGACGAAGAACAGGATACGGCTGGAGAGCCAGCGTCATAAGACGTCACAAGGAAAAGGACACACACGGAGCGTTGTTTGCTAACGGAAAGACAGGGTGGTTGGTAGCAAGCCAGGACGAGCGCAAAGTTAAGAGAAAAGGCGACAGCAAAACTGTCGCCTTTTCTCTTTTCTGCGTTTCTGATAGATTCCGCCGCAATTCTCATCATCATAAATAAACCGTCTCTCACATATCGATTAATTACCCATAATGTAAGAAGCGGCTTGAAGTATGATGTCATTATTCTCGTAAATGGCTTAAGACGACCCCGATATGAAGCAACCAACCTCCAGACGCCCTGCGAAAGCGCGTCGTAAAACACGCGAAGAGCTGAACCAGGAAGGGCGCGAACGTAAGCGCCAGAAAAAACACAGCGGCCACGCGCCAGGCAGCCGCGCATCCGGCGTTGCAGCAGACGCGAAAAACGTTCGCAGCGGCCAGAAAAAAGATCCGCGCATCGGTAGCAAAACCCCCATTCCGTTGGGCGTGACAGAAGCGCCTGTATCTAAGCAGCAGAAACCGAAGAGTGAGAAGAAACCTATGCTTTCACCGCAGGCCGAACTGGATATGCTGGAAAATGACGAGCGTCTGGATGGATTACTGGAGCGTCTTGAAGAAGGGGAAACCCTGAGCAAAGCCGATCAGGAATGGGTCGACGCGAAACTGGATCGTATTGATGAGCTGATGCAGCAGCTTGGTCTCTCCTGGGATGATGAGGACGAGGAAGAAGACGAAAACCGCGGCGACGATTTGATGCGTCTGCTCAAGGGCGGCAACTGATCGGCACGCTATGGGCCTGCCCGTTCTGATCGTTGTCCTGCCAATAGTATGTTATCTGGTGTGGTTATTCGTTAAACTACAGCGGTTGTCGCGCCGTCAAACGCGGTTGCGCAACCGGCTCATCGCCCGTGGTGCTGGTGGGACCGTTCAGCGTACCCGCCAAAGACATCATCGGAAGGAGTGAGCATGTCTGTGCAGTTGATCGACTGGGATCTGGCCCTTATCCAGAAATATAACTATTCCGGGCCGCGATATACCTCTTATCCTACCGCGCTTGAATTTTCCGACCAGTACGGCGAAAGCCAGTTCCACCAGGCGGTGGCGCGCTATCCCGATCGCCCGCTGTCGCTGTATGTGCATATCCCGTTCTGCCATAAGCTCTGCTATTTCTGCGGCTGCAATAAAATCGTTACCCGCCAGCAACATAAAGCCGATCAGTATCTGGATGCGCTGGAGCAGGAGATTATTCACCGCGCGCCGCTGTTTGCGGGCCGCACCGTTAAGCAACTGCACTGGGGCGGCGGCACGCCCACCTACCTGAACAAAGCGCAAATCAGCCGTCTGATGAATCTGCTGCGCGGCGCATTCAACTTCAGCAACGAGATGGAAATTTCCATTGAAGTTGACCCGCGTGAAATTGAGCTGGATGTGCTCGATCACCTGCGCGCCGAAGGCTTTAACCGTCTCAGCATGGGCGTGCAGGATTTCAACAAAGAAGTACAGCGTCTGGTGAACCGCGAGCAGGACGAAGCGTTTATCTTCGCGCTGTTGAACCACGCGCGGGAAATTGGCTTTACTTCGACCAATATCGATCTGATTTATGGCCTGCCGAAGCAGACGCCGGAAAGCTTCGCTTATACGCTGCAACGCGTGGCGGAACTCAACCCGGATCGCCTGAGCGTATTTAACTATGCGCATCTGCCGACGCTGTTTGCCGCCCAGCGTAAAATTAAAGAGGCCGATTTACCCACGGCCCAGCAGAAGCTGGATATTTTGCAGCAAACCATCGGATCGCTGATGCAGGCCGGCTATCAGTTTATCGGCATGGACCATTTTGCCCGTCCGGATGACGAGCTGGCGATCGCCCAGCGCGAAGGTGTGCTGCACCGCAATTTCCAGGGCTACACCACCCAGGGCGACACCGATTTGCTCGGCCTTGGCGTGTCGGCGATCAGCATGATTGGCGACAGCTACGCGCAGAACTACAAAGAGCTGAAGCAGTATTACCAGTATGTCGATGAGCGCGGCGACGCTCTGTGGCGTGGTCTGGCGCTCACCCGCGACGACTGCATCCGCCGTGACGTTATCAAAGCGCTGATCTGTAACTTCCGTCTCGATTTTTCCGCGGTTGAGCAGCAGTGGCAGCTGAATTTCGGCGACTACTTCGCTGAGGATGTGAATCTGTTAGCGCCGCTGGCGAAAGATGGGCTGGTGGACATTGACGAGAAAGGCATCCAGGTGACGCCGAAAGGCCGGTTGTTAATCCGCAACATCTGCATGTGCTTTGACGTTTATCTGCGTCAGAAGGCGCGGATGCAGCAGTTCTCACGCGTTATCTAAAACAATCCCCTCACCGGTCCGGTTGAGGGGATGGTCTCAGCTAAACAGCCCAAGCAGTGCCGCACAGAGTATAGCCGCGACGGCGGTGTGCGGCGTCTGGCTTGCCGCTGCGCCTACTTCTGCGCTGCTTGACACAAAATGAATTAATGATTCCAGCATGATTTTTCCCTCGCGTGAACGCGCGTGATCATACTGAAGTTGTTAATACAGTAAAGTACAAAATTGCAGCAATTTGCGCTCAATGGCCCCTCTTTACACAGCGGCGCGGCGCTACTCCATACCCAACTCTTTCAGCTTACGCGTCAGGGTGTTGCGGCCCCAGCCTAATAGCCTCGCCGCTTCCTGTTTATGGCCCTGCGTGTGACGCAACGCCGTGGTTAACAGCGTGCGTTCCATTTCGGGTTGCGCTTCAGAAAGCAGGTTTTGATGGCCGGAACGCAGCGCGCGATCCGCCCACTGCGCCAGCAGCGTCGCCCAGCTGTCCGGCAGCGTCTGGCTCGGGCTGTCAGGCACCGTGGCTTCAAACAGTTCCCCCGGCAGATCCTGAATCAACACTTCCTGGCCAGCCGCCATGACCGTCAGCCAACGGCAGGTGTTTTCAAGCTGACGCACATTGCCCGGCCAGGCGAGACGCGTCAGCGCCGCTTCGGTTTCCGGATGCAGCAGCTTGGCTTCTACGCCCAGTTCCCGCGCGGCGACCTGCAAAAAGTGGCGCGCCAGGCGCGGAATATCTTCCCGGCGCTCGCGCAGCGGCGGTAAATGCACGCGGATTACGTTCAGGCGATGGAACAAATCTTCACGAAATTTGCCTTCCTGAACCCGTAGCTCCAGGTTCTGGTGGGTGGCGGCGATAATTCGTACGTCCACCTTCACCGGCGCATAGCCGCCGACGCGGTAAAACTGCCCGTCCGCCAGCACGCGCAATAAACGGGTCTGAACGTCCAGCGGCATATCGCCGATTTCATCAAGAAACAGCGTGCCGCCGTCGGCCTGCTCAAACCGCCCCTGGCGAATTTGATTCGCGCCGGTAAACGCGCCTTTCTCATGGCCGAACAGCTCTGATTCAATCAGATCTTTGGGGATTGCGGCCATATTCAGCGCGATAAACGGTGATTTCGCGCGCGGGCTATGGCGATGCAGCGCGTGGGCCACCAACTCTTTCCCGGTGCCCGATTCGCCGTTAATCAGCACGCTGATCGACGAACGCGACAAGCGGCCAATAATGCGGAATACGTCCTGCATCGCCGGGGCTTCGCCAATAATATCGGTAGTGGGGCCGCTGACCGGCGCATTGCGCGGCTGCTGCTGTTCCTGATAGTGGCTGATGGCGCGTTCAACCAGCGCCACCGCTTCGTCGATATCGAACGGTTTAGGAAGATAATCGAACGCGCCCTGCTGATAGGCGCTCACCGCGGCATCCAGATCGGAATGCGCGGTCATTATGATGACCGGGAGCATCGGATGGCGCTGTTTGATCTGCTTAAGCAACGCCAGCCCATCCATGCCCGGCATACGGATATCCGATAACAGCACGTCCGGGGTTTTGGTGGTTAACGCATCGAGCACCTCGTTCCCGCTTTCAAATGTCGTGCAGTGCAATCCGGCGCCGGTGAGCGCTCGCTCCAGCACCCAGCGGATGGAGCTATCGTCATCAACGATCCAGACAATCCCTCGTTGCATAAACACCTCGATATACGCGTTATCGTTCAGTCCAGCCAAACCTGAACGACTCGGCGGCTATTTTCTAATGGGAAGGTATACCGAGAATTCGGTATGACCCGGCCAACTGGTAAATTCGATTTTTCCCGAATGCTGGTCGATAAGATTGCGGGCAATAGACAGCCCCAACCCGGTGCCGCCTTCGCGGCCGCTGACCATCGGGTAAAACAGCGTGTCCTGCAAATGGGCCGGAATACCCGGGCCGTTGTCTTCCACATCAATACGCGCCGCCAGTCGGTAGCGCACGCCGTGCAGCGTTAGCTGGAATGCCGTGCGGGTGCGCAACGTGATTTCGCCACCGTCGCTCCCCAGCGCCTGCAGCGCGTTGCGCACAATATTCAGCAGCACCTGTTCAATTTGATCGGGATCGTGCGCCAGTTCCGGCAGGCTGGGGTCGTAATCACGGATCAGCGTGACGTTCTCGGGCAGCTCCATCGACACCAGTTTCACCACGCGCTCCGCCACCTTATGGATGCTTTCCGTCACGTGCATCCCCGGCTGTTGCGGGCCAAGCAGCCTGTCGACCAGATTACGCAGCCGGTCGGCCTGCTCGATAATGACTTTGGTGTACTCCGTCAGCGACGGATCGGGTAGCGCTTTACTCAACAATTGCGCAGCGCCGCGCAAACCGCCGAGCGGATTTTTAATTTCATGCGCCAGGCCGCGCACTAAATCGCGCGCGGCGATCTGTTGCGCGTGCTGCAACTGCTCCTGGCTCAGGCGGCGCTGGTTATCCATCGGCGCCATTTCCAGCAGGATCAGCGTATCCGGCAAGCGCTGGGCGGTCAGGGAAAGAATGTGCGAACGCCCGTCGATCACCAGCGTCACTTCGTTATCGGTAAACCCCTGGCCCGCGTTGAGGCTCTCCTGCATCAGCGCGATATTGAGCGAAAAATAGCTCAGCAGTTCCGGCAGCGGCGTGCCGTACAGTTTGCGCGAGCTTTGGGCGAGCAACTGCTGGGCGGCAGGGTTGGCGTAATGGACAGCCAGCTCGTCATCCACCAGCAAAATGCTGTTAATCAAAGAATTGAGGATCTGCCCAGCATCGGGCAGCATGCCTGTTGCCATTTAGCCGTCTCCGAAAAGTTGCACCAATTTAGTGCAGTATAGCGTTAGGCGGGCAAAAAGCCTCTAAAATCAGCTTATTGGTGGAGAAAAAAGCCCATCCGAAGATGGGCTAAAATTCCACGGCAACATTAACGACTACAAAATTAAACGCTGTAGTACAGCTCAAATTCTACCGGGTGCGGGGTCATGCGCACGCGGTCATCTTCTTCACGACGCAGAGCGATGTAGGCATCGATAGCTTCGTCAGTGAATACGCCGCCAGCAGTCAGGAACTCGCGGTCCAGATCCAGCTCGTTCAGTGCTTCTTCCAGAGAGCCTGCAACCTGCGGGATTTCTTTCGCTTCTTCCGGCGGCAGGTCATACAGGTTTTTATCCATGGCTTCGCCCGGATGGATTTTGTTCTTGATACCGTCAAGGCCAGCCATCAGCAGCGCGGCGAAGCACAGGTACGGGTTAGCCGCCGGGTCCGGAAAACGCACTTCGATACGACGCGCTTTCGGAGACGCGACCACCGGAATACGGATGGAGGCGGAACGGTTACGGGCAGAGTAAGCCAGCATAACCGGCGCTTCGTAACCCGGGACCAGACGCTTGTAGGAGTTGGTGGTCGGGTTAGACAGGGCGTTGATCGCTTTAGCGTGTTTGATTACGCCGCCGATGTAGTACAGCGCCTGCTCAGACAGACCCGCATATTTGTCGCCAGAGAACAGGTTGGTGCCGTTCTTGGACAGGGACATGTGGCAGTGCATACCGGAGCCGTTATCGCCGAACATCGGTTTTGGCATAAAGGTCGCGGTTTTGCCGAAGCGGTGCGCCACGTTGTGCACCACATATTTGTAGATCTGAATTTCGTCTGCTTTTTTGGTCATGGTGTTGAAGCGGGTAGCCACTTCGTTCTGGCCGGCAGTCGCCACTTCGTGGTGGTGAGCTTCAACAACCAGACCCATTTCTTCCATGGTCAGACACATAACAGAACGGATGTCCTGCGCTGAGTCGACTGGCGGAACCGGGAAATAACCGCCTTTCACACCCGGACGGTGGCCTTTGTTGCCGCCTTCGTATTTGGTGGAGGAGTTCCATGCGCCTTCGATATCGTCGATAGCCACGTGAGAACCGGAAATGGAGCTGCCGAAACGGATGTCATCGAACAGGAAGAATTCCGGCTCTGGCCCGAACAGCACGGTATCCGCGATACCGGTGGAGCGCAGGTACTCTTCAGCGCGCTTAGCGATAGAACGCGGGTCGCGGTCGTAACCCTGCATGGTGCCCGGCTCAAGGATATCGCAACGGATGATCAGGGTCGGTTCTTCGTAGAACGGGTCCAGCACAGCGGTGGAGGCGTCAGGCATCAGCACCATGTCAGATTCGTTGATGCCTTTCCAGCCACCAATCGAGGAGCCATCAAACATTTTGCCTTCTTCGAAGAAGTCAGCATTAACCTGATGGGAAGGGATTGTGACGTGCTGCTCTTTACCTTTGGTATCAGTGAAGCGCAGATCAACAAACTTCACTTCATGTTCATTCAGCATCGTCAGAATGTGTTCGGCGGACATACTTACTCTCCCGGATTGGTCATCGTCGTCGTGGAATTGCACTGCTCAACAGTTGGTGTTTTCACCCTGTTTTTGATAAAGCGAAATCTGTGCCAACTTTCAAATTACCCTAAAAAGGCGCTATTATGCGCACCATAGTGCAAAAGGGCTGCACCAGGATGGATATCTTGCACCAATACAGTGCTCACAGGTGAATAATGAGCACTGTATTGGTGCAATTTTCGTTGGGCGCTCTCTTTTTTGCTTCGTGAAACCGATCACAATCCCTTACTGTTCATATTGTTTGTAAAGGTTCTTTGTGATCCTGTTTAGTCCTTCGATTAATACGTGTACAATAACGCGCTATTTCTAATGCCTGAGGCAAAGTTGTGATCGAAAATCTGCGTAACATCGCCATCATTGCGCACGTTGACCATGGGAAAACGACCCTGGTTGACAAGCTGCTGCAGCAATCCGGTACGTTCAGCGAACGTGCTGAGACCACAGAACGTGTGATGGACTCCAACGATTTGGAGAAAGAGCGTGGGATTACCATCCTCGCTAAAAACACCGCTATCAAATGGAATGACTACCGTATCAATATCGTTGATACCCCAGGGCACGCCGACTTCGGTGGAGAAGTTGAACGTGTTATGTCCATGGTGGATTCAGTACTGCTGGTTGTGGATGCAATGGATGGCCCAATGCCGCAGACCCGCTTTGTAACCAAAAAAGCGTTTGCCCACGGGTTGAAGCCAATTGTTGTTATCAACAAGGTTGACCGTCCTGGCGCGCGTCCTGACTGGGTTGTGGATCAGGTGTTCGACCTGTTCGTCAACCTCGACGCGACTGACGAGCAACTGGACTTCCCGATTATTTATGCTTCAGCGCTGATGGGTATCGCAGGCAACGATCACACCGATATGGCGGAAGATATGACCCCGCTGTATCAGGCGATTGTTGACCACGTACCGGCGCCAAACGTTGACCTCGACGGTCCGTTCCAGATGCAGATCTCCCAGCTCGATTACAACAACTATGTTGGCGTTATCGGCATCGGTCGCATCAAGCGCGGTAAAGTGAAACCTAACCAGCAGATCACCCTGATCGACAGCGAAGGCAAAACCCGTAACGGTAAAGTCGGTAAAGTTCTGACCCACCTCGGCCTGGAGCGTATTGAATCCACCGAAGCGGAAGCAGGCGATATCATCGCGATCACCGGTCTGGGCGAGCTGAATATCTCCGACACGCTGTGCGATCCGCAAAACGTGGAAGCGCTGCCGGCCCTGTCTGTTGACGAGCCGACCGTGACCATGTTCTTCAACGTCAACACTTCGCCGTTCTGCGGTAAAGAAGGTAAGTTCGTGACCTCTCGTCAGATCCTTGAGCGTCTGAACAAAGAGCTGGTGCACAACGTGGCGCTGCGCGTTGAAGAAACCGAAGACTCCGATGCGTTCCGCGTATCCGGTCGTGGCGAACTGCACCTGTCGGTACTGATCGAAAACATGCGTCGTGAAGGCTTCGAACTGGCTGTGTCCCGTCCGAAAGTTATTAACCGCATGATTGACGGCCGCATGCAGGAACCGTTCGAAAACGTGACCCTGGATATCGAAGAGCAGCACCAGGGCGCGGTAATGCAAGCCATGGGCGAGCGTAAAGGCGATGTTAAGGACATGATCCCTGACGGCAAAGGCCGTATTCGTCTGGATTACCTGATTCCGGCGCGTGGCCTGATCGGTTTCCGTACCGAGTTCATGACCATGACTTCCGGTACCGGTCTGCTGTACTCCACCTTCAGCCACTACGACGACGTGCGTCCGGGCGAAATCGGCCAGCGTAACAACGGCGTGCTGATCTCTAACGGCCAGGGCAAAGCGGTTGCGTTTGCGCTGTTCGGTTTGCAGGATCGCGGCAAGCTGTTCCTGGGCCACGGCGCGGAAGTGTACGAAGGCCAGATTATCGGTATTCACAGCCGTTCCAACGACCTGACCGTTAACTGCCTGACCGGTAAGAAACTGACCAACATGCGCGCGTCCGGCACGGACGAAGCCACGGTTCTGGTTCCGCCGATCAAAATGTCTCTGGAACAGGCGCTTGAGTTTATCGATGATGACGAACTGGTCGAAGTGACCCCGACGTCCATCCGTATCCGTAAACGTCATCTGACTGAAAACGATCGTCGTCGCGCCAGCCGTGGTTCGAAAGAAGACTAATTAATTTATAAGATATAAAAGCCCGGATAGATTTATTTCTACCCGGGCTTTTTTTTGATTTTTATCATATTTATAGTTTTTAGTATTAACCTTTCTTCATAACAATATTTTAAATCTTCATAATAGTATATTAATTGCTTGATTATGTTATTAATGATAATTTGACTTATATATAGAGAGATATTTATATAATGGCTGGGTATATTTTAGGTGAAAAAGATCCAGACTATCAGCAGGACTATGGGTCTGGTGCATGGTGTAACCTGTGTTTATCAAGCCCATCTAATTCGGATGGGCTATCAACCGTAGCGCAAAGTATCATTCAGGTTTTGAATGATAAAGGGATTGAAGACTATGCGTATGTATTAAAATTTATAAAGTATCGCTATCCCACAGCGGTGGATCATCTTAAACATTATTTCGAAAATCCTTTGCAAGGAAGAGAAGATATTCATTATGATTTTGAAATGATGAATTATTTTATGAGTAAATCCCGGGGATTAAGAAACATCTTTGAGAAAGAGTTAAAAGAAGCACAAGCATTTTGTGAAGAGATAGCCTCTTCTCTATCTCCAGGTATTTATAAAATAACATCATCAGCTGTTTCACATGGTGACTTCAGAGAGGATAGCGCCGATCTTTTCTATGCCATTGGTGGATATCAATGTTGGGGGAAAGGTGAGCTTACTATCAAAGAAATAGCGCACACACGCCATTTGTCCATCGCCGGTAAAATGATGGAAAGAGGAAAATATGAATATAACCTTCTGTTTACTTTCGTATTCTTTGACAGATATAACTGGAATATAACAAGCAGTAAATCAAGAGGTGTTTTATTAGGAGGTTTAATTCCAGTAGATGATAGTGCTATGGGGCGGTTTCATCAAATGGGTGCGGCAAGGGAGTATAATATCTGGGGTGAGTTGCAGAAAAACCTTGTCTGGGCTGAAAGTTTTTAAGGGAAGGTAATATAAATGCAAAAATTTTTTGTTGGATTATATATACTCCTTATAAATATACTTTCCTTTTCTTTAGTGATTTTTACGATATACATTATATTAACTTTTTTTGCAAATATAAAAAGAAACAGTGAGTTGATTGCTGTGCAATGGTGCGATGTATTTCATCAGCACGCTCTTTGGGAGAATCAGTACCGTGGGGTTTATATTTATATGGAAGATGCTGATGATGGCGGCGTAAATATTAAAGGACAACTCTTTAATGGCAGGAACTATAGTATTTGGAATTCTTATAGACTTTATTTTACAGACATAATTGCGAAGGAAAAGAATGCGCAAAAGGCAAGGGAGAAATGGAGTAAGGTGACATGCCTTGGTAACGGTGAAGCGCTTGTAGGTGATGCTCAATATTTAATTCATTAACGCGATGAGAGAATAATAAAAAATGAGAGAAAAACGTAAAGTTCTCATCATTGTTTTTTGCTGTTGTCTTTCTTTGTTTTTTATGGCGACGACAAGCCGTTATTTTGATATTACTTATTTCAGATGGCTAAATGGTTATGCGATTGATATCTCTATGCGTAATAAGATAGATGAAGAAAGGGCCGGGGTAATTTATCCAGTATATGATCGGTATGTTGATGTAACATTAAGAATTTATCAGGGGTCTTTACAATGGTTTTTAAATTATCCTTGCTATACCAGAGATTTAACTCTACATGTTAACGATGAAAGGCAGCTAAGCAACTGGAATCTATTAGAGATTACGGATGAAAAAATAAAGCTGGAAAATAATAATTATTTCGAATATTCGCATTACTGCGGAAGATAATTCCAGAAAAAAGTCGTTGCTTTTTGGATAATGGTCAGCAACAGGTTTGGGTTCTGACTTATTATCAGCTAACAGAACAGGGAGATCCGTCTTTTTAGTCCCCACTCTGGATAGAAATCAAATCCTCCTTTGATGAAGGCGTGTATTTAATTTATGGAGCTAAATAAGTATACATAATACCCGCCGACATAAAATGTCGACGGGCATTAATTTAGAAAGAATACCGTAATCCCAATCTAATACGGTACTGTTCCCGGTTATATGCATTCCACCGGTCCAGCCACTGCAATTCCAGATACGGCAACCAATGTTGGTCGACCTTGTATCGAAATCCATTGGTAATTTCCCAGTGATGATCCTTGCCGTTTTTGCTGTGGTAGTCGTTTACGCGCTGAAAAAAATGGGGTTCAAAGATCCAGGTGAACTGGTCAGTGACTTTAAAATTCCAGTAGTTGGCAAACTCGTGGGTATCGTTTTTGTCCATGTTGCCGTTGATATCGGGCGTATCATAATTATTGTGGTTGTAACGATAGCGAAAGGTCAAATTAAACCAGGATGTAAACTTATATTTAGTATCTAAATAAACGGCGCCTCCGGATCCATCGCGGTTGTCATTAATTAATCCGCCAGGTTGAAAGGTTAATTTATCAGTAGGACTGAAGAGGGGATACCAGCCTTCGATTTCATTATAACTATGCTTCATTTCATCCCATCTACCGACATTATAGGCATTAGTTGCCATAATGCCTGCACCCATATCAAAGTTATAACCTGCTCTGAGAATGACCTCGTGCAGATCGGAAGCGGTGTTATAAGCTTCACGGGTTTCTACATAGGCTCCGGCAAAAGCCGGGCTGGAAACGGACAACACCAGCGCTGCTGTGAGAAGTCTTTTCATTATGTTTTCCATGTATTAAGTACAGAAAGGCCGCCCTTGTGCGAGGCACGAAGGCTATGTATTACGGCCAGATTTTTAATTATAAAGTGACGGCTGACGCTTTATTTTCTTTATTCATTTCGGTTTCAGGAGAGAGTTGTTTTTTGCGTTTTCCAATTTCCTCAATAATAAAAGCAAAACGTTGTTCACTGAGTTTATAAAAAAGACCCATGGTTACTGCGGCAATAATCGCCAGACTACAGGGCCAAAGAAAAATAAGCTGACGCAAACCTAATAGCGTTGCCTCGCTCTGGGCGATATGCGGGATATAGCCGATCTGGGTCAACATAATGCCCGGCAAGAATCCAGCCAGCGCGGCGGAAATCTTTCGCGAAAAAGTGTAACCGGTATAAACCGAACCTTCGGCGCGAATACCGGTTTTCCATTCGCCATATTCTACCGTGTCCGGTACCAGCGCCCAGTTAAGGCTATTTACAAAGGCGGTGCCGAAGAAGGCCATACAGGAAAACAACACAAACATCAGCGAGCTGCTACCCCAGAAAAAGTTCAACACATCGCCTGCTGCCCAGAGGATTAACCCACCCAGGTAGACCTGCTTCTTGCCGAAGCGTTTAACCGCAGTGGGAACTAACAGCACCCCCACCAGGATGCAGCCCATACTGAAAAATCCCATCCATGACAGCAGGTGGATATCGTTAAGTACGTATTGAGTGTAATAAACCTGAATCGCCAGCTTAATATTAAAGGCCGCCAGCGTGCACAGATTCGCGATGCACAGCACTAACAGCGGTGGGTTACGGAAGATCGCGCAAAACGATTTTAAGATGCTCGGCTTATGGTGAGCTGGCACGACCTCCACATAACGCTCTTTAACGCCGCTGTAGCACAACCAGATGCAGCAAAGCCCACCAGTAACAAACAGCATGGCCGCCACCAGATAACCTAATGATGAACTGGCGTTAAACATCGCCTGAATCGGCATAAACCCAACGGTGCAAATCAGCAAACCGACCGTTGCTCCCCCCTGGCGCCAGGCAGCGAGCTGGGCGCGTTCATGAGGGTTTTTGGTAATGGCGGGCACCATTGCACCGTAGGAACAATTCATCAGACTGTAGAACAGGCCGAACAGCATAAAAAGCACTGTTGCCACGGCAGTTTTTACCGGTAGCTCAAAATCGTTAGTCATAAACTGTGCTGTGGCCACCAGCGCAACCGGGATTGAAGCATACAGAATAAAGGGTCTGAATTTTCCCTTCGGGCCGATAGTGCGGCGCGAGTCCAGCAGCACGCCAGTTAGCATATCGGTGAGCGCGGTAAAGAACTTCGCCACCAGAAATATCACGCCGCCATAAAACGCGGGCAGACCCAACTCATCGGTATAAAACTTCAAAAGATACAGCGTACCGATGCATAGCATAAGATTCGAGCCGACATCGCCCATTCCATAGGCGCATTTCTCCCGCAGGCTCAGCTTCAGGGTTAACGGATCAGAATTCGTGTTCATGTCGATCCTCGTTATAGTGATTATCACGCCGGATGCTTACGCATCTCGATCTCTTCCACAATGCGGATATACAGCTTCTCATTGAGGTTGTAGAAGCCTCCCATCGCTACAATCGTGACCACGGCAAGCGCGGCGGGATAGATAAAAATCAGTTCCCGCAAGCCCTCAACCGTACCGGCAGATTGCACCACGTTAGGTACATAGCCGATCTGCGTCAGCATCCAGCCGGGAAAGAAACCCGCCAGCGCCTGGGAGACTTTTCTGAAGAAGGTAAAACCGGTATAGACCGTGCCTTCAGAACGTACACCGGTGCGCCACTCACCGTATTCGACCGTGTCGGAAACCAGCGCCCAGTTGAGGCTATTAACGAAGGCGGAGCCAAAGAACGCCAGACAGGAAAACGCGACAAAGCTGACTGAACCACCGCCCAGGGTGTAGTTGAGCAGATCGCCAGCCACCCAAATGAGCAGACCGCCGATATAAACCTTTTTCTTACCGAAGCGGCGCACGGCGGCAGGCATCATAAATACGCCGATAAAAATGCAACCCATGCTGAAAAAAACCATCCAGGAGAGGAGAATGGGATCGTTCAGCACGTACTGGGTGTAATAAACCTGGATGGCGAGTTTGACGTTGAAAGCGCCTAAAGTGCACAGATTGGCGATACACAGAATAAATAGCGGGCGGTTACCAGCAATGGCGCGAAACGATTGTAATAACCCCGGTTTTTGTACCGAACTGGCAGGCTGCGTTTCAACGTAGCGTTCTTTAACCCCACGATAGCAGCACCACATAAAGAGCAATCCAAAGAGAGAAAATAGCGTGGCGGCAAAGATGTAGCCGAGTTGGGAGCTCCCTTCAATCAGATTCATGACAGGGACAAAACCGACGGTACACAACAGCAAACCCAGCGTTGCGCCGCCCTGACGCCAGGCAGCCAACGATGCCCGTTCATTTGGATTTTTCGTCATTGCCGGAACCATCGCGCCATAAGAACAGTTCATCATGCTGAAAAACAGTCCATACAGCATAAAAAGCACCGTTGCCATCACGGTTTTCCCGGTAATGTCAAAGGGGGTGCCGACGAAGTTAGCAATTGCCAGTAACGTTACTGGAAAAGCGGCATACAGTACGAAGGGGCGGAACTTTCCTTTCGGGCCGATTTTTCGGCGCGAATCAAGCAGGATCCCTGTTCCCATATCGGTGAACGCGGTAAAGAATTTGGCAATCAAAAAGATAATGCCGCCATAGGTGCCGGGTAGACCCAGTACATCGGTGTAAAACTTCAACAGATATAACGTGCCGATATCCAACAGAATATTGGAACCCAGATCGCCCATCCCATAAGCAAGTTTTTCTTTAAACGGCAGACGTAGGGTTGCCGCATCAGATGATAATTGACTCATTTTATTATTCTCCGATTGCCCGCAGGGAAGCCTGCGGGCGAGCGTTATCAGATATGACGTAAAGCGTTAAACAGCGGTGCCCATTCGCTATCCTGGCGATAAAACACCTGCGGCTTGCCAAGCGGAGCATCAACGGTCACTTCACCGCCGCGATGCTGCTTGCCTGTCCAGACGTTTATCCAGTTATCTTCCGGCAGGTAGAGCGTCCAGTCGCTGCGTCCTTCTTCATACACGGGGGCCACCAGCAGATCGCGACCGAACAAATACTGGTATTTCAGGGTGTAGGTGTGCGCATCGTCTTCATAGTGCAGGAACAGCGGGCGCATCACCGGCAGGCCCGATTTTGCATTCTGCGCCACCGCGTCTTTGATATACGGCTTCAGGGTGGTAAAAACGGTAGTCATTCGGGCGAAGTGGGCGATAGTTTCCGCATCGCTGTCGAATTGCCAGTTATCTCCCGGACGGTTGCCCTCATGGGTGCGCATCATTGGGGTGAAAGCACTGAAATCGCACCAGCGCAGCAGCAGCTCTTTACTGCGCTTCATCTCAAACAGGGTGGTGTAGCCGCCGATATCGCTGTGATGCAAACCGTGGCCGCTCATCCCCAGCGACAGCGCCGCCGGGATCACCGACGCCGGACCGTCATCCAGGCTCCAGTCGACGTTCTGATCGCCTGCCCACATCATTAAGGCGTATTTCTGGCTGCCAGAATAACCGGCGCGCATAAAAAACAGGATTTCGCCGAGTTTGCCGGTTTCCTCTAGTGCTTCGTAATTGCACTTTGCCCACAGGGCAGGCCAGGCGTTATGCATGATTTCCGCGCTAACGCCGTTGTGCAGCACGGTGTCGGTGGGAAGATATTCGCCAAAATCCGCCATCCAGCCGCCGCAGCCGAGCGCAATCAGATTTTGTTTGATCACGCCTTTGTACCAGTCATAGGCTTCGGGGTTGGTCAAATCGATAACCCCCGCGTAGAATTCGCCGAACTCAACGTGATAATCCTTGCCATCGACGTCTTTGGTGAGATATCCGCGTTTTGCCGCCTCTTCGCACAAATCACGATCGCTGGCGGCATAGGGATTGATATAGGTGAGGAACTGTACGCCTTCTTTTTTCCACTGCGGGATGCGTTGATCAAGCTGCGGATACAGTTCGCTGCTCCACTTCCAGTTCCACATCACGCGCTTGCCAAACGAGGTCATGCGGATGCCGGACCAGTCCTGCGCCCAAATGCCGTTAACTTTCACGCCGCCGTTGCGCATTGCATCGAGCTTTCTCTGGCAAATTTCGGTCCCGCCCTGGATACCGAGCGTCACGCCATCGTAAACCCAGTCCGGAAGTTCTGGCTGGCGGCCAAGCAGACCGGTGAGTTTTTCAAGCAGCTCAACGTAAGTAGGCGCGCATTCGAAACGCAGCGTGGCGTTATCTTCCCAAAACGCCAACTCGTGAAACTCCGGCGCGCTGAAGTCGAAATTCATATAGCAGCTGTTGTCGACGTGGCAGTAATACTTTTGGGTGCTGACAAACGTTGGCTGCGGGAAGAAGGTCCAGTAATAATCTCCGCCCGCATTTTCTTTGCAGTCGGCAAGCCAGGTAACATATGTCTGTTTATTGCGTCCCACGCCCTGTTCGCTGGTCCATAGCGGGAAGGGTTTGCCACGCAGATCGAAATAAGAGAACTGTTCGCCACAGCCGTAGATATGATCCTCGGGCTGCGCGGCCAGCTGGAGCCAGATACGGTTATGGCTGGCCGCGTCGTTTTTCAGTTCGAGCAACAAACGCTGGTGGCTGTCGATACCGATATTCAGCGTTGCGCTGACAGCGTCACCGCGCGTAAAGCGGATTGTCCAGCCTTGCGGCTGCGCAATCACTGTTGCCTGGCTCAGCGTCACTTTTTCGTTCAGCTTGTCTTTTATGCTGAAGTTGCCGCGGAACATCTCGATATCCGCTTCGCCCGCGCCGACCCATAAACATGGGGATTGCGAGGTGTGACGTAGAATAAGCCGTGAGTGGTACGCAAGCGTAAAGCCGTCGTCAGACGTAATAAGCTCAATACCATTAAGATCGGTGCGTTGTGATTTCATTATTGCCTCTGATGTAGGGTAAGTCGGTTATTCGCCGCCAAGAGTGAAGCTGAACCGGTGTGACTCTCCCGGGGCCAGCGAAACCACGTCCAGGCCGGAATTAAACGCATCCGGCGGGCAGCTCATGGGTTCAACAGCCAGCCCTTTACGGTTTAACTTGTCGGCGGTATAGATTTGCAGCCACGGTTGAGCGGAACGTAGCCAGACGGCCATCTGTTGTTGCTGGCTGACCAGCCGGACTTCCCATTCGGCACCCGTGGTTTTGAAGGTGTGATCGATTTGCGCAGCGCCGATTTTTCGAGATTTCCGGTAATCCAGTGCTGGCGGTACGTCAGCAGTGAGCGGAAGCGTTAACTCACAGCTATCGGTGCTTGCCATGTTGCAGGTTAAGTAGGGATGTACCCCTACGCCGTAAGGCGCAGCGGCATCGCCAGGATTGGTGGTCGTAATGCAGGCGGATAGTCCGGTCTCTGCGTCCAGCTGGTAGCGGATCTCCGTTATCAGCATAAAGGGATAGCCATAATGCGGCGGTAAAAATACGCTCAGCGTGACGGCGGTTTCCGAGCTGTCATTAATTTGCCAGTCTCGCCAGGCCAGCAGGCCGTGGATGGCGGATTGTGATGCACGATCGTTAATCGCCAGCTGGTAATCTACGCCATCGTACCGGTAACAGCCGTTGGCGATGCGGTTAGGCCAGGGAACCAGCACTTTCCCTGAATGCGCTAACGGCATTTCGTCCGGATGATGGGGGATCACCAGGTGACGCCCCCGGTGCGTCAGTTCAGCAATCCCCGCGCCGACGGTTACGATCTTCGCCTGATACTCGCCGGCGGTCAGTACCCGCGTTTTCCCGCTTTTTTGCATAATGGCTTCCCTCCTTCATTACGCGGCGTTATTTGGCATTCACATCCAGCAAACCCGCGGCGACGGCGGGAGCCATCCCTGGTGCAAGCGGCAGACGAGGGATCACCAGGCAGTGCAGCAAATGGTAAATATCCTGCTTGCCGTCCCAGACTTTGGTGGTCACCTGGTTATTGGTATCCAGTTCCTGCCACCATGACCCGTTTTCGTAGTCCATCAGGTATTTGATGCAGTAGTCCCACCATGTCTGATACCAGGTTTCGTACTGCGCATCACCGGTCACGGTGTACAGCGCATAAGCGGTGCCCATCGCTTCCACAATCGGCCAGCGAACCCGTTCACGAACAATAGGCTTGCCGTCCCAGTCGACGGTGTACACGATGCCATCCGCACCATCGGGCGCCCAGGCGTCACGGATAGTGGCGTGGAACAGTCCTTTCGCATCTTCCAGCAGCCACTCCGGCGGGGTTTCGAAGCGGGCTTCCAGCGCGGCGCGCAGATGCAGCATTAAACGGCCCCACTCGATCCAGTGACCAGGCGTGCCGCCGTAGGCGCGAAAGCGGTGGGCCGGGTTTTCTTTGTTGTAATCACGGATCGGGTTCCAGTTAGCGTCAAAGTGTTCATTAACGCGATAGTCACCTTTGCGCGCCACGTCATGAATAATCACCGAGGCCACCCTTAACGCGCGGTCAAGCCATTTGCGATCGTGGGTCACGTCATAGACGATAAGAAACGCCTCTACGGCGTGCATATTGGCGTTGCCACCACGGTAATTTTCCGTCTCGGTGAAAGCCTCATCCCAGGACTCAAGGCACATTTGCTCCTTTTCGCTCCAGAAGTACTTCTCGATCACCTCGATAGCGTCATCCAACAATGGGCGAGCCGCAGGATGGCCGGTCGTCACCGCGCTTGCAGCGCCCAGCAGCACGAAGAAATGCTGGTAGCCCTGTTTGGACGCATCGACCACGCCGTTGTCATTAACGCAGGCGTACCAGCCGCCGTGCTGCTTGTCGCGCAGCGCGCCATTGAGCGCGTTGATGCCATGCTCAACCAGCGGATACGCGCCAGGTCGGCCCATTGAGGCGGCAACGGAATAGACGTGCAGCATACGGGCGGTGATCCACAGATGGGTGCCCATATCAGGTTTCACCTGGCCGTTATTGCCCAGCCAGCCGAATCCGGTCGGCACGGCGGCATTCTTCCCAAAATCGAAAATGCGGTCAGTTTCTTGTTCCAGCCAGCGGTTATGGCTCAGGGTGTTAAACCACTTCATTGCGTTGTCCTTTTCTCAGCGTTTCGCCATCATTTCGTCAACAATTTCACCCAGGCGTTGCAGTTTGGGCGCGCAGACATCCCGGAACATCAACTCACTGTCCGGCAAGCCGACCACGGACGACCAGACGGCACGGCCTGCCAGAAAACCGGATGCACCAGCCTCCATGGCTGTTCTGACCGCACGCGGGAACAGTTTTTCATCCACCCCGGAAGAGAGAATGACCCAGGGCATATTGATGCAGTCATGAAGTCGTTGAGATGCACTAAGCAGGGCCTGCTGCGAACCTTTGCCAAATAGCGGCATTTCCACTTTGTAGAGATCGGCGCCGCAGTCCCCCAGCTCTTTTGCAGCATCGATAATCGCTTGCTCGCGGTTGAAGCTGTCGCCGCGGCGGGGAGGGCGCACTACCGGTTCGATAATGCTCAGCAACCCCTCGGCATGGCAGCGCTGATTAAAGGTTTTCACCATCTCCAGACGTTGCTGCGGATCTTCATCGCTGCGCCACAGCACCAGCAGTTTCAGCGCTTTTGCACCGTCACGTTTCACCGCTTGCGGATCGACATGCTGATCGATAATTACGCTATCAACCGGAATACCGTTGCCCGGGATAAACGCATCTGCCGCGACGATCGTCGCGCAGTTTTTGGCAACTGCCTTTTGCTCCACAATCTGGCGATAGCAAAACTGCTGATCGACCAGGATCGCCGATGCCCAGGGCGACAGGATCCTGGCTGCATTAACTTTAAAATCTGTTAATACGCTGTCGGCCACAGGAAGTGAGGCACCCGCAGCGGCGAACATTAAGCGCATTGCTTCGCGCTGATCGACCGCCAGCATGGCGAATCCGCCGGAAGGTCGGGCGATATCCTTAAGGGTGTAGTGACTCATGGTGATTCCTTATTGAAACGTTAACGTCAGTGAGACAGGCCGGCGCTGGCGCGCACCTGCTCTAAAATGGCGGTCCAGTCTTCGCGCCCACGCCCGGCGGCGCGCGCCTGGTTGTAAACCTCACGCGACGCCGCGCCGAGCGGCATCGGAACATGCAGTTGATTGGCCACATCCAGCGCAATACCCAGATCCTTATGGGCGAGGTCGATCATGAATGCCGGAGAAAGATCCCCTTTCAGCACTTTGTTTGGCCAGGAGGTAGTGAAATGGCCTTTACCGGCTGGCGTACCGCTCATTACCTGCAGGGCGATATCGAAAGAAAGACCCAGCGCTTCGCACAGCACGGCAGCTTCGGCGGAGAGTGCATTGAGCGCGATGCTCATATAGTTGTTGATCAGTTTGACGCGGATGCCCATACCAGGGCCGCCAGCGTTAACCAGCTCGTTACCCATAGCCATCAGTACCGGCCTGGCGCGTTCAACCTGCTGTGCCGTACCGCCTGCCAGCAGCAGCAGCGTCCCGGCGACGGCATGATCGGAGGTGCGGCCAACGGGAACATCCATCATGCTGAAACCACGTTCTGCCATATCGCTAATCAACCTGTCGGTTTGCAGCGGATGGATAGTGGACATGTCGATCAATAGCGCGTCCTTAGCTAATCCTGCGCAAACGCCGCGCTCGCCGAACAGTACCTCGCGTACCAGATCGCCATTGGGCAGCATGGTAATCACGAATTCGGCGCCCTCAGCTGCCTGTGCTGGCGTGGTTGCGGATTGCGCTCCCTTAGCCGCCAGCGTTTGCACGGCGACCGGATTAACATCGAATACCCTGAGCTGATGGCCCTGACGTAACAAATTGCTCGCCATTGGCGCGCCCATTTGCCCCAGCCCAATAAATCCTATGGCTGACATTGGTCTCTCCTGTCTTATTTTGTCACTTACTGATCGTTTGTGTCTGTATTTTGATCGTATTTGTAATTTATGGTCAAAAAATTGACAGGCGTCACTTTTTAAACAATTTGCGAAATTAAAATAGCGTCATCAAAAAACGCGAAAGGAATGAACATGATTCGTATTGCTTGTGTGGGGATCGCCGTGCTGGACCGTATCTGGTATCTCAATGATTTACCCAAGGAAGGTGGGAAATATGTGGCGGGAGACTATAAAGAAGTTGGCGGTGGGCCCGCTGCAACCGCTGCCGTTGCGGCGGCGAAACTGGGTGCTGAAGTTGACTTTATTGGCCGGGTCGGGGATGACGATACGGGCAACCGACTACTGGCAGAATTACAGGCGCATGGTGTCAATACGCGTTACACACGGATCGTGAAAGGCGCGCGTTCGTCGCAGTCCGCCGTGCTGGTGGATGCGGCGGGGGAACGCATCATAGCTAACTATCCCAGTCCCGATTTACCCCACTGCGCAGACTGGATGGCTGATATCGATTTCAGCCAGTGGGGCGCGGTACTGGCGGATGTCCGCTGGCATCACGGTGCAAAACAGGCGTTTACCGTGGCGCGCGCCAACGGCGTGCCGACGGTACTGGATGCCGATGTCACTCCACAGGATATTGCTGAACTGGTCGCGCTGAGCGATCATGCCGCGTTTTCTGCACCAGGCTTAGTGCGTCTCACTGGGGTTACGGACGCGCCTGCTGCACTAAAACAAGCACAAACGCTCACAAATGGTCATGTTTATGTTACGCAAGGAGCACAGGGCTGTTTGTGGATGGAAAATTCGCAGTTGCACCACTTACCTGCTTTCCATGTCGATGTTGTCGATACCACTGGCGCAGGCGATGTATTTCACGGCGCGCTGGCGGTAAGCCTGGCGCAAAAAACCGACATCGAAGAGGCAATCCGCTTCGCCAGCGCGGTAGCGGCACTGAAATGTACCCGCCCTGGTGGCCGCGCCGGGATCCCTGACTGTGATCAAACCCGCTCTTTTCTGTCACTTTATGTATAAAATGCGGGGCGAGATGTTTTTCCAGGGACAACCTATGAGCCTGACTGAGCTAACCGGAAACCCGCGGCACGATCAGTTATTAACGCTGATTGCCGATCGCGGTTATATGAACATTGATGAACTGGCGCAACTGCTGGATGTATCAACGCAAACGGTGCGTCGCGATATCCGTAAACTGAGCGATCAGGGATTAATCACGCGTCATCACGGCGGCGCAGGGCGGGCATCCAGCGTGGTCAATACGGCGTTTGAGCAGCGCGAGGTCTCTCTGACAGATGAAAAGCGGGCGATCGCGGAAGCCATTGCCGACTACATTCCCGACGGCTCTACTATTTTTATTACCATTGGCACTACGGTGGAGCATGTGGCGCGCGCGCTGTTGAACCATAATCACCTGCGTATTATCACCAACAGCCTGCGCGTAGCGCATATTTTGTATAAAAATCCGCGATTTGAGGTGATGATGCCGGGCGGCTCAATCCGCGCTCACAATGGCGGGATTATTGGCCCGCATGCGGTGGCGTTTGTGTCTGAATTCCGCGCGGATTATCTCATAACCAGCGTCGGGGCCATTGATGCCGATGGCACGCTGCTGGAGTTTGATGTTAACGAAGCCAGTGTGGCGAAAGGGATGATGGCCCATGCGCGACATATCCTTCTGGCAGCCGATCACACCAAATACCATGCGTCAGCTGCCGTCAGCATTGGTAATATCAGCCAGGCGTCTGCGCTGTTTACCAATGAGACGCCGCCTGCGGCGATGAACCAACTGGCTCATACTCATCAGGTGGAAATTATTGAGGTCACGCCCGCTTCGCTGGCCGATAACACCACTCTTTAAACTTCCTTGTTAATAAACAGGCGTTAAGCCGTTATAACGCCTGCCTTCTTCTCTCACGCCGCTAAATTTATGGCCTGTTCCTGAAACACCACAGGCCGTTCCCTTTACAGAAAAAAATGTGATTCCGCTCATTGTTCAGACAAAACAGGTTGTGTCGCGAACAAAAAGCGTCCCATAATAATCACATATCCGAACATGGTCCGCATATACGAACAAAAGGAATAAATAATGGCCGAATTTATCTTCAATAACCCGGTTAAGCTGCACGTTGGTCCTGGCAAATTTGGCCAGCTCGGTAACGTTGCCCGGCAGTACGGTAAAAAAGCGCTGCTGGTGGTTTCTGACAGCACCAGGCCTACCGGGCAACTGGCGCGCGCTCAGGAAGCATTAACTGCCGCAGGCATGACTTACGCGGTGTATGACGAATTTATGCAGAACCCGCTGTCCACCCTGGTTGAAGCGGGTGCGAACCTGGCGCAGAAGGAAAACTGCGATCTGGTGATTGGCATTGGCGGCGGCAGCGCCATGGATATGGCGAAAGGCATCGCATTTTGCGCGCTGAACGAAGGCAGCATCTGGGATTACGTGTTCGGTAAAAAACAGGCGCAGCATGCGCTGCCGATTATCCTGGTACCGACTACCGCAGGCACGGGCAGCGAAGCTAACCGCACCGCGGTGTTCACCAACCCGGAAACCCACGACAAAAAAGGCCTGGTCAACCCGCTGATTTATCCGGTGGCGTCCATCGTCGATCCTGAATTAATGCTCACCCTGCCAAAGCGCGTAATTGCCGGACCGGGCGCGGACGTGCTGTTCCACGCGCTGGAATCCTATATCTCCCGCAATGCGCATCCGTTCAGCGAAATGCTGTCACTGCGCGCCATCACGCTGCTGGCGAAAAACCTGCCGCGCGTTTATGCCGATGTGACCGATCTGGCGGCCTGGGAACAGGTAACCTTTGCCAGCACTCTGGCCGGTATGGCTATCGACTGCGCGGGCACCACGCTGCCGCACGCGTTACAGCACCCGATGGGCGGCCTGCTGGATGTGGTACATGCTGAAGGGATCGCCGCCGTGTATCCGGCCTTTATGGAATATACCTGGTCGGCCGCGCCGGAGAAATTCGCTGCCATCGCGGCGGCAATGGGCGTGGATACCCGTGATATGAACACCGAAGAAGCCGCCTACAGCAGTGTTAAAGCAGTGACCGACTTCCTGAAATCCGTAAATATGCTGCCCTCACTCACCGAACTGGGCGTGAAGGAAGAGCACTTCGACTGGATCATCAATAACGTGCAAACCACCATGAAAGTGGTGATGGAAAATAACCCGCGCGTGCCGGATGCCCAGACCTTACGCGATATTTTGCAGCGCAGCCTGTAATTAATCCGGCAAACCGCGAACGGAATTTTAAAAAGGAGTGAATATGTTTGTTGTTATTGATTCAGGATCGTCAGCAACGCGTATTTATTTGCTGGAATTTGCAGGCACCGGCATTGTCGATAAAGAAATGATTACCGAAGGGGTAAACTCCACGATTACCCACGGTAGTAATGAAATTTTACGTCAGGCCATGGCACAAGGCGTAAAACAATTACTGGCGAGAAACGGCAAGTCTCAACAGGATATTCAATTTATTATCGCCTCAGGAATGATCACCTCAAACCTGGGCCTGCACGAAATTCCTCACCGCATTGCCCCGGCCAGTATTGAAGAGCTGGCGCGGCACACGGTGCCGTTCGCGGAAAACGAACTGCTGGCGCTGGATATCCCGGTGATGCTGATCCCCGGCATTAAAAACCAGACCACGCCATCCTGGGAAAACCTGCGCGGTATCGATTTAATGCGTGGTGAAGAAACCCAGGCGGCGGGCGTGCTGCTCGGTTATCAGCCGCGTTTGCCCTGCACGCTGATTGAATTAGGCTCTACCACCAAGCTGATTTCAATTAATGAGCAGGGGCAGATCGCGGGCAGTATTACTTCACTCAGCGGCCAGGTCTATGCCGCGATCCTGAAACACACTTTTGTCTCTTCCAGCGTGGCAACAACGCCGGAAGACGCGGATGAGCAAATCGATCCGGCCATCATTAATGCGGCCTGCCGTTCAGTCGCCGAAAGCGGATTACTGCGCACCATACTTATGACGCGCTTTTTGCAATTCTCTTTCCCGACCACCGCCGCCCAGCGCAAATTATTTCTTGATAGCGCCATGGCGGGAGACGATATCAAATTATTCGCCGACGCCAGGGGGCAAGGGTTTAATTTCGACGGCGATATTTTCTTAATCGGCAACGCGAAGCGCTGTGAAATTTATCAGCACGTGATCCAGCAGCAATTAAATATTGATAACCCGTTACGCATTATTTCCGACGAAGAGCAAATAGATATGCTGGCCATTACCGGCGCCAGCGCCATTGCCAATATTCTTCGCACCCTACAGTGATAAGAAGAGCGAGAAAGATATGTACATCATTACCATCGATACCGGCACCACCAATACCCGCGTGTGCGCCTGGCAGGACGAGCGCCTGCTCGCTGAAGCCGCCCGCCCGGTGGGCGTGCGCGATACCGCGATTTCCGGCAGCACCGACATATTAATGAAAGGGGTCAGCGACGCCGTTAACGACGCGCGTACCCAGGCGAACATTCCGGCAGGGGAAAACGTGGTTTATCTCTCTGCGGGGATGATCACCTCCAACGTCGGCCTGTGCGAAATCCCGCACCTGCTGGCCCCCGCCGGGCTGAATGAACTGGCGAAAGGCATGGTCTGTGCAAATTTACCGGCGATCACCGATGAACCGATCTGGTTCGTGCCGGGCATTCGCAACCACAAATCCGCCGTCACTCTGGAAAACGCCGAGCAAATGGACATGATGCGCGGCGAAGAAACCGAGGCGATCGGCGTACTGGCGAGCCTGGGCATTAGCGGCCCGGCGCTGATTATCCTGCCGGGTTCGCACTCCAAGTTCGTCAAAATCGATGCCGATAACCGTATCGAAGGCTGCGTGACCACCATCGGCGGGGAACTGCTGGATGTGATTACCCGCCACACTATTCTCGCCAGTTCGCTCAATCTGCAATTCGCCCAGGACATTGAAGCGCCGGCGCTGTTGCAGGGCGCGAATCAGTGTCTGCAAACCGGCTTGTCGCGCACCTGTTTCTCGGTTCGCGTACTGGATATGTTCAGCGACTTAACGCTGAACCAGAAAGCCAACGTGCTGCTTGGCGCGGTATTACAGGATGATTTGCAGGCGGTTAAAAACAGCGAAGCCTTTACCGTCACGCCCGATACGCACGTCGTGGTATGCGGTAAAGATACCCTGAAGTTCGCCTTCGCCACCCTAATTGATAACGATCCGTGGTTTACCGGGAAAATTACCGTCGCGCCGTCCAGCCGTTCCCTCTCCAGTGCTGGATTATTTGCCATGGCGCGTCGCCGACAGATTATTTGATTTTTTGTACCCTACACATAATTAAAAGGTCTGCTTTATGAACACTATCGTTAATGAAAGAGCAGTAACGAAAAAACGGGGAAATAAACGCTGGTTCGTTGTTTTCCTGTTATTGATTGGCGGTATTATTAACTACCTCGACCGCGCCAGCTTATCCATCGCTGCGCCGGACATGATGAAAGATCTTAATTTATCGAATACCGATATCGGTTTATTAGGATCGGTATTTGCGCTGATTTACGCCCTGTGTCAGTTGCCTGCGGGCTTCCTGGTTGACCGCTTTGGCCCGAAGAAGGTCTACGGTTGGGCGGTGGCGCTGTGGAGCGGCGCGACCATGCTGACCGGCGCGTGCAGCAATATGGTGACGCTGATTTTTGCCCGCGGCATTCTCGGTGTTACTGAAGCCCCTTGCTGGCCGGGTGCGGCGAAGATCACCGCCTCCTGGTTCCCGAAAAGCGAGCGCGCGCTGGCGACCGGTTTCTGGGATGCGGCGTCTAAATGGGGCCCGGCGATTGCTCCGCCGATCCTGGTGGCGATTATCGTGCCCTTCGGCTGGCGTTCGCTGTTCTATATCGCCGGGGCGATTGGTTTAGTGTTCGTGGTGTTCTTTATCTTTGCTTATCACCAACCAGAAAAACACCCGACCATTACCAAAGAAGAGCTGGACTATATTAAAGAAGGCGGCGGCGGTACGGCGGAGAAATTAACCGGCGAAGCGGAAAAAATTAGTTGGGGTGGTTTATTTAAATATCGCTGCATCTGGGGAATGATTTTAGGCTGGTTCTGTTATGTGTGGATGATGAATATTTTCACCACCTTCCTGCCGCTCTATTTAATGAAGACCCAGAATATTCAGTTTAAAGAATTAGGTATCTACGCCAGTATTCCTTATTTCGGCGGTATTGTCGGCGCGATTGTCGGCGGCTACGTATCGAAATGGCTGGTGGACAGAAGCATTATCAGAGAGTCGTTAAAAGCCAAGCGCGTCACCATCAGTATTTCTGCGCTGTTAGCCGGCGTCGCCGTTATCGCCATTCCGATGGTGGATAGCCTGGCCGCAACCCTGACGCTGCTGGTTATCGCGATGGCGCTGCTGTCCGCGCTGTCCGCCACCGGTTGGGCACTGCCGGGCGATGTGGCGCCTGCCTCGATGGTGGCCTCGGTAGGCAGTATCCAGAACTTCGGCGGCTACTTTGCCGGTTCGTTATCGCCGCTGGTCACCGGGCTTATCGCCGACGTGACGGGTTCATACGCCCTGGCATTCACCAGCGGCGGGATTATCGCGGCCTGTGCGGCGCTGTGTTACTGGTTCATCGTCAGAGAGCCGGTGACCGTAAAGGATTGATGTAATCAGGGAGGCGACTCCCTGATATTTCCCCAAGAGGTTATCCATGATTAAACATCGCGTGATTCGCGCTATTGAAGAAACCGGCATGATTGCCATTGTACGCGGCGTCGCGCCCGAAGGGATTTTGCCGCTGGCCCGTGCGCTGTATGACGGCGGTATCCGGGTTATTGAAGTGACCTGTAACTCCACCCGTCATCTGGAGAGCATCAGCGCCCTGAAACAGGAAATGAGCGACAAAATGTTTGTCGGCGCGGGTACGGTAATCAACCCGGTGATGGCGCAGCTGGTGCTGGACGCGGGCGCGGATTTTGTCCTGTCGCCTGACTTTAACCCGGACGTGGTCACCATGGTGCATGAGAAGCAGCGCCTGATGATCCCGGCGGTAATGACGCCATCGGAAATCTTACAGGCCTGTCGTCTGGGCGTGGATTTGCTGAAGCTGTTTCCGGCCAACAGCCTGGGCGTCAACTATATGAAAGAAGTGCAGGGACCGCTGGATAACCTGTCTCTGATCCCGGTGGGCGGCATCACGCTGGAAAATACCCGCGAGTTCGCCAAAGCGGGGGCGTTCGCGGTGGGCGTGGGCAGTGCGCTGACCAATAAAGAGTGGATCGCGCGCGGCGACTGGGAAGCCATCACCCGGCAGGCCAGGGCGTTCATCCGGACCTTCCATGAAGGCAAAAAAGCCTGACTCCGCTGTAAAAAAGCCACAAATTTGTGGCTTTTTTATTGCCTGTTGCCCAGGTTCTGCGTCTGTTTTCGCCTCCGTTACCTCGCTATACTGCCCGCTATAACAATGACAGTGAGGTAAGCCCGTGTCAGAAAAGATTAATCGCTCGGTGGCCCGGGCGTTAGAGATGCTGGAATTGGTTGCGGCAAGTAAAGATGAACTCACAATCACTGAAATCAGCAAGCAGCTTGGCATCCCGAAGAGCACCACCTTTGATATCCTCTACACCCTGCTTGATAAAGGCTATCTGGAGCAGGCCAACGAAAAACAGAAATCGTTCAAGCTGGGCGTGAAGCTGTTTCAGACCGGCGCGTGTTACCTCGAACAGACTCCCTTTCAGAACGTGGCGCACTCGGTGCTGGAAAAACTTGCCGAGGTGGCCGGGGAAACCGCTTTTCTTGCGCTGCTCAACAATGACGAGCTGGTTTACTTCGATAAAGTCGAAAGCCCGAACTCGGTGCGCACCTCGGCGCGTATCGGCTCCAATAACCCGTTGTATTGCACCGGGCTTGGCAAAGCGATCCTCGCCACCCTGCCGGATGAGGACGTTAAAACGATTCTGGCGCGTACCGGCGGATTAAAACCGATCACGCCATATACCTGTACCGATGAGACAAAGTTTTTCGCCATCCTTAACCAGGCGCGCCAGCAGGGGTACGCCATTGACGATCGCGAGCATAACGCGGAAGTGTTCTGCCTGGCGGCCCCGGTGTATAACCTTCAGGGCAAGGTTTATGCGGCGATCAGCGTCGCCAGCCTGTATACCAAAATTAAGCACGAGCCGGAGAAAATCGCCGCGCTGGGCAAAATGATTGCCGATGCGGCGCTGGATCTGTCGCAACGCATTGGCTACCGCGGCTCGCGTCTGTACGCTGATTTTTAAGGTCATTGTCGCCACGGTTATCTTGCGTAACCGTGGCGAGCTTTCTTTGTTTTCGTTTTGATGCCGTTACTATTCAACCCTCCGGATCCCCGCTACAGTTAACTCTCCATGGCCCAAAAAGGAGAGTGTCATGCTTTATATCTTTGATTTAGGTAACGTCATCGTCGATATCGACTTTAACCGCGTGCTGGGCGTATGGAGTGATTACAGCCGCGTGCCGCTGGCGACGCTTCAGCAAAGTTTCACCATGGGTGAACCGTTCGAAAAGCATGAACGCGGCGAAATCAGCGATGAGGAGTTCGCAAAACTACTGTGCGAATCGATGGAATTATCGTTGAGCTATGAGCAATTCGCGGCAGGCTGGCAGGCGGTATTTGTCGGGCTACGCCCGGAAGTCATCGACATCATGCATAAGCTGCGCGAGCAGGGGCATCGCGTGGTGGTGTTATCCAACACCAATCGTCTGCACACCACTTTCTGGCCGACCAGTTACCCGGAAGTGCAGGCTGCGGCCGACCATGTCTATCTGTCACAGGAGTTAGGCGCCCGCAAACCCGAACCGGCGATTTATCAAAAAGTCCTCGAAGCGGAAGGATACCCGGCCAGTGAGGCGGTATTTTTCGACGATAACGCCGATAATATTAAAGGGGCGCAGGCCGTGGGGATCGCCAGCATTCACGTGACCGATAAATCCACGTTACCGGACTATTTTGCGAAGCAGCCATGTTAAGACGCGTTCATCATCATGCAACCAAACACACCGCGCCGCTCTGGGCCTGGTGTAAGTTGCTGTGGGAGCGAATCGACCAGGACAATATGACTACGCTGGCAGGCAACCTGGCCTATGTGTCGTTGCTCTCCCTGGTGCCGTTCGTCGCGGTAGTCTTTGCGCTGTTCGCCGCGTTTCCGATGTTTTCCGATGTCAGCATTCAGCTGCGTCACTTTATCTTCGCCAATTTCATGCCCGCCACGGGCGATATTATTCAGCGCTATATCGAGCAGTTCGTCGCCAACTCCAGCAAGATGACCGCAGTCGGCGCTTGCGGGCTGATCGTCACCGCGCTGCTGCTGATGTATGCCGTGGACAGCGCCCTGAATACCATCTGGCGCAGCAAGCGGGTACGGCCCAAAATTTACTCGTTTGCGGTTTACTGGATGATTTTAACCCTCGGGCCGTTACTGGCGGGGGCCAGCCTGGCGATCAGCTCGTATCTGCTGTCGCTGCGCTGGGTCAGCGGGTTTGATTCACTGATCGACAACGTGTTGCGCATCTTCCCGCTGCTGCTCTCCTGGCTGTCGTTCTGGCTGCTGTACAGCATCGTGCCCACTACTCGCGTGCCCGCCCGGGATGCGCTGGTGGGTTCGCTGGTGGCGGCGCTGCTTTTTGAGCTGGGTAAGAAAGGTTTCGCGCTGTATATCACCATGTTCCCCTCTTATCAGCTTATCTACGGCGTACTGGCGGTGATCCCCATTTTGTTCGTTTGGGTGTACTGGACGTGGTGTATCGTCTTGCTTGGCGCGGAAATTACTGTCACTCTCGGAGACTACCGAGCGCTAAAATTAGCCGCAGAACAAGAATCCGAAGAAGAACCATGATTGCATTAATTCAACGCGTCACGCGTGCCAGCGTCGCCGTTCACGGTGACGTGACGGGCGAAATCGGCCCGGGACTTTTGGTGTTATTAGGTGTCGAAAAGGAAGACACCCCCCAGAAAGCGAACCGCCTGTGTGAACGGGTACTCGGCTACCGCATCTTCAGCGATGAAAACGGCAAGATGAACCTGAACGTTCAGCAGGCGGGCGGCAGCGTACTGGTGGTGTCGCAGTTTACTCTGGCGGCGGATACCAACAGCGGTATGCGCCCGAGCTTTTCCAACGGCGCAGCGCCTGCACTGGCGGAAGAGCTGTATGACTATTTCGTTGAGCGTTGCCGAACGCTTGGCACTGAAACACAAACCGGGCGCTTTGCGGCAGACATGCAGGTGTCCCTGGTGAATGACGGCCCCGTTACCTTCTGGCTGCAAGTATGAGCCCGTTAACGGCGCGGTCCCTGGCAACAAGAGAGAGTCCATCTATGTATCATCTTCGCGTACCCCAAACGGAAGAAGAGCTGGAAAGCTACTATCAATTTCGCTGGGAAATGTTGCGTAAACCCCTGCATCAACCGAAAGGCTCCGAGCGTGACGCCTGGGATGCGCTGGCGCATCACCAAATGGTGGTGGATGAAAGCGGTAAACCGGTGGCCGTGGGCAGGCTGTATATCAATGCCGATAACGAAGCCTCCATCCGCTTTATGGCGGTGGATCCGAACGTACAGGACAAAGGCCTGGGCACGCTGGTGGCGATGACGCTGGAGTCCGTGGCCCGTCAGGAAGGCGTGAAGCGCGTGACCTGTAGCGCCCGCGAGGACGCCGTCGAGTTTTTCGCCAAGCTGGGTTTTGTCAATCAGGGCGAGATCACCACGCCGCAAACCACCCCGCTACGCCACTTTTTAATGATCAAACCCATCGTGCCGCTGGATGATATTTTGCATCGCGCCGACTGGTGCGGGCAGCTCCAGCAGGCCTGGTATCAGCATATTCCGCTCAGTGAGAAGATGGGCGTGCGCATTCTGCAATATACCGGGCAGAAGTTTGTTACCACCATGCCGGAGGCGGGTAACCAGAATCCGCACCATACGCTGTTTGCCGGCAGCCTGTTTTCTCTCGCCACGCTGACCGGCTGGGGATTGATTTGGCTGATGCTGCGCGAGCGCCATCTCGGCGGCACCATTATTCTGGCCGATGCGCATATTCGCTACAGCGCGCCGATCACCGGCCGCCCCGGCGCGATTGCCGATCTGGGCTCGCTCAGCGGCGATCTGGACCGGCTGGCGCGCGGGCGTAAAGCGCGGGTGCAGTTGCAGGTTGAACTGATTGGCGACGATACGCTGGGCGCGGTGTTTGAGGGCACTTATATCGTGTTGCCCGCTAAACCGTTCGGGCCGCTGGAAGAGGGCGGTAACGAAGAAGAGTAAGCCCTTCACCGCTGTTGGACGGTGAAGGCGCTGCGCTACTGAAAGGGGTTTTCTTGCGGCGGCTGCGTGGCGGCAGGCGCTTCAGGTGTTGGGGACGGCGCAGGCGTACCGCTTACGACGCCCGCCTGCATAGTCTGTTGTAGCTGCTGACCGTTAGCACCGGTGACAGTCAGTGTCGCGTTCACCGTGGGTTTTAATGGTCGATCCGCGCTAAGCTGGCCCCGGGCGCTGAGGCGCATATTGGCGTCCCCCTGCACCGGCACCTGCGGCCACCCCCAGTTTTCCAGCACGTTCGCCGGCACTGCCCGGCCATTCAGACTTAAGGCGATTTGCCGCTCCGGTTGTTGCGTGATCGCGGCGGTGGCTTCCAGCATCCCTTTTCCGGCAAAGGCGCTCAGTTCGCTGATGGTGATGTTATTGCTGTTGGCGCTCAGCGCGATGGACGGCCTGCGTACATCCACGCGGTTAAAGGTGGCGGCAGCCGCGTTCAGCGTGGCGTTGCCGCTCCAGATGCCCCACTGGCGGTTGCGCGCCAGCTCCAGTAAATTACCGTAGCCATCCAGCGCCGTTAACTGGAACGGGAAGGTCGGGTCGATATCAATAATCAGGTTGCGGCTGGCAGTGAATTTGGTCACTGTCACGCGGTTCAGCCATTCCGGCAGCGGCGTCATCCACTGTTTTTTCCAGTCATCCGGCAGGGTATATTCCAGCCCGGCAATTGCCACATCGGCCAGGGTTAGCCCTTTATCACTGCGCGTCCATTCGCCACGAGTGCGGATCATGCCGCCTTCCCAGCGGGACGTCAGTTGGCTGATTTCCACGCCTTTGCCGGATAAATTCGCGTTAGCGATAGGGTCGAAGAAATGCAGCGAGCCATAAATAAACTCGCTGGCATTGAGGGAGAGTTTGCCCTCTTCGCTCTGCCAGTCATTATTGCTGAAAGTGATGTCCCGTAGCGTCATATCCAGATCGGTCACCGCCCAGTTCGGGCCCTGTAGCCGTGCGTCAGTGATATCTACGCGGCCCAGCTTCAGCGACGGCAGGCTGGTGACGGGGCGCAGGAGATCGACAAGACTCTTATCGCTTTGCAGGCGGATATCGCTCAGGCGCAGGTTATCCACCTGCCAGCCGCCGTCGGCGTTACGGCGCGCGTTGCCGGTAAGCGAGCCGCGCGCCACATCCGCACCGAGGGTGGTGAAATTCACCTGATTGTTATCGATGTCGCCCTGAATCAGCACATTACTGGCCGGGATGCCGTTAAGGGTCAGCGAACCGGCGCTGAGTTCGATTCTGGCTTTGCTGCCAAGGATCCGTCCCGCCTCCGGCAGCCACGGCGTCAGGCCGCCGTTGACCCGCTGGGCGCTCAGGTTCCATGCGCTGTTTGGGCTGTTGAAGGCCATATCGCTCAGCTGCAGGCGGTCGGCCTGGAAGGGGATCGAGGCGGTATCCGGTGAAATATTTAACGTGCCTTCGCGCAGGATAATGGCGTCAACATGGAAAGGATCGGTGATTTGGCGGCTGCTCAGGCCGATATCCACGCTTTGCGCCACCAGCGTGGCGGGCTGTCCGTTGCGCCCAAAAGTGACGTTCTTCAGCAGAATGTGCGAGGGTGAGGAAAAGCGGTGGTCCATTTCATCAAACGTGATGTGGTAATCGCTGTGCGCATTTACCCAGTCGGTTATCCAGCCCGCGCCCCAGCGGGTCTGTAGCAAAATATACAGCCCCAGGATCGCGACCAGAACGGCGACAAACAGCGCAACGATGAGCTTTCCAAGAAATTTCATTGTCTTCCATCCGATGAATAGCCAATGAAGGAGTTATGCACGATTTATGGCGATTGCTCAAGGCAGGGAGAGCGAAAGGTGAGGCGGCGATAGCAATCCGATGTTATCGCCGTGGGGGATTACGCTTTTTCCGGTGGGAAAATCAGATTCAGGATAATCGCCGTGATACCGCCAGCGGCAATGCCAGAGGAGAGCAGGTTCTTCAGCCAGTCCGGGGCAAATTGCAGGATCAGCGGCTGCTGGGACACGCCCATGCCTACCGCTAACGACAGCGCGATAATCATGATCGCACGGCGGTTAAGCGGCTCGCGGGAAACGATACGCACGCCGGACGCCGCAATAGTACCGAACATCACGATGGTTGCGCCGCCCAGTACCGGCTCCGGGATATGCTGCACGAAACCGCTCACAGCCGGGAACAGGCCCAGCGCAATCAGCATCATCGCGACCACGAAGCCTACATAGCGGCTGGCGACGCCGGTCAGTTGAATGACGCCGTTGTTCTGGCCGAAGCAGGAGTTCGGGAAGGTATTAAATACGGCGGACACAAACGAGTTCAGGCCATTCGCCAGTACGCCGCCTTTCAGGCGTTTCATGTACAGTGGGCCAGAAACGGGCTGCTCGGAAACGTCAGAGGTGGCGGTAATGTCGCCGATGGTTTCCAGGGAGGTCACCATAAAGATCAGCATCAGCGGGATCAGCAGGTTCCAGTCAATGCTCAGGCCGTAATAGAGCGGCGTCGGGACCATAATCAGCGCATCGTTGGTCGGCGCGGTATTTTGCGGCAGCATGTCTAACGCCCACGCCACGACGTAGCCCACGGCCATGGCGATCACCAGTGAGGCCACGCGCAGATAGGGGTTACGCTGGCGGTTAAGCAGAATAATCACTGCCAGCACCACGCCTGCCAGGAAAAGATTCATCGGTGCGCCGAAAGTTTTATCGCTCATCGCGGCATAGCCGCCGCCGATAGAGGTTAAGCCAACCTGAATCAGCGACAGGCCGATAATCATGACCACCACGCCGGAGACCAGCGGGGTAATAATGCGTCGCGCCAGATGCAGGACGCGTGAGAGCAGCATTTCGGTGCAGCTGGCCAGCATCAGGGTGCCGAACAGCGCCGCCATCATGGTCGGGATGTCCGCACCGCCGTTTTTCAGCGCCAGGCCGCCCATGATCAGCGGTGAAACGAAGTTAAAGCTGGTGCCCTGAATCGACAGCAGGCCCGAGCCTACAGGCCCCCAGGCTTTAATCTGGATAAGCGACGCCACGCCGGAGGCGAACAACGACATGCTGATGATGTGCTGCGTGTCCTGTGCGGGTAAGCCGAGCGCCTGGCAAATCAACAGCGCGGGCGTAATCACCGCCACAAACATCGCCAGCAGGTGCTGACCAGCGGCGAACAGGGTTTGCGGTAGCGGCGGGCGATCTTCAAGACGATAAATCAATTCACTGTTCTGAGTCTGCGCAATCGGTTGCGCATCTTGCGACTCTACGGCATCAACGGACATCAGCGATCATTCCATTACGGTGGGTGGGGTGGAAAGGCGCTAATTTTATCGGACTGCCGGGTAAAAGCAAACGTTTGCTTAGATAAGTTTCTAAATTGCCCGGGAACAGGAGCAAATCAGGCGTTAACCGCATTTGCCGGGGTTTAACAAGGGGTGAAATTCAGGCGTTGGAATAGCGTTCTGTTTCGGGCATCCAGCGTTCAATTAATGCGGCTGCCTGCTGTGGGTAACGGTCGTGAATATGGCGTGCAATGCGCTGGACTTCAGGGATCAGCGCCTGATCCCGTAATAAATCGGCGACTTTGAATTCCGCATTGCCGGTCTGGCGGGTGCCCAGTAATTCGCCAGGACCGCGTATTTCCAGGTCTTTTTGCGCAATGACAAAGCCATCATTGCTGTCGCGCAATACCTGAAGACGCAACTGCGCTGTTTTGGAAAGCGGAGATTTATAGAGCAGTACACAATGGGAGGCTACCGCACCGCGTCCGACCCGGCCCCTGAGCTGATGAAGTTGCGCAAGGCCGAGACGCTCCGGGTTTTCAATAATCATCAGGCTGGCATTGGGCACATCAACCCCAACCTCAATCACCGTAGTGGCGACCAGCAGATGCAGCTCTCCCTGTTTGAACGCCTTCATGACGCTCTGTTTTTCCTGAGGTTTCATCCGGCCATGCACCAGGCCAACCTGCAATTCCGGCAGAGCGATTTTAAGCTCTTCCCAGGTGGCTTCTGCGGCTTGCGCTTCGAGAAGATCGGACTCCTCAATTAACGTACAGACCCAGTAAGCCTGGCGGCCTTCGTTAATACAGGCATTACGCACGCGCTCAATAATGTCGGCGCGCCGCGTATCGGCGATGGCGACCGTCGTGACCGGGGTGCGTCCGGGGGGTAACTCATCAATAACCGAGGTATCCAGATCCGCGTAAGCCGTCATTGCCAGGGTTCGTGGGATAGGCGTAGCGGTCATAATCAACTGGTGAGGATGGAAGCCCTGCTGTTGGCCCTTCTCCCACAACGCTAACCGTTGATGAACGCCAAAGCGGTGTTGCTCATCGATAATCACCAGTGCCAGGCCGTTAAACTGTACGTGCTCCTGGAAAATGGCATGAGTGCCCACCACCATCTGCACCTGGCCGCTGGCGATCGCGTCCTGTTGCGCAATCCGCGCTTTGCCTTTTTGTTTACCCGCCAGCCAGCCAACCTGGATGCCCAGCGGTTCAAACCAGGCGGAAAAATTGCTGGCATGCTGCTCGGCAAGCAGCTCCGTGGGAGCCATCAGCGCGACCTGTTTGCCATTAGCGATGGCGCGTAACGCGGCTAGCGCCGCCACCAGGGTTTTACCTGAACCGACATCGCCCTGCACCAGACGCATCATCGGGAAATCCAGCGCCATATCGTGCTCGATTTCCGAGACCACGCGCTGCTGCGCGCCGGTCGGGCTAAAGGGCAGCGCAGCCAGTAATTGCTGCTTGAGCGCGTCATTGGCGGCAAGCGGTTGCGCATGATAGCGCTGCGCGCCAGCCCGCAATGCCAGCATACTCAGGTTATGGGCCAGTAATTCTTCCAGGATCAGACGATGCTGGGCAGGATGTTTACCGCTTTCCAGTTCGGCCAATTCCATCGTGGGCGGTGGGCGGTGGAGCGTGCGCAGCGCGTCCGGCAGGCTCATCATGCCCTGAGCGAGTTCGGGGGGCAGAAGCTCGGCGATAGCGCAGGTATCCAGCAGTTCCAGCGCCTGATCGGTGAGCTTGCGCAGCGTCGCCTGCTTAATGCCTTCAGTAGTGGGGTAAACCGGGGTAAGCGTTTCCTGTAATGCCGGCGCGCTCTGATCGCCCTGGATGCGATACTCAGGATGGATCATTTCCGCGCCGTATTTCCCGCGTTTCGCCTCCCCATAGGCCAGTACGCGACGGCCCGTCGTCAGGCTGTTTTTCATTGCGGCATTAAAGTTGAAAAAACGCATCGTCAGGATGCCGGTGCCGTCGCTAATCTGGCAGGTCATCATGCGACGCCCGCCAAAAGTGATATTACTGTTCAGGACTTCGCCTTCCACCGTGGCGTAAATACCCGGTAGTAGTTCGCCAATAGGGTAAAGCTGGGTGCGATCTTCGTAACGCAGGGGGAGGTGAAGCAACAGGTCCTGAACGGTATGCAAACCGATCTTCGCCAGCTTGCTGCTCTGGCTTGCCCCAACGCCCGTCAGAGCGCTAAGCGGCACGGCGTCGAGCAAGCGGCCTTTCATTCAGGCAGGGTCCTTGATAGCGCGACGAGCGGGTTCATTCCCGGCTTGCATGGTAGCCCACCATGTCTCATCAGCTTCAATCTCGCCAAACTCATTCACGCGCGGATAGGGTAACCCCTTACGTTTGGCGACTTTTGCCAGCACCGGATAACCGCCTTCGAACAGTAGCCGCTGCTGTTCTTCATCGGCAAGCGTGCTGTTTTCTCGCTGGTACATCCCGGCGTTCTGCCGCTGGCGCTGTGCTTCATACAGGATCAACGCGCTGGCGACCGATACGTTCAGGGATTGCACCATCCCGATCATCGGAATAATGATGTCCCGATCCGCCAGCTCAAGGGCCTGTTGCGTGATGCCGGTTTTTTCCTGACCCATCAGAATGCAGGTTGGCCGGGTATAGTCGATTTCGCGGAAATCGACAGCTTTATCAGAAAGGTGCGTGGCGAGGATTTGCATCCCGCGGCCTTTTAACTGGCCGACGGCGTCCTGAATGGTGCGATGGGTTTTCACCTCGACCCAGCTATTGCTGCCCGCAGCGGAGGAGGCCATGGTGCTCATACGGCTGCCTGGCCATACGGCATGCACTTCATGCACGCCGACGGCGTCGGCGGTCCGAATAATCGCTGAAACGTTATGGGGCTTATGGACCTGCTCCATGCAGACCGTCAGGTCAGGCTGGCGCCTGGCGAGCATCTCGCGGATACGCGCATAACGCTGTGGATTCATAAGGTTAGTTTCGGTTACGGGTGACTTTAATCACATCAGGCATGACGCGAATTTTACGCATGATATTCGCCAGCTGGATGCGGTCGCGCGCCGTCAGACGGATAAACGCGCTATAGACGCGCCCGTCTTTCTCTTCGGTGTTCAGGCTCTGAATATTTGAACCGGCAGTGTTAATGGCTGCGGTCAGATTCGCCAGCGCGCCCTGATGATTGAACATATCAACCTTAATTTCGGTGATAAATTCCTGCTCAATCTCTTTATCCCACTCCACCGCCATAAACTTCTCAGGCTCTTTCTGATAGCCACGGATATTACGGCAGGATTCATGGTGGATCACCAGACCTTTACCCGGGCTGACGTGAGCGACAATCGGGTCGCCTGGAATAGGTCGGCAGCACTTGGCGAAGGTAATCAGAACGCCGTCTGCGCCTCTGATGGGCAGCGTACTGTGACCGGATGCGACAGAATGCGGCGCGGATGACGCCTCGCCCTGGAACAGGTTTTTAGCCACAACCACGCTCATGGCATTGCCAAGACCGATTTCTGCCAGCAGATCGTCCAGCGTCGCCAGCTTCATGCGCTCCAGTTCGCGTTGAATATTTTCCGGCGGGATTTCCGCCAGTTTCTTACTGCCGCCCAATGCGTGGTTTAGCAGACGGCGGCCCAGGCTGACGGAATCGTCGCGCTTGAGGTTTTTCAGCATCTGGCGGATTTTCGCGCGTGCTTTCGAACTCACCACAAAGTTCAACCAGGCGGCGTTGGGACGGGCGCCCGGCGCGGTAATGATTTCGACGGTCTGACCGCTGGAAAGCGACTGCGACAGCGGATAGGGCTGACGGTCAACGCGCGCGCCGACGCAGGCGTGGCCGATATCGGTATGCACCGCATAGGCGAAATCCACGGGCGTCGCGCCAGCCGGCAGTTCGACAATGCGTCCTTCCGGGGTGAAAACGTAAATCTCATCCGGGAACAGATCGGATTTTACGCTCTCGATAAATTCAAACGAGCTGCCCGCACTCTGCTGAAGTTCCAGCAGGCTTTGCATCCAGCGCTGGGCGCGGATTTGCGCGGTAGTGCTGCTTTCACCGTGCTCTTTATAAGCCCAGTGCGCCGCCACCCCCATTTCCGCCATCTGATCCATATCTTCGGTGCGAATTTGCACTTCAACCGGCACGCCGTGCGGGCCAATCATCGAGGTATGGAGCGACTGATAGCCGTTTGCTTTGGGAATAGCGATGTAATCTTTCACGCGGCCCGGGCGCGGTTTATACAGGCTGTGCATCTGGCCCAATACGCGATAGCAGGTGTCCATATCCTGGACGATCACGCGGAAGGCGTAGATATCCATGATGGAGTGGAACCGCTGCTCTTTCAGCACCATTTTGCAGTAAATGGAATAGAGGTGTTTTTCGCGACCGCTCACGCGGCAGGGAATCCCCGCTTCCTGCAACCGCCCGTCTATCTCCGCGAGGATTTTCTGGATCATCTCCTTACGGTTGCCGCGCGCGGCTTTCACCACTTCTTTAATCACGCGATAACGGTTCGGATAGAGCGCCTCGAAACCCAGTTCTTCCAGCTCGGTTTTCAAATGATGAATACCAAGACGGTGGGCCAGCGGGCTATAGATTTCCAGGGTTTCACGGGCGATGCGGCGACGTTTATCCGGGCGTAATGAGCCCAGCGTGCGCATATTGTGGGTACGGTCAGCGAGTTTGATGAGAATGACGCGGATATCCTGCACCATCGCCATAATCATCTTGCGAAAGTTTTCGGCCTGCGCCTCTTTCTTATCGCGGAACTTCAGCTTATCAAGCTTGGATACCCCTTCGACCAGTTCAGCAACGCTTTTACCAAACAGTTGCTCCATATCCTGGTAAGTCGCAGGGGTATCTTCGATCACATCATGCAGAAGCGCGGCCATGAGCGTTTCGTAGTCGAGTTTCATCTCGGCCAGAATGCAGGCGACAGCGACGGGATGGGTGATATAGGGTTCACCGCTTGAGCGTGTTTGACCCTCGTGGGCATCACGCGCAACAAGGTATGCCTGCTGCAGACGTTTAATCTGGTCTGGCGGCAGGTAGTGTTGAATCAGTTGATTCAGGCTTTCAAACAGATACAAGGGCGACCCGACAGGTTAATTAACGACGGCCTTCAGCGATAGCGGTCACAGCCTGCAGTTCGGCGGCTTCCTGCTCTTGCTGCTCCTGACGATCGCGAACATCAAGGATCTGATTGGTGATCAGGCCTTCTTCGATTTCGCGCAGTGCAATCACGGTCGTCTTATCGTTTTCTTCCGGTACCAGCGGATCTTTACCGCCAACCTGCATCTGACGAGCGCGACGCGCAGCGACAAGTACCAGGTCAAAACGGTTACCAATTTTCTCTACAGCGTCCTGAACAGTTACGCGTGCCATATATAAAAAGCTCCACAGATGAAGAAATGACTGGGCATGATACTGAAACTATCTTCAGTCTGCCAATAGTTTGGTGATTAAAGCGTCATGTCGCTGCTTCTGGCGGCTCATACGCAGACGTTCGGCGCGCAGAATCGTTTTTAAATCCGCCAGCGCCGTATCGAAATCATCATTGATGATTAAATAATCATACTCTGCGTAATGGCTCATCTCAGCAACGGCCTGAGCCATACGTTTTGCGATAACCTCTTCGCTGTCCTGACCGCGGCCACGCAGGCGTCTGTCCAGCTCATCCTTCGACGGCGGCAGAATAAAAATGCTGCGCGCCTGGGGCATCTTCTGGCGAATTTGCTGCGCGCCCTGCCAGTCGATATCCAGGAACACGTTTACGCCTGTCGATAATACCTGCTCGATGGTCTCACGAGAGGTGCCGTAGTAATTTCCGAAAACTTCGGCATGCTCCAGAAAGGCTTCCCGGGCAATCATTGCTCTGAACTCTTCATGGTTTACAAAAAAGTAATGCTCACCATGCACTTCACCCGGACGTGGATTACGGGTGGTGTGTGAAACAGAAACTTGCGTGTCGTACAGCGGTTGCGTTTTTAATAAAGCCTGAATAAGGCTGGATTTTCCCGCGCCGCTGGGAGCGGAAACAATATAAAGCGTGCCTTGAGCCATGGGTGTCTTAACGATTCGGTATGCAAAAGGAAGAGTGTATACCGGCTTATTATACACGCCGATACGCAACGACGTAGCCCCCGTCACACTTTTCCCACGGTTTCGTTGCTTTTTGCGCGAAATCTCGCGCTTTCCTGCATCGATTTGTCCTCGACCTGAAATACGCTGGACGCTTTCTCGCATAGCGTCATTCTGACGCATGACCTGGCGCCCTCGCTGATATATATCGATGGCATGACTCAGGGAGGCGCTATGAAGGGATATACATTAATTATGCTGATGCTGTTTTCCACGAGGGGTTATTGCGATTGCCCTGTATGGACGGAGGGACGAGCAACCCAGGAAATGACGGCGCTGAAACAGCAATTAAAAGAATGGGATAACGCATACTGGCAGCAGGGCGAGAGCAAGGTAAGCGATGAAACCTATGACGATTTGCGTACCCAGTTGCTGCAATGGGAGGGGTGTTTCCCGCAATTGCTCAGCCACGAAAAAGCGATAACGGCAAAAGGCGGAAACGTCGCCCATCCTGTGGCGCATACCGGGGTACGTAAAGCGGCAGATAAAAATGCGCTTGCTGAATGGATGCAGAACCGCGAGGCGCTATGGGTTCAGCCGAAAGTCGATGGCGTGGCGGTAACGTTGGTCTATCGTAATGGCGAACTGGTACAAGCCATTAGCCGGGGCGATGGGCTAAAAGGGCAATCATGGCTTGAAAAAGCCAACGCGATCCCCGGCATTCCAAAAGCAACCACCGGTCCGCTGGCGAATAGCGTTTTGCAAGGCGAGATTTTTCTTCGTCAGCCTGACCATATTCAGCTACGTTCAGGCGGCCTTAACGCACGAGCCAAAGTCGCTGGGGCGATGCTCCGACATGGCGCTTCGCCGCTGCTGAGCGAACTGGGCATTTTTATCTGGGGATGGCCCGGCGGACCGAAAGCAATGCCTGAACGGCTACAGCGTCTGGCGGAGGGCGGATTCCCGTTAGCTCTGCAATGGTCCTGGCCTGTGGCAGATTCTAACGACGTCGAGAACTGGCGCAAACGCTGGTTTACCAGCCCGCTGCCGTTTGTGACCGATGGTGTTGTCGTCCGGCAGAGCCGGGAGCCGGAGGCGCAAAACTGGCAACCGGGCCAGGGAGAGTGGCTTATCGCCTGGAAATACGATCCTGAAGCCCAGGCCACTCAGGTTCGTGATGTGCATTTTTCCGTCGGGCGTAGCGGGAAAATTTCCGTGGTGGCGCTGCTTGAGCCAGTAAAAGTAGATGATAAACAAATCAAACGGGTCAATATTGGCTCTGTTCGCCGCTGGCAGAAATGGGATATCGCACCGGGCGATCGGGTGCTCGTCAGCCTGGCAGGGCGGGGGATCCCGCAAATTAAAAACGTGATTTGGCGTGGCGTTGAACGGCACAAACCGCAGCCGCCCGAACAGAGCCCTTATCATTCGTTAAGCTGTTTTTATTACACGACAGATTGCCGTGAGCAGTTTTTATCGCGGCTTGTCTGGATAAGTTCGTCATCAGTATTGGTAATATCTGGGTTGAATCGGGCGGGTTGGCAACAGTTGGTTGATACTTTTCACTTTGAGCACATTTACTCGTGGTTGGCGTTGACCCAACAGCAATTACAGGGCGTGCCCGGCTTTTCAGCCAAGCGTGCCCTTGAGATGCGGCATCGGTTTAACCTGGTTCGCCAGCAGCCTTTCCGGCTGTGGCTGAAATCGCTGGGTATGCCTATACCGGCATCGGCAATGAATACGCTTGCGGATAGCGACTGGCCCACTCTCGCTCATCGCGACGAACCCAGTTGGCAAAAGCTACCGGGCATCGGAGCGGAGCGGGCACGAAAGCTGGTGCAGTTTACGCGGTATCCGCACATTGCTTCGCTCGCATCCTGGTTAGCGAGTCAGGGCGTTGAGGGGTTTGGTTCCCGCTAATCAAGGCGAAGACGTGGCGAATATTTCGGCAAACATCGGAACTAAGCTTTTATTACCGGATTCGCTGAGGTGGTTATCATCAAAATAAAGAGGTCGTAATGACTGACTGCCATAGCAAACTCCGGAGCGACATAACTGACGAGTGGGATCGAGAATTTTTACCCCACACTGTTTTGCCGCCTGATCCTGAGCATCAATAATCGTTTTATTGCGCTGATTATAAACAGACAGCTCTGCGGTCACGTCTTCGGGTTTTTTCCCAAACATAAGCGCGTGCGATAAAACCCTGGGGACATTATGAGGCATTTCTGGTATTGGCTTGACCAGATAAACCTGACGCTGCTGGCTTAATTCGCATGCTGTATTAATCAGGCTTTGTGCGAATTGTTGAGAGTAAATATCATTAACTGGGTTATCGAATGTAACCAGCTTATTTCCCACGTAATGCGTAATGCGGTTAACAATAATCACCGGGACATTTTCCGGGTATTCGCTGAGTTTATTCAATAAAGACTGATTGAATTTATCGCAGCCTTTATGTTTTACGCGATGCGCGTTAAACAGCGTCGGGCAACCTGAATAAGTTAATCCCATTACTGAACCGTAAGGGGTTGCCGCCTGAGCCAAAGCGGTTACGGTAGCTTCGGCGTGGCTGTCCCCGACCATGATAGCTTTTAGCGGTCCCTGACCATAATAACTTACTCCAGAGGTAGTATCCGCTGCATAGTTTTTATTAACCGCTTCCCTTGCGATGCTATCCATCAGTTGATTGGGATGGTTAGTAATAATTTCTTTTTTCGCCAGTGTGCTGACGCCATAAATCGTCAAAACAGCGCTAAAAATGAGAGCCCAGAATTGGGGTTTTGAAAACCGGCTTAACGATTTTTTTGCCGGATTTTCAATTAATAACCATGAAAGGTAACCCGCGACCACGGAAGCGCAGATACCCGCTACAATCCATTTAACGTTATGCTGCCTGTCTGCATAGCTCAACATTACAACTACAGGCCAGTGCCATAAATAGATTGAATAAGAACTTAATCCCAGCCACTGAACGCTCCGGCCAACCCGTGTAGAGTAATATTGCTCGTTACCCAAAATAACGAACATTGTGCCGAGTACCGGTAGCCATGTATAAAAAGATGGCCATTGCATGGCGGGTTTTATAAAAGCGATACTCCCAAAAATGACAAGATAGCCGAACGCAGTAAGGGCAAACTTTATCTGCGAAGGCCATTTATTTTTGGCAAGGTGCCATACCAGTCCGCCGCAGAGCATTTCCCATGCGCGAAACGGCATAAGATAAAAGGTAGACGCAGTGTATTTGTCATTAACACAGAAGAGGGCAGTAAAAGATGCAAGCGTCAGTAAGACCATCGTTACGCTGGGATGGATTTTATCCCGAAAGCGATAGGCAGCAATAAGAACAAGCGGCAAAACCAGGTAAAACTGCCATTCAACAGATAATGACCAGGTATGCAAAAACCAGTTTTCGTGGCTGTCTGCAGTAAAATACCCCGCCGTGTCTTTATTAAGCTTGATATTAGAAATAAATAAAACGACATAACTGATATATTGGCCGACGGCCTTAAACTCCAGTGAGGGGAACCATAACCAGGAGAATAAGAACAGCACAGCGCACATAAAATATAATGCTGGTATGATTCTTTTACAGCGAGCAATATAAAAAGTGAATAAATTAAAATTCCCGGCTTCTTGCCCGCCGCATATAATTTTTGTCATCAAAAAACCTGAGACAACAAAGAAAATATCAACCCCTGCAAATCCGCCTGGAACCCACGACGGCGCAAAGTGGTAGGCAACAACAGCAGCAATCGCTATTCCACGGAGAAGATTGATATCATGCCGAAAACCCTCGGTAAGGGTTAAACGTTCGGCATTATCCAGAGGTAAGCTAATGTGCGCCATGAAATTTCCTGCAGGGAAGGTTACCCGGCGGATTTTATCATAAACCGCATGAATGTTTATGTGTTGTATTGCAAATATTATTGTATGATTTTTTAAGGAAAAGTAATAAGATTACTTTAATTAATAAAAGTGCCTTATAGCATGGCTATGTAATATAGTTGTCACGCATAGTATGCGGTCTGGCGAGCGGTTATGGCTTAACAGGCGCATAACCACATTGTTTAAGGTGTTTATAGGGGGGTAAATAGTTATGGCTATTTAACAATTGCGATACGCCCTTCGTAAAGCCAGCGTTTAATAGAAACCATTCAATGCCCACCATGCGAATAGGCAAAAACGGGCAGGCCAAGCTTATATCTCAACGCCAGCAAACGAGCGGTAAAACCAAACAATAGCGTGCTGATAATTACCATGTCCTGATTAGACACGTAATGTTGCAGAGCCAGATAAAGTATTGCCGCAGCAAAAGAAATTCCCGCATATAACTCTTTCTGAAACACCAGTGGAATGCGCTTGCAGAACATATCGCGCAGTACGCCACCAAATACGCCAGTGACGACGGCGGCGATGGAGGCAATTACCGGCCCCTCTCCCATTTCCAGCGCCACCTGCGCGCCGATAATTGAAAAGACAATCAAACCCAGTGCGTCAAGCACAAGGAAAAGACGGCGCAGATAGGGCATCACCGGCGCAACGAGCGTTGTTAACACGGCGGCGGTAGCCACAATAATGACGTATTCAGGGTGTTTTACCCAGCCCAGTGGATAATGTCCGAGCAGAATATCGCGTACCGATCCGCCGCCAAGCGCCGTGGCCGTTGCAATGATGATAACGCCAAACGTATCCATGCGACGGCGGCCTGCCGCCAGCGCGCCTGTCATCGCTTCTGCGGTGATACCAACCAGATAAAGAATATGAAGCAGCATTGTGACCCTCCAGGATAAGCACGAAAGGGTAGCGTTTTGTGCGTTATGTCACGATTGAGATTTTCTAACAATAACCATTCGAATTAGAAAAAATAATTTATATATTATTTTTTTATCGTTTTAATTAAGGTATATGCGAGTTAAATACATTTTTGTGTTATAAAAAATCTAATCTGTAACGGCGAGGGCGAAATCTCCAGCGCTACGTTGCGCGCCGATCGTTTTTAACGCTTCTCCTTGGCGCGCGATGGGTTTATTAATACGATAAGGCCCTCGCAGTTCTTTCCACCCCATCCAGGCACAGGCTGATACAACTCTATGGAAGAAATTCATCACAACGTAACGAGTCTGGCCTGCGCCGACGATGCTGGTGAGAACGGTTTCTGGACAGCGCACCATGTTACCCTGGCGACTGGCGGCGAATGGCTCCGCCAGCCTCATCAAGAATGGACCGCGACGGGGTTATCTATTTATGCTCCGGCCATGCAGCCAGGCAATATGGCGGTTATTCGCACGGAAGTAGATAAATGTGGTATGCCAGAAACGGCGATTCACGCCATGTCACCGCCGCCGGCGTGTCTTATCACAACCGCTCCGGAAGAACTGACTGATCCACAGCTTCCGCTATTAAAAATCACCGATGCTACCGAAGCCGTACTGGCGTTAGGACGTTACGCGCGTAATCAGATGATGGGGAAGGTTATCGGCGTAACCGGTAGCGCAGGCAAAACCACCTGTGTCGCGATGCTGGCTGACGCGCTTTCGCCCTGGGGGCCGGTTTGCAAAAGTGCGTTTAATGCGAATCTTCCTCGCGGCGTGGCATGGAATCTGGCTTCTGTACCGTGGAATACGCCTTATACCGTGCTGGAAATGGCTATTGGACGTATGGCTGTTAGCTCCCGTATGGCGCGCCCGCATATCGCCGTTTTTACCAATGTTCAGCCTGCGCATTTAGGTGAAAAAGACACGCTTCGCGATATTGCGATTACCAAAAGCGCCATTTTTTTAGGGATGTCGCCGGGGAGTATCGCCATTCTTAACCGGGATATGCTGGAATGGGAAACGGTGCGCGAAGCTGCCGAAAAGCGTCAACTCACTATCCTGACCTATGGTACCCACAGCGACTGTGATTTTCGCCTCCTTAGCTATGAAGCGGCAGGCCATCGCGTAACGGTGAATGCGCAGGGGCAAAAACTGACTTATCAGCTCGGTGCCGGCGGTAAACATATGGCTATCAACAGTCTGGCTGTGCTGGCGACAGTCTCGGCGTTACATCTTCCCCTTGCGCCAGCGATTAAACAACTCGCTAAATTCCAGGCGCTGGCGGGGAGAGGTGCTGAAAAATCGCTTCATCTTCAGGGGCGGAAAATAATGATGATCGACGATGCCTACAACGCTAATCCCGGCTCAATGGCGGCAGCGCTGGAAAAACTTAGCGAAACGCAAACGTCAGGACGCCGTATTGCCGTGCTTGGCGAGATGGCTGAGTTGGGCAGCAATGCGGAACGCTATCATACGGACCTTGCCGCGCTGATTAACCATTCGAAAATCGAACAAGTATATTTGTCAGGAGAGACCTATAACGCCTGCTGGCAGTTACTGGAGCAGGGCCGTCAAGGAGGGCATGTTACAACGCATCTGGCGCTGAAACCGCTGCTGCTGGAGGCGCTTCAGGAGGGGGACGTAATATTGTTTAAAGGGTCGCACAGTACGCGTATTCACGAACTGGTCCGCTGGCTGGAAGCGCAATCAGCGCAGTGAAGATAAGAGGCCAGCAGAGAGTAGGCCTCTTATTGTTTTGAAATTACTCGATATTCTGGATCTGTTCGCGCATTTGCTCGATCAGCACTTTTAATTCAATCGCAGAGTTCGTGACATCGGCATTAATTGATTTTGATGCCAGCGTGTTCGATTCGCGGTTGAACTCCTGCATCATAAAATCAAGACGGCGGCCTACAGCCTCTTTTTTCTTGAGGATGTTGTAGGTCTCTTTGACATGCGCTTCCAGGCGATCGAGCTCTTCCGCCACATCAACGCGCTGCGCCAGCAATACCAGTTCCTGCTCGAGGCGATTATTTTCCAGCTGCACCTGGGCGTCTTCGAGTTTGGCGACCAGTTTGTCGCGCTGCCACTGCATGATTTCCGGCATATGGGCACGAACGTTTTTCACTTCAGTGCTTACGCCTTCAAGCCGCTGTTCAATCAGGGCTTTCAGCGCCTGGCCTTCCGTTTCGCGGGCGACGATAAAGTCATCCAGCGTGGCATCCAGCGTGGCGAGGATTTCCGCCGCAATCGCATCCAGATCCTGCTCCTGAGCCGCCATCACGCCAGGCCAGCGCAGGATATCAACCGGGTTGATTTCGCCTTCATCGCTTTGCATTTTCACCCAGTTCGCCGCAGCGACCAGCTGTTTTGCCAGCTTTTCGTTGAGGATCAACTCGCCCTGGGCGCTGGAGTCAGGCTCATAACGCAGATTGCATTCGATTTTACCGCGGGTCAGACGGTTGCGAATACGCTCGCGAACGACGGGCTCAAGGCTACGAAATTGCTCCGGCAGACGAATATAGGTTTCCAGGTAGCGCTGATTCACGGAGCGCAATTCCCAGGCGGCGCTGCCCCATTCACCCTTGGTTTCACGCCGGGCGTAGGCGGTCATACTGCGGATCATAGATGTTCCCGTTTGATGAGAATGATGAGGGGATTATAGCCACCGATGGCCTGGCAGGATAGGAATAAGCGCCCGAAGTCCGTATAATGCGCAGCCACATTCGTTCTAAGCCGGAGAAAACCCATGCGTCCAGCTGGTCGTAGCGCCAATCAGGTGCGCCCTGTCACTCTGACACGTCATTATACTAAACACGCTGAAGGTTCCGTGCTGGTCGAGTTTGGCGATACCAAAGTCCTGTGCACCGCTTCCATTGACGAAGGCGTGCCGCGCTTTCTGAAAGGCCAGGGTCAGGGATGGATCACGGCGGAATACGGCATGTTGCCTCGCTCTACCCATACCCGTAACGCGCGCGAAGCGGCTAAAGGCAAGCAGGGCGGAAGAACGCTGGAAATCCAGCGGCTGATTGCCCGTTCTCTGCGTGCCGCCGTCGATCTCAAAGCGCTGGGCGAATTTACCATTACCCTGGATTGCGATGTGATCCAGGCTGATGGCGGTACGCGCACCGCATCGATTACCGGTGCCTGCGTGGCGCTGGCGGACGCGCTGAATGCGCTGGTGGCGAACGGCAAACTGAAGCGCAATCCGCTGAAAGGCATGGTTGCCGCTGTATCCGTTGGGATTGTTGCCGGTGAAGCGGTTTGCGATCTGGAATACGTAGAAGACTCCGCGGCGGAAACCGATATGAATGTGGTGATGACCGAAGATGGCCGCATCATTGAAGTCCAGGGCACCGCAGAAGGCGAACCCTTTACTCATGAAGAGCTGCTTGAGCTGCTGGCGTTAGCCCGCGGGGGAATCGAATCGATTGTCGCGTCGCAGAAGGCGGCGTTAGAAAATTAATCGTAAGGCGACCAGTGAGTCGCCTTTTTTTTGCCATTTATTCGTACAACTCATTTGCAAGCTTTAGAAGGAGCAAATCCATGAAACCGTATCAACGCCAGTTTATTGAATTTGCGCTCAACAAACAGGTATTGAAGTTCGGCGAGTTTACGCTGAAGTCCGGGCGTAAAAGCCCCTATTTCTTCAATGCCGGGCTGTTCAATACCGGTCGTGATCTGGCGTTGTTGGGGCGCTTTTATGCCGAGGCGCTGGTGGATTCCGGCATCGATTTTGATTTGCTGTTTGGGCCAGCTTATAAAGGCATTCCGATTGCCACCACCACGGCGGTCGCGCTTGCCGAGCACCATGACCGGGATGTGCCGTACTGCTTTAACCGTAAAGAAGCTAAAGATCATGGTGAAGGCGGCACGCTCGTAGGAAGCCCGCTGGAAGGCCGTATTATGCTGGTGGATGATGTGATTACCGCCGGTACGGCGATCCGCGAATCTATGGAAATTATTCAGGCGCACGGCGCTACGCTTGCGGGTGTGCTGATTTCCCTCGATCGCCAGGAGCGTGGGCGCGCGGACATTTCAGCGATTCAGGAAGTGGAGCGCGACTACGGTTGCCAGGTGATTTCTATCATCACGCTGAAAGATCTGATTGCGTATCTGGAAGAGCGCCCGGAAATGGCTGACCATCTGGCTGCGGTGCAGGCGTATCGCGAAGAATATGGAATTTAAATAAGTAAAAAGGCCGGAACTCCGGCCTTTTTTATTGAAGCTGTGAAGCCAGCAGCGGCCAGCGCGCGTCAAAATCCGCGGTAGGGCTGTAGCGAAACTCACTGCGCACAAACCGCGACAGCATGCCTTCGCAAAACGCCAGCAGCTGGCCAGCCAGCAGCGTCTCGTCCGTTTCATACCCTTCGCCTTCACGCATTTTTCGCTCGCGTAAAACCTGACGCAGCTGCGCTTCAATACGCTCGAACAGTTGGTTAATGCGCCCTTGCAGGCGATCCTGTTCAAACATTAACGCATGGCCGGTCAGAATGCGGGTCAAGCCGGGGTTTTTTTCACCAAATCCCAGAATCAGTAGCATGATAAGACGCAGGCGCGAGGTCGTGTCTTTCTCATCTTTGAGGATCAGGTTAATCCGGGTAATCAGGCTATCTTCGATAAACTCGATAAGACTATCGAACATACGCGTTTTGCTGGGAAAATGGCGATACAGCGCCGCTTCCGAAACGCCAACCGAGGCCGCCAGTTTTGCTGTGGTAATGCGCTGACTGCCATCGCTTGATTCAAGCATTTGTGCCAGAGATTGAAGTATTTCTTCGCGACGATTCCGTTTCGCGGTTTGTTTTTCTGCCATGATCTCAAATACCCCTGAAATAACGCAATTGTCAGGCGGCATCCACATTATTACCGCAAGCTATTGCCTGCGGTTTTGTTTGTTATTAATGGGACGCGTAACGATAGGGGCGAATTAACGCCGCCCGGAATGGCCGAAGCCGCCTTCACCACGAAGGGTGGCGTCAAAATCTTCCACCAAATTAAATTCCGCCTGAACGACGGGGACGAAGACCATCTGTGCGACACGTTCGCCCGGCTCGATGGTAAAACTATCCTGTCCACGGTTCCAGACCGAGATCATCAACTGGCCCTGATAATCAGAATCAATTAATCCCACCAGGTTACCTAACACCACGCCATGCTTATGCCCGAGGCCGGAGCGCGGCAGGATCACCGCCGCCAGCGAAGGATCGGCAATATGGATAGCCAGCCCGGTCGGTAGCAGCGTGGTAGCGCCTGGCGCCAGCTCCACGGCGGCGTCAAGGCAGGCGCGCAGATCCAGGCCCGCAGAGCCGGAAGTGGCATAAGTCGGCAGCGGAAACTCTTTGCCCACGCGCGGGTCAAGGATCTTAACGTCGATTTTTTTCATCATAACGGGTCACTATCTCGTCCAGTAAACGGTGGCCAAGGAGCGCTTTTCGCTCAAGCGGTAAAGCGAGTTCTCCATCCTGCCAGTAAAGGTGTAAAGCATTACTGTCGCTATTAAACCCCTGACCGGCTTGCGAGACATCATTGGCGCAAATCAAATCGAGGTTTTTACGGACACGTTTTTGCCGCGCATATTCTTCCACATTATTCGTTTCGGCGGCAAACCCGACGACATAAGGACGTGGGTTTTTCAGCGCAGCGACGCCAGCAACGATATCCGGGTTTTTCACCATTCTGATGACCAGTTCATCGCCCTGTTTTTTGATTTTTTCATCGGCAACGGCGGCAGCGCGGTAGTCCGCCACCGCGGCGCAGCCAATAAAAATTTGCTGTTGTTGGGCGCGCGCCTGTACGGCGGCTTCCATTTCCAGGGCAGTCGTCACGTCGATACGCTCAACGCCCGCAGGGGTCGGCAGAGAGACCGGCCCGCTCACAAGGGTGACGTGGGCACCGCGCGCCGCCGCCGCCGTTGCAATGGCGAAACCCATCTTGCCTGAGCTGTGATTAGTGATGTAACGCACCGGGTCGAGCGGCTCGCGGGTGGGGCCGGCGGTTATCATGATGTTCAAATGTTGCAGATCGTTGACAGGCGAAAAATGGGCAACCGCCATATCCACCAGCACCAGCGGATCGAGCATACGCCCCGGCCCCACGTCGCCGCACGCCTGGCTGCCGCTATCCGGCCCCCAAATCATCATCCCGCGCTCGGCGAGCACGTTGAGATTATGCTGGGTGGCGAGATTACGATACATCTGCTGGTTCATTGCCGGGACGACGGCGATGGGCGCAGGGGTAGCGAGGCAGATGGTGGTGACTAAATCATTCGCCATACCCGCCGCGACACGAGCGATTAAATCCGCCGTCGCCGGGACGAGCATCACTAAATCCGCCCATTTACCCAGTTCGATGTGACCCATGGCCGCTTCTGCCGCCGGGTCCAGCAAACTGTCTGAAACAGGGTAACCCGATACGGCTTGCAGACTCATGGGGGTGATAAAGGCTTTAGCCGCCTCCGTCATGGCCACCCGGACATCCGCGCCGCGCTCGCGCAGACGCCGCACCAGGTCTGGTGTTTTATAAGCAGCGATGCCGCCGCTTACCCCGAGAACAATTTTTTTACCGGCAATACCCGTCATAACCTGTTCCTGTCGCCGTATCGGAAAGCGGCTATTTTATCACATTCCCGAAAAGGGCGGACGTTGAGTAAAAATGAGTTTGCGAGATGTCGCGCAACCTCGTCACCGTCGCGTCGAGGACGCGTAAAAACTGTGCCATGATCCCCGCTACGACAAGGAGGGATAATGAGCAGAAGAAAGAAAAAGCCCTGGGATGGCCCACGCGAAAAGCTACAGCGCTCCGGCGCAAAATCCCTGACAGACGTTGAATTACTGGCGATTTTCCTGCGCACCGGCAAGCGGGGTACGACGGTGATGGAGCTGGCTGAAAAATTGTACAACCACTTCGGCACGCTGCGCGGCTTATTGTCAGCCCCGCTTGACTGCTTTAAAACGATAGGCGGGGTTGGCGAGGCGACGTACACGCAATTGCGCGCTATTGCTGAGCTGGGGCGACGCTATTCTGAGTCATGGATAGAGGAAGAAAAACCGCTGTTGAGCCCGGATATGACGCGCGAGTTTTTGCAGGGACAGCTCACGGATGAAGAGCGTGAAATATTTATGGTGATCTTTATGGATAACCAGCATCGCGTGATCAAACATACCCGAATGTTTTCCGGCACGCTTAGCTATGTTGAAGTGCATCCGCGTGAAATTGTGCGGGAAGCGATGAAGGTGAACGCCGCCGCGGTGATCCTTGCCCATAATCATCCGTCAGGCCATTCCGAGCCCAGTCTCGCGGATAAATCGATTACTGAGCGCATCATAAAATGCTGTGATTTCATGGATATTCGTGTGCTCGATCATCTGGTCATTGGCCGTGGGGAGTACGTTTCGTTTGCCGAACGGGGCTGGATTTAGATAAGTTTCAGCGATCCAAAGGGATCTTTGTCTGTTCGGGACTTGAGCACCCGGCTTACACAGCGTATACTACGCCACCTTTGAGAATCTCGGGTTTGGCATTTGGGCCTGGCAATCGTGGGTTCGCTTAGAACTGCGATAACCGGGCTGTAAAGCCTGACGAGGCGCCAATACCCCATACGAAGCTCGAGCTAATTTGATTTTTGGAGAATAGACATGTCCCGAGTCTGCCAAGTTACTGGCAAGCGTCCGGTGACCGGTAACAACCGTTCCCACGCACTGAACGCGACTAAACGCCGTTTCCTGCCGAACCTGCACTCTCACCGTTTCTGGGTTGAGAGCGAGAAGCGTTTTGTCACCCTGCGTGTATCTGCTAAAGGTATGCGTGTAATCGATAAAAAAGGCATCGATACAGTTCTGTCTGAACTGCGTGCCCGTGGCGAAAAGTACTAAGTACTTAGAGGAAATAAATCATGGCTAAAGGTATTCGTGAGAAAATCAAGCTGGTTTCTTCTGCTGGTACTGGTCACTTCTATACCACTACGAAGAACAAACGTACTAAGCCGGAAAAACTCGAACTGAAAAAGTTCGATCCAGTTGTCCGTCAGCACGTTGTATACAAAGAAGCTAAAATTAAATAATTTTAGTGATTTGTATGAAAACCCGGCTTATGCCGGGTTTTTTGCTTTCTGTCACCGTGAAAAGGAGCAACGATGCCTGAGTTACCTGAGGTGGAAACCAGCCGTCGCGGGATCGAACCGCATCTGGTCGGCGAAACCATCCTTCATGCCGTTGTGCGTAATGGCCGCCTGCGCTGGCCGGTTTCTGATGAAATCCATGCGCTCAGCGATAAACCGGTTATCAGCGTCCAGCGGCGCGCCAAGTACCTGCTGATTGAATTACCGGATGGCTGGATCATCGTTCACCTTGGTATGTCCGGTAGCCTGCGGGTACTGCCGCATGACATGCCCGCTGAAAAACATGACCATGTCGATCTGGTGATGAGCAACGGGAAAGTGCTGCGTTATACCGACCCGCGTCGCTTCGGCGCATGGCTCTGGACGCCCTCTCTGGAAGGGCATAACGTTTTAGCGCACCTTGGCCCGGAGCCGCTGAGCGATGAGTTCAATGGCGAATACCTGCATCAAAAATGCGCCCGGAAAAAAGTCGCCATCAAGCCCTGGCTGATGGATAACAAACTGGTGGTGGGCGTCGGGAATATTTACGCCAGCGAATCGCTGTTTGCCGCCGGGATCCATCCCGATAAGCTGGCGCAGGCGCTCTCAAAAGAAGAGTGTGCGTTGCTGGCAACCGCGATAAAAGCGGTGCTGTTGCGTTCGATCGAGCAGGGCGGCACCACGCTGCGCGATTTTTTACAAAGCGACGGGAAGCCGGGGTATTTTGCCCAGGAGTTACAGGTTTACGGAAGGGAAGGCGAGCCGTGCCGGGTGTGTGGAACGCCGATTCAGGCAGGTAAGCACGGGCAACGCCGCACGTACTGGTGCCGACGCTGCCAGAAGTAATGCGCGATCAGTGCCCGGCCGCCAGTTTACTGAGCAGCGCCTGGCACACTTTCTCCGGTAAAAAATGCGTGACATCTCCATGGTGGCGCGCCACTTCTTTTACCAGCGTGGAAGAGATGAACGACCACTCTTTTGATGGCATCAAAAACACGCTTTCCAGCTCGGGCATTAAATGACGATTCATGTGCGCGAGCTGCATTTCATACTCAAAATCCGCCACGGCGCGTAACCCGCGTACCAGCACATTGGCCTGCTGCGCCCGGGCGAAATTCGCCATCAAATCGCTAAACCCTACCACTTCGATGTTAGCAAGGTGGGCAGTCGCCTCTTTCGCCAGCGCCACACGCTCATCAAGCGTAAACATCGGTTTCTTACTCGGACTGGCGGCGATAGCGATAATCAGTTTGTCGAACATGCCCGCAGCACGGGTAATGATATCGATATGGCCGTTAGTGATCGGGTCAAAGGTGCCGGGATAAATCGCTTTTGTGCTCATATAGCGGTCTTTTGTGTGTAGCCGTGATTCAGCGCCCACAGCTCGGTGTATTTATTGAAGGTGTACTGGGCATTGACCACCGCCAGTAACCATCCCTGTTTGCCGTCCAGCACGCCGCCGCGAATAATCAGCGTCTTAATAAACGCGCCCAGCGTATGGCCCATAATCCCGGCGATAGAGCAGCGCTTGCCTTTCTGGTGGCGCTCCCGGGCCCAGGCATTCGCATAGTTAAGCTGCTTTTGCTGGAAGCCGGCAAAATCGCGGCAGGTCAGGTGCAGTAAATCACCTTTTAACGCGATAACGCGTGCGGCAGGCGCATCCAGCGACTCATGGACCAGATGATCATTATAGCGGTAACGTTCGCGTGGATAGAGGCGGGTGACGCGGTCAGGATACCAGCCGCTGTGACGCATAAAGCGGCCCAGGAAGTAATTACGGCGCGCAATGCTGTATACCGCGTCTGGCTGCGGATTTTCCAGTACCGCCAGAATGGCCTGTTTCAGTTCCGGCGTGACGCGCTCATCGGTATCGATCATCAAAATATAATCGCCTGTCGCCAGCGCCTGAGCGCGCTGGCGCTGGATGCCGTAGCCCGGCCAGTCGGTGGCGGTGACAACAGTCGCGCCAGCTTCATGGGCGATATCCAGCGTATTATCGGTACTGCCGGAATCAAGCAGGATGAGTTCATCAGCAAACGCCACCGAGGCCAGGCATTCTGGCAAAACGTCTCCGGCATTTTTTGCAATCATGACGACCGACAGGCGCGCAGGCATCAATGGCTCCGCTGCGGCAGATAGGGTTGCAGCAGTTGCAGCAGACGGGTCAGCGCCCCCTGGTTCTGATGCAGCACTTCTACGGCATGACGGCCATACCACAACCGATAGTCTTCATCGGTCAGCAGAGTTGAGATCTCTTTTACCAGCGCCGGGGCGTCATTAACAATAATCAAGCCACCCGCTTCCAGCAGACGTCCGCAAATGTCTTTGAAGTTGAAAATATGCGGGCCCATCAGCACCGGGATCGCATGTGCCGCAGGCTCCAGCGGGTTATGACCGCCGCGCTCTACCAGACTGCCGCCGACAAAGGCGAGATCGGCAATACCGTACAGCAGCATCAGTTCGCCCATGGTGTCGCCAATCACCACCTGGGTGCTGCTCGACGGGATTTCACCGGTGCTGCGCAGAGTAAAGCTGAAGCCCGCTTTATGTACCAGGTCCCGGGCATCTTTAAAGCGCTCCGGATGACGCGGCACCAGAATCAACAATAAATCAGGAAAGGTTTTAAGCAGCGCTTTGTGTGCCTCAAGGATAATTGCTTCTTCGCCATCGTGGGTGCTGGTGGCGATCCACACTTTACGGCGTGGTGCCCACTGGCGACGCAGCGTCACAGCGCGGGCCGCCAGTTCAGGCGTGACGGAAATATCGAATTTCAGGCTGCCGGTAATGGCGAGCTGGTTGCGCTTCAGGCCCAGCTCCAGGAAGCGATTACCGTCTTCTTCATTCTGCGCGGCGATCAGCGTGATTTTATTCAGCAAGCGGCGCATGAAACCGCGCAGCTTTTTATAACCGTTTGCGGAACGCTCAGACAGCCGGGCGTTGGCGATTGCCAACGGGATTTTGCGCTGATGTAGCGCGGCAATCATGTTTGGCCACAGCTCGGTTTCCATCACGATCACCAGCTTGGGGCGAACGTTATCCAGAAAGCGATTCATGGCGCAGGGCAAATCATAAGGCAAGTAGACGTGATGAACATCTTTGCCGAAGGCGGACTGCACGCGTTCCGAACCGGTTGGCGTCATGGTTGTGACGGTGATCGGCAGCGTCGGGTAGCGATGGCGCAGAGCGCGTACCAGCGGAATAGCCGCCAGCGTCTCGCCCACCGAAACTGAGTGCAGCAATATACCGTCAGGCGCCACCTTATTCCGGCAATAACCATAGCGTTCACCCCAGCGTTTACGGTACGCGGGAGCCTTACGGCTGCGAAGCAGCAACCGTACCCAGATGAAGGGCTGAATAAGATACAGTAAAGCGGTATACAACGATTCCAAGCGAATATCCGTTATTTTCTTAATCGGCGGGCAAATTCTAAGCATTTAAGCCGGTTAAAGCTATTGTTTTGGCTTACTACGGGGCGTTTTACCCTTTCAGGGAAAGGGCGGCAAGAAGATTTACTCAATCTGCGGGCAGCCAGCCTGCCCGCAGAAAGGCCAATGAAGAGAATTATTGTGCGGGTAGCGTACTAAGATGGTACGTCACCCGCCCGGACAGGCCGCGAATATCCCCGCCGGTGATGAAATAGGAATCATCTTTTTGGTTGGGGTTCTCCACTGAAAAACCGAGCATTTTGTTAATTAGCGTCGCCAACTGGTAATGGTTGCGAGGCAGATTTGGGCTGATATCGCCGAGACGATAATTTGCGTCGTTGCTGAAATAGATAAACGGAACCTGAGCAATAGGCATCTCGACAATCGAGTGGCCGAACAGACCGCCGTCACCGACGCGTTCACCGTGGTCGGAAGTAATAAACACCAGAACCGGCAGTTTTGATTTTGCCATTGCAGTACGGATCGCAGAAGCCAGCTCCTGGTCGTAATAACGTACCGCGTCGTCGTACTCGTTTTTCTTCTGCTCCACATCGTTGGCCGCCTGCGGCGTCGAGAATTTTGCAAATCCCGGCGGCAGATTGCGTTCATAAGGAATGTGTGGCGCGCGGCTGTTAAGCACCATCAGGAAAGGTTGATTCCAGTCCAGTTTGGCTTTATCAACGGAAGGCGTCAGAACCCGGTCCGCGCCGACTTCCGGCGCCGGGCGAATCTGAGTATCTTCCCACAGGTCGATATTATGAATGCCAATCCAGTTGCTTAGCCCTTCCAGTCCTTGCGCAGAAATAAATGCGGTCTGGTAACCCTGTTTTTTGGCGTTGGCGAACAGATTGGTGGCTTTAGATTTATAAGCGTAGTAGTTATCCGGTTCGCGCAGGTTGTTAACCAACATCGGAATCGCCACGCGAGTTGATACGGCGTTAGAGATAATAAGGTTTGCGCTACCCTGGTACTGCTTCATCAGCGCATTCAGCGCTGGCGTAGTATCACGCTGATAGCCCAGGGCGCTGACATGATGCGGGTTAAGGCTTTCGCCAATCGCCAGAATAATGGAATATTTTCCAGCCTGGTTGCCCGGTATCGGCGTCACTTTATAAGGCTCGTAATGAGCCAGCGTTTGGTTTTCGCCGGAAATCGCTTCCGGGATCAGGCGAATGGCGCTGAAGCTCACGGCAGACAGCCCGTTACGCAGCAGGCTGTGGCGTAAATCCGGGTTGAATTTATACATCTGCCCATCGATTGCCTTGTAGAACTGCCCGGCAAACATCACGACGATAATCAGCAACGAGGGGACAGCCAGCCATTTTTTCCACTGCGGCGCCAGACGGCGCGCGAAGGCCAGCGAAAAGAGGATAGCCACGATTACAATCGCGATGTAAATCCCCAACACGCCCAGGCTGTCACCGATGCCGCTGGCAATATCCCTGGTTTCGACCAGCGCCAGCCAGACTTCGCTGGGGCCATAAAATTGCCCGTAAAAGGTATAATAAGCGGCTTCGGAAACCTGAATGAAGAACGTTATCGCTAACAGCAACCGCGTCAGGAAATAGCGGGAGCTGATGGCTGCCAGCAGCGCGATAATAGCGTATAGCGCCATATCATCTGCTTTTGGACTATATACTTTATCCTTCAGCAGGATACTGATCTCAGAAAACGAGAACAGCACCATAAAAATCAGTGCCAGAACCAGCGTGCGTGCCAGATTACGCCCGAAAGACGCGGGCGCTACAAGAGTGGACGTGGACATACAAAAAACCTTCAGTTAAAACTTCTTGGTCAGTGGACGGATGACCTTGCCAATGCTGAAATGCAGCGCGCGGACAAACTCCGGTTTATTGTGTAATCCTTTACGCCAGATCCCTTCAAATAACTCATACCAACGTGCCGCGACGGCACGGCGTGAATAAAACGCCAGTCTTTTTCTTCCCTGTTCCTGCATCTGCTGATACAGAACGGGATCGTTCTTCAGGCGCATGATGGCGTCGAACGCCTCGTCAGGCGTTTTGGCAATCAGATAATCAAGCTCGCTTTCGCGAATAGCGCGGAAAGAGGGCTCGTCATCGCAAATCATCACGGTTTTACCCAGCCAGCCGTTAATGAGTTTACTGGCGGGTTTGCGCGCCAGCTTATGGTCGTGAGATTTACGAAAACTCAGGCAGACATCCACATTGCGGTAATCGGTCCAGTTATCAAATGAGATACGTAACGTGATGCCTTGATCCGCAAGGCGTTTAATAAACGCGTCGGAACGGAATTCTGGCGGGAAGCTGTCGACACGGCCAAAGTAGGCCACGGTATCAATCGTGCTGTCGGCACGCTCGCGCGGCTGGACGCCCGGTTGCGGCCAGTACGGCACGAACAGGCGATTTTTTAAACCAGCGACTTCCGGATTTTGTTCCACTACGTAATCCGCGCCAATAATTGGCGGACGGTCAGCGCGTGCCACAACGGTCACGCCTTTCCAGGGTTTAACCCGCGATCCGAAATCATCGTTATGCATCAGGTTGATGGCGTCGGAACGGCACTCAGAACCAAAGGAACACTCGATGTCATCGCCATAAAAGTGTTTAAGCGTCAGGGTCGTCTGGAAGGTCCACCCGCCTCGTCCGCCGCAGTAAAAGCGCTCGGGAATGGTATCCGGATTAACGCGCGCATCCAGCAGTGCCTGGAAATCAGGATAATTTTTCGCGATAAAGTCAGCGCGCGAAACCGCATGCAGTTTTAATTTACTCATAGTCTTCGTTAGCTGATTATTTTTTTAAGACGGAAATAACGGCGGCCTAAACGCCAGCGCAGTTTAAACCCACGGGCATTTTTCCAGATCATCGACCAGATGCCGCGATCGAACAGCTCCTGGGTGATCTCGCGTTTTTTCGCCGGATCCTCGATGTTATTGATACTGTGTAAAATACCGAGGCCTTCTTTAGCGATTTGCCAGTGGCAGGAGGGAACGCGCTTCACCTGCTCAGGATAACGACGGTTAATGTCGTTAAGCATCTCAAGGATTTTCATGTAATGGCGTGAGGAGCGCATCCGGGTGTCATCGGTACCCGGCGTATGCGACACCGAAGCCGAATGAATCAGATAATCGTACAGCGCCTCATCCACATATTGTACCCGCTTCGCTGTTAACAGCAGTTCGGTAGTCCAGGGGATATCCTGGTGGCGCAGGCCAGGCTCAAAACGAAAACCATGTTGTTTAATAAAGTCATGGCGATAAATATTCAGCCAGGTGACGTGCAGAAATTTACGCGAGCGCAGTGCCATTTCCAGCCAGACCGGGCCTTCTAATACGCCCGTTGATGACAGTCTGTCTGAAGGGAATATTTTTTTCGCCGGACGCCCGTCATCATAAATATAGGTCCCGTTACAGGTCGCGACGTCCAGATCGTTTTGCAGCGCAATTTCCAGCAGGCGGTTATACATGCCGGGATAGATTACGTCATCGATATCCGGGAATGCCACGTATTGGCCGCGCGCTACTGCCAGACCGGTATTTCGCGCGGCGGAGACGCCGCCGTTTTCCTGGTTCAGAACGGTAAACTCGCTAAATTGCTGAGCGTAACGTTCAATAATGTCCGCCGAGCCATCGGTCGAACCATCATTAACCACAATCAGCTCGACGTGGCTGAGATGCTGGTTTTTGATGCTCTCAAAGAACGTACTGAGAAACTTTTCACCGTTATAAACCGCGATGATCAAACTCAGTTGTGGGCTATCAGACATGCTTGCTCCGTGATTGCCGGGGATTCGCTGTGTGAATGGGTCCGGCGGAATGGCATTTCAACAACGAACGGGGAAAAACGTTCGCCAGACCCGTGCAGACGCCAGTGGGGCTCTATTATCTATGAGTTAATAAAGAAAACCACTGGCGTATGAGTCTTAACGTTGCGGGGGCGGTGAGATCTCCCGGTTGCGCGTCGCGCAAATCCCAACCAGCAGGCCAGTCAGCAACATGTATTGTTCGAGGTAATGGTCTTTTAAATTGTGATCGACCAGGGTGCGAGAGAAGAAGCCGATAGTAAACAGCAACAGGAACAGGCCTGCCATCATGTTTCCATGACGATACTGCTTCCAGCCGGTGTACCAGCACATCAGCAGCAGTACCAGCCACCCGGCGATGCCGGCAATCCCGTTCTGCAAGCCAAACTCGATTAAACCGTAATGGCTGTGAGGAATATTGATGCGCGGATCGTTCAGGTCATTACGCAGAATTTCACGGAACGCTTCTTTACGCGGCCCGATGCCGAAGGGGTGCTCACCCACCAGCTTCCAGCCCTGATGGAAGAAGCTGGCGCGGCAACCGTTGGAATGGTTGATCGGCAAGCCGTCTTCATTGCGTGGGATCGACCCGTCAGTTTTGTTGTAACAGAAGCTGGTAAAGGGCGCGTTCCAGCCAGCGACGGCATCACTTTCCAGCGCCTGCCAGCGGGGGTCGGTTTTCCATGAGGTATAGGCGACAGCCGCTGCGGCTAAAGCGAGAGCGATAAAAATCGCGCCAATTTTCATAATGTTGCCGCGACGCATTTTGTGCAGGCTCAGCAGCAAAAAGGTTGAAAATAAACTGCCTACCAGGCCAATGGTGCCCCAGCGCGTATCGACCAGCGCGGTACAAATCAGGTTCGCTACCAGCATCACAATCAGGAACGAGGTTTTAAGCAGCAAGAAGCGTTTGTGAATCAACGCACGGGCAAGCAGTTCCGCGATCAGAAAGCCGGTAATCATATTGATCTGGAAGCTCATTCGGGTGCGGTTAAACACAATGCGCGTTTCACCCCAGTGAATAATGCCGTCACGCCAGTAAAGCCACACGGTATCCAGCAAATGAATGCAAATTACGCCCCAAAAAAACAGGATGATCAGCGTAAACAGTTTGTTGGCGTCAAAAGAGGCAAACTGTGCCTGGATAGCGGCAACCAGTACGATGCCTGCGCAGAACAGCAATACCGGGCGCACCCACTGGCCGTCCCAGGTGCTGACCATTTCTTTGATATCAGGCGCAACGATCAGGCCGTTAAGTAAAATGAAAAAAGTTAACGCCCAAAGAAACAGCACAATGGGCTTAACTTGCTGCGTATTCAGATGCTGGCGCGCCGTGGGAGACGTAAAGAAAAGACCGAGCGCAAACACAATCACCGGATAAATCAACCCGTTGCGATGGAAAGGCAAAGAGCCGTTGGGAATAGGCCAAACAAAACAGAGCGCTAATATGAAAACCACCAGCGATCCAGTGAAGACGTTACGGGATTTAAGCATAGTTATAACAGCAAGTTAAAAGCTAAGGGTAAGGGGAACATTTCCCTCATTTTGCATGAGAAATATCAATTTTTCCCCTGGAATAACCGCAAAAACGCGAGGCAAATTACCATAGTTACCCCCGCTACAGAAGGATAAAATTTATTAACGCGGCTTATCTCATCGGTATAATTCACAAAACGTTGGCGAATTATCATGAACAGGAATCTTATGCATATTGTTCACACCGAAGCGGACGGCGGTAAAGGCGGTCAGCCGCTGCGTATCATCAATGAGTCCCTGGGCATGCTACAGCGCGGCCACACCGTAACGATCCTGTGCCCTGATGAAGCACCGTTAAATACCCTGGCGCGGGAGGCGGGCTTAACCGTGGTGAATCTACCGTTACGGCGTAAAAATTTGAGCAATTTGTTACTCCTTCGCCGCTGGCTGGCCAGTCACGATGTTGATGTCGTGAACAGCCATAACTCTGCCGATACCTGGTTAGTGGCACTGGCTGCCCTGACGCTTAAAAACCCGCCGCCGCTGGTGCGTACGCGTCACGCTTCCGGCAAGCCGCGCAATAATCGCACCACGCGTTGGCTCTTTGCGAAAGCCTGCGCCCATGTGGTCACTACGGGTGAGGCGCTGCGCCATCAACTGGTCGAGATTGGCGTTCCGTTGAATCACAGCACGTCTGTCCCGAGCGGTGTTGATACCGCACGGTTTAGGCCGGGTGATAAACAGGCAGCGCGCGCGCACTGCGGCCTCAGCCAGCACGACTTCTGGCTGGGCGTCGTTTCACATCTGCGGCCCAATAAGGGGCATAGCGTTTTATTGAAAGCGCTGGCGGCAATTGATAAGCCCGAGATTAAACTCGCCATCGTCGGCGAAGGGCCGCATCGCGCCACGCTGGAACAGGAAATCCTGACCCTGGGCCTTCAGGACCGCGTCGTGATGGCAGGGCATCGCAGCGATCCGCAGGCATGGTTCCCGGCCTTTGATATCGCGCTCAGTCCCTCCCATGATATGGAAGGCGTGCCGCAGGGCGTGTTGCAGTCGTTGGCATCATGCATCGCCACCATCGCCACCGACGCGGGAGGAACAGGTGATGCGGTGATCGACGGGAAAACCGGTTTGCTGGTGGCCCAGCAGGATGCGGTTGCCCTGAAAAACGCGATTTTGACGCTCTGGCAGGATGAGGCTCTGCGTGAGCGCCTGGCGCAGCAGGGTTATGATTATCTGAACAACCATTTTACCCGCGAATGTATGCTGCGTGATATGGAGCGGGTGTTTACCCGCGCGGTGGAACAAGCCGGGCGTTAACGGCCCAGCAAGCTGCGATAAAGCGACTGGAGTTCTGATGCCATGCGCTCAAGCGTATAAGGCTCGGCGGTCCGGCGTGCGTTGGCCGCGTAGTCCAACCCTGCCATTCGTCCGGCAAGCCATTGGCTAATGGCTTGCTGATAGCCTGTCACATCCAGGGCATCGCGAACCCAGCCGTTTTCACCTTCTTTTATCCATTCCGCTGCGCCGCACTGATGACTGGTCATCAGCGGCAGCCCGCAGGCCAGCGCTTCAACGCATACATTGGGAAAAGGGTCGTACAGCGTCGGTAGGATCAAAGCATCAGCCGTGCCGTAGACCTGGAGGATATTATCCACGGGACCGAGGAACTTCACGCGTCCGGCAATACCCAGCCGTTCAGCCTGGGCGACAAATTTACGGGCCTGTTTATCCCGTCCAGCAATCAATAGCCAGACGTCAGGATGGGCAGCCACCGCATTCAACGCGACCGCGACGCCTTTGCGGGTAAAACCGGAACCCACATACGCCAACACCGGCGCGTTTTGCGGAATACCCAGCTTATCCCGCAAGTTATTTTCGCGTACCGAGGGATGAAAGACCGAGGTATCGACGCCGTTATAAATCACCGTGAGCTTTTCCGGCCCCAGACCAAAGCGTCGGGCAATGTCGTCCCGCACCATCGCCGAGTTACAAATCACGTTACGCAACGCCGGATGAGTAAACATGTCGCGTTCAGCCTGCAAAATGTAGCGGTGATAAGCACTGAATGATTGCGCCCAGCGTTTTATGGGCGACAGGATCCGGCTGTACTGCTCAAGCCATGTCGCATGTACGCCGTCTCCCGCGCGGAAAACCGATGCGCCGGGAATGCGTTCATGAGATTGCACCAGATCGAATGCGGAAAAATGACGCGCAGCTTCTTTCGCGAACCCGGCTTCTCTGGCCTGCCGGTTGCGAAACGGCGGATTAACGGTCAGGGTATGCCAGCCAGCGGCATTTTCCCACTGGCGGGCAATCAGCGTGACGTCCAGTTCGCTGTCCTGCGCCAGCACGTTTAGCGCTCTGGATACAAAACGCTCGGCCCCGCCGTTAGGGTTGTACGTCTGGCGAACAATGGCGAGTTTCATGAGGGGTTTTCCAGCAGCATGGTATCAATGGCGCTTAACACCTGTTGCGGGGTAATCGACATGATGCAGTCGGATATCTGGCTGCCGCCGCAGCCGTCTTTACCGCACGGTTCACAGGTAAAACCGCCGCGTATTACGCGATGGGGTACGCCCCAGGGCGCCCATTTGATCGATCCTGTGGGGCCGAAAATCGCGACGGTTGGCGTGCCGACGGCGCTGGCCAGATGCATCGGCATCGAGTCCACTCCAAAATAAACCCGGGCGTTTCTCATTAACGCGCCCAGCTGTTTCAGGTTCAACTGGCCGCTAAGGTCACAGACCGGCTGGGTAAGGGCGGCGCGCAGCTTATCCATATAGTCGGTTTCTTCGCGAGAAGGTGCAGCGGAAAGAATAATCGGCAAACCACGCTGCGCCAGCGTATCAATGGTTTCTGCCAGCCTTTCGATACTCCAGGATTTAAACATCCAGCGCGACGTGGGGTGTACCAGGATATAACTGCCAGGCGCAACGCCTAAATCCGCCAGCCGCTGGGCAATAAATTGCTCCGCCTCGTCGCCAGGGATAAACAGGGTTCTTTTATCTTCAACTGAGGCCGGATGGATCCCAATGCGCCTGAGCGCATCCAGATTAACCTCCACCATATGGCGGGTGTTGTCCTGAATCGCCGGGTATAACGTGGTAAAGGATTTAATCCAGCGTTTACGGGCAAAGCCGCCGCGCTTATCAGGGCGAAAACCTACCGAAACGCGTGGCTTCAGCAAACGGGCCAGCCGTGCGCCATGCCAGTGTTCGGTGAGATTGATTAGCACATCGTAGCGGCGCGCCTTGAGGGTTTTATACAAGGCGTAATAGAGCCGTAACTGGGCAAACACATTCTGCTTACGCCAGTTTCTGCCGATGGTGTGAACCTGGCTAATACAGGGATGGCTGGTCAGCATTGACTGGGTGTCATCATACACCAGGGCGTCAATCTCTGCGTCCGGGTACGCATGCTTAAACACCGTAAAGCAGGGAGAGGTCAGTAACACATCGCCATGGTGACGGAGCTTGATGAGTAAAACCCGTCCGGGCGGTTTGTCAGGCGTAAAAAATTCAGACATGTGAGTTCTCAGACGCGGGCGCAACCCCATCGATTAATGGACGCAATTTTGCAAAGACATCAGCGGCGGCCAGCGCGGCCAGCGAGCTGGAATCTACAGGCCGGCAGATAAACTGGTTTTTACCATAACCGCCGATCAAACCCGGATCGGTAGGCCCGTACAGGGTGATATTTGGCCGATCCAGCGCCGCCGTAAGATGGCTTAAGCCGGTATCCACGGACACCACGCCGCTGGCGCCCGCCAGAACGTTAGCCACTTGCTCAAGACTGAGTCGCGGCAAGACTTCAACATTGTCGAAGCCTTCCGCGAGACGCAAGGCGCGGGCTTCTTCGTGCGGCGCGCCCCAGGGCAATTTGATGTTAAGCCCGGTTCCCGCCATCAGATTGATTAACTCGCGCCAGTGGGCTTCCGGCCAGTGTTTATCATCGCGGGTTGTCGCGTGAAGAAACACCAGATACGGCGGCTGATTTTGCGGATCGGCGAGAAAATGTTGGGCAATGGCGTAGTCGCCGGTTTGCGCGGGGCGGGTATAGCCCAGACTCTTCGCAAACAATTCCCGGGTACGCTCAACGGCGTGCTGCTGTTTAGCGACAGCGTGACGGCGGTTATAAAACAGCGACGCCAGGGGTTCGCGCGCGCTGTTCCAGTCCATTCCATGCTTAATACCCTGCGCCAGACGAGTCACCAGCGCAGCGCTTTTTACCAGGCCCTGGGCGTCAATCACTGCGTCATAGCGCACGGCGGTAAGGAGTTTGCGAAACGTCTCTCTTTCTGCCCGGATATCGGATGAGAACCAGGCTTTACGCCAGCGGCGGATCGCCACGGGAATGACGCGATCGACAGCGGGATGCCAACCAGGGATCTGAACGAATCCCTCCTCAACGACCCAGTCGAACCGGATCCCCGGGATGGCCTGCATGGCGTCGGTCAGGGCCGGGAGAGTATGCAGCACATCCCCCATCGAAGAGGTTTTAACAATCAACACCCGCATGGTTAATTTTCCTGATTAGCCAACAGGCTGGATAACTCATCGTTTACCCGCTCAGGGGTAATATCGATGAGACTTTGATGATAGCCTTGTTCACCCTCGCCCTTACGTACCTTGTGGTAACCGGTAATCAGACGGATCACGCGCGCTTTATGGGACAGCGGCGGCGTGAAGTCGGGGCTGCTCGGGCCATACAGCGCCACCAGCGGGCGATCCAACGCGGCGGCGATGTGCATCAAACCCGAATCGTTGGATACCACGGCCTCACAGGCGGCAATCAGCACCACCGCTTGCTCCAGCGCGGTTTCCCCGGCCAGATTGCGGCACCACGGCTGCTGCTCTTCCGGCAGCGCAGCGATGATCTGGTTGCCTGCATCGTGATCTTTTGCGGAACCGAACAGCGCGATTTGATAGCCCTGGGCGATCAGTTTTTCCGCCAGCGCGGCGTAGTGATAATGCGGCCAGCGCTTCGCCGGGCCGAATTCCGCGCCGGGGCAAAAGCCCATCACGGGCCGTTCATCGGAGAGCCTGAACGTGGCGCACATCTGCTGTTTTTCCGCTTCGCTCACCTGCAAACGCGGCCACAACAGCGGTTGTGGCAAATCACGCGCCGACTGCATTACGCCTTTGTCATAGGCCAGCGCTACATAGCGTTCGACCATCAGCGGCCAGGCGGCTTTATCCAGCACGCGCGCATCGTTCAGCAGGCCGTAACGCATCTCGCCGCGCCAGCCGGTGCGCTGAGGGATATTGGCGAAGAAGGGCACTAAGGCGGATTTAAACGAGTTTGGCAGCACGTAGGCGCGGTCATAGCGGCGATCGCGCAGGCTAAGGCCAAGTTTGCGGCGTTCGCCAATTTCCAGCGCCCCATGGCCAAGCGGCATCGGGATCGCCTCGTTGACTTCCGGCATCCGCGATAACAGCGGACGGCACCACGCAGGTGCCATCACGTCGATAATCGCCTCGGGATAGCGCGCCTTGAGCGTGCGATAGAGACTTTGCGACATCATCATGTCGCCCACCCAGGACGGACCGATCACCAATATTTTCATACGGGCAACTTACGCGTCGCGGTTCAGCCAGGCCATATATTCCGCCACGCCTTCGGCGACGGTCTTGAACGGCTTATCGTAGCCAGCGGCGCGCAGGTTGGTCAGGTCTGCCTGTGTAAACGCCTGGTAGCGGCCTTTCAGTTTTTCCGGGAATGGGATGTATTCGAGGCTGCCTTTCTGATGGTATGCCAGCGCGGCATCGGCCACGGCCTGGAAGGATTCCGCACGGCCAGTGCCGAGGTTGAAAATCCCGGATACGCCGTTTTCCCAGAACCACAGGTTGACCGCCGCCACGTCGCCTACGTAGACGAAATCACGCTTGAACCCGTCGCTGCCTTCAAACAGTTTCGGGCTCTCGCCGTTGTTCAGTTGGGTGTTCAGATGAAACGCCACGCTCGCCATGCTGCCTTTATGGCCTTCACGCGGTCCGTAGACGTTGAAATAGCGGAACCCGACGATTTGTGAGTTGGCTTCCGGCAGGATCTGGCGCACATATTCGTCGAACAGGAATTTGGAGTAACCGTAAACATTCAGCGGTTTCTCATATTCGCGGGACTCGATAAAGTCAGAGGTGCGTCCGCCGTAGGTGGCGGCAGAAGAGGCATACAGGAACGGGATTTCACGCTCCAGGCAGTAATGCAGCACCTCTTTGGAGTACTGATAATTGTTATCCATCATGTACTTGCCGTCCCACTCGGTGGTGGAAGAGCATGCGCCTTCGTGGAAAATGGCCTCGATATCGCCAAACTCTTCACCCGCCATAATCTGGATAAGGAAGTCCTCTTTATCCATGTAATCAGAGATAGTCAGGTCAACCAGATTAACGAATTTGGTGCCATCTTTAAGGTTATCGACCACCAGAATGTCGGTGATGCCCTTGTCGTTCAACGCTTTAACAATGTTGCTGCCGATAAATCCAGCGCCGCCGGTAACAATGATCATACGTATAACCTTTAAAAAAGTAGGGCCATGAGACTATCTCAGGCGCGAATATGGGTAATCATACCACCACATCGGCTGCCCTTCAGCCTCAGACCTCCAGGCCGTCTGCGAAGTTTGTTTCACAGACGTGATTTATGCTGCAAAACGCGCATTCAGCCAATCGTCATCTCGTATCAAATGATTAGTTTGGGTAATATGTGCCGAAATTTGCCCAGCCTGGAGAATTGCAATGCGAGGGGATTTTTACCAACAGTTGAATGCCGACCTGGAAACCGCACGTGCGGAAGGGTTGTATAAAGAAGAGCGTATCATCACATCGGCTCAGCAGGCCGATATCACCGTCGCCGACGGTAGCCACGTTATCAACTTCTGCGCCAATAACTACCTCGGTCTTGCTAACCATCCCGAACTGATCGCTGCCGCCAAACAGGGCATGGACAGCCACGGTTTCGGCATGGCTTCGGTGCGCTTTATCTGCGGCACCCAGGACACGCACAAGCAGCTGGAGCAAAAGCTGGCTGACTTCCTCGGCATGGAAGACGCCATTCTCTACTCTTCCTGCTTCGACGCTAACGGCGGGTTATTCGAAACCCTGCTGGGCGCAGAAGACGCCATTATCTCCGATGCGCTGAACCATGCATCGATCATTGACGGCGTGCGTCTGTGTAAAGCAAAGCGTTTCCGCTATGCCAATAACGATATGCAGGAGCTGGAAGCGCGTCTGAAAGAAGCGCGTGAAGCCGGTGCGCGTCACGTGCTGATCGCCACCGACGGCGTGTTCTCAATGGATGGCGTGATCGCCAACCTGAAAGGCGTATGCGATCTGGCGGATAAATATGATGCGCTGGTAATGGTCGACGATTCTCACGCGGTGGGCTTTGTCGGCGCACACGGTCGCGGCACCCATGAATACTGTGACGTGATGGGCCGGGTCGACATCATCACCGGTACGCTCGGCAAGGCGCTGGGCGGCGCGTCTGGCGGTTATACCGCAGCGCGTAAAGAAGTCGTTGAGTGGCTGCGCCAGCGTTCCCGTCCGTATCTGTTCTCCAACTCTCTGGCCCCGGCGATTGTTTCCGCCTCTATCAAAGTGCTGGAAATGCTGGCCGAAGGCGATGCGCTGCGCGACAAGCTGTGGGCCAACGCGCGCCTGTTCCGCGAAAAAATGACCGCGGCCGGTTTCACCCTGGCGGGTGCTGACCACGCCATCATTCCGGTGATGCTGGGCGATGCGGTTGTGGCGCAGAATTTTGCCCGTGAACTGCAAAAAGAGGGGATTTACGTCACCGGTTTCTTCTACCCGGTGGTGCCGAAAGGGCAGGCGCGTATCCGTACTCAAATGTCTGCCGCGCACAGCACCGAGCAGATTGAGCGGGCGATCGACGCCTTTATTCGTATCGGTAAACAGTTAGGCGTGATTGCCTGAGGATAAGACATGAAAGCATTATCGAAGCTGAAAGCGGAAGAAGGCATCTGGATGGTTAACGATGCCCCCGAGCCGGAAGTGGGTCATAACGATCTGTTAATCAAAATCCGCAAAACGGCTATCTGCGGTACCGATGTGCATATTTATAACTGGGACGAGTGGTCGCAAAAAACCATTCCCGTACCGATGATTGTCGGTCACGAATACGTGGGTGAAGTGGTTGGCATCGGCCAGGAAGTGAAAGGCTTTAAGATTGGCGACCGCGTTTCCGGCGAAGGGCACATTACCTGCGGGCATTGCCGCAACTGCCGTGGCGGCCGCACTCACTTGTGCCGCAACACCATCGGCGTGGGCGTCAACCGTCAGGGCTGTTTCGCCGAGTATCTGGTACTGCCTGCGTTTAACGCGTTTAAAATCCCCGACAACATTCCGGATGAATTAGCGTCTATTTTCGACCCGTTCGGCAATGCGGTGCACACTGCGCTGTCGTTCGATCTGGTTGGCGAAGACGTGCTGGTATCCGGCGCTGGCCCCATCGGCATTATGGCGGCGGCAGTGGCGAAACACGTTGGCGCGCGCCACGTGGTGATCACGGACGTTAACGAATATCGTCTTGAGCTGGCTCGCAAAATGGGCGTCACCCGCGCGGTGAACGTGTCCAGAGAGAACCTGCATGACGTGATGAACGAGCTGGGAATGACCGAAGGGTTCGACGTGGGCCTGGAAATGTCCGGCGCGCCGCCGGCGTTCCGCGCCATGCTGGATACCATGAACCACGGCGGACGCATCGCCATGCTGGGTATACCACCTTCAGATATGTCCATCGACTGGAACAAAGTGATCTTCAAAGGTCTGTTCATTAAAGGCATCTATGGCCGCGAAATGTTCGAGACCTGGTATAAGATGGCTGCGCTGATCCAGTCCGGGCTTGACCTGTCCCCTATCATCACCCACCGCTTTACTATTGATGATTTCCAGAAAGGCTTTGACGCCATGCGTTCAGGCCAGTCCGGCAAAGTTATTCTTAGCTGGGATTAAAAATAAAGCGCCTACGGGCGCTTTTTTCTTATGCCAATTTCTGTAATATTCTTTTTGTCGAAAAACCTTTTAAAAATCAGGCAAAAATCGCCTTTTATTTTTGCTTGATCCTCTATGGTTAACAGGGTTCCATCAGACAGAGTCAGAATGATGTTTACACTCTCAGTTTGTTTATTGACGCATAATTCCGCGCGCTTATTACGTGAAGTTTTGCCGCCCCTTATTGCCGTGGCGGATGAAATGGTCGTGGTGGATTCCGGCAGCACAGATGAGACGCTGGAAATTTGCCGTGAATTCGGCATTACGCCTTTTTATCACCCCTATTCAATGCATGGAATGCAGATGAATGTCGCGATTGAGCGCGCCGGGAATGATTGGGTGCTGTGCATGGACAGCGATGAAATTCTGGATGAGCAAACCGTCAATTTCATTCTGGCTCTGAAAGCGGGCGAAGAGCCCGCTAAAAATAAAGCCTGGCGTTTGCCGCGCTACTGGTATGTCTTAGGCGAACAAGTCAACACGCTTTATCCGGTTTCATCGCCAGACTACCCGGTACGATTGTTCAATCGCCAGAATGCGCGTTTTAATCTGCGCCCGGTGGATGATAAAGTTGAGGGGAATATTCAAAGTGAAAAGATGCCGGGGCATGTTCGGCATGACACGTTTTATACTCTCCATGAAGTCTTTAATAAGCTGAATAGCTATACCACCCGGCTGGTAAAATATTCTCCCGTCCAGCCTTCAATTATGCGTGGCATCATTAGCGCGATTGGCGCCTTCTTTAAATGGTATTTATTTAGCGGTGCCTGGCGGCAGGGGCGTGTCGGCGCGGTTACCGGGCTCTATGCCACGCTTTACAGTTTTCTTAAGTATTTTAAATCCTGGTATCAGCATCCCCATACCAGGCAATTAAAGTCTGAACAGGATGTCGATAGCCAGACCCGCTCCCTGCAAAAATAACCCGCCTGGGCGGGTTATTTTATCGCTGGCGTCTTCCACCCCTGCCATTGATTGACGATGTACTTCGCCATTCCGCTCTGGCTGATACTTTCACCAATCACCGAGAAATAACGCGTCGCATAGACCGGTTCAGGCAGTTTTTTGCTGTTGCAGAACTTCACGCCCTGGAACGGATTACGCGGCGTGTTCGATGGCGGCGGCGTCAGGTTCGGCGTCGAGGTATCGGTTTGCGGCTCATTCAGCAGGCTGCCCGGCCGTACCAGCGTGATATCCGCAGGCAGGCTATACACCATCTGCTGCAACACGCGCACGGTGGAAGGATGAGGGTGCCCGATAGCAATGGCAGAGCCGTTGCGCCGCGCCAGCGCAACCGCACGGTTAAACTGCGCGCGAATATCGGCTTCGTTTTGGGTGTCGTCGAGAAACACTTTGCGCTTAATCACTTTCACGCTAGTGCCTGCCGCCGCACGCATCGCCTGGCTGTTGCCAATGGTCATGCTGTCGAGAAAATAGAGATTATAACGCCCGAGCGCCTGCATCACTTTTTGCATGCCGAACAGGCTGGAAGTCATGGCGCTGCCCATGTGGTTATTCAGGCCCACCGCATGCGGCACTTTACTCACCGCATCACGGATGATGCGCTCAATTTCATCACTGCTCATTTCCGGGCGCAGCGTGTCTTTTTCCAGCGGCTGTTTGCTGAGCGGCGCCATCGGTAGATGGATTAATACTTCATGGCCGCTGTTGTGGGCTTTGACAGCCATTTCCCGGGCGTGCGGCGCATTCGGCAGAACGGCGACGGAAATCGCGGGGGGCATAGCCAGGATCTGGTTTTCGGTTTGTGGGCGATAACCAAAGTCATCAATCACTATCGCCAGTTTGCCCGCCATGGCCGGAGTGAATACCGCCAGACTGGCGGCAAGTGAAAGCAGTAATCGTCGAAATTGAAGCAAAACTTATCTTCCCAACCACGGTTGTGGGTTAATGGCTTGTCCCTGCCGACGAATTTCGAAATAGAGTGAAGGGCGGCCCTGGCCGCCGCTGTTGCCAACCAGCGCGATAGGCTGACCGGCGCGCACCTGAGTGCCGACGCTGACCAGCGCGCTTTGGTTGTAACCGTACAGGCTCATATCGCCTTTACCGTGTTCAACCACCACCACAAGGCCGTAGCCCTGTAACCAGTCGGCGAGAATAACTCGTCCGTCGGCAATGGCTTTAACTTCCGTGCCTTCCGACGCGCCGATAACCATCCCCTTCCAACGTAGTTCACCTTGCAACTGTTCGCCATAGCGATGCAGTAAAGAACCACGCACCGGCCAGTACGCCTGGCCGCGCGGCGAGCCCAGCCCGCCGGTACGGGACATCAGAGACTGTTCGCTTTCGGTCGGTTTATAGGTGGTGCCTTTACGGCTGGCTTCCTGCTGTTTATTGCGTACCTGCTCGGCTTCACGGGCTTCCCGCTCGGCACGCGCTTTCGCCGCCGCTTCCGCGCGGGCGATGCTATTGCGCAGACGCGATTCGTTCTGGCGCATCTCGCTGAGCTGATTCTGACCCTGCTGGATAGAAGACTCCAGGCCGCTAATCGTCTTTTTACGCTCGTTGCGCGCCTGCTCCAGCTTTGCCTGCTGCGCCTGCTGTTCGTACAGCAGCGTCTGCTGCTCGCTCTGCTTTTCTTCCAGCTCGGCTTTTTGCGATGCCACTTCTTCGCGGGTCTGGCGCAACTGAGCGATGGTTTCCTGGCGCGCCTGGTTCAGATAGCCGAAATAGGCTTGCAACCGCTGACCGCGCTGGCTCTCTTCACCGCTGAGGATCAACTGGATGCCAGTGTGCTGGCCCTGGCGGAACGAGGCGTCGAGCTGGGCGGCGAGGTTGCGCTCCTGGGAGGCTTTCTGTTTTTCCAGTTTGGCGATGGAAGCATTCATCGCGCTAATCTGGCGATTCAGTTGCGCAAGGCTGTTTTCCGTTTCGCGCAACGCGCGGGTGGCGGCGGCGATGGCCTGTTCCTGAGCTTTTAACTGCGCCAGAAGGGCGGTGCGTTGCTGTTGCTGCTGGCGTACCGCGCGCTCTTTGGCGGCGATATCCTGTTGAATAGATTTGAGCTGATCGCGCTCATCCGCCGTGGCGGAAATTGGGTATAACAATACGCCAGCGCTAAGCACGCTGGCGTATAGCAGGGGCATTAAGTAAAACCGCTGCGGTTTTATGCCCCGTATTGAAAAGTTCGCCTTTCCCCTCATGGGGAGGGATTATTCCACGATGAACAGCGGCTTACCAGTCATCTCTTGCGGGATGTCCATGCCCATTAGCGAGAGCATCGTCGGCGCGATATCAGACAATTTGCCGCCTTCTACCGCTTTAACCTGCTTTTCGCCCACATAAATCAACGGAACCGGCAGGTTGGTATGCGCGGTATGCGCCTGGCCGGTAGACGGGTCGCGCATCTGCTCGGCATTGCCGTGGTCAGCGGTAATCAGCAGCTGGCCGCCAACGGACTCAACAACTTCAGTCACTTGCGCGATGCAGTTGTCCAATGCTTCTACCGCTTTTACCGCCGCGTCAAATACGCCGGTGTGTCCGACCATGTCGCCGTTCGGATAGTTACAAATGATGGCGTCGTATTTCCCGCTGCGGATCGCGGCAATTAATTTTTCAGTTAATTCTGCAGAGCTCATTTCCGGCTGCAGGTCGTACGTCGCCACTTTCGGAGAATTGATCAGAATGCGATCTTCGCCCGCAAAGGAGTCTTCCACGCCGCCGTTAAAGAAGAACGTCACGTGGGCGTACTTTTCGGTTTCAGAAATACGCAGCTGGGTTTTGTCGTTTTTCGCCATCCACTCGCCGAAGGTGTTCACCAGCGAGCCTGGCGGGTAAGCGCAGGCGGTATTGATGTTGGCGGCGTATTCGGTCAGCATCACGAAGTTAGAGAACTTCACCACTTTCTTACGGGCGAAACCGTCGAAATCAGCGTTAACGAAGGCGCGGGTAATCTGACGAGCGCGATCAGCGCGGAAGTTCATGAAAATCAGTGCGTCGCCGTCTTCCATTGCGGCGTCAGGCTGGCCTTCGGCGCGGATGACGGTTGGTTTAACGAATTCGTCATTCTCATCGCGCGCGTAGGCGGCTTCCAGCGCGGCAACGGCGCTGTCTGCCTGGTATTCGCCCTGCGACAACGTCATCAGATCGTAAGCCAACTCCACGCGGTCCCAACGGTTATCGCGGTCCATGGCATAGTAACGGCCAACCATCGTCGCAATGCGGCCTTTGCCCAGCGCGGCGAAAGTTTCTTCAAAACGTTTCAGGCTGGACTCGGCGCTGCGCGGCGGCGTATCGCGGCCATCCAGGAAGGCGTGCAGATAGATTTTTTCCGCGCCGCGTTCTGCCGCCAGTTCCACCATCGCCAGGATATGGTCTTCATGGCTGTGCACGCCGCCTGCGGAGAGCAGGCCCATGATGTGTACGGCTTTACCAGAAGCAACCGCGGTATCTACCGCGCTGGTCAGTACCGGGTTAGCGAAGAAAGTCCGTTCTTTAATTTCAACGTCCAGACGGGTCAGATCCTGATACACGATACGGCCTGCGCCCAGGTTAACATGACCCACTTCGGAGTTGCCCATCTGGCGGTCCGGCAGCCCTACTTCCAGACCGGACGCGTCAATCAGCGTATGCGGACGTTTTGCCCACAGGCTGTCCATTACCGGGGTTTTGGCGCTGAAAATAGCGTTGTCCTGTTGGTCTTCACGGTAGCCGTAGCCGTCCAGAATCATCAGGACCATAGGTTTTTTAGAAACCGACATTGCGATAACCTCATTGCTCAAAGATAAAAAATTTGCGTAATTTTACTACAACTTATTGGCACGAATAGCCGCAGAAGATCAAAAAAAGCGGGCGGGTAGTCTGTGCCCTCTGGCGCTTTCCGCCATTTTTTCCGTAACAGCCCGCAGAATATGCATTACCTGTCTCGCGCTGGCTGTAATTGGACCGATGCAAAGGTATACTCCTCACCTGGTTTTTTTCACTTAGTCGGGAGCCTTTACCCCCCATGCAAGAAATTATGCAATTCGTTGGCCGTCACCCCATACTTAGTATCGCCTGGGTCGCGTTACTGGGGGCGGTGCTCTTTACCACATTCAAAAGCCTTACTTCTAAAGTGAAGGTGATTTCGCGTGGTGAAGCGACGCGTTTAATCAACAAAGAAGACGCCGTGGTGGTGGATATCCGTCAGCGTGACGATTTCCGCAAAGGCCATATCGCCAGCGCCCTGAACGTGCTGCCCAATGAAATCAAAGCCAATAACACGGGCGAGCTGGATAAACATAAAGCGCAGCCGATTATTGTGGTTGATGGCAACGGTATGTCAGCCCAGGAATCCGCTAACGCGCTGATGAAAGCCGGTTTCGAGCGCGTTTTTGTGCTGAAAGACGGTGTAGCAGGCTGGAGTGGTGAAAACCTTCCACTGGTGCGCGGAAAATAACTCACGCTAAGGTATCGCCATGGCCAATATCGAAATCTATACCAAAGTGACCTGCCCATACTGCCATCGCGCAAAAGCGTTGCTGGCAAGCAAAGGCGTCGCGTTTGAAGAGCTACCCATTGACGGGGATGCTGCTAAACGGGAAGAGATGATTAAGCGCAGTGGCCGCACCACGGTGCCGCAAATTTTTATTGATGCACAGCACATTGGCGGTTGTGACGACTTGTATGCGCTGGATGCGCGTGGGGGACTTGATCCCCTGTTGCGCTAGCGCTGCTTCGCCGTAAGGCACTTTGAAGGACAAACAATAAAGGGTTTACACATGTCAGAACAAAACAACACTGAAATGACCTTTCAGATCCAACGCGTTTACACCAAGGATATCTCTTTTGAAGCACCGAATGCGCCGCATGTGTTTCAGAAAGACTGGCAGCCGGAAGTCAAACTGGACCTGGATACCGCATCCAACCAGTTAGCGGACGACGTTTATGAAGTGGTTCTGCGCGTGACCGTCACCGCAACGCTGGAAAACGACACCGCATTCCTGTGCGAAGTACAGCAGGCGGGCATTTTCTCCGTCGGCGGCATCGAAGGCACGCAGCTGGCGCATTGCCTGGGCGCATACTGCCCGAACATCCTGTTCCCGTATGCGCGTGAATGTATCACTAGCCTGGTTTCCCGCGGCACGTTCCCGCAGCTGAACCTTGCGCCGGTTAACTTCGACGCATTGTTCATGAACTATCTGCAACAGCAGTCCGGCGAAGGTGCGCAAGACCATCAGGATGCCTGATGAATAACACTACTGCTTCAATGACAGTCATCGGTGCCGGATCTTACGGCACCGCTCTCGCTATCACCCTGGCGAGAAACGGCCACCAGGTGGTGCTCTGGGGCCACGATCCCAACCATATCGCGACGTTAAAAGCAGACCGCTGCAACGCCGCGTTTCTCCCGGATGTGCCTTTCCCCGATTCGCTCCATCCTGAAAGCGACCTTGCTACCGCGCTGGCGGCCAGCCGCAATATTCTGGTGGTGGTGCCGAGCCATGTGTTTGGCGAAGTGCTGCGCCAGATTAAACCGCTGATGCGTGACGACGCGCGCGTGGTCTGGGCGACTAAAGGGCTGGAAGCGGAAACCGGGCGTCTGTTGCAGGACGTAGCCCGGGAAGCGCTGGGCGAGGATATCCCGCTGGCGGTGATTTCCGGCCCGACATTCGCCAAAGAACTGGCGGCAGGCCTGCCGACGGCGATTTCGCTGGCGTCTACCGACGACACCTTTACTGACGATCTCCAGCAACTGCTGCACTGCGGCAAAAGCTTCCGCGTTTACAGCAATCCGGATTTCATCGGCGTCCAGTTGGGCGGCGCGGTGAAAAACGTGATCGCGATTGGCGCCGGGATGTCTGACGGTATCGGTTTTGGCGCGAATGCGCGTACCGCGTTAATCACCCGCGGGCTCACCGAGATGACGCGTCTTGGGGCCGCATTGGGTGCCGATCCCACTACCTTTATGGGCATGGCGGGCCTGGGCGACCTGGTACTGACCTGTACCGATAATCAGTCCCGCAACCGCCGTTTCGGCATGATGCTTGGACAAGGCATGGACGTCACGACCGCCCAGCAGACCATCGGTCAGGTGGTGGAAGGTTATCGCAACACCAAAGAAGTGCGTGAACTGGCGGCGCGCTTTGGTGTGGAAATGCCAATAACCGAGGAAATTTATCAAGTATTGTATTGCGGAAAAAATGCGCGCGAGGCAGCATTAACATTGCTCGGGCGAGCACGCAAGGACGAGAAAAGCAGTCATTAATGGAGCCCCCTGTTACCTTTATTGCGCACCGGTAAGATCGTTTACCGGGCGCTGCTTGTTTTTCTGGAGAGAGCAATGCCGTGTGAAGAACTGGATTTGGTATGGAATAACATTAAAGCCGAAGCGAGGGCGCTCGCCGACTGCGAGCCAATGCTTGCCAGTTTTTACCATGCTACGTTGCTAAAACATGAAAATCTCGGCAGCGCGCTGAGCTATATGCTGGCGAACAAACTGGCGTCGCCGATTATGCCCGCCATCGCTATTCGCGAAGTGGTGGAAGAAGCTTATGCCGCCGACCCGCAGATGATTGAATCCGCCGCCTGCGATATTCAGGCCGTGCGCACCCGCGACCCGGCGGTCGATAAATACTCCACGCCGTTGCTGTATCTGAAGGGATTCCACGCGCTACAGGCGCACCGCATCGGCCACTGGCTGTGGAATCAGGGCCGGCGCGCGCTGGCGATTTTCCTGCAAAACCAGGTGTCGGTTTCTTTTCAGGTAGACATTCACCCGGCGGCGAAAATTGGCCGCGGCATTATGCTCGACCACGCCACCGGCATTGTGATTGGCGAAACCGCCGTGGTGGAAAATGACGTTTCCATCCTGCAATCGGTGACCCTGGGCGGTACCGGTAAAACCAGCGGCGATCGCCATCCGAAAATTCGTGAAGGGGTGATGATTGGCGCGGGGGCGAAAATTCTCGGCAATATCGAAGTCGGGCGCGGCGCGAAAATTGGCGCGGGCTCGGTGGTATTACAGCCGGTTCCCCCGCATACCACCGCCGCAGGCGTTCCGGCGCGCATCGTCGGCAAGCCGGAAAGCGATAAACCCGCCATGGATATGGATCAGCATTTCAACGGCGTAAATAACGGCTTCGAATACGGCGACGGGATTTAACTGCGCAGTACGGCGCCTGCGTAATCAAGCTGGCGCCACGCTTCATACACCACCACCGACACCGCGTTAGATAAGTTCATACTGCGGCTGTCCGGCATCATCGGAATACGAATTTTTTGCTGCGCGGGTAGGGCATCCAGCACGCTCGCGGGCAATCCGCGCGTCTCCGGGCCAAACACTAAATAATCGCCAGCGGCATAGCTCACCGCGCTGTGGGCGGGCGTCCCTTTGGTGGTTAACGCAAACAGGCGCTCCGGCTTTTGCGCGTCCAGAAAGGCCTCATAACTGGCGTGACGGGTTACGGCGGCGAACTCGTGGTAATCCAGTCCAGCCCGGCGCAGGCGCTTATCATCCCAGGTAAACCCCATCGGCTCGATGATATGCAGTTTAAAACCGGTGTTGGCGCACAGGCGGATAATGTTGCCCGTGTTCGGCGGAATTTCAGGTTCGAAAAGTACGATATTTAGCATAAGGCCCCCATCAGCAAGGGGCGCAGGATAGCAGATGTGGGCGGGGAGAAAAACGCGTCTCTCCGTTATGCAGAGAGACGCGGTTATCAGGTGCGGCGATACAGCGGTAACCAGAGCACCAGACGCAGGCCGCCCAGCGGGCTGTCGTCGGCTTTAACCCAGCCGCGGTGCTGCTGAATAGCCGTTTCGACGATTGCCAGACCAAGGCCGGTGCCGCCGGATTCCCGGTCGCGCGCCTCATCGGTGCGGTAGAAAGGCCGGAAAATCTGCTCCCGATCTTCCGGGCTGACGCCGGGACCGTCGTCGTCCACGGTGACGGTAATGCCTTCTTTATCCACCGAGAAGCTGACGCAAATTTGGGTATGCGAATAGCGCAGGGCATTACGAACAATGTTTTCCAGCGCGCTTTCCAGCGCATTCGGGTTGCCGTACAGCAACCACGGCCCCGGCGGATAGGCTACTTCGAAAGATTTACCCATCTGCTCGGCTTCAAACGCGGCGTTATCCAGCACTTCGCGCCACAGCTGGTTAGCCTTCATGGTCTCGCTGACCAGGGCATTTTTTTGCTGATTGCGAGACATCACCAGCAGATCGTTGATCATGCTGTCCAGCCGGTGGGCTTCAGTTTCAATGCGCTCCAGCTCTTTGCTTTCGCCAGCCCGGCGACGCAGCAGGGCGGTACCGAGCTGGAGACGCGTAAGCGGCGTGCGTAACTCATGGGAGATATCAGACAGCAGCCGCTGCTGGGTGGTCATCATGCGTTCCAGCGCCGTCACCATCTGGTTAAAACTGGCTCCCGCCGCGAGAAACTCCTGCGGTCCGGCTTCCAGCTCCGGATGCTGGCGCAAATTACCCTGCGCCACTTCGTCAGCGGCGTTTTTCAGCTTACGCGCCGGTTTCGCCAGGCTCCAGGCGAGCCATAACAACAATGGCGAACTGACCAGCATCGTTACGATAAGCAGCAGTAGCGGGCGGTCAAACAGCAGGTTAATGAAATCGGACTGCGAGTTGCTGGCCGGGCGGATCAGGTAAAGCTGATAGTTGTCTTCACCGTCACGCACCGAAAAGGGGCCGACCATTTCCAGACGACCGTACTTTTTCTTTTGTGGATGATCGGAGTTATCTGCCTGGCCGATAAAGTTGCGAATGATCTGCATTTCACTACGTTCTGCGCCGATCACGCGTCCTTCACTGGTGACCAGCACCAGGCGTTGTCCCGGCGGTGCCCATTTGTCAATGGCGCGAAACAGCCTGCGCCACCACATCAAATCGTTGGGCGGATCGTTAGCCAGTTCCGCTTCAACATGCTGTTCTATCATCACGCCCTGACGTTGTTCGCTTTCCAGCAGCTCGGTCATTTGACGCGAATCGAGCTTCGGCAACATCAATACCAGCATCAAAACCAGGGCCAGGGTCAGCCAAAAAATCGCAAATATTCGCGCGGTCAGGCTACCAATCATGAAGCGGATACCATCAGGTAACCCCGTCCACGTAAGGTTTTGAACCACGGATGTCCGTCTTTACGATCCGGCAGTTTGCGGCGCAGGTTGGAAATATGCATATCAATGGCGCGATCGAACGGCGTCAGGCGCTTGCCTAACACTTCCTGGCTGAGATGCTCTCTGGAGACCACCTGGCCTAAATGCTGGGCCAGCAGATACAGCAGCGTAAACTCAGTGCCGGTCAGCTCCAGCGCGGTGCCGTCGAAGCTGGCTTCCTGGCGGCCTGGGTTGAGGCTCAGGGCATCGACTTCAAGATTCGGCGAGCCGTTGTCGCTGTTTTGCTGCTGCTCGCTCCAGTGGGAACGGCGCAGAATAGCGCGAATACGCGCCACCAGTTCACGGTCGTTGAACGGTTTGGGTAAATAGTCATCCGCGCCCAGTTCAAGGCCTAAAACGCGATCCAGTTCGCTACCGCGCGCGGTCAGCATGATTACCGGTGTCTGGTGAGTCTGACGTAGCTCTTTAAGCGTATCGATACCATTTTTCTTTGGCATCATCACGTCGAGCAAAAGCAGGTCGATGCTGTCATCCAGAAGATTAAGCGCCTGCTCGCCATCGTGGGCGACCAGCACATTAAAACCTTCCATGTCGAGAAGCTCTTTCAAGAGAGAAGTAAGTTCACGATCATCATCAACTAACAGAATTTTATTCATTGTTAATACCTCCGAGGCAAAAATTACGTCATCAAGGCCCGGTAATCCATGACTTTACGTTGTTTTACACCCCCTGACGCATGTTTGCAGCCTGAATCGTAAACTGGTCCTCGTTGAATCGCAGCACCCAAGTTTCCAGGAGTCAGTGATGCGCAAAGTTACCGCTGCCGTCATGGCCTCAACACTGGCAATCAGTACGTTCGCAAGCCAGGCTGCTGAAGTCGTTACAGGCGATAACTGGCACCCCGCAGAAGGGTTGGCGCAACGAAACAGTGTGCAGAGCCATATGTTTGACGGCATTCGATTAACCGAAAAGCAACGTCAACAGATGCGCGACCTCATGCAGCAGGCGAAGCATGAACAGCCGCCTGTTAATGTTAGCGAAATGGAGACCATGCATCGCCTGGTCACCGCAGAAAATTTTGATGAAACCGCTGTGCGGGCTCAGGCCGAAAAGATGGCACAAGAGCAGGTGGCGCGCCAAGTCGAGATGGCGAAAGTGCGCAACCAGATGTACCGGCTGTTGACGCCGGAACAGCAAGCGGTTTTAAACGAGAAGCACCAGTATCGCATGCTTCAGTTGCGAGAAGTCTCGCAGATGCAACGGTCCTCCTCGGCCAACGTGTTTAGTAGCAGTACCCGTAGTAACCAGTAACAACCCTGTTTTCCTTGCCATAGACACCATCCCTGTCTTCCCCTCCTTAACGGAGGGGTTTTTTTTGCCCGGCTTTCGCCTCCCGCCAGTCTGAGTTTAGCGCGTGATTCGTTATACTTTGCCAATCGATACGCGGGAGTCTTTATGAATCAATCTTATGGGCGTCTGGTCAGCCGCGCCGCCATTGCCGCCACGGTGATGGCGTCGTTGCTGCTGCTCGTTAAAATCTTTGCCTGGTGGAAGACCGGCTCGGTGAGTATTCTCGCTGCGCTGGTGGATTCGCTGGTGGATATTGCCGCTTCGCTGACCAACCTTCTGGTGGTGCGTTACTCCTTACAGCCTGCCGATGACGAACATGCGTTCGGCCATGGCAAAGCCGAGTCGCTTGCCGCGCTGGCGCAAAGCATGTTTATCTCCGGATCGGCGCTGTTTCTGTTCCTGACCGGTTTCGAGCGGCTGGCGAATCCCGCGCCGATGGAATCGCCGCAGATTGGTATCAGCGTTACCCTCATCGCCCTGATCAGCACGTTGATACTGGTGACGTTTCAGCGCTGGGTGGTGCGTAAGACCAAAAGCCAGGCGGTAAGGGCAGATATGCTTCATTATCAATCTGATGTTATGATGAACAGCGCTATTCTGGTGGCGCTTGCGCTTTCCTGGTATGGCTGGCATCGTGCTGATGCCTTGTTTGCGCTGGGTATTGGCATCTATATATTATATAGCGCATTACGAATGGGCTATGAAGCCGTCCAGTCGTTGCTGGACCGCGCGTTACCGGATGATGAGCATCAAATCATCATCGACATTGTTTCATCGTGGCCTGGCGTCAGAGGTGCCCACGATCTTCGCACGCGGCAGTCAGGGCCGACCCGCTTTATTCAAATTCATCTTGAAATGGACGACAACTTACCGCTGGTTCAGGCGCATATTGTGGCTGAGCAAGTGGAGCAAGCGATCCTGGGGCGTTTTCCGGGATCGGACGTGATTATTCATCAGGATCCCTGCTCTGTTGTGCCGCAGGGGAGACAGGGAAATTTCCCGCTTTAAATGAGGCTGGAAAAGTGAACCAAACGGCTTTTTTTGGATAAATTACCGCCGTTCGGTCTGACCTGAATCAATTCAGCTGGAAGCTATTGATATACTATCTGCATCATTAGTCCATCGCCTGATGATGCAGGCGTTTCCGGCAACAGGATTCAATATTGTATTCTACGTTCAGAGGTAGTCATGATTAAGAAAATCGGGGTATTGACGAGTGGCGGTGATGCGCCAGGCATGAACGCCGCCATTCGCGGCGTGGTGCGCGCCGCGCTGACAGAAGGTCTGGAAGTTTTTGGTATTTATGACGGCTATCTCGGCCTGTATGAAGACCGTATGATTCAGCTCGACCGCTACAGCGTGTCCGACATGATTAACCGTGGCGGCACATTCCTGGGTTCTGCTCGTTTTCCTGAGTTCCGCGAAGAACACATCCGCGCGGTGGCTATCGAGAACATGAAAAAACGCGGTCTGGACGCGCTGGTTGTTATCGGCGGCGACGGCTCCTATATGGGTGCGAAGCGCCTGACCGAAATGGGCTTTCCGTGCATCGGCCTGCCGGGCACCATTGATAACGACGTTGCCGGTACTGACTACACCATCGGGTACTTTACCGCGCTGAGCACCGTCGTTGAAGCCATTGACCGCCTGCGTGACACCTCTACTTCTCACCAACGTATTTCTATCGTCGAAGTCATGGGCCGTTACTGCGGCGACCTGACCCTGGCGGCGGCGATTGCTGGCGGTTGTGAATTCATCGTGTTGCCGGAAGTGGAGTTCAACCGCGACGATCTGGTGGCGGAAATCAAAGCCGGTATCGCGAAGGGTAAAAAACACGCCATCGTGGCGATCACCGAGCACATCTGCGATATCGATGAGCTGGCGCGCTACATTGAGGCGGAAACCGAGCGTGAAACCCGCGCTACGGTACTGGGTCACATCCAGCGTGGCGGTTCTCCGGTGCCTTATGACCGTATTCTGGCTTCCCGCATGGGCGCATACTCCATTGAACTGCTGCTGCAGGGCCATGGCGGCCGTTGCGTGGGCATTCAGAACGAGAAGATGGTGCATCACGACATCATCGACGCTATCGAAAATATGAAGCGTACCTTCAAAGGCGACTGGCTCGACTGTGCCAAAAAACTGTATTAATCAAAAAGCCGGGTTCGCCCGGCTTTTTACTGGCTGATAATATTCCCCAAAGTTATAGCCAATCTTTTTTTATTCTTTAATCATCTCACGCATTTCTGGCAGGCTATTTTCATACACACAATTTAGAAGAGAGCGTGCGATGAATAAGTTTGGCGTGGGATTAACGTTGCTTCTGGCATCAACCAGCGTACTGGCGAAGGATATTCAATTACTTAATGTGTCTTATGACCCGACGCGTGAGCTGTACGATCAATATAACAAAGCCTTCAGCGAGCACTGGAAAAAAGAGACCGGCGATAATGTAGTGATCCGTCAGTCCCATGGCGGCTCCGGCAAACAGGCGACGTCCGTGATTAACGGTATTGAAGCGGATGTAGTGACCCTGGCGCTGGCTTATGACGTGGACGCCATTGCCGAGCGCGGCCGCATTGATAAAAACTGGATCAAACGCCTGCCGGACAACTCCGCGCCTTACACCTCCACCATCGTTTTCCTGGTGCGCAAAGGCAACCCGAAACAAATTAAAGACTGGAACGATCTGGTGAAGCCGGGCGTTTCCGTGATCACGCCAAACCCGAAAAGCTCCGGCGGCGCGCGCTGGAACTATCTGGCGGCATGGGGCTACGCGCTCCATCAGAACAATGGCGATCAGGCTAAAGCCCAGGAGTTCGTCAAGGCGCTGTTTAAAAACGTAGAAGTGCTGGATTCCGGCGCGCGTGGTTCAACCAACACCTTCGTTGAACGCGGCATCGGCGATGTGCTGATTGCCTGGGAAAACGAAGCGCTGCTGGCGACCAATGAATTAGGCAAAGACAAATTCGAGATCGTTACCCCGAGCGAATCTATTCTGGCGGAGCCGACCGTGTCGGTAGTCGACAAAGTGGTCGAGAAGAAGGGTACTCAGGCCGTTGCCGAAGCCTATCTGAAATATCTCTACACGCCGGAAGGCCAGGAGATCGCTGCGAAAAACTTCTACCGTCCGCGTGATGAGCAGGTGACGAAGAAATACGAAGGTGAGTTCCCGAAACTGAAACTGTTCACCATTGACGAGGTATTTGGCGGCTGGACCAAAGCCCAGAAAGAGCACTTCGCCAACGGCGGCACCTTCGATCAAATCAGCAAACGCTAAATCAGGCGGCCCTTCGGGGCCGTTTTTGTGCCAGACTTCATCTTCACCAATGCAAAAGGCATGAAGATGAAAAAAGCGCTGGCCGTTGTGGTCTGTTTCCTGCTGATCATCGCCGCGATAGTCGGCGGCCTGTGGGTTTACTTTAAAGGCCAGCCTGACGCCTTGCGCGATATCGTATTTCATCAGTGCGTGCCCAATCAGCAGCGGCACGACAATCCCGCCCCCTGTGCCGAAGTGAAGCTGGATGCCGGATTTGTGATTTTCAAAGATCGTAACGGCCCGTTGCAGTACTTGCTGATGCCCACCTGGCGCATTAACGGTATCGAAAGCCCGATGCTGCTGCATCCCAAAACCCCAAACTACTTCTGGCAAGCCTGGCAGGCGCGGCGCGTAATGAGCGAGCGAAACGGCGAGCCGGTGCCGAATAACGTGGTCTCACTGACCTTAAACTCGAAACTGGGACGCACCCAGAACCACCTGCATATTCATATTTCCTGCCTGCGCCCGGACGTGCGTAAAAAGCTTAACCAGGAGGCGGCGCAGATCAGCAGCCGCTGGCTGCCGCTGCCCGGCGGTATCGACGACACGCCGTATCTGGTGCGCCGGGTCAGCGAGGCGGAACTGGCACGGCGCAGTCCTTTTATTATGCTGGCGCAGGAAGTGCCCGGCGCGCGTGCGCATATGGGGCGCTTCGCGCTGGCGATGGCCCAGCAGCCAGACGGCTCCTTTGTGTTGCTGGCGACCGAACGCAATCTGCTTAACCTCAATCTCGCCAATGCTGAACAGTTACAGGACCACGACTGCGCGCTGCTTAATTCACATTAATTTTTCTGCGCTTTCCGCGTGCCGTGGATAAAGCGGCATGCTCACCCTTTTTGCCAACGCGATCGCATTCTCAGGCCGGAGAAATTAGCCTGGAGGAGATTTATTGTGAAACCGATCAAAAGATATAAAGGTATACCTTTATATCTTTTGGTTGATCCCTACACTGACAGTGTGCCGCAAATAAACGGCGCGCTGCCCATCACCAGGCAACTTTAACCGTTTCACTTTCAGGTAGTTAAATAAAACCCATAGCCGCGCGTCTACGGACCGGGCTCACCAGGGATACCGTCATGAAACTTTCTATCGTGGAAAAAATAGGTTTTGGCGCAGGAGATATGGCGATTAATGTCGTCATCATCGCCATGCAGCTCCTGCTCGCCTACTTCTATACCGACATCTACGGCCTGCGGGCGGCGGATGTCGGCGTGCTGTTTGTTGTCGTGCGCATGATCGACGCGATTATCGATCCGGCCATGGGTATTCTGACCGATAAATTTACCACCCGCTGGGGCCGCTACCGCCCATGGATGATCTGGTTCGCCATTCCATTCGGCTTTGCGGTTTATTTAATGTTTATCACGCCCGATATGGCTTACACCGCCAAACTGGCGTGGGCCTACTTTACGTACATTCTGATGACGCTGGTCTATACCGCCATCACCATTCCCTACATCTCGCTGATCGGGGTGATCACCGACGATCCGGTAGAACGCCTCAGCGCTAACGGTTATCGCTTCGTGATGACCAAAATCGCCGCGTTTCTGGTGACTATCGTGGTGCCGATGCTGGCGGTATGGTTGGGGCAGGGTAACAAGGCGCTGGGCTATCAGCTCTCGATGGGGCTGATGGGCATCATGGGCGCACTGCTGTTCGTGTTCTGCTTTTTCACTACCCGTGAGCGTAGCGAACCGGAAATCCCGTCCATGTCGCTGAAAACGCAGTTCACCTGTCTGCTGCGTAACGACCAGTGGATTATCCTCGGCGTGGTTATTCTGCTGCTGATGTGCGGCTACGTGATCCGCGGTTCGGTTGCGGCCTACTACGCAAAATACTATCTCGGCGGCGGCGACAGCCTGATTTCGCCGTTCCTGACTGTAGGTGTTGTGGCCTCGATACTGGCGATGATCGTCACCACCTGGGTCACTAAGTTCTACGACAAAATCAAAATGTTCCGTTATACCCAGCTGATCACCTTCGCGCTGAGTATCGCCATGTATTTCGTGGTGGGGCATGAAAACCTGATCCTCGCTTTTGTTTTTTATTTCCTGATCAACTTCTTCTGCGATATGCAAATGCCGGTGTTCTGGTCGTCGATTGCCGAAGCGGTGGATTACGGCGAGAAAAAGAACGGCCTGCGGGTCTCCGGCCTGGCGTTTGGCGGCATCCTGTTCTTCCAGAAATTTGGTATGGGCCTCGCGGGCGGCATCCTCGGCTTCTTGCTGAGCTATTTCGGCTATCAGGCGGATGCGGTGCAGAGTGACCGGGCGCTGGTGGGCATCGCGCTGATGATGACCCTGATCCCGGCGGTGTTCCATCTGGTGATTGGTTTGCTGATGAAAAAGTACCTCATCAATAACGACTATTACCGGGAAATCCGCGCTGAACTTACCCAGCGCGCGGTGTAAGGAGGCGCACATGCAACCCGCTAAAAAAGTTTGGGTTATTGGCGATGCCTCGGTGGATTTAGTGCCGGACACCGACAACACCTATCTGAAATGCCCCGGCGGCGCGTCGGCGAATGTGACGGCCTGTATCGCGCGCCAGGGTGGAAACTGCGGCTTCATTGGCCGCCTGGGCGACGATGACGCCGGGCGGTTTCTCAAGGCGGTACTGAACAAGGAGGGCGCGGACGTCACGCAGTTGCGGCTTGATGCACAACTTACCAGCGCGGTACTGATCGTGAATTTAACGCCTGACGGCGAGCGCAGCTTTACCTATCTGGTGAAGCCCAGCGCCGATACCTTTGTCTCCGTGGCCGATTTACCGGTTTTCCAGCCCGGCGAATGGTTCTACTTCAGTTCCATCGGACTCACGGACTCGCCCGCCCGGGAAGCCTGCCTGGAAGGCGCGCGGCGCGTACGCGCCGCAGGCGGCCAGGTGATGTTTGACGTCAATCTGCGGGAGAGTATGTGGCGCGACGTCAGCGAGATCCCGGCGCTAATGGCGCAGTCCGTGGCGCTGGCCAGCATCTGCAAAGTTTCCGCCGATGAGCTGTGCCGTCTGGGCAATGTCGCTCACTGGCAGGACGCGCGCTATTTACTGCGGGACATGGGCTGCGACACCACGGTGATTTCCCTTGGTGCGGCGGGCGCGTATCTGATTTGCCCACAGGGCGAGCAGCATTTTCCCGCACCACAGGTTCCCGTCATTGACACCACTGGCGCGGGCGACGCGTTTGTCGGCGGGCTGCTATTTCATCTTTCCCGGTATGAACGCTGGGGAAAGGCAGAGCTGTCCGGAGCCATCTGCCGCGCTAATGCCTGCGGCGCGCTGGTGGTTACTGCCAAAGGGGCAATGACCGCGCTGCCGTACCCCCACCAGTTAACCGATTTTCTCGCCGCGCATCCGTGCGGCGCAGATCCTGTTCATTCGTAAAGGAGTTGTTCATGCACGTTGATCACAACAAAATTTTAGGCTGTTTAATTGGCGCTGCCGCCGCTGATGCTATGGGCGCGGCGACAGAGGTCAGAACCCAACAGCAGATTAAAGACTATTTCGGCGGTTGGGTAACGACGTTCCAGAAACCGCCAGCGGATACCTTTGGCCGCTGTAACGACGCGGGAATGTGCACTGATGATTTTATTCAGGCGAAATACATTATGGACGCATTGTTGAGCCACCAGCGCCAGGTAACCGACGACGTCATGCGCGAGGCCTTTACCCGCTGGCTGGCTTATCCGTTTTACGCTAATTTCACCGGTCCGACGACCCGGGCGGCCATGAAAGCGCTGTTCAACGATAATCGTGCCTCGTTGCAGGGCGAACTGGAAGGTGAAAAGCAGTCAGTGCAGATCGTCAACAAAGGCAATGCCGAAGCCACCAACGGCGCGGCGATGAAAATCTGGCCTGCGGCGGTGCTACATCCTGGCGATCTGGAGCACGCGATCGATGCAGCGCTGAAGATTACCCGTTTCACTCATAACAACGTGCTGGCAATGTCCGGCGCTGCGGCGATGGCGGCGGCAACCAGCGAAGCGCTGCGAGAAACCACCAGTGCTGACAGCATTATTGCGGCGGGTATTTACGGTGCCGATCGCGGCTATTACCTGGCCCAGGAACAGGGGGCAATGAGGGTCGCCGGTCCGTCGGTGGCGCGGCGTATCGAGCTGGCGGTCGCCATCGGTAAGCGCCATGCAAGTTGGGAAACCGCGATTGTGGAGATCAGCGATATTATCGGTACCGGCCTGCACGTCAGCGAAGCGGTGCCCGCCGCCTTTGGCCTGTTCGCGTGTTGTCCCCATTCTGCGGTTGATGCTATCATTTCCGCCGTTAATATCGGCAATGACACCGATACCGTTGCCACCATGGTTGGGGCACTTTCTGGCGCATTCCATGGCGCGAATGCCTTCCCTGACGACTATTTAACGACCGTCAATCGAATGAACCATTTCGATTTGGCTGAGCTTGCCAGGCAGATTGCAGGATAACCACGCGTTTACCTTGCCGGGGACGCGTTAACCGTCCCCCTGCTGGCGGAAATTCGAGGTAAACAGGTTGCAGGTCGATAAGGCAAGTTTCACACCGCTCTACAAGCAGCTGTTCTACATCATCTGCCAGCATATTCAGGATGGAACCTGGCCGTTAGGCAGCCAGCTTCCAACCCAGAAAGAAATTGCCCGCACCTATAACGTCTCGCTCATCGTGGTAAAACAGGCCTGGAGCGAACTGATCAATGCCGGGGTGATCGCCTCTCAGCGGGGCAGCGGTTCGGTCGTCAGCGCAGTACCGGAAGGCGTCAGCTACGGTCATACGTTTCGCGGCATTACCAGCGATTTACGCGATGCCAGCGTGGCAATCGAAAACCGCATTCTTGATATTGGCCCGCGTCGCGCCAGGGATGCGCTGGCGGATGGCCTGAGCCTGCCTTCGCACCACCACTTCCTGTTTATTTCCCGTATTCGTTATCTGAACCAGCGCCCGTTCAATCACGAGAAAATCTATCTGGATCTGTCATTCTTTCCGGGACTCAGCCTCACGGCGGACGATCTGGCCAATAAGTCGCTCTACAGTTTGCTGAATGTCAGCAGCGATTCGGCGACGGAAAAAGTCGACGCCATTCTTCCCACCCCCGACTTGTGCGAGAAATTGCAAATCCCGGAAAATAAACCGCTGCTCTCCGTGGCGCGGCAAACTTTTCTGGCGGGCCAGGAGCGGCCTTTTGAATATTGCCGCTACTATGTGCTTTCTGACTATTTTGGTGAGATTCATTATCATTGACCTGCCGGTTCTGGTGGGGGCGGTGCGATTTACTTAACGCCGACGTGACCGTAGACTTGCTGCAAAATACGACAGGAGACAGGTATGTCGCTCTGGCTTTCCCACCCGCTATTCCTTCCTTCGCTGGTGATTGGCGTCACTATTGTGCTCTGGGCCACCTCGCTGTTGCCGGAGTTTATTACCGCATTGCTGTTTTTCACGGTGGCGATGGTGGCGAAAATCGCCCCGCCAGACACGCTGTTCGGCGGCTTCGCCTCGTCGGCGTTCTGGCTGGTGTTCAGCGGCTTTGTGCTGGGCGTGGCGATCCGCAAAACTGGCCTGGCTGACAGAGTGGCGAGGGCGCTGTCGGCGCGGCTTAACGACTCCTGGTGGCTGATGATGGCAAGCGTCGTGCTGCTCAGCTATGCGCTGGCGTTTGTGATGCCGTCGAACATGGGCCGCATCGCGCTGTTGATGCCCATCGTGGCGGCAATGGCGAAACGCTTTGGTATCGAAGATGGCACCCGCAGCTGGTACGGGCTGGCGCTGGCGGTCGGTTTCGGCACTTTCCAGCTTTCCGCCACTATCCTGCCTGCTAACGTGCCGAATCTGGTCATGAGCGGCGCGGCGGAAGGCTCATACGGCATTCATTTAAATTATCTGCCCTATCTGCTGCTGCATACGCCGGTGCTTGGCCTGCTGAAGGGCTTCCTGCTGATCGTGCTGATTTGCTGGATATTCCCCGGCAAGCCGACGCCGCCGAAAACCCTCGCGCCGATGGGGCCGATGAGCGGCGCGGAAAAACGCCTGGCCTGGATGCTGCTGGTGGTGCTGACGCTGTGGGTGACCGAAAGCTGGCACGGCGTGGGTCCGGCCTGGACCGGGCTGGCGGCGGCGGTGATTACGCTGCTGCCGCGCGTGGGCTTTATCAATGGCGATGAGTTTGCCAGCGGGGTGAACTTCCGCACCTGTATTTATGTCGCCGGGATCCTCGGGCTGGCGATCACCGTGACGGAAACGGGGTTAGGGCGCGTAGTAGGCGAATCCTTACTGAAGATCATGCCGCTTGACCCGGAAAGGCCCTTTACCAGTTTTGTGGCGCTGACCGGTATCACCTCGGCGCTGAACTTCATTATGACCGCTAACGGCGTTCCGGCGCTGTTTACCACCCTGGCGCAGAGTTTCTCGCAGGCCACGGGGTTCCCGCTGCTGTCGGTGATTATGATTCAGGTGTTGGGCTATTCGACGCCGCTGCTGCCGTATCAGGCGTCGCCCATCGTGGTAGCGATGGCGCTGGGCAAAGTGCCTGCCAGGGCGGGGATCACGCTGTGTCTGGCGCTGGCGGTGGTGACGTTCCTGATTTTACTGCCGCTGGATTACGCCTGGTTCCGGCTGTTGCACCAGCTATAAAACAAAAAAACCCTGCCGATGCAGGGTTTTTTATGGCAGCGTAATTACGCTTTTTTCGCTTCAGCCGCCGCTTTGACGATGACCGCAAACGCGTCCGCTTTCAGGGATGCGCCGCCTACCAGCGCGCCGTCGATGTCCGGCTGGGTGAACAGCTCTGCCGCGTTCGCCGCGTTAACGGAACCGCCGTACTGAATGATCACCTGGTTAGCGATATCAGCATCAACTTTCGCGATATGGTCACGGATGAATTTATGAACCGCCTGCGCCTGCGCCGGGGTTGCAGATTTGCCGGTACCAATAGCCCACACGGGCTCATACGCGATAACCACGCCTTCGAACGCGCTCGCGCCCTGGGTTTTCAGCACCGCGTCGATCTGACGTGCGCAAACTTCTTCAGTTTTGCCCGCTTCGTTTTCCGCTTCGGTTTCACCGATGCACAGAACCGGGATCAGGCCCTGCTCTTTCAGCACGGCGAATTTTTTAGCGATGAATTCGTCGGATTCAGCGTGATAAGTACGACGCTCAGAGTGACCGATGATGATGTATTTTGCGCCGATGTCTTTGAGCATTTCGGCAGAGGTTTCGCCGGTGAATGCGCCAGACAGGTTAACGTCAACGTTTTGCGCGCCGAGGGCGATCTGGCTGCCGGATACGGCATGTTTAGCCTGATCCAGATAGATTGCCGGCGGGGCAATCGCCACACCGCAGCCGTCCACGCCAGAAAGCTCTTTACGCAGGTTGGCGATCAGCTCGTTTACCATATGGCGGCTGCCGTTCAGTTTCCAGTTACCCATCACTAATGGATGTCGCATTTCAATTCTCCACGCGGTCAAGCGAATTAAGGAAGATTGCTGCCATTCCGGCAGCGCGGTCTGTCAAACAGTATAGAGATTCACGCCTGGAATGGCTTTGCTTTTTGTCATTTATTGTTTCCTTCCAGGTTTTCAGATAGCGCCAGCTTAATCGGTTCAATGGCGAAAGTTAGCCCTTTTTCGCCGTTATCTGCCACCACATAGCGGATGGACCCTTCGGTCTGCTGAGAGTAACGTTTGTTTTTCGCGGCAGTCAGCAGCGTGGTTATCTTTTTCTGACTTTGCGCTTTACTCAAAGGAGTAAAAACGCGCATCACCGCCGCCATGTACTCCAGCGCTTTGGCTTTAGCGGCTTTTTGTTCTGGCCCCTGGATCGGCAGCCAGGTGATTTGCATGGATTTTATCTTCAGCGTCCCGCGCTCCAGGGCGCTGGAGGCGTACAGATTCTCATTGATCTTGGTGGCGGCGCGGGTAATCGCGTCTTTATCCTGGCTTGAGGTAATGGCGCGGAACTCGCTGAGCGCCAGCGGGGCGCTATCCTGATTAAATTTTTCGCGGAACTGGGAAATCGTCAGGTCGAAAGAGGGCGCGCCAGGCAGCAGATAGGGCGCTTTTCCCGGCTGAGTTGCCTCGTCGTTTTCCGGCGCGGCAAGGCCTGCCGCCAGCGGCAAGCAGAGTAAAAGAATGGCGAACAGTGACTTTATCAAACCTGACTCCCGATAACTGGTTACAGCGATTAAAACGATAACGAGGCGGCTTGTCAAAATTGACCGGGTTCAGGGTAAACTACGCGGCATGATGATGATAAGGATAATTTATGACCCTACAGCAATGGCTGTTCTCATTTAAGGGGCGCATCGGGCGTCGCGATTTCTGGATTTGGATTGGTTTATGGATAGTGGCGATGGCGCTGCTGTTTATCCTGGTCGCTAACGGCATTCTGGACGCGCAAACCGGGGCGTTTGTGCTGGTGTGCCTGCTATGGCCGACCTCCGCCGTGGTGGTGAAACGCCTGCACGATCGCGGTAAATCCGGTCTCTGGGCATTATTGATGATTGCGGCGTGGATGCTGCTGGCCGGGAACTGGGCGGTGCTGGGCGGCATGTGGCAGTGGGTAGTGGGGCGCTTTGTTCCCACGCTGATCCTGGTGATGCTGCTGCTCGACCTGGGGGCCTTTATCGGTACCCCCGGCGAGAATAAATACGGTAAAGACACCCTGGATGTGAAGTACCGCTGAGTTACCAGTAGTGCTCCGCCGTCATATGACCCGGGCGGCGACGCAGGTGTTTGGTCATTTGCCGGGTCTCTTTCAGCAACTGCTGGGTATCCCGCACCATCTGCGGGTTACCACACAGCATCACGTGGCTATTTTCAGGCCGCATCGTCAGGCCCACCGCGTTTTCCAGTTCACCGCTATCGATCAGCGCCGGAACGCGCCCGGTCAGCGAGCCTGCAACGGTTTCCCGGCTGACCACGGTCTGGATCCGCAGTTTCCCTTCATAACGCCGCTCAAGCTCCTGCATCAGCGGCAGATAACTTAAATCGGCGGCGTAACGCGCGGCATGGACCAGAACGATGTGGTTAAAGCGCTCCAGATCTTTGCCGTACTGGAGAATCGACAGATAAGGGCCGATGGCGGTGCCGGTGGCCAGCATCCACAGCGTGTCGCAGTCCGGCACTTCTTCCAGCACGAAAAATCCCGCCGCGTCGCTGACGATATTGATTTCATCGCCAGGCTGCATGACGTGCAGATGCGGGCTGAGTTTGCCTTCCGGCACGTTGACCAGATAAAACTCCAGCGCCGGGTTATCGGGCGCATTCACGTAAGAGTAGGCGCGTTGCACCCGTTCGCCGTCGATCTCCAGCCCCAGCTTGGCGAACTGCCCGGCCGTAAACGGGGCGACCGGCGCGTCGATGGTGAGACTAAACAGTGCGTCCGTCCAGTGTTGTACCTGTGTGACTTTGCCTTTTACCCATTCCGCCATGATTTACTCCACCGATGAATACCCGTTAATCTTGCTGAGATAAGCCGCAGATTTCCAGCCCTGACGGGCCGGAAAGCTCATTCAGACAAACGATTACAGTATATGCGCCTGTACGTTGGCGTCTTTGCGATCGAGATAATGAATGGATTTAATGCGGCGAATGGTGCGTGATTTGCCGCGGATCAGCAGCGTTTCCGTGGTGGCGATATTCCCTTTGCGGCTGATGCCGTCCAGCAAATCGCCTTTAGTGATGCCGGTCGCCGAGAAAATCACATTATCGCTGCGCGCCATATCGTCAAGGCGCAATACGCTGTTGGCTTCAATACCCATCGCTTTACAGCGCTTAAGCTCCTGTTCGCCGATGCGGCGATTCTCTTCGCTGTCGCCTTTCACCTGATGACGCGCCAGCAGGCGGCCATGCATATCGCCATCCAGCGCGCGGATCACCGCTGCGGAAACCACGCCTTCCGGCGCGCCGCCGATGCCGTACAGCGCGTCCACTTCGCTATCGGGCATACAGGTTAAAATCGAGGCCGCTACGTCGCCGTCCGGGATAGCGAAAACGCGCACGCCAAGCTGCTGCATTTCAGCGATTGTTTCATCGTGACGCGGCTTCGCCAGAATGGTGACGGTGAGCTCGCTGAGCGGCTTATTCAGCGCCTGGGCGATGTTTTGCAGGTTAGCGGCGAGTGGCAGGTTGAGGTCGATAACGCCTTTCGCGCCCGGGCCGACAATCAGCTTTTCCATGTACATATCCGGGGCGTTGAGGAACGTGCCTTTATCGCCCACCGCCAGTACCGCCAGCGCGTTGGCCTGGCCCATTGCCGTCATGCGCGTGCCTTCAATCGGGTCGACTGCGATGTCCACCGCGTCGCCCTGGCCGGTGCCCACGCGCTCGCCGATATACAGCATTGGCGCTTCGTCGATTTCTCCTTCGCCGATAACAATCTGCCCGTCGATATTGACCTGGTTGAGCATAATGCGCATGGCGTGGACCGCCGCGCCGTCAGCGGTGTTTTTATCTCCACGGCCTAACCATTTGTAACCCGCCAGGGCGGCGGCTTCGGTGACGCGGGAAAATTCGATGGCAAGTTCTCGTCTCATAGCTCACTCATTCACAAAAGAAATTGTTGCGGAGTGTAGCACAGGGGGGATAAGGCTGAAATTTGCACGCGGAAGGGAAAGAAAAAGGGACGCCAGCGGCGTCCCTGAGGTGTTGATTAGTCGTGCTCTTCCCACGCCAGCGCGCGTTTGACGGCTTTCTTCCAGCCTGCATAACGGTAGTTACGCTCGGTGGTTTCGATGCCCGGACGGAATTCGCGTTCAATGACCGCTTTTTCCTGCAATTCGTCCAGATTCTGCCAGAAACCGACCGCCAGACCGGCGAGGTACGCCGCGCCCAGCGCGGTGACTTCACGCACTTCCGGGCGCTCAACGCGGGTGCCCAGAATGTCGGACTGGAACTGCATCAGGAAGTTGTTGGCGACCGCGCCGCCGTCCACGCGCAGGGCGTGCAGACGAATGCCGGAGTCCGCCTGCATCGCTTCCAGTACGTCGCGGGTCTGGAAGGCGATAGATTCCAGGGTTGCGCGGATGATATGGCAGGAATTGACGCCGCGCGTCAGGCCGAAGATCGCGCCACGGGCATACGGGTCCCAGTACGGCGCGCCAAGCCCGGTGAATGCCGGAACCACGTAGACGCCATTGGTGTCCTTCACTTTGTTGGCGAAGTATTCAGAGTCGAACGCGTCGTTGATCAGTTTCATCTCGTCGCGCAGCCACTGGATGGATGCTCCCGCCATAAACACCGCGCCTTCCAGCGCATAGTTCACTTCGCCGCTCGGACCGCAGGCGATAGTGGTCAGCAGGCCGTTTTCCGATGCCACGGCTTTTTCGCCGGTATTCATCAGCATAAAGCAGCCGGTGCCGTAGGTGTTTTTCGCCATGCCTTCTTTAACGCACAGCTGGCCGAACAGCGCTGCCTGCTGGTCGCCCGCGATACCGGCGATAGGAATACGGGTGCCGCCTTTACCGCCGATATTGGTCTGGCCGTAAACTTCGGAAGATTTACGCACTTCCGGCAGCATGGCGCGCGGGATATCCAGCACTTCCAGCATGCGGTCGTCCCAGTCCAGGCTGTGAATGTTGAACAGCATGGTACGGGAGGCGTTGGTGTAATCGGTGACGTGAACGCGTCCCTGGGTCATTTTCCAGATAAGCCAGGTATCCACGGTGCCGAACAGCAACTCGCCGCGGCGGGCGCGTTCGCGGGAGCCTTCAACGTGATCGAGGATCCACTTCACTTTGGTGCCGGAGAAGTACGGGTCCACCACCAGGCCGGTGTTTTTACGGATGTAGTCTTCCATGCCGTCGCGCTTGAGCTGCTCGCAGATGTCCGCAGTACGACGGCACTGCCAGACGATGGCGTTATAAATCGGCTTGCCGGTTTCGCGCTCCCAGACAATGGCGGTTTCACGCTGGTTGGTAATACCAATGCCGGCGATTTCATCAGAGCTGATATCGGCTTTCGCCAGCACTTCGACTAACACCGAGCTTTGGGTAGCCCAAATTTCCATCGGGTCATGTTCAACCCAGCCAGCTTTCGGGTAGATCTGCTGAAATTCACGCTGTGACACGCTCACGATGTTCGCGCTGTGATCCATTACCACGGCGCGAGAGCTGGTGGTGCCCTGGTCGAGCGCAACGATATATTTTTTCTCAGTCATGTTTCTTGTCCCTTCAGTCTTATTACAGCGTAGCTTTTTGTTGCGCGCTGGAGGTTGCCGATTCTTTATCATCTTCCACAGCGCAGACATCGCAAGGTAAGTGGCGGCCAATCAGTTTACGATAACCGAAGGCCCCTAATGCTGCACCTGCCACCGGGCCGAGCAGCGGCACCAGGAAGTAAGGAATATCTTTCGCGCCGGTAAAGGCGACGTTGCCCCAGCCGGCGAGCCAGGCGAAGGCTTTCGGACCGATATCACGCGCCGGGTTCATCGCGAAGCCGGTCAGCGGGCCCATGGACGCACCGATCACGGCGATTAGCAGGCCGATCAACAACGGGCCGAGCGGGCCGCGCGGAATGCCGTTACCGTCATCCGTGAGCGCCAGGATCAGTCCCATCAGAATCGCCGTGATCACCATTTCGACGGCAAAGGCCTGGAAGAAGTTGATGTGCGGGTTAGGATAGGTTGAGAACACGCCTGCCAGGTCAAGGCTTTCAACGCTGCCGCGCACCATATTGTGAGTCTGTTCGTAATCGTAGAAAAGATTGTAATAAAGCCCGTAAACCAACGCGGCGGCGCAAAAGGCGCCTGCAAATTGAGACACAATGTAGGGGACGACTTTACGTTTATCAAAGCAAGCAAATAGCCACAGCGCAAGCGTGACGGCTGGGTTGAGGTGAGCGCCGGATACGCCCGCGGTCAGGTAGATAGCCATGGCTACCCCTAATCCCCAAATCACGCTGATTTCCCACTGGCCGAAGCTGGCACCCGCCACTTTTAACGCGGCGACGCAGCCCACACCAAAGAAAATCAACAACCCGGTACCGAGGAACTCGGCGATGCACTGGCCTTTTAAGGTTGATGTTTGACTCATAATCGGGTCCTGAAGGTAAAAGTGATGATTATTGTTATTTCGGGTGCGATATCACCCGTTATGTCCTGTAGACATGGTGTTAATTTATCGTTAACGAGCAAAAACGAGAAATATCGAAATTAAAATGTGTGTAGCGCGTCAATAAAACGCGCGTTTTCGCGCGAATTTTGCTGGGGGCGCGCACGAAATTCTGCATCGCGATTTGGTGTCATTTGTTAACATTTGCCGGAGAGAGCGTCAGAACCCGTTCGGCATAGACTGAAAAGTGTTGCATTTCGCAAACAGCATGGTGTGCTGCTGGACACTGGCGGCAACGCTCCATACAATCGGACTCATGTGGTGCGCACGTATTAATAAGGCGTCACCGGAGACGGTAGGGATAGCATTCTATCAACGCCTTGCAATTCTGGAGAGGTATGACGATGTCATTTGAAGTGTTTGAGAAACTGGAAGCGAAAGTACAGCAGGCTGTTGATACCATCACCCTGTTACAGATGGAAATCGAAGAGCTGAAAGAAAAGAACAACAGCCTGGCGCAGGAAGTGCAACACGCGCAGGGCAGCCGTGAAGAGCTGGAGCGCGAAAACCACCAGCTTAAAGAACAACAGCACGTGTGGCAGGAACGTTTGCAGGCGTTGCTGGGCCGCATGGAAGAAGTGTAATTACCTCTCCCGCATAAAAGGCACCGTTTCGGTGCCTTTTTTGTGGCGTCATCCCGCTTATGCTTTTTTCTTCTTGCCCATTCCTTTTCGTTTTTTATCCCGCTTCGCTAATCTCGCTATAGTCGTTTTCTGGCGGAATTGATGCGTAAACAAGGATAACAAAAATGAAACTGGGGATGTCTCGTGGCCGGATGGCCGCTACGGTACTGCTGACCGGCCTGCTGCTGGCGGGATGCGACCAACAAAGCGATAGCGCTAAACACATCAAAGTGGGCGTCATTAACGGCGCGGAACAGGATGTGGCGGAAGTGGCTAAAAAGGTCGCGAAAGAGAAATACGATCTGGATGTGGAGCTGGTGGGCTTCAGCGGGTCGCTGCTGCCGAACGATGCCACCAACCAGGGCGAACTGGATGCTAACGTGTTTCAGCATCGTCCCTTCCTCGAACAGGACAACAACGCGCACAACTATAAACTGGTGGCGGTCGGCAATACCTTTGTCTTCCCGATGGCCGGTTATTCCCGCCAGATTAAATCGGTTGATGAATTAAAAGATGGCGCAACCGTTGCGATCCCTAACGACCCGACTAACCTGGGCCGCGCGCTGCTGCTGTTACAGAAAGAGAAGTTGATTACCCTCAAGCCGGATACCGGCCTGCTGCCGACGGCGCTGGATATTACCGATAACCCGCGCCATCTGAAAATCATGGAGCTGGAAGGCGCGCAGCTGCCGCGCGTGCTGGACGATCCGAAAGTCGACGTGGCGATCATCAGCACCACCTACATCCAGCAGCTGAACCTGTCGCCGGTGCATGACAGCGTGTTTATCGAAGACAAAAACTCGCCGTATGTAAACATCATCGTGACGCGTGAAGACAATAAAGACGCGGAAAACGTGAAGAAATTTATTCAGTCGTATCAGTCGCCGGAAGTGGCGCAGGCGGCGGAGAAAATCTTTAACGGCGGGGCGGTGCCGGGCTGGTAACTGAAAACAATCAGGCCATCCGTTACGGGATGGCCTGAACGAGGATTATTCGATATCGAGCGGGTCTTCGGAAAGGATCATACCGGTGTTATCGGCATACAAATGGTCGCCGGAGAAGAAGGTCACACCGCCGAAATTGACGCGCACATCGCTTTCACCAATGCCTTCGCCGGACGCGCCAACCGGAATGGCGGCCAGGGCCTGAATGCCGAGGTCCAGCTCTTCCAGATCGTCCACCTGGCGCACCGCACCGTAGATGACTATGCCTTCCCATTCGTTTTGCACCGCCAGACGCGCCAGTTCGGCGTCAAGCAACGCGCGACGAACGGAACCGCCGCCGTCCACCAGTAAAATGCGTCCGCGGCCATTTTGCTCGAGTAGCTCGTACAGCAACCCGTTGTCCTCGAAACATTTCACGGTAATGATCTGTCCGCCAAAAGATGAGCGCCCGCCGAAGTTGGAGAACAGCGGCTCCACCACATTGACTTCTTCATGATAAATGTCACAAAGCTCAGAAGTATCGTATTTCATAGGCTTAAGGTTTCGTTGCTGCGAGAATTTTCAGTATATCGCTTTCAGGCGATTGTTGGCAAAATCATCAATTGTTAATTGATATTTGTCAGTTAAAAATGAGCCTGACTCAAAATAACACCTATTGCAAACAACAGGTTAGTGAGTAGCGCGCCCTTGACGGTACGTTCCAGCATCGGACGCATCGCCAGCGGATCGCGCTCCCGTACCACGTATTGCGCCTGTCTGACCAGCATCGGCGCCGCCAGAATAAACAGCCAGCCCCACGGGCTTTGCAGTGAAAACAGGTTAAACAGCGCCAGGCACACCAGCGTGCCGATCAGCAAAAATGCGTGATAGCGCCGGGCGCGCGCCGGGCCAAGCCGTACCGCCAGGGTGTTTTTACCGTTGATACGGTCGCTGTCGATATCGCGCAGGTTGTTGATGTTCAACACGGCGGTCGCCAGCAGGCCACAGGCGGTGGCGGGCAGGAAAATCGCCGGGATCAGGGTATGCGCCTGCAGATACCAGGTGCCCATCACGCTCAGCCAGCCAAAGAAAATCAGTACCGAAATATCCCCAAGGCCGAGATAGCCGTAAGGGCGGGTGCCCACCGTATAGGTGATGGCGGCGATAATCGACAGTAACCCCAGCAGCAAAAATCCTAAAAAGTCGCTGAAGGTGCGGCAGGCGACCCATACCAGCGCCAGGCCGGACAGGCAGATCAGCGCCACGGTGATGATTAACGCACGTTTCATCTGAGCCTGGGTAATTACGCCCTTTTGCATCCCGCGCAGCGGCCCGATACGGTCCGGCTTATCGCTGCCTTTTACCGCATCGCCATAGTCATTGGCGAGATTGGACAGGATTTGCAGCAGGCCCGCCGTGAGTAACGCAAGGAAAGCGACGACCGGATCGAAGACGCCCTGCCACCAGGCGAGCGCGCTACCGACCACAATGGAGGCGAACGCGAGGGGAAGGGTACGTGGGCGCAGGCTTTCCAGCCAGGCTTGCGTACGGCTCAGTGATTGTGAGTCAGTCATAGTAAGCGAACCAATAAAAAATGGGGGCGAATTGCCCCCATCGTAAATGATGAAATTGCACTGAGCGCGATTATAACCACAACAACCGCTAAGTTGCAGAGGTGTCGCCGAACTCTGTTAAGCGAGACGTGTGAGCCACCTCTTTTTGGGTATAACGCCAACAAACAGGCAATTACAGAATGAAGCGGCTCAAATCTTCATCCGCAACCAGCTCATCCAGATGCTTACCAACGTATTCCGCATCAATGATGATGGTCTGGCCGTTGAGATCGCTGGCGTCGTAGGAGATCTCTTCCATCAGACGTTCCAGCACGGTATGCAGACGACGCGCGCCGATGTTTTCAGTGCTTTCGTTAACCTGCCACGCCGCCTGAGCGATGCGTTTGATGCCATCGTCAGTGAAGTCGATATTCACGCCTTCGGTCGCCATCAGCGCTTTGTACTGAACGGTGACAGACGCGTTCGGCTCGGTCAGGATACGTTCAAAGTCCTCTGCCGTCAGCGCCTGAAGCTCAACGCGGATCGGCAGACGGCCCTGCAATTCCGGGATCAGGTCAGACGGGCTGGCCACCTGGAACGCGCCGGAGGCGATAAACAGGATATGGTCAGTTTTGACCATGCCGTGTTTGGTGGATACCGTACAGCCTTCCACCAGCGGCAGCAGGTCGCGCTGTACGCCTTCACGGGATACGTCCGGACCCGACACGTTACCGCGCTTACAGATTTTATCGATCTCATCGATAAACACGATGCCGTGCTGTTCAACCGCGTCAATCGCGTCTTGCTTCAGTTCTTCCGGGTTCACCAGCTTGGCGGCTTCTTCTTCCACCAGCAGCTTCATCGCGTCTTTGATTTTCAGCTTACGCGGCTTCTGCTTTTGCCCGCCCAGGTTCTGGAACATGGACTGCAACTGGTTAGTCATCTCTTCCATACCCGGAGGCGCCATGATTTCTACGCCCATCGGCGCAGCGGCGAGATTGATTTCGATCTCTTTATCATCCAGCTGGCCTTCGCGCAGCTTCTTGCGGAAGGACTGACGCGCCGCGGAAGGCTCCTGCGCCTGCTCCGCCTGGCCCCAGTTGTTTTTAGCCGGCGGGATCAGCACGTCCAGAATGCGCTCTTCCGCCATCTCTTCGGCGCGATAGCGGTTCTTTTCGATGGACTGCATGCGCACCATTTTAATCGCGGCATCGGTCAGATCGCGGATAATGGAATCCACTTCTTTACCCACATAACCCACTTCGGTGAATTTCGTGGCTTCGACTTTGATGAACGGCGCATGGGCCAGTTTAGCCAGACGACGGGCGATTTCGGTTTTACCCACGCCGGTCGGGCCGATCATCAGAATGTTTTTCGGCGTGACTTCATGACGCAGCTCTTCATCAAGCTGCATACGGCGCCAGCGGTTACGCAGCGCGATGGCGACAGAACGCTTCGCCGCGTCCTGGCCGATAATGTGTTTGTCGAGTTCGCTGACAATTTCGCGTGGGGTCATTTCAGACATGGGAAATCCTTACGCTTTAGAGGAGAGTTCTTCGATGGTCAGGAAGTGGTTGGTGTAGATGCAAATATCACCTGCAATCCCCAGCGACTTCTCAACAATTTCACGGGCGTTCAGTTCGGTGTTTTCCAGCAGCGCGCGCGCTGCGGCCTGGGCATACGGGCCGCCGGAACCAATCGCGATCAGGTCGTTTTCCGGCTGGATCACATCGCCGTTACCGGTGATGATCAGGGATGCGGTTTCATCCGCCACCGCCAGCAGCGCTTCCAGACGGCGCAGCATACGGTCGGTACGCCAGTCTTTGGCAAGCTCAACCGCCGCTTTCACCAGATGGCCCTGATGCATTTCCAGTTTGCGTTCGAAGAGTTCAAACAGCGTGAAGGCGTCCGCCGTACCGCCCGCGAAACCTGCGATGACTTTATCATTGTAAAGACGACGCACTTTTTTGACGTTGCCTTTCATGACGGTATTGCCCAGTGTGGCCTGTCCATCGCCACCAATCACCACCTGTCCGTTGCGGCGTACGCTTACTATTGTTGTCACTGACAGACCCCTTTTCGATAGCTGAATACAGGCCCCGCGCCAGGCGCGGGGCAGAATGCAATTATAGATGGGGGGTGTTTTGGGGGTTTCAACCCCCAGCGGCGAGACGAATGCAGTTAGTGTGACCGGCGAGCTTCAGGCGGGTAAGGGTGCCGTCGGCGTTGTCTTTGCCTTTCACCGGGCCGATCACCACGCGGTTCCAGCCATTATTGGCGGTAATGCGTGAATCAAAGCCCTCAAATGCCAGCTGCGCCCGCACGGTTTCCGCCTGCTCGGCGCCTTTAAATGAACCGCACTGCACCATCCAGCGGCGTTCATCTTTTTTCTCGGCGGCCGGTTTTTCCGGCGTGGTGTCGCGGGTGACCGGCGCGGCCTGGGCGGTGGCCTTCGGCTGCGCGGGCTCACGCTGCGCGGTGTGCGGCGGCGTTTGCAGTAGATCCTGGTAAGGCTGCTGGCTGGCCGTTGTCCGGTTGGTCTGCGGCGCGGCAGGCTTCTGCGTTTGCGTGCTGCGTACCGGCTGCTCCTGGACTGTGGCGGCGCGCACCGGCTGGGTTTGCTGGTACGGTTGTTCGACGCGCGGCGGGGTACGCTGCTGCTGCGCAACGGTATTCTGCTGTTGGAGCTGTTTCTGGCGCTGTAGCGTTTGCTGGCGCTGGGCAGGGGTTTGCTCGTTCCACGGCACCTCGTTGAGCTGCGTGGGCTGCTGGCGCATATCCGCCTGCATTTGCGCCAGTAACTGACGCTGTTCGTTGGTCAGCTGATCCTGATTCATGATCTCCCCACCGGCGGAGGGCTCGGTCGGAGTGCGCACGCCCGGCTGGCGGTTTTCCAGCTCTTTAATATAGCGCCAGCGCTCTTCAGGTTTCGGCGGCAAGCCATTTCCCGTCACTTTGTGACCCGGGATGACCTCGGCTTCTTCAGACTTGTGATGGGTAATAAAGTACAGGCCACCGATAAAGGTCACCAGAACAGCCGCTGCGATAGCGACCATGGCCGGGGAAACGGCAGGCAGGTTACGTTGCTTTTTGCGGGTAGTCGGTTTCTTCCGCCGCGCGGGGCTCGGCTGTCCGCGGCGTACATAATCTCGTTGTGCCACTATCGTTTCGCTGTATTTATTCGTTTATCAGCCCGTCATGTTACTTAAGGGACGGGCTTTTGACCAGTAAGGTGAGTCCTAATCGAAACTATTTTGCCGCCTTGCGGGCCCGCGTGGAGCCGCGCACTTTCAGTTCACAATCCAGCAGGCGCGAGCCGCTGCGCACGATCTGGCCCTGTAGTTGATCGAGCAGCAATAACATCGCCTCGCGGCCAATCTCGAAACGCGGCTGCGAAATCGTGGTTAACGGCGGGTCGCAGAACTCCGCCAGCGCGATGTTATCGAAGCCGACAATCGACAAATCCTCCGGCACTTTATAGCCACGTCGCTTGGCCTGAGAGAGCGCGCCCAGCGCCATCACATCGCTGTGGCAGAAGATCGCCGTCGGCGGATTCGGCAGATTCAGCAGTTGATCCAGCGCCTGCGCGCCGGCGTTAAAGGTGAAATCACCCCGGGCGATATAGTGCGGGTCGACCTGCATCCCGCTGCGGCGCAACGCCTGGACGTAGCCCTGGAGCCGGTAATGGCACAGCGGCATCTCTTCCGGCCCGGCGATACAGGCGATCTGGTCGTGTCCCAGTTCGTGAAGGTAGTTCACGGCGTTGAAAGCGGCGGTCAGGTTATCGATATGCACCGTCGGCAACTCCAGCTCCGGCGCAAATTCGTTAGCCATCACCATCGGCGGCAGATTACGCTGCTCTTCTTTACTGGCGTCAAACGGCAGGCGCGAGCCGAGCAGCAGCATGCCATCGATCTGCTTGGTGATAATCAGGTCAATAAAAGTTTTTTCCTGCTGATTCTGGTGCGCGCAGTCGCCAATCAGGACCAGATACCCTTGATCAGCGGCGGTGACTTCAATGCCGCGAATAATTTCGCTGAAAAAGGGATCGCAGATATCCGGGACAATCACCAGAATGGTACGTGACTCGTTACGTTTTAAGTTGCGGTTCAGAGAGCCAGGCAAATAACCCACGTCAATGGCGGCTTGCTCTACCTTGTTACGGGTAGCCTGAGAGACTTTCTCAGGATTCATTAATGCACGAGATACCGTGGCGGTTGAGACATTTGCCCGCTCGGCAACATCTTTCATGGTTGCGGCAACAACCTGTTTCTTCGGGTTCAACTTCTTCTCCTCGCAAACTATCGCGGGCGCAGCCACATCCTGTGGTCTGGCTTGACCGATCATTCTTATCAGATATTTACCCCGTGCGGTTACAAATATTGCATAAGAAATGTGATCAATATTTTATTTTTCGATCTCTGCCGCATTGTGCTGAAGATTTAGCTTTCGATGGGATCGACATCCAGCGTCCATTTGACTTTGCGCGCCTCGGGCAGCGTGTTTACCAGCGCCAGGCTCTGGCTGAGGATATGTTGCAGCTTCAGGCGGGACGGGTGCTGCAACAGGATCTGCCAGCGAAAGCGCCCGCTGCGCTTTGGCTGCAACGCCGGTACCGGGCCGAGGATCCACAGCTTGTCATCCGCCAGCGGACTGGCCTGCAACAGATTACGCAACTGTTGTAAAAACAGCGGTGCCTGCTGATTGTTATGGTCTTCCGCGCGGATCATCACATGGCTACTGTAAGGCGGAAGCCAGACCTGACTGCGAGTGCGCAGTGCCTCTTCAGCGAAAGCGTCATAACCCTGGCTGAGCAGCGTTTGCAGCAGAGGGTGTTCGGGGTGATGGGTTTGCAGGATCACTTCACCCTGTTTACCCGCGCGTCCGGCGCGTCCGGCGACCTGGGTATACAGCTGGGCGAAACGCTCCGGCGAACGGAAATCCGCCGAGAATAACGCGCCGTCCACGTCTAACAGCGCGACCAGCGTCACATCGGGGAAGTGATGGCCTTTGGCCAGCATTTGGGTGCCAATCAGGATGCGCGCGCCGCCGCGATGCACGTCCGCCAGATGCTGCTCCAGCGCGCCTTTGCGGCTGGTGGTATCGCGGTCAATACGCGACAGCGGCACGCCGGGGAACAACGGGCTTAACGCCTGCTCCAGTTGTTCGGTTCCAAGGCCGACGGGCACGGTATGGGTGGAACCGCACTGCGGGCACTGGCGCGGCACCGGGCGCTGGCTGTCGCAGTGGTGGCAACGCAGCTGGTGCTGCGCCTGATGCAGCGTGTAGTAGTGGTCGCAACGCGGGCATTCGGCAATCCAGCCGCAGTCGTGGCAGAGCAGCGCCGGGGCGAAACCGCGCCGGTTAAGAAATAAGATGACCTGGTTATCGGCCTGAAGATGCTGGCGCATCCGGGCAATCAGCGCCGGGGCGAGGCCCGCCTGCACTGGCTGACCCTTCAAATCCACCAGATGCTGCATCGCCGGGCGCGCATTGCCCGCGCGGCGGGTGAGTTTCAGTTCGCGGTACTTCTTCACCCGAACGTTGTGTAACGTTTCCAGCGCGGGCGTCGCCGAGCCAAGGATGATCGGGATCTGCTCGCGGTGGGCGCGATACACCGCCAGGTCGCGGGCATGGTAGCGCCAGCCTTCCTGCTGTTTATAGGAGCTGTCGTGTTCTTCATCAATAACAATCACGCCCAACTGCTTAAATGGCGTAAACAGCGCCGAGCGGGTGCCGATGACAATCGCCGCTTCGCCGCTTTTCGCCTTCAGCCAGGCCGCCAGCCGCTCGCTGTCGTTCAGGGCCGAGTGCAGCACTTCCACCGGGGCGTTAAACCGTTCCCTGAAACGCGCGATGGTCTGGGGCGTCAGGCCGATTTCCGGCACCAGCACCAGCGCCTGTTTGCCCTGAGCCAGCACGTTTTCCAGCACACTCAGATAAACCTCGGTTTTCCCCGAGCCGGTCACGCCTGCCAGCAGCCAGGCGGAAAACTGATCGGATGCGCTGTGAATTGCCCCCACGGCGGTGGCCTGTTCGGTGTTGAGCCGCAGCCGCTCGCCGGACACGCTAAAGCCAGGCCGCCAGTCGGTTTGCTCAGGCAATTGCGCCCGTAGATCGCACAAGCCTTTGGTGCGTAATGTCTGAAACGTCGCGTCACTCAACTCCATCTCGCTAAGCTGATGGCGCAGAATCGGCTGCTGGCGCAGCAGCGCCAGCGCCTGTTGCTGTTTAGGCGCGCGTTTCAGGCTATTGATATCGATGGTTTGACCATCTTCAGTGGCGTACCAGGTCCAGAGCGGCGTTCCGCTGGCGGGCTTCCCCTGGCGCAACAGCACCGGCAGCGCATGAAACAGCACATCGCCAATCGGATGGTGATAATACTCCGCCGCCCAGAGCAACAGTTGCCATAAGGAAGGGGAAAACAGCGGCTCGTCGTCGAGCAACTCCAGCACCGATTTCAGTTCTTCGCGCGGCAGTTCGCTGTGTTCGCTAACGGCAACCACAATCCCGACGCGCTGTTGCTTGCCGAACGGCACCCGTACGCGACAGCCTGCCGCCACCTGCATCCCTACAGGAAGCAGATAATCAAAAGTGCGGGGCAGCGGCACCGCCAGGGCAATATGGGCAACAGACATCCGGGCTCCCGGCTGAGAAAATGACGGCATAGTGTACACTGTGAGAAAGACAATTTGCGGATCAGTTTGCATACAGTGATTAATTTCTGTATGATTCGCCGCCTTTGATGCACAAAGCGTGCAGTCAAATCGACGTATTTCCCCGGCGCGGTACTGGAGTGAGCACACCCGCAGTGCCCAATGAGACGGGGAATTTATCAACTTCGCGTGGTGTCTGGCGTTAGGGCCGGAAGAGCGACGCGGCCTTCACTGAGGTTTCCCATGAAAAAAGGTATTCACCCGAATTACACTGAAATTACTGCAACCTGTTCTTGCGGTAATGTGATCAAAACTCACTCAACTGTGGGCCACGATCTGAACCTGGACGTTTGTGGCAAATGCCACCCGTTCTACACCGGCAAGCAGCGTGACGTTGCGACCGGTGGCCGTGTTGACCGCTTCAACAAGCGTTTCAGCATCCCGGGCGCTAAATAAGCACCACGGAAAGAAAAGGCGCCGCAAGGCGCCTTTTTTGTATCTGTTTGCCGATCAGTATTCCCACGTCTCCGGGTCGATACCCAACTCACGCATAATCACTTTCGCCTCTTCCGGGATTTCATCGCTGCGCTCTTTACGCAGATCTTCATCATTCGGCAGCGGTTGGCCGGTAAAAGCATGTAAAAACGCTTCACACAGCAGTTCACTGTTGGTGGCGTGACGCAGATTGTTCACCTGACGACGGGTACGTTCATCAGTGAGGATTTTTAACACCTTCAGAGGAATGGAAACCGTAATTTTTTTTACTTGCTCACTCTTCTTACCGTGCTCAGCGTATGGGCTGATATATTCGCCGCTCCATTCAGCCATGTTATACCTTTCATCCTCTCAATATTGATAGTGGACCGGGGCCGGTCTGGCGGGCCGCAGCCATAAACGCGATAGTGCCGCGCACAGGGAATTCCGTCGCACGGCTGCTCTAAACACACAATTTTAACGGCTAATTCAGTTTTGCTCAATCTATACGCAAAGAAGTTTAGATGTCCAGATGTATTGACGTCCATTTCTTCTGTGGTTACTCTGTGGGCAGACTTTGAACCGATTCCCGATTATCCCGCGAAAAGGCCGGGATCAGTCCTTCAGCCAGGAAGCCGCTCAACATGACACGTAAACAGGCCACCATCGCCGTACGCAGTGGATTAAACGATGACGAACAGTACGGCTGCGTTGTCCCGCCCATTCATCTTTCCAGCACCTATAATTTCACCGGCTTTAACGAGCCGCGCGCTCACGACTATTCTCGCCGCGGTAACCCAACGCGCGATGTGACCCAGCGCGCACTGGCGGAACTTGAAGGCGGCGCAGGGGCGGTATTGACCAATACCGGGATGTCGGCGATCCATCTGGTGACCACGGTTTATCTGAACCCGGGCGATCTGCTGGTCGCGCCGCACGACTGTTACGGCGGCAGCTACCGTTTGTTTGATAGCCTGGCGAAACGTGGCTGCTACCGGGTGCTGTTTGTCGATCAACATGATGAAGCGGCATTGAAAGCGGCGCTGGCGGAGAAACCGAAGCTGGTGCTGATCGAAACGCCGAGCAACCCGTTGTTACGCGTGGTCGATATTGAAAAAATCTGCCGCCTGGCACGGGAAGCCGGGGCGGTAAGCGTGGTGGACAACACCTTCCTCAGCCCGGCGCTGCAAAATCCGCTTTCTCTGGGTGCCGATTTAGTGCTGCACTCCTGCACCAAATACCTCAACGGTCATTCCGATGTCGTGGCTGGCGTGGTCATTTCCCGTGATGAAGAGACCGCCGTTAATCTGGCCTGGTGGGCGAATAATATTGGCGTGACCGCCGCGGCGTTTGACAGTTATTTATTACTGCGCGGCCTGCGCACGCTGGTGCCGCGTATGGATATCGCGCAGCGTAACGCGCTGGCGATTGTCGACTATCTGAAGACCCAACCGCTGGTGAAAAAGCTGTATCATCCTTCTCTGCCGGAAAACCAGGGCCATGAGATCGCGGCTCGCCAGCAGAAGGGTTTTGGCGCGATGCTGAGCTTTGAAATCGACGGCGACGAAGAGACGCTGCGCCGCTTCCTTGGCGCGCTTGAGCTGTTTACACTGGCGGAATCGTTAGGCGGGGTGGAAAGCCTGATCTCCCATGCCGCGACCATGACCCATGCGGGCATGGCGCCCGAAGCGCGCGCCGCCGCAGGCATTTCCGAGACGCTGCTGCGCATCTCAACCGGTATTGAAGACAGTGAAGATTTACTTGCTGACCTGGAAAATGGCTTCCGGGCAGCGGCTAAGGGGTAAGCATGAGTGTTTCAGCGCCTGCAGGGGCGAAAGGTCGTCAGCTGCATAAATTTGGTGGTAGTAGCCTTGCGGATGTGAAGTGTTACCAGCGCGTGGCCGGCATTATGGCCGAATATTCGCAGCCGGACGACATGATGGTGGTTTCCGCCGCAGGCAGCACGACTAACCAGTTGATCAGCTGGTTGAAACTGAGCCAGACGGATCGCCTGTCCGCCCATCAGGTTCAGCAGGCGCTGCGCCGTTACCAGACCGAATTAATCAGCGGACTGCTGCCCGCCGATAAAGCGGACGATCTGATTAGCGGTTTTATCCACGATCTGGAACGCCTGGCCGCGCTGCTCGATGGTGTCATTACCGATGCGGTGTATGCCGAAGTGGTCGGTCATGGCGAAATTTGGTCGGCGCGTTTGATGTCCGCCGTGCTGAATCTCCAGGGCATCGACGCCACCTGGCTGGACGCGCGCGAATTTTTACGCGCCGAGCGCAGCGCGCAGCCGCAGGTGGATGAAGGTCTCTCTTACCCTCTGCTGCAACAGCTTCTGGTCCAGCATCCCGGTAAACGCGTGGTGGTGACGGGCTTTATCTGCCGCAATAACGCCGGTGAAACCGTACTGCTGGGGCGTAACGGCTCCGACTATTCTGCGACCCAAATCGGCGCGCTGGGCGGTGTTTCCCGCGTCACCATCTGGAGCGACGTGGCGGGCGTTTACAGCGCCGACCCGCGTAAAGTGAAAGACGCCTGCCTGCTGCCGTTACTGCGGCTGGATGAAGCCAGCGAACTGGCGCGTCTGGCGGCGCCGGTGCTGCATGCCCGTACCCTTCAGCCGGTTTCCGGCAGCGATATCGATTTACAGCTGCGGTGCAGCTATAACCCGGAGCAGGGCTCCACGCGTATTGAACGCGTGCTGGCGTCCGGCACCGGTGCGCGCATTGTCACCAGCCATGACGACGTCTGTCTGATTGAACTGCTGGTTGCGCCGGATCAGGATTTCAAACTGGCGCATCAGGACACGCTGAACGTCCTGAAGCGTGCGCAGATCCGCCCGCTGTCGATTGGCGTCCATCCCGACCGCCGTTTACTGCAACTGTGTTACACCTCGGAAGTGGTGGGCAGCGCATTCAGCACCCTGGAAGCCGCCGCGCTGCCGGGCGAACTGCGCCTGCGTGAAGGGCTAGCGCTGGTGGCGATGGTGGGCGCGGGCGTGTGTCGCAATCCGCTGCACAGCCACCGCTTCTGGCAGCAACTGAAAGATCAGCCGGTGGAGTTTATCTGGCAATCGGAAGAGGGCATCAGCCTGGTGGCCGTACTGCGCGTCGGCCCCACCGAAAGCCTGATTCAGGGCCTGCACCAGACGCTGTTCCGCGCGGAAAAACGTATTGGCCTGATGCTGTTTGGCAAAGGCAATATTGGTTCCCGTTGGCTCGAGTTGTTCGCCCGCGAGCAGGAAACGCTTTCTGCCCGCACCGGTTTTGAATTTGTGCTGGCCGGCGTGGTGGATAGCCGCCGCAGCCTGCTGAATTACCAGGGGCTGGATGCCAGCCGCGCGTTAGCCTTCTTTAATGATGAAGCCCAGGATCACGATGAAGAGTCGCTGTTCCTGTGGATGCGTAACCATCCGTATGACGATCTGGTGGTGCTGGACGTGACGGCAAGCGAAGAGCTGGCGGATCAGTATCTGGATTTCGCCAGCCACGGCTTTCACGTGATCAGCGCCAACAAGCTGGCGGGTGCCAGCAACAGCAACAAATATCGCCAAATCCGCGATGCGTTCGCCAAAACGGGCCGTCACTGGCTGTACAACGCCACCGTCGGCGCAGGGCTGCCGGTCAACCATACCGTGCGCGATCTGCGCGACAGCGGCGATTCGATTCTGGCCATCAGCGGCATTTTCTCCGGGACGCTCTCCTGGCTGTTCCTGCAATTCGACGGCACCGTGCCGTTTACCGACCTGGTGGATCAGGCCTGGCAACAGGGCTTAACCGAGCCGGACCCGCGCGTCGATCTGTCCGGGAAAGACGTGATGCGCAAGCTGGTGATCCTGGCGCGCGAAGCCGGGTATGACATCGAACCTGACCAGGTGCGCGTCGAGTCGCTGGTGCCGCAGGGTTGCGAAGACGGGTCGGTGGATCACTTCTTCGAAAACGGCGATGCGCTGAACGACCAGATGGTGCAACGCCTGGAAGCCGCCCGGGAAATGGGGCTGGTGCTGCGCTATGTGGCGCGTTTCGACGCCAACGGCAAAGCGCGTGTCGGCGTGGAGGCGGTGCGTCCTGAGCATCCGCTGGCGTCGTTGCTGCCGTGCGATAACGTGTTTGCCATCGAAAGCCGCTGGTATCGCGATAATCCGCTGGTGATCCGTGGCCCGGGTGCCGGACGCGATGTCACCGCCGGGGCCATTCAGTCCGACCTCAACCGCCTGGCCCAGCTGCTGTAATCTGATATGCGCCTTTTGCCCCCGCTGGCAAAAGGCGTTTTTCCTTTCTGTGACCCCCCATCCTGAATTTTTTTCACGTTCACTGAATATTCCTCATTCATTCTGGTGATTTTTCAGTTGACGCGATGGCGCTTTTCCGTCATTTTTACATCTGGACATCTAAACGTATAGAAGTCAAAAAAACATAACAGCCAATAATGACAAGCGAGTGATGAGGTAAGGGTATGAGCTTTTTTCACGCCAACCAGCGGGAAGCACTGAATCAGAGTCTGGCCGAAGTCGCCGGGCGCATTAACGTTTCCTTTGAGTTTTTCCCGCCGCGTACCAGTGAAATGGAACAGACCCTGTGGAATTCCATCGATCGTTTGAGCAGCCTGAAGCCGAAATTCGTTTCCGTCACCTATGGCGCGAACTCCGGCGAGCGCGACCGCACCCACAGCATTATCAAAGGCATTAAAGATCGCACCGGTCTGGAAGCGGCACCGCACCTGACCTGTATCGACGCCACCCGCGATGAGCTGCGCACCATTGCCCGGGATTACTGGGAAAACGGCATTCGCCACATCGTGGCCCTGCGCGGCGATTTACCGCCGGGCAGCGGTAAACCGGACATGTATGCCGCCGATCTGGTGGGCCTGCTGAAAGAAGTGGCGGATTTTGATATTTCCGTGGCGGCGTACCCGGAAGTCCATCCGGAGGCGAAAAGCGCCCAGGCGGATTTACTGAACCTGAAGCGCAAAATCGACGCGGGTGCCAATCGCGCCATCACCCAGTTCTTCTTTGATGTGGAAAGCTACCTGCGCTTCCGCGACCGCTGCGCGGCGACCGGGATTGATGTGGAAATCATTCCGGGCATTCTGCCGGTGTCTAACTTCAGGCAGGCGAAAAAATTCGCGGATATGACCAACGTGCGTATCCCGGCGTGGATGGCCCAGATGTTCTCTGGCCTTGATGACGACGCGGAAACCCGCAAGCTGGTGGGCGCGAATATTGCCATGGATATGGTGAAAATCCTCAGCCGCGAAGGGGTGAAAGACTTCCACTTCTATACGCTGAACCGCGCGGAAATGAGCTATGCCATCTGCCATACGCTGGGCGTTCGTCCGGCGGTATAAAAACCTCAAAGCACGCCCGGCGCTTTACGCTGCCGGGCGTTTATTAGTTTACTGCCAGTTTTTCAAAAAGCCCTGACCGTACTGGTCGGCGACGAGCAGCGCAGCATACACCTGATCGACCGTCGCGCCGCCCGGCATATTGTGGATGGTTTCCCCTGCGGCGCAAGCAGCCTCGGCCACAATACGCATTTTGGCGGGAATATCGCTTTCGATATCCAGCTCTGCCAGGGTGATCGGCAATCCCACCGCATAACACAGCGAGGCGACGGTTTCGATCTCCTCCAGCGGCGCGTTTTCCAGCACCAGTTGCACCAGCGTACCAAACGCGACTTTTTCACCATGGTAAAAATGATGCGCATCCGGAATAGCTGTTAATCCATTGTGGATCGCGTGCGCTGCCGCCAGGCCGCCGCTTTCGAAACCGACGCCGCTCAGATAGGTATTGGCTTCCACCACGCGCTCCAGCGCCGGGGTGACCACATGCTGTTCCGCCGCCAGCATCGCTTTTTCGCCCTGTTCCCGCAGCGTGTTGTAGCACAGTTCCGCCAGGGCCAGCGCGGCCTGAGTACACTGGCCGCCAGCCATGGTGGTTGCGCCGCTGCGTGAACAGGCGCGCGCTTCGAACCAGGTCGCCAGCGCGTCGCCAATCCCGGCCGCCAGCAGACGCGCCGGTGCGCCCGCCACGATTTTAGTATCGACGATCACCATGTTTGGGTTATGTGGCAACAGCAGATAGCGGTCAAATTCACCGTCATCGGTATAGATAACTGACAGGGCGCTACAGGGCGCATCGGTGGAGGCGATGGTTGGCGCAATCGCCACCGGCACCGCCATGTAATGGGCCAGCGCTTTGGCCGTGTCCAGCGTTTTACCGCCGCCAATCCCGACCACCGCATCGCAGCGCGCGTTTTCCGCCACGGCGCGCAGGCGGTCGATTTCATTTTGAGAGCATTCACCGCCAAACGGCGCGATTTCGAACGCCAGCCCGGCAGCGCTAAGGCTGTGTTGCAGGCTTTCCTGGGCAAAGCCTAAAACGAATTTATCGCCGACCACCAGCCAGCGTTCGGCCATAGGTTTAAGGTAGTCGCCGAGGCGGCTCAGGACATCGGCGCCCTGGATGTATTTACCCGGTGACTGAATGATGTGATCCATACATCTTCTCCTGTTAAAGGTTTACATTACCGAATGCGTTTTTCCAGTCCGACTCAAACTTCTCAATGGCCGATTGTACCGCAGGCGTACCGAGCATTTGTTGAGCGACATCCAGTGGAAGCGTGATAGCTTCACAACCAGCAAGCAGGCAGTCCAGCGCCTGACGGGGCGTTTTAAAACTCGCCGCCAGCACTTTGCAGTGCGGCGCATGCAGTTCCAGAAGCGTCTGCAGTTCCCGCACCGTTTGGATGCCGTCTCCACCCTGGGCATCAACCCGGTTAACATACGGCGCCACATAATCCGCGCCTGCCAGCGCCGCCAACAGCCCTTGCGAAGCGCTATACACGGCGGTGCCCAGTGTGGCGATGTCCATCGTTTTCAGTACCTTAATTGCAGCCAGACCTTCTGCTGTCACCGGCACTTTTACCACCAACCCAGGGAACGCGTGGTTCAGACGCCTGGCTTCCTCCACCATGCCTTGTGCATCGCGGCTCATGACCTGGGCGAACAGTTTTCCCTGTTCGCCGAGCGCGTCCTGCAAACGTGGCAGCACGTCAAACAGCGGCGTTTTTCCTGCAGCAATAATGCTGGGATTGGTTGTGACGCCAGCCAGGGGAAAAATGCGCGCCAGGCGGATAACTTCCTGAACGTTGGCGGTATCTAAATAGAGTTCCATGACGATTCCTTAGACTAAAGTTCCAGTTCTTGTTGAAGCAGCGTTGCGATGGCGTCGGCGGAAGTTGCGTTGACCAGCGCGTTTCTGAAATCTTCATGCATGATGCGGCGGGCGAGGCGAGAAAAAATCCGCATATGCTGATCGCCGGCGGCATGTTTGTTGAGGGTGAGCATAATAATGAACTGTGCTTCTTCATCGCCCCACAGCACCGGAGCCGGGAGCCGCGCAACGCTAATAGTCGACTGCTCGATATGCTCGGATTTGCTGTGCGGGATAGCGAAACTAAAACCGAGCCCGGTAGAAAACACCGCTTCACGCGCCCACAGATCGGCTTCCAGTTTTCGCGGATAACGGCAACGCCCGGCCAGCAGCAGCTTATCGGTCATGCCTTTCATCACTTCTTCTTTGCTGCGCCAGTCGTTATCCAGGGAGATGCATGCCGGAGTAATAATCGGCGTATCGTGCGCCGCCATCCGGAACTGAGCCAGCAGATGTTCAACTTCAAGTGAGGTGCGGCAGGCCATCGCCTGGTTGAGTAACTGACGGCAGGCGCGGCTATCCAGCTGTGCTAATCGCGCTTTCGTCGCGGGAATGGCCGGTGCGCTCATGCTGATTTCATCCAGCCCAAGACCAACCAGCAGAGGCAGGACCGAACCTTTCGCACCCAGTTCGCCGCACAACCCTATCCACTTACCCTGGCGATGCACCGCCTGCACGGCATAATCCAGCGCTCGCAAAAACGCAGGATTCAGACTGTTGTAGTGACGGGTGACTTTGGCATTATCGCGATCGACCGCCAGCAGATATTGCGTAAGGTCGTTACTGCCGATGCTGAAGAAATCGATCTCTTCGCAGCACTGGTCGATGATAAACATCACCGAGGGGACTTCGAGCATAATGCCGAGCGGAATTTTTTCATCAAACGGCGTCTGCTCGTTGCGCAACTGCTGCTTCGCTTCCGATAATTTTTCTTTAACCCACAGGATCTCTTCCATAGAAGAGATCATCGGGATCATGATCTTTAATTTTCCATGCGCCGAAGCGCGGAGAATTGCCCGCAACTGCGTGGAGAATAGCGCCGAATACTCCTCATAAATTCTTACTGCACGGTAGCCGAGGAACGGATTGTTTTCGGCGGGGATATTCAGGTATTCCACCGGCTTGTCGCCGCCGATATCCATTGTGCGTACGATGATGCTGCGCCCTTTCGCCGGTTCCAGCGCCTGGCAGAAAATATTGTAGAGTTCGTCTTCCGACGGGGCGCTGGCGCGGTCCATATACAGCATTTCGGTGCGGAACAGCCCGACCGCCTGCGCACCGTTGTGGAACGCACCCGGTGCTTCCACGGCATGGGCGATATTGGCGGCCACTTCCATTCTGATGCCGTCGGCGGTGCTGGCGTCGCGGGTCAGCCACACCTGCTGCTGTTCGCGTAATTCCGCCTGGACTTGCGCTTCCTGCTGGTAATAGCGATCTACCGCTTCGCTGGCGTTCACCACCACGATTTCCGCGTTGCCGTCGATATAGACCGGCTGATTGTACCAGGGCGCGAGCGCCAGAATATCCACGCCCACCAGAGTCGGAATATTAAAAGAACGCGCCAGGATAACGGTGTGAGAGGTGGTCCCGCCTTTTTCCAGTAGCAGTCCTTTAAGCAGCGATTTATCCAGTTCCAGGAACTGGCTGGGGGTAAGTTCGTCCGCGAGGCACACCGAGGGATGTTTTAACTGGCCTGGCGCAGGGAAGCGTTGCTCACCATAGATGTGCTGGAGCAACTGAAAACAGATATCGCGTACGTCCAGCGCACGTTCTTGCAGGTAGCTGCTTTCGGCATGGCTGAACTCGGTGCAAAAGTGATTAGCGCTGTCGATAATGGCTTGCGCGCAACTCTGCCCGCGGGTGACGCCTGCCAGTAAATGTTGGCGCAGCGAGATATCACGGGCCAGTGAACGGTGCGCTTCAAGGATGGCGCTGGTGGTACCGTCGCTATCAAGCAGGCGCAGCTCAATGTTTTTTATCAACCGCGTTAAGCCGTTATCCAGCGCCTGCTGCTCCTCTTCCACACCACGCGGGGCGGGGAGGTTGCTCATTTTATTGAGATCCAGCGAGATCAGCGGCGTCAGGATGCCGCTGGCGCTGCCAGCGCATACGGATTTTGCAGGAAAAAAGGTGGGATTCAGCCGCGTCAGTGATTCGGGAAGCGGTTCAGCGACGGTCACCGTAGGCTGCTCAAGGGGTTCGTCGCATAACGGGAAGGCTTCCCGAAACCATTTTTCCAGCTGAAGATGGGCGTCTTTTTCATCCGTTCCTGCGATGATTAACTGGCAGATGTCGCCTTTTATCGTCCCGGTGCCAATCACTGCCAGTGCGCTTTTCGCGTCTCCCTTCCTGCCCGTTCTGTTATTGATCCATTCAATTTGTGAGGCAAATGCATTGCATTGTTTCTCGATCTGGCTTGCAGGACGGGCATGCACGCCATGGGGTAAATCACAGACAAATTCAATTACCAGAGCCATAAGCCTCTCCTGATTCATTCACACTTTGCGCAACAGGATAAAGGCGCTTAATGACGAGCCGCCATGCGACAAAACTGCCAAAAACTGGATTTATGTAATATATGTGGAAAAGTGAGAGTTCACTCACAGGGCAATTCATTCCTGAGATTTATGTATGGCTAAGGACTTTTGAGTCCGATCGCATTTTTTATTCTGGCGTACAAAAATCCAGTAAATGGCTTTTTTGTCCACTGTCTGCACGACCAGCGATTGTCTATTGTTTGGCGCATTATCTTCGTGGATGAACATGGCGTAAGCGCAGGAGTTACCAATGAAAGAACTGGTGCATATTCTTAAGAACACCCGCCAGCATTTAATGACAGGGGTGTCGCATATGATCCCCTTCGTGGTCGCGGGCGGTATTTTGCTGGCGGTTTCCGTCATGTTATACGGCAAGGGCGCGGTGCCGGACCCGTTAACCGATCCGAACCTGAAAAAGCTGTTTGATATTGGCGTCGCTGGCCTGACGTTAATGGTGCCTTTCCTGGCCGCATATATTGGTTATTCCATTGCCGATCGCTCCGCGCTTGCGCCCTGTGCTATCGGGGCATGGGTTGGTAACGGCTTCGGTGCGGGTTTCTTCGGCGCCCTCATCGCCGGGATTATCGGTGGCATCGTGATCTTCTACCTGAAAAAAATCCCCGTACCGAAAGTCTTGCGCTCGGTAATGCCTATTTTCGTCATCCCTATCATCGGCACTTTTATTACGGCGGGTTTGATGATGTGGGGGCTGGGCGAACCGGTTGGCGCAATCACGGCGGGTCTGACCCAATGGCTACAAGGCATGCAACAGGGCAGCGTGGTGATGCTGGCGGTTATTATGGGACTGATGCTGGCTTTCGATATGGGTGGGCCGGTTAATAAAGTCGCTTATGCATTTATGCTGATTTGCGTTGCGCAAGGGGTGTACGGCGTGGTGGCTATCGCTGCCGTCGGGATTTGTGTGCCGCCGCTCGGCCTGGGGTTAGCCACATTGATTAACCGTAAAAATTTCAGCGATGAAGAGCGTGAGGCTGGCAAAGCTGCCATGGTGATGGGTTGCGTCGGGGTGACGGAGGGCGCTATCCCATTCGCCGCCGCCGATCCGCTGCGCGTCATCCCTTCGATCATGCTGGGTTCCGTCTGCGGTACGGTAACTGCGGCATTACTGGGCGCAAAATGCTACGCCGGATGGGGTGGGCTGATCGTTCTGCCGGTGGTGGATGGAAAAATGGGATATATCGCCGCCGTGATCGTCGGCGCAGTGGTGACGGCGGTCGCGGTCAATCTGCTGAAAAGCCTGGCGCGTAAAAACAAACCACAGGCGGCTGAGCAACAAGACGATCTCGACTTAGATTTTGAAATCAACTGATTAATAAAAAGGAATTTGACCATGACAACAATTGTCGCCGTTACCGCTTGCCCTTCCGGCGTGGCACATACCTATATGGCCGCCGAGGCGCTGGAAAGCGCAGCAAAAGCGAAGGGCTGGAAGGTGAAAGTGGAAACCCAGGGCTCTATCGGTCTGGAAAATGAGCTGAGCGCTGAAGACATTGCGCAGGCGGATATTGTGGTGCTGACCAAAGATATCGGCATCAAATTTGAGGAGCGCTTCGCAGGTAAGACCATTGTCAGAGTAAATATTAGCGACGCCGTGAAACGAGCGGCAGCCATTATGAGCAAGATTGAGACCCACCTGGCGCAAGCCGTCTAATGACCTAACCCGCTCTTCGGAGCGGGTGCTTTCATCGCCTACTGACCGGAGTCCCCATGACGAATCGCATTCAACGCCTGAAAGCCGCACTGTTCCAACACCCCCGTGAAATCTCCCTTGAACGCGCCTTACTGTTAACCGAAAGCTATAAACAGACCGAAGGGGAGCCGGTCATGCTGCGGCGGGCCAAAGCGACGGCGTACATCCTTGATAATGTGAAAATCGCGATTCGTGATGATGAACTGATTGCCGGAAACCGTACCGTGAAACCGCGGGCGGGCATCATGTCGCCGGAGATGGACCCGTACTGGCTGCTGAAAGAACTGGATCAGTTCCCGACGCGCCCCCAGGATCGCTTTGAAATCAGCGAGGAAGATAAACGCTGCTATCGCGATGAGCTTTACCCGTACTGGGAAAAACGTTCGATGAAGGACTTTATCAACGGCCAGATGACGCAAGAGGTAAAGGAGGCGGTAGGCACGCAAATATTCAGCATTAACCAGACCGATAAAGGGCAGGGGCATATCATCATTGATTACCCACGACTCCTGAAAAATGGCCTGGGTACGCTACTGGATGAGCTGACTGCTTATTGTGAGCGCGAGCCGGAAAACCCTTTCTACCAGGCCGCACGGCTGCTGCTGGCGGCTTCTCAGCGCCATATACTGCGTTATGCGCAACTGGCTGAACAGATGGCGGCGCAGTGCCCGGACGCTGTGCGTCGTGAGGAGTTGTTGGCGATTGCGGCTAACTCACGCCATAACATGGATAAGCGCCCCCAGACGTTTTGGCAAGCCTGCCAGCTCTTCTGGTATATGAATATTATTCTTCAGTATGAATCCAACGCCAGTTCGCTGTCCCTGGGGCGTTTCGACCAGTACATGCTGCCTTTCTGGCAGGCGTCGTTAACGCAGGGCGAGGATCCCGTCTGGCTGCGTGAGCTGCTGGAATCGCTGTGGATTAAATGCAACGACGTGGTGTTATTACGTTCTACCAGCAGCGCCCGCTATTTTGCCGGTTTCCCTACGGGATACACAGCGTTGCTGGGCGGCCTGACAGAAACCGGTCGCAGCGCCGTTAACGCCCTGTCGTTTATGTGCCTGGATGCGTATCAAAGCGTACAACTGCCTCAACCAAATCTGGGGGTGCGCATTAATGAGCTGATTGACCGGCCATTCTTGCTCAAAACCGCCGAGACCATCCGTCTGGGCACCGGTATCCCGCAAATTTTTAATGATGAAGTCGTGGTTCCGGCGTTCCTCAATCGCGGCGTGTCGCTGGAGGATGCGCGCGACTATTCCGTTGTCGGTTGCGTCGAGCTGTCTATTCCCGGTAAAACCTACGGTTTGCACGACATCGCCATGTTTAACCTGCTGAAAGTCATGGAAATCACGCTCCATGAAAATGAAGGCAATGCGGCGCTCACCTATGCGGATTTGCTCACTCAAATCCGCGAAAAAGTGAGTTATTACATTCGCTTAATGGTTGAGGGCAGCAATATTTGCGATATCGGCCATCGAGACTGGGCACCCGTACCTCTGCTCTCTTCGTTTATTAGCGACTGCCTGAAGAGTGGGAAAGACATAACGGAAGGGGGGGCACGCTATAACTTTTCGGGTGTGCAGGGGATCGGTATCGCCAACCTCAGCGACTCGCTTTATGCCCTTAAAGGCATCGTTTTCGACCAACAGCGGATGAGCTTTGATGAACTGCTGGCGGTGCTGAAAGCCAATTTCGCGACGCCGGAAGGTGAAAAAGTGCGTGCACGCTTAATTCACCGCTTCGAAAAATACGGCAATGATATTGATGAAGTGGATAACATCAGCGCCGAACTGCTGCGTCATTACTGTAAAGAAGTGGAGAAATACGCCAATCCGCGCGGCGGGCAGTTTACGCCGGGTTCGTATACTGTATCTGCCCATGTGCCGTTGGGCTCGGTAGTGGGGGCGACGCCAGATGGCCGTTTTGCTGGCGAGCAGCTTGCCGATGGGGGGCTCTCTCCCATGTTGGGCCAGGACGGGCAGGGCCCGACGGCAGTGCTGAAATCCGTAAGCAAGTTAGATAACTATCTGTTATCCAACGGAACGCTGCTGAACGTGAAGTTCACCCCGGCGACGTTAGACGGCCAGGGCGGGCTGAATAAGCTGGCGGATTTTCTGCGCGCGTTCACGCAACTAAAACTCCAGCATATTCAGTTCAACGTAGTAAATGCAGAAACGCTGCGCGAAGCGCAACGTCACCCTCAGGATTACGCCGGTTTGGTCGTGCGGGTTGCCGGTTACAGCGCCTTCTTTGTTGAGCTTTCAAAGGAGATCCAGGATGACATTATCCGTCGGACCGCGCATCAACTGTGACGTTATTGAAACGTGCGCCGACACGGCGCGCATTTTCAATATCCAGCGCTACTCTTTAAATGACGGGCAGGGTATCCGCACCCTTATCTTTTTTAAAGGTTGCCCCCATACCTGCCCGTGGTGTGCCAACCCGGAGTCTTTGTCGCCAAAAATTGAGACGGTAAGACGTAACAGTAAATGCCTGCATTGTTCGCCTTGTTTGCAGGATGTTGATGAATGCCCTTCGGGCGCTTTTGAGCATATTGGCCGGGATATTTCTCTCGCCGCGCTTGAACGGGAAGTGATGAAAGATGACGTATTCTTTCGCTCTTCGGGCGGTGGCGTCACCTTATCGGGCGGGGAAGTGCTGATGCAGGCGCCGTTTGCCACCCGGTTTTTAGCACGATTACGGGAACTGGGTGTTCATACCGCTATTGAAACCGCCGGCGATGCCCCCTCCTCACGTTTATTGCCTCTGGCCCGGCAGTGCGACGAGGTGCTGTTTGATTTAAAAATTATGGATGAGGCGCAGTCTCACCGGGTGTTGAATATTAATCTGCCACGGGTACTGGAAAATCTACGCTTGCTGGTTGAGCAGGGGATCAATGTGACGCCACGGTTGCCGCTCATTCCCGGTTATACGCTACACGAGGCTAATATTGCGAAGATCCTCGGAATACTGAAATCTCTGTCATTCAATAAATTGCATCTATTACCCTTTCACCAATTTGGTGAGCCCAAGTATGGTTTGTTAGGGCGAACCTGGGCGATGAAAGCGATTCCTGTCCCTACGGATAGCGAAGTCGCCGGCATCAGGAAGATGGCTGAACAGGCGGGCTTTACGGTGACGATGGGAGGATAAATGGCGGATGCGGTAAAGCGAAATCTGGTGGCCGTTACAGCCTGCATTAGCGGCGTCGCGCACACCTATATGGCGGCTGAGCGTCTGGAAAAGCTGTGCCAGCAGGAAAAGTGGTCTGTAAAAATTGAAACCCAGGGAGCTTTGGGCATTGAAAACCCCCTGACTGAGGCGGACATTAGCAACGCGGATGCCGTGCTGCTGCTTACCGATATTGATATTGCCGGGTCTGAGCGGTTTATTGAATGCCGTTACGTGCATTCTGGCATCAGCGCTTTTCTGCGCGACCCGCAGAAGGCGATGGCAGCGGTACGTAAAGTTCTGGGATCGCCGCAGCACACCCATATTATTCTGCGTTAAGCTGTTTTTCCGTGAGTTGGCTATGGTACTGACGGCGATACTCCGACGGTGAACGCTCGGTATTTTTACGAAACAGGCGGCAGAAATAGTTGCTGTCGACAAAGCCGCAGGCATGGGCGACTTCCTTTACTTTCAGTTCATATCCTTTCAGCAACGCTTTTGCGTGCTCCAGTCGGGTGTAGTTCAGATATTCATTAAATCCCAGCGAGCCTGATTTCTGAAACAAATGCGACAGGTAATTTGGCGAAATATAAAAAACCTGTGCTACCGATTCTCGTGTCAGGGCCGCGGCATAGTTTTCATCAATATAGCCGCGTACGGCTTCGAACAGCGCCTGACTGCGAGAGGCGGTCTGGATCTGGCTGCCCAGCAGGTCATTACAATGACTCAACAGGCTGGAAACGATCAGCCGGGCGGTTTGTTGTTCATGAGGCTGCATTTTCATTTCATTCAGCGTTTGCAGCAGAAATGAGCCGATGCGTGGGCCTCGCCGCGCAACGTGCTGTTTATTGAGGTTTTGCAGTTTTTCACCATCCCAGCGCAGGACGCTAAAGCCGAGCTGCTGTTTACCAAACAGGATGCTCAGGGTCGTGGCAGGCTCCTGCCAGTGCGGATAATTCCAGCTGCCTGACGGCACAAACAGTGCATCGCTTTCACTCATCAGACAGGTGCCGTTCGGGCTGCCACGTTCAATGACGCTACCCGCCAGCACGATTTCCAGCCGCGGAAAATCGACCTTAAACGCCAGATCGGGCATCGGGCCTGTTGGGTTCGCGAACCAGATATTACCCAGCGTTGTCGGGCCATTAATCAGTCGCGAAAGAAGGTGGCTTACGTCATAGTGCATCGTGTTTTCTGCGTCTCACAGGAAGAGTGCGAAGGCATGGCAACCTTACCTGTCTGAATGAAAAAAGGCCATATCTTGCGTCAGGCCTTTAAGAAAGTAGAACATATAATGGCCTTTCGGCAGCGAGGTCATTCAATAATGTGGGGGCAGGCTCTTTGTACTAAGGCTTCCATCCGTTCACGGACGACGTCATCCGGCTCCTGCGCCAGACAGCTATCCAGAAACGCGCGATGAGGCTGCAGCTGTTCCGGCTGCCATTCCTGTAGCGCATTGATGGCCATATTGCGGTTGCGGATCACCGGGCTCTGTATGCCTGCTTTGAGAACTTCCCAGCCGATTCCCGGAAAACGCCTGAGATCCTGCAACACAAAATCAAACGCATTGTGCGCCTGCCATTCCATGCCGATGCCGTTGCTTAACGCCGGGCCGCTGGCGATAGCCGTGAGATCGAATTGCTGCTGCGCCAGCGCCACCACCTTCACGATATTCTCAACGTCATCGGTTTGCATAAGCTGATACCAGTGGCTGGCCTGGCTGTCGCTCATTTGTTTGTGATAAATGGCAGGCCACGGGTCCTGATTACGCAGGCGACTGGCGCGTATCGCCAGGTTGAAGCGGTACGCATCATCGCCCGCCAACGCCTGTTTGATCGCCGTATCCCATTGTGGCTGCGTCATAACCTGGTCTGCTAATGTCATCAGCTGATGGCGTAAGTCGTCATCGCAAAACTCGCTGTCTTCAGCCTGCTCCCGGATATCATGAGCCGCCAGATAGTGCAGCGGATCGGCAGCGGGTTGCGCCAGCAGATGCGTTAAATAATGGAAAAAGGCTTCTGGCGCGTCGCTGTAATAATCAATCCCTTTTCCCGGCTCCCCGGCCATGATGGCCTGAAATATTTCCGCTGCGCCGCTCAGTAGTGCGTCATCCTGTTCATGCTTAAGCGCCTCCAGCAATTGCCCGTAGAAAGCGCAATCCCAGGCGGTGTATTCATACATCACGCTGTTGGAATAGCCGCTGCGCAGCAACCAGTGGCGCACCACTGGTCCGGGCTGTTCCGGTATGCGTTCAATAAGATGAATGCGTCCCCAGCCGTCAACCCGCTGGGCCATCTCAAACCAGACGCGCTCATACTCTTCCGGGGCAAGGAAGGAGCGCAGCGCCACAATAGCGTAAAGCGTAAATTCGTCGTGGCGGCCCAGTACCGTCAGGATCTGCTGGCTTTGCGGTGACGGGAAAAATGCCAGCAATGCCATCGCCGTTTTCACTACATTGGCGTCCGGGCTATTCATCGCCAGCCATACCACCAGTTCGTTAAGCGCGCCCGCATCCACTTTTTTCCGGGCAGGCAGTGCCGTTAATAGCTCGTCAATGTAGCTCAGGGGCGAACCGGCGTTGAGCAGTCTGTACAGCTCTGCGGTATCTGCGGGATGACGATGTTGCAACGTTTTTTCCAGCGCGATCGCGATGGCGCCAGACGGATCGTCATCCGATCCCAGCCCGAAATGGTGGATCGCCACGCCATCCAGCGCGCCGGGCGCCCAGCGAATTTCCTGGCTCTCGCCCAGCGGTGGGTCGATGAGCGGATTTTGCTCAGCGCTGAGCGGCGCCAGCGTCTCCATTGTCGGCAACAGAAGCGCATAAATCGCGGGCTGTTGCGCATCCCATACCACCGGAAAAGAGGGCGAGGAGCCTTTACCGAACAGTTTTGCCAACCATGTTTTCATTGTTATGTCCTTATTGTTTGTTTATCAGGCATTTTATCCTTTCACGCACACTACCTGACGCAGCGTGTGCACGATTTCCACCAGCGATGACTGCGCCGCCATCACGGCGTCGATGTCTTTATACGCCATAGGGATTTCGTCAATCACGTCGCTGTCTTTGCGGCATTCCACATGCGCAGTGGCGCGGATTTGATCGTCAACCGTAAAGCGCTTTTTAGCGGCGCTGCGGCTCATGGTACGGCCTGCGCCGTGGCTGCACGAGCAGAAGCTATCTTCATTGCCGAGGCCGCGCACGATAAAGCTTTTCGCGCCCATCGAGCCGGGGATGATCCCCATTTGCCCTTTCTGCGCCGATACCGCGCCTTTGCGGGTGACCAGCACCGACTCGCCAAAATGCGTCTCTTTCTGAACGTAGTTATGGTGGCAGTTAACGGCTTCCTGCCGGGTCGCAAAGGGTTTGGTGATGATTTTAGACAGCGCCGCCAGTACGCGATTCATCATCACTTCCCGGTTGTGATGGGCGTAATCCTGGGCCCAACTGACGGCTTCCATATAGTCGTTGAAATGCTTGCTGCCTTCTTCGAAATAGGCCAGATCGCGGTCGGGCAGATTGCTGATATGGCGCTGCATATCTTTTTGCGCCAGCGCGATAAACAGCGACCCGATGGCGTTGCCGACGCCGCGAGAACCGCTGTGCAGCATCACCCAGACCCGCTGCTGCTCATCCAGACAGACTTCAATAAAGTGGTTACCGGTGCCAAGCGTGCCCAGATGCTGATGGTTATTGGTCTTTAGCAGTTGAGGATACTTATCGGTAAGCTTTTTAAAACGCGGCGCAAGATGCGCCCAGTGGGCATCCACATCCTGAGGCGTAGAGTTCCATGCGCCTTTATCGCGCTGGGCGCGGCCAACGGTGCGGCCATGGGGAACGGCCTGTTCGATGGCGCTGCGTAACCCCGCCAGGTTATCAGGCAAGTCGCTCGCCGTGAGTGAAGTCCGTACGGCAATCATGCCGCAGCCGATATCCACGCCCACTGCCGCCGGGATAATCGCTCCGCGCGTCGGGATCACGCTACCGATAGTGGAACCTTTACCGAGATGCACGTCAGGCATGACGGCGAGATGCTTAAAGATAAACGGCATACTGGCGGTTTTGAGCAGTTGTTGTTTGGCTTCGCCTTCAACCGGCACGCCTTTGGTCCACATTTTGATCGGCGTTGTGGAAGGCGCGGTCAGCAATTCGTACTGTTGAGTCATGCTTATCTCCTCCCGGTATTGCTACGGTAAAAGATAAGTATGGGGTGTGGCGTCGCCAGCGGCGAGAAATAAACGCCCCGGACGGTGCCGGGGCGGAGGAGCATTAGCCGGTGTTACGCATACCGGCTGCAACGCCAGCGATGGTGACCATCAGCGCCTGTTCAACGCGCGGGTCCGGATCTTTGCCTGCTTCTTCCGTCAGGCGGGAGCGGTGCAGCAGCTCGGCCTGCAGAACGTTGAGCGGGTCGGTGTAGATATTGCGCAACTGGATCGACTCGGCAATCCACGGCAGATCCGCCATCAGATGGGAGTCGTTGGCGATATCCAGCACCACTTTGATGTCCGCTTCCAGCAACTCGCGCAGCTCTTTACCGAGCGGCCACAGTTCTTTTTTCACCAGGCGCTGATCGTAGTATTCCGCCAGCCACAGGTCGGCTTTGGAGAATACCATTTCCAGCATGCCGAGACGGGTCGAGAAGAACGGCCAGTCGCGGCACATGGCTTCCAGCTGGCCCTGCTTGCCGTCTTCCACCACTTTTTGCAGCGCTGCGCCTGCACCCAGCCAGGCGGGCAACATCAGACGGTTTTGCGTCCAGGCGAAGATCCACGGAATGGCGCGCAGGGATTCCACGCCGCCGTTCGGGCGACGTTTCGCCGGGCGCGAACCCAGCGGCAGCTTGCCCAGCTCCAGTTCCGGCGTTGCGGAGCGGAAATAGGGCACGAAGTCGGCGTTTTCACGCACGTAGCCGCGATACATGTTGCAGGAAATGGTCGACAGCTCGTCCATGATGTGACGCCATTCGGCTTTTGGCTCCGGCGGCGGCAGCAGGTTAGCTTCGAGGATCGCGCCGGTATAAAGCGACAGACTGCTGATGGTGATTTCCGGCAGGCCGTATTTAAAGCGGATCATTTCGCCCTGCTCGGTCACGCGCAGGCCGCCTTTCAGGCTGCCCGGCGGTTGAGAGAGCAGCGCCGCATGGGCAGGCGCGCCGCCGCGACCGATAGAACCGCCGCGACCGTGGAACAGCGTCAGGGCGATGCCCGCTTTTTCACAGGTTTTGATTAACGCGTCCTGGGCCTGGTATTGCGCCCATGAGGCCGCCATCACGCCCGCGTCTTTTGCCGAGTCGGAATAACCAATCATCACCATCTGTTTGCCCTGGATAAAGCCGCGATACCAGTCGATATTCAGCAACTGAGTCATCACGTCGTTAGCGTTATTCAGGTCGTCGAGGGTTTCGAACAGCGGGGCAACCGGCAGCGCAAAGCCAATGCCCGCCTCTTTCAGCAGCAGATGTACCGCCAGCACGTCGGACGGGGTTTTCGCCATCGAAATCACGTAGGCGGCGATAGAGCCCTGCGGCGCTTCGGCGATAACCCGGCAGGTGTCCAGCACTTCACGGGTTTCTTCGCTCGGCTCCCACTGGCGTGGCAGCAGCGGACGTTTGGAATTCAGTTCGCGGATCAGGAATGCCTGTTTGTCGGCTTCTGACCAGCTTTCGTAATCGCCAATGCCGAGGTAGCGGGTCAGTTCGCCCAGCGCTTCAGTATGGCGGGTGCTTTCCTGGCGGATATCGATGCGCACCAGCGGCACGCCGAAACACTTCACGCGGCGCAGGGTATCAAGCAGTTCGCCGTTGGCGATAATGCCCATGCCGCAGGCCTGTAGCGACTGATAGCAGGCATACAGCGGTTCCCACAGCTGCTCGTTTTGGGTCAGCAAGCCTTGCGGTTTCGGCAGTTTCTGGCCTTTCAGCCGCGCTTCCAGCCAGGCCTGAGTGGCGGTGAGCTGGCTGCGAATGCCTTTCAACAGATAGCGATACGGCTCAGACGCGCCCGCTTCGCCGACGCGCTCGCGCAGCTCGTCGGTACATTCCACCATCGACAGTTCGGAAATCAGGACGTGAATATCTTTCAGGAACAGGTCGGTAGCTTTCCAGCGGCTCAGTAGCAGCACGTGACGGGTAATATCGGCGGTGACGTTCGGGTTGCCGTCGCGGTCGCCGCCCATCCAGGAGGTAAAGCGCACCGGTACGAAATCCACCGGCAGTTTGTAATCCAGATGTTCCTGTAACTGTTCGTTCAGTTCACGCAGATAGCTGGGAATACCTTCCCACAGGCTGTTTTCCACCACTGCAAAACCCCATTTCGCTTCGTCGATGGGGGAAGGGCGGTTTTTACGAATTTCATCGGTGTGCCAGGACTGGGCAATAAGCTGGCGCAGACGGCGGGTGATCTGGTTGCGTTCGTAATCAGCGATGTCTTTATGGTCGAGCTGACGCAGGCAGTTATTCACTTCGCCCATTTTATGGATCAGCGTGCGACGGGTAATTTCAGTGGGGTGTGCAGTCAGCACCAGCTCCAGGGAAAGCGACTCAACGGCCTGTTTAATCGCCGCTTCGCTCAGATTCGGCTGATCTTTGAGTTTACGCAGCGTGCGGGCAATCACTTCCGGATTGCTGGCGGCTTCCCCTTTGGGAGAGATGCTGTGGTATTGCTCGGCGGTATTGGCCAGGTTCAGAAACTGGCTAAAGGCGCGGGCCACCGGAAGTAACTCATCGTTAGACAGATTTTGCAGCGTGGTCAGCAGTTCTTGCCGATTTGCTTCATTGCCAGCACGTGAGGACTTCGACAATTTGCGGATTGTTTCTACGCGGTCAAGAATGTTCTCTCCGAGTGCATCCTTGATGGTATCCCCGAGCAGCTTGCCGAGCATACTGACATTACTACGCAAAGCGGAATATTGTTCGTTCATAAAACCCAGACACCCCATCTCTTGTGTATATGTCCTCAATATTTCGAACCACAGCCGCGTGGGCTGCACTCGTCCACCCAGGTCACTTACTAATGAAAGCGCCCAGGGATGTGTTCACTTGCCGCCTTGCTGTGATTCGAAATCTTTCGGACTTGAACTACGTCTTTTCTTTTATAAAGCCACGTAAACCACCGTTCGTCAATTGCGGCGAAATCGCTTCAGCAAACGAATAAATCGCGACAATTTACGAAATTTAATTCGTTTCGCGCCAGATAAGCGTTACTTATGGAAATGTGACAAAAGTCACCCTCCGGCGTGACAGGAGGGTGATGCAGATCAGTGCCAGCAGAAGTGATGAACAACCTGGGTAATCAGTTCACGGGTCGGTTTAATAAACCGGGTTTCCAGATATTCGTCCGGTTGGTGCGCCTGGTTAATGGAACCGGGGCCAAGTACCAGTGTCGGGCAGAGTGTCTGGATAAACGGCGCTTCAGTGCAGTAGTTCACCACATCCGTTTTTGCGCCGAGCAAATCTTCTACCACTTTCACCAGCTGATGGTCCGGCGGGCATTCGTAGCCAGGGATCGGCGGGTGCAGCTCCGCCACGTTCAGGCGGCCAGGCCAGCGGCTGCTGACCGGCTCCAGGGCTTCTTCCAGTAATCCATTAAGATCGTTAAGGGTCATCCCCGGCAGCGGGCGAATATCCAGATGCAGCTCGCAGCAGGCGCAAATTCGGTTGGCCGCATCGCCGCCGTGGATGTGGCCGAGGTTGAGCGTCGGATACGGCACGGTAAAGGCTTCATAGTGATAGCGCTCTTTCAGGTTGTCGCGCAGTTCCAGAATACGGCCAATGGCGTCATGCATTAGTTCAATGGCGTTCACGCCGCGCGCCGGATCGCTGGAGTGGCCCGACTGTCCCAGCACCCGAATTGCGCTGGAAATATGCCCTTTATGCGCGCGGATAGGCTGCAAAGAGGTCGGTTCGCCGATAATCGCGCAATCGGGGCGTAACTGGGTGGTTTCGGCAAAATAGCGCGCCCCCGCCATGCTGGTCTCTTCATCCGCCGTCGCCAGAATATAGAGCGGCTTTTTCAGTTGCGTCACGTCCACATCGCGCAGCGCATCAAGAATAAAAGCGAAAAAGCCTTTCATGTCGGCAGTGCCCAAACCGTACAGCTTGTTGTCGTGCTCGGTCAGGGTGAAGGGATCGCGTGTCCAGCGCCCGTCGTCAAACGGCACCGTGTCGGTGTGGCCTGCCAGCAGTAATCCGCCCGCCCCCTGGCCGATACTCGCCAACATATTGAATTTGTTGCGTGTTCCCGGGACTGGCTGAACTTCAACGTTAAAACCCAGATCGCCAAACCAGGACGCCAGTAAATTGATTAAAGACGCATTACTCTGATCTAACGCGGCTTCGGTCGCACTGATGGACGGAGTCGCGATTAATGCGCGGTAAATCTCGATAAACGGCGGTAATTTCATTTTCACTGTTGACATACCTTAGGTCGTGATAGTATCAATATTCATGCAAATTTAGTGAATAAAAATACATTAACGGTGAGCAAAAAGGAACCGCATCGCGCAGCCTCCTGAAAACGCTCGCTAACGTGGCAGAAGCAGACGCTTTTGCCGCAGGTAACTTCTCGTGACGATAAAGAAGGTGAACAGCCCCGATGTTGAATACGCTGATTGTTGGCGCCAGTGGTTATACCGGCGCAGAGCTCGCGACCTATGTCAATCGCCATCCACATATGAACATAACCGCATTGACGGTCTCAGCGCAAAGCAATGATGCAGGAAAATTACTCTCCGATTTGCATCCTCAACTGAAAGGCATTGTTGATCTGCCGCTGATGCCGATGTCCGACATCAGCGAGTTCACCCGGGGCGTTGACGTGGTGTTTCTGGCGACGGCGCACGAAGTGAGTCACGACCTGGCGCCGCAGTTCCTCGACGCAGGCTGCGTGGTGTTCGATTTATCCGGCGCGTACCGGGTGAACGATGCGGCGTTTTACGAAAAATTCTACGGGTTCGCCCATCAGCATCCGCAACTGCTGGAGCAGGCGGTGTATGGTCTGGCGGAGTGGAGCCGCGACGCGCTGAAAGAAGCCAGACTGGTTGCCGTACCGGGTTGCTACCCGACGGCGGCGCAACTGTCGCTTAAGCCGCTGATCGACAACGATCTGCTGGATTTAGCCCAGTGGCCGGTGATCAACGCCACCAGCGGCGTGAGCGGCGCAGGGCGCAAGGCGGCGATGTCCAATAGCTTCTGCGAAGTGAGCCTGCAACCCTACGGCGTATTTACCCATCGCCATCAACCGGAAATCGCGACCCACCTGGGCGCGCAGGTGATTTTTACCCCGCATCTGGGCAACTTTCCGCGCGGGATTTTAGAAACCATCACCTGCCGCCTGAAACCGGGCGTGACGGCTGAACAGGTGGCGCAGACGTTCAGCGACGCCTACGGCGATAAACCGCTGGTGCGTCTGTATCAGAAGGGCGTTCCGGCGCTGAAAAATGTGGTGGGCTTGCCGTTCTGCGATATCGGTTTTGCTGTCCAGGGCGAGCATCTGATTGTGGTGGCCACGGAAGATAACCTGCTGAAAGGCGCTGCGGCGCAGGCAGTACAGTGTGCCAATATTCGTTTCGGCTTCGCTGAAACTCAGTCACTTATTTAACGGTGCAATGATGAATCCATTAATTATCAAATTAGGTGGCGTACTGCTGGATAGCGAAGAGGCGCTCGAGCGTCTGTTCACCGCGCTGGTTAACTACCGCGAGACCCATCAGCGCCCGCTGGTGATTGTCCACGGCGGCGGCTGTGTGGTGGACGAGCTGATGAAAAAGCTCAATCTGCCGGTGAAAAAGAAAAACGGCCTGCGCGTCACGCCAGCCGATCAGATTGACATCATCACTGGCGCGCTGGCGGGCAGCGCCAACAAAACGCTGCTGGCCTGGGCGAAGAAACACCAGCTACCCGCGGTGGGCCTGTATCTTGGCGACGGCGACAGCGTAAAAGTGAGCCAGCTGGATGATGAACTTGGCCACGTCGGCAAAGCCGAACCGGGATCCGCCAAACTGATTACTACTCTGCTGGACGCTGGCTTTCTGCCGGTGGTCAGCTCTATCGGCGTGACCGATGCGGGCGAACTGATGAACGTCAACGCTGACCAGGCCGCTACGGCGCTGGCCGCCACTCTCGGTGCGGATCTGATCCTGCTTTCCGACGTCAGCGGCATTCTGGACGGCAAAGGACAGCGCATTGCTGAGATGACTGCCGCAAAAGCCGAACAGCTGATTGCCCAGGGCATCATCACCGATGGTATGGTGGTGAAAGTGAATGCGGCGCTGGATGCGGCGCGCACGCTGGGCCGCCCGGTGGATATCGCCTCCTGGCGGCATGCCGAGCAGTTACCTTCTTTGTTTAACGGGACAGCCATCGGCACCCGGATTTTAGCTTAGCGCGTCATAATTCGAGCTGCTGGTGCGTTGGCTGCACTCGCTCACCCCAGTCACTTACTGATGTAAGCTCCTGGGGATTCCCGAGCTTGCCGCCTTCCCGCAACTCGAATTATTTAGCGCATTAACGAATAGTTTTTGAAAGGAAAAACAAAATGCAAAACCACGGCATCAAAAAAGTTGTTCTCGCTTACTCCGGCGGCCTGGATACCTCCGCGATCATTCCATGGCTGAAAGAAAACTATGAAGGTTGCGAAGTGGTGGCCTGCGTGGTGGATATCGGCCAGGACCGTGACGATCTGAAAGGCGTTGAGCAAAAAGCCCTGCGCACCGGCGCGAGTGAATGCTATGTGGTCGATGCGCGTGAAGAGTTCATCAAAGATTATGTTTATCCGGTACTGCAAACCGGCGCGCTGTATGAAGGCAGCTATCTGCTGGGGACGTCCATGGCGCGCCCGCTGATCGCGAAAGCGCTGGCTGATGTGGCGATCAAAGTCGGCGCGGATGCGCTGTGCCACGGCGCGACCGGCAAAGGCAACGACCAGGTGCGTTTTGAATCCGCCTGGGCGGCGCTGGTTCCGAACCTGAAAGTGATTGCCCCGTGGCGCGAGTGGAACCTGCGTTCCCGTGAAGCGCTGCTGGATTACCTGAAAGCGCGCGATATCCCGACCACCGCGACGCTGGAAAAAATCTACAGCCGTGATGAAAACGCCTGGCACATCTCTACTGAAGGCGGCGTGCTGGAAAGCCCGTGGAATGCCTCCAACAAAGACTGCTGGGTCTGGACCGTCGATCCGCAGGATGCCCCGGATGCGCCTGAGCAGGTCACCGTCACCGTTGAGAAAGGCAAAGTGGTTGCCGTAAACGGCGAGTTCCTGAGCCCGTTCCAGTGCCTGGAAGTGCTGAACAAACTTGGTGCGAAACATGGCGTGGGCCGTATCGATATCGTGGAAAACCGTCTGGTGGGCATTAAATCCCGCGGTTGCTACGAAACTCCGGGGGGCACCATCATGATGGCGGCGCTACGCGGCGTTGAGCAGCTGGTACTGGATCGCGATAGCTTCAAATGGCGTGAGCAGGTTGGCCTGGAAATGTCTTACGTGGTGTACGATGGCCGCTGGTTCGCGCCGCTGCGTCAGTCGCTACAAGCGGCGGCAGAATCGCTGGCAGAAGGCGTCAACGGCGAAGTGGTACTGCAACTTTACAAAGGCCAGGTGACGGCGATCCAGAAGAAATCCGCTAACAGCCTGTACAGCGAAGAGTTCGCGACCTTCGGCGAAGACGAAGTCTATGACCACAGCCATGCGGGCGGCTTCATCCGTCTGTTCTCGCTGTCTTCACGTATTCGTGCGCTCAACGAGCAGAAGAAATAATCAAGCTATTTTGCTTGCCATTATGAACCCGGGCAGTGCTCGCGCTCCTCACGTACTACATGTACGCTCCGGGCGCTGTGCGCTGGCCGTGTCCAGACTGGCTGCGCCAATGACGCTTGATTGTATTTGTCATTAGTAGTGGGCGGGTAGCGATATCCGCCTTGATTTTATCGACTGGATTAAATTTTACGGAGCGGGTTATGGCACTTTGGGGTGGGCGTTTTACTCAGGCAGCGGATCAACGGTTTAAACAGTTCAACGACTCGTTGCGATTCGACTATCGCCTGGCGGAGCAGGATATTGTGGGCTCTGTCGCCTGGTCTAAAGCGCTGGTGACCGTGGGCGTTCTCACTGCCGATGAGCAGGCGCAGCTTGAGCAGGCGCTGCAAACGCTGCTGGAAGAGGTACAGACCAATCCACAACAAATTCTTGAAAGCGATGCCGAAGATATTCATAGCTGGGTGGAAGGCAAGCTGATCGACAAAGTGGGTCAACTGGGTAAAAAGCTGCACACCGGGCGTAGCCGTAACGATCAGGTTGCCACCGACCTGAAGCTGTGGTGCAAGATGACCGTGGGCGAGTTGCTGAATGCGACCCGCGAACTGCAACGCGCGCTGGTGGAAACCGCTGCCAGTAACCAGGACGCGGTGATGCCGGGGTATACCCATCTTCAGCGCGCCCAGCCGGTGACGTTTGCTCACTGGTGCCTGGCTTACGTTGAAATGCTGGCCCGCGATGAAAGCCGCTTGCAGGATACATTGAAGCGTCTGGACGTCAGCCCGTTGGGCTGCGGCGCGCTGGCAGGCACCGCGTACGATATCGATCGCGAACAGCTGGCCGGATGGCTGGGTTTTGCCTCCGCCACCCGCAACAGCCTGGACAGCGTCTCCGACCGCGACCACGTGCTGGAACTGCTGTCCGATGCCTCTATCGGCATGGTGCATCTTTCCCGCTTCGCCGAAGACCTGATTTTCTTTAATACCGGCGAAGCGGCGTTTGTTGAGCTATCCGATCGTGTGACGTCGGGTTCATCCCTGATGCCGCAGAAGAAAAACCCGGATGCGCTGGAGCTGATTCGCGGCAAATGTGGCCGCGTGCAGGGCGCGTTAACCGGCATGATGATGACCCTGAAAGGCTTGCCGCTGGCCTACAACAAAGATATGCAGGAAGACAAAGAAGGGCTGTTTGACGCGCTCGACACCTGGTTTGACTGCCTGCAGATGGCGACTCTGGTGCTGGACGGTATTCAGGTGAAGCGCCCGCGCTGCCAGGAAGCAGCGGAGCAGGGCTACGCCAACGCTACCGAGCTGGCCGATTATCTGGTCGCCAAAGGCGTACCGTTCCGCGAAGCGCACCATATTGTGGGCGAAACCGTGGTGGAAGCCATTCGTCAGGGTAAAGCCCTGGAAGCCCTGCCGCTGGCCGATTTACAGAAATTTAGCACCGTGATTGGTGAGGATGTGTATCCGATCCTGTCGCTGCAATCTTGCCTTGATAAGCGCTCAGCAAAAGGCGGCGTATCGCCGCAGCAGGTCGCAACCGCAATTAGCGAAGCAAAAGCGCGTTTAGCGTAATTGCATTTTGCTCCACTCGGCCTGGCGTGGTGCCAGGCTTTTTTTTGCAAAAAAAAAGCGGACATCAAGTCCGCTAAAAATTTACGTTGGCTTTAGTTATTCCGTTGAGGGTTTTTCAGCTCACATTGCGGGGTAAGGCAGTGTCGCTTCGTTGTTGGCTATTATTTGTCATTTCGCTTGATAGGGATAATCGTTGGTTGCTATTCTATCTATCGCCATGGGCTATCGTGGCGGCGGAGGATGATTAATGAATATTCGTGATCTTGAATACCTGGTCGCACTGGCCGAGCACCGTCACTTTCGACGTGCCGCTGATGCGTGCCATGTCAGCCAGCCAACCTTAAGCGGACAAATCCGCAAGCTGGAGGACGAACTGGGTGTGATGTTGCTGGAGCGCACCAGCCGAAAAGTCCTGTTTACTCAGGCTGGCTTGCTGCTGGTGGATCAGGCGCGCACCGTATTACGCGAAGTCAAAGTGCTAAAGGAAATGGCCAGTCAACAGGGCGAGGCGATGTCCGGCCCGCTGCATATTGGCTTAATCCCGACCGTAGGCCCGTACTTGCTGCCGCACATCATTCCGATGTTGCACCAGACTTTCCCGAAACTCGAAATGTACCTGCATGAAGCGCAGACCCATCAACTGCTGGCGCAGCTGGATAGCGGCAAGCTCGACTGCGCGATTCTGGCGCTGGTGAAAGAGAGTGAAGCCTTTATCGAAGTGCCGCTGTTTGATGAGCCGATGCTGCTGGCGGTCTATGAAGATCACCCGTGGGCGACGCGCGAACGCGTGCCGATGTCCGATCTGGCGGGTGAAAAATTACTGATGCTGGAAGACGGCCACTGTCTGCGCGACCAGGCGATGGGCTTCTGCTTTGAAGCGGGCGCAGATGAAGATACCCACTTCCGGGCAACCAGCCTGGAAACGCTGCGTAACATGGTCGCGGCGGGCAGCGGGATCACGTTGCTGCCCGCGCTGGCGGTGCCGAATGAACGTCGCCGCGACGGCGTGGTGTATCTGCAATGCTTTAAGCCGGAGCCGCGTCGCACCGTGGGCCTGGTATACCGTCCGGGCTCGCCGTTGCGTAACCGCTACGAGCAGCTGGCGGAGGCCATCCGCTCAAAAATGGATGGCCATTTCGACCCGGCGTTAAAACAGGCGGTTTAAGCCGTTCAGCGCCGCTACCCGATAGGCTTCCGCCATGGTCGGGTAGTTAAAGGTGGTGTTAACGAAGTATTCGATGGTGTTGCCACCACCTTTTTGCTCCATTATCGCCTGGCCGATATGAATAATTTCGGCCGCGCGCTCGCCAAAGCAGTGAATACCCAAAATCTCTTTCGTCTCGCGATGGAAGAGGATCTTCAGCGTGCCCACGTTCATCCCGACGATTTGCGCCCGCGCCAGGTGCTTAAACTGCGCCCGGCCCACTTCGTACGGTACTTTCATCGCGGTGAGCTGCTGCTCGGTTTTACCCACTGAGCTGATCTCCGGGATGGTGTAAATACCGGTCGGGATATCTTCCACCAGATGCGCGCTGGCTTCGCCTTTGATCATCGCCTGCGCCGCGATGCGGCCCTGGTCGTAAGCGGCTGATGCCAGGCTCGGGTAACCGATCACATCGCCCACGGCATACACGTGCGGCAGTGCGGTCTGGTACATGCTGTTGACCTTCAACAGCCCGCGCCCGTCGGCTTCAAGGCCGATGTTGCCCAGCGCCAGCGAATCGGTATTCCCGGTGCGTCCGTTGGCATACAGCAGGCAGTCGGCTTTGACTTTTTTACCAGACTTGAGGTGCATGATCACGCCGTCGTCCAGCCCTTCGATGCGCTCGTACTCTTCGTTATGGCGAATCACCACGCCGCTGTTCCAGAAGTGATAGGAGAGCGAATCGGACATCTCCTGATCGAGGAATGCCAGCAGCCGGTCACGGGTGTTGATCAGATCGACCTTAACGTTCATCCCGCGGAAAATCGACGCGTATTCGCAGCCGATCACCCCTGCGCCGTAGATAATCACGTGGCGAGGTTCGTGGTGCAGGCTGAGGATCGAGTCGCTGTCGTAGACGCGCGGATGGGTGAAATCGACATCTTCCGGGTGGTACGGACGTGAACCGCAGGCAATGACGAACTGCGCGGCGGTCAGGTTCTCCACCGTGCCGTCATGGCACTCCAGGGCGAGAGTATGTTCATCCACAAAATGGGCATCACCCTGCAAAATTTCGCAGCGATTGCGCTCGTAAAAGCCCTGTCGCATACGGGTTTGCTGGTTAATCACGCTGTCGGCGTGGTTAAGGATATCGGCAAAGGATGAACGGAGTAATCGGGTGTGATCGCTGTAAAGCGGGTTTTGGTTAAATTCAATAATGCGGCTGACGGCATGACGGAGTGCTTTTGACGGGATGGTGCCCCAGTGGGTGCAACCGCCGCCGACGTTGTGGTAGCGCTCAATGACCGCGACCCGTGCTCCTTGCTTAACCAGTCCCATAGCAGCGCCTTCGCCGCCGGGGCCGGAACCAATCACTATTGCGTCATAATCGTAGGTGTGTGGCATGGTAAGGCAGACCTGTTCTTATACATAAAAACAACAGAATGGTAACATTATCGGGGCGATAACCCAATTGTTACTGTGCTTTTTCCTGAGGAACGCGAGACAGCTCGCGTAAACAGTCATTCACAATCCAGTATAAACCCGGTAATTTTATTGGCTGGCAGTGTGCCATTCGACAGGAAGGATTCAGGCAACGTGATGGGTGTAAGAGCGCAACAGAAAGAACGTACCCGGCGGTCGCTCGTAGAAGCGGCGTTCAGCCAACTGAGCGCTGAAAGAAGTTTTGCCAGCCTGAGCCTGCGTGAAGTCGCCCGTGAGGCGGGGATTGCACCCACCTCCTTTTATCGGCATTTCAGAGATGTGGATGAACTGGGGCTGACCATGGTGGATGAAAGCGGTTTGATGCTGCGCCAGCTGATGCGCCAGGCGCGCCAGCGCATCGCCAAAGGCGGCAGCGTGATCCGCACCTCTGTGTCCACGTTTATGGAGTTTATCGGCAACAACCCTAACGCGTTTCGCTTACTGCTGCGGGAGCGTTCCGGGACTTCGGCGGCGTTTCGTGCCGCGGTGGCCCGGGAAATCCAGCATTTTATTGCGGAACTTGCCGACTATCTGGAACTCGAAAGTCACATGCCGCGAAGTTTTACTGAAGCGCAGGCCGAAGCGATGGTCACCATTGTGTTCAGCGCCGGCGCGGAAGCCCTCGACGTTGGCCCCGAGCAGCGTCGTCAACTCGAAGAGCGGCTGGTATTGCAACTGCGGATGATCTCCAAAGGCGCGTACTACTGGTATCGCCGCGAACAAGAAAAGTTAGCGCAACATTCCGACTAGTGAAGGACGAGCAATGAAACCGTCATATCAAGAAAAAGGCACCTTACTGCTGGCATTAATCGCCGGCCTCTCTGTTAATGGCACATTCGCGGCGCTGTTCAGCTCCGTGGTGCCGTTTTCTGTCTTCCCGATTATCGCACTGGTTCTGACGGTGTATTGCCTGCATCAGCGTTACCAGGATCGCACCATGCCGGTGGGCCTGCCGAGCCTTGCCGCTGGCTGCTTCATTCTGGGCGTGCTGGTTTACAGTGCGGTTGTGCGTGCGGAATACCCGGCCATCGGCTCCAACTTCCTGCCGTCCGTGCTGGCGGTGGCGCTGCTGTTCTGGATTGGTTACCGCCTGCGTAACCGCCCGACCCACGTCACTGAATAATCCGGCCAGATACAAAAAACCCCAAAAATACGTTTTTGGGGTTTTGTCTTTTTAGCGGTTTTTCGCGCTGAGCAGTACGCCGCATTCCATATGATGGGTGTAAGGGAACTGATCGAACAGCGCCAGCCGTTCCACGTGGTGGGTCTGCGACAGGGTTTCCAGGTTCTGGCACAGCGTCTGCGGATTGCAGGAAATGTACAGAATACGCGGGTACGCCTGCACCATCTTCACCGTCTCGTCATCCAGCCCGCTGCGCGGCGGATCGACGAAGATCGTTTCACACTGGTAGCTTTTTAAGTCGATCCCCTGCAAACGGTTGAATTCACGCACGCCGTTCATCGCCTGAGTAAACTCTTCCGCCGCCATGCGGATGATTTGCACATTGTCGATATGATTGGCGGCAATATTGTACTGCGCGGCAGCCACCGACGGCTTGGCGATTTCCGTGGCCAGCACGCGGCGGAAATTGCGCGCCAGCGCCAGCGAAAAGTTACCGTTGCCGCAGTACAGCTCCAGCAAATCGCCCCGGGAATCACGGGTGACGTCCAGCGCCCACTCCAGCATCTGTACGTTCATGGCGGCATTCGGCTGGGTAAAGCTGTTCTCTACCTGGCGGTAAATCATCTCTTTGCCATCCACCACCAGGCGTTCGTCGATGAAATCCTGGTCGAGTGCGATCTTGGTTTTGGTCGCGCGGCCAATCAGGTGCACATTAAGATTTTTGGCGCGCAGCGCGTCACGCAGCCCGACGGCCTGCGCCTGCCACTCATCATCAAGTTTTTTGTGATACAGCAGCGACACTATGGCCTGATCGCTTTGGGTAGAGAGATAGTCAATCTGGAACAGCTTATGGCGCAACACCGGATTATTACGCACGCCGTCGATCATCGCGCTCATCAGGGCGTTAATCAGCTCGCTGGCGGCAGGAAAGCTGTCTACCCGGATCCGCTGTTTGGTCTGCTGATCGAAAATGATGTGATACAGGTCGTCGCCATCGTGCCAGATACGGAACTCGGCGCGCATCCGGTAATGGCTGAGCGGCGAGCGGAACACCTCCGGCGCAGGGGGGTTAAAAGGCGTCATCATTTCCTGCAGACGGACTACCTTTTCGGCCAGTTGCGCGTCGTACTGTTCGGTGGGGAGGTGCTCTGGCGTCATCATGCGTTCCTGGTGATAAAAATTTACGCAGAGGATTGTAGGGATTGCAGCCGTGATGTCCAGCCCTGTATGGCGGTTTACGCATGGAAGTCTGGACATCCATATGGCGATGCAGGTAGCATTCGCGTTCCGGTTCGAAAAGATAAAATAGGGAATCCAGTGAAAATCTGGAGCTGACGCGCAGCGGTAAAGACAGGTGGGACGAACGCATTCGTGCAGACACTGCTTAATAAAGTGGGAAGTCTTCGTCCAGTAAACGCCTCCAAGCCCGAAGACCTGCCGGAATACGTCGCAATTATCACGATCATCGCGTGCTATCGGTCGTGAGTGCGGCATCCTTTTATTAGCTGGATGCTTTATATAATGATGATAAAAAAACTCGCGCTGCTGACGGGCCTTTCCGTTACGGCGTTTTCCGTCTGGGCGCAAAGCAGTGCCGACACCATGGTGGTGACCGCCAACCGTTTCCAACAGCCCGTCAATACCGTACTGGCTCCCACTGACGTGGTGACTCGCGCAGAGATCGACAAATGGCAGGCGCGCACGGTGGTGGATGTCCTGCGTCGCCTCCCTGGCGTGGATATCGCGCAGAACGGCGGTATGGGCCAGTCCGCCTCCGTGTACGTGCGCGGTACCGAAGCCAAACAGCTGCTGATGCTGATTGACGGCGTGCCGGTGGCGCGTTCCGGTATTTCTAACGATCCCGAACTGAACCAACTTCCGCTTTCTTTAGTACAGCGTATCGAGTTTATCCGCGGCCCACGTTCGGCGGTGTATGGCTCCGGCGCGATTGGCGGCGTGGTAAACATTATTACCCAAACCGGGGATGAGAAATCGCAGATTAACGCCAGCGTGGGGTCTAACCGCTATCAGACCTATGACGGCGCGCTGCATCAACGTTTTGGCGATACGGTGGCGACGGTCGCTGGGGCCTATACCAGCACCAAAGGATTCAACGTTCAGCCGGACTCGTCCTGGGCGCGTGACGACGATCGCGACGGCTATCGTAACAAAACCTTCTGGGGTAGCCTGCAACACAAATTCAACGATAATTTTGACGGCTTCTTCCGCGGCTACAGCTTTACCAATAATGTCGATTACGATCAGGGTAACTTCGGCTATGACGCGGGCGGCGATGAGCGCCAGCTGTATAGCCAGAACTGGGATACCGGCCTGCGCTTTAACGCCGGCATCTATTCTTCTCAGCTGATCGCCAATTATCAGAAGAGCAAAGATTACAACTACAGTAGCGTATATGGCCGCTATAACGACGGCACCACGCTGGATGATATGGAACAGCGGTATATCCAGTGGGGCAATAACGTGGTGGTCGGCCACGGTTCGGTGAGCGCAGGCGTTGACTGGAAGCAGGAGCGTCTGACCTCCTCAGATAACTACGCACGCGACGTGTATAAGCGTGAAAACACCGGCCTGTATCTCACCGGCCAACAGCAATTTGGCGATGTGACCCTGGAAGCGTCCGGTCGTGAAGATCATGATGACGAATTCGGCTGGCACGGAACCTGGCAGACCGCCGCGGGCTGGGAGTTTGTCGATGACTATCGCGTGACTGTTTCTTACGGCACCGGCTTCCTGGCGCCGTCCCTGGGTCAGCAGTTTGGGGCAGAGCGTTTCGGGATCGCTTCCAACCCGAATCTCAAACCTGAAGAGTCGAAACAGTGGGAAGCCGGGCTTGAAGGCCTGACCGGCCCGCTGGACTGGCGTCTCTCCGCGTATCGCTATGAGATCGATAATCTGGTGACGTACAGCCAGACGGCGTATTACAACATCAACTCCGCTACCATTAAGGGCGTGGAGTGGACGGGTAATGTGGATACCGGCATCTTCTCTCATCGCGTAACGTTGCAGTATATCGACCCGCGTGACGATGAAACCGATGAAGTATTGCCGCGCCGCGCTAAACGTCAGGCAAAGTACCAGCTCGACTGGACTATGTTTGATGTGGATATGGATATCGCATGGCAATACTTTGGCCGCCGCTATGACAACCGCTCGTCAACCTATAACCCAGAGCAGCGGGTATTGCCGAGCTACAGCACTGTCGATATTTCCGCATCATATCCGGTAACGTCTCACCTCACAGTTCGTGGTAAAATAGGTAATCTGTTGGATAAAGATTACGAGACGGCTTATGGCTACCAAACTGCTGGACGAGAATACACCTTGTCAGGCAGCTACACCTTCTGATGCACGTCCCACCGTACTGGTCTTTGACTCCGGTGTCGGTGGGCTGTCTGTCTATGATGAGATCCGGCAACTGCTGCCGGATCTGCATTACATCTACGCGTTCGATAATGTCGCGTTCCCGTACGGTGAAAAGACCGAAGAATTTATCGTCGAGCGCGTGGTAGAAATCGTCACTGCGGTTCAGCAGCGTTATCCCCTGGCGATTGCCATTATTGCCTGCAATACCGCCAGCACGGTTTCCCTTCCTGCCCTGCGCGAAAAATTCGCGTTCCCGGTCGTGGGCGTGGTTCCCGCGATTAAGCCCGCGGCGCGCTTAACGGCGAACGGCGTGGTAGGGCTGCTGGCGACCCGCGCGACGGTACGCCGTCCTTATACTCACGAACTGATTTCCCGCTTTGCTAACGAATGCCGGATTGAAATGCTGGGATCGGCAGAGCTGGTGGAACTGGCCGAGGCGAAGCTGCACGGCCATCCGGTCTCCCTCGACGAGCTGCGTCGCATCCTGAAGCCCTGGCTGCGGATGCAGGAGCCGCCGGATACGGTTGTGCTGGGTTGCACCCATTTCCCTTTATTGCAGGATGAGCTGCTCAGCATACTGCCGGATGGCACCCGGTTGGTGGATTCCGGCGCGGCGATCGCCAGACGTACCGCCTGGCTGCTTGAACATGAAGCGCCCGATGCAAAATCTTGCGATGAAAATGTGGCGTACTGCATGGCGCTCAGCCCGGAAACTGCCCAATTATTACCCGTTCTGCAGCGCTACGGCTTCGCAAAGCTCGAAAAACTGCCACTTTAAAGGCAATTTGGGCAAAAAAGAGACGGTTGATTTATTTTTTAAAAACAGGGCTTGTCACCGTCAGAGAAGTCCCTATAATGCGCCACCACTGACACGGAA
>NZ_JAAATR010000025.1 GCF_009907385.1 Atlantibacter hermannii
GGGTGTGATTACTATCACTGAATAAACAGCGACGAATGGATTACAAATAAGCGCATCGTTGTAAATATCAACGCTAATCCATGCTCTTTTTGGGATATAAAAAATGAATAATACGCTGGATGACATTAAGCCCGCCGAATCCGGTGGGCTGGCGAGTTTTTTTAAATTCAACCAACACGGCACCACGGCGCGTACTGAAATCATTGCCGGATTTACCACCTTTCTGACCATGGTTTATATCGTGTTTGTTAACCCGCAAATTCTGGGCGCGGCGCAAATGGATACCAAAGTGGTATTCGTGACCACCTGTCTGATTGCCGGGGTCGGCAGTATCGCCATGGGGCTCGTCGCTAACCTTCCGGTGGCGCTGGCACCGGCAATGGGGTTAAACGCTTTCTTTGCCTTTGTGGTTGTGGGCGCCATTGGCGTGAGCTGGCAGGTGGGGATGGGGGCGATATTTTGGGGCGCGGTCGGGCTGTTTTTACTGACCCTGTTTCGCATCCGCTACTGGATGATTGCCAATATTCCCATCAGTTTACGTATCGGTATTACCAGCGGGATCGGGTTATTCATCGCGATGATGGGATTAAAAAATGCCGGCGTGATTGTCGCTAATAAAGACACCCTGGTCACGATTGGCGATTTAAGTTCTCACGGCGTGTTACTGGGCGTATTAGGTTTTTTTATTATTGCCGTGCTCTCTTCGCGCCAGTTTCACGCTGCGGTATTAGTGTCTATTGTTATAACTTCGCTTTGCGGGCTGTTTTTTGGCGATGTCCATTTTACCGGCATTTATTCCGCGCCGCCCAGCGTAATGAGCGTCATGGGGCAGGTGGATTTATCCGGCGCGTTATCGCTCGATCTGGCGGGGATTATTTTCTCGTTTATGTTAATTAACCTGTTCGATTCCTCAGGAACGTTAATTGGCGTTACCGATAAAGCGGGATTAATCGACCGCGAGGGAAAATTCCCCAATATGAATAAGGCGCTGTACGTCGATAGCTTAAGTTCGGTCGCCGGGGCGTTCATCGGTACGTCGTCGGTGACGGCCTATATCGAAAGCACCTCAGGCGTGGCGGTGGGCGGCAGAACCGGTTTGACCGCCGTGGTGGTCGGCGCGCTGTTTTTACTGGTGATGTTCTTTTCGCCGCTGGCGGAAATGGTGCCGGGTTACGCCACCGCCGGGGCGCTGATTTTTGTTGGCGTGTTAATGACAGCAAGCCTGGCGCGGGTCGACTGGAATGACTTCACGGAATCGGTGCCCACCTTTATTACCACGGTGATGATGCCGTTCAGCTTCTCAATTACCGAAGGGATCGCCCTGGGCTTTATGAGCTATTGCGTGATGAAGGTGTTTACCGGTCGCTGGCGTGAGTTGAATTTATGCGTGGTGGTGGTGGCGCTGCTGTTTGCGCTTAAGATCGCGTTTATTGATTAAAAAAAAGCCCGTCCAGGGCCGGACGGGCAAACAAGGGTAACAGCAGAGTCTAAATGTGAGGGTAATGTGTTGGCGAACCTGAATTATTTGTAGAGGGTCGCAGTACCGCTGATTTTATTGTTGGTGTTTGCAGAGGTGATGGCGTAGCTGGTTGCGCCAGCGGCGGCTGCTTTAGCAGCCAGTTTCGCTTCCAGACCATCCAGCGTGGTTGCACCGTCAGCGGAGACTACGCCGATTTTGTCTAAACCGTGGGTATCAGCCGGGTTGATGGATTGCGCAGCGAAAGCACCGAAAGATAAAGTTGAAAGAATCAGAGCGGCGGCAGCATATTTAGTGGTTTTCATCAGGTATTCCTCGTAGGTTATTCTGTAAATGTGACGTTGTTCCGTCGATGTGATAAGTATCACGGTTTTTTGCGAGAGAGAAAATCTAAACAAATTGACGGCGTCGTTCTAAAAATTTGAACATTCGATAATCCACTGATTTATAAGCCATATCTCTCAGAGATTTGCTGTTTCATCAACCAGTTCGACCCTCAATCCTCAAGAGGGCATTTATTGCCAACATCGTTTCAAATATTGGTGCGCTGAATAGCAATCGCTTGCGCGGTTGTATAAAAAAAGCCCGCTGCGTCGCGCGGGCTTCTGAGTAAGGGGTTACCCTGAAATCTGCAGTACGGGTGGAGATTTCAGGGCTGACTGAACGTCATGGAGAGAAGAAAGCAGCCGACATCGCCGACTGAGTGACGCGTTATTTGTAGATGGTGGCGGTACCAAACATGGTGTTATCACCGCTGGCGGAATTAACGATGTACCCTTTCGCGCCCTCTTCACGCGCTTTTTCGGCCAGTTTGTCTTCCAGATCGCTGAGGTCGCGGGCGCCGCTTACCGAAACGGTACCGGCGGGGCGGAGTTGATTTGAGCTACTGTCCAGCATGACAGGCGCAGCGTGCGTCACAAAGGCGAAAGAAGAAAGGGCAAGGGCGGTAGATAACGCGAGCAATTTTTTCATAATTACATCCTCTGGAGTGTCACAGCGCTGATTTAGTGATTCAGCTTTTTAAGTGTAGGAGGCTAATTATGTGACACAACGCAAAAAATTGACGGTCTTGTGCTTATTTTTTGAACAACATATCTTGACGAAGCATGACAGTAAAATGAAATTTAATTCATTGAATTTATAGATTAATTTTCATTCATCTCGCCATGCCTGGTGAAACGCACCGTAAATGTGCATTTTTTGCTGGCGAACAGGGCATTTTTTGAACATTGACATGGGGGTTATGCCCCGACTCCACGATTTTCACCACCCTGAGCGGGAAAATAGCATGGTGATATTTACCCTGCGTCAGCGAGCGGGTATTGTACGCGCCCACCAGGGAGAAAATCGATGACTACCAAACCCGGCCTGCACCCGCGCAACCGCCACCAAAACCGCTATGACTTTACCGCTCTGCAACAGGCCAGCCCTGAACTGACGGCGTTTGTGCGCCGCTCGCCTGCCGGGGAGCCGACAATCGATTTTGCCGATCCGCTGGCGGTTAAAGCCCTTAACCGGGCGCTGTTGGCCCACCATTACCAGGTCAAAAACTGGGATATTCCGGACGGTTTTCTTTGCCCGCCGGTGCCGGGGCGCGCCGATTATATCCATCACCTGGCCGACCTGCTGGCGCAAAGCAATGAGGGTCAGATCCCGCGTAACGCCACAGTGCTGGATATCGGCGTCGGCGCGAACTGTATTTATCCGCTGATTGGTCACCATGAATACGGCTGGCGTTTTACCGGCAGCGAAGTGAATGACGAGGCGTTAAAAAGCGCCAATGCGATTATTCTTGCCAACCCGGGGCTCAATAAAGCGATTCGCCTGCGCCGTCAGAAAACGCCCGGGGCGATCCTCAACGGCATCATTCATAAGAATGAGTTTTACGACGCCACACTCTGCAATCCGCCGTTTCATGATTCCCAGGCCGCCGCCGCCGCCAGCAGCGAGCGCAAACGCCGCAACCTGGGGCTGAATGACAACGCGCAGCTCAACTTTGGCGGGCAGCAGCAGGAGCTGTGGTGCGAGGGCGGGGAAGTGGCGTTTATCACCACGCTGATTGAGGAAAGCAAAGCCTTTGCCCGCCAGGTAATGTGGTTTACCACGCTGGTCTCGAAAGGGGACAATCTACCGGGGCTGTATCGCGTGCTGCAACAGGCGGGCGTCGAAAAAGTGGTGAAGGTGGAAATGGCGCAGGGCCAGAAGCAGAGCCGCTTTATCGCCTGGACTTTCCACAACGATGCCCAACGCTCCCGCCGGGCATCGTCCGCTGCTCGCTGATTACACCGTAGGGTTGGCAGGCGGCAATGCGCTGCCTGCCGCCGCCTCGCTGTTAATCATCGCCGCATCCGGCCCCGGCTGCATCACCTGGACGGTTTGCACCGGTGGCCGGATCCCTGCTTTATCAAAGTGCTTTTTCACCATACTGTCGAGCGCAAACCGCACCGTCCACTGCTTCAGCGGTTGAGTGGTGAAGGTGACGCGAATAGTAAAGGCGGTATTGGTCAGGCCGACGATTCCGGCAAACGACGGCTGACCTATTACCAGCGGACGAATATCGTCGTTTTGCAGGACCTCATCCACCGCATCGCGCAGAGCACGGTTAGCCTTATCCGCATCCTCGCCACGATCGACATCATAGTTAGCGACAAACGAACCAATTCCACGCACAAAGTTAGCGAAGGTGGTAATCGATGACCACGGGATAATATGGTACGCGCCGGTATCCTGGCGCACGCCAACCGAGCGAATCGACATCCGTTCCACCGTGCCGGTAATCGGCCCGATGGTCACTAAATCGCCGGTATTCATCCCGTTCTCAAACTGGATAAAGATCCCGGTGATAATATCCTTGACCAGCGTTTGCGAACCGAATGACACCGCCAGCCCCAGCGCGCCCGCGCCCGCCAATAGCGGGGCAATGTTCACGCCGATTTCCGACAGCACAATCATAATGGTGATGGTACTGATCACCACCGCCAGAGCGTTACGGAACAGCGTCAGCAAGGTGCGGGTACGGGCGCTGGGCATGGGGCGGCCATGAATATCCGAAGACAGGCGGTTTTCGATCAGGCTGGCCAGAAGGGTCCAGCCAACGGCGGAGAAGAACAGGATCAGCAAAATGCGGATCAGAATATCCACGGTTTTTTCGCCCGGCCCCTGGGTCAGCCATTGCCACATGTCAAACAGCCCCCAGGCGTTGAGCAGCAACAGCATTGCCACAACCACCGTCAGGATCCGCGCCAGTTTCAGTGAAGCGGAAAGCCAGCCGTTGATGCGTTTTTGCAGTTCCGGATAATTACGCTGCACCTCGGGTGAAAGCGTGATGCGTTTAGCGATCCAGCGCGACAGCATCCCGGAAACAAACGCCGCCACGCTGATGATCGCCAGGCTTTTTAGCGTCGCGCTCATCATGAACTTCAGACTGTTGCCCGGATCGAACAGGGAGAAAAACATCAGCACAATAAAGTAGGCGCTGGCGATCCAGTGCCATACCAGCGCGAAGGCGCGGATAAACAGGCTAAAAAACGCCAGCGAGCGGTTGGCAAGATGAATTAAATCCTCCTGGATCCGACGCTTATTTTTGAAAATCAGCACCAGCGCCCAGACGGTGATGGTGAGCATGATCGCCACGTTAGCCAGCGCCCCCGCCTGGACGTTGATCTGGTTCGAGATAATCGGCACGGCGACAAGCAGACCGTAGCCAATCAGGCTGCTCAGCGCGCTGAGCCGCAAGCTCCAGTAGCGGGCGCTCTCATCGTTAATATTGAAGGGGCGCAACTGAGGAAAGCGTGGGCAGAAAATCAGTCGCAGGATGGCCTTAAAGAATTCAATCAGCGCGAAGGCATTAAGAAACAAGCCCTGCTGACGCGCGATGGTGCGGTTGCCCGCGTTCATCATATCGCTAAGAATTTGCCCGACGAACAGGGTGAGCGACAGCAGCGCCAGGTCGATAATAAAGGCACCGATAATCATCAGCGGCAGATGGAACCAACTGCTGCGGTCGTGATTTCTGCGCCGCCCCCACGCGCCCATTTTGCGGTACAGCGGGCTCGCAGCCATCCTTACCAGCCAGTAAAACGCGAATACCGCCATCGCCAGCCCGATAAAGTGGGTAAAAGCGTTAATAAACGTTTGCTGATTGAAGGCCTTGTGCGGCGCGCTGGTGATATTGCGATGCAGCTGGGCGAAACGCGACGCCAGTTCGCCGCCGTAATGGCGGGTGATGTCGGTGACATTTTCCAGAACGGTTTTTTCTTCTTCAATCGGCGGCGGGGTCAGTGTGGGAACGGGCTCCGGCGGCGGCGTGGCGGCAACCTGCCGCAGCTGGTCGATAAGCTCGGCGCGCGACTGTTCATTATCCAGCACATCGGCCAGCGCACCGTAGGCGGCTTTTTTCTCTGCCAGATCGGGTTCGGGAGGCGGCGTGTCGGTTTTATTTTCCGTGGTTGCCGCCGCACCCACCGCGGCAGCGGGCAGCGAAACGGCCTGCAATGGGGCGCATACCAACATCAGCATCAGCAAAAGAATTCGCGACACAGGCTCCTCCGGATTGAGAAAGTGACACAAAAAACCTAAGTATAGTTTCCGGTGCGGGCCTGGCGGGAAATGGGGATTAATCCGGGGGCAATAAAAAACCCCCTCGTATGAGGGGGTTAGTATCAGGAGACGTGCTGCAAAAATTCCTGCAAACGTTGGCTGGGTGGGTTCTCGATCAGCGTTTGCGGATTGCCGTCTTCAGCAATCCGGCCTTTATCGATAAAGATCAGCCGCGACGCCACTTTTTCGGCGAAGCCGATTTCGTGGGTCACGATCACCATCGTCATGCCTTCTTCCGCCAGATCCTGCATTACTTTTAAGACTTCGTGGCGCAGTTCGGGGTCGAGCGCTGAGGTCGGCTCATCAAACAGCATCATTTTCGGCTTGACTGCCAGCGCGCGGGCAATGGCTACACGCTGCTGCTGGCCGCCAGACAGCTCAGAAGGATAGTGATGGGCGCGTTCCGCCAGCCCCACTTTCGCCAGCAGCGACTGAGCCAGTTTTTCCGCTTCCGCTTTCGACGCGCCCCGCACCCGCAGCGGGCCGAACATCACGTTCTCAAGGGCCGTGAGGTGAGGGAACAGATAAAACTGCTGGAACACCATGCCCGCTTCCTGGCGGATCAGGCGCTCATCGACTTTCGGGTCGTTGACCTTCAGCCCGTCGACAATCAAATCGCCGCTGGTGATCTCTTCCAGTTTGTTAATGCAGCGCAGCAGCGTGGATTTCCCGGAGCCGGACGGCCCGATAATCACCACCACTTCGCCCTGGGTAATGTTCAAATCGATATTGTGCAGCACCTGGGTTGCGCCAAAGTGCTTGGAAACGTTTTTAAATTCAATCACAGGATTTTCATCCTTCTTTCAAGACGACGCAGTACGAAACTCAACACGAGGGTGATGATCAGATAAAACACCGCAACGGCGCTCCAGATTTCCAGCGCGCGGAAGTTGCCGGCGATGATTTCCTGGCCCTGGCGGGTTAATTCGGCGACGCCGATAACAATAAACAGCGAGGTATCTTTGATGCTGATAATCCACTGGTTGCCGAGCGGCGGCAGCATACGGCGCAGCGCCAGCGGTAAAATCACGTGGCGAATGGTTTCGCGACGCGACAGCCCCAGCGCCAGGCCTGCTTCCTTGAATCCTTTATGGATAGACAGCACCGCGCCGCGGGTGATTTCGGCGATATAGGCGCCGGAGTTGATCATGATGGTCACCACCGACGCGCTGAACGGGTCGATGCGCAGGTCGGTAAACGCCATGGGCAGGGCGAAGTAGATAAACATCACCTGCACCACAATCGGCGTGCCGCGAATCACTTCGATAAATACCAGGGCGATGTGGTTGGCGATCCAGCCGCCGTACGTGCGGGCAAAGCCTGCAACCAGGCCGATAATCAGGCCGCCGACCAGACCGAGGATCGAAATCCACAAGGTCATTTTGGCGCCTTCAATCAGGAGGGGAATGGCGGGCCAGATGGCGCTCCAGTCAAACTGCATGATGATATCCTGTTGTACCGTGGTTCAAAATGAGAGGGGCGAATGGCCGCCCCTCAGAGTCGCGCCGACGGTTCGGCGCTGTTATTCAGTCTGCGTATTATTATTTTGGTTCAGTACCGAACCATTTTTTATAAATTTCGTTATAAGTGCCGTTGTCGCGCAGGGTTTTCAGCGCGCCGTTCACTTTATCACGCAGTTCGTCGCTGCCTTTCGGGAACGCAATGCCGTACTGCTGTGCTTCCAGGGAGTCACCTACCGCTTTGAACTGGCCGTTGCCCGCGGTTTTGATGAAGTACAGAATATTTGGCGTATCGTGCAGCACCGCGTCAGCGCGGTTAGTGCCGAGTTCCATGTACGCGTTGTCGATGTTCGGGAACTGGCGCAGGTCTTTGGTTTTGATGTTCGCTTTCGCGTAATCTACAGAACCAGTACCGCTCTTCACGGCTAACACTTTACCGTCCAGATCTTTCACGCTTTTCACGTCGTTGTTGTTGGCTTTGACCATCACCAGCAGGCCGCTTTTGTAGTAGCCATCGGAGAAGTCGATCGCTTTTTTGCGCTCGTCAGTGATCGTGATGCCAGCCAGCGCCAGGTCGACGTTTTTGGTTTGCAGTGCCGGGATGATGCCGCTGAAATCCATCGGCTTCAGTTCGTAATCCAGCTTCAGTTCTTTCGCAACGGCAGCCCACAGATCTACGTCAAAGCCCACATACTTATCGCCTTGCTTGAATTCAAAGGGAACGAATGCGGTATCGGTCGCCACGACCAATTTTTTATCAGCAGCCTGAGAAGAGACGGCGAAAGCCAGGGTAAGTGCAGCAAGTGACACTTTCAAAATCGACTTCATAGCTTTTCCTTTTTTAAATCCACGGGACGATCCCCAGCGAGACAGCCTTAGTATGAAAAATTCATGCCAACATTACAACCTGCTGATTTAAATGGAGTTGAAAAAGGCGGCTTGCACACGTTACGGAGCAATTTGCCCTTAATGCACCATTTTGGTGCTCCAAATTGGTGCGGTCACAGGATGTCAGGTTGAGACGCCCTATTAAGCGGTCAAAATGGCCAGAAAACAATCTTTCATTAACGATTGTGTGAGGGGATTATTACAAAAAAATAACGTTTCGCCTCAGGGGAAGGGAAGGGAAGTAAAAGGGATGCTCCAAAAGAGTGCAAAACCCCCTCGCGAGGGAGGGGGTGAAATAAGAAAAACGTCTGGCTTATTCGATGTTGGATTCAATGAACCACAGGAATTTATCCAGGTCGCGGGAGGCGGCAGTAAAGATATCTGCGGTATCTTCGTCTTTCGCTTCTTCGATGGCTTTACGCACATCGTTAGCGACCACGGCGTAACGGTCGGCCAGCTCTTTCAGGTGATCCTGTACGCTGTGGATGTCCAGCGGATAGCTTTTCAGGGCCGTTTTGCTGTTGATAACCTGGGTGGTGCCCAGCGCAACGCCGCCGAGTTGGACAGCACGTTCTGCAATGGTATCAAGGTGATCGGTAAGCGCTGTGCGGAAGCCATCAAGCATTTCATGAACGCCGATAAAGTTTGCGCCGCGCATGTTCCAGTGTGCCTGTTTGGTGATCAAAGACAGGTCGATGAACTGGACTAACTGGCGGTTCAGCAACTCAATAGTCGCTTTCTTATCGCTATCTGCCACATCGTTGCGGGTATATAGCAGATTAGAAGTTTTTGTTTTAACCAATTTAGCGGTACTCATAATCTCATATCCTCTTGATGTTATGTCCCAATTGAATTACCGGGAATAAGTATAGCACCGGGTTTTAAGTCTGCTGTTTTGAATATACCTATCGGTTAAATAGCGAGAGACGCGTTGCGCAGCATTATTGCAATAAAATCAATCTTTTATGTTTGTGGGGGCAATTTTCAAATTAGACGTAAATAACTATGTAGTCGCCGGGTAATTATTCTCAATCGCAACCAGAACGGCGGGAGCAATAATCCTCACAAAAAACTAAGATTATTCCGCAACCTGTTTTAACGATGCGGAATAATAGCCCTTAATTTATATCGACGCTTTTTATCTGCGGCTCACGCCTGATGGTCAGCGTGGAGCCAATCGAGGCGATCACGATCGAGCACAGCGCCAGAAACTGTGTCCCGGTCAGGGTTTCACCGAGGAAAATCATCCCGGAAAACGCGGCCAGCGCCGGTTCCATACTCATTAACGTGCCAAAGGTGCGGGTAGGCAGGCGGGTCAGCGCCACCATTTCCAGAGAGTAGGGAAGGGCGGTAGACAGGATAGCGACCCCAATCCCTAATGGAAGCAATGACCAGTGCCAGAGCGCCTCGCCCGCTTGCCAGGCGCCAATGGGCACAAAAACAATCGCGGCGATCAATGAACCCAGCGCAACCGTCGCCGGGCCGTGATCGGCCCCGGCGCGCTGGCCGGTCACAATATATAACGCCCAGCAGGCCCCCGCGCCCAGTGCGCAGGCTGCGCCGAGCGGATCGACATGCGTTACGTCCTGTCCGAGAGGCAGCAAAAACCACATCCCCAACACCGCCAGGATCACCCAGATGAAATCCACGGCGCGGCGTGAAGAAAACAGCGCCAGCGCCAGCGGGCCGGTGAACTCCAGCGCAACGGCAATACCCAGCGGAACGGTGCGAATAGACAGGTAAAACAGGTAGTTCATGCCGCCCAGCGCCAGGCCGTACATCAATAGCGGAATGCGCTGTTCACGGGAAAAGCGCAGCCGCCAGGGCTTAAAGATAATCACCAGGATCAGCGTTCCCAACGCCAGGCGCAGCGCAGTCACGCCCGGTGCGCCGACCAGCGGAAAAAGCGTTTTAGCCAGGGAAGCGCCGCTCTGAATGGAAATCATGGCGATAAGGAGGGTAACAATCGGAACCCAGATGGGCGTTTTACGGGGCAACGTTGGCATCCTGCACCTGTCAATTTGTGTCAGCTATCAGTAAAGCTGGCAGTGTAATGTAAATAATGCGTAATGGTTGAGGCTTTGTTGAAAAAAAACGGCGCGCCAGGCCCTAGAATGTAGGGAAAGTGATGAGAAAAGCTACAGAATGTTTTAAGAATTATCTGGATGTCTGAAAGATTCGTTGGGGCCCATAATGAATCGGTTTCGTTAACTAATTGTTTTATTAGTGAGATAAAGGATGTCGGAAACGTTCCGTTACATGTCGGCCCGCTTAGACAGCCTGAATCGCAAAGAGTTTCCCATCAGTTTTTGGTATATTTAATACTTTAGTTTTACTTGAAGCACATTTGAGGTGGTTATGAAAAAAATTGCATGTCTTTCAGCACTGGCTTGTGTTCTGGCCGTTTCCGTTGGTACAGCTAGCGCCGCAACCAGCACCGTGACCGGTGGTTATGCTCAGAGCGATTATCAGGGCGTAATGAACAAAGCTAACGGCTTCAACCTGAAATATCGTTATGAAAATGACACCCCGCTGGGCTACATCGGTTCCTTTACCTACACCGAAAAAGACCGTTCCGACAGCGATGCATACCGTAAAGGCCAGTACTACGGCATCACCGCAGGTCCGGCTTACCGTCTGAACGACTGGGCGAGCATCTACGGCGTTGTAGGTGTTGGCTACGGCAAATACCAGGATCGTAACTACACCACCGCTGACAACAACACCAGCGATTACGGTTTCTCCTACGGCGCGGGTATGCAGTTCAACCCGATGGAAAACGTTGCACTGGACGTTTCCTACGAGCAGAGCCGCATCCGTAACGTTGACGTCGGCACCTGGATCGCTGGCGTGGGTTACCGCTTCTAATCACTTCGGTGATAATAAAAAATCCGCCTGATGGGCGGATTTTTTTTGCCTGCTGTAAACGGTTAGCGGGCGCGGGTTTCAAATACATCGCTGCCCAGATGATCGTAATCGACCTTACTGAGCTTGAAATTGGTGATGTAGACCGGCCCGGCCTTCTGGTCTGACAGGAACCGGTAGCGGCTGGAGATTTCTTTGGTTTTTATCCCCGTCCACTGGGAGAAAAATGTCAGGAAATCGTTAGCGCTGCGGCGCGCTTTAATCACCCGATGCGCTTTATCATCGCTGGACAGCACCATAAACGGCACCTGGAAATTTTGCTGGAACTGGTCATCGTGAGCCAGATATTGCACCTCTTTGCCGCGCTCCTTAAACGCCAGCCCGTGATCGGAAAAATAGACCATTGAGAAGCTCTGGCCGCTGTTCTGGAGCTGGCCATAAAGCTGTTTCAGCAACGCATCGGTTTGGGTCACGGTATAGAGATAGCACGAGGTCTCTTTCGACTGTACGAAATCGGCGTATTTTCCCTGCGTCCGATCACAGGCCTGCGGATGCGAGCCCATCAGATGCAGCACAATCAGCTGCGGCTGTGTGCGTTCAGTTTCCAGCACCTGGGCGGTCATCTTCAGCAGCGCTTCATCGCGAGTGTTTTTATCCGCTTCAAAATCACCGCTTTTCAGGAACTGCACTTCATCAGCGCGTTTAGCGATGCTGGCGATAGCGGTATCGTATTCGCCGATTTGCCCCTGATTGGAAAACCACCAGGTCTGAAAGCCGGCACGGTTGGCCAGGGTAACAAAGTTATCCTGAAACTGCGGTTTGCCATCCACCACGCGGTTTAACGTCAATCCGAGGGATTTCTGAGTAGACCCGCTGGCGGCGATATAATCGGTGAACAGCGTGCCATTAACCGAACTGGCGAATGGACTGTTGTTCCAGTGGCCGCCGAATGCACCCACCGCGTCGCGCCGTACGCTCTCGCCAATCACCACCACATAAGTATGATACTTCGGCTTAACGGCCAGCACGTTCCAGGAGTCTTTCATCTGCGACAGCTGGGCCATACGCTGCTGCTCGTCGATCACTTCCTGATTGTTGACTATCACATCTTTAACAAAGCGAAAAACAGGGTAGCCGGTATCTTTTAACTTAAACACGCCGCCCCAGGCGAGGTTTTGTAACGGCGCAACAAACACCGCCGCCACGCTGACCGCCAGGCACAAGCTGTCAACATGCCGCCAGGGCGAATTTTTGGCGATGGCTTTACGACGCAGCGCCACTACGCCCAGCGCGAAAATAAACACCGACACCAGATAGCTGTACCACGGGAAAATGGTCAGGATCTCGGTGGACTCTTCCATATTGGTGGAGTGCATCGCCAGCAGCGTGTTGAAATTCGGCGCGCCATAGGCCTGGCCGAAGGGGTAATACATCGCCGCCACCAGTGAACAGGTGCCGATCAGAACTTTTTGCCCCACCGGCATCGCGCGCCACAGCAGCAGTAAGACGCAGGTAAACGCCACCGCATACAGCAGGCTGAACGGATAACCCAGCGCGTAATTAATCAGTAAGGATTGCAGGAAGTAGAAAGCCATCCACGGATCGGGCATGAATCCACGGGCGGTTAAGGATTTTTTTAGCGTTACATTCATATCGCAACTTCAACAAAACGCCATGCGTGAACCCTGGCGTTAAGGGTATTGAGAGCCTGCCTGGGAGCTGGATAGAAGAGGGCGTGACCGCATCTGCGAGCCGCTTTGATTGCAGGGCTGCAAGAAGATAGAGCCTTGTCATAAGAAGATCAACTGGCGCTAACGGTTTGTTTTGCGAGACGGATTACAAAATTGCTCAGCGACGGGGCGCAAGCCAGAAGCGGCAACAAAGGGGGAAATAAAATAGACAAAAAAATTTACAAAATGATGACAGTTTCATCATAAGGGGCGCTGCCAGATAACAGCCTGACGCCGTTATTTGGCAGGGGCTTTCGGTTCCGGACGCCTGAAATAATCACAGATTAAATCAACCAGCAGCAAGCGGACCTGAAAAGGGGAGTGGCTAAACACGGATATGCACCTCTTGAATTCGTTCATGGGCTACCTCCTCGGTTCCGACATCGGTAAATCCATCACTGATGCGAATACATACAGATATAGCATAGGCTATATTCTATAGCTATGGCTAATTCGTTAATTTTTTGTGCTGGCGAGGCTGTGGTTTACAATGAGCGTTACGATCGAGATAACCGTATCGCGCCACAGTAATGAGGAAGCACAATGAGTCGTCGCGCAGGTAAGCCAAACAGTAAAAAAGTGACGCAACTGGTCAATGTCGAAGAACATGTTGAAGGGTTTCGTCAGGTTCGCGAAGCCCACCGCCGTGAACTTATTGATGATTATGTCGAATTGATCTCGGATCTTATCCGGGAAGTGGGGGAGGCCCGCCAGGTAGATATGGCGGCGCGGTTAGGCGTCTCGCAGCCGACGGTGGCGAAAATGCTCAAACGGCTGGCAACGGTCGGATTGATTGAGCAAATTCCCTGGCGCGGCGTGTTTTTAACGCCGGAAGGGGAAAAACTTGCCCAGGCGAGCCGCGAACGGCATCACATCGTCGAGCAGTTTTTGCTGAATATCGGCGTCAGCCCGGATACCGCCCGGCGCGATGCCGAAGGCATGGAACATCACGTCAGCGAAGAGACCCTCGGGGTATTCCAGCGTTTCAACGAACAACACGGCCAGGGACACTAAATGCTGCGGCAATTTCTCCGTCCCTTTTTACGCGACCGTTTCTTACACCTCTTATTACTGATTGGCCTGATTGTTAGCTTTTTTGTTCCCTTTGCCCCCGCGCGCTGGCCTGACGCGATTGACTGGCACACCATCATTACCCTGAGCGGATTAATGATGCTGACCAAAGGCGTCGAACTCAGCGGCTATTTTGACGTGCTGGGGCGGCGCATGGTGAAAGGCTTCGCCAGCGAGCGTCAACTGGCGATGTTTATGGTGTTCGGCGCGGCGCTGCTGTCCACTTTTTTAACCAATGATGTGGCGCTGTTTATCGTGGTGCCGCTCACCATTACCTTGAAAAAGCTGTGCGGCATCCCGGTTACCCGGCTGATTATTTTCGAGGCGCTGGCGGTAAACGCCGGTTCGCTGCTCACCCCCATCGGCAACCCGCAAAATATTTTGCTGTGGGGGCGCTCGGGCATGTCTTTTGCCGGATTTATCTGGCAAATGCTGCCGCTGGCCGCGGTACTGGTGCTCAGCCTGTTGATCCTGTGCTGGTGCTTTTTCCCGGCCAGGGCGCTGCATTACCAGGCGCGTGAACAGCAGCATCAGTGGAAGCCGCGCCTGGTGTGGAGCTGCCTGGTGCTGTACCTGGTGTTTCTGGCTTCGCTGGAGTTTCACGTCGAGCGCTGGGGATTGCTGGTCGTCGCAGCGGGTTTTTTGCTGATGGCGCGCAATGTGCTGGTGAACATCGACTGGAGCCTGCTGCTGGTGTTTATCGTGATGTTTATCGATGTGCATCTGCTGATCCAGCTACCGGCGCTGCGCGAAAATCTGCCTGGCGTAACTCAGCTCGCTCCCGGCGGGTTATTTTTGCTGGGCGTGGGGCTGTCGCAGTTTATCAGCAACGTGCCGTCCACCATTCTGCTGCTGAACTATGTACCGCCGTCAATGCTGCTGGCCTGGGCGGTCAATATCGGCGGGTTCGGCCTGTTGCCGGGATCGCTGGCGAATTTGATCGCCCTGCGGATGGCGGGCGATCGCCGCATCTGGTGGCGCTTTCACCTCTGGTCGCTGCCGATGCTGGCGTGGGGGATGCTGGCAGGATGGGGGTTACTCACGTTGCTGCGCTAGCGCAGGGCGTAAAAAACCACCTGCATAGCAGGTGGCATTGATTTCGCCCCATAGGGGCGTACTAAGTCCAGACTCTGAGAGCCTTCCCTTCACACCTCTTTTAGTGAAAGTTGGCTCTCTTCTATTTCATGCTTTTCCTGATACTTCACGTACTTCCTGATCATTTCTTCGTTTATACCTACGGTATCTACGCAGTAACCTCGTGCCCAAAAGTGATTTCCCCATAGCTTGTTTTTCCTTAGATAGGGGAATTTGCTAAATAAGCGGAGGGCTGTTTTACCTTTTAAGTGACCGATTACATGCGAAATCGAAAGTCGCGGCGGTACTTTTACCAGCAGATGGACATGATCCAGCTGTACATTCAATTCCACCACTTCTATCCCGAGCTGTTCACTTGAGATCCTTATCTGCCTGTAGACCTCTTTACCTACATTGTTCCTCAGGATGCGAAATCGGTACTTGGGCGTCCATACGATATGATATTGACAACACCAGAGCACATGAGATGCTTTCTGGAATCTACTCATGGTTAAATCCTTATCAGTTATGGGGATAACAGATTCGGATTTTCCCATGAGTAGCATTATTGGCAGAGCCAACTTATTGCTAACCACCTCCATAGGAGGTGGTGTTCATGCAGGGATAAAAAAAGAGCGGCTGATTAGCCGCTCTTTTCGTTACCGATGAATCAGTTCAAACGTACCGGCATACCGGAACGGTTTTGCAGCGCCTGTTCAACGATGCTCTGATCGGAATCCGGCTGGGTGGTCACCGTCTGGACCGCCTGGGTCAGGGTGATCGGCACCACTTCGTTGTTTTCAATCTGAGATTCGCTGGTGGACAGCGGGTTGTGGACTTCAATATAACGGCTGCCGTCTGGCTCAACGGTGGCTTTCACCGGCTCGTTGATAAACTGAACGCGAGTGCCGACCGGCACGTTCTCGAACAGGAATTTAATGTCGTCGTTACGCAGACGCACGCAACCGTGGCTCACGCGCAGGCCGATGCCGAAGTTGGCGTTGGTGCCGTGGATGGCATACAGGCGACCGATGTACAGCGCGTACAGACCCATCGGGTTATCCGGGCCTGCCGGGACCACAGCCGGAAGCGGCTCGCCCGCAGCTGCGTATTCAGCGTGCATCTTGGCGGTCGGCGTCCAGGTCGGGCCTGCTTTCTTACGTTCAACTTTGGTGATCCAGTTGATTGGGGTGTCTTTACCCAGCTGGCCGATACCGATCGGCAGAACGATCACGGTACTGGAGCCTTTCGGGTAGTAGTACAGACGCATTTCAGCGCTGTTGATGACAATCCCTTCGTGCGGGGTATCCGGCAGGATCAACTGCTGCGGGATATTTAAAATGGTGCCGCCTTTAGGCAGGTAAGGGTCCACGCCCGGGTTGGCTTCCGTCATATTGGAAAAACCCATCTGGTACTGCGCGGCGAAATATTCCAGCGGCTCGGTGTTGCCTTCCGGAATCGTGATGACCTGGTTTTGCCCGACAACACGGCTGCCGTCAGTCGGCAGAGGGTAGGTCACGGCATTGGCGGTTTTGCAAAAACCGATCACAGCGAAAGCTGCTACTAAAAGCGTGCGTAATTTCATGTTCATCTTGTGCAGTGTAGTCGAGCCTTACTCGGCGGTAGATTAGCGATTTCGGGGCGCATTATAGGTGGATTATTGCGCGCTGGGAAATCGGATGTGGATGATATCACATTTTTTTGCTTACCCTGCTAAGCATAGCAGGGGCGTTGCGGGGCGATTTAAATTCGGACTTATGGCATAATGCGGCGTTTATCACAATTTCTTGCAGGATATCGTCGTGTTAGTTACCAGCAACGTCACTATGCAGTTTGGCAGTAAGCCGCTGTTTGAAAATATTTCCGTCAAATTTGGCGGCGGCAACCGTTACGGCCTGATTGGCGCCAACGGTAGCGGAAAATCCACGTTTATGAAGATCCTCGGCGGGGATCTGGAACCGTCCCTCGGCAATGTGTCTCTCGATCCTAACGAGCGCATCGGTAAGCTGCGTCAGGATCAGTTCGCCTTCGAAACGTTCACGGTGCTCGATACGGTGATCATGGGGCACGGCGAGCTGTGGGAAGTGAAGCAGGAGCGCGACCGCATCTATTCCCTGCCAGAAATGAGCGAAGAGGACGGCTATAAAGTGGCCGATCTGGAAGTGCAGTATGGCGAGATGGACGGCTATTCCGCCGAAGCGCGCGCCGGTGAACTGCTGCTGGGCGTCGGTATTCCGGTTGAACAGCATTACGGCCCGATGAGCGAAGTCGCGCCGGGCTGGAAACTGCGTGTGCTGCTGGCCCAGGCGCTGTTCGCCGATCCGGACATTCTGCTGCTCGACGAACCGACCAACAACCTCGACATCGATACCATTCGCTGGCTGGAGCAGGTGCTGAACGAGCGTAACAGCACCATGATCATTATTTCGCACGACCGTCACTTCCTGAACATGGTGTGCACCCACATGGCGGATCTGGATTACGGCGAACTGCGCGTGTATCCGGGCAACTATGATGAATACATGACGGCGGCGACTCAGGCCCGTGAACGCCTGCTGGCGGACAACGCCAAGAAGAAGGCCCAGATCGCCGATCTGCAATCCTTCGTCAGCCGCTTTAGCGCCAACGCCTCTAAATCCCGCCAGGCGACCTCGCGCGCCCGTCAGATTGACAAAATCAAGCTGGAAGAAGTGAAGGCCTCCAGCCGCCAGAATCCGTTCATCCGTTTTGAACAGGACAAGAAACTGTTCCGTAACGCGCTGGAAGTGGAAGCGCTCACCAAAGGCTTCGACCAGGGCCCGCTGTTCAAGAATTTCAACCTGCTGATGGAAGTGGGGGAAAAGCTGGCGGTGCTGGGCACCAACGGCGTGGGTAAATCGACCCTGCTGAAAACGCTGGTAGGTGAACTGGAGCCGGAGCACGGCACCGTGAAATGGTCCGAAAACGCGCGCATTGGCTATTACGCCCAGGACCACGCTGCGGACTTTGACAACGATCTGACGGTATTCGACTGGATGAGCCAGTGGAAGCAGGAAGGCGACGACGAGCAGGTGGTGCGCAGTATTCTGGGCCGTCTGCTGTTCAGCCAGGACGATATCAGGAAGCCTGCTAAGGTGCTGTCCGGCGGTGAGAAGGGCCGGATGCTGTTCGGCAAGCTGATGATGGAGAAACCGAACATTCTGGTGATGGATGAACCCACTAACCACCTGGATATGGAATCCATCGAATCGCTGAACGCCGCGCTGGAAATGTACCAGGGCACGCTGATTTTCGTTTCTCACGACCGTGAGTTTGTCAGCTCGCTGGCGACGCGCGTGGTGGAGATCACGCCTGAGAAAGTGATCGACTTCTCCGGCGGTTACGAAGAGTACCTGCGCAGCAAAGGGATTGACAGCTAATCTGATGGCTGGCCTGCCTGCGCAGGCCAGCCTTTCGCCGTTATGACGCCTCGGCAGGATCCCGGGCGTAAATCATCACTTTCTGGACGCGATGATTATCCACTTCCAGCGTCTTAATCGCATAATCCCCTACCTCGACTTCTTCTCCCTCGGCAGGCACCCGTTGCAGGTACTCCATCAGCAGCCCGGCGATGGTGTGGTATTCCCGTTTATCATCCAGCGGCAGCGGCACAAACTGCACCAGATCCTCCAGCGGCATATGGCCATTGGCGGTCCAGGTGCCGTCCTGGTTGCGCTGGATATCGTGACGGGCATCGATCTCTTCCACCTCATTAGGCAGGTTCCCGGCGATGGTTTCCATCACATCGCTGAGCGTCACCAGCCCTTCGATAGAGCCAAACTCATCCACCACAAAGGCAAAGTGGGTGCGGGCGTTGCGGAACTGCTCCAGCGCGTGCAGCAGCTGTAGCGTTTCCGGGAACACCAGCGGCTGTTTCACCAGCGCGCCCAGATCGAGCGGTTTCCCCGCCAGCGACTGCTGGAGCAGGTCGAGGATATGCACCACGCCGAGAATTTCATCGTCAGCGGTGACCACCACGCGGGTGTGCTGATTACGGTCAAGCAGCAGGCGGATCTGCTCTTCGGGAGCGTTAATGTCGATATGCTCGATATCATGCCGCGAGGTCATAATGCTGCTGACGCTGCGCTGGTTCAGGTTCAGCACCCGGCCAATCATCAGCCGCTCCTGGCGGTTAAACACCGGCACACTGGCGGCGTCGGCCACCAGCGAGGCGGTTTGCGCGTCCAGCTCGGCTTTCTCATGTTTTCCGCTGATCAGATGCATTACCGCTTCGGCAGTGCGCTGGCGCAGCGACATGTTGGCCGACAGGAAGCGGCGGCGGTTAAACATCGCCAGCTGGTTGAGCCCTTCGATCATGATGGAAAAACCAATCGCCGCGTACAGGTAACCCTTCGGAATGGCAAAGCCGAAACCGTCGGCAATCAGGCTGAAGCCAATCATCAACAGGAAGCTCAGGCACAGGATCACAATCGTGGGATGGTTATTCACAAAGCGCGTCAACGCCTTGCTGGCTAACAGCATCAGCGAAATGGCAATCACCACGGCGGCCATCATTACGCCTAAATGGTCAACCATACCCACGGCGGTAATCACCGAATCCAGCGAGAATATGGCGTCGAGAATGACGATTTGCGCCACCACCGCCCAGAATTTCGCGCCGCGCCGCTGGGTGGGGTTTTCATGGTCTTTGCCTTCCAGCCGCTCGTTGAGCTCCACCGTGGCTTTAAACAGCAGGAACAGCCCGCCAAACAGCATAATCAGATCCCGGGCGCTGAACCCGTGGCCGTAGAGCACCACCAGCGGGCGGGTGAGCGTTACCAGCCAGGAGATGGAGGCCAGCAGTCCCAGACGCATCACCATCGCGAGGATCAGGCCGGTGATGCGCGCGCGGTCGCGTTGTCCTGGCGGCAGCTTCTCCGCGAGAATGGCAATAAACACCAGGTTATCAATACCCAGCACCAGTTCAAGCACGACCAGGGTGGTTAACCCCGCCCAGATCGAGGGATCGGCAATCCATTCCATAGAAAAACGTTTACCTGTAATGAAACAATGAAAGATAACCCGATCATGGTTAATGACGCCGAAAAATGCAATGCGAAGCCCCCTGATGAAGGGCGTACAGCAGCCTGTTACTGGCTGTACCGATGAAAAAGCGTGATTCGTCACCCCCGTGACGCCGTGGTGATAAGGCGCTTTATTACTCAGGTTTATTATTGTTGATCCTTTATTATTTATTTGCTTTCGAAGAAATAAGCCTGAGGATATTCCTAATAATAAATAAAGCGGCATATTAAATAATGGGCGTGTCAATGTGAGGCTAATCCTAAAAACGACTTTTTGTGGCGCTTCATATTAATCTTAAAAAAGCTTCTGGCGTATTTACAGGCTTGCCTGGCAAAATTTTAGCTGTAACAATCCTTGCGGTTATCAGGGGTGATGGAGCCTTTTTATTAATTGCCATTACGCCTTTTCATCAAACTGCAATAAATAACTTTCGCCAATTCGGATAATTCCAGTTAGCGCAGGGTTTTCATTAACATTCTGTTTTTACAGTGAGTTGGTAGCTGGAAGCCAGGGGCGGTAGCGTGCCTGGAGGCCCCCGGTAAGCTTTAATTACGCTGTCGAAACCTTCGTTTAATTAAGTCCGCTTTTAGGAATGATTCCAATTATTTTTATTGTAAATTCCGCGCATGGTTTATCGGCGTGTTGGGAAGCCACTTATTTATCCGACCGGAATTAATACTCTGCCAAAGTGAAAATAATCAATGACGAAACCAAGATTGAAATTGATGCCATTATTAATGTCGGTCGCCTTAATGAGCGGGTGTACGGTGTTACCCGGCAGTAATATGTCGACAATGGGCAAAGATGTTATTCGCCAGCAGGATGCCGATTTTGACCTGGATAAAATGGTTAACGTTTACCCGCTGACGCCGAGACTGGTTGAGCAATTGCGCCCGCGCCCGACTGTCGCGCAGCCGAATATGTCCCTTGACCAGGAGATCGCCCAGTATCAATACCGCGTTGGGCCAGGGGACGTGCTCAACGTTACCGTCTGGGATCACCCGGAACTTACCACTCCCGCCGGTCAGTACCGCAGCTCCAGCGACGCGGGTAACTGGGTTCAGCCGGATGGCACCATGTTCTATCCCTATATCGGTAAAGTGCATGTCGCGGGGAAATCCCTGTCTGAAATCCGTAGTGATATTACCGGCCGTTTAGCGCAGTACATCGCTGACCCGCAGGTGGACGTTAATATCGCCGCGTTCCGCTCGCAAAAAGCCTACATCTCCGGGCAGGTCAATAAATCGGGCCAGCAGCCGATCACCAACGTGCCGCTGACGGTGCTGGATGCCATCAACGCCTCAGGCGGCCTGACCGAAAACGCCGACTGGCGCAACGTGGTGCTGACCCATAACGGCAAAGAGCAGCGCCTTTCGTTGCAGGCGCTGATGCAAAACGGCGACCTCAGCCAGAATCACCTGCTGTATCCCGGCGATATTCTGTTCGTACCGCGTAATGACGATCTGAAAGTCTTCGTGATGGGCGAAGTGAAGAAACAGTCCACGCTCAAAATGGACTTCAGCGGCATGACGCTGACCGAAGCGCTCGGCCAGGCGGAGGGCATAGACCTCACCACTTCCAACGCCAGCGGCATCTTCGTGATCCGTCCGCTGAAAGGCAAGGGCAGCGCGAACGGCAAAATCGCCAATATCTACCAGCTTGATATGTCCGATGCCACCTCGCTGGTGATGGCGACGGAATTCCGCCTCCAGCCGTATGACGTGGTGTACGTGACCACCGCGCCGGTCGCACGCTGGAACCGTCTGATCAACCAATTGCTGCCGACCATCAGTGGCGTCCGTTATATGACGGACACGGCCAGCGATATCCACAACTGGTAACCGTTATGTTCAACAAAATTCTTGTGGTGTGCGTGGGGAACATTTGCCGTTCCCCCACGGCAGAGCGGCTACTGAAACACTATCAGCCCGAGTTAACAGTCGCTTCCGCCGGGCTTGGGGCGCTGGTGGGTAAAGGCGCTGATGAACGTGCCGCGCATGTTGCTGCTGATCATGCGCTTTCCCTGGAGGGGCACTGCGCCCGCCAGGTCACCGGGGCGATGTGCCGTGATTACGATCTGATCCTCGCCATGGAAAAGCGCCATATCGCGCGGCTGTGCGATATGGCGCCGGAGATGCGCGGCAAAGTGATGCTGTTTGGTCACTGGGATGAAGCGCGTGAAATCCCCGATCCGTATCGTAAAAGCGCCGAGGCATTCGAAGCGGTTTACACGATGCTGGACGATTCCGCCCGGCGTTGGGCGCAGGCACTGAAACCTCAGCAGGGATAACCATGACAGCAAAAATGAATGCCGCCTCCGCGACCGAAGGCAACGATGAAATTGATATCGGGCGCCTGATCGGCACCGTGATCGAAGCCCGCTGGTGGGTGCTGGGCATCACCGCCGCGTTCGCGCTGCTGGCGACGGTGTACGTTATGTTCGCCACGCCCATCTACAGCGCCGACGCGCTGGTGCAAATCGAACAAAACACCGGCAACTCCATCGTGCAGGACATCAACAGCGCGTTATCGGACAAACCGCCCGCCTCGGACGCCGAAATCCAGCTGATCCAGTCGCGGCTGGTGCTGGGCAAAACCGTTGACGATCTCAACCTGGACATCGCGGTCGAGAAAAACAGTTTCCCGCTGTTTGGCGCGGGCTGGGATCGCCTGATGGGCCGCCAGAACGATACGGTCGCGGTCGAGACCTTTACGCTGCCCGCCGGGATGGCGAAAGCCACCTTTACTCTCGAAGTGCTGGGGCCGCAGCAGTACCAGTTGACCAGCGACGACGGGTTTAGCGCCCGGGGGAAAGTGGGCGAGCCGCTGAACAAACAGGGCGTAACCCTGCTGGTGAAGGCGATTAAGGCGCAAACCGGCAGCGAGTTTACGATCACCAAATATTCCACCCTCGGCATGATCAATCAGTTGAAGAACAGCCTGACGGTCACTGAAAACGGCAAAGACACCGGGGTCCTGAGCCTGACCTTTACCGGCGAAGACCGGGATCAAATCCGCGCGATTTTAAACAGCATCACCCGCAACTATCTCGAGCAGAACGTCGCGCGCAAATCCGAAGAGGCATCAAAAAGCCTGGCGTTCCTGGCGAAGCAGTTGCCGGAAGTGCGCGCCCGGCTGGACGAGGCGGAAAATAAACTCAACGCCTATCGCCAGAAAAAAGATTCCGTCGATCTGCCGCTGGAAGCCAAAGCGGTGCTGGATTCCATGGTCAATATCGACGCCCAGCTCAATGAATTGACCTTTAAAGAGGCGGAAATTTCCAAGCTGTACACCAAAGCGCACCCGGCCTACCGCACGCTGCTGGAAAAGCGCCGCGCGCTGGAGGACGAAAAAGGGCGGCTGAACAACCGCGTTACCGCCATGCCGGAAACCCAGCAGGAAATCGTGCGTCTGACCCGCGATGTGGAATCTGGTCAGCAGGTGTATATGCAACTGCTGAATAAACAGCAGGAGCTGAAAATCACCGAGGCCAGCACCGTGGGCGACGTGCGCATCGTCGATGCGGCCATCGCCCAGCCGGGGGTGCTGAAACCGAAAAAAGGCTTAATCATTCTCGGCAGCATTCTGCTGGGCCTGATGCTGTCGATTGTCGGGGTGCTGCTGCGCTCGCTGTTTAATCGCGGCATTGAAAGCCCGCAGGTGCTGGAAGAGTCGGGCATCAGCGTATACGCCAGCATTCCGCTGTCGGAATGGCAGAAAGCCCGCGATAGCGTCAAAACCGTCAGGGGCGTGAAGCGCTTTAAGCAGAGCCAACTGCTGGCGGTGGGCAACCCGACAGATCTGGCTATTGAGGCCATCCGCAGCCTGCGCACCAGCCTGCATTTCGCCATGATGCAGGCCAACAATAACGTGCTGATGCTCACCGGGGTCAGCCCGTCAATCGGTAAAACCTTCGTCTGCGCCAACCTCGCGGCGGTGATCAGCCAGACCGACAAACGGGTATTGCTGATCGACTGCGACATGCGTAAGGGCTACACCCATGAACTGCTGGGCACCAACAACGTCAACGGCCTGTCGGACGTGCTGGCCGGGCAGGGGGATATCGCCTCCTGCGCGCGTCCCACCTCGATTGCCGGATTCGATCTGGTGCCGCGCGGCCAGGTGCCGCCCAACCCGTCGGAACTGTTAATGAGCGAGCGCTTTGGCGCGCTGATCGCCTGGGCCAGTAAACATTACGACCTGGTGCTCATCGACACCCCGCCGATCCTGGCGGTGACCGATGCCGCAATTGCCGGACGTCATGCCGGCACCACGCTGATGGTGGCGCGTTACGCCGTTAACACCCTGAAAGAGGTGGAAACCAGCCTGAACCGCTTTGAGCAGAACGGCATTGCGGTGAAAGGGGTCATTCTCAACTCCATCTTCCGCCGCGCCACCGGCTATCAGGATTACGGCTATTACGAGTACGAATACCAGTCGGACAGTAAATAACCCGCGCCCCGGTTCGCGCCGGGGCCTTTCGTCATCAACCGCTTTTTTTTCACGCCAGGGGAATGGAACATGGCACACGCGCAACGGCCTTTAATTTCAATCTATATGCCGACATGGAACCGCCAGCAGCTGGCGATCCGCGCCATCAAATCGGTATTGCGCCAGGATTACGACCATTGGGAAATGATTGTGGTGGACGACTGTTCCGCCTCCTGGCAGCAGCTCAGCGAGTTTGTCGCGCAGCTTAACGATCCGCGCGTGACCTATGTGCGCAATGAGATCAACAGCGGCGCCTGTGCGGTGCGCAATCAGGCGATCCAGCAGGCGCGCGGTGAATTTATTACCGGCATCGACGACGACGACGAGTGGACGCCGGAGCGCCTGTCGGTGTTTTTGCGCGAGGCTCATCGTCTAAACGATCACGCGTTTCTCTACGCCAACGACTATGTCTGCGAAGGCGAGGTGTATACCCAGCCGGCCAGCCTGCCGTTGTACCCGAAATCGCCATGGTCGCGAAAGCTGTTCTACAAGCGCAACATCATCGGCAACCAGGTATTCAGCTGGGCGTGGCGCTTTAAAGCGTCGCTGTTCGATACCTCGCTGGCGGCGGCTCAGGATTACGACATTTTTTTGCGCATGGTGCTGCGCTACGGCGAGCCATGGAAAGTCGAGGCCGCAACCCAAATTCTGCACATCAACCACGGTGAAATGCAGATCACCAAATCGGCAAAGCAGTTTTCCGGTTACTTCCAGTTTTACCGCAAGCACAAAGGGATTTTCGATCGGGCCAGCAAGAAGTATCAGCTGTTTACCCTGTACCAGATCCGCAATAAGCGAATGAACTGGCGCACCTGCCTGAGGCTGCTGTCGCTGCGCAATACCAAACGGCTGGCCTACAGCCTGCGGGGGAAATGATGCTGCTGGAAGACTGCCGCGCTAATAGCTGGAGCCTGCGTCCGTGCTGCATGGTTCTGGCCTATCGCATCGCGCATTTCTGCTCAGTGCGGCGCAAGAAAAACGTCATCAACAATCTTTGGGCCGCGCCGGTGCTGGTGCTGTACCGGATCGTCACCGAATGCCTGTTCGGCTATGAAATCCAGGCGGCGGCGACCATTGGCCGACGCTTCACCATTCATCACGGCTACGCGGTGGTGATTAATAAAAACGTGGTGGCGGGGGATGATTTCGTGATCCGCCACGGCGTCACCATCGGCAATCGCGGCGGCGACAGCCTGGCCTGCCCGGTGATTGGCAACGGCGTGGAACTGGGTGCGAACGCCATCCTGATTGGCGATATCACCATTGGTCATCACGCCACCATCGGCGCGGGCAGCGTGGTGATGGACAGCGTGCCGGATAACGCGCTGGTGACGGGCGAGAAGGCCCGCGTGAAGGTAATCAAATGAATATTATGCAATTTAACGTGCGCCTCGCTGAAGGCGGCGCGGCGGGCGTGGCGCTGGATCTGCATCAGCGCGCCTTACAGCAGGGGCTGGCCTCGCGCTTCATCTATGGCTACGGCAAGGGCGGCAGGAAAAGCGTGAGCCATCAGCAGTACGCTCAGGTGGAAAAGCACACCCCGCGCCTGACGTCGGTGGCTAATATCGCGCTGTTCCGGTTTGTTAACCGCGACCTGTTCGGCAACCTCAATGGGTTATACCGCAAGGTGACCCGTACCAGCGGACCGGTGGTGCTGCATTTCCACGTGCTGCACAGCTACTGGCTGAATCTGGAACAGGTGGTGGAATTCGCCGAGCGCGTCACCGCCCATAAGCCGGATGTCCGGCTGGTCTGGACGCTGCACGATCACTGGAGCGTGACCGGGCGCTGCGCCTTTCTCGACGGCTGCGACGGCTGGACGCGCGGCTGCGGTAAATGCCCGACGCTTACCAACTATCCGCCGGTGAAAATCGACCGCGCGCATCAGCAAATCGCGGCGAAGCGCTTTCTGTTCCGCAAGATGCTGGCGCTTGGCTGCCTGTTTATCTCCCCCAGCCAGCACGTTGCCCGGGCATTTAACCAGATCTACGGCGTGGGCCGCTGCCAGATTATTAATAACGGCATCGACGTCGCCACCGAGTCGATCCTCGCCGAGCTGCCGCCGCCGCCGCCGTCCAGCGGCGCGCCGAAAATCGCCGTAGTGGCTCACGACCTGCGCTACGACGGGAAAACCCGCCAGCAGCTGGTGCGCGATATCGTCGCGCTGGGGGATAAGGTGGAAGTCCACACCTTCGGTAAATTCTCGCCGTTTGAAGGCAGCAATGTGGTGAACCACGGTTTTCTCACCGATAAGCGGCAGCTGATGGGCGAGCTGAACCAGATGGATGCGCTGCTGTTTAGCTCACGGGTGGATAACTACCCGTTGATCCTGTGCGAAGCCTTGTCCATCGGCGTGCCGGTGATTGCCACCCACAGCGATGCGGCGCGGGAAGTGCTGGAAAAATCCGGCGGGCGGACGGTGGATGAGCAGGACGCGATCGCGCTGGCGCAGCAAAACCGCGCGCAGATCGCAGGATCCATTTTTGGTCTGTCTCTCGAGGCGTTTAAAACCGCCAGTCGCGAGGCCTACAGCGGCAAACAGATGCTGGAGGAGTATGTCTCGTTCTATCAGAGTCTGTAGCTATCTGTTGCTGCCGCTGATTTATCTGCTGGTTAACGTCAAGCTGCTGCAACTGGGCGAGAGCTTTCCCGTGACGGTGGTGACGTTTTTGCCGGTCTTGCTGTTGCTGTACGTCGAGCGCATCAACCTGAAGAAACTGATGATCGCGCTGGGGCTGGGGGCTGGGCTGACGCTATTCAACTATCTGTTTGGTCAGTCGCTGGACGCCTCGAAATACGTCACCTCGACCATGCTGTTTGTCTATATCGTGATTATTATCGGTATGACCTGGAGCATTCGCTTTAAGACCCTGTCGCCGCGCAATTACCGCAAGGTGCTGCGGCTGTTTTATCTGGTGACGGGTATTATTGTCGCCATCGCCTGTGTGGAAATGGCGCAGATTATTTTGAGCGGCGGCAGCTCGTTAATGGAGGCCATCTCAAAATATCTGATCTACAGCAACAGCTATGTCATGAACTTTATTAAGTTTGGCGGCAGGCGAACCACGGCGCTCTATTTTGAACCGGCATTTTTCGCGCTGGCGTTAATCTCAATCTGGCTGTGCATTAAACAGTTTGGCCTCAAAACGCCGAAAGCCGACGCGATGATCCTGTCAGGTATCATTCTTTCAGGGTCGTTCTCCGGGGTAATGACCTTTATCCTGTTTTATCTGCTGGAGTGGGCGTTTCACTATCTCAACAAAAATGCGCTGCGTAAAAAACTGCCGCTGGCGATTATTTCCCTGGCGGTGTTTATGGTGGGCCTGATTTTTGCGTTTCCCTATATTGCCACCCGTATTGGCGATTTAGGGACAGAAGGCTCGTCATCCTATTATCGCATTATCGGCCCACTGGTGATGGTCGGTTATTCTTTAACCCATATTGATGGCGTGGTGCGTTTCGGTTCGCTTTACGAATATGTGGCGTCATTCGGAATATTTAACGGTGCGGACGTCGGTAAAACCATAGACAATGGTCTGTATCTGTTGATTATTTATTTTTCATGGCTGGCGGTTATTTTAACCGGCTGGTATTTGTGGAAAGTCGGCAAAATGATAGCGCGTGCCTTTGGCGATAATCCTAATTTCCGGGTGCAGCTATGGTTATTTACGCCGATTTCCCTGTTCTTTACCGGTTCGATATTTAGCCCCGAATATGCCTTTTTAATTGTCTGCCCGTTTATTCTACGCAAGGCCATCGGGCAGCCTCACGTGCAGGAGAGAGAATAATGCGATTAAGCGTCATTACGGTGGCCTGGAAAAATCTTGCCGGGGTGGAAAAAACATGGCGATCGCTGGCGCATCTGGCAGTCGACCCCACTATCGATTTTGAATGGATTGTGGTGGATGGCGGCTCCGCAGACGGCACGGAGGAATTCCTGAAAAGCCGCAACGGGCAGTACGCGTTACGTTACGTCAGCGAAAAAGATCGCGGCATTTATGACGCCATGAACAAAGGCATTCAGCTTGCTCACGGCGATTACGCCCTGTTTTTAAACTCCGGGGATGTGTTTCACCCTGACGTGGCGCAATTTGTGCGCCAGCTGGCGACGCTCCCGATGCAGCGGCCGTCGATGATCATTGGCGATGCGCTGCTGGATTTCGGCAACGGTCGTAAAACCCGGCGTAGCGCTAAACAGGGCTGGTATATTTACCACAGCTTACCGGCCAGCCATCAGGCGATATTTTTCCCGATGCAGGGATTAAAATCTCACCCTTACGATCTGCAATATAAAGTCTCGTCTGATTATGCGCTGGCGGCAAAACTGTATAAAGCCGGCTATCCCTTTAAACGCCTTGAGGGATTGGTGTCGGAATTTTCAATGGGCGGCGTCTCCACCGCCAATAATCTGGAATTATGCCGGGATGCGAAAAACGTTCAGCGCACTATTTTAGGTGTGCCCGGTTTTTGGGCTGAGCTTTCTTATTGGTTACGGGTACGTACTACCGGTAAAACCAAAGCGCTTTACCAAAAAAATTAATTTTAATTAACGAAGGGAAATTAATTTTACGCTCTTTTCAGGGCGGGGAGATCTGCATCCTGAATTTCTAATCCCTCGCAATAGTGAATTAAAAGATAAGGAAAACCGATGCAAGAATTAAGAGAATTCTCGGTTCCAAAAAATTTCCGTGGCGGGCATCCTGTTAAAGTTCAGTTATGGTGGGCGGTTCAGAAAACCTTATTTTCCTGGTCGCCGCAAATCGCCTATCGCTGGCGCGCTTTTTTATTACGACTGTTTGGTGCGCGAATTGGTAAGGGCGTGGTGATTCGTCCTTCGGTAAAAATTACTTACCCCTGGAAATTAACGCTGGGCGATTATGCCTGGGTTGGCGATGACGCGGTGTTATATACCCTCGGCGATATTACCATCGGCGCGAATGCGGTTATTTCCCAGAAAAGTTATTTATGTACCGGCAGCCATGATTATTTGAGCGCCCATTTTGATATTTATGCCAAACCGATTGTGATTGGCGACAAATGCTGGCTGGCGACCGATGTGTTTGTCGCGCCCGGCGTTTCGATTGGCGAGGGCACCGTAATCGGCGCGCGGAGCAGCGTATTTAAATCGTTACCCGGCAATGTGATTTGTCGCGGTAATCCAGCGGAAATTATTCGCGAGCGTGTAAACAGCAGTCTGGCGAGTTAACACCAGGCCCGATTTAAACAGAGGAAAAGTAAATCATGAGTAAAGTGGCTCTCATTACGGGGGTAACCGGACAAGATGGATCCTATCTGGCCGAACTGTTGCTGGAGAAAGGTTACGAAGTTCACGGCATCAAGCGCCGCGCCTCTTCTTTTAATACCGAACGGGTGGACCATATTTATCAGGATCCGCATGCCAGCAACCCCAAATTCCACCTGCACTACGGTGATTTGACGGATACCACCAACCTGACGCGTATTCTCCAGGAAGTGCAGCCGGATGAAGTTTATAACCTCGGGGCGATGAGCCACGTGGCGGTCTCCTTTGAATCGCCGGAATACACCGCCGATGTGGATGCCATGGGCACGCTGCGCCTGTTAGAAGCGATCCGTTTTTTGGGGCTGGAAAAGAAAACGCGCTTCTACCAGGCATCGACCTCTGAACTGTATGGTCTGGTGCAGGAGATCCCGCAGAAAGAGACCACGCCGTTCTATCCGCGCTCGCCGTATGCGGTCGCCAAACTTTACGCCTACTGGATCACCGTGAACTACCGTGAATCCTACGGCATGTACGCCTGCAACGGCATTTTGTTTAACCACGAATCCCCGCGCCGCGGCGAAACCTTCGTGACCCGCAAAATCACCCGCGCCATTGCCAATATCGCCCAGGGCCTCGAATCCTGCCTGTACCTCGGCAACATGGACTCCCTGCGCGACTGGGGCCACGCCAAAGACTACGTGAAAATGCAGTGGATGATGTTGCAACAGGCGCAGCCGGAAGACTTCGTGATCGCCACCGGCGTGCAGTATTCCGTGCGTGAATTCGTGGAAATGGCCGCCGCGCAGCTCGGCATCACACTGCGTTTTGAAGGCAAGGGCGTGGAAGAGAAGGGCATTGTGGTCTCGGTGAATGGGGATGACGCGCCGGGCGTGAAGCCGGGCGATGTGATTATCGCCGTCGATCCGCGTTATTTCCGTCCGGCGGAAGTGGAAACCCTGCTGGGCGACCCGACCAAAGCCCACGAGAAACTGGGCTGGAAGCCGGAAATTACGCTTCAGGAAATGGTGGCCGATATGATTGAAACCGATCTCGAGGCGGCCAAAAAGCATGCATTGCTTAAATCTCATGGTTATGAAGTCGCCCTCGCGCTGGAGTCCTGATAATGAAAAAACAACGAGTTTATGTTGCAGGCCATCGTGGCATGGTGGGTTCAGCAATTGTTCGCCAGCTGGGGCAGCGTGACGATATCGAACTGGTTTTACGTACCCGCGATGAGTTGAACTTACTGGATACCCAGGCAGTGAACGCGTTTTTTGCCAGCGAAGCGATTGATCAGGTTTATCTGGCGGCCGCTAAAGTGGGCGGAATCGTGGCTAACAATAGTTATCCTACTGATTTTATTTACGAAAATATGATGATGGAAAGCAATGTGATCCACGCTGCGCACACGCATAACGTGGCGAAATTGCTTTTCCTGGGATCCTCCTGCATTTATCCCAAATTGGCTAACCAGCCCATTAAAGAAAGCGAGTTATTGCAAGGGACGCTGGAACCGACAAACGAACCTTATGCTATCGCTAAAATTGCCGGCATCAAGCTCTGCGAATCTTATAACCGGCAATATGGCCGCGATTACCGCTCGGTGATGCCCACCAACCTTTATGGTCCGAACGATAATTTTCATCCCAACAACTCTCATGTGATCCCGGCATTGTTGCGCCGTTTCCACGAGGCGACCATCAGTAATGCGCCGGATGTGGTGGTGTGGGGCAGCGGTACGCCGATGCGTGAATTCTTACATGTGGATGATATGGCCGCAGCCAGTATTCATGTGATGGAACTGGACAAAGAGGTATGGGAAGAAAACACCGAACCGATGCTGTCGCACATTAACGTCGGTACTGGTGTGGACTGCACCATTCGTGAACTGGCGCAAACGGTCGCTCAGGTAACCGGGTATCGGGGCCGTGTCGTGTTTGATGCGACCAAACCTGATGGCACGCCGCGCAAACTACTTGATGTCTCCCGGCTCCACAATCTCGGCTGGTTTCATGAGGTATCACTGGAGCAAGGGCTTGCCAGTACCTACCAGTGGTTTCAGGAAAATCAACAGCAGTTCCGGGGGTAATCATGTTTCTCGATCATGAACAGTTTTCCACCGTGGTGCGTTTAACGCCGCTGATTTCGTTGGATCTGATCGTAGAAAACGAGCATGGCGATTTTCTGGTGGGCAAACGCACTAACCGCCCCGCCCAGGGCTACTGGTTTGTGCCTGGCGGGCGGGTGCTAAAAGACGAATCGCTGGAGCAGGCATTCAGTCGCCTAACCCAGGCAGAATTAGGCCAGGGGTTTTGTCTGAGTGACGCGCGATTCTTTGGTGTCTGGCAACACTTCTATGATGACAATTTTTCCGGCGGCGATTTTTCCACCCATTACGTGGTGTTGGGTTTTCGCCTGCGGGTTCGTAAAGACGAGCTCAGTTTGCCGGTGCAGCAGCATGACGCCTATTGCTGGAGAAAATCCGCCGCGCTGGCGGAGGATGAACAGGTGCATTACAACACCCGAGCCTACTTCAACGAGGCGCTCCAGGACGGAGTGCTGGGGTTATGAAAATTCTGGTGTACGGCATCAATTACTCCCCCGAATTAACCGGCATCGGTAAATACACCGGCGAGATGGTGGAGTGGATGACGCGTCAGGGGCATGACGTGCGCGTCATTACCGCGCCGCCGTACTACCCAGCCTGGCAGGTAGGCGAAAACTACTCGGCCTGGCGCTGGCGCAAAGAAACCGGCGCGGCCACGGTGTGGCGCTGCCCGCTGTATGTGCCGAAACAGCCTTCGACGGTGAAGCGTCTGCTGCACCTCGGCAGTTTTGCGCTCAGCTCGCTGTTCCCGCTGCTGTCCCAGCGCCGCTGGAAGCCGGACCGCATCATCGGCGTGGTGCCGACGCTGTTTTGCACGCCGGGTATGCGTCTGCTGGCAAAACTCTCTGGCGCGAAAACCCTGCTGCATATTCAGGACTATGAAGTGGACGCCATGCTGGGGCTCGGCATGGCGGGCGGCAAACGCGGCGCGGTGGCGAAGCTGGCGGCCGCGTTTGAACGCAGCGGCCTGCTGGGCGTGGATAACGTCTCGACCATCTCTCATTCCATGATCAACAAAGCCACTGAGAAAGGCGTGCCGCCCGAACGCACCATTTTTTTCCCTAACTGGTCCGAAGTGGCGCGCTTTCGCGATGTGCCTGCCACTGACGTGGCGGCGCTGCGTCAACGGCTGGCGCTCCCGGCGGAGAAAAAGATTGTGCTTTATTCCGGCAATATCGGTGAAAAGCAGGGGCTGGAGAACCTGATTGCGGTGGCGGATCGCGCCCGCTCGCAGCCGTGGCTGTTTTTGATCGTCGGGCAGGGCGGCGGTAAAGCGCGGCTGGAAGCGCTGGTCGCCCAGCGCGGGCTGACTAACGTGCAGTTTATGCCATTGCAGCCGTATGAGGATTTGCCGGCGCTGCTGGCGCTGGCCGACTGCCATCTGGTGATCCAGCGGCGCGGCGCGGCGGACGCGGTATTGCCTTCAAAGCTAACCAACATTCTGGCGGTGGGCGGTAACGCGGTGATCACCGCCGAACCGCACACGGAACTCGGTCAACTTTGCCTGACCACGCCGGGGATTGCCGTGTGCGTGGAGCCGGAATCGGTGGATGCGCTGGAGCAGGGCATTCTGAGCGCTTTAAAAATGCCGGAAAACAACACGCTGGCACGTGAATATGCCGAACGCACGCTCGAAAAGGAGAACGTGCTAAGCCAATTTATTGAACATATACGGGGTTAAGCCATGAATCAGTCCACTCTTTATCCGGTTATTATGGCGGGAGGCTCAGGTAGCCGCTTATGGCCGCTGTCCCGCGTTCTTTATCCCAAGCAATTTCTTTGCCTGAAAGGCGAACTTACGATGCTTCAGGCGACGGTTTCCCGACTGGATCGCGTGGCGTGTAAAAACCCGGTGGTGATTTGCAATGAACAACATCGATTCATTGTGGCGGAGCAGTTACGCGATCTGGGGAAACTGGCTGAAAACATCATCCTGGAACCCGTTGGCCGCAATACTGCGCCTGCTGTGGCATTAGCGGCTCTTGCGGCGCTGCGCGCCAGCCCAAATGAAGATCCCCTGATGTTGGTGTTAGCCGCCGATCATATCATTCAGGAAGAACAGGCATTTCATGATGCGGTTCAGGCGGCAATCCCCCTGGCGGTGGGCGGTAAACTGGTGACCTTCGGTATTGTGCCTGACGCCCCGGAAACCGGTTATGGCTATATCCGTCGCGGCAGCGTTTGCCAGGCAGAAATCAAAGTTGATGCAGTGGCTTTTGACGTGGCGGAATTCGTCGAAAAACCCGATTTGTCCACTGCGCAAGCGTATCTTTCAGGCGGGGATTATTACTGGAACAGCGGCATGTTTCTGTTCCGTGCCGGCCGCTATCTTGAAGAGTTGGAAAAATATCGTCCTGACATTATGGCGGTTTGCCAGCAGGCGATGGAAACCGTTGATCCCGACCTTGATTTTGTGCGCATTAATGAAGAGGCCTTTCTTTCCTGCCCCGACGAATCCATTGATTACGCGGTAATGGAACATACTGATGACGCAGTAGTCGTGCCGATGAATGCCGGATGGAGCGACGTAGGATCGTGGTCCTCACTGTGGGAAATCAGCTCCCGTACCCCGGAAGGTAATGTGCATCACGGTGATGTGATCAGCCATCGAACCGAGAATAGCTATGTCTACGCTGAATCCGGGCTGGTTACCACTGTAGGGGTTAAAGATCTGGTCGTGGTGCAAACCAAAGATGCGGTGCTGATCGCCGACCGCAACCAGGTTCAGGATGTGAAAAAAGTGGTGGAACAACTCAAAGCCGATGGTCGCCACGAACATCACATCCACCGCGAAGTTTTTCGTCCGTGGGGAAAATATGACTCTATCGACGAAGGCGAGCGCTATCAGGTGAAACGCATTCGGGTAAAACCGGGCGAGGGTTTCTCTCTCAGAATGCACCATCATCGTGCCGAGCACTGGATTGTCGTAGCGGGGACAGCCCAGGTCACCATGAACGGTGAAGTCCGTTTGCTCGGTGAAAACGAATCCATTTACATCCCCTTTGGTACGCCACACCGTCTGGAAAATCCGGGAAAGATCCCCCTTGATCTCATTGAAGTGCGTTCCGGCGCCTATCTGGAAGAGGACGATATCGTGCGTTTTGAGGATCGCGACGGGAGAGGCGTTTAAGCAAAGCGAGTCTGCTCGCGCATGTCCGTAAGCGTGATTTACGGATATGCGCCCCCGCTTATCCCCATTCCAGCGCGTAAGCGCGACTAACAGGACCAACGATGACAACGCTAAAAAAGCGCGAGCGAGCCAAAACAAATGCATCGTTAATCTCAATGGTGCAGCGGTTTTCTGATATCGCCATTATGTTTGGTGGATTATGGATAATCTGCAAAATCAACGGCTTGCCATTTTTATACCTGTACTTATTGATTGCGCTGTTGACGCTGGTGGTGTTCCAGATGATCGGCGGGATCACGGACTTCTATCGCTCCTGGCGTGGCGTGAAAATCACCACCGAGCTGACGCTGCTGCTGCAAAACTGGACGCTAAGCCTGGTATTCAGCGCCGGGCTGCTGGCCTTTAACGATGATTTTAGTACCCGGTTTGCTGTGTGGTTCGCCTGGTATTTACTGTCGACCGTTGGGCTGGTGGTTTGCCGTTCCTGCATCCGCTTCGGCGCAGGCTGGCTGCGCAATCGCGGCTATAACACCCGTCGGGTCGCGATCGCCGGGACGCTGCCGGTCGGTATGGAGCTGGTGCAAAGCTTCCGGAACGAGCCGTGGCTTGGTTTTGACGTGGCCGGTGTGTACCACGACCCGCAGCCGGGCGGCGTATCGCAATACTGGGCCGGCAATCTGGAACAGTTAGTGGACGATGCCAAAGGCGGCAAAATCCACAATATCTATATCGCCATGGCGATGAGCGACGAGGTCCGCATCAGGCAGCTGGTGCGCCAGCTTTCCGACACCACCTGCTCGGTGATGCTGATCCCCGACGTGTTCACCTTCAATATCCTTCATTCGCGCACCGATGAGGTCAACGGCGTGCCGGTGGTGCCGCTGTTCGATACCCCGCTTAACGGCATTAACCGCCTGCTGAAGCGGGCGGAAGATATCGTGCTCGCCTCGCTGATCCTGCTGCTGATCTCGCCGGTGCTGTGCTGTATCGCCCTGGCGGTGAAAATGACCTCCAAAGGCCCGGTGATTTTCCGCCAGACCCGCTACGGCATGGACGGTAAGCCGATTATGGTGTGGAAATTCCGCTCGATGAAGGTGATGGAGAACGCCGCCGTGGTCACCCAGGCCACGCAAAACGATCCCCGTGTCACCCCGGTGGGTAACTTTCTGCGCCGCACGTCGCTGGACGAGCTTCCGCAGTTCATCAATGTGCTGACCGGCAGTATGTCCATCGTCGGGCCGCGCCCGCACGCCGTGGCGCATAACGAGCAGTATCGCGAGCTGATTGAAGGCTACATGCTGCGCCACAAAGTGAAGCCGGGCATCACCGGCTGGGCGCAAATCAACGGCTGGCGCGGAGAAACCGACACGCTGGAAAAAATGGAAAAGCGCATTGAGTTCGACCTGGAATACATCCGCGAATGGAGCCTGTGGTTCGATATCCGCATTGTTTTTCTCACAGTTTTTAAAGGCTTCGTGAATAAAGCCGCGTACTAAGGAAAGTCCATGAGCCTGAGAGAAAAAACCATTAGCGGGGCCAAGTGGTCCGCGATGTCCACCGTGGCGATTATCGCCCTCGGCCTGATCCAGATGACGTTGCTGGCGCGGATGATGAATGAGCATCAGTTTGGTTTGCTGACCATTTCGCTGGTGATTATCGCGCTGGCGGACACGCTGTCGGATTTTGGCATCGCCAATTCCATTATTCAGCGTAAAAACATGACCCGGCTGGAGCTGTCGACGCTCTACTGGCTGAATGTCGGCCTCGGATGGGCGGTGTGCGCGGGCATGTTCCTGCTCAGCGACACCCTGGCGGCGGTGCTGCGCAATCCCGATTTAGCCCCGCTGATTAAAACGCTGTCGCTGGCGTTTATCGTCATTCCCCACGGCCTGCAGTACCGCGCGCTGATGCAAAAAGAGCTGGAGTTCAACAAAATCGGCCTGATCGAAACCTGTTCGGTGCTGGCGGGCTTTAGCGTGACCACCCTCGGCGCCGGGTTCTGGCCTGACGCCATGATGGCGATTATCGGTTATCTGGTGAACACGCTGGTCCGCACCACGCTGTTTGGTTTTGTTGGCCGCAACATTTACCGCCCCGGCTTCCAGTTCTCTCTGCGCGCCGTGGCGCCCAATCTGAAATTCGGCGCGTGGCTTACCGCCGATAGCCTGATTAATTATCTCAACACGAATCTGTCGACCCTGGTGCTGGCGCGTATTTTAGGCGCGGCGGCGGCAGGGGGCTTTAACCTGGCCTGGAATCTGGCGGTGGTACCGCCGGCGAAGCTGAACCCGATCATTACCCGGGTGCTGTTTCCTGCCTTCGCCAAAATGCAGGAAGACACCGTCCGGCTACGGGTCAATTTTTATAAGCTGATCTCGTTGGTGGGGATGATCAATTTCCCGGCCTTGCTGGGGCTGTTGGTGGTGTCTGAACGGGTGGTGCCGCTGCTGTTTGGCGAAAAATGGATCGATATCGTGCCGGTGCTGCAACTGCTGTGCGTGGTGGGCCTCCTGCGCGCCGTGGGCAACCCGGTCGGCTCGTTGCTGATGGCGACATCGCGCGTAGAGTTAAGCTTTAAGTTCAACGTGTTCAAAACCTTGCTGTTTATTCCGGCGATTATTGTCGGCGGCAAGATGAACGGCGTGATCGGCGTGACGCTGGGTTTTTTGATTATCCAGAGCGTCAACGTGTTCCTGACCTATTTTGTGCTGCTCAAACCCGTACTGGGCCCGAGCTACCGGGAGTATCTACACAGCCTGTGGCTGCCGTTGCGCCTGGTTATTCCCACCGTTGCGGCAAGCTACTTCACCGGTATCCTGCTCGCGCCTCACTGGCAGCCCGCGATGGTGCTCGCCGCGCAAATCACGGCGGGCATTGTGGCCTGGGCGTTGACCCTCGCGCTCTCCCGCCATCCGCTGGTTGTTGAAGTAAAACGCCCTTTTTGTCGCAACAAAACACTCAAAGTGCTGCTGCGTGCAGGCTGACGTCTGGCCTGCATACAACCCCATTAAGAGGTCTTTATGAAATTATTAATTCTTGGCAATCATACTTGTGGCAACCGTGGCGACAGCGCAATCCTGCGCGGCCTCGTGGATGCCATTACCCGGCTGGCGCCGGACGCGGATGTTGACGTCATGAGCCGCTACCCGGTGAGCTCCGCCTGGCTGCTGGATCGCCCGGTGCTGAGCGATCCGCTGCATCAGCAGATGAAACGCCATAACAGAGCGACCGGATTGATGGGGAAAGTGAAAAAGGTGCTGCGTCGACGTTATCAGCACCAGGTCTTACTGTCTAAAGCCTCCGGGGATGGGCAACTGCGCAATATCGCCATTCCGCAGGGGTTTTTGAATTTTGTGAAGCAGTTGGCGCAGTACGACGCGATTATCCAGGTTGGCGGATCGTTCTTTGTTGATTTGTACGGCACGCCGCAGTTTGAACACGCGCTGTGTACCTTTATGGCCAATAAGCCGCTGTTTATCGTCGGCCACAGCGTCGGGCCTTTTCACGATCCGCAGTTCAATCAGCTCGCCAATTATGTGTTTGGGCAGTGCGACGCCCTGATCCTGCGTGAAAAAGTGTCGCTGGATCTGATGACCCAAAGCCAGATCGACAGCCAAAAGGTCGAGCAGGGCGTGGATACCGCCTGGCTGGTCGCGCCCCATGATGAGGATTTTGTCGCCAGCTATGCGGTTAAGCACTGGCTTGGCGTGGCGGCGCAGCGCAAAACCGTCGCCATTACCCTGCGCGACTTAGCGCCCTTTGATAAGCGGCTTGGCACTACGCAACAGGCTTATGAACAGGCGTTTGCCGGGGTGGCGAACCGGTTGATTGACGCCGGGTATCAGGTGCTGGCGTTGTCAACCTGCACCGGTATCGATAGCTACAACAAAGACGACCGGATGGTGGCGCTGAAATTGCGCGCGCTGATCAAAGACGCATCGCGCTATCACGTGGTGATGGATGAACTGAACGACCTTGAAATGGGCAAACTGCTCGCGGCCTGCGAACTGACCGTCGGCACCCGCCTGCACTCGGCGATTATCTCAATGAATTTCGGCACGCCGGCCATCGCCGTCAATTACGAGCACAAATCGGCTGGCATTATGCAGCAGCTGGGCATGCCGGAAATGGCGGTGGATATCCGCCAACTGCTGGATGGCTCGCTGGAAGGTCTGGTGGCCGATGTCTTAGGCCAGTTACCGACCATCAATGAACGGCTTAACAACGCGGTGGCGGCGGAGCGCGCCAGAGGGATCGGTATGGTGCAGTCGGTGCTGGCGCGTATTGAGGAGACAGCATGAAGGTCGGCTTCTTTTTACTGAAATTCCCGGTGGCGTCGGAAACCTTTGTTCTTAACCAGATCGTCGGTTTTATCAGGATGGGCTATGAGGTGGAGATCGTCGCTATCCATAAAGGGGATTTGCAACACACCCATGCGGCGTTTGAACAGTATCAACTGGCTAACAAAACCACCTGGCTGCTGGATGAGCCGGAAGGCAGGATCAATAAGCTGAAGTATCGCGCATTCCGGACGGCCAAAGGATTGCATCGCCCCTCGGTATGGCGGGCCATGAATATGGCGCGTTATGGCGATGAGGCCCGCAATCTGATCCTGTCGGCAATGTGCGCCGGCGCGCGACGCCATCAGGCGGATGTGTTTATCGCCCATTTTGGACCGGCAGGCGTCACCGCCGCTAAGCTCCGCGAACTGGGGTTGCTGGCGGGAAAAATCGCCACCGTTTTCCACGGGATCGACGTGTCGCATCGCCAGGTGCTGGAGCACTATACCCGGGAGTATCAACAATTATTTAAACGCGGCGACCTGATGCTGCCCATTAGCGAACTCTGGGCGCAAAGGCTGGCGGCGATGGGTTGCCCGCAGGAAAAGCTGGCCGTGTCGCGTATGGGCGTGGATATGGATAACTTCACGCTGCGCCCGGCTAAAACGCTGGGCTCGCCGCTACAGATCGTTTCCGTCGCGCGGTTAACGGAAAAGAAAGGGCTGCATGTGGCGATTGAAGCCTGCCGTCAGCTTAAAGCGCGCGGCGTACCGTTTCGCTATCACATCCTGGGGATGGGCCCCTGGGAGCGCAGACTGCGAACCCTGATCGGGCAGTATCAGCTTGAAAACGAGATTGTGATGCCGGGATTTAAACCCAGCCATGAGGTCAGGGCGATGCTGAATGACGCCGATCTGTTTTTACTGCCCTCTGTAACCGGCGCAGACGGCGATATGGAAGGGATCCCGGTGGCATTGATGGAGGCGATGGCGGTAGGAATACCCGTTATCTCGACCCTGCACAGCGGCATTCCGGAACTGATAGAGAGCGAACAATCCGGCTGGCTGGTGCCGGAAAACGACGCCATGGCGTTGGCAGACCGGCTTGAGCAGGTCGCCAGTCTGAACGAAGCGCAACTCGAACCGCTGCGCCAGCGCGCGCGGGCAAAGGTAGAAACCGTATTTAATCAGCAAATTATTCAACACCAGCTGGTGAATTTGTTGCAGACCCTATCATTACGTTGAGGATTTATGGGTAACCAAAAGACCTGGACGCGACGCACCCTGCTTAAAGCCACAGGCTCCGTGGCGCTTCTTCCCCTTCTCCATAGCCCTGTCGCTCGTGCGCTTGAAAACCCCGCCGCCGTGAATGTCGAACGCTATTTTCGTACTGACTGGCCGGACGCGTTCAGGCGCGCCTTTGAGGCGGCGCAGACTGTCGATGTGCCTGAGAATGTCGTCTGCAACAACGTCAATAGCGCTGTCTTTATACCCGCAGGTAAGACGTTACGGGTAAAGGGACGTATCGAAGGCAATGGCAACGGGCGTTTTGTTTTAGCCGATCGCTGCCAGGTCACGGGCGAGGGGAGGGCGGAGATCCATAATGTGATTCTCGATATCCGCGGCTCGGACTGCCGGATAACTCAGCTGAAGATGAGCGGCTTCGGGCCGGTCGCGCTGGTCTTTATTGGCAGACGCGCCCCGGAAACCATGCGTAATCTGACGATTGACCATCTGACGGTGCAGGACGCCAACTATGGGATTCTGCGCCAGGGCTTCCACAATAAGATCGAAAGCGTACGCATTACCAACGGCCATTTCAGCCGTTTACAGGGCGACGCGATAGAGTGGAACGTGGCTATCAACGATCGCGACTTACTGATATCCGATCACATCGTTGAGGACATCAATTGCACCAATGGGAAAACTAACTGGGGGATTGGTATCGGACTGGCGGGCAGTACTTACGACAACGACTACCCGGAAAGCCAGGCGGTAAAGCATTTTGTCGTTGCGAATATAACCGGCAAAAACTGCCGGCAATTAGTCCATGTGGAAAACGGTAAACATTTTGTCATTCGTAATATTACTGCGCAAAATATTACCCCGGACTACAGTAAAAAAGCGGGAATTGACAATGCCACTGTCGCCATATATGGATGCGATAATTTTTCCATCGAAAATATTAAAATGGTCAATAGCGCAGGCCTGTTAATAGGCTATGGGGTGGTAAAAGGGAAATATTTGTCGATTCCGCAGAATTTCCGGCTGGATAACGTTTTTTTAGATAATCAGCGAAGCGAGAAAAAACTGCGCGGCATCCAAATTTCATCCGGTAACGCGACGTCATTTGTTTCGGTAACCAACCTTGACCTGAAAGCCGCTTCGCTGGAAATCCACAACAAGCCTCAACATCTTTTTTTAAGTAATATCAATGTAATGCAGGCTGCCAGCGACGGGCCGGCGCTTAGACTACACTTTGACTTGCGAAAGGACGTTCGCGGGCGGTTTATGGCGCGGGATGAGACATTGCTTTCGTTGCGCAATATTAACGCAGTGAACAAAAAGGGGCAGGTATCAGTCGATATCGACCGAATCGACCAAAAATATATCAATGTCTCGGCGCTCAATTTCAGGTTACCCAAAAAATCACCGTGACTTTTTAATGCGCGACTTTGCGAATATTCCTGGCCTCCGCTGCGTTTTTTACGTTTTTTATACATTTCAAGCTGCTAAGCGGAGAGGTAGAATTGGGTGTTCGTTTCGCTTAACAAAACGTGCTGGCGTTGGAGCGCGAAAAGACTATAATTCATCGACCATTTTGAGGTGGGATTGATAATGATTAATTTGAAAGCAGTAATTCCGGTTGCCGGTCTGGGCATGCATATGTTGCCTGCCACCAAAGCGATTCCGAAAGAGATGCTTCCTATCGTCGATAAGCCAATGATTCAGTACATCGTCGACGAGATCGTAGCCGCTGGCATCAAAGAGATCGTGCTTGTTACTCACTCTTCGAAAAATGCGGTTGAAAACCACTTTGATACTTCCTATGAACTCGAGGCTCTGCTTGAGCAACGTGTTAAACGCCAGTTGCTGGCGGAAGTGAAGTCAATCTGTCCCCCGGGCGTGACCATCATGAACGTCCGCCAGGCTCAACCGCTGGGCCTTGGCCACTCTATTCTTTGTGCGCAACCTGTCGTCGGTAACAATCCGTTTGTTGTCGTGCTGCCGGATATTGTGCTGGATGACGCATCCGCCGACCCTCTGCGCTACAACCTTGCTGCAATGGTGGCGCGTTTCCAGGAAACCGGCCGCAGCCAGGTGCTCGCGAAGCGTATGGAAGGGGATCTCTCCGAGTATTCCGTTATTACGACGCAGGAGCCGCTCGATACTGAAGGCAAAGTGGCGCGTATCGTCGATTTTATCGAAAAACCGGATCAGCCGCAGACGCTGGCTTCTGATGTGATGGCAGTAGGGCGGTATGTGCTTTCAGCCGATATCTGGTCTGAACTGGAACGTACTGAACCGGGAGCCTGGGGGCGCGTTCAGCTAACGGATGCCATTGCCGCTATGAATAAAAATCAACCGGTTGAAGCGATGCTGATGACTGGCGACAGTTACGACTGCGGTAAAAAAATGGGTTACATGCAGGCCTTTGTCAACTACGGTTTACGTAACCTGAAAGAAGGTCAAAAATTTAGGGAAAGCATTAAGAAGATGCTGTCATAATCAGTGCTTTTCGTTTAAAAATGAACGGTTGCAAATCAACATATAATGCGATCGTTCATTATTTAGACGCTTCGTAGATAAGTTTGGCTTAATTATCGGGCAATCTACCGCTTAGTTAAAATTTGAGTTAGCGCCGATATCAGAAGTATTTATGGTCCTTAAATGAAATCAGTCCTGTCTCCGCAAAAAAATGTTCTATCCTATCGCTGTCACTTTTCAGCAGGTGCAGTGCACTTCGTAAAAAATTCCTGACTCTTGTTTTCCTGACCGCGTTGCATACGGGCCAGGAGGATTCGCCAGTAACTTTTACCAAGAGTACTAACAAACAACGAAGCCGTACGCGCTCTGGTTGCGAAAGCCAGGGGCGGTAGCGTACCTGATTGATATATTTATACCTCGTTATTGACAAATTCACTAATATTAAGGATTGCAAAATGCTACTTCCTGTGATTATGGCTGGTGGAACCGGTAGTCGTTTATGGCCAATGTCACGTGAACTGTATCCTAAACAGTTTCTTCGTTTGTATGGACAACGATCGATGCTTCAGGAAACAGTGGTACGCCTGGATGGTGTGAATGCAAGAGAACCCGTCGTAATTTGCAATGAAGAGCATCGTTTCCTGGTTGCGGAGCAACTCAGACAAATCGATAAACTTTCTCATAATATTATTCTTGAACCCGTTGGCCGCAATACTGCGCCAGCAATCGCGCTTGCCGCACTCAGTGCTATCGAGAATGGCGACGATCCAATTTTATTAGTTCTGGCCGCTGACCATATTATTAATAATAAAGCAGCCTTCCATGAAGCGGTACAGGCGGCATTTGAATATGCTAAAAAAGGCAGTCTGGTCACTTTTGGAATCGTTCCAACCGGCCCTGAGACAGGTTATGGGTATATCCATAGAGGTGAGCAAGTCACCCCTGAGTCAGATTCGCCTTTCAAAGTTAACCGTTTTGTTGAAAAACCCAATCGTGAAACTGCTGAAGAGTATATCTCATCAGGAGAATATTACTGGAACAGCGGGATGTTTATGTTCCGGGCAAAAAAATATCTTTCAGAGCTGGAGAAATTCCGCCCGGATATTTTGGATGCATGTAAAGCCGCTATCCTGAACGCAAAAGACGGTGATGATTTCATTAATGTCGATAAAGAACTCTTCGTTGCATGCCCGGATGAGTCCATTGACTATGCCGTTATGGAAAAAACATCAGATGCCGTCGTTGTTAGCCTGGATGCTGACTGGAGCGATGTCGGCTCATGGTCTGCTCTGTGGGAAGTGAGCAACAAGAATGAATGCGGTAATGTTCTTACTGGTGATACGTTCACGCATAATACCAACAACTGCTACATTAACACCGATGAAAAACTTGTTGCTGCAATAGGCGTTGATAATCTCGTTATTATTAATACTAAAGATGCCGTTCTGGTTGTAAATAAAGACCAGGTACAGGATGTTAAAAAAGTTGTTGAACATCTTAAAGCGCAAAACCGTAGTGAGTATAAACGCCATCGAGAAATTTACCGCCCGTGGGGCCGTTGCGATGTGGTTGTACAATCGGAGCGCTTTAACGTAAACCGAATTACTGTTAAACCCGGCGCCGCATTTTCAATGCAAATGCATCATCATCGTACAGAACACTGGGTCATGCTTTCGGGCACGGGAAAAGTCACAATCCAGGATAAATCGTTTTTATTGACTGAAAACCAGTCAACCTTTATTCCAATTGGATCTCAGCATCGCCTTGAGAATCCAGGGAAAATACCTCTGGAACTTTTAGAAATTCAGTCAGGCTCTTATTTGGGCGATGACGACATTATTCGTATTATTGACCAATACGGTCGTTGCTAATTTTAAGGATTAATTAAGATGTCATCATTAACTTGCTTTAAGGCATATGATATTCGCGGCGAATTGGGCACAGAGCTGAATGAAGATATTGCATATCGTATTGGTCGCGCATATGGCGAATTTTTAAAACCCAAAACTATCGTAGTAGGCGGTGATGTTCGCCTTACAAGCGAAGCGCTGAAATTAGCTCTGGCCAATGGTCTCAGAGATGCCGGGACAGACGTGCTTGATATTGGTCTGAGCGGAACCGAAGAAATCTATTTCGCGACTTTCCATCTGGGTGTTGATGGGGGTATTGAGGTCACTGCCAGCCATAATCCGATGAATTATAATGGCATGAAGCTGGTTCGTGAAAACGCAAAACCTATCAGTGGTGATACTGGCCTGCGCGATGTTCAACGGCTTGCTGAAGAAAATAATTTTTCAAAAGTCGATGAAAGCCAGCGGGGCAGCTATAAGCAAATCACCATTCTGGATGCCTATGTAGATCATTTAATGAGCTATGTGAATCTGGAGAACTTTAACCGCCCGATGAAGTTGGTTATTAACTCCGGTAATGGGGCGGCAGGCCATGTCATTGATGCAATTGAAAAGCGCTTTCAGGCAGCCAATGTGCCGGTAACGTTTATCAAAGTGCATCACCAGCCTGACGGTAATTTCCCTAATGGTATTCCTAACCCATTATTGCCAGAATGCCGTCAGGACACAGCCGATGCTGTGCGTGAACATCACGCCGATATGGGTATTGCGTTCGATGGAGATTTTGACCGCTGTTTCCTGTTTGATGGCGAAGCGCAATTCATTGAAGGATATTATATTGTTGGCTTACTGGCAGAAGCATTCCTGCAAAAAGAGCCTGGCGCCAAGATTATCCACGATCCTCGCCTGACCTGGAACACCATGGATATCGTTACAAAAGCAGGTGGTGTTCCTGTCATGTCCAAAACTGGGCACGCTTTTATTAAAGAGCGTATGCGTAAAGAAGACGCGATTTATGGTGGTGAAATGAGTGCTCACCATTATTTCCGCGATTTTGCTTATTGCGATAGTGGAATGATTCCCTGGTTATTGGTCGCTGAATTACTGTGTGTAAAAAATACCAGCCTGAAAGCCTTGGTTGCTGACCGAATGGCAGCATTTCCTGCTTCCGGGGAGATTAATAACAAGCTGGATGATGCCAAAGCCGCAATCGAAAAAATCCGGGCAGTTTATGAGCCAGAAGCAACGCATGTTGATTTGACCGATGGTGTGAGCATTGAGTTCGATAGCTGGCGCTTTAACTTACGTAGTTCCAATACTGAACCCGTAGTACGTCTCAACGTTGAATCAAGAAATAATACTAAGTTGATGAACGATAAAACCTCTGAAATTTTGACATTAATGCTTGGAAAGTAATAAATGAAAGACCTTTTATTGTCAATATACCGTTACCGGGGGTTTATCCTCGGTAGCGTCAAGCGTGAATTTCAGGTGCGTTATAAAACCAGTATGCTGGGAGCGGCATGGTTAATATTACAACCGTTATCGTTGATTCTTGTTTATACCCTGATCTTTTCTGAGATCATGCAGGCTAAGTTGCCGAACGTAACCGGTGCGTTTGCCTACAGCATTTATCTCTGCTCAGGGGTGTTAACATGGGGGCTATTTGCTGAGATTTTGGGGCGAAGCGTTAGCGTTTTCCTTGAAAATGCTAATATGCTGAAAAAGCTGAATTTCCCCAGAATATGTTTGCCAGTCATTGTTGTTGTCTCGGCAATTTTAAACTTTCTTATCATCTTTACCTTATTTTCGATTTTCCTGATCGTCACAGGGCAATTTCCCTATGAAGTGATTGTCGCCATTATACCGTTACTCATCATCCAGATTGCGTTCACCATCGGTCTGGGTATGGTATTGGGTGTGATGAACGTATTCTTCAGGGATATCGGTCAATTTATTGCCATCCTGATACAGTTCTGGTTCTGGTTTACGCCGATTGTTTATACCGTAAATATCGTACCGGAATGGGCTAAAGATATTATTATGTTGAATCCATTATCAAAGCTGGTCGTCTCGTACCAATCGATAATGGTTTATCAAAAATGGCCTGATTGGCAACTTGTTCTTCCAGTCGCGGTTTCAGCGGTTGTTCTTTGTACATTGGGAATGTATATGTTTAGAAAATTTTCAGCTGATATGGTGGACGAACTGTAATGGACAGCATATCTGTAAATAAAGTTGGAAAAGCATATAAGATTTATTTTAATCGTTTTGGACGGTTATTAGAGTGGATATCACCTGTAAAAAGAGCGCATCATAATCTTAAGTGGGTGTTGCAAGATATTTCCTTTACGGTAGGCAAAGGGGAGACCGTTGGCATAATTGGCGTCAACGGCGCGGGAAAAAGTACGTTACTCAAACTCATTACGGGTACGTCACAACCGACCACCGGATCAGTAACCATAAACGGGCGCATTGCAGCAATGCTGGAATTAGGCATGGGATTCCATCCTGATTTTACTGGGCGGCAGAACGTATTTATGGCATGCCAGTTACAGGGACTCAGCATCGAACAGATCCAGGTGTTGATGCCAGAGATAGAAGCCTTTGCAGAAATTGGCGAAGCTATTGATCAACCGTTGCGTATTTATTCCAGTGGGATGCAGGTACGACTCGCTTTTAGTGTGGCAACGGCTGTTCGACCTGATGTGCTTATCGTTGACGAAGCATTATCGGTTGGCGATATGGCATTCCAGGCAAAATGTTTCCAGCGCATTAACCGCTATCGCCGGGAAGGCATGACGCTGTTATTTGTGACTCACGCACTTGATGACATCGTTAAACATTGCCAAAAAGCCATTTTATTACGTCATGGCACCATCGATATGATCGGTGAGCCGCGCGATGTCGTTAATCGATTTCGCGATCAAATATTTGGCAAGAGTAAGAAAGTTAAAAAGTCGGATGATAATAAAAAGTTGGAAGTACAACTTTCAACCGAAGATCTTTATCATACGCGCCCGCTATATCAAAAAATTGAGTATCGCTGGGGTGCTGGCGGTGCGAAGATTATTGATTTTGCCGTGGTCGCTGATGAAAAAATGTACCCAACCTCTATTACTACCGGGTCAAAAGTCGATTTCGTTTTTAACGTGTTATTCGAACGCGATATAACACACCCGGTGTTTGGTATCATGATAAAAACCCATGATGGGGTTATCATGTATGGTACCAATTCTGAAATCAGTTCTGATAAAGACGTTACAACAGGGACGTATAAAAGTGGTCAAGTAATTAAGTGTTCATTCAGATGTCCGCTTGACCTCAACAGAGGGAATTATCTTATTTCTCTTGGTGTTTCTGAGTTTTCAATTGATGGTGAAGACAAACCTTTAGATCGCCGCTATGATTCGATCATGATTCAGGTCGTTAACGAGCAGGCGAGCATAGGATTGAGTAATTTAAATGCTGAATTCGATTGGGAACAATAACGTGAGTGATAAAATAAACAGACTGGTTGAAGCGCTTCCCGAGCGCTATCAACCTATTTTCGGGTTCGAGGATTTTACCTCTGAGGCCGAAAGAGAATCCAGTGATAGATTAGCCATCGTTATGAATATTGCTAATCTGCTGGTAAAGCATTTACAGCGCCCGATTCGGGTGCTTGACCTGGGCTGCGCCCAGGGTTTCTTTAGTCTGAATCTGGCTGGAATAAGTGAATCAATCGTCGGGATCGATTACTTAGATAAAAACGTTGAATTGTGTACGGGGTTAGCTGAGTTTCATAATTTTGAGCATGTCAAATTTTATGAAAATGATATCGCTTCATTTGTTAGTACCCTTGAACCTGATTCTTATGATTTAGTTCTGGGCTTAAATGTTTTCCATCATGTCTGCCATGCAATAGGCTATGATGAAACGAAAAGAATTATCAATAAAATAGCGCTAAATTCTAAAGTATTGCTCACAGAACTTGCGTTAAAAGAAGAACCATTATATTGGGCAGAATCATTACCTGATAATGTTTATTCTAATCTTGATAATATCGCCTATCAATATACGCTTCAGATGTTTGCAACACATTTATCGGATGTTGAGCGTCCCTTAATTTTTTCAAGCAACTACCTCTGGTGCGATGGAGTGAATATTGGTGAGTTTACTTCATGGAAAGATGAACCCCATGAATATTCTCATGGATATCATTTGAATAGTAGACGTTATTTCTTTTCAGAGAGCAACGTCATTAAATGTTATTACTTCAATAACGGTCAAAAAGAAAATAATTTACAAGAATTTCAAAAAGAATACAGCTATTTCAAATCGGGACATACTTTCCCCAGTTTTATTCCAGCCATTGTGAGTTGTACTCAAAATAAATGGCAAGGCGTCGTGGTTCTTGAAAAAGTTGAAGGCGAACTGCTTTCCAGCAGAATAGCGTCAGGCGGAGATTTTTCTCATAAGGATATAATTTCTAATTTATTAACAAACGTGACCGAATTAGAGAAGAATGGCCTCTATCATACTGACCTTCGCATCTGGAATATTTTCCTTGCTAACGATACGCAACTGAATTTCATTGATATTGGATCGATCACGACTGATATCCGTACAACGAGTTGGCCTTTTAACGTTTTTGTCGATTTTATAATTCTTGTTCAGGATGTCATTAAAGCGCATTCTGACGAAATTACTGCGGTTCGTTATCCATTCTTACAAGACACCTGGTATGATGAATCTCAGGTAAAAGTATGGATTTCTTTAATTTGGAGTACGCCGCACACAAGCTGGAACTTCAAATTATTCCTTGATTTATGGAATAAAGCCGAACAGCTTAGCGATTCGAGTAATATTGATATGCATCCAGTTAATATCAAATACTGGATGAAGCTGATTGAAACCTTTTTAGTTTTCAATCCGCGCGAAGAAAAATTCATAAATTCTCTGTTTCAGAAAAATTTCTTTGATTTTCATTACCAATTGTCAGGGCAGGTTGAAAAAACATCTAATTTTATTTATTCCCTTGATGCTAAAGTCAAACAATTTGAATCAGAGAATTCACAAAACTTGTCTTCTATCGAAGATAAACTGAGTCAATTGTATAAAGAATATCATGATACAGTGGGTTATCTTGATAAAAGGATTGATCAACTAAATGAGGGGAATGGTTTCTCGGTTGCCACTATCGATGATAAATTAAATACTTTCGATAATAAGTTTAATTCTTTTTCTGATGCTTATAATATTAGTTCAGAAAATAACCGAAAAGAGCTTACGGAAAAAATAGTGATGCTGGAACAGCAGTGCAACCTGTTAACAAAACAGATTGAAATTATTAATACAAAAAAACCATCTTTATTACAAAGAATAATTGACAAGTTATTACCAAAATAAAAATTACCGTATAAAGGAGTCGGGTTTTGTTTAGAAGAATTGAGATGTTCGGCTTTAAGGTGCTGCGTTATTTCTTTCCAAAGGCAGCAAGTGTGATACGTGCCATTTATGCGCATCAGACGACTGCTGTTCATACCACTCAAGAGCCTCTAGTCCATAGCAGTGCAATGAATATTATGGAGCTGGTGAGCTACCATAATATTTTAAATGCGGTTGATAAAAAGACCCAACGAATTGCTGTTATTTCACCAATGCCTCCTGCACAAACGGGCATTGCAGATTACACATTAATCTCGTTTGTTAATAATAATATTGAAACACATTTTTATGGTGATTATCCTGATATTGATGTGATGCTTGAACACAAAAAAGCATTAAGTCAGGATAATCCATCCCAATTTTTTGCTGTTGATACGTATGTCAACGCAGCCAAAATGGTTGATTATTCCTTAGAGGTTTTTGTATTAGGGAATTCAGATCATAACCTTAAAATGGCTGTGTCGTTATTAACGACAAAAAAAACCTCAGCACCACGTGCATTATATCTTCACGACCTTTGTTTATTTAATCTCTTATTCCTTGTTTGTATCGAATTGAATTTGAGTTATGTGCAAGTTCTTCGGGATGCTTATGCGCATAAAGATCCAGAGCTTTTAAATGACAAAAATGTCTTTGATATCCATCATTTAATAGATAATGGTATTTATGCATTAAAACCTTTCGTTGATCGCGGGTTGGTTGATGAGATGTGGGTTAACTCCTCAGCGGCGCGTCAGTTAGCTGAAACCGACCTCGGATCTGTGACCCCGATCGTTATTAAAGAAACTTTTTTGCCTGTTCCAACTATTAAACTTGAACGTAGTAATGATCTTGACGAAGATTACATTCGTATTGGTTCATTTGGTCTTCCTAACGCAGGTAAAGATACGCCAAAGATCATTAAAGCGGTTCAAAAATTAGTCGATAAGGGTATAAAAATAAAGTTAATCATTGCAGGCTACCTTGCAGAGGATTTCTTTAAAAATAACTACAGCTCAGTGCCTGACTTTATTGAGATTCATGATTCGCCAGATGAAGATGAACTGTTTCGTCTAATGGCAAGTATTGATTTAGCTCTCCAGCTTCGTAAAAAAAGTCTTGGTGAAAGCTCTGGTGTCGTGCCGCAACTTTTAACATTAAAGAAAAATGTTATTGTCACCAGAATTGGATCTTTCGTGGATTACGGTGAAGCGGTTCGCATGGTAGAGGATTCCCTCACTGCAGATGAATTAGCTTCAGTCATTAACGATGAGTTACTACATATTGGTGGGCGCACCGCTGATATTGATAATTATCTCAATACGCATGGCGTACAAGATTTTATCAACTTTGTCAATGGCTGCATCCCTCACGGGATTAAAAAATGAAAAAAGTAGGTATCTATCTTACTTGCCAAGGTTTTCTGGTAAAAAAAGCAATCGAATTAACCTATCCTGACTATAAGATTATTTTAACAGAAAACTGGCGGCAGATTGCCAGTAACGAGCCTTTGTCAAAGGATTACGATGATATCGACATTTTCATTTATCAACAGTTAGCCGGTGATTACCCTGAATTTTTAATGCCAGAGCATATTATTCAGACGCGGCTTCGCCCTGATGTGCAACTTGTGACCGTGCCCTATATTGCCTGGACAGGCCTTTTCCCGTGGGCACTAGGCGGTGAGATTTTAAAACCTACTAAAAGCGCATACTGCAATATCTGGCTGGATAAATATTCTGAAGCCCCTGACGATGTTGCGACTATCTGGGATGATGTATCTGAAGACGCGATCAGGGAAAATGCAGAAAAATCGCTCAGCACCCTTGAGAGCAAAGAATCGACGACGGATGTCAAGGGCATTGCGGACTATATACGCAACCACTACCGGGATCATCCGCTTTTTTATACCATCAATCATCCTCGCGGCCATTTAGCTCTTTTTTACGTCAACCAAATTTTTAAATGTTTAGGTTGGCAGGAGCTCCCTAATGCAATGTACAAAGAGCTTGATCGCGTTTTGGATGTGGAAAAATCGCCGCTTAGTACACGTGTTTCTTCGGCTTTAGGTCTTAATTATGTCGACAGGGTTTGTTACTATAGCGATAAGAAACCCAGAACCGTATACAATTATCTGAATAATTATTTTAATTAACCCCTTCCATCAGTAAACATAATGGTAAAGACGAAATGAAAACTGCAGTCGTAACGGGCATTACAGGCCAAGATGGCGCCTACTTAGCTGAGCTTCTGTTGAATAAAGGTTACACGGTGTATGGAACATACCGCCGGACGAGTTCAGTTAATTTTTGGCGTATTGAAGAATTGGGTATTAAAAATAACCCTAATCTTCATCTGGTTGAATATGATTTGACTGACCTGTCCGCAAGCATTCGTTTGCTGCAAAATACGGGTGCGACCGAAGTTTATAATCTGGCAGCTCAGAGTTTTGTGGGTGTTTCTTTTGAGCAACCAGTCACTACCGCAGAAATTACAGGCATTGGCCCAGTAAATCTGCTGGAAGCAATTCGCATTGTTAACCCGAAAATTCGCTTTTATCAGGCGTCCACTTCAGAAATGTTCGGCTTGGTTCAAGCTGTGCCGCAGAAAGAAGACACGCCGTTCTACCCGCGTAGCCCGTATGGCGTAGCGAAACTCTATGCTCACTGGATGACAGTGAACTATCGCGAAAGCTATGGCATTTTTGCCTCCAGCGGTATCCTGTTCAACCATGAATCTCCGCTGCGTGGGCAGGAATTTGTCACCCGTAAAATCACTGATACTGTTGCCAAAATCAAACTTGGCAAGGCTGAAGTGCTTGAATTAGGTAACATGGACGCGAAACGTGACTGGGGCTTTGCTAAAGAATACGTTGAAGGTATGTGGCGTATGCTTCAGGCCGATCAGCCGGATACCTTTGTCCTGGCGACTAACCGTACTGAAACCGTACGTGATTTCGTATCAATGGCTTTCAAAGCTGCGGGCTACACGTTACGTTTCGAAGGGAAAGACGAACAGGAAGTGGGTATTGATGTAGAGACCGGTAAAACCTTGGTGCGTGTTAATCCGAAGTTTTTCCGCCCTGCTGAGGTTGATTTACTTATTGGCAACCCCGCTCGTGCAAAAGAAATTCTGGGTTGGGAACCGAAAACCACACTGGAGCAATTATGCCAGATGATGGTAGAAGAAGACCTGCGTCGTAATCAGCAAGGATTTTCTTTCTAATGACAGGCACCGGCAAACGAGCCCTGGTAACAGGCATCAATGGGTTTACCGGTCGCTATGTGGCAGCGGAACTTTCCGCTGCCGGATATCGTGTTTACGGCCTGGGCTCAGCCCCTTCAGATGAAGCTGACTATTTTCATGTCGATTTGCTTGATACCGTTCAGCTCTCGGATGTTGTCAAAAATATAAAGCCTGATGTCGCTATCCATTTAGCCGCCATTGCGTTTGTGGGTCATGGCGACGCGAAAGCGTTTTACGATGTGAATATCGTCGGAACTCGCAATCTATTGCAGGCGCTCTATGATAGCAGTCATCCCATGGATGCAGTCTTACTGGCCAGCAGCGCTAACATTTATGGCAACAGTACTGAGGGCCAGCTAGCTGAAACGACGCCTGCCAACCCGGCTAATGACTACGCTGTCAGTAAGCTGGCAATGGAATATATGGCGAAGATCTGGTTGGATAAATTACCCATATTTATTACTCGACCATTCAATTATACCGGCGTGGGTCAGGCGGATAATTTCTTATTGCCAAAAATCGTTAAGCACTTTAAAGAAAAATCACCTACGATTGAACTGGGTAATATCGACGTATGGCGTGATTTTACAGATGTAAGAGCATTGAGCAAGGCATATGTGGAACTGGTTAAAGCACAACCACGTGGTGAAATCGTAAATATATGCTCTGGTAGAACCTACTCGTTAAGAAAAGTGGTAGAGCTGTGTGAAAAAATCACAGGTCACCATCTTGAAATTAAAGTTAATCCGGCTTTTGTGCGTGCAAATGAAGTGAAAACACTGTGCGGTAATCCAGAGAAATTACGCGCGCTCATACCTGACTGGGAAGTACCTGCCCTGGAAGAAACGCTGCGCTGGATGTTGGAAAACGAATGAAAGTCATATTTGGTACCGACTCGATAAAATATCCCTTAACGGGTATTGGTCGGTATGCTTATGAGTTAGCAAAATGTTTATCAAAAAGCTCAGAGATCTCTGAGCTTTTGTTTCTTAAAGGGCGCACATTATCCAGCCAACTACCAGAGGTAGTAGAAAACAAAACTACTGCTCATGGGTTGACTCAGCGATTACGTAAAAACCCGCTTGCCGCTGAAATCTATCGCCTGACTGCTCCCTGGCTAAAAACGCAGGTTCTTCGTCATCATAAAGATGCAATCTATCACGGCCCTAATTTTTATTTACCGCCTCATGTTGAGCGCTGTGTCGTTACCTTTCATGATCTTTCGGTGTTTACCTGGCCACAATGCCATCCTGTAGAGCGCGTTAAGTTTATGCAAAAAGAGTTAATGCAGACGCTTAAGCGAGCACAAATTTTTATTACCGACTCCGAATTTACGCGTCGTGAACTGATTGAATATTTTAATCTCCCGGAAAATAAAGTTTATACGGCGAGTCTTGCCAGCAGCGGTGAGTTTTATCCTGCCGGGGCACAAGAGGTCGCGCCTGTACTCCAAAAATATAAGCTAAGCGCCTCTCAATATTGTTTATTTACCGGATCTATAGAACCTCGAAAGAATTTAACAACGCTTCTCGATGCCTATCAAATGCTGCCTCTGGAAATCAGGCAACGCATTCCCCTCGTGATCAGCGGTTTTAAAGGATGGGGTAGCGAAGAATTGCACCATCGTTTTGAACGTGGTGAACGAGAAGGGTGGTTGCGTTATCTTGGCTATACCCCTTCTTCCGATTTACCCTCGCTTTTTGCCGGTGCTAAAAGTTTTCTCTTCCCTTCACTTTATGAAGGTTTTGGCTTGCCGGTTCTGGAGGCAATGGCCTCCGGTGTTCCTGTCGTATGTTCAACAAGTTCTTCTTTGCCCGAGGTCGTAGGTGAATGTGCATTAACGTGTGAAGCCATGGATGTTGATACTTTGAGTCGGCTGATGCTCAAAAGTATCGATGACGATGTATGGCGTGAACAAGCTCGTGTTAAAGGACTACAGCGCGCCTCAACGTTCTCCTGGCAGCGTTGCGCACAAGAGACAATTATTGCCTACAAGCAGGTATATTAATTTCATGCTGAAAGTTCTTCATTTATATAAAACCTATTATCCCGATTCTTTTGGCGGCATTGAGCAGGTTATTTTTCAGCTTAGTGAAGCCGGCTCAAAGTATGGTATTGCTTCTACCACCCTTTCTTTAAGCAAACGTGGCAATATTGATAATGAAAAAATAGGAAACCATTGCGCTAATTATGCCGCGACGAGTTTTGAAATGGCTTCCACGCCTTTCTCGCTAAGCGCAATCAAACGTTTTAAGCAACTGGCAAAGCAGGCTGATATTATTCATTATCATTTTCCTTACCCTTTTATGGATTTACTCCATTTTATGGTAGGGATCAAAAAGCCCTGCATAGTTTCCTATCACTCGGATATTGTTAAGCAAAAACTTGCTCTACGAGTATACGCTCCGCTCATGCACCGCTTTCTCAACGCGGTTGATTGTATTGTCGCAGCGTCACCTAATTATGTTCAGTCTAGTCCGATTTTGCAAAGATACAGCCAAAAGGTCAAAGTCATACCTTATGGTTTAGATAAGTCTTCATATCCGGTGGCTGATAAAGAGCATTTAGAATACTGGCGGAATCGGGTGGGTGAACGCTTTTTCCTGTTTATTGGTGCATTCCGTTATTATAAAGGGTTACAGTTCCTCATTCAGTCTTTAAAAGAACTCGATTATCCATTGGTTATCATTGGTAGCGGCCCGATAGAAAATGAACTTAAAAACCTGGCAAAGGTTAATAAATTAAAAAATGTGCATTTCGTTGGTGCTTTGCCAGATGCCGACAAAGCTGCTTTGCTTGAACTGTGCTATAGCGTTGTGTTTCCGTCACATTTACGCTCTGAAGCGTTTGGGATTACGCTTCTTGAAGGCGCAATGTATGGTAAGCCGCTGATCTCATGCGAAATTGGTACTGGAACCAGTTTTATCAACATCCATAATGAAACGGGTATTGTTGTCAAGCCAGCTAATGTGTCTGCATTATCAAATGCGATGACCCTTCTCTGGGAAAACCCGGAACAGGCAAAGATTTTTGGCAAGAATGCCAAAGAACGCTTTGATAAAATTTTTACTTCGACCTGCATGACTGAGAGTTATAAGGAAATTTATAATGAGCTGGTAGAAAAAACTACTGCTAATAATATTTAAGAAATTAAAACCGTTAGCAATTTTATCTTCTTTTCGTGTTTAAAAGTTATTTTAATGGATTACATATGAAACGTATCAAATTATCATATGATTTCGCATTCATTGTGCTTGCGTTTATTAGTTTGGCTTTTTTTGTAGTTTCCCGGGGGCAGGATGTTAATTTTGACTTGCTGAACTACCATTATTTTACCGGTTATGCCTATCTCCATGGCAGGACGGGCGATGTTGCTCCGGCGTTTATACAAAGTTTCATGCATCCTGGTTTTAACGTTATTTCATATTTGGCTGATACCTATCTTTCTTTTCCCTATAATGCTTTATCGTTATACACGTTACAATTCTTAAGCGTATTCGCCGTCGTGCTTATTTCAAGACAGTTAGCCATTTATCTTAATCTTGAATTGAGTAATTATAGCCGATATATTGCACTTTTATTGTGTGTATTATCACCTCAGTGGATAAGTGAGCTTGGCACTTCGTTTTTTTCTTCCAGCAGTGCAGTTTTAGTTCTTTTTGCTCTGTATTTGATACTGAAGAATAGTATTAACCCTGGTCTGAATTGGTTTATAGCAGGGGTTTTGCTTGGCCTGGCATTTGGTCTCAAATTAACCAATGCGTTATTTGTGGTGGCGTCAATCATCAGTCTGTTGGTAATTATTATACATGGTAAAAAGTGGTCTTTATTTAAAGCGTTCTGCCTTTTTGCCGTAGGCGGCATAATTGGTTTTGGTTTGACGGCGAGTTGGTATTATCATGTCTGGCTTGAATGGGGAAATCCATTTTTCCCTGTTTATAATGATATCTTTAAGTCCTCCTATTTCCCGAGCGTGAGTTGGAAAGATCAGGAATGGCCTTATCATTTTAAAAGTTTATATGAGTTCTTTTCATTCTTTTACCTGTCTGCTATTGGTACAAAAGTCAGCTCAGAAACCTTTTACGCCGATCCACGATATCTCATTTCGGGTATCCTTTTTTTAGCGTTATTAGTGACGCGTAAATTTAAAAATATTAATTCCTACTTGCTTGCCTTTATTAGCTTTGTTGTGGTAAGTGTCATCCTGTGGGCTATTATGTTTGCCTATGTGCGTTATCTTATCCCTACAGAATTAGTATTGGGTTTATTCATATGGGTTGCCATTTGCTTACTTTTCGCCAGTCGCGGTGATTTTTATAAAATTATTATTCTGGCTTGCGCTGGCTATTCCATTTCGACCATAAAAGTTCCTGAATGGGGACATATCCAGTTACCAGAAAATCATACCGGACCCTTTGGTGTCACTATTCCTGAAGCATTCACGACCCCTGCGCAGTATGTTCATCCGGGGAAAGTGATGTCATTTTTATTACCTTACTTACATCCTGACAGCATTTTTTATGGCTTAACTGTTTCTTCAGAAGTTGATAAACTTATTAAAGAGAAGATCGCACAGCATCCAGACCTGCCGCTGCGGGTAGTATTTAATTCTTATATGACTCAGGATGTTGACTGGATTAGAAACATTAACCCTTTCAGCGATAAGTCCTGGCTGCAGTGTGAAAATTTTGGCACCTATATTGGTGTGTTCACCATGTGTGAATTCCAGAAAAAACCATTAGCAAGCTCAGGCGATAATCAGATTGCGTCACATATCGTTGACAAAGATATTCAAAAAGGCTTTCTGAATGTTAAGGGGCTGGGTGGTTTAGAATCCCTGGGACGATGGAGCGATAATAATAAAGTTATCTGGAGATTTACTAATTGTCTGCCTGAAGGCAAGGTTAAAGTTAAATTGAACGCGGCTGCTTTCCAGTCGATGTTAGGTAAATCATTCATCGCTACCGTTGGCGGTCAGTCTGTTCCATTTGAATTAACTAATGAGCTGGGCGAAAAAGAAATTATTTTCGATGTCACTCAAGCTTGCGCCGACACATTAATGATAGATATTCCTGAGGTAAATTCTCCTTTCAATTTAGGTATTGCTAACGATCAACGCCCATTAGGGATTTTTGTTAAAGATCTCAATGTTAGTACCGTCACGCAATAGTATTTTTCGGCAATACAGAGAGAATTTTTTCTGTATTGCCGGTTTTTGAAATATCAATACGGGATAGGTTTCATTGTTTAAAGTAAATTAATTAAAGTGGTGCGTCGCTTTTCGGTGCATCTCTTTAAGTAAATAGCATGATAATATAATGTAAATATTTTATTTACTATTG
>NZ_JAAATR010000026.1 GCF_009907385.1 Atlantibacter hermannii
CGTAGTCTGAGCGAACGGAACCCTTCCACCTTATAAAAAAACGGAACCCTTCCACCGACCTGAACACTCCCGCCAAACGGAACAATTCCCCCGAACGGAATGATCTAACTGGCACTCGCCTCCTTAAGCCACTTAATCCCACTTTCCGGTGACGTCAGCACCGGCACCGGCGGTTCCGGCAACTGCTGCAACACCCGCGCCATTGACGCCTGCGCCAGCATCACCACATCACTGCTGGCGAACGCCTGCTTCAGCCCCTCCGCGACAATCGCGTCATGCTTCGCCATATCCCCCGCCAGCAGCGCGGTAAACGCCTCCGACATCAGCAGCGGGGTGATTTCCAGCGCTTTACCCGCCTCGGCGGCTTTGCGCTTCACATAGGCCAGCGTCGGCTCCAGCGTCGTGCCCACCGTTGCCAGCACCGCCAGCCGCCCGCCTTTAACAATAGCGGCATCCACCATGGCGCAATCGATGCGCGCCAACTGTAGCGGCGTCATAAACTGGCATTGCTCCACCGCGCCGCCAATCGAGGAACAGGCGGTCATAAAGATCTCGCATCCGGCTTTTTCCGCCACCTGAATGTACCCGGCGATGCGGGCACTGATATCCGGCGTCACGCCGTCGTTTTTCATCACCTGCTTAATCATCGACTCTTCGATGATATGCATCACGTCCGCATCGGGTATGATGTCGCCAATCAACTGCTGCATCATCGCCAGCGTCGCAGAACTGGTGTGGAACAGGGCTATCTTTTTCATGCCGGGATCTCCTCATTGAGATAGTGGGCGACGGCCTGCGCCGCCTCGTGATCTTCTTTAGCGGACAGGCCGCCAATCGCCACCGCGCCGAGGCAGCGATTGCCATCGGTGAGCGGAATGCCGCCCGGCAGCGCCGTGAACCGCGGGTCGCCAAAGTAGCCGATATCCAGCTGCTCGGTTTGCAGGCGCTGTAAAAACGCCTGCGTCGTGCAGCCCAGACGGCTGCTGGTACGGGCTTTGCGCTGCGTCAGTTCGATGGTCAGCAGCTTTGCGCCGTCCATGCGGGCAAAGGCCAGCAAATCGCCGTTGGCGTCGCTCACCGCCACGCTGAACGGGCGCTGCGCGTAAGTTTCCTGCGCCAGCTGTAAGGCATAGTCCACCGCCTGGCGCGCCTGTTGTAAGGTCAGAGTTTTCATGGTTATCCCTATAAGGTCTGTTCAGAAGAATACGGCTTTTCCGCCGTCGCGCTGCTCCGGGCGGCAGGCTTTGCGGCGCGGGCGTCTTTTTTGCGCCAGTAGTTGGCGAGCAGCGATCCGCTGACGTTGCCAAGCGGCGTCATTACCGCCGAGGCCAGCCCTACCGTCGCCAGCTTGCCCATCGCCGCCGCGAGGCCGGAGGCCATCCCGCCGTTTTGCAGGCCCACTTCAAAGGCCACGGTGCGGGCGGATTGCACATCCATGCGGAAAACAAAGCGGCTCATCAGATAGCCGATGGAGAAGCCGCCGAGGTTGTGCAGCAGCATGGCGACGCAGAGTAAAAAGCCCACCTGCATCAGATTGTCGCGCCCGGCGGCGGCGGCGGTGGTGGTGAAGAAAATAATCCCGATCATCGACACCTTCGGCATGTAGCTCTGGATCTTCGGTTTCTGCTGGGTCAGCCAGTTATAGAACAGGCTCCAGATAATCCCGCCGGCAAAGAAGTTCGCCACCACGGCAAACATCTGGGCATCCGCCGGGGCGCTTTCGAACAGACTGTTCCAGCCGCCGAACGCCATAAACAGCAGCCAGCAGGCGCTGAGGGCCGCCAGTCCCTGCACGATGCGCCGACCGCGCAGCGAGGCATAGCTTTTGAGGTAATCGTTGAGGATCGCCGCGCCAATCGGGATCAGCACGATTTTGATCACGTCCATAATCATCGACATCAGCTTGATGTCGATCAGCGAGCCGGCCAGCAGGTTGACCCACAGCGGCGTCATAATGGTGGCGGCGAGGGTCGAGACCGCGCAAATGGAGACCGCCAGCGCCAGATTGGCATTGGCGATATACACCATCACCGTGGACGACAGCCCGCTTGGACAGGCGCCGATCAGCAGAATGCCTACCGCCACCTCTGGCGGGAAATCAAACATAACGGTCAGCGCAAAGCCGAGCAGCGGCATGATCAGGAAGTGGCAGAAGGTGCCGACGAATACCGCCCACGGCATTTTGGCGACGTCGATAAAGTCCTGAATAGTCAGTTTGGTGCCCATGCTGAACATGGTGGCCTGGATCACCAGGAACACGATCCATTTGTGGGTGATATTAAAGCCGCCCCAGATAATCAGCTCGCTGGCGTATACCATCGCGGCGACAAACCCGGCGATGATCCACAAGGTAAACTGATAACTGCGTAGCGCAGGCCAGAAGCCCGCGCCGATGGCAAACCCGGTCACCCCTAATACCAGGCCGCCATGCCAGACGTTGGTGGCCTGGATAAGCGCGCCGACCACGGCAATAAGCGCGCCAGCGGCGCTGGCCGCGAGGCCAGCCTTATAAACTGCTGCGTTGATGGTCATTGTGATGCCTCCCGGAGGCGTTGAGTATTATTATTAGCGCGATTAACGGTGGCGAATATTCAGCAGCTTGCGGGCATATTCCGGCGTTGCCACTTCTTTATCCTGGCTGCGAATTAACGTGGCGAGTTTTTCCACCAGTAATACATTTCGGGTCACAGTTTCGCTGGCGTTAATATAATAGCTGTCTTCAAAACCAATTCTGACTTCACAGGCCCCCATGCCCACCGCAGCGGCAATTAATCCAAAATCGCGGCGGCCAAAATGAGTAATTCCCCATAAGGCGTCGCGCGGGATCATACTGCGCATGGCAATTAACGCGTCGATAGTGGCGGGCGTACTGCCGCGATGGCCTAACACAATATTAAACAGCATCGGCTGGGTGAAATTAATTTTCTCCTGTAATGCCAGAATATTATTAATCATGCCGATCTCGAAGACTTCAAATTCGGGAATAATGCCGCGCTCAACGATATGGCGTGAGCAGTATTCCACGTCCGGCGTCGGGTTAAAGTAGACGTTATCGCCGAGGTTCACCGAGCCGACATTCAGCGAGGCCATCTCAACGCCCCGGCAGGCCAGCGGCGCGCAGCGTTCGGCAATGCTCATCGGCGACACGCCGCCGGTCGAGGCCTGAATAATCAGATCAGACTGCGCCATGACCGGCGCAATAGTTTGTTCAAAGTAGCGGGTGTCGGGAGTGAGTTTCCCCTGCGGGTCACGCACATGCAGATGCACGATGGCGGCACCCGCCTCCACGCAGGCTAAAATCTCATCCGCCACTTCACTGGGTTCTACTCGGGGGCAATCCGCGGCGACGGGCGCCAGCGAAATAATCACGCGATCGGACATAATTCATTCCTCAGGGTCAGAGTGTTATTTTATTTATACGGCGCTAACCAGTGAATATCGGCACCTGGCGGTGTTAGCGGTTGATATTCACAACCCACCCAGCCGTGATAGTTCATGTTGTCGATTTGCGAAAAAATCCAGTCGTCATTTAATTCGCCGCTTCCCGGTTCATTGCGACCGGGCGAGGAGGCAACCTGATAATGACGGGTAATCGGTAAATAGCGTTGAATATGGGTAATAATATTGCCGTGCAATTTCTGGCAGTGATAAATATCGAACTGCAAACCGATATTATCGCACCCGACATCGTGAATAATCTTTTCCGCCAGCGGAAAACTATTCACAAAATAGCCCGGCATATCCTCTTTATTTAACGGCTCAATTAAGACGTTGATATTTTTCTCCGCCAGTAAACTGGCCGCCTGGCGTAACCGTTGAATCAATAATTGATACTGCTGCTGTTCACTCAGGCTATTCACCCGATGGCCCGCCATAACGTGTACCTGACGGCAGCCGAGGGCGCTGGCGTATTCGCGGGCTAACAGGATCGCGTCGATAAACGCCTCATCACAGTCCGGCTGCGCCGCCAGCCCGCGTGCGCCGCGCGCCCAGTCGCCGGGCGGCGCATTGATTAATACCACCGGCAGGCCGCTCTGCCGCTGCGCCTCGCACAGTTCTGCAAGCGGAACGTCATAGGGAAACAGACACTCGACGCCGGTAAAACCGGCTTCACGGGCGCGGGCGAAGCGCGCGACAAACGGCAGTTCGGTGAACAGCCAGCTGATATTCGCCGCGAACTTAGGCATGATTTTGCTCCCGCTCGGTGGACACCAGGTGCAGCTTGAGGTTTTGCGCCGCCAGCGTCTGCCGCGCGTCATCCGGCAGCGCCGTGTCGCAAATAATATCGGTAAGCTGCGACAGGGCGCAGATATGGAACATGGCGTATTTGCCGAATTTGCTGCTGTCCGACACCAGAACCCGCCGTTTCGACACCTGCAATACCCGCTCTTTCACCGACGCCTTGCCTTCATCCGGCGTCGACATGCCGCGTTCCAGATCCCAGGAGGAAGAGCTGATAAACGCCACATCAATATTGATGGTGCTGAGGAAGTTCGCCGCGCTTTTTCCCAGGCACGAACGGTTGCGTTTTTCCACCAGACCGCCGGTGTGGTACAGGGTAATGTGCGGCATATCCATCAGGTAATGGCTGATGGAGAAATCGTTTGTCACCACCGTCAGGTTGAAGCAGTTGCTGGCCGCCACCGCTTTGGCGACTTCAAAAATTGAGGTGCCGGCGTCGAGATAAATCGTCTGGCCCGGTTCGATCAGCATCGCCGCCAGCTCGCCCATTTTGCGCTTCACTTCATGGTTGAGTTCCGCTTTTTCGCGCCACGGCAACTCCAGCTTGAGCAAGTTGTTCAGCTTGATGCCGCCGTTGATCAGCACCACTTTGCCTTCTTCTTCCAGCGTGAGGATGTCGCGGCGCACGGTCATGTGCGACACGTTCATCAACTCCGCCAGCTCGTTAAAGGAGGCGACGTTTTTTTCATGCACGTAGCGATAGATAAAGTCGCGTCGTTGTTCCGGGATCATTGTCATTACCCCATTTTTGCACGGTAGACCTGCTCCAGTTCCGCGATGGCGGCATCGCTTAGCGGAACGTGGCCCAGCGGTTTTAAGGTCAGCCAGATACGGGCGCTGTCTTCCAGTTCTTCAATGTTGAACACCGCTTCGCGCAGCGTACCGCCGCACACTACCGGGCCGTGGTTGGCTAACAGCGCTGCGGTGTGCTGGCCTGCGGATTCATACAGCGCCACGGCGATATCCTGATGACCCGGGCGGAAGTAGGGCAGCAGCGGCAGTTTGCCGATGCGCATCACGTAATAGGGCGTCAGCGGCGGCAGGCAGTTTTCCGGCGTCTCGCACGGCAGGCAGGCGAGGGCGGTCAGCCATGGCGAATGCAGATGCACCACCGCGCCGCAGGCCGGACGGCGCTGATAAAACGCCATGTGCATCGGCACTTCTTTGGACGGACGGTCGCCGCCAATGTGCTCGCCGCTGGCGTCCAGGCGGCTCAGACTGTCGATCTCTAACTCCCCAAGACAGGAATTGGTCGGCGTGACCAGAAAGCCGCCGTCGGGCAGCTTGACGCTGATATTCCCGGAACCGCCGCTGCTGTAGCCGCGCTGAAACAGCGAGCGGCCATAATGAACCAGTTGCTGACGCAGCGCGGTCTCTTCGGCGCTGATGGCGTAACGACTCATGCCTGGTACTCCTGTGCACGGAAAAAGAAATCTTCATCGCCAAAATTGCCGGATTTCAGCGCCAGCGAGAGCTGCTGCGCGCTGTCCTGCACCCAGGGTACGCCGGGGACGATGGGGCGGCCTACCTTCAGGCGCTTGACCTTCAGCGCGTCCACCGTGGTACCGGAGGTTTCGCCGCCCGCCACGATAAAGGTATTGAAACCGCGTTCCCGCAGCCGGGCGGCCAGTTGGGCGAAGGTGCGTTCGACGGCGGCGCTGGCGGCGCGTTCCCCGAAGCGCTGTTGTGTGGCCTTAAGCTGCTCTGGCGGCTGGGTGGCGTACACCAGCGGCGCAAGAGTGCCGCCGCTGTGTGCGTCAACCCAGTCGGCGAGAGTGGCGAGGTACTGCGGGTCACCGCTAATGCAGGACGCAACGTCCAGCGCCAGCGCGGGGGCCTGGGCCTTATAGGCATTGACCTGGCGGTTAGTCATCACTGAACAGCTGCCGGACAGCACCACCGCTTTTTTATCCCCGGGAAAGATAAAACGCCCGGCAGCCGTGACCTGCGTCGACGCGCGCGCCGCCAGCGCGCCGCCGAGGCCGGAACCGCCCGCCAGCAGCGGTAAATCGCCAAACGCCGCAGCCTGGATCGCCAGGTCGTCTTCGGTTAACGCATCCACCACGATATGGCTGAATCCCTGGTCGGCAAGCGCCTGATAACGTGCGCGCAGCGCAGCGCAACCGGCGCGCACCGTGACAAGATCGATCACCGCCGCCTTGCCGTCGGTTTGCGGTTTCAGCAGTTCGACCAGCCGGGCGTCCCACATCGGGTTAATCGGGTGATTTTCCATACCGGACTGGTTTAACAGCAAGCCGTTCACAAACAGATGCCCGTGCACCAGGGTGCGGCCATTCTGCGGCAGCGCCGGGCTGTGAATGATGGCGCGGCACGGCGTCCGGGCCATCAGCGCGTCGCTGACCGGGCCGATATTGCCGTCGGGCGTGGAGTCGAAGGTGGAGCAGTATTTGAAGTAGATCTGCCGGGCGCCGGCGAATTCTGTCAGCCACTGGGCGCAGCACAGCGTCTGGCGAATCGCCTCTTCTGCGGGCAGCGAGCGGCTTTTCAGGGAGATGACAATGACGTCGGCGTCATCCTGCCAGCGGGCGTCGGGGGCCGGAACGCCGGGCAGCAGCGCTACCTGCAATCCCTGCTGCGCCATAAATCCGGCGATGTCCGTCGCGCCGGTAAAATCATCGGCGATAACGCCGGTAAGAAGGGCCATGAGGCTGTTTCCTGTCGCTCTGCTTTCGAATGGGATCATTATTCAAAAGCGGGCTTCACATTCCCACGACAGGTCTCACAAATATTATCATCCTGAATGTGTAACTCAGAATGATTAACTATTTGAAATGAATCAATAAATGAATGATGAGGGGATTTTTTCGCTTCACACTACGCTGTGAAAATTCGTGAACATCCCCGGAATGCACAAATTCTCACAAATCCTGCCTGCCCAGCGCGCGCCACATCGCTTCGTAGCCGACGGTTTTAAACTCCTCGGTACGCGCGGGTTCGCGGGTGGCGAATTCCATGGTGGTTTCCGCCATCGCAAAGAAAATGGTGTCGCCAAAGCGGCGAAACGGCGGGCTTAAAAACAGCGGCAGAATGGATTTTTCACACATCTGATGCAGTTCAGGATTGCTGTCGTTGACCTGCTGCTCGGTTTCCTCGGTGATTTTGTCGCTGATCGCCAGCTGGCGCATCGCCTGGTGGGCGACCGGATGGGCAAGGCCCCAGTCGATCAGCCGATCCCAGATGTAGCGGGTTAAGCCTTTGCTGTCCGCCGGGCGGTCCGGCTGTTCAAGGATAGAACGGCCAAACTCGACTTTGAGATGCAGATACAACGCGTTGAGCAACACGTCCTTGGTCGCGAAATAGCGGAACAGCGTGCCTTCCGCCACGCCCGCGCCGCGGGCAATCATCGCGGTGGAAGCGCTAATGCCAGCGCTGGCGATGGCTTCGGTTGCCGCATCAAGCAGCGCCATTCTCTTATCTTCACTACGGGGACGAGCCACTAACATTACCCTCCAGTCATCAGGACCGCAGATTGAAACACGGAGGCCGCAGGGCTGCAAGCCGCCAGAAGTACTCAAAAACCGGTTGACGCTTAACGCATCGTTTCTATAATGAGTGTTTACTCACTCATTATCAATGTCTGACGTAGGGTTTTCTGTAACCTGTGCGGGATCTCAACTTTTCAGGTAACAAAAGACGGCGTTGTACATTGAAGTGAGCAGGGTACTAACGTTTGTAACGGCGAGTAAAGGGGAACAGGCATGGAACTACCCGCTCAGGTTATTGAAACCATTACCGGCTGGATTGATGACAATTTGCATAAACCGCTGCGCATTGATGAAATCGCGCGTCACGCGGGCTATTCAAAATGGCATTTGCAGCGGCTCTTTCAGCATCACACCGGCGAAAGTCTCGGGCGCTACATCCGCGAGAAAAAGCTGCGGCTGGCGGCGCAGGATTTACGCAGTACCGACGCGCGCGTGCTGGATATCTCCCTGAAATACGGCTTTGAATCCCAGCAATCGTTTACCCGGCTGTTTACCCGTAAATTCAATATGTCGCCGGGTAACTATCGCCGTCATGGCGGCGACAGCGCCATCCATTAGCGCCACGGTTTGCAAGGCCCGACAAATTCCCGGACAATGCCCGTTTTAACTCGGGCGTAACATCCAATGAAACATCCACTCGAAACGCTGGTGACCGCAGGCGGTATTTTGCTGCTGGCTTTTCTCTCCTGCCTGCTGCTGCCCGCGCCTGCGCTGACGGTGTCGCTGGCAAAACAGCTAATGGAGACCTTCCATCTGGTGGACTTAAACCAGCTTTACACCCTTATCTTCTGTATCTGGTTTTTACTGCTGGGCGCGCTGGAATATGTCGTTATTCGCTTTATCTGGCGGCGCTGGTTTTCCATCGAACGCATCTAGCTACAGTTGACGGGCAAGCGCTTTGATCCGGGCGATCAGCGCATCGCGCGGCGCGGCGATGGATTTCGGCGCGGTGGATTGCCGGACGATCAGCCGCGTCGGCAGGCGATGATGGCGACGCGCGGGCTCGGCTAACAGTGCGACGGCGCGCTCGCCCAGCAGGTGGAAATCCTGCGCCACCGTGGTCAGCGTCGGCTGGAAATACTGGCTGTCCGGCGTATCGTCGTAGCCGGTGACAGAAATCTCCCGGCGGTCCATCTGCGCCAGCGCGCTTAATACCCCCAGCGCCATCTGATCGTTTGCCACCACAATCGCCGACAGCGTCGGCTGCTGCGCCAGCATCTCCACGGTGCGGATAAACCCGCTGCCCGCGCTCCAGTCGCCGAATGCGGTAATGGCCTGATGGCCGCCGTTGCGGTGCAGCGCATCGCGCCAGGCATGCAGCCGCAGCCGGGCCGAAATGGCGCTCTCCGGCCCGGCTAAAAAACCAAACTCCCGATGCCCTGAATCCCACAGATGGTCGATGGTGGCCCGGCAGCCCTGCTGGTGGTCGAACAACAAACTGGCGACCTCGCTGTCCGGCGGCACATCGAGAAACAGGCAGTGGATATCCGGGTTTTCCCGCGCCAGCTGTTCCGCCATTGCGCTCTCGAGCGGCAGGTTGACGATCGCGCCGCCAATATTCTGCGCCCGGCACTCCGCCAGCGCCGCCTGCAACGCCCCGTAATCCGCCTGACTGAGCATCGCGATGGACACGTCCAGCCCGCGAGCCTGGGCGTGGGTTTTCACCGACGCAGCGATTTGCGACGGAGCATGTAGCGTTAGCGACGCGCTGATCAGGCCGATAGCGGGCAGCACTTTCCCGGCCAGCAGCTGAGCGGAGCGGTTCGGCACGTAGTGCAGATCGCGCATCGCCTTGTGCACCGCGTCCTGGGTGCGTGCCGCCACTTTATTCGGGCTGTTCAATACCCGCGAAACGGTTTGCAGAGAGACGCCAGCGGCTCTGGCGACATCATCAAGGGTGGCGACGCGTCGGGTCATGGTGTTTTCCTGAGCAAAATGTCGTGCGTTAACACGCAATGAGTGGGGTACGACATTTTACCCGCTTTATCCGCCATTTCTGTGAGGGCCGCCGGAGAGTTGCTGCGCGGTTATTGCTGAAAACGCGCCATTACGCGATAACGGTCGCTATATGTTGTGCGTATGACATTTAAGGCGACAAACTCTGATGAATCAGCAACAGCCCACTTTTACTGAGATCCTGGCGCGCCAGGACTGGCAAAACCCCACCATCACGCATCTCAACCGGCTGGACGCGCACCCCGCATTCTCCAGTTGGCATAGCGTTGAAGCCGCGCGCGATGCCGAAGCCAGCGCCCGCCGCCAGTCGCTGGACGGCATCTGGCAATTTCACTACGCCGCCAGCCCGCAGGCAGTGGATGCAGCGTGGATTGACGGCGATTTGCCGGACAGCGCGCCGCTTAACGTGCCGTCAAACTGGCAGATGGCGGGTTATGACGCGCCGATTTACACCAACGTGCGCTATCCCATTGACACTCAGCCGCCGCGCGTCCCGGCGCAGAACCCCACCGGCTGCTATTCGCGCACCTTCACCCTCGACCCGCAGTGGCGGGATAACGGCCAGACGCGGATCATCTTTGACGGCGTCAACTCGGCGTTTCATCTGTGGTGCAACGGTGTCTGGGTGGGCTATTCCCAGGACAGCCGCCTGCCTGCGGAATTCGATCTGACGCCGTTCCTCAGGGCGGGCGAAAACCGGCTGTGCGTGATGGTGATGCGCTGGAGCGCAGGCACCTGGCTGGAAGATCAGGACATGTGGCGAATGAGCGGCATTTTCCGTTCGGTGTCGCTGCTGAATAAACCCGACTGCCATCTGGCGGATTTGCAGGTCACGCCGCAGCTGGATGATACATACCGCGACGCGGTGGTCAATGTTGCGCTGCGCGTTGCCGCACCCGCCGCGCAGCTGGCGAACGTAACCGTCGAACTCACCCTGTGGGATGGCGACCAACAGGTAGCGCAACTGCGCGGTAAACCGGGCAGCGCGCCGGTGGATGAGCGCGGCAACTATCCCGAGCGCGGATTTTATCGCCTGCCGGTGCGCGAGCCGAAAAAGTGGAGCGCCGAAACCCCGCACGGCTACCGGCTGGTGGCGGCGCTGTGGCAGGACGACATGCTGCTGGAAGCCGAAGCCTGCGACGTGGGATTCCGGCGCGTGGAGATCGACAACGGCCTGCTGAAACTGAACGGCAAACCGCTGCTGATCCGTGGCGTTAACCGTCATGAACATCATCCCGAGCGCGGTCAGGTGGTTACCGAGCAGGATATGATCCAGGACATCCTGCTGATGAAGCAGAACAACTTTAACGCCGTGCGCTGCTCCCACTATCCGAACGTGGCGCGCTGGTATGAACTTTGCACCCGCTACGGGCTGTACGTGGTGGATGAAGCGAATATCGAAACCCACGGCATGGAGCCGATGAACCGCCTGTCGGACGATCCGGCGTGGTTCGCGGCCTTCAGCGCCCGCGTCACCCGGATGGTGCAGTGCCACCGCAATCACCCCAGCATTATCATCTGGTCGCTGGGCAACGAATCCGGCCATGGCGCGACCCACGACGCGCTGTACCGCTGGGTGAAAACCGCCGATCCGTCGCGCCCGGTACAGTACGAAGGCGGCGGCGCGGATACCGCCGCCACCGATATCATCTGCCCGATGTACGCCCGCGTTGAACAGGATCAGCCGTTCCCGGCGGTGCCGAAGTGGAGCATCAAAAAATGGCTCAGCCTGCCGGGGGAGCAGCGCCCGCTGATCCTGTGCGAATACGCCCACGCCATGGGCAACAGCCTGGGGAATTACGCCGCCTACTGGCAGGCGTTCCGGGAGTATCCGCGCTTGCAGGGCGGTTTTGTCTGGGACTGGGCCGACCAGGCGATTGTCAAAACCTTCGATGACGGCACCACCGGCTGGGCCTACGGCGGCGATTTCGGCGACAAACCCAACGATCGCCAGTTTTGCATGAACGGCCTGGTGTTCCCGGACCGCACCCCGCATCCGTCGCTGACTGAAGCCAGGCACGCCCAGCAGTTTTTCCGGTTCGCGCTGGTCAGCCAGCAGCCGTTAACCGTGCGCATCGCCAGCGAATACCTGTTCCGTCATACCGATAACGAAACGCTGGCCTGGCGGGTAGAAAGCGCGGGGCAGATAGTGGCACAAGGGGAGGTGGCGCTGGATCTGGCCCCGGAAACCGACGCGTTGCTGACCCTGGCTGATACGCTGGCGCTGCCGGACAACGCCCGCGACGTCTGGCTCCAGTTGGACGTGATCCAACCCAACGCCACGGCCTGGTCGGATGCCGGGCATCGCGTCGCCTGGCAGCAGTTTGCCCTGGCCGCGCCGCTGGTTATCGAACCGCAAACGCCGCGCGGCGCGGCGCCGTCGCTGGTGGTCACGGATGAGGCCTTCACCGTGCAGTACCACCATCAGCGCTGGCAGGTTGCGCGCGCCAGCGGGCGGATCGTCCAGTGGGAGATCGACGGCGAGCCGCAGTTATTATCGCCGCTTGCGGATCAATTTGTGCGCGCGCCGCTGGATAACGATATCGGCGTCAGCGAAGTGGATCGCATCGATCCCAACGCCTGGGTCGAGCGCTGGAAAAGCGCCGGTCTGTACGATCTGCAAACCACCTGCATCCGCTGCGAAGCCGAGGCGCGCGCCCATGAGGTGATGATTGAAAGCGTCTGGCATTACCGTAATGCCCGGGGCGTGGTGCTGGTGTCGCGCTGGGAAATGCGTTTTGACGACGCCGGGAAACTGCATATCGCGGCGAGCGGCGAGCGGGCCGGGGACGTGCCGCCGCTGGCGCGCACCGGGCTGCGTTTCCAGGTGAAACCGCAGTCGGCGCAGGTCTCCTGGCTGGGCCTCGGCCCGCACGAAAACTACCCGGACCGTAAAAGCAGCGCGCGGTTCTCCCGCTGGCAGTTGCCGGTTGACCAGATGCATACGCCGTATATTTTCCCGACGGAAAACGGCCTGCGCTGCGATACCCGGCAGCTCCGGTGGGGCCAATGGCACGTGGAAGGGGATTTTCATTTCTCGCTGCAACCCTTCGGCACGGAACAGCTTACCCGCGTCGACCACTGGCACCGGATGCAGCCGGAAGAGGGGGTGTGGATCACCCTCGACGGGCAACACATGGGCATCGGCGGCGACGACTCCTGGACGCCGAGCGTCCAGCCTCCGTTCCTGTTGAACGACACCCGCTGGCGCTACGCCGTTACGATCTGGATGGGGTGATCCTGAAAACGTCGCCCCGCGCAGGGCGACGTGGTTCATGCCACAAAGCGATCGACTAATTCCGTCATGGCGGCGCTTTGCTGATCCAGACTCAGGCTTTCGCTGGCGGCCTGGGAGACCAGCGCGGCGTTTTGCTGGGTCACCTGTTCCAGCTGGCTCAGCGCCAGATGCACCTGGGCGACGCCCAGCGACTGTTCCCCGGCGGCGCGGGCGATATCGCTGATGTAATCGCGCATCCGGTCGCTCTGCTCGGCGGCCAGCTGCAACGCTTTGCCGGAAGCGGTGACCCGATCCACCCCCTCGCCAATCTTCGCCATATTCTCATTCACCAGCTCGCGGATTTGCTGCGCCTGAGTGGCGCAGCGCTGCGACAGGTTGCGCACTTCCGTCGCCACCACGGCGAAACCGCGCCCGGCTTCTCCGGCGCGCGCCGCTTCCACCGCCGCATTCAGCGCCAGCAGGTTGGTCTGGAACGAGATATCGTCAATCGACTTAATGATGCTGGAAATCTGCTCGCTGGAGGCGCGGATCGCTTCCATACTCTGGCTGGCCTGCGCCGCCACGGTATTGGCCTGGCTGACCTCCTGCTGCATGGCGAGGGTCAGTTTTTCGGCTTCGCGGGCGTTGTCCGCCGTCAGGTTGATGGTGGTGGAGATCTGCTCCATGCTGGCGGCGGTTTCCACCAGCGAGGCCGCCTGTTCATCGGTGCGCTGGGCCAGGTTCTGATTGCCGTCGGCAATGTTGGCGCTGGCGTGGCGCAGCACTGTGGCGCCGGATTTAATCTCGCTGACGATATGCTGAATATTTTCGATAGCGTGGTTATAGGCACGATTGAGCGACGACAGCTCATCACTGCCGGGCACCGTCAGGCGACGGGTTAAATCGCCCTCCATCTCGGCAATTTCCCGCAGCGTCGATCGCAACTGACGGTGAATGCTGCGCGCGACAATCGCGGCAATAGTGAGCGCCACGATCAGCGCCAGCAGGCTGACAGCCAGGAAGCGCAGCCAGGCGGCGTGCGCCTCATCCGCCAGCCGCGCGGCGGTGGTCAGCAGGTTGCTGGCAGCGGCGTCCTCCCGGGTTTTTAAAATTTCGATGCGCTGGGTCTGAATGGCGAACCAGGTGGTGGCCTGCACGCCAAACCCGCCTGCGTCGGCTTTGGCGATAGCCGCATCACGCAGGGCCAGCGCGTCGGCGGCTTTCGGCTGCGCCAGCGCAGCATCCAGCGCCCGGGCCTGATCCGGGGTGAGGAAACGCCGCGCCGCATTCAGCCACGCCTCCTGTTTGCCGACCACATTGCTCAGGCGTTGAAACTGGCCGGGGGCAAACTGGTCGGCGGAAAAAATATTCGCTAACAGCGCGCGCTCAATTCCGGCCTGCTCTTTGGCATTCAGCAGGCTGAAATAACCTGCCAGCTGATTGACTATTTCGCCGGACGGGGAGAGATGGCTGATATCGGAAACAATATTCAATAAGGTGGTGACGCTCTCGGTGTAATTCGCCAGCGCGCGATTGGTTTCAATGGCGATATCGCTGACCTGCTGGCGCAGAGCGGTAAATTGCTGGCGGGTTTGTTCAAAACGCGCCAGCGCATCGGCGACATGCCCGGAAAGAATCGTGCCGTCGAGGCGGGTAAACGCCCGATCAAAACGCGTCAGCGCCTGGTCGGTTAACTGACGCTGGGCCGCCAGTTCATCGCGAAATCCCTGGCCTTTTGCGCCGAGGTAGCCAGCGCTCATTCCGCGCTCTTTCTGCAGTTCGTGGACCACTTCCCCGGCTTTAATGGCAAGCTGAGTCAGGGTCGCCATATTTTCCATCTGCCTTTGCGCCGCCACGCGCCCGGCAATCCCGGAACCTCCCAGCCACAATAGCGCCAGCAATAATGGCAACAGCGCGATGAATAATTTCATTTTCATCGAAATACGATATATCCATAACATGGAAGTTTCCCTCTAATAATGGCAGGTTGATTTAAGGCTTATCGGAGGGAGGATTTATTTACTTTAGCGCTAATGGCGCAGCTATCAGAAATTCCATTTGATGGCATATTTTGAATAACTCTTTAGAGTTATTTTGGCGATCCAGATTAATAAAGCATGCGTTATTTATCGGCTTGTGAATAATCGTTTTCGACGGTAATTAATAAATTAGAAATAATTTTTGCTTATGCCTGGAAAGGGTATTCCAGGCATAAGACAACGTTATTACAGCGGGGCTGCCCAAATTTCCGTCATTCGCCTGACCATTTCCGACAGCACGCCGCCGTTGGCGATAAACTCGCGCATCAGCGCCGCGTCGCTGTGGTTGGTGCGCACGATTTGCTCGATATCCAGCAGCGCGCTTTCGCCGTTGAGGCGCTGGGCGTAAGGCATCAGTATCGGGATATGGCGCAGAATGTCGTCGGCAATCGAAGAATGCTCACCGGTACAGACATCGGTCAAGGTGCCCTTCAGGCCGTAGCGACATGCCTGGAAGCGGTTAAAGCGATACAGCAAATAGTCGTCGCGCTGCGGCCTGAACGGGCGCTCCTCCAGCAGCCAGTTGGCCAGCGCCTGAAGGAAGCCGGCAACATTGATCGCGCGCGTCATGGTCAGCGGCGTATCCATCACCCGCACCTCCACGGTGCCGAAGCCGGGGCTGGGGCGGATATCCCAGTGCAAATCCTTAATCGACTCAATGATCCGGCTGCGTTCCAGATGGTGATACATGGTCTCGAACTGCTGCCAGTTTTCAACAAACGGCGCGGGACCGTTATCCGGGAAGGCGGAAAAAATGTTCAGCCGCGAGGAGGCAAACTGGGTGTCGGTGCCCTGGATCCACGGCGACGCGGCGCACAGGGCGATGACGTGCGGCACGAAACGCGACAAACCGTGCAGCAGATAAATCGCATCATCGCCGTTGCGACAGCCAATATGCACATGCTGACCAAATACCGTGGCCTGCTGCATCAGGTAACCGAAGCTTTCCAGAGTGCGGGTGTAGCGCTCGCTCTTGCAAATCTCCTGGCGCTGCCATTTTTGATACGGGTGCGTCCCGCCGCCGCAAATCGCCAGATGGTGGCGGCCCGCAACGGCCAGAATCACCTGCTGTAGCGCGGAAAACTGGCTGCTGGCCTGGTGAATGTCTTTGCACACCCCCGTGGCGATCTCCAGCATGCTTTCGGTGATGTCGTGTTTAACTTCCCCCGCGCGAATCTGGCCCGCAATTTCATCAATCAACGTAGAGGAGTCCTGACTCAAATCCCAGCCTGGCGGCGTGACGATTTGCAGTTCAAGCTCAATCCCCAGAGTATAGGGTTCGGAAGCGGTAAAAGGCGTAAGAGGCATAGTGGCTCACTTTTTCAGGCGTTAACCTTAAAAAGTATAGCCAGCAGGGGAAATGTTACAGCTGAAAGACATGTCTGAAAAACATGGCATTTCAGGGCGGCAGAAAGCGAGGGCGCTAATTTTGCGCGCCGGTTGGCCCTTTATTGATTTATCCCTTGTATGATTAATGCCTTTCCATTACAGCGCTCATTTACCCGGAGAAATCTATGCCCGAAATTAACGCTTATGGTCAGCCGGTCGGCGATGTGGTTCCCGGCTGGCAAGGCGCGCAGCCGTTGCCCCGCACGCCGCTTCAGGGGCGGGCCTGCCGGCTGGAGCCGTTGAATGCCGAACGGCACAGCGACGACCTGTTTCTGGACTACCAGCAGGCGGCGGACGATCGCGACTGGACGTGGCTCGGCGCATCGCGGCCCGATACCCGCCAGGCGACGTGGCACTGGGTTCAGGGCAAAATCGCGGATGACAGCCTGATCCCCTGGGCGGTCGTTGACCAGGCCAGCGGGCGGGCGGTGGGCGTGGTGTGCTTTATGCGCATCGACCCGGTCAATGGGGTGGTGGAAATCGGCCACGTCACCTGGTCGCCGAAGATGAAACGCACCCTGATGAGCACCGAGGCGCAGTGGCTGCTCTTAACGGCGGCTTTTGGCGCAGGCTATCGCCGGGTGGAATGGAAATGCGACTCGCTGAACGCCGCCTCTCGCGCGGCGGCAGAGCGTCTGGGATTCAGCTGGGAAGGGCGCTTTCGTCAGGCGATGGTCAGAAACGGCCGCAACCGGGATACCGACTGGTTATCGATGTTAGACAGCGAATGGCCGCGCATCAATGCCGCGCTAACCCGCTGGCTGGCGGTGGATAATTATGATGCGAACGGCGGGCAGATACAGCGGTTAGGGGATTTACTGGCGGCGGAGTGACAACGAAAATCCCGTACCCGGCCAGAACCGGATACGGGGAAAGTCATTACAACATACTGACCACGCGACGCAGCAGGCGGATGCGCGGTTCCACCGAGGCGATCTCCAGATATTCGGCAGGGCTGTGGAAGCCCGCGCCAATCGGGCCAAAACCATCCAGCGTCGGAATGCCCAGCGCGGAGGTGTAGTTGGCATCGCTGCCGCCGCCGACCGCTTTCCAGCTGATCGCCACGCCTTCCTGCTCACCGGCGTGTTCGACGAGCTTCATCAGCGCTTCGGTTTGCGCGTTGATCGCCATGGCCGGTTTATGGTTCCGGCGGGTAATCGTGGTGGTCACACCGTCCATAAAGCCTTTTTCGCACAGCGCGTGCAGGGCGCGATTAACCCGCTCATCTTCACTGTTCTCCCAGAAGCGCAGATCGACTTCCGCTTTCGCCCAGGATGCGACGATATTCGAGGCGTCGCCGCCGCTGACCACGCCGACGTTGAGCGTGGTGCCGCGTTCCGGGTCCGCCAGCGCGTTGATCGCCAGGATACTGTGCGCCAGCGCGGTCACCGCCGAACGGCCTTTTTCCGGATCGTTGCCCGCGTGGGCCGCAACGCCGGTAAAGGTCAGTTCATAACCCGCCAGCCCCTTGCGGGCGTTGACCAGCGAACCGTCCGCCCGCGCCGCTTCGCACACCAGCACGTGACGCGAGCGCTCCGCCAGCTCCCCCAGCCACTGGTGGGAATGCACCGAGCCGGTCTCTTCATCCGGGTTCATGGCGACGGCAATCGACAGGCGTTGCAGGCGGTTTTTCTCCATCCCACGCATCGCCCAAAGTATATTCAGCAGACCGCTCTTCATATCTGACGCGCCCGGGCCGTAGATGCGCGTCTCGTCCTGGCTCATCGGGCGCTGCGCCACGGTTCCGGCGGGGAATACGGTATCCAGGTGGCCGATCAGCAGCACATCAAAATGGGTGGCGTGAGGCTTGTTGGTCACCAGCACGCCCGGCCCTACCGCAGTGCCCAGATCGACTTTCTCGCACTGCCAGCCCTCTTTTGCCCAGAACGACGCCAGAATATCCGCCACCTGTGCCACGCCCTCAGTCGTCCCGGTGCCGCAGTCAACGTTAACTAACTGACGCAGCTCGTCAGTCCATAATTTCAAATCCATTTGTCTCTCCTTAAATAATCACGCGCATAAGCAGCATGGCGATAAACGCATTGAGCACAGAGATAGCGATCATCAGCGGAATACGTTTGGCGCGGGTGCCAATCACGCCGAGGATGCGCCCGAGATACTGCACCTGCGAGCCCATTAAATAGATAGCCGGGGCGAGGATCGCCAGGTGCTCGCCGGTAATAATGCCTTTTTCAAACAGGCCGATGGCGACGCCGATCCCGCCGCCCATCGACATCCAGCCGCCAATCAGCACCGCAGCGGCTTCGCCCGGCAGGCCGAACAGCCCCATCAGCGGGGCGAACACCATGCCCAGCCCTTTTAGCGCGCCGGTGATTTCCAGCGCCTTGATGATGATAAAAGCCATGACAACGTTAGGCAGCGTGCTGGACGTGGCGATGCCCCAGCCCTTGCGCGCGCCTTCTACAAACACATCGGTGATAACCGGTTTGGCATTTCCCTGCGCACTCATGATGCTTCTCCCTGGGTATCCAGACGCTGTTGGGCTTTGTTACCGCTGAGTTTGAGGATCAGGCGCAGTATATTCGCGCCAACGATTTTCATCATAAACATCACCGCCACGCAGGCGCCGATGGAGGCAGGCACCGCCGTGGTGCCGTCAGCCGCCACCAGGGTAAACAGCACCGCGCCGGAGGAGAAGAAGTTAGTGATCATCGCGCCCGCGGAGAACTGGAACATGGCGAAAATGTCCTTTTCGCGCTCGGTGATTTGCCCTTCATCGGCCAGGTTGCGGGTTAACGACGCGCCAACATCCGTGCTTTGCAGGCTGCCGATCAGCGCCAGCCCGGCGGTGCCGGGGATGCCCAGCAGCGGGCGCAGCAGCGGAGTGAGCAGCCGTCTTGCGGCCCGAAGCGCGCCGTAGTGTTCCAGCACGTTAATCATGCCCAGCGCGAACATCACGGCAGGAATCAGCCCCAGCGCAAACAGAAAGCCGTCCATCGCCCCATGACCGCCGGTGCCGCGAAACGCGCTGGTGGCGGTGACCAGCTCATCGCCGTTCAGGCTGACTTTGCTGACCACTTTGCCGAATGCGCCGTTCAGGGTGGTGAAATCAAACACCCCGTACCACTCTTTCCCTCCCAATAATCCTGAAAAGAACACCGCCGCGAACGCCAGCGCGATATACGCGCCGATGCCCGGACGATTGTCCTGCGTATCGAACTTATCCATTTCATTTTCCTTGTGTTTACACGCGAACGCCTCGCCGCCGTATCATTACCGGCCGATCCTCAGGAAAAAATGACGGTAGTCATGTTTATTGTGTGGTTATTAGGGTGGGTGTCGGTTCTGTGAGGCTGCGCATTTAAGATAACGCATTCCAGTATCGGGTTTTTTCACCTGAAATTGACGTTTTATGTCGTGATGGCGTTACAGGTCGGCAAGGGTGACGATGCCGTCGCCAAACGGCATCCAGGCAAGGGTAAAGCGCGACCCCACCGGAAAGGGGCCCAGTGGGCAGGCGAGTTCCAGCGTCACCGTCCGGGGAGCCAGCGCAACCATCTGTGCGCAATCAAACCCAAACCAGTTTTGCACGGCGGGGAACAGCGCTTTGAACAGGCTCTCTTTCGCCGAAAAAATCTGGCTGAGCGCCAGGTGGAAGGGCATGGATGCCGCCTGAATCCGCGCCCGCTCATCGCCGAACAGTACGCCGTCGGCCAGCTTTTGCGCATCGTTATCGGTGAGCAGCGGCTGGTAATCAATCCCCAGGCTGGCAAAGCGCTCGCCGGTTGGTTTCGCCGTCGCCAGCGCCAGGTTGCCCGCATGGGTAATGCTGCCGGTAAAGCCTGCCGGCCACAGCGGCTCGCGGTACGCGCCAATCCCCGGCGGCGTCGCGGGGCCGCCCGCCTGGCGCAAGGCGTGGACCGCCGCAATGCGTCCGGCGAGATGCTCGGCTTTGCGCGACACTACCGCCCGGGCCAGCATCGCGTGATGCGGCAACCACAGCAGATCCTGCGCGGCAAAGCTGTCCGGCGCGAAGCGCAGGCAAAACAGCGTGCGCTGATTTAACGCGAGCGTGGTGAGTTCGGTATTCATCGGGTTCCGGTGCGGCGAAAGGGGAAATCACTGTTACACAACCGGGGCCTGGCCGCCAATAAAAAAGGGGAACCGCAGTTCCCCCTGTCATCAGGCTTTTATATCAGAAGTGGGTATTCACACTCACGAAGTAAGTCCGGCCCGGTTCGTTATAGGTTTCCGCACCCGCGCCATACATCCAGGAGTTGGTGTTAGCGTTGCCGGTGGTCTGGGCGTTGCCCGCGCGCCACTGGCGTTTGTCGAACACGTTGTCGATACCGGCGGTGAAGCTGACGTTTTTAGTGGCATCCCAGGTGCCGCTCAGGCCAACGATGCTGTAAGGGCTCACTTCCTTGGTTTCAGGATAGCCAACGCGCTGGCCCTTGTAGTTGTACATTTTCGGCTTCTGACGGCCGTACCAGGTCAGGGTGCTCTGCAGGGAGATATCCTGGCGAACCTGCCAGCTCAGCGTGGAGTTAAGCGTAAATTCCGGGATGATCGACAGACGATCGCCGGTGGTTTTGTTCTTACTCTCCAGCATCCAGGTCATGTTGTTGCTCCACTGAACGGTGTCGGTGACCGGTACGTTCAGCGTCCCTTCCAGCCCTTCAACCACGGCTTTCGGTACGTTTTCCCACTGGTAGATATCGGTGGTGGTACGGCCGTTGCTGGTGCGGCCAATCGGCGCATAGCCCGCTTCAATCTTGTCGCGGTAGTCGTTGCGGAACCAGGTCACGCCCGCCAGCCAGCCTTCGTGTTTGTACTCCAGGCCGATTTCTTTGTTGATGCTGGTTTCGGCATCCAGATTGTTGTTGCCCATCATGTAGCAGCCACCCGCGCTGGCGTAGCAGCCCTGACCGCGGCTGTACAGGATGTAGTTCGGGTTGGTCTGGTACAGGCTCGGCGCTTTATAGGCGCGGGCGATGCCCATTTTCAGGGTGATGTCGTCGGTCAGGCCCTGGGACAGGTTCAGCGCCGGGCTCCAGTTGTCGCCCACGATGGAGTGATGATCGAAACGCAGCCCCGGCGTCAGGATGGTGCTGTCGGTCAGCTCCATGTTGTTTTCGGCGAACAGCGAGAAGATTTCCGCGCTGGAGTACGGGTTGCGGTGGGTGCTGTCGACGCCCGGGATCGGGCCGCCTTCAATCAGCGACTGTATGTTGGACGAGCGGTCCTTCATGCGCTGCTGGGTCCATTCGGTGCCCAGGGTCAGCGTCTGGTTCACCAGCACGTCGAGCGGCAGGTTAACTTCGCTGTGCAACGTGACATCGCTTAAATCGATGTCGGATTTCAGCGCGTCAGAGAAAATCCCTTCGGTGCCGCCCGCCAGGCCTTCATTGGTGCGCGAGTTACGGGTTTTTTCATACTGCGCCCAGGTGCTGGAGGTCACGCCGTTATCCCAGCCGCCGTTCCAGGTGAGGGAGTAGTCCTGGCGATAGAGACGGTTGGTCTCTTTGCCGTAGTTGCTCTTCACCAGCGCGTTGCTGTTGGTGTTCTGGGTATCGCCCGCGTACAGGTTGCCCTGGCGGCCATAGCCCGCTTCAAATTCCAGCGACTGCATCGGGGCGAATTCCCAGCGCAGCTGGCCGTTGACGTCTTTGTTTTCAACCCCTTCCCGTCCGGCGGGCAGGGTGCTGGCATAAGTGCCGGTACGCTCGGACTGATGGCCTTTGTTGATGTCCCACGCGTCGGCCTGGGTTTTATCCAGGTTGCCGTACAGGCGGAAGCTGACGCTGTCGCCCAGCGGGCCGGTCAGGCTGAAGTTGGTGCGTTTGGTGGAGCCTTCCTGCTTGTGCTGCGGCGCGTTCAGGTAGGTATCCCAGGTGCCGTGCCACTCGTTGCTGCTGCGTTTGGTGATGATGTTCACCACGCCGCCCGCCGCGCCGTCGCCGTAACGCGCTGCCGCCGGGCCGCGCAGCACTTCGATGCGTTCGATCATTTCCGGCGGCACCCAGCCGGTATCGCCACGGGTGTCGCGCTCGCCGCGCCAGCCCAGACGCACCGAGTTACGGCTGCTGACCGGTTTGCCGTCAATCAGGATCAGGGTGTTTTCCGGGCCCATGCCGCGAATATCAATCTGACGATTGTTGCCGCGCTGGCCGCTGGTGGAGTTGCCGGTCAGGTTGACGCCCGGCATGGTGCGGATGATCTCCGACACATCGCGCGCCGGCGGGTTTTTACGGATCTCTTCCGCGGTAATGGTCGATACGCCCGGCGCCTGCAAATTTTGCTCGGCGGCGGTAACGACCATGGTGTCTTCGTATGTTTGCGCGCCATCTTCTGAGGTCGTGGTTTCGGCAGCCAGAACCGGCATAGCCGCGCCGTAAATCCCCAGATTGATTAACATGGCGAGGGAGTAGTGGATTTTCTTATTCATTTTTTTGCCTGCTTTTCTCTGCTGCGTCTCGCTTTTTCCGTGCCAGGGGCGGATAGCAGCATGATGTCGTCTAACAAATTTTTGGCGCACCGAAGGTGACTGCCAGGTAAACGCCAGTGAGTGAACAAAAACAACGGGATAATGCGCGCCAATACGCTATTGCAAATACGAATAATTATCAATAATATTATCAAACATTTCTTACGGTAATTTTTTAATGCCATATAATTCATAAGGTTGATGGTTGAGATGTTGCTCGAAACAGGAAGTGAGGCGTGGTGGCAAGCACGCCAGCGGCAGGGCATTCCCTGCATAGAGCCGTTGGAAAAGGGCAAATGTCGGGTAACATTCTGGTGGCGCGATCCGGCTGGCGATGAGCGGCATTCCGCCGTACAGCGGGTGTGGCTGAATATTACCGGCGTCACGGACCATCATCAGCGGGCGCGTCCGGTGACGCTCGCGCGCCATCCCGGCACCGATGTCTGGCATTATCAACTCGAACTCACCGATAGCTGGCGCGGCAGTTACTGCCTGATCCCGTCAACCGCGACGGACGATTTCCCGCCGGAAGCCTTCACCGACGATCTTCCCTCACCGATGGTGCTGCGCGCGGGCTGGCGCAAGCTGTTCCCGCAGGCGCAGGTCGACCCGTTTAATCCGCGCCAGTGGCGCGGCGGACGCGGCCACCCGGTGTGCGCGCTGGAGATGCCGCGCGCGCCGCAGCAGCCAGGCTGGGACGCGCCGGATACGCCGCATCAGCCGCCGCTGTGCATCGACTGGCAGAGCGAAAAACTCGCCAACACCCGCAAGGTCTGGGTGTTTACCACCGGGGAAGAGAACGGCGGCAATCGTCCGCTGGCGCTGCTGCTCGACGGCCAGTTCTGGGCGCAAAGTATGCCGGTCTGGCCCGCGCTGCAATCCCTGACCGATCGGGGCCTGTTACCTCCGGCGGTGTATGTGCTGATTGACGCCATCGACACCGCCCATCGCGGCGCAGAGCTGCCCTGTAACCCCGCGTTCTGGCAGGCGGTGCAGGACGAACTGCTGCCGCAGATCCAGAATCTCGCCCCGTGGCGCGACGACCCGTCTACCACCGTGGTGGCGGGCCAGAGCTTTGGCGGGCTTTCTTCCCTGTACGCGGGCCTTAACTGGCCGGAGCGTTTTGGCTGCGTGCTGAGCCAGTCGGGGTCGTACTGGTGGCCCGGGCGCGAAACCCGGCAGGGCTGGCTGATTTCGCAGCTTGAGCAGGGCGCGCTGGGCCAGGCGTCGCTGCGGATTTTCCTCGAAGCGGGCAAGCGCGAGCCGGTGATCCATCAGGCCAACCTACGGCTCTGTTCCCTGCTGCAACGCACCCAACAGCAGCTGTTCTGGCGTGAAGTCGACGGCGGCCACGACGCGCTGTGCTGGCGCGGCGGCTTAACGGAAGGGCTAATTACCCTGTGGGGCGACAAAGTGCTTACGGCACGATGAATTTCAGGAGTTTGTTATGGAATACACCCATCCCTTCGACGATCCGCAGGGCCATTTTTATCTGTTGAAGAATCAGCTCGGGCAGCTCAGCCTGTGGCCGGAAGCCTGCGCGTTACCTGCCGGTTGGGCCATCGTTGCGCCGCCGCGCCCGCACGCCGACTGTGTCGCCTGGCTGGAACAGCGCGGCGGCGATTTGCATCCCGCCGCGTATGTCAAAGGTGATAAAGCATGAAAATCCCTTCCGTGACCTTACCGCTGATTGCCGCCCAGCCGGGGATTTGGGTGGCAGATACCCTGAGTCAGCAGCCCGCCGCATGGAGCGTGGCGCATTACGTCGAACTCAACGGCGAACTGGACGCGCCGCTGCTGGCGAAAGCCATCGTCGCCGGGATGGGCGAGGCCGATACCCTGCGGATGCGCTTTGCCGAAATCGACGGCGAGCCGCGCCAGTGGGTGGATGAGTCGATAACGTTCCCGCAGCCTGACTGCGTTGACTTACGCCATCACGCCGATCCGGCACAGGCCGCGCTGACGCTGATGCGTCAGGATTTGCAGCAGGATCTGCGCCGCTCGGCGGGGAAAGCGCCCTGGCATCATCAGCTATTGCGCCTGAGCGACACCCGCTGGTTCTGGTATCAGCGTTATCACCATTTACTGGTGGATGGCTTCAGCTTCACTGCCATTACCCGCCGGATCGCCGATATTTACCGCGCCTGGCGCGAAGGCCAGACGCCGGACGCCTCGCCGTTTACCTCATTTAGCGAGGTGGTGGAAGAGTATCAGCAGTACCAGGCTTCCGCGTCTTGCGAAAAAGACCGTGCTTTCTGGGCCGAACAGCTTGCCCGCTTGCCGGAGCCGGCCACCCTGTCAGACGAGCCGCTTACCACCCGCGAGCCGTCCACGCAGTTGATTCGCCGCAGCATCCGGTTCGATAACGGCCAGGTTCAGGCGCTGCTGGCGCATGCCCCCGGCATCAATCCTGCCGACATGGCTTTTGCGCTGGTTTCCCTGTGGATTGGCCGCCTGAGCGGGCGCAACGACTTCGCCGCCGGGGTGATTTTTATGCGCCGGATGGGGTCGGCGGCGCTGTGCGCGACCGGCCCGGTGCTGAACGTGCTGCCGCTGGCGGTGCGCATCCCGCCCGCCGGAACGCTGCCGGAACTGGCCGCCAGCCTGGCGCGCCAGATGAAAAGCGCGCGTCGCCACCAGCGTTATGACGCCGAGCAGATCCTGCGCGATGCCGGACGCGTCACCCAACTGACGCCGCTGTACGGCACGGTGTTCAACTTCAAAATGTTCGACTACCGGCTGGACGTCGGCGGTATCAATGGCATTACCCACCAGCTGGCGTCCGGCCCGGTTAACGACATCGAGCTGGCGCTGTACCAGGACGAGCAGGGCGGTCTGGGGCTGGAAGTCCTGGCGAATGCGCAACGCTATGATGACGTGACCCTGGAGCAGCATTTCGCCCGTCTGCCGCTGCTGCTGAGCCAGTTCGCGGCAAACCCGCAGCTGGCCTGCTGCGACGCCGGGGTGGTGCTCCCCCATGAAGCGCAGCTGATTGAACGCGTCAACGACACCGGCATGATGCTGCCCGCCGACACGCTTTCGGCGGCGATTGCTCGCCAGGCGCTGAAAACCCCCGATGCGCCTGCCTTAGCGGACGATAACCATCAGTTTAGCTATCGCGAAATGCGCCAGCAGGTCCACGCGCTGGCGGTGGAATTACGGGCGCAGGGCGTTCAGCCCGGCGACGTGGTAGCGGTGGCGCTGCCACGTTCGGTGTTTTTATCGCTGGCCTTACAGGCGATCGTCGAGACAGGCGCGGCCTGGCTGCCGCTGGATACCGGCTACCCCGACGACCGTTTGCAGATGATGCTGGAAGACGCCAGGCCGCGCCTGGCGATCACCAGCGCGGCGCTGGAAGCGCGTTTTGCCGGGCTCACCTCCCAGCCACTGATGATTTACGACGCGCCGCTGGCGGAGTCTGGCGCGCCTGCGCTGGACCTCTCGCGCCCGGAGCACACCGCGTATGTGATTTTCACCTCCGGCTCGACGGGGCGGCCAAAGGGCGTGATGGTCGGCCAGGCCGCTATCATTAACCGCCTGTGGTGGATGCAAAATCACTATCCGATGGCGGCAGGCGATGTGGTATTGCAGAAAACCCCGTGCAGTTTCGACGTCTCGGTGTGGGAATTTTTCTGGCCGTTGATGGTGGGCGCGCAACTGGTAATGGCTCCGCCGGAGGCGCACCGCGATCCGCAGGCTTTACAGGCGCTGTTTGCCCGCTGGAATGTCACGACCACCCATTTTGTGCCATCAATGCTGGCGGCGTTCGTCGGCGCGTTAACCACGCCGCAGGCCATCGCCCGGTGCCGCTCTCTGCGCCAGGTGTTCTGTAGCGGCGAGGCCCTGCCGACCGAGCTGTGCCGCCAGTGGGAAAGCCTGACCGGCGTGGCGCTGCACAATCTGTACGGCCCCACCGAGGCCGCCGTGGACGTGAGCTGGTATCCGGCTTACGGCGAAGCGCTGGCGGCGGTGAAGGGCAACAGCGTGCCGATTGGCTATCCGGTGTGGAATACCGGCTTACGGGTGCTGGACGGGGCAATGCGCCCGGTGCCGCCCGGCGTGGCAGGGGATTTGTACCTGACCGGCGTGCAGCTGGCGCAGGGATATCTGGGCCGCGCGGATCTCACCGCCAGCCGCTTTATTGCCGACCCGTTCGCCCCCGGCGAACGGATGTACCGCACCGGCGACGTGGCGCGCTATCTGGCTGACGGGGCCGTTGAATACCTTGGCCGCAGCGATTTTCAACTTAAACTGCGCGGTCAGCGTATTGAGCTGGGGGACATTGACAGCGCGTTAATGTCGCTGGCAGATATCGCCCAGGCGGTCACCCACGCCTGTGTGCTGAACCAGGCTGCAGCCAGTGAAGGCGACGCCCGCCAGCTGGTGGGCTATGTGGTGTCGGCAAGCGGTTTGCCGCTGGATACCGACGCCCTGCGCCGCCAGCTGGAAAACTTGCTGCCCGCCCATATGGTGCCGGTGATGGTTATTCAGCTGGCGGAAATGCCGCTGAGCGCCAATGGCAAGCTGGACCGCAAAGCGCTGCCTCTGCCGGATCTGGCCCGCGCCGCAACGGGCCGCGCCCCGCAATCCGCACTGGAAAAGATCATCGCCGGGGCGTTTGCCCGGCTGCTGAACGGCGAGGTTTGCCACGCCAGTGCCGATTTCTTTGCCCTGGGCGGGCATTCGCTGCTGGCGATGCGTCTGGCGGCGGATCTGCGCGAGACGCTGGGAATCGACGTGACGGTAGGGCAGGTGATGGAAGCTTCGACGGTGGAAAAACTGGCGGCGCGCCTGAGCGCCCCGGACGGCGCGGCGCAGGAGGCGGGTTTTGGCGCGCTGTTGCCGCTGCGTGACGGCAACGGGCCGCGCCTGTTCTGTTTCCATCCCGCTTCCGGATTCGCCTGGCAGTTCAGCGTACTGCAACGCTATCTGGGGCCGCAGTGGGCGATTACCGGCATCCAGTCGCCGCGCCCGGACGGCCCCATGGCCAGCGCGCGGGATTTCGATCAGCTGTGCGAAATGCAGTTTGCCGCGCTGCGCCGCGCTCAGCCCAGCGGCCCTTACTATCTGCTGGGATACTCGCTGGGGGGCACCCTGGCGCAAAACCTGGCGGCGCGCCTCGACGCGGCGGGCGAGCAGGTAGCCTGGCTGGGCTTGCTTGACACCTGGCCGCCGGAAACCCAAAACTGGGCGCAGAAGGGCGACCAGCCTGACCCGGCGGTGCTGGCGGAAATTGAACGCGAGCGTGAAGCCTTTATCGCCGCCCAGCGCGGGCAGGGCAGTGAACGGTTGTTTACCACCATCGAAGGGAACTACGCGGACGCCATCCGGCTGCTGACTTCGGCGCATACGCTGCCGTATGGCGGGCCGACCACCCTGTTTGTGGCCGAAAAAACCGTGCCCAACGGCATGAGCGCCAGCGACGGCTGGTCAAACTGGCTTAAGCAGATGACGGTGCATTCGCTGGATTGCGCCCATGTGGAGGTGGTGTCGCCGAAGATGTTTGAGGTGATTGGTCCGTTGATTGCGCGAGCGTTAAATCACGGCTAAAACGGGAGCCCTCACCCCGCAAGAGGAGAGGGCTGCGCGTTACTCATGGCGGAAAAACGCATACAAATGGGCGGCGCTCCAGGAGAAATCAGGTGCGCCCTGCTGCGCGCCGTCCCAGCGGCACCACCAGCGGCGTGCCCGCCACCGGATCGTCAATAATCATGCAGCGCATCCCGTAGATGCGTTCGATCAGATCCGCCGTGACAATCTCTTTCGGATCGCCTTCGGCCACAATCACCCCTTCACGCAGCGCGATGATATGGTTCGCATAGCGGCACGCCTGGTTGAGATCGTGCAGCACCGCCGCCAGGGTAAAGCCCTGCTGTTTATTCAGCGCGCTCAGCAGCTCCAGCAGATCGATCTGATGGCTGATGTCCAGCCAGGTGGTGGGTTCATCCAGCAGCAGGATCGAGGTTTCCTGCGCCAGCACCATGGCGATCCAGGCGCGCTGGCGCTGGCCGCCGGACAGGGTATCCACGCTCTGGCTGGCGAGGGCTTCAATCCCGGTGGCTTTCATGGCGCGGCTCACGGCGCGTTCGTCCTCTTCGCGCCAGCGGGTAAACAGCGGCTGGTGCGGGTAGCGGCCACGGCTGACCAGCTCCTGCACCGTGATATCGCCGGGCGCGCTGGCGTTTTGCGGCAGCAAACCGATGCGCCGCGCCACGTCTTTGGTGGCGTACCGTTCGATTTGCTCGCCGTCGAGCCACACCTGGCCGTTCAGCGGCTTCATCAGACGGCTTAAGGTGCGCAGCAGCGTCGATTTGCCGCAGCCGTTCGGGCCGATAATGGCGGTAAATTTGCCATCGGGGATCGAGACGTTAAGCGACCCGGCAATGATTTTTTTGCCGTAGCCGAGCGTCAGCGTTGCGCCATGCAGGCGGGACTGGGTCATCTCTTGCGGGACTCCTGAATCAACAAGGCGATGAGGTAAATACCGCCGATACTGACGGTAACAACGCCCACGGGAAGCTGGTAGGGGGTAAACAGGCGCTGGGCGCATAAATCAGCGGCCAGTAACAACGTGCCGCCGCACAGCGCCGACTGCAACAAACCAAAGCGCGAGGTCAGGCTTAAGCGCCGGGCGATATGCGGCGCGACCAGCGCAATAAACGAAATCGGGCCGGCCAGGGCGGTCGCGGCGGCGGTGAGCGTCACGGCGGTGAGCATCAGCAGCAGTCGCGAACGTTCCACCGCCACGCCCAGCGCGCAGGCGCTGTCATCGCCCATCTCCAGCAGCCGCATCCGGCGCACCAGCAGGGCCGCCGCCAGCAGGGCGAGGGCAATCAGCGGCACCGCCGGGAAGGTTTTACTCCAGGTCAGGCCGTTGAGCGATCCGGCGTTCCACATCTCGGCGGACAGCGCGGTCTCCAGCGACGCCTGCAACAGCAGCCAGGTATTGAACGCCACCAGCATGGCGCGCATGCCGATGCCGATAATAATCAGCCGGAAGGTGTCGATGCCGTTGCGCCAGGCCAGCGCCCACACCAGCAGCGAGGTAACGATACCGCCGCCGAGCGCCGCCAGGGTGATGGCGCTTAAGCTCTGGCCGAACAGCACCATGGCGATCAGCACCCCGCTCCACGCGCCCATGTTAAAGCCCATTACGTCCGGGCTGCCCAGCGGGTTGCGCATCAGCGACTGGAAGATCGCGCCGCTGACGCCCAGCGCCGCGCCAATCACCAGCGCCATGCATACCCGCGGCAATCGCCATTCCACCACCACTAACGAAATCTGGCGCGGGCCGTCGCCCAGCAACGCGCTAATCACCTGCGAGGCGGAAAGCGGCAGCGCGCCGCTGGATAAACTCCACACCGACATCGCCGCCGCCGCCAGGCAAAACAGCGCCAGCACAATTAACAGGCGAGGGGAGAGGCTCATAGCGTCACTCCATTACGCCGACGGCGCACCAGATAAATCAGCACCGGCGCGCCGATAAACGCGCTCACCACCGAGACGCGGATTTCGCCCGGTACGATGACGCGGCCAATAATATCCGCCAGCAGCAATAACAGCGGCGTCGCCAGCAGCGTGGCGGGCAGCGACCAGCGGTGATCCTGGCCCACCAGCCAGCGCGACAGGTGCGGCATCATCAGGCCGATAAAGGCGATCGGGCCGACCAGCGCGGTGGCGCTGCCGCACAGCAGGGTAATCGCCACCAGTCCGGACAGTTGGGTCCGCGCGACGCGGCTGCCCAGCGCGGTGGCGGTATCGCTGCCCATGCTCAGGCTGTTTAACGACCGGGCCAGCAGCAGCGCAATTAACAGGCCGATTAACACCGGGGTCAGTACCACTTTCAGGGTCATCAGGGTGCGGATATCCAGCGAGCCGGACTGCCAGAAACGCAGCTGGTCATAGACCACCGGGTTTAACAGCGCGATCCCGCTGGACAGCCCTTCCAGCACGGCCGCCAGCGCCACGCCCGCCAGCGTCAGGCGCACCGGGCTAAGCTGCCCGCCGCCCGCGCTGCCGGTAAACGCCACCACCAGCGAGGCCGCCATCGCGCCGCCAAAGGCGAGGGCCAGCAGCATCATCGGAGAAGAGAGACCTAACAGCGCGGTACCGACCACGATGGCGAAGCTGGCGCCGGAGTTAACGCCCAACAGACCGGGGTCGGCGAGGGGATTGCGGGTCAGCGTTTGCATCAGCGCGCCCGATACGCCCAGCGCGCAGCCCGCCAGCAATCCCGCCAGGGTGCGGGGCAGGCGCACATCGCGCACGATGGTGCAGTCGGGGCTTTGACACTGGCCGCTTAGCGCGTCCAGCACAACGGAGAATGCAATCGGCTTCGCGCCAATCGACAGGCTTAACGCCGCCATCAGCAGCAGCAAAATGATAAGGCCCAACAGCGCAGCCGTGCGCCCTGGTAACCGGAAAAGCGACATCACAAATATTCCACAATTGGTAATGATAGTTATTATCACTCTTATTGGGGCTATGTTAGCATGACGCCCCCGTTATTCGGTAAGAAAAAATTCCGCTCTAAGGCCATGTAATGAACCAACATTCGCTGTTGCTCAATCTTTCCCTGCTCAAAACTAACCCGGCTTTCCGGGCGGTGTTTCTGGCGCGCTTTATTTCCATTGTTTCTCTGGGGCTACTGGGCGTGGCCGTACCGGTGCAGATCCAGACCCTGACCGGCTCGCCGTGGCTGGTGGGGCTGGCGGTCACCCTGACCGGCGGGGCGATGTTTGTCGGATTGATTTCCGGCGGCGTGCTGGCGGACCGCCATGAACGCAAGCGGCTGATCCTGATCGCCCGCTCCACCTGCGGCTTAGGGTTTATCGGGCTGTTTATCAACGCCCTGCTGCCGGAACCCTCTTTAACGGCGATTTATCTGCTGGGATTGTGGGACGGCTTTTTCGGCGCGATTGGCGTCACGGCGCTGCTGGCCGCCACGCCGGGCCTGGTGGGGCGCGAGAATGTGATGCAGGCGGGGGCGATCACCATGCTGACGGTGCGTCTCGGTTCGGTCATCGCCCCGATGCTCGGCGGGCTGCTGCTGGCGAGCGGCGGCGTGGCATGGAACTTTGGGCTGGCGGCGATGGGCACCTTTATCACGCTGATCCCGCTGTTCAGCCTGCCGCGTATGCCCGCCCCGCAGATGCAGCGCGAACACCCGCTGCGCGCGCTGTTGCAGGCGTTTCGCTTTCTGCTGAGCAATCCGCTGATCGGCGGCGTGGCGCTGGTGGGGGCGTTATTGACGATGGCGAGCGCGGTGCGGGTGCTGTATCCGGCGCTGGCGAATCACTGGCAGATGTCCGCCAGCCAGATTGGGTTTTTATACGCCGCCGTGCCGCTCGGCGCGGCGCTGGGGGCGCTGACCAGCGGGCGCATCGCCCATACCGCGATGCCGGGCAGAGTGATGCTGGCGACCACCGTGGCGGCCTTCCTGGCGGTGGGCGCGTTTGGCGTGATGCCGTTTTGGGGGCTGGCGGTGGTGTGCCTGGCGCTGTTCGGCTACCTCAGCGCCATCAGCTCGCTGTTACAGTACACTCTGATTCAAACCCAAACGCCGGACGACATGCTGGGGCGCATCAACGGACTCTGGACGGCGCAGAACGTGACCGGAGATGCCCTCGGCGCGGCGCTGCTGGGAGCGTTCGGGACGCTGCTGACGCCAGCCGCCTCGGCCAGCGTCAGCGGTCTGGGACTGGCGGTGATGGGCGTATTGCTGGCGCTGCTGCTCAACGAACTGCGCCGCTTCCGTCAACCTGCGCCGCAAGCGGCGCAGTCATCATGATTTAAACAGCTGCGTCAGCCGGGTCAACAGCTGGCTGGCGCTGTAGTAATCGAGACGAAAAGTTTCGGTGCCCAGCGGGTAGACGCGCTGCTGCTGTACCGCGGGCAGATGTTTTAACAGCGGATTATCCGCCAGCGCTTTGGCGTCCCGCTCATCCCCGGCAAACAGAAACAGCGTCTCGCCATTCAAACCCGCCGCCAGATTTTCACCGCCAAGCTGAACGATGTCGTGACGTTTGCCCTGCGACTGGCTGGTTTGCAGATTAGCGGGCAGGGCGGCCTGGGTAAAACCGAGCTGCTGCAACAATTTCCCCTGCGCCGATTCCGGCCTCCAGAGATTCGCGCCGTGCGCCGCCGGGTTGTACACCAGCGCGCTCACCGGCTGCGGCGGCAGCGCGATCTGCGCTTTGACTTCGGCTAACCGCTTATCGAAACTGGCGATGCGCCCGGCGGCCTGCTTTTCGTGACCGGTAATGGCGCCGAGCTGGGTTAACAGCTGCTGCCAGCTTTTATCGTCGTAATTAATGATTAACGTCGGGGCAATAGCCGAGAGCTGATCGTAAAGCGGTAGCGCCGAATCGCCGCCGGTGGCGCTGATCAAAATCAGATCCGGCATCTGGGCCGCGACCGCTTCGGCATTGGCTTCGCCAATATACAGCCGCTGCACGTTACGCTGCTTCGCCACCTCACCCCACTGTTTCAGAAAGCCCTGATCGTCCGCCACCCGGTTGCCCGGCGAGGTGGCGCCGCTGGCGATCACCGGCGCGTCAATCGCCAGCAGCGAGCCGGTCAGCGTGACGCTGGTGGAGACAATGCGCTGGGGCATCTGCTCAAGCGTGTGCGTGCCCCGGCTGTCCTGGATCTGGCGCGGCCAGTCGGCGGCCTGGGTGAGTGAGGAAAATCCGAAAGCGAGCAGGGAGAGCAGCAGCCCAAAGGTGAAGCGTGATTTCACGGCGTAAAGTCCCACGGTAGAGGTTAGTAATGCTTCTCATTTTCAACATTGCCCGGTCCGGTTGCAAGCGCTGTGAACAACAATTGCCGCTGGCTTTGTACCCGAAATCGCTCGCGCTGCATTGACAATCGGGCGCTTTGCCCTTAGGTTACGCCACCAAACGCAAATGATAATAATTATTAAACACCTTATCATTTTATGGAGGAGCGTATGGAGGCGTCTTTGGCAGAGGAATCCCAACAGCACGCTGTCACCCTTTCACCTGACAGCTTTTTCTTTATGTCGCCGCATCGCAATCTGGTGACATCCGGCTGCCTGTCCCGGCTGACCACCCCCGCCGCTGACGGCGAAGATCTTAACGGCGAATTCCAGCAGCAACTGCGTGCGACCTTCGCCGCCGCCCGTGACAAGGGCTGCGACATGCCGATTGTGGTCGGCGCAATTCCGTTCGATACCCGTAAACCCTCGGCGCTGTTTGTACCGCGCGACTATCAGGCGTTTTCCCCTGGCGCGATGTTAGCCCGCGCGCGTACTGCCGCGCCGCCGCAGCTGAGGATGATGGCGCAGCAGGCCATCCCGGAAAAACCGCAGTTTATGACCATAGTGGAGCGCGCCGCCGCGCTGACCGCCACGCCGGAAGTCAGCAAAGTGGTGCTGTCGCGCCTGATCGATATCACTACCGCCGACGCGCCGGATCGCCAACAACTGTTGAACCGGCTGGTGGCGCTTAACCCCGCCAGCTACAACTTCCACGTTCCGCTGGCGGACGGCGGCGCGCTGATCGGCGCCAGCCCGGAGCTGTTGCTGCGTAAACAGCAAAATCAGTTTTACTCGCTGCCGCTGGCGGGTTCCGCGCGCCGCCACCCTAACAGCACCGAAGATAAGCTGGCCGGGGATCGCCTGCTGCATTCAACAAAAGATCGCCATGAACATCACCTAGTCACCCAGGCCATGCGCCAGATCCTCGCTGGCCGCAGCCAGCGCCTGCGGGTGCCGGAAACCCCCGAACTGATCACCACCCCGACGCTGTGGCATCTGGCGACCGCCATCACGGGCGAAACCTGCGCTGAACAGGAAAACGCGCTGTCGCTGGCCTGCCTGCTGCATCCGACGCCCGCGTTGAGCGGCTTCCCGCATAGCATCGCCCGTCAACTGATCGCCGAACTGGAGCCGTTCGATCGCGAACTGTTCGGCGGGATCGTCGGCTGGTGCGATGACCAGGGCAACGGCGAATGGGCGGTGGCGATCCGCTGCGCGCAGTTAAACGATAAGCAGATCCGCTGTTTCGCCGGTGCGGGGATCGTCCCGGCGTCGGTAGCGGAATCGGAATGGCATGAAACGGGCGTCAAGCTCTCCACTATGCTCAACGTATTTGGCCTGAACGACAGGAGCGCGTCATGATTATTCCCTATACCCGTTGGCCGGATGAGTTCGCCGCCCGCTACCGCGAGAAGGGCTACTGGCTCGATTTGCCGCTGAGCGACATTTTGCAGCGCCATGCCGGCAACGACGCGGTGGCGCTGATTGACGGCGAGCGCGCGCTCACTTACCGCGAGCTTGACCAGGCGGCCAACCGCCTGGCGGCGGCGCTGTCGCGGCGCGGTTTACGCCGTGGCGAAACCGCGCTGGTGCAGTTGGGCAACGTCGCCGAGTTCTATATCGTCTTTTTTGCCCTGCTGAAAATCGGCGTCGCGCCGGTGAATGCCCTGTTCAGCCACCAGCGCACCGAACTGGAAGCCTACGCCCGGCAAATCGAACCGGCGCTGTTGATTGCCGATCGCGCTCACGGGTTATTCGCCAGCGATGATTATCTGACGCAACTGCGTGAAGCGACCCCGTCGATCCGCCATGTCTTACTGAACCGCGATGGCGGCGAGCAGGGGCTGGCGCGGCTGCTTGAACAGTCTGCCGACGGCTTTATCGCCACCCCGACGCCTGCGGATGAAGTGGCCTTTTTCCAGCTCTCCGGCGGCAGTACCGGCACGCCGAAGCTGATCCCGCGCACCCATAACGATTACTACTACAGCATCCGCCGCAGTAACGAAATCTGCCGGTTTGATGCCGATACCCGCTATCTGTGCGCCCTGCCAGCGGCCCATAACTACCCGATGAGCTCGCCGGGCGCGCTGGGGGTTTATCTGGCGGGCGGAACGGTGGTGCTGGCTAACGATCCCAGCGCCAGCCACTGCTTCCCGCTGATCGCCCGGCATCAGATTAACGTTACTGCGCTGGTGCCGCCGGCGGTCAGCCTGTGGTTACAGGCGCTGAGAGAGGGCGAAGATCGTGCGCAGTTAGCTTCTCTGCGGCTGTTGCAGGTCGGCGGCGCGCGGCTGTCGAATGCGCTGGCGGCACGCATTCCCGCTGAGATCGGTTGCCAGTTGCAGCAGGTCTTTGGAATGGCGGAAGGGCTGGTGAACTACACCCGTCTGGACGACAGCGATGAACGTATTTTCAATACCCAGGGCAGTCCGATGTGCCCGGACGATGAAGTCTGGGTGGCGGATGAAAACGGTAATGCGCTGCCTGCCGGGCAGGTTGGGCGGCTGATGACGCGCGGGCCGTATACCTTCCGGGGCTACTACCAGAGCCCGGAGCACAATGCCCGGGCGTTCGATGCCGACGGTTTTTACTGCTCCGGCGATCTGATCGCCATTGACGAGGACGGCTACATCACCGTCCAGGGCCGCGAGAAAGATCAGATCAACCGGGGCGGCGAGAAGATCGCCGCCGAAGAGATCGAAAACCTGCTGCTGCGTCACGAGGCGATTATTCAGGCGGCGCTGGTGTCGATGGAAGACAGCCTGATGGGCGAGAAGAGCTGCGCATTCCTGGTCACCCGCCGGGCGGTGAAAGCGGTGGAAATCCGCCGCTACCTGCGCGAGCTCGGCGTCGCCGATTTTAAACTGCCGGACCGGGTGGAAAGCGTGGCGGAATTGCCGCTCACCCCGGTGGGCAAAGTCGATAAAAAACAGTTGCGTCAACGGCTGGCGGAACGCCAGTCGGCATCATGAAGGAGAACACCGTGGCGATCCCTAAACTTAACGCGTACAGCCTGCCGGGCGCGGCAGATATCCCGGACAACAAAGTGCAGTGGGCCTTTGAGCCAGCGCGCGCCGCGCTGTTAATCCACGATATGCAGGATTATTTCGTTAATTTCTGGGGCGAGAACTGCCCGATGATGGCTCAGGTGATCGCCAACATCGCTGCGCTACGCCGCTACTGCAAACAGCAGGGCATTCCGGTGTATTACACCGCGCAGCCGGACAACCAGAGCCCGGAAGATCGCGCACTGCTCAACGATATGTGGGGGCCTGGGCTGAACAATTATCCGGAGCAGCAGCGCGTAGTGGCGGAACTGGCCCCCGACAGCGACGACACGGTGCTGGTGAAGTGGCGCTACAGCGCATTTCACCGCTCGCCGCTGGAGCAGGCGCTGAAAGACTCGGGTCGCGATCAACTGCTGATTTGCGGGGTTTACGCCCATATCGGCTGCATGACCACCGCAACCGACGCGTTTATGCGTGATATCCAGCCGTTTATGGTGGCCGACGCGCTGGCGGATTTCAGCCGCGAAGAGCACCTGATGGCGCTGAAATACGTGGCGGGACGCGCCGGGCGCGTGGTGATGAGCGCGGATTTGCTGCCGACGCCGCAAAGCAAAGAACAGCTGCGCGCGCTGGTGCTGCCGCTGCTGGATGAATCCGACGAACCGGAAGATGATGAAAACCTGATCGACTACGGGCTGGATTCGGTGCGCATGATGGCGCTGGCTTCGCGCTGGCGGCAGGTTTATCCGGACATTGATTTCGTGATGCTGGCGAAGAAACCCACTCTCGACGCGTGGTGGGCGCTGCTGTCCAGGGACGTGCGCTAATGGCCGGGGTGTTTGACGGCAAAACGGTGTGGGTTACCGGCGCGGGCAAGGGCATCGGTTATGCCGCCGCGCTGGCGTTTCATCAACAGGGCGCGACGGTCATCGGCCTTGATCGGGCATTTAACGGCGATTACCCGTTCGCGACTGAACCGCTGGATATCGCCGATGCCGGACAGGTGGTTGACGTGTGTCAGCGGTTACTGGCCGCGCAACCGCGCCTCGATGTGCTGGTCAACGCGGCGGGGATTTTGCGCATGGGGCCGACCGATGCGCTATCGCTGGCCGACTGGCAGCAGACCTTTGCGGTTAACGTGGGCGGTGCGTTTAATCTGTATCAGCAGCTGATGCCGGTATTCCGCGCACAACGGGGCGGGGCGATAGTGACCGTGGCGTCCGACGCGGCGCATACGCCGCGCATTGGCATGTCGGCCTACGGCGCGTCCAAGGCCGCGCTGAAAAGCCTGACGCTCACCGTCGGGCTGGAGCTGGCGTCGTTCGGCGTACGGGTCAATCTGGTGTCGCCGGGCTCTACCGACACCGATATGCAGCGCACCCTGTGGACCACGGACGATGCCGAACAGCGGCGTATCGCCGGGTTCGCCGAACAGTTCAAGCTCGGCATTCCGCTGGGCAAAATCGCCAAACCGCAGGAAATCGCCAGCACCATTCTGTTTCTTGCGTCCGATCAGGCCAGCCATATCACCCTACAGGATATTGTGATTGATGGCGGATCGACCCTGGGAGCCTGAATGATCTGGAAACGTGAAATTACACTTGATGAACTGAACGCCATGGGCGACGGCACGCTGGTGGCCCACCTTGGCATTGTGTTTACCGAAATCGGCGCGGAGTCGCTGGTGGCGGAAATGCCGGTGGACAGCCGCACGCTTCAGCCGTTTGGCCTGCTGCACGGCGGCGCGTCGGCGGCGCTGGCGGAAACCCTTGGCTCGATGGCCGGGTTTCTGACCACCAAAGAGGGGCAGAGCGTGGTGGGCACCGAGCTAAACGCCACTCACCATCGGCCCATCTTCGAAGGCAAAGTGCGCGGCGTTTGCCGGGCCATCCACCCGGGGCGGCAAAGCCAGTGCTGGGAAATCGTCATTTATGATGCCGACGGGCGGCGCTGCTGCACCAGCCGGTTAAGCACCATGGTGATGGGCTAACGGATTTCAGGCGCAGGGAAGCGCATTTAGCCATCTAAGCGTCTTGATTGCCAAAGGGAAGCGTCGTGCTATAGTGGAGCGATATTTTTCCCGCAGGGCACGGTACGATGAGCAATAATCCTTTGATTCCTCAGAGCAAACTTCCTTCACTCGGCACCACTATCTTCACCCGGATGAGTGCGCTGGCGCAGCAGCACCAGGCCATCAACCTCTCCCAGGGGTTCCCGGATTTTGACGGACCGCGCTTTTTGCAGGAACGGCTGGCGTTTCACGTCGCCGCCGGAGCCAATCAGTACGCGCCGATGACCGGCGCGCAGCCGCTGCGCGAGGCGATTGCCGATAAAACCGCCGCGCTTTACGGCTTTCGTCCCGACGCCAACAGCGATATCACCGTTACGGCGGGCGCGACGGAAGCGCTGTATGCCGCCATTACCGCGCTGGTGCGCCCCGGCGATGAAGTCATCTGTTTTGACCCGAGCTATGACAGCTATGATCCGGCTATCACGTTAAGCGGGGGCGTCTCAAAACGGCTGGCGCTCCAGCCGCCGCATTTTCGCGTCGACTGGCAGCAGTTCGCCGACGCGCTGTCGCCGCGCACCCGGCTGGTGATCCTGAATACGCCGCACAACCCTACCGCCACGGTCTGGCAAAAAAGCGATGTTGACGCGCTGTGGCAGGCGATTGCCGATCGGGAAATTTATGTGATTAGCGATGAGGTGTATGAGCACATCTGTTTTGACGCCGACGGTCACGCCAGCGTGCTGGCCCATCCGCAACTGCGCGAGCGGGCGGTGGCGGTATCGTCATTCGGCAAAACCTATCATATGACCGGCTGGAAAGTAGGGTACTGCGTCGCGCCTGCCGCCATCAGCGTGGAACTGCGCAAAGTGCACCAGTATTTAACCTTTTCAGTAAATACGCCTGCCCAGCTGGCCCTGGCGGATATGCTGCGGGAAGAACCGGCGCATTATCAGCAGTTGCCGGAATTTTACCGCGCCAAACGCGATCGGTTTGCGGATGCGCTCTCCGCCAGCCGCCTGAAACTGCTGCCCTGTGCGGGCACTTATTTCTTACTGGCGGATTACCGCGCGATTAGCGGCAGGGACGACGTGAGTTTTTGCCAGTGGCTGACGGAAGAAGTGGGCGTCGCCGCCATCCCGTTGTCAGTATTTTGCGCCGCGCCGTTCTCGCACACCTTAATCCGCCTGTGCTTTGCCAAACAGGATGCGACGCTGGATGCGGCGGCAGCGCGGCTGGGGGTATTGTAGCCACGCGCCTTACCGTGCCGTTAACAGTCGCTGGCTAATATTTTCAAGTAGCAGCTTAAATGCGCTGCTTTGCAGCGCGAAACGGTTGTACATCATATGAAACTCTAGCGTCGGCAGTTGCACCGGTAGTTCGACACGTTTGAGATTAAACATATCACTGAAACGTTCGAATCCTCTTTCGCCGATCACGCCAAGCAGTTCGCTTTGACCAATCGCCGACATCACGGTAAGCGGCGAGTCACTCTGGAAAATAAACTCCCGCTCGGGGAGGGCTTCCGTAGATTTGACGTGATACTGGCGAATGCCTTCTTCAAGCCCGGTGATCTTAGTGAATTTTTCTTTTTCTAATTGGCTAAGTGTGGCGCTATTACCGATACGTGGATGATTTTTACTGCATACCATCACCGGCACTGTATGAAAACAAGGCGTACAAATAACGGAATGATTGACTACCGGGGTACTCCCTATCACTAAATCGGCTTTACGGTATGTCAGCAGGTCTTCAGCAGAATTTGAGGTTACCGACATATCATAATGGATGAGTTCAAATCCCTGTTGACGGCAAAAATTTTCCGCCAGGGGAGATAAAAACTCAAAGCCCATAAAGGTTGAGCAGTAAATAATAAAATTTTTACGCTGGGGCGCGCCCTGTACCACGCGGATCGTCTGCTCAAGCTGTTGCAGATTATCCTCAAGGTAAATATGCAGGTTATCGGCAACGGTCGTCGGGGTGATGCCCTTTCCCTCACGCAGAAACAGCGGGTCGTTCAACTGGTTACGCAGTCGCTGGATGGACTGGCTGATGGCGGAAGGCGTCAGGAACAGCGCCTCGGCGGCTTTACTCACGCTACGATGTAAATAAACGCATTCGAAAATAACCAACAGATTAAGATCGAATTTTTTCAGATCATGAAGATTGGCCATCATTAATCCCATCACCCAAATAGGTCATGATTATGATATTAAATCAAATAATAGGCGGGGCAAATAAAATAGCAGCCATTTTTATGACTGCTGTGACAATTACTTAAAGGTCATTTTAGTTTTTCTTAATCTCTCCACCCATCATTACCGCCAGCTTCTCGGCGTCGGGTAAGCCGACGACTTGCTGTAATTCATTAGCGTCATTCATGTAATAAATCGCCGGCGTCGCGTTAGCGCCCAGTTCATCCATTAATTTCTGATTGATATTTAATGTCTTCGCTTGTTCGGGGGCGACAGCGGCAGGGATATCCAGCGTCATTTTTCCACCGGCCTGTTCAAAGTCGCGCCAGGTTTTTGCCGGATCCTGCGCGGCCATGATCGCTGCCGCAGTCGCCCGGCTTTCTGGTTTGATCACGCCCACCATCAGCGTGCGGATCTGCACCTTGCCTGCATCAACCCAGGGGCGGGACTGCTGCCAGAACTGGTGGCAGTACGGGCAGAACGGATCGGCAAACACATAAATGGTGCGCGGCGCGTCAGCTTTGCCATCCTGGATCCAGCTGGCTTTTTCCATTTGTTTCCACAGCTCCCGGCCTGCGGGAGCATAAATCTCCTGGGCGATCAGTTTTTCGCTCAGATTGGTGCCCTGCTCATCGTACAGATAGCCAGAAATGGCGTGTTTGCCATCCGGCGTCACATAAATGGTAACGCCCATCTCCTGGAATTTACCCAGATAGCCGGTCATTCCGTTGGGGCCGGGAAACGATTTGATAATCGTGATGCCTTGCTGCTCAAGCGCCTTTACCGGGGCAGGGAGGTCGCTGGCGTGAAGAAAGAAGGGCGCGAGGGCCAGCAGAAGTAAACGTTTCGTCATGTCTGATCCTGAAATTGTCGGATGTTCGATAAAACCTATCGCAACCATCGGAAAGAGGGGCGGTTCAATGGATTGCCGTAATAGATCGGCAGTGGTCTAATCAGGGCGCTGATACGACCTTGTTAAGGTAAAGTAAAGCGCAACGCATTGCCAGTCTACTGGCGCTGGACCGCCTCCGGGCGCTTCAGGTAAGGAGGCCACCCGATTGGGTGGCCTTTTTATATGGCGGGTGTGCAAGACGCGTGTCGCACAGGCTCAGCACAAAAAGGCCTAAGCCGGGTTGTTAGTTATTGCTTATTGATTTGATAACGCCAACCCATTGGCGCCGATTGTTCAGATTCGTTAACTTACACCTCAACGAAAACACGGAGGAAGTACAGATGTCCTTAATTAATACCAAGATTAAACCTTTTAAAAACCAGGCGTTCAAAAACGGTGAATTCGTCGAAGTGACCGAGAAAGATACCGAAGGCCGCTGGAGTGTGTTCTTCTTCTATCCGGCAGATTTCACCTTCGTTTGCCCGACTGAACTGGGCGACGTGGCTGACCATTACGAAGAGTTCCAGAAGCTGGGCGTAGATATCTACTCTGTGTCTACCGATACCCACTTCACTCACAAAGCGTGGCACAGCAGCTCCGATACTATCGCTAAAATCAAATACGCGATGATCGGCGACCCGACTGGCGCCCTGACCCGTAACTTCGACAACATGCGTGAAGACCAGGGTCTGGCTGACCGCGGTACTTTCATCGTTGACCCGCAGGGCATCATCCAGGCGGTGGAAGTTACCGCTGAAGGCATCGGCCGTGACGCCTCTGACCTGCTGCGTAAAGTAAAAGCCGCTCAGTACGTTGCTTCTCACCCAGGCGAAGTGTGCCCGGCTAAATGGAAAGAAGGCGACGCGACGCTGGCACCGTCTTTAGACCTGGTTGGTAAGATTTGATTCTTAAGTAACTCGCCAGATTCGGGTGCTCAGGCACCCGATTTTCTTCCCAACACCATGATTCAAGTTGCATTCAGGCCGCCCGACTAAGGCAGCTTGCATGATGATGTTTTATGCTCAGGAGATGTACTCATGCTCGACACCAATATGAAAACTCAACTCAAGGCCTATCTTGAGCGTCTGACAAAACCTGTTGAGTTAGTGGCCACGCTGGATGACAGCGCGAAATCATTAGAAATCAAAACGCTGCTGACGGAAATCGCTGAGCTGTCTGACAAAGTCTCCTTCCGGGAAGACAACAGCCTCGCGGCACGTAAACCTTCATTTTTGATCACCACGCCTGGCTCCAGCCAGGGACCGCGCTTCGCGGGTTCGCCGCTGGGCCACGAGTTCACTTCGCTGGTGTTAGCGCTGCTGTGGACCGGTGGTCATCCGGCGAAAGAAGCGCAGGAGCTGCTGGAGCAGATCCGCGATCTGGACGGCGATTTTGAATTCGAAACCTATTATTCGCTGTCCTGCCACAACTGCCCGGACGTGGTGCAGGCGCTGAACCTGATGGCGGTGCTCAATCCGCGAATCAAACATACCGCGATTGACGGCGGCGCGTTCCAGAATGAAATCACCGATCGCGGCGTGATGGGCGTTCCGGCGGTATTCGTTAACGGGAAAGCGTTCGGTCAGGGCCGTATGACGCTGGCGGAAATCGTCGCCAAAGTCGACAGCGGCGCGGAAAAACGCGCGGCGGATGCGCTGAACAAACGTGACGCCTACGATGTGCTGATTGTTGGCTCCGGCCCGGCGGGCGCGGCAGCAGCGGTGTATTCTGCCCGTAAAGGCATTCGCACCGGTTTGATGGGCGAGCGCTTTGGCGGCCAGGTGCTGGATACCGTTGATATCGAAAACTACATTTCCGTGCCGAAAACCGAAGGCCAGAAGCTGGCAGGCGCGCTGAAAGCCCACGTTGATGATTACGATGTGGATGTAATCGACACCCAGAGCGCCACCAGACTGGTTCCGGCGGCGGTAGAAGGCGGTCTGCACCAGATTGAAACCGCGTCTGGCGCGGTACTGAAAGCGCGCAGCATTATCATTGCCACTGGCGCGAAATGGCGCAACATGAACGTGCCTGGCGAAGAGCAGTATCGCACCAAAGGGGTAACCTATTGCCCGCACTGCGACGGCCCGCTGTTCAAAGGCAAGCGCGTGGCGGTGATCGGCGGCGGTAACTCCGGCGTGGAAGCGGCCATTGACCTGGCCGGTATCGTTGAACACGTCACGCTGCTGGAATTCGCGCCGGAAATGAAAGCCGACCAGGTGTTGCAGGACAAAGTGCGCAGTCTGAAAAACGTCGACATCATTCTTAATGCCCAGACCACCGAAGTGAAGGGCGACGGCACCAAATTGACCGGTCTGGAATACCGCGATCGCGTCAGCGGCGATGTGCATCACATCGACCTGGCAGGGATTTTCGTGCAGATTGGTTTGCTGCCTAACACCAACTGGCTGGAAGGCGCGATTGAGCGCAACCGTATGGGTGAGATCATGATCGACGCCAAATGCGAAACCAGCGTTAAAGGTGTGTTCGCGGCGGGCGACTGCACCACCGTGCCTTACAAGCAAATTATCATCGCAACCGGTGAAGGTGCGAAAGCGTCGCTAAGCGCGTTCGATTACCTGATTCGCACCAAAACCGCGTAAAAAAGAAAGTAAGACACCTGCAAAAAATCAAAGCCACCGAAAGGTGGCTTTTTTGTCTGCGCGGTTAGCGGATCACAAACACCGGGATATGGGCATGGCGGATCACGCTGGAGGCGTTAGAGCCTAACAGGTGCGTGGAGATGGAAGGATTGCGCGACCCGATCACCACGACATCCGCATCCAGTTCATTCGCCAGGGTGTTGACGCAGTCGCGTACGCTGCCGAATCGTACATGGGTTTTAATGCGCTCGGGCGAGATATTGAAATGGTCCGTCATTGAGGCCAGGCGCGTTTGCGCTTCCTGAAGCAGATGCTCCTCAAACCGACGCACGTCCATGGCGAAACGGTGCATGCTGAGATTGCCTGAACTGGGCAATACATGCATCAAATGAATAATTCCTTTCTCCTGAGCCAGGAATTCAGCGTGGCGCACCGCTTTGTCGCTCAGCTCCATTTCAAATACGTCAACCGGCATAATAATCGTGTTGTACATACTCACTCCTCCTTGGGTTCTGAAGTCAACGCAATCTTAAACCCATAGGCCGAATAAATAGTTGCGCTGGGTTGGCAAAACGCGATTTTGGCCTTGATCGCGCGGGCGAAGCGGGAGAAACCGCGCATGAAATGCCAGGATTGCTCTTAAAATTTCCAGAAAACCGCTGCCGGGCAAAGAGGCGGCCTGAAGGTTGCTAACCTTTGTAAGGAGTCATTTTTCCTGACACTTTCCCCTTTTTCCCTTTGGAGGTCAGCATGAGAGCTTTGACGTACCATGGCGCGCATTCCGTGCGCGTTGAAAATGTTCCCGATCCTGCCATTGAACAACCTGACGACATCATTCTGCGCGTCACTGCCACCGCAATTTGCGGCTCCGACCTGCATCTCTATCGCGGCAAAATCCCCCAGGTGAAACACGGCGATATCTTCGGCCATGAATTTATGGGGGAAGTGGTGGAAGTTGGCGGCGGGGTAAAAGACATTCAGCGCGGCGACCGGGTAGTGATCCCGTTTGTCATTGCCTGCGGCGACTGCTTCTTTTGTAAACAGCATCAATACTCCGCCTGTGAAACTACCAATACGGGTCCCGGCGCATCGTTAAATAAAAAACAGATCCCGCCGCCGGCGGCGCTGTTTGGCTACAGCCACCTGTATGGGGGGATCCCCGGCGGGCAGGCGGAATATGTGCGGGTGCCGAAAGGCAACGTCGGGCCGTTTAAAGTGCCGCAAGTGCTTTCGGACGATAAGGCGCTGTTTCTGTCTGATATCCTCCCCACCGCCTGGCAGGCTGTAAAAAATGCCGAAGTCACTAAAGGCTCCAGCGTAGCGATCTACGGTGCCGGCCCGGTGGGCTTACTGACCGCCGCCTGCGCACGCTATCTCGGCGCGGAGCAGATCTTTATTGTCGATCACCATCCCTATCGGCTGGAATTCGCAAAGCAGCGTTACGGCGCGATCCCGATTAACTTCGATAAGGATGACGATCCGGCCGCGCTGATTATCGAGCAAACCGCAGGCAATCGCGGCGTGGATGCGGTGATCGACGCCATCGGCTTTGAGGCCAAGGGCAGCACCACCGAGACGGTGTTAACCACCCTGAAGTTGGAAGGCAGCAGCGGCAAAGCCCTGCGCCAGTGTATTGCCGCGGTACGCCGTGGTGGGATTGTCAGCGTGCCGGGCGTGTATGCCGGATTCATTCACGCTTTTATGTTCGGCGATGCGTTTGATAAGGGGATTTCGTTCCGCATGGGCCAAACCCACGTTCATGCCTGGCTACCGGAACTGCTGCCGCTGATCGAACAGGGGTTACTGCGCCCGGAAGAGATCGTGACCCATTATCTGCCGCTGGAAGACGCCGCGCGCGGGTATGAAGTGTTTGAGAAGCGTCAGGAGGATTGCCGCAAAATTATCCTGGTGCCTGGTGCGGAATCCCCGGAAACCGCGCGGGAGAAAGCGACCAGCGTTGGGATAGTCAATCCCGCGATCCTGCCGTAATCATTTATTTCATTAATCATTATTAAGGGCGCATAGTGCCCTTAATTATTTCGGTCGCGTATTCAATGTGTAGATTAGGTCATTGCAAATAATGCTCACGTTCGATGAATGTACCGATTATCTTGTCGTGCATTTCCGCTGATTTTGAATACCCAGGAGTCTTGCGATTCAGTCGTTTTAACCGGTTACGAAGGTTCAGGGTTTCTCGCTCAATCCATTGTGTATAAAGCTTGCCTGTGATGTGTTTTTTACCCGGCAACAGCTTCCTTGATTATGATTTATCCCGCGAACATACCCGTATGGGGCTTGGGCTGGAGTACGGGCGTGATTATCTGAAGCTCAGCGCTAACAACTATCAGCGCCTGACCGGATGGAAAGACTCGAAAGATTTTGATGATTATCAGGAGCGCGTGGCCAACGGCTGGGATGTCCGTGCTGAAGGCTGGTTGCCGGCCTACCCGCAACTGGGCATGAAGCTGGTGTATGAACAATATTATGGTAACGAAGTCGCGCTTTTTGATAAGGACGATCGTCAGAAGGATCCCCATGCCGTGACGGTAGGCGTTAACTATACGCCGGTTCCACTGCTGACGTTAAGCGCCGGGCAACGTGAAGGAAAAGCCGATGACAGCGAGACCCGCGTAGGTCTCCAGATGAATTATCAGCTGGGCGTTCCCTGGATGCACCAGGTTGATCCGGACAGCGTGGCCGCACTGCGCACCCTTACGGGTAGCCGGTACGACCTGGTGGATCGTAATAACAATATTATCCTGGAATACCGTAAAAAAGAGGTTATCCGCTTACATACCACCGACCTGATTACCGGGAATGGCGGTGAACAGAAATCGTCAGGCGTCGCCGTCAATAGCAAGTACGGTGTTAAGCAGGTCGACTGGTCTGCCCCTGCCTTAATTGCGGCGGGCGGTAAAATAGTCAGTAATAGCCCCACGAATTATGACGTAGTATTACCCGCCTGGCAGAGCGGCAATGGTGCCGTCAATACTTATACCGTCACCGGTGTTGCTGTCGACAACAAAGGCAACCGTTCCAGTGAGAGTGAAACGCAGGTAACAGTCAATGCCGCTGAAATCAGCGTGCTTTATTCCACGTTTACGCCAGAATCGCCGTTAAGTTCCTCAACAACGGACAGCGACCTTCCTGCCGATGGCGTGAGCAGCGAAGTGATGACCCTGACATTGCTGGATGAACAGAAACACCCTGTGGATGTCCCGTTAGAGGATATTACCCTCACGACAAAATTTACCACGCGGTCATCAAGTTCCAGCGGGCTCCGGGCGCAGCCTGAAGTGGATGCAACCGTCTCAGCCCTGACCCGGAAATCTTCAGGGGTGTATGAAGCCACAGTCACAGCGGGTACAAAAGTCGAGCTGGTCACCATTACGCCTTCCGTCAGGAAAACGACGCTGTCTGCAGCGCGCGTCTTCATTATCAAAAAAGCGCCTAATGGTGGTCAATCTATCTTCACTGCCAGCCCGAAAACGGTGGCCGCAGACGGCATAGCTGCGTCCACTCTTACCCTGACGGCGAAGGATGTCGCCGGTAATATATTGCCTGGCATTGCCGGTAATTTATCTGTCAGCGTGGTCGATAGCCATAACGGAATTCCTGCTGCCGATAAGATCACCGTAAGCAGCATGACTGAAACCGCGACGCCGAGTATCTATACCGCGACAATTAAAAGTAGTCTGGTTGATACCTTAACGATTAAGCCGAGGTTTAATGGCATTCAACTGGGAGCTTTAAGTGCTGCTGTGGAGTTTGTGCCGGGAGCGTTTAAAAAAGTGACTGTGAAAGACTATGTATTTAGCAATTCAGCAGGTTTCCCGACAACGACCTTTAATGGCGCCAATTTTACACTTGGAACGCCGGATGGAAAGAATGCTTCAGACTATACATGGACCAGCAGCCAGACCAGTTGGGTCTCGGTTAATTCATCAGGTGTGGTGACATTAACCGGTAAACCAACATCGGCTACAAAATCAGTCACCATTTTGGCGACACCGAAAACGACCGGATTAGTGTTGAGTTATAAATTTACAGTGAAATACTGGTTCGCGACGGGGCAGTGGGCGGATTTAAGCTATGCCGATTCTGTCACTAAATGTGCGTCACAAAGTGGAGCATCAATACCTCCAACCGAAGTCTTGACTTCCGGGAACTACAGTCGTGCTGTAGGTAATTTACACGGCGAGTGGGGGGATATGATCACGAACTAGGGATGGCCGACCTGGTGGTATTTTACTTCCACTCCTAATGGTGCCGGGAAAACCATCGTTGCGCTTAGTACAGGAATTATTTACGGATCACCATGGACGGGGACAGCTTCCCATGCATGTGCGGTTTCGTTGTAGTCATCCTGAAATGTTATGGCGAGGTCGTTAACTAAATAAAGGGATGAGTAACAAGCCAGACGGTAGTTAGTGATCCTTTTGTTGGCACCGACCTCAGTATGGCGGCTGAACGGCCTGTGTTCGCTCTCGTACCGAACTCAGGCTGTTCAGCGTTGTCTCGATTGATTGATATCACAGAAGATGGGGTGTAGGCACATGGCGGGAAAGCGTTGAAATCATCTCAAAACAAAAAGGGCGCCTCGCGCCCTTTTTTACATCTAACCCTTAGCGAAGGTACTCGCCCGCCGCTTCCGGCTGATACAGCAGTTCCAACACTTCAAGATGCGTCTCGTTGCCGTTAGGCAGCGTCCAGTGGATGGCATTTCCGACGCGTAACCCCAGCAGCGCCGCGCCCACCGGGGCCATCACCGACAGCGCTTCCGCACTGTCATGCACCTGGTTCGGATAGACCAGCGTGCGGATATACTCTTCGTTGGTCGCCAAATCGCGAAAACGCACCTTGCTGTTCATGGTCACCACATCGGCAGGCATCTCCTCCGGGCGACACATCTGGGCGCGATCCAACTCCTCATTCAACGCGTCGGCAACCGGCAAACTGGCAAACGCCGGTTGCTCCAGCAGGCGGTCGATGCGTTCGGCATCAAGGTCATTAATAATAATGGCAGGTCTGGACATCGTTTACTCCATGTCATTGGCGCGCCATATCGCGCGGCACGAATTTTTCCAAAGAAAAACCCTCACCGTCAAAAGCGATGAGGGTTAACTAAGGGGATGATACTTATCCGGACCGAACTAATGAAGTGATATATCTCACGAATTCGGGCTTACAGGATCATACTTCCCACGGCAGCCAGCAGGAAGGCGATGGTGCCCAGCAGGGTTTCCATCACGGTCCAGGTTTTCAGGGTGGTTTTCTCGTCCATTTCCAGGAAGCGGCCCACCAGCCAGAAGCCGGAATCGTTCACGTGCGACAGCACCGTTGCGCCGCCCGCGATGGCGATAACGATAAAGCACAGGTCAAACTGGCTGAGGCCCGGCGTAGCCTGTACCATCGGCGCAATCAGCGCGGCGGTGGTGGTCAGCGCCACGGTAGCGGAACCCTGCGCCACGCGCAGTGCGGTAGAGATCACGAACGCCGCCACAATGATCGGCAAGCCGGTATCCGCCAGCACGCCAGCCAGCGCGTCGCCGATGCCGCTGGCGCGCAGTACGCCGCCGAACATGCCGCCCGCGCCAGTCACCAGGATGATGCCGCAGATCGGGCCCAGTGCGCCTTCACAGATTTTTTCCAGATGCTGACGGGTGTGGTTCTTGCTAAATACCGCCAGCGCGAAGAACACGGTGATTAACAGCGCTACCGGCGTTTTACCCAGCATGCGCAGGAAGTTCACCACAGTATTGTCACCGCTAACCCAGCCCAGCACTTTGGCGGTGTTCAGGCCGGTATCAAGGAAAATTAACGCCAGCGGCAGCAGCAGGATGGTCAGCACCATGCCAAACGACGGCGGCTGATGGTTGGCATCAACTTCCACATCGCCCAGGAAAGATTTAGGCAGTTTGACGTCGAATTTTTTACCGGCATACAGGCCAAACAGATAGGCGCCGAAATACCAGGTCGGAATCGCGATAATCAGACCCAGCAGCACCAGCAGACCGATGTTGGCGCCAAGCAGCTCGCTCGCGGCAACCGGGCCCGGATGCGGCGGAACCAGGGCATGCATCACCGCAAATGCGCCTGCCGCAGGCAGGGCGTATTTCAGGGTCGAGCCGCCAAACTGTTTTGCAACGCTAAAGATAATCGGCAGCATTACTACCAGACCGGCGTCGAAGAAGATCGGGAAGCCGAACAGCAGTGAAGCAACACCCAGCGCAAACGGCGCGCGGTGAGAGCCAAATTTATTAATCAGGGTATCCGCCAGCACTTTCGCGCCGCCGGAGACTTCCAGCAAACGTCCAATCATCGCGCCCAGGCCAACCAGCAGGGCGACGCCTGCCAGGGTGCTGCCGAAGCCGCTCAGAATGGTAGGGACAATTTTGTCGAACGGGACTTTGGTGACCAGCGCGACCACAATGCTCACCACCGTCAGGGCCAAAAAGGCGTGCACGCGAAAGCGCATGATCAACACCAGCAGCAGCGCAACGGCCCCTGCGGCGATACCAAGCAGCGTTCCCGCGCCGTATGCGTATGTCATTTCTGTCATCATCAATTTCCTCTGCATTCAATTCAGGGAGAAGGCAGGATGAGCGCCGTGTTCCTCACTGATACCGGTAACATGATACTGGTAACATCGGTAGGGATGTAAATAACTCCGGCGTGTTTATTAACATTTTGAGAGCGACATCAAACATCTGTAATAAATGCAATTCATCGTTTTCATTCGCAAAGCAACCTGAAATCAATCCAACATATTGATTTTAGACCGCATCGGCAAACCTGCCGCAGCGCCGCCCGTGAAAAGTGTTTTTAACGGCCTCGTTCTGGCAGCGGATAGCTATTCTTAAGAGGTTTGTCTGGCCCGCTATCACAATCCCTGAGGAGTTCCCATGAGCGATATTGATAAAATCACGCTAAGCGACGGCAGTTATCTTTACTTCAAAGACTGGGGGGCGGGGCAGCCGATCGTGTTCAGCCACGGTTGGCCGCTGACGGCGGATGCGTTTGAGGATCAGATACTGTTTTTAGGGCAGCAGGGCTACCGCGTGATCGCCCACGACCGGCGCGGCCACGGGCGCTCTTCCCAGCCCTGGGAAGGTCATAATATGGATCGCTATGCCGATGACTTAGCGGAGCTGACGGCGCACCTCGATTTGCATGACGCGATCCACGTCGGGCACTCCACCGGCGGCGGCGAAGTGGCGCGCTATATCGGGCGGCACGGCACCTCGCGGGTCGCAAAAGCGGTATTAATCGGCGCGGTGACACCGATTATGATCAACACCGATTTTAATCCGAATGGCGTACCGAAGTCGGTGTTTGACGGCATTCGCGACGGCGTAATCAACGATCGCGCGGCGTTTTTTAAAGAGCTGACGCTGGCGTTTTACGGCTACAACCGCGACGGCGCGCAGGCGTCGGAAGAGGTGCGCAATAGCTTTGTGCGTCAGGGAATGCAGGGATCAATTAAAGCGCTGTATGATTGTATTCAGCCGTTTTCAGAAACCGATTTGCGGGAAGATTTGCGCAAAATGACGGTGCCGACGCTGGTGATCCACGGTGACGACGACCAGATTGTCCCCTTCGAAACCTGCGGCAAAGTGGCGGCGGAAATACTGCCAGACGCCACGCTGAAGGTTTACGAAGGGGGATCGCACGGTATCTGCACCACGCATAAGCAGCAGATTAACCAGGATTTGCTGGAATTTATTCGTCGTTAGCGGTAACCCCGCCTTCAGTACCCTACCTCATCCAGGCGGAACTGCTTGCCGCAGTTGCCGGGGTGGGGCTGGACGCTAAAGGAGGCGGGGCTCAGCGGCGCATTGATGGCGGCGGCGTTCAGCGAAATCTGCATCTCGGTAAGATAAGCCGGGTTGCCGCTGCATATCAGCTTAAAGGCCCTGACGTTCTGTTTGCCGAAGGATTTCGCCACTGCGTTATCAAAGGCCTTCCGGGAAACGGTTTCCCCATAGTGCTCAGCGATGAATGCACCCAACGCGCTTTGTTTCACTTCGCTGTTCATACGCACCATTGTGGTGAAATAGGCATCCGGATCGAAGCCGAAACAGACGCCGTGTTTGGCGAACTCATAGCGTTCCAGGCAGGAGGTGCCGCCTGCGGCCGGCATCACGCTGCTGAGTTTAGCCGCGGCTTCCAGCGACAGGCCGGTTTCGGCAGCAGCGCACTTCTGCCCGACCCGGGCTTCCGGCATATTCGGCACCGGGCGGGTGGCGCAGCCAAAGCGCATCCAGCGCTTTTCGTCGACGCCGCGCGCGGAAATCGACTTCGGCAGGCCCGGCCACAGCCCGTGCACGGTCAAAAAGGCGCGCTTATCGTCCTGCTCTTTTTGCAGGCGGCATTCGTCGGTTTCATTACGGTTACGGTCGTGCTGCTCCTGGCAAAAACCGGTCTGCCAGGAAAGCGCCAGCACGTAGCGGTCAAAATCGCCGTAGCGTTGCGCCACCAGCGGCGCGGTTTGCGCGGCGGCGAAAGGGGAGATCAGCACGCTGCAAACCAGTGCGGCGGCTGCGCTGTTCATCATTTTTTGCATTAATGTATTCTTTGATTTCATTTAGTCACGGTATTAAAGCATAAAAAAAGCGCCGAACCGGCGCTTTTTCAGTGTGACGAGCCGGTAACGGCATTACGGCAGCAGCGCCGCCGACGGCACCAGAATTTCGGTGGCGATAATGACCACAATCAGGCCGACCAGCACCGGTACTGACGTGCGTTTTACCACTTCAAACGGGGAAATTTTCGCCATCCCTGCGACGGCCACCACCACGCCGGAAACCGGGGAGATGGTACGGCCCAGGTTGGAGGCCTGCAGCATCGGAATTGTCAGATAAGCCGGGTTGATGCCTGAGCTGTGCGCCAGTTTCGGGATCATCTCCACGAACGCGTAGAAAGGTGCGTTACCGGAGCCGGTGGTCATGGCTGCCAGCATGGTCAGGATCACCAGCACCAGCATCAGAATAATGCTGGCCGAACCAAACGAGGTGGCGATGGAGATCAGCCCCTGGATAAAGCCGATGGTGCTCAGGCCCTGGGCGAACACCCCGGCGGCCACCAGCAGCATCACCACGTTGGCAAACGCATCCGCCATACCGCGGTATGCCACTTCCAGGCCGGAGTACACTTTCTGGGTGTTAAAGCCGCGCACAAATTCAATCACCGCCGCCAGCGCAATACAGATCACCAGAATGGTGATGATATGTAATTGCGGGCCCCATTTGCCGTCGAAAATCAACACGCCGATGATCGGGGTAAATGGCAGGATGGCGTAAAACGACGGGGCTGTGGTCTGGATTTCGCTGACGTCGAGCATTTCATGGCTGACCTGCTCTTTATTATCCAGATAGCGCTGCCAGAAGTAGTGGGCAATCGCCATGGCGATAATCGCGGCGATGGAAATCGGTAGTGTCGTTTTGAAGGCGAAGTCGATCAGCGGCATCTCTGCGGCCTGGGCGGCCAGCACCACGTCGCCGGACGTTGGCGAAAGGATGATAGCTGCCGGAGAGGCGCAAATCGCCGCCGCCGCGCCGCGGCTGATCCCGACGTTAACCATTACCGGGAACAGCGTTGCCATCAGCAGCACGCCGAGGCCGGTGGCGGATGACACCGCCAGTGACATCAGGCAGGCCACGAAGTAGGCGGCAATCATCAGGATATACGGCGAGTTGATATAGCGCAGCGGTTTCGACGCCAGTTTGACCACCATATCGTTGGCACCGATATGGGTCATATAGGCCGCAAAACCACACAGCATCATGATCATCATGCCGAGATCGCCGCCGCGGCTCATCAGCAGGATTTTGATGTACTCAAAAATATCGGTAGCGGTATAACCCGTGGACGTGGCGCTGGACGGCAGCACTTTATGGCCCATCAGGGCGCTAACGATAAGTAGCGCCAGACCGCCGACAAACAGCACGCCGGTGGCGGAATAGCCCTTAATGATATAGCGCGCGACGCCAATAATGACGACCAGTCCTATCAGAAGTTCTAAAAAGGTCAGCATAAAGTCCTCATATTTCGACAGTGAAAAGACGACTGGTCGAATAAACAAAATGGATGGTGAATGATTTCTGCACTCAATCGATGCGGATTTTGCGGATATGCCATAAATCTTTGCTGACAAATATCAAGAAACAAATAATTAGTAACTATTTATATGTAGATAAGCGGTTAACGCATGTTCTTTATGCTGCCATGACAAGGGATAGTGATGGATTGTGTGGCAGGCGTTTCCGGGCTGTTTCACGGCTGTGATGAAGCGAGATTATTAAAAACATTTCATTTGATGGTAATTAACAAAATAAAAATAACGATTAACCTTTAATTCACAAATAAATGCACTGAATGTAAAGCATTAAAAATCCCCTTTATTTCTAAATTTTTCACCGCTTATACTCGGCCCACTACAGGCTTTATTAAGACCATCATGAACCGTCGCTCCCTGATAAAAACCGTTCGCGTTTTACGTCAGCATCTCTGGATGCTGGCGATGGCGTTGGGTTTTCTGCTGGTGGCGGGTCAGACGGCGCAGGCATCCCACGGTTGCCCGCTGGATCTTGAAGGCGAGGTGGTAAGCGTTCAGCATCAGGATCACCTGATGGGCCATGACGCAACGCCATCGCACTCTACCGCGTCACCGCTTTGCGAAAAGCACTGCGTCCCTGACGTAATGCAAAAAGAGAACCCGCAAAGTCATCTGGTGGCGCTGCCGGTGGTGGATACCCTGGCGGTGATTGAACCGCAGTGCGTTCAGCATATCGATAACCACGGGTTTTTAACCCCTCCCGCAGCAGGGCCGCCGGCAACCATCCGGTTTTGCCGGTTCAGAGAATAACTCCCACATCGTCGACCGTTTTTTACGCGTTAATTTTTCTTTCGACTTTGCTGGAGTAACTACAATGGCTTTACTTTCACGACTGCTGCCGGTTGCCGCGCTGCTGTTCACCTTTTCCGCCTTTTCCGCTGCGGACGACACCGCCCATCACCATCACGCCATGAATATATCTGCCGAACAGCCGGTATGGCAAAGCGAAGGCGTGGTGAAAAAAATCACCGACCGCCAGATCACTATTTCTCACCAGGCTATCGGGGCGCTTAACTGGCCGCCGATGACCATGGCTTTTGACCGTCCTGCCGGGCAGGAGACGTCGGTGCAGCCGGGTGAGAAGGTGGCATTCTCCTTCACCCGGACCGACAGCGGCTACCAGCTCGTTCGCATAACGCCTGCGCAATAACCGGAGGCGTTATGAAGCAAACGACCCTGAGCCTCTGGCTCGGCGGGGTTTTGCTCGTCCTGACCAGCGCGGCCGCCCAGGCGGCGGCGCTGAGTCTTGAGCAGACTCTCGACCTGGCGGAGCGCTACTCCGCCCAGCTTTCCGCCAACCGCAACCAGGTGCGCGCTTTTGGTTCAATGGCCGATTCGGCGCGCCAGTTGCCCGATCCGGAACTGAAATTCGGTATCGAAAACCTGCCGGTACAGGGCAGCAATGCCCATCGCTTTACCCGTGAAGGGATGACTATGCAGCGCGTCGGCGTGATGCAGAAGTATGTGAGCGCCGACAAACGTGACCGCAAGGCCGACACGCTGCTGGCGCAGTCCGCCAGCGCCAGCGCCCAGGCGCAGGTGATCCGCGCGCAGCTGCAGCGGGATACCGCCCAGGCGTGGCTGGATCTGGCGCTGTCGGAAAAAGCCGTCGAGGCGGCGCGGCAGCTGTTACAGGAAACCGAAAAACAGATCCCGGTGCAGCGCAGCGGCGTGGCCAGCGGTTCGGCGTCTGCATCCGGGGCGCTGGCGCTGCAAACCACGCTTTCCGCCCTGCGCGATAACCTGACGCTGGCGCAACGCGACGTCCGGCTGGCGCAAACTCGCCTGTACCAACTTACCGGTGAAAATATCGATAACGTCGCCGGAGCGCTGCCGCGCTATCAGCGGCTGCCCGCCGATGAGCCGGTGCTCGAACAGGGCGTGGCGGCGCATCCGGAAGTGGTGCTGGCCGCCCGGGAAGCCGACGTGGCGAAAGCCCGCTCGGCGCAGTCGGCGGTGGCGTCGAAGCCCGATGTCGGCGTGGAGGTCTATTACGCCCGCCGCGCCGAGGAGTATGGCGATTTGGCCGGGGTGATGTTCACCGTGGATATGCCGTTGTTTCAGTCTCATCGTCAGGACAAAGACTATGCCGCCGATGTCTCGCGGGCCATGGAGGCCAACGACCAGCTGGCGCAGGCGACCCGCGATCGGGTGGCGCTGGTGCGCAGTCTGGTGGCGGAATACCAGGCGGCGCAAACCCTGTGGAGCCGCAAGCAGCAGGAGATCGTGCCGCTTAATCAACAGCGCCTGACGGTGATCAATGCCGAATACCGTTCCGGGCAGGCGTCGCTGGATGCGGTGCTGGAAGCGCGGCGCGGCCTGCTGGATGCACAGCTTGGCGCGATTAACGCCGAAAAGGAGATGGCGCAGCGCTGGGCCGCTATCCGATATCTGACGGTGCAAGGAGCCGCCCATGAATAGCAAATCCCTTTCACTTATCGCGCTGGTGGTCGGCGCGGCGCTGGCTGGCGGCTACTGGCTGGGGCAACAGCATCACGCGACATCCACTTCCACTGAACAGCCGGAACGCAAAGTGCTCTACTGGTACGATCCGATGGTGCCGGGCCAGCGCTTTGATAAGCCGGGCAAATCGCCGTTTATGGATATGGAATTGCAGCCGCGTTACGCCGATGAAGCGGCTGATGAATCGGGCGTGTCGATCAGCGCACGCCAGCAGCAGAATCTCGGCATCCGCACTGCCAGAGCGGAAAGGCGTGAGTTGGTTGCCCCGTTTACCGCTTACGCCACGGTACAAAACGATGAGCGCAGCAGCGAAATCATTCCGGCCCCGGCCTCGGGCGTGGTGGAAAAACTTTACGTGCGGGCGCCGTTGCAGGCGGTGAAAAAGGGCGAACCGCTGGCGCAGTTGTGGATCCCGGAATGGACCGCCGCCCAGCAGGAGTACCTCGCGGTGCGTTTGCTGGGAGATAGCGCATTAACCGCCGCCGCGCGCGAGCGGCTGGCGTTGCAGTTTATGCCGGAAGAGATTATTCGCCGCGTGGAGCGCAGCGGAAAACCGCAAACCCGTCTGGTGCTGCGCGCCGGGCGCGACGGCTATATCGCGAAGCTGGAAACCCGCGCCGGGGCGCAGGTCAGCGCGACCGCGCCGCTGTTTGAGCTGGCGAGCCTCGACCCGGTGTGGGTGGTGGTGGATTACCCGCAATCCCAGGCCCAGGCGCTGCGCCAGGGCGCGACGGTCACGGCGACCACCGAAAGCTATCCCGGCGACGCGTTTAACGGCAAGGTCAGCGAACTGCTGCCCGCGCTGGAAAGCACCACCCGCACCCTTCAGGCGCGTATCGTCATCGCCAACCCTGACCAGAAACTCAAGCCGGGCATGTATCTGGCCATCGGCCTGGACGCGCAAGAGGCGGGCACGCCGCGCCTGGCAATTCCGGAAGAGTCATTAATTGAAACCGGCAGCGCCAATCGGGTGCTGGTGGCCGAAGAGGATGGCTTCTTCCGGGCGGTGAACGTGAAAACCGGGATGCGCGGTGACGGCTGGGTAGAGATAACCGCCGGGCTGGATGAGGGCATGAGGGTGGTGACTTCCGGGCAATTCCTGATCGACTCGGAAGCCAGTCTGCGCAGCGCGCTGCCAGCCGGGGCAATAAAAACCGAGTATCAGGGCACCGGCGTGGTGGACGCGCTGGAAAACGACAGCGTAACGCTGTCCCACGGCCCGATCCCGGCGCTCAAATGGGGCGCGATGACCATGGACTTCGCCCTGAAATCGGCGCAGCCCGGCATCAAGCCAGGGGATAAGGTTCAGTTCTCCTTTACCATGAATGACGACGGCGCGGTGATTACCCATCTGGCACCGCTTAAGGAAGGTGCCCAATGATTGCCGCCATTATTCGAGGCTCGTTGAAAAATCGCTTCCTGGTGCTGATTGCCGCGCTGATGATGGCCGCGTGGGGCATCTGGGCGCTGATGCGCGCCCCGGTGGATGCGCTGCCGGACCTGTCGGACGTGCAGGTGATTGTGCGCGTTGCTTATCCCGGCAAAGCGCCGCAGGTGGTAGAGGATCAGGTGACGTATCCGCTCACCACCACCATGCTGTCGGTGCCGGGGGCGAAAACCGTGCGCGGATTTTCCATGTTCGGCGAAACCTACGTCTATATCCTGTTCGAAGACGGCACCGACCCGTACTGGGCGCGATCCAGGGTGCTGGAGTATTTAAGCCAGGTGCAGTCGCAACTGCCTGCAGAAGCGAAAGCGTCGCTGGGACCGGATGCCACCGGCGTCGGCTGGGTCTACGAATACGCGCTGATCGACCGCTCGGGCAAACACAGCCTGGCGGAGCTGCGCGCCTTACAGGACTGGACGCTGAAGTTTGAACTGAAAACGGTGCCCAACGTGGCGGAGGTGGCGAGCGTCGGCGGCATGGTGCGCCAGTACCAAATTCTGCTGCAACCCGAGCGGCTACGGGCGCTGAATATCACCCATCAACAGGTGGTGGACGCGGTCGGCCAGGCCAACCAGGAGAGCGGCGGTTCGCTGCTGGAGATGGGCGAAGCGGAGTATATGGTGCGCACCACCGGCTATCTCGCCAGCCTGGAGGATTTCCGTAACGTGGTTATCGCGAACCGCAACGGCGTGCCTGTACTGCTGTCCGATGTGGCGACGGTGCGCCTCGGGCCGGAAATCCGGCGCGGCGTGGCGGAGTACAACGGGGAAGGGGAGGTGACCGGCGGAATTATCGTGATGCGCTACGGAAAAAACGCGCTGGAAACCATCAATGCCGTGAAAAGCAAACTTAACGAAATCCAGCGTACCCTGCCGGCGGGCGTGGAGATCGTACCGGTATACGATCGCTCAAACCTGATTGAACACGCCATCGAAAACCTCACTCATAAGCTGATCGAAGAGTTTGTAGTGGTGGCGCTGGTTTGCGTGCTGTTTCTGTTCCACTTCCGCTCGGCGCTGGTGGCGATTATCTCGCTGCCGCTGGGGATTCTGGGCGCGTTTATCATCATGCATTATCAGGGGATCAACGCCAATATTATGTCGCTGGGCGGGATCGCCATCGCCATCGGCGCCATGGTGGATGCGGCGATCGTGATGATTGAAAATATGCACAAGGTGCTGGAGCAGTGGCGGCACGATCGCGACGGCAAAACCCCCAGCGGGGCGGAGTACTGGAAAATTGCCGAACAGGCGGCTGTGGAAGTAGGGCCGGCGCTGTTTTGCAGCCTGTTGATCATCACTCTGTCGTTTATCCCGGTGTTCGCGCTGGAAGCCCAGGAAGGGAGAATGTTCTCGCCGCTGGCCTTCACCAAAACCTGGGCGATGGCGGTTTCCGCCGGGCTGGGGATCACGCTGATCCCGGTGCTGATGGGCGCGTTTATTCGCGGACGCATTCCCGCCGAGCAGGATAACCCGCTCAATCGCTGGCTGATCCGCGCCTACGAGCCGCTGCTGGATAAGGTACTGAACTGGCCAAAAACCACGGTGGCGCTGGCGTTGATCCTGCTGGTGGCGACGCTGTGGCCGCTGAGCCGCCTCGGCAGCGAGTTTATGCCGCCGCTCGATGAAGGGGATCTGCTGTATATGCCCTCGACGCTGCCAGGCATTTCGGCGCGCGAGGCGGCGAAGCTGCTTCAGCAAACCGACCGGTTAATCAAAACCGTACCGGAAGTGGAAAGCGTGTTTGGTAAAGCCGGGCGCGCAGAAACCGCCACCGATCCTGCGCCGCTCACCATGCTGGAAACCACGATCCGCTTTAAACCACACGACCAGTGGCGGCCCGGCATGACCATGGACAAACTGGTGGAAGAGCTGGACGCGCGGGTGAAGGTGCCGGGCATTGCCAACGTCTGGGTGCCGCCGATCCGCAACCGGCTCGATATGCTGGCGACCGGCATTAAAAGCCCGGTAGGGATTAAGGTCAATGGCAGTCGGATTGAGGATATCGAACGGGTGGCCGGTGAAATCGAACAGCTGGTGAAATCGGTGCCGGGGGTGACGTCGGCGCTGGCGGAACGGCTGGCGGGCGGGCGCTATGTGGATATCGTCATCGACCGGCGTAAAGCGGCGCGCTATGGCGTTTCGGTCAGTGAGTTGCAGTCGATGGTCGCTACGCTGGTGGGCGGACAGAATATCGGTGAAACCATCGAAGGGCGCGAGCGTTACCCGATCAACGTGCGCTATCCGCGAGAATGGCGCGACAATATCCAGAAGCTGCGGGCCCTGCCGGTCGTCACCGCCAGCGGAAGCCAGGTTTCGCTGGCGGAGCTGGCGGAAATCACCGTCGCCGACGGGCCGCCGATGCTGAAGAGCGAAAACGCGCGGCTGTCGAACTGGATTTACGTTGATCTGCGCGGGCGGGATTTAAAATCCGCCGTGGAAGACATGCAGCAAATCGTCGCGGCGAATGTCACCCTGCCTCAGGGCGTTACGCTCTCCTGGTCCGGGCAGTTTGAATATCTGGAGCGCGCCACCGCAACGTTGAAAATCGTGCTGCCGTTTACTCTGCTGATCATTTTCATTCTGCTGTATATCACCTTTCAGCGCTTCAGCGACGCGCTGTTAATTATGGGTACGCTGCCGTTTGCCTTAATTGGCGGGGTCTGGCTGCTTTGGCTGCTGGATTATCACCTCTCGGTGGCGGGAGCGGTGGGCTTTATTGCCCTGGCGGGCGTGGCGGCGGAATTCGGCGTGATTATGGTCTTGTATTTAAATCAGGCGTGGCAGCGTAAGCGGCTTGAGCCCGGCGGCGAACAAACGGCGCAGTTGTTGCAGGCCATTCATGAAGGCGCGGTGCTGCGCGTGCGCCCGAAAGTGATGACGGTGGCGACCATCATGGCCGGTTTAATGCCGATTATGTGGGGAAGCGGCAGCGGTTCGGAGGTGATGAGCCGCATTGCCGCGCCGATGATTGGCGGCATGATCACCGCCCCGCTGCTGTCGATGCTGGTGATCCCGGCGCTGTATCTGTTAATCAAAAAACCGGGAAGATAGCCCCTGAAAATGAATATCGCCGGGAATATTGGGAATTATCTGAATATTTCCGGCGTGTTAATCATTTTTCAGGAAATACCCGAGAGACCGTTTAGGGTTGATTAAAATATCCTTTATTAGACTTTTAGACGTTTAAAAAAGGGCATTTATGACGTGACGGTATTTCAAAAAATTGTTGTTGTTTTTATCTTTCTGGCCCCGTTGGTCAGCAATACGGCGACAGCGGCCAAATTACTCGATCATATCGACGCGGGGTATACCACGCTGCGCGATAACGTGGCGGAAACCTGGCATAACCCACAGCATTACGATCTGTATGTCCCGGTGATCACATGGCATGCCCGCTACGCCTACGATCATGATAAAGCGAAATCCTATAATGAACGCCCCTGGGGCGCAGGGTTTGGCCAGTCCCGCTGGGATGAAAAAGGCAACTGGCACAGTTTATATGTGATGGCGTTTAAAGATTCATTCAACAAGTGGGAACCCATTGCCGGTTACGGCTGGGAAGCGACCTGGCGGCCACTGGAAGACGACAAGTTTCACGCAGGCCTGGGGTACACCGTCGGTGTGACGGCGCGCGATAACTGGCATTACATTCCCGTTCCGGTGCTGCTGCCGATGGCCTCAATCGGCTATGGCCCCGCAAATTTCCAGATGACGTATATCCCGGGCACTTACGGTAACGGGAATGTTTACTTTGCCTGGTTGCGATTTCAGTTCTAAAGGTACAAAAAAGGACTATATTTAAAGAGGTGACATAAACCTTGAAAACTAAGGGATAAATCGTGGTTCTACCTCTTTCTGATGAAAAGAACGCGACTTTTATCACTTTTTCTTAAACTTCGACTGGACAAATGTCACCACAATTGTTGTACTGATGCCCGACACAGCATTTGTGTCGTTTTTTCATGTAAAGGTAATTTTGATGTCTAAGATTAAAGGTAACGTTAAGTGGTTTAATGAGTCCAAAGGATTCGGTTTCATTACTCCGGAAGACGGCAGCAAAGACGTGTTCGTACACTTCTCTGCGATCCAGAGCAATGGTTTCAAAACTCTGGCTGAAGGTCAGCGTGTAGAGTTCGAAATCACTAACGGTGCCAAAGGCCCTTCTGCTGCTAACGTAATCGCTATCTGATTCGGCGTTCAGCAAGAATACAAAACCCGCTTAAGTGCGGGTTTTTTTTTGCGTCCGGTCCGGACGATCAGTAAAACAGATAAATCTTCAGAAAGCTCGCCACCACTAACGCTGTAAACAGCAGCGCGCTACCGCTTTGTACATACTCTCTCATCACATTTCCTCACAACGGGCTATAGCGCCATCGTTGCAGGGAAAGATTAAGCCAATATTAAGACGGCAGCGTTAGCGGGCGCTAAGTTGAGAAAATAACCAAAATGCGAGCGCGGTCATCATAAACGACCCTAACAGGTTCACCACCACGTTAAGCGCCGCCCAACCCAGTCGCCCGTCCTGAAGTAAAAACACCACTTCGGCTGAAAAGGTGGAAAAGGTGGTTAATCCGCCGCAAAAGCCGGTAGTGATCAGCAATTTCCACATCGGATCGATATGGCTCATGCGGTTGAACCAGGCGAGGCCTGCGCCGATGACAAAGGCGCCAATCAGGTTAGCCGTCAACGTGCCGATGGGGATTGCGTGATGCATGGGGTTCAGACGTAAACTGAGTAACCAACGGGCAAGGCTGCCCAACCCGCCGCCAAGAAAAACTGCAATCGCAATATTAATCACATGAATGCCTTGTATCGTTTGGATCAAAGCAAAGAGTGTACCGCTGACGGCATACTTATAGCTATGATTGTGAGAGCAATCACGGTAACCCTTCAGGAGCGCGCAATGAAAGTAGCGGCAGGGCAGTTTGCGGTGACGTCCGACAGTGTCAAAAATGTCGGGATTTGCATCGACTATATGCGTCAGGCGCAGGCGGCGGGCGTGGATCTGCTGGTGCTACCGGAAGCGCTGCTGGCGCGGGACGACAACGATCCGGATATGTCGGTTAATTCCGCACAGGCACTGGAAGGGACGTTCGTTAGCACGCTGTGCAAGGCGAGCCTCGACAGCGAAATGACGACGTTTCTTACAATCCATGTGCCGACAACCGCCGGGCGAGCGGCGAATACACAGGTCGCCTTACGAAATGGGGAGATCGTCGCGGTTTACCAAAAGATTCATCTGTATGATGCCTTCTCGATGCAGGAATCGCGTCTGGTGGACGCCGGGGCCACGGTAGGCCCGCTGGTGGAGGTGGCCGGTATGAAGGTCGGTATGATGACCTGCTACGATCTGCGCTTCCCGGAAATGGCAATCAGCCTGGCGCTTGCTGGCGCAGAGGTGTTAGTGCTGCCGACCGCATGGGTGCGGGGTTCGCTAAAAGAGCACCACTGGTCGACGCTGTTGGCCGCCCGTGCTCTGGACAGTACCTGCTATGTGGTTGCCGCCGGAGAGTGCGGCAACAAGAATATTGGTCAAAGCCGGATTATCGATCCGCTTGGCGTGACTATCGCCGCCGCGGCAGAAAGCCCGGCGTTGATTGTCACGGATGTGACAACTGAACGCTTAACAGAAGCGCGCGATAAACTGCCGGTCCTGAAGCATCGCCGCTTCGCGCCGCCGACATTATTGTGATGTTTTTTTAAGCAGAGCTTGATTCAGCTTGTTACAGATTGCTATTGTACGTCCGGCTCAAATAACCGTTAATTGAGTCTGGCTTTTCGGCTGCCATTCCGGCGCCTGTTTATTAAGAAGGTAAGTATGGGTGAGATTAGTATTACCAAACTGCTGGTAGTTGCCGCACTGGTGGTTCTGCTGTTTGGAACCAAAAAGTTACGTACGCTGGGTGGTGACCTGGGTGCAGCCATCAAAGGCTTCAAAAAAGCCATGAATGATGATGAAAACGCGGCGAAAACCACTGCTGCCAACGACGCGACTGGCGAACGCATCGCTCATAAAGAGTAATCGCAGCGACCAGACGTTAAGGTAGAAAAAAACCGGCTCAGATAAGCCGGTTTTTTTATGGTTGCAGATTCTTACGTAACAAGCTGTTACTTCACTTCTTCGCCTTTGGCCTGCATATCAGCATGGTAAGACGAGCGCACGAACGGACCGCAGGCGGCATGGGTAAAGCCCATCGCCATGGCTTCGGCTTTCATCTCATCAAACTCATCAGGGCTGACGTAGCGCTGCACCGGCAGGTGGTGGCGGCTCGGTTGCAGGTACTGGCCCAGCGTCAGCATGGTAACGCCGTGGCTGCGCAAATCGCGCATCACTTCAATGATTTCTGCATTGGTTTCGCCGAGGCCCACCATTAAACCGGATTTGGTCGGGATGTCCGGATGCGCTTCTTTAAAACGCTCCAGCAGCTTCAGCGACCAGTTATAATCCGCGCCCGGACGCACCTGGCGGTAGATACGCGGCACGTTCTCCAGGTTGTGGTTGAATACATCCGGCGGCGTGGCGTTAAGGATATCGAGCGCCTTGTCCATACGGCCACGGAAGTCGGGCACCAGGGTCTCGATTTTAATGTTCGGGCTTTTCTCGCGGATTGCGGTAATGCAATCGGCAAAGTGCTGCGCGCCGCCGTCACGTAAATCGTCACGGTCAACGGAAGTGATCACCACATAACGCAGCGCCATATCGGCAATGGTCTGCGCCAGTTTAAGCGGTTCGTTAGCATCGGGCGCAACCGGGCGACCGTGGGCCACGTCGCAGAACGGGCAGCGACGGGTGCAGATAGCGCCCAGGATCATAAAGGTGGCGGTACCGTGGTTAAAGCACTCAGCAAGGTTAGGGCAGGAAGCCTCTTCACACACCGAATGCAGGCCGTTTTTACGCATGGCTGCTTTGATGCCCTGAATACGCGTCGAGTCGGCAGGAAGTTTAATTTTCATCCATTCCGGCTTTCTTAACAGCGCTTCTCGCTCTGTCGCCACGTTTTTAACCGGGATAAGGGCCATTTTGTCGGCGTCGCGGTATTTAACGCCGCGTTCCATCACGATGGGTTTACTCATAGCATGCGTGTTCCAGTTGCGGATAACGAGAGAAAGCGTCTCAATTCAAGTAAGTGTTGTATTTATCAACTATTTTTGAATTAACACTACGCAGTATATCATTACTCCCTGCGGTAAAGCAGCCTCACCGCAGGTAAAAAGGGAACAGAATTGTAAAATGGTTGTTATTTTGTGCCCTTGCACAGGTTACAACCCTGTTTATTTGCGCAGCGGCTCGTTGACCATTTCCACCGGCGGGTTCCCCAGTAGCGCCAGGGTATGTCTCAGCAGCAGCGGGTTAACGGTATCGAGCGTCGCACCGTCACGGTAAGCGCTTACCTGGGTCATCTCCATACCCGCATAGCCGCACGGGTTGATGCGCAGGAACGGCGCTAAATCCATGTTGATATTCAGCGCCAGGCCGTGAAACGAGCAGCCTTTACGGATGCGTAAACCCAGCGAGCAGATTTTTTTCGCGCCAACGTAAACCCCAGGTGCATCGGCGCGGGGATGGGCTTCGATATCCAGCTCACCCAGGGTATTCACCACGGTTTGTTCCAGCAGAGTGACCAGATCGCGTACGCCCAGTTTGCGGCGTTTCAGATTGAGCATCACATACATCACCTGCTGCCCCGGCCCGTGATAAGTCACCTGGCCGCCGCGATCGCTCTGGATCACCGGGATATCGCCCGGCATTAATACGTGTTCCGCTTTACCGGCCTGGCCCTGGGTAAAAACCGGCTGATGCTCAACCAGCCAGATTTCATCCGGCGTGTCGGCGTCGCGCGTGTCGGTGAAAGTATGCATCGCCTGCGAAATCGGCTCGTAAGGCTGCAAACCCAGTTGACGAATAAGAATGGTTTCCTGAAACAAAACTGCGTCTCCGGAGGGAAAAGGTGGCGGGGAGTATAACACAGCTGGACCGGGGGGACCCGCAGACAACAAACCCGGCCAGGGGCCGGGTTGGGGATTACAGCACCATACGAACGATGTCGATATTACCTAATTCTTCGTACAGGGTTTCTACCTGCTCAATGTGCGTGGCGTTAATCGTGATAGAAACGGAGTGGTAGTTTCCCTTGCTGCTTGGTTTAACCTGCGGCGTGTAGTCACCAGGCGCATGGCGCTGAACTACCTCAACGACCATATCAACCAACTCCGGCTTCGCCAGACCCATCACTTTGTAAGTAAAGGGCGTCGGGAATTCAAGCAGTTCGTTAAGTTTGGTTTTCATGTCAGCTCCAGCATTGGATAAAAAATAATAACTCCCGCCTGAGCGGGAGTTGTTTTGATAGCTAGTATATGGGGACGTAAATCACACTTTCAAGTGTTCAATTTTTATCCAAACCAGTGGTGAAACATCAGCTTGATGTAATCAATGATTTTGCCGAAGAAATTGCCTTCTTCAATCTGCTCCAACACCACCAGCGGACGCTGCTCAATGGTTTTGCCATCCAGCTGGAAGTTGATGGTGCCGACCACCTGGTTTTTCGCCAGCGGGGCATGCAGCTCGCTGCTATTCAACACATAGCTGGCTTTCAGATCTTTCATGCGGCCGCGTGGAATGGTCAGATAAACGTCTTTATCGACGCCCAGCGACGCGCGATCGTGGTCGCCGAACCAGGCTGGCTCGGAGGCGAATTCTTTACCGGCTTTAATCGGGTTCACGGTTTCAAAGAACCGGAAGCCCCAGGTCAGCAGCTTTTTGCTTTCCGCTTCGCGGCCTTTGAAGGTACGTCCGCCCATCACGGCGGAGATCAGGCGCATCTGGCCTTCAGTGGCCGAGGCCACCAGGTTGTAACCCGCTTTGTCGGTATGACCGGTTTTAATGCCGTCCACGTTCAGGCTGTTGTCCCACAGCAGACCGTTACGGTTGGTCTGGCGGATGCCGTTAAAGGTGAACTCTTTTTCTTTATAAATAGTGTATTCGTTCGGCACGTCGCGGATCAGCGCCTGGCCGATCAGCGCCATATCGCGCGCGGAGCTGAACTGGCCATCAGCATCCAGACCATGAACGGTCTGGAAGTGGGTGTTTTTCAGGTTCAGCGCGTTGACGTAGTTGTTCATCAGGCCGACGAACGCGTCCTGGCTGCCCGCAACGTAATCCGCCATCGCCACGCAGGCGTCGTTGCCGGATTGCAGGTTGATGCCGCGGATCAGCTGAGAAACCGGAACCTGCATGCCCGGCTTCAGGAACATCAGCGAGGAGCCTTTAAACACCGGGTTGCCGGTGGCCCAGGCGTCGTTGCCGATGGTCACCAGGTCAGATTCTTTGAATTTTCCTGCCTTCATCGCCTGGCCGATGACGTAGCTGGTCATCATTTTCGTCAGGCTTGCAGGGTCGCGGCGCACATCCGCGTTTTGCTCTGCCAGCACTTTGCCAGAGTTGTAATCAATCAGGATGTAGGACTCGGCATCGATTTGCGGAACGCCTGGGATCATCGTTTTAATATTCAGGTCGTCGGCATGAGCGGTGGAGAGTGCCGCAACGGCCAGCGCTGTGGTGAGCGCGATGCGCTTAGCGAAACGTACGGAGAGAGTGGTCTTCATGGTAAAACAACGACATCCGTGATGAAGTGAAAAAAAGTGCCTTACTATAGCAAATGGCGGTTGGGCTGGCATCCGACTTTGCGAATGACTTTGTTAGCGGTTTTTACGCACCAACGCCGCGTCAGCCAGCCCGGATGCGTTACTGCGCGCCGCCGTTTGTTATGAATGACTGTAATTGCGCCTCGCTGCTCAGACGTTGCTGGAGCGCGGCGGCTTCGGATTTACTGCTGAACGGCCCAAGCTGAACGCGATACACCGCGCCGTTCGGCGTCACGCGCCCCGGCACGCCGAATTGCTGGCTGAGCTTCTGCTGCCACTGGCTGGCGCGCGCGCTGTCGCTGACCGCGCCGACCTGGACCACGTAGCTGCCTGTCGCGGCGGCGGTCACTGGCGTAGTGACGCTGCCCTGTACTGAACCCGGCGCAGTGACCGGAGCCGGAGCGGCGGCGGGCGCGGTTTGCGGTGCGGTCACCGGCGCAGTAACCGGAGCGGCAACCGCTGCCGGCGCATCGCTTTCAATCACACCGCTGTTCAGCGGCGTGGGCGCACCTAAAAACCCGCTACTGCGGACCGGTGCGCCAGTGGTATCTTCGCTTTGCAGCGTATCATTGCTGATGGCGCGCACATCGCCGGCGGGTTCCGCCTGTGGCATTGACGACGCGCTACCCATGCCGGTATTCAGGTCGGGACGCGCGGGCAGGGCGTAGGTCTGTTTAGCGACCGTGGTGCAGGCCATTCCCGGCCCGGACAGGGAGCCGTCCGGCGCAACGATAATCGGGTCGACACGTACTTTGGTGTTGTTCGAGGTATTCAGGCGGTCCGCGGACGCGCGGGACAGCGAAATAATCCGGTCATTGCCATACGGGCCACGATCGTTAATCCGCACCACAATCATGCGGCCATTCGCCAGGTTGGTGACGCGCGCATAGCTCGGGATAGGCAATGTAGGGTGCGCGGCGGTCAACTGCATCGGATCAAAGGCTTCGCCCGAGGCGGTCAGATTACTGCCCGGCTCGGCGTCATAAATAGCGGCCAGCCCGGCCTGGCTGAAGCGCGAGGCGTCCTGCACGATTTTATAGCTTTTGCCGTCGCGCTGATAATCCTGATTCACGGAAGGGTTCAGCGACTCATAGCGCGGCTCCGCGCCGCCGATTTCCACAACCGGGCCATTACACACCGCAGGCTGCGGGGCCACGGTGGTAGGCGCCTGACCGTCATCATTTGAACTACAGGCCGCCAGCAATCCTGCTGCGACGCAGATTCCAAGCCACTGCTTACGCATTGCGTTCCCCTTATACGCTTTTAGACAGCATTTTTCGGTGGGTATGTATCGACATCACGATACCAAACCCGGCCATCAGGACAATCAAGGCCGAGCCCCCATAACTCACCAGAGGCAGCGGCACCCCAACCACCGGCAGAATACCGCTTACCATACCAATATTCACAAACACATAAACGAATAAAATCAGCATTAAACCGCCCGCCATCACCCGGCCAAAGGTGGTTTGCGCCCGGGCCGCAATCCACAGCCCACGCATAATCAGCAGAATGTAGAGCGCCAGCAGGATCAGCACGCCGACCAGCCCCAGCTCTTCTGCCAGCACAGCGAAGATAAAGTCGGTATGGCGCTCGGGCAAAAACTCCAGCTGCGACTGGGTGCCGTGCAGCCAGCCTTTGCCGCGCAAACCGCCTGACCCAATAGCAATTTTAGACTGAATAATATGATAGCCCGCGCCGAGCGGATCGGATTCCGGATCGAGCAACATCATCACGCGCTGACGCTGATAGTCATGCATCAGGAAGAACCACAGAATCGGGATAAATGCCGCCACCAGCAGCACGGCGATTAAAATCAGCCGCCAGCTCAGGCCGGATAAGAACAGCACGAACAGGCCGGAAAGCGCCACCAGAATCGAGGTGCCGAGGTCTGGTTGCGCCGCCACCAGCAGCGTCGGCATGAAGATCAGCACCAGCGCGATACCGGTGTTCTTCAGGCTGGGCGGGCAGACGTCGCGGTTGATAAAGCGCGCCACCATCAGCGGCACCGCAATTTTGGCAATTTCCGAGGGCTGGAAGCGAACGATGCCCAAATCCAGCCAGCGCTGCGCCCCTTTGGAGATGGCCCCGAAGGCGTCCACCGCCACCAGCAAAATAATACACACGATGTACAGATAGGGCGCCCAGCCCTCGTACACGCGCGGGGGGATTTGCGCCATCACCACCATCACCACCAGCCCCATCAGGATCTGGCCGATTTTACGTTCAGTCATATCCAGGTCCTGGCCGCTGGCGCTCCAGATAACCAGGGCGCTGTAGGTTAACAGCGCCAGGATGATCAGCATAAAGGTGGGATCAAGATGGATTTTATCCCAGATGGTTTTTTTATTCGGATTATCGGTCATTAGTCCTCCGCCGCGGCCACAGCCGGATTTTCAGCGGGCAGTTCGGTGTTGTTATCCCCGAGCATGATATGGTCGAGGATCTGGCGCATGATGGTGCCTACCGCCGGGCCAGCGCCGCCGTTCTCCAGGATCATGGCGACCGCGACCTGCGGTTTATCGTACGGGGCGAATGCGGTCATCAGTTTGTGGTCGCGCAGACGCTCGGCGATGCGGTGGGCGTTATAGGTTTCGTTGGCTTTCAGACCGAAAACCTGCGCGGTACCCGACTTCGCGGCGATTTTATACGGCGCGCTGGCAAAATATTTGTGGCCCGTACCGTTGGCGCGGTTCGCCACGCCGTACATCCCGTCTTTGGCGATTTCCCAGTAGCCGGAGTGGATATCGCCCACCGGCGGCTGCTCCGGTTGCACCCAGGGCTGCTGTTTGCCGTCGATGGTGGTGCTCATCAACAGATGCGGCACTTTTACGATGCCGTCGTTAATCAGGATCATCATCGCTTTATTCATCTGCAGCGGCGTTGATGTCCAGTAACCCTGGCCGATACCGACCGGGATGGTGTCCCCCTGATACCAGGGCTTCTTAAAGCGTTTCTGCTTCCATTCACGGGTCGGCATGTTGCCGGAGCGCTCTTCCGCCAGGTCGATACCGGTGTAATGACCGTAGCCAAATTTGCCCATCCATTCGGAGAGCCGGTCGATGCCCATGTCATAGGCCACCTGATAGAAGAAGGTATCCGCCGATTCTTCCAGTGACTTGGTAATGTTCAGGCGGCCATGGCCCCATTTTTTCCAGTCGCGGTAGCGTTTTTCTGAACCAGGCAACTGCCACCAGCCGGGGTCGAACAGCGTGGTATTGCGGGTGATCACCCCGGAGCTCAGCGCCGAGACGGCGACATAGGGCTTCACGGTAGACGCGGGCGGGTAGATCCCCTGTGTGGCGCGGTTGACCAGCGGGGTATTAGGGTCGTTCAGCAGCGCCGAATAATCCTTGCTGGAGATGCCGTCGACGAACAGGTTAGGGTTGTAGCTGGGCGTGGACACCATCGCCAGCACGCCGCCGGTACGCGGATCGGTAACCACCACCGCCGCGCGGCTGCCCTGCAACAGCGTCTCGATATAGGCTTGTAGCTGTAAATCTATGGTGAGATGGATGTCATGCCCGGCCTGCGGCGGCACTTCTTTCAGCTGGCGGATCACCCGGCCGCGGTTGTTAACTTCCACCTCTTCATAGCCGGTCTGGCCGTGCAGCACATCCTCATAGTAGCGCTCAATACCCAGTTTGCCGATATCGTGGGTCGCGGCATAGTTCGCCAGCTTGCCGTCTTTGTCGAGGCGCTCCACGTCTTTGTCGTTGATTTTCGACACGTAGCCGATAACGTGGGTCAGGGCGGAACCATAGGGGTAGTAGCGGCGTTTATAACCTTTCACTTCTACGCCGGGAAAACGGTACTGGTTCACGGCGAAACGTGCTACCTGCACTTCCGTCAGGTTGGTTTTCACCGGGATCGACGTAAAGCGATGGGAGCGGGAGCGCTCTTTTTTGAATGCCGCGATATCGTCGTCCGTCAGATCCACCACGCCGCGCAGCGCGTCGAGCGTCTGCTGCACGTTATCGACTTTTTCCGGCATCATCTCGATTTGGTAGATGGTGCGGTTGAGGGCCAGCGGGATGCCGTTGCGATCGTAAATAATGCCCCGGCTGGGCGGGATCGGCACCAGCTTGATGCGGTTTTCGTTGGAGCGCGTTTGGTAATCGGTGTAACGCACGATCTGCACATTATAAAGGTTGGCGATCAGCACGCCGGTGAGCAGCAAAATCCCCACAAAGGCAACAAGCGCCCGACGCACAAAAAGCGCGGACTCAGCCGAATAGTCGCGAAAAGAATTCTGTAATTTCATCCGCTGCTTAATCTACCTGGTAGCGTTTACTCACGATGGTAAGGGTGGTTGGTGGTAATGCTCCACGCCCGATAAAGGCTTTCTGCGACCAGAACACGCACCAGCGGGTGCGGCAGCGTCAGCGCAGAGAGCGACCAGCTCTGTTCGGCAGCGGCTTTACAGGCTGGCGATAACCCTTCCGGGCCACCAATAAGCAGACTCACGTCTCGACCATCCAGCTTCCAGCGTTCCAGTTCATTGGCAAGCTGCGGCGTATCCCACGGACGGCCTGGAATATCGAGCGTGACAATGCGATTTTTGCCTGCTGCAGCCAACATCATTTCGCCCTCTTTATCGAGAATGCGTTTAATGTCGGCGTTTTTGCCCCGCTTTCCCGCCGGGATTTCGATCAGTTCGAACGGCATGTCTTTCGGAAAGCGGCGCAGATATTCGGTAAAACCGGTTTGCACCCAGTCAGGCATTTTGGTGCCAACGGCGACCAGTTGCAGTTTCACGCCTTAACTCCAGAGCTTTTCGAGTTCGTACAGACGACGGCTCTCTTCCTGCATGACATGCACAATCACATCACCCAGGTCGACAACGATCCAGTCTGCCGCGCTCTGGCCTTCAACGCCGAGCGGCATCAGGCCGGCATGGCGGGATTCGCTCAGCACGTGGTCGGCAATGGACATCACGTGGCGCGTAGAAGTACCGGTACAGATGATCATGCAATCCGTAATGCTGGATTTACCCTGAACGTCGATAGCAACGATATCCTGACCTTTCAGGTCGTCGATTTTATCAATAACAAAATCCTGGAGTGCTTTACCCTGCAAGTGTTCCCCCTGGGAATATGAACGCTGATGATGCCGCCGGGAGCGCATCAAACTCAATGAGATAACAGCGGCGACACGCCGGCTGTATGAAGTGGGCTATCATCCCACCGCTGACATGAGTTTGCATCGCCATTTTTGTAAAACAATTTAGAAAATGGCCGTCGGCGGGAGAAAGTCTGGCAGCGGAGGATATCAGCCTTATATAGCCTGTCAATACGCAACGGCTCGCCAGAAGAAAATCAGACGTCTCCACCCGGGTGAATAACCGCTGCCGCCCGGTTATTCAGGGTACGCAGGGTGACAAAATCCTGCTGGATTTCCACCATGCTCCAACTGCCTTGTTCGATCATAAAATGCCACAGTGAGGGCGGCGGCATCCCCATCAGCGTGGCGATGAGCAGACTCAGCACGCCCTGATGGCTAACCACCAGAATATTTTCCTGCGGCATGGCGCGCAAATCCCGGGAAAGCGCCAAAATCCGCTGTGAAAAATTGTGAAAGCCTTCGCCATTGGTGGGGACAGTGTTTTGCCAGTCCCGGCACCAGGCGGCATAGGTAATGGCGTCTTCACGCTGCAAATCAAGATGGTGGCGCATTTCCCAGTCGCCAAAATGCATCTCATTGAGCAACGGATTGGTTTCAATGGCCCGGTCGCGGCCCTCCAGCACCAGGTGAGCGGTATGCTGCGCCCGCCCCAGCGCGCTACTCAGCACCCGATCGAAAGGCACCGCCTGAAGCAGTTGTCCGACCTGCGTCGCCTGACGAATGCCCTGCTCGGTGAGCGCGGTTTCACTACGTCCGCTGTACAACCCGGCGACGTTCGCCTCGGTTTGTCCATGTCTTACCAGCCACAGTTTCATGCCTTGCTCCTTAATTCACCGCTATTGAGTCTACCATCAGTCGCCGCCTGGCGCAGGCTTTGGGGTAAGATGGCGTTTTACGATGACGGAGGCGAGATGTTTACCAGCAATCATGGCGGCAATATTCGCGAAGCGGGGGCGCTGGCCGGTGTGGATCCGGCGCAACTGATTGATTTCAGCGCCAATATCAATCCGCTCGGGATGCCCGCCACCCTGAGGCGCGCCATAATTGAAAATCTCGACGCGGCGCAGCGCTATCCGGATCCGGAGTATCTGGCGCTGCACCAGGCGCTGGCGGCGCATCACGACGTGCCGCTGAACTGGCTGATGGCGGGCAATGGCGAAACCGAACTGATTTTTCAGCTGTTGGCCCATCTCGCGCCCCGTCATGCGCTGCTGCTGACGCCGGGTTTTGCCGAATATCGCCGGGCGTTGAGCCGGGTGGGGTGCCGCATTACCGACTATCCGTTAACCGAAGCAGACGGCTGGCAGCCGGACAGCCGGTTGCTTTCGGCCCTGACGCCGGACCTTGACTGCCTGGTATTGTGTACGCCAAACAATCCCACCGGATTGATGCCGGAACGCGAGTTGATGCAGGCGATCGTTGCCCGCTGTGCAGAACACGGTATCGCGCTGGTGGTCGACGAGGCGTTTATCGACTTTATACCCGATGCTACCGGCTGCACCGACTGGCTTGCGGATCATCCCAACCTGTGGATTTTGCGCTCTCTGACTAAGTTCTACGCCATTCCCGGCCTGCGGCTGGGCTACGTAATTAACAGCGACGAGCAGCGCGTATCGGCGTTACGGGCCAGTCGCGAACCCTGGACCATCAACGCTTTCGCGGCGCTGGCAGGGGAAATCGTCCTGAATGACGCCGCGTATCAGCAGGCGACTTTTCACTGGCTGGAAATGGAACGGCATTTTTTATGGCAGGCGCTCAATGCGCTGCCGTCGATCACCGTGTGGCCAGGAGAGGCGAACTATCTGTTTTTCCGCTACGACGGTGAGCGGGATTTGCAGCGCCGGTTGCTGGCGCAGCATATTTTAATCCGCAGCTGCGCGAATTATCCGGGGCTGGACCCGCGTTATTTCCGGGTGGCGGTGAAAAGCCGGGCAGACAACGAGGCGCTGATCGCCGCGTTAACAGCAATCAGTCGCGATACAAACCGTGGCGCGTGATGTAGTCCATCACCGGGCCGGGAACGAGATCGTCGCAGGGCTGGCCGTTCTGCAGACGCTGGCGGATGTCGGTGGCTGAAATCGCTAACAGCGGCGTGTCGGCAAGAAAAATCTTCCCGGCGGGCAGGGCGTGGAGTTCGCCTGCATCGGTTGCCAGATGCTGTTCCAGCCAGCGCTGCTGTTCGGCATCGGGCATGGTGAGAGGATAACCCGGGCGGCGACTCACCAGCAGGTGGCAGCAGGCGAGAATATCGGCATAGCGATGCCAGGTTTGAAACGCCAGCAGCGAGTCCTGGCCGATAATAAACCCCAGCGGCTGCGCAGCGCCCTGTTCAGCACGCAGCGCTTCCATGGTGTCGGCAGTCCATGAGGGCATAGCGCGTTGCAGTTCCCGGTCATCGAGTTCGAACAGCGCATGGTTGTGGATCGCTGCTTCAATCATCGCTTTACGCTGGGCGCTGCTGGCCTCGGGCTGAGGCCGATGGGGCGGCACGTTATTAGGGATAATCACCACTTTTTGCAAACCCACCTGCCGCGCGAGCGCTTCTACCGGCTTGAGGTGCCCAAAGTGAATGGGATCGAACGTCCCACCGTAATAAGCAAGCAGCGCCTTAGCCATGGATAAACACATCCGGCAAGGCTTTATGGCACAGCAGCAGGGATAATCCTTCCAGCTCCTGCCATACCGATTGGCCATAATCCTGTTTTAGCGTCAGTTCGATCCGCGTGAGCAGGCTGACCGCCTGGCGCAGCTGATCGTCACTCAACCGGGCTAGCGCTTCGCTCAGCAGCGTGCGGCGGTTTTGCCAGACCCGATGCTGATCGAACAAATTACGCAGCGGCGCGTGTTGCGACTGGCGTTTAAGCGTGACCATCAGCAGCAGTTCCCGTTGTACGGTGCGCAGCAGGATCACCGGTTCGCTACCCTCCAGCCGTAGCTGTTGCAGAATGTGCAGCGCACGTTTGCTTTTGCCGGCCAGCAACGCATCCACCCAGTGGAACGGCGTGAAATGCGCGGCGTCGTTAACCGCCTGTTCCACGCGGGGCAGGGTGAGTTTGCCATCGGGCCACAGCAGCGCCAGCCGGTCCAGCGCCTGGGCCAGCGCCAACAGGTTGCCTTCGTAGCAGTAGCAGAGTAACTGGCAGGCCGCGTCATCCAGCGTGAGCTGACGGCTTTTCGCCCGGTTAGTCACCCAGCGCGGTAGCTGCGCCTGTTCGGGCGTCTGGCAGTTTACCATCACGCCGCGGCTGGACAGGGCGGTACACCAGGCGGCATTTTCCTGGGCTTTGGTGAGCTTCACCGCACGCACCACCAGCAGCAGATCCTCGTGCAGCAGGTTGACCAGCTCGGCTAATTTATCGTTAATCGCCGCGTTGGGGCCGTTGTCGGGAAGGATCAGCAGCAGCGTCTGGCGGCTGGCAAACAGGCTTAGTGCGCGGGTGATCGAGAAAATCTCTTCCCAGTCGGTTTGCGCATCGATCTGGCGGGTATGGTGTTCGTCGAAGCCTTGCTCCTGCGCGGCCTGACGGATGGCGTCCTGGCTTTCCTGCAGCAGCAGCGGATCGTTTCCGGTCAGCAGATACGCCGCGCGCAGCCCTTCTTTGAGCTGCGCGCGGAGTTGTTCAGGCCAGACTCTGACCATTACTGAGCGGAAAGCGTGGTGGAAACGCGGCCCGACGAGGTCGTCGTGCTGCTCTGCTGGGTGGTCGGCGCTTCAGATTTGGTGGCTTCCAGATCTTTTACCTGTACCGACATCAGCTTACGGATCAGTTGTTCCGCCGCGCGATCATACATTTCCTGGATAATGATGTCCTGTTCGGCATCTTTCGCCAGCGCGGTGAGTGGGTTATCGAAGAACGAGCGGAACACTTTGGTGCTGATCGGGTAAATATCGTGGCCCGGGATCAGCACTGTAGCATTGACCGTCATCACCATCTGATACTCCGCCGTACGGCCATCCTGGAACACCGACGCGGTATCCTGAGATATCAATGCGCCGCCAAGGCGCAGAGACGGAATGTCTTTCCGCACTTTACTCGGCTCAACTATTTCTACACCGTTCAGACGCAGCTGCTTACGCACCGCGCGGCTTAAGGGGCCATACGGGTCACCTGAATCCAGGATCAGCGTATGCATTTGCTCAGGCACCTGGGTGGTGCCGCGCAAGTGCCAGCCACATCCGGCGGTCACCAGTACCGCCAGGCTCACTATCAGAGTGATGAGATATCGCACGCTTCCTCCTGTGCTTAGCCAACAACCAGGTTAAGCAATTTACCCGGTACGTAAATCACTTTACGTACAGTTACGCCTTCAAGGTACTTCGCGACCAGATGTTCCTGAGCGGCGCGCTCGCGCACCTGTTGTTCAGTGGCATCGGCCGGAACGGTAATTTTACCGCGCACTTTGCCGTTAACCTGCACGACCACCAGACGGGAATCTTCCACCATGGCGCTTTCATCCGCCTGCGGCCACGGCGCGTTATCGATATCGCCCTCGCCATTCAGTTCCTGCCACAGCATAAAGCAGACATGCGGAGTGAACGGGTACAGCATGCGCACCACGGCCAGCAGGGCTTCACGCATTAACGCGCGGTCCTGATCGCTTTCCTGCGCCGCTTTCACCAGCTTGTTCATCAGTTCCATGATCGCGGCGATGGCGGTGTTGAAGGTCTGGCGGCGGCCGATATCATCCGTCACTTTCGCGATGGTTTTGTGGATATCGCGACGCAGCGCTTTTTGATCTTCGGTCAGCGCAGCGACGTCCAGATTGCCCGCAGCGCCCTGCGCCGTGTGCTCGTAAACCAGGCGCCAGACGCGTTTCAGGAAGCGGTTAGCCCCTTCAACGCCGGATTCCTGCCATTCCAGCGTCATATCTGCCGGAGAGGCGAACATCATAAACAGACGCACGGTATCCGCGCCGTAACGCTCAACCATCACCTGCGGGTCGATGCCGTTGTTTTTCGACTTCGACATTTTGCTCATGCCAGCATAGACCAGTTCGTGGCCCGCTGCGTCGGTGGCTTTAACAATACGGCCTTTATCATCACGCTCAACGATGGCGTCTACCGGGGAAACCCAGTTGCGCTCGCCGCTTGCGCCCACGTAGTAGAACGCGTCCGCCAGCACCATCCCCTGGCAGAGCAGCTGTCTGGCAGGCTCGTTGGAGTTCACCATACCGGCATCGCGCATCAGCTTGTGGAAGAAGCGGAAGTACAGCAGGTGCATGATCGCGTGTTCGATACCGCCGATATAAATATCCACCGGCAGCCAGTAGTTGGCGGCATTGGAATCGAGCATGCCTTTGTCGTACTGCGGGCAGGTGTAGCGCGCGTAGTACCAGGAAGACTCCATAAAGGTGTCGAAGGTGTCGGTTTCACGCAGCGCAGGCTGACCGTTAACGCTGGTTTTCGCCCACTCCGGGTCGGCTTTGATTGGGCTGGTGATGCCGTCCATTACCACATCTTCCGGCAGGATCACCGGCAGCTGATCTTCCGGGGTCGGCATTACGGTGCCGTCCTCCAGGGTCACCATCGGGATAGGCGCGCCCCAGTAACGCTGACGGGAAACGCCCCAGTCGCGCAGACGGTAGTTAATTTTGCGCTCGCCGACGCCTTTGGCGGCCAGTTTGTCGGCAATGGCGTTAAACGCTTGTTCAAACGGCAGGCCGTCGAATTCACCCGAGTTGAACAGTACGCCTTTTTCAGTCAGCGCCTGTTGCGACAGATCCGGCTCGGAGCCGTCCTGCGCCAGGATAACCGGCTTGATCGCCAGACCGTATTTGGTGGCGAATTCCCAGTCGCGCTGATCGTGGCCCGGAACGGCCATCACGGCACCGGTGCCGTATTCCATCAGCACGAAGTTTGCGACCCATACCGGTACCGCTTCGCCGGTCAGCGGGTGGATGGCGTTGAAGCCGGTCGCCATGCCTTTTTTCTCCATCGTCGCCATGTCGGCTTCGGCAACTTTGGTGTTACGGCATTCCGCAATGAAATCGCCCAGCGCCGGGTTGGTCGCCGCGGCAGCCTGCGCCAGCGGATGGCCCGCTGCCACGGCCAGATAGGTCACGCCCATAAAGGTGTCCGGGCGGGTCGTGTAAACCGTCAGCTTATCGGCGCGGTTTTCCACGTCGAAGGTGATCTCCACGCCTTCGGAGCGGCCGATCCAGTTGCGCTGCATGGTTTTGACGGTGTCTGGCCACTGATCCAGTTTATCCAGATCGTTCAGCAGCTCATCAGCGTAGGCGGTGATTTTGATAAACCACTGCGGGATCTCTTTACGCTCGACTTTGGTGTCGCAGCGCCAGCAGCAGCCGTCGATAACCTGCTCGTTCGCCAGTACGGTCTGATCGTTCGGGCACCAGTTCACCGCGGAGGTTTTCTTGTACACCAGCCCTTTTTTATACAGCTCGGTAAAGAACTTTTGCTCCCAGCGGTAGTATTCCGGGGTACAGGTCGCCAGCTCGCGGCTCCAGTCGTAACCGAAGCCCAGCATTTTGAGCTGGTTCTTCATGTAATTGATGTTGTCGTAAGTCCACGGCGCGGGCGCGGTGTTGTTTTTCACCGCTGCGCCTTCCGCAGGCAGACCGAACGCATCCCAGCCGATCGGCTGGAGCACGTTTTTGCCCAGCATGCGCTGGTAACGGGCAATCACATCGCCGATGGTGTAGTTACGGACGTGACCCATGTGTAGTCGACCAGAAGGATAGGGAAGCATCGACAGGCAGTAATACTTCTCTTTGCTCTCGTCTTCAGTCACTTCGAATGTGCGCTTCTCTTCCCAGTGATGCTGTACGTGGGATTCAATCTCTTCCGGGCGATATTGCTCTTGCATGGCAGCCAGTGGTCCTGTTTTCATTGCCGCTACGTAGGTAGCATGTATGAGTGTGATTAAGATCGGCATAGCATAGCCGATTCGACTGCGGCAAAACAGCCTTTGATTGGTTTCCCTGTTGCCTCCGACCTTTGCATTCCTTTACCTGCGATGTGCGTCGGCTAACATAGCCAGCCGGGATTAACGTCTATCATTAGAAGACGTTACCCGACCAGGAGAAGTGCTGAAATGAACAAGGTTGCTCAATTTTATCGTGAACTGGTGGCGACATTAACCGAACGTTTACGCAACGGTGAGCGGGATATCGATGCGCTGGTGGCCAGCGCGCGCCAGCAGATGGCGCAAACCGGCGAGCTCACCCGCACAGAAGCTGAAGAGGTAACGCGCGCGGTGCGGCGCGATTTAGAGGAATTCGCCCGCAGTTACGGCGAAAGCCAGGAAGAGTTCACCGACAGCGTATTTATGCGGGTCATTAAAGAGAGTATCTGGCAGGAGCTGGCAGACATCACCGACAAGACCCAGCTGGAATGGCGCGAAGTGTTCCAGGATTTAAACCACCACGGGGTTTATCACAGTGGGGAAGTGGTTGGTCTTGGCAATCTGGTGTGTGAAAAATGCCATCACCATCTGGCGTTTTATACCCCGGAACCGCTGCCGCTGTGCCCGAAATGCGGTCACGATCAGTTCCAGCGCAGGCCGTTTGAGCCGTAATAAACAAACATTAAAAAAGGAGCAGCCTGGCTGCTCCTTTTGGTTTCTGCGGACGATTAATGCAGGATTTTCGCCAGGAAGTCTTTGGCGCGTTCCGATTTCGGGTTGGCGAAAAACTCCTCCTTCGCCGAATCCTCAACGATTTTTCCTTCATCCATAAAAATCACCCGGTTAGCCACTTTACGGGCAAAGCCCATTTCGTGGGTCACCACCATCATGGTCATGCCTTCGTTGGCCAGCTCCACCATCACGTCGAGCACTTCATTGATCATTTCGGGGTCGAGCGCGGAGGTCGGTTCGTCAAACAGCATCGCCACCGGATCCATGCACAGCGCGCGGGCAATGGCCACACGCTGCTGCTGGCCGCCGGACAACTGCGCCGGGTATTTCTCGCCGTGCGCCGATAACCCGACGCGCTCCAGCAGTTTTACCGCTTTCTGACGCGCCGCCGCTTTATCGCGCTTGAGCACTTTCACCTGCGCCAGGGTCAGGTTTTCGATAATCGACAGGTGCGGGAACAGTTCAAAGTGCTGAAACACCATGCCTACGTGAGAGCGTAGCTCGGCGAGGTTGGTTTTCTTGTCGTTGACTTTGGTGCCGTTAACGATGATTTCGCCTTTCTGAACCGGCTCAAGGCCGTTCACCGTTTTAATCAGCGTGGATTTCCCGGAGCCGGACGGCCCGCATACCACCACCACTTCGCCTTTGGTCACTTCCGTTGAACAGTCGGTCAACACCTGAAATTGACCATACCATTTAGAAACATTTTTCAGGGAAATCATTATACCGTCCTTTTCTTCAGCCAACTGACCAGCAGCGACGCACTTAAACTAATGATGAAATATACGCCACCTGCAAACAGGATCATTTCGACCTGAGTCCCGTCGCGCTCGCCAATCGTGGAGGCGGTACGGAAGAAGTCTGCAAGGCTTAATACGTAAACCAGCGAGGTGTCCTGGAACAGCACGATGCCCTGGGTTAACAGCAGCGGCACCATGGCGCGGAACGCCTGCGGCAGAATAATCAGCTTCATGGATTGCCAGTGGGTCATGCCCAGCGCCAGCGCGGCGTTGGATTGTCCACGGGAGATGCTCTGAATACCGGCGCGGATGATTTCCGAATAGTAGGCGGCTTCAAACATCGAAAACGCCACCATGGCGGAAATCAGGCGGATATCGGTTTTCGGGGATAACCCCAACACGTTTTGCAGGAAACCCGGCACGATCAGATAAAACCACAACAGTACCATCACCAGCGGAATCGAGCGGAACACGTTCACGTAGCTGGTGGCGAACCAGGCGACAGGTTTAAAGCTCGACAGGCGCATGACTGCCAGCAGGGTGCCCCAGATAATCCCGATAATCACCGCCGTGACGGTGATTTTCAGCGTAATAACCAGTCCATCGAGCAAATAGGGGAAGGAGGGAACAATCGAACTCCAGTCAAATTCGTACATTATTTGCTCCCCAGATTGCCGGGCAGGCGGATTTTGCGCTCTACCACATTCATCACCAGCATAATCAGGGTGTTAATAAACACATATGCTAACGTAATCGCCGTGAAAGATTCCCAGGCGTGCGCCGAGTAATCCAGCAGTTTGCCGGCCTGCGCCGCCATATCCACCAGCCCGATAGTTGAGGCGATGGCGGAGTTTTTCACCAGGTTCATCATTTCTGAGGTCATCGGCGGCACGATCACGCGATAGGCGTTGGGCAGCAGCACATAACGGTAGGCCTGCGGCAGTGTGAGACCCATCGCCAGGGCGGCGTTTTTCTGGCCGCGCGGCAGCGACTGGATCGCGGCGCGGACCTGCTCGCACACGCGTGCGGCGGTGAACAGGCCCAGGCAGATCATCGACGACAGGAAAAACTGCACGTTGGGATCGAGCTCAGCTTTAAACCACATCCCCAGATCTTCAGGCAGCAGTTCCGGTACCACCAGATACCAGGTAAAGAACTGAACGATCAGCGGAACGTTACGGAACAGTTCGACGTAGCAGGTCCCGATCCCGGAGAGGAAACGGTTTGGGACGGTACGCAGGATGCCAAACAGGGAGCCGACGAGGAAGGCAATAATCCAGGCTGTGATCGACAGCGCGACCGTAACCTGAAAACCACTCCATAGCCAGCCCAGATAGGTGGTGTTGCCGAACGGGGCGGGCTGTAAAAAAATACCCCAGTTCCAGTCTATAGACATACGTTACTCCAAAAAAAATAAGGGTAGCCTGGCTACCCTCGAAGATTGCTACGAAGCCTTCTCCGCTGTTTCCTTATTTGACTCGCTGGAAACGAGAGGAGTGTTCACGCCGGATGGGGAACGGCCATCCGACGCAGAGTCTGTCCGGGCTGTCGAAACAATCGAGAGGGCAGGATGTCCCGCCCCTTAATGGTTGTAATTAGTTCAGTGCTTTATCGTTAGGCTCTTTGAACAGCGCTTTCATCTCATCAGAGAGTTCAAAGTTCAGGTTCAGGTTTTTCGGTGGGATCGGGTTCTTAAACCACTTGTCGAACCATTTTTCCGCTTCGCCGGAGGTCTGCGCCTGGGCGATGGTGTCGTCCATCAGCTTTTTGAACTCAGGATCGTCTTTACGCAGCATACAGCCGTAGGCTTCTTCGGACTGCGCTTTACCGACGATTTCCCACTGATCCGGTTTCTTCGCTTTCGCGCGTTCGCCAGCCAGCAGGGCGTCATCCATCATAAATGCCACCGCGCGGCCGCTTTCCAGGGTACGGAACGAGTCACCGTGGTCTTTGGCGCTGATAATGCGCATATCCATTTTCTGCTCGTCGTTCAGCTTGTGCAGCAGAACTTCAGAGGTGGTGCCGGAAGTGACGACAACCGCTTTGCCTTTCAGATCCGGGAAGTCCTTAATATCGCCGCCTTTCTTTGCCAGCAGACGGGTGCCCACCACAAAGATGGTGTCGGAGAAGGCTGCTTGTTTCTGGCGCTCAAGGTTGTTAGTGGTGGAGCCGCATTCGAAGTCAAAGGTGCCGTTTTGCAGCAGCGGGATACGGTTCTGGGAGGTGATTGGAATCAGTTTAACCTGCAGATCAGGCTTGTTCAGTTTCTTCTTCACCGCTTCAACGATAGCGTTGGAGTAATCCTGAGAATAGCCGACCACTTTTTGCTGATTATCGTAATAAGAAAACGGTACGGAAGATTCGCGATGGCCCACGACGATAACGCCATTTTTCGCGACTTTCGCCAGCGTACCTTGCTGTGCGGCAGCGTCAGCGGTTTTTGCCTCTTCGGCGTGGGCTAACCCTGCGCCCAACCCCATGACTAACATTGCTGCGGCCAGTTTACGTAATTGCATATCCAACTCCTTATCGTAGCGCCATCGGCGCCAGTGATAACCCATGTGAGTGTTTGTGTTGTTTTTATTGTTGCACTACTGCGCAACATTGTGTCTGCTTGTTAACATTTAGCCTGGCTGAATGTAAAGGTTTTGCTATTTATTTGTTTATTTTTGCGAAGTGCGCCGCACCATTTAAAGGCAAATCTCGCGCGTTGCACCGATATAGTGCTGCGGTTGATCCGTCGTGGTGCAACCCGCTTTCACCGGCTTCGTCCGAAAAGGAAATTTGCAAAGTGCCTGATAATATTAAGCAATCGTCGTGCCAGAAATAAAAAAGGCCAGCAAAGCTGGCCTTAAAAAGTGTAGAGCGGTTTAAAGATTTTTGCGGCGCAACGCGACGATCAACGCCATAAAGCTCATCACGCCAGTGAGCAGCCACAGGGGCCAGTGGCCGAAGCGGGCATAAGGAGTAATACCGCGGGCAGGCGTTACCTGGGCGGTTAATACTTCACGGGTAAACTGCGGGATCATCTTCTGTACTTCGCCGGTTGGGCTAATCACGGCGGTCACGCCGTTATTGGTGCTACGCAGCAACGGGCGCGCCAGCTCCAGCGCGCGCATCCGCGCCATCTGGAAGTGCTGCCACGGACCGATGGAGCGGCCAAACCAGGCGTCGTTGGAAATGGTCAGCAGGAAATCGGTGTCCGGCCGGAAGTTATCGCGCACCTGCTCGCCAAGGATGATCTCATAGCAAATCGCTGCGGTCATTTTAAAGCCGTGGGCCAGCAGTTGCGGTTGCTGATACGGACCGCGGCTGAACGACGACATCGGCAAATCGAAGAACGGCGCCAGCGGACGCAGGATCGATTCCAGCGGTACAAATTCACCGAACGGCACCAGATGATTCTTGTTGTAGCGGTTCGGGGAATTGTAGCTGTACGGGTTATCCGCGCCCAGGGTAATAATGGTGTTGTAAGTGTCGTAGCGATTCTGCTTGTTGAGACGCGCGTCCACCAGGCCGGTAATCAGGCTGGTATTGTGCTCGCGCAACATGCCGTCCAGCTCGGTCAAAAAGCGCTGCTGATTGATTTCCAGATCGGGGATCGCCGACTCCGGCCAGATAATCAACTGGGACTGGCCCATTTTCGGCTCGGACGCGTTGAGATAGATGCGCAACGTATTCAGCAGTTCGCTTTCATCCCACTTCAGCGACTGGGGAATATTCCCCTGCACCAGCGAGACGTTAAGCTGGCGCTCCGGCAACAGTTGATACCACTGGATATAACGCAGCGGGAAGGGCAGCGCAAAAAGCACCACGGCGAAGATGGCTGGCGCAATATGCCGACGCGCCAGCGCCAGTACCATCAAACCGCTGACCATCATCAGCAGAAAGTTAATCCCTTCCACGCCGGTAACCGGCGCCAGGCCTTTAAGCGGGCCATCCACCTGGCTGTAACCGAACTGTAGCCACGGGAAGCCGGTCAGCACCCAGCCGCGTAAAAATTCCGTTACCTGCCAGACCACCGGCGCGGCAATTGCCACGCGCCAGGCGTTGGTTTTCGGCCACAGTTTACCCAGCACGCCCGCGAACAGGCCGGTGTACAGCGAGAGATACGCAGCCAGCAACACCACTAAAAAGACGTTGATCGGGCCAGGCATCCCGCCGAACTGGGCGATACTCACGTAAACCCAGTTAATACCGGTGCCAAAGAGACCCAGCCCCCAGAAAAAACCAATCCAGGCGCTTTGCAGCGGGCGGCGGTTGAGCGTCAGGCCCTGCAAGCCGATCAGCGAGATCAGCGCGGCGGGCCAGAAGTCATAAGGAGAAAAAGCCAGCGTTCCGCTGGCTCCCGTTAACAGCGCCAGCAGCAAGCGCACGCGCTGGCGTTCAAACAATGCAGAAAAGCGCATTCCATTACTCTTCAAGTTTGGGGGAAGGCGAGTCGTCCGGAATTTTTACATGAACCTGGATAATGCGTCGGCTGTCCGACATGGCGACCTTAAACTGGTAGCCGTCGATTTCAACAGTTTCGCCGCGCGCCGGTAAATGGCCGAACGCCTGCATCACCAGGCCGCCAATGGTATCGACCTCTTCATCGCTAAACTGGGTGCCGAAGGTTTCGTTGAAATCTTCGATTGGCGCCAGGGCGCGAACGGTCCAGGTGTGGCGACTCAGCTGACGAAAATCGAGATCCTCTTCTTCGTCATATTCGTCTTCGATTTCACCCACAATCAGTTCCAGAATGTCTTCGATGGTGACCAGGCCGGAGACCCCGCCAAACTCATCAATGACAATCGCCATGTGGTAACGCTGAGAACGGAACTCTTTCAGCATGCGGTCAACCCGCTTGCTTTCCGGCACAACCACCGCCGGGCGTAACACTTTTTCCATACTGAACGGCTCGGCATCGCTGCGCATAAACGGCAGCAAATCTTTCGCCATCAGAATCCCTTCAATGTGATCTTTGTCTTCGCTGATGACCGGGAAACGCGAGTGGGCGGATTCGATGATCACATCGAGACATTCGTCCAGGCTCTGGTTGCGTTTAACGGTGACCATCTGCGAGCGCGGGATCATGATGTCGCGAACCCGTTGGTCAGCGATATCCATTACCCCTTCAAGCATATCGCGGGTATCCAGGTCGATAAGCTCGTTTTGTTCGGAATCACGGATCAGTGCCAGTAACTCTTCACGGTTTTTGGGTTCGCCGTGGAAAAGCTGGCTCAGTAAAAGGGAGAAGAATCCCTTCTTGCTGTTAAGCGTGTCACTACTGTGTGAATTATCGTCGCTCATGGCGTCTGGTACAGGACCTCATGTTGGTTTGATCGTGCCGTCGCCGGAAAACACACGGCGGCGGCCTGGGTGCAGGGGCAACATTGCCTCACTGCTTACTCTTTCTCGGAAATGTACGGATCGCTAAAGCCCAGAGCAAGCATTATCTCTGTTTCCAGCCCTTCCATTTCTTCGGCTTCGTCGTCTTCGATATGGTCATAGCCCAGCAGATGCAGGCTGCCATGGATGACCATATGCGCCCAGTGGGCGTCCAGCGGCTTCACCTGCTCAATCGCTTCACGCTCCACCACCTGGCGGCAAATGATCAGATCGCCTAACAGCGGCAGCTCGATTCCCGGCGGCGCTTCAAAGGGAAACGAGAGCACGTTAGTGGGCTTGTCTTTGCCGCGATAAGTCAGATTCAGGTTGTGGCTTTCCGCTTCGTCCACCAGACGAATGGTCACTTCCGCCTCTTCCTGAAATTGAGGCAGTACCGCTTCAAGCCAGGCCTGAAACTGTGTTTCGTCCGGTAAACCGGAGGTGTCTTCACAGGCCAGCTGTAAATCCAGAATCACCTGGCTCATGGCTGCTCCTGCTGACCCGCAGCCTGCGCCAGCGCTTCGCGCTTGCGTTCCGCCGCCTGTTCCGCTTTACGCTTCTGATCGGCTTCTTCCCAGGCTTCATAGGCGTTAACAATGCGCGCGACCACCGGGTGGCGCACCACGTCTTCGCTGTGGAAGAAGTTAAAGCTGATCTCTTCCACTTCGCTCAGCACTTCGATGGCATGGCGCAGGCCGGATTTCATGTTGCGCGGCAAGTCGACTTGCGTCACGTCGCCGGTAATCACCGCTTTCGAATTAAAGCCGATACGCGTCAGGAACATCTTCATCTGTTCGATGGTGGTGTTCTGGCTCTCGTCGAGGATGATAAACGCGTCGTTGAGGGTACGGCCACGCATATAGGCCAGCGGAGCCACTTCAATCACGTTGCGCTCCATCAGCTTCTCAACGCGCTCAAAGCCGAGCATTTCGAACAGCGCATCGTACAGCGGGCGCAAATACGGGTCGACTTTCTGGCTGAGATCCCCTGGCAGGAAGCCGAGTTTCTCACCCGCTTCTACCGCCGGACGGGTCAACAATATACGGCGAATTTCCTGGCGCTCCAGCGCATCCACTGCCGCAGCCACCGCCAGATAGGTTTTACCGGTCCCTGCAGGGCCGACGCCAAAGGTGATGTCGTGGTCGAGAATATTGGCGATGTATTGCGCCTGATTTGGCGTGCGCGGTTTAATCACGCCGCGCTTGGTCTGTATGTTGACCGCTTTGCCATAGTCCGGCACGCTTTCCGCGTTCTGCTCCAGCACGCGGAACTCTTTGATCGCCAGGTGGATTTGTTCGGGCTCAATGTCCTTGATCTTGCCACGCATCGGCGCCGTATCCACGTACAAATGGCGAAGAATATCCGCCGCAGCGCTGACGCTCAGGCTACGTCCGGTGAGTTTGAAGTGGTTGTCACGACGATTAATTTCGATGCCGAGGCGCCGTTCGAGCTGTTTGATATTGTCGTCAAACGGTCCGCAAAGGCTAAGCAGACGTTCGTTATCTGCAGGTTCCAGGGTGAATTCACGTGTTTCGATATTCAAACTTATCCTCTTGGTCACACAGGGCCAGTTAGGTGAACAATATGCGTGCTGATTTTCTCAGGCTTAAGGAAATTATTCACGGCGTGGGAAAAAGGCGCAAGCTTCAGGCCTGATATTTGGGTAACAGCGTGCAATTACAAGGGCGGGGCAGTGCAAAAGCCCCGATATACTGCGAGCGACGCAGCATATCGGGCGAGAATTATGGCTGGTAAATACCTACGCCGATTTCATTCTCTTTACGGGTGCGGGCAATCACCGATTCCGGGGATTCGACGATACGTAAACCCATCTCTTCTTCGGTGCGTATCACCGTACCGCGCAGCGAGTTTGGAAACACGTCGGTGATTTCCACATCGACGAATTTACCTACCATATCCGGCGTGCCTTCAAAGTTCACCACACGGTTGTTCTCGGTACGGCCAGAGAGTTCCATAATACTTTTACGCGAGGTGCCTTCCACCAGGATACGCTGAACGGTGCCTGCCATCCGGCGGCTCCAGGCCATCGCCTGCTGGTTGATGCGTTCCTGAAGAATATACAGGCGCTGTTTTTTCTCCTCTTCCGGCACATCGTCCACCATATCGGCGGCTGGCGTACCCGGACGTGCGGAGAAAATAAAGCTGTAGCTCATGTCGAAATTCACATCGGCAATCAGCTTCATCGTCTGCTCGAAGTCCTGCTGGCTTTCGCCCGGGAAGCCGACGATAAAGTCAGAGCTGATCTGGATATCCGGACGCGCGGCGCGCAGTTTACGGATAATCGCTTTATATTCCAGCGCGGTGTGGGTGCGGCCCATCAGGTTAAGTACGCGGTCTGAACCGCTCTGCACCGGCAGGTGCAGGAAGCTCACCAGCTCCGGGGTGTCGCGGTACACTTCCACGATGTCATCAGTAAATTCAATCGGATGGCTGGTGGTGAAGCGAATGCGGTCGATGCCGTCAATGGCCGCCACCAGACGCAGCAGGTCGGCAAAACTGCCCTGAGTACCGTCGTAGTTTTCCCCGCGCCAGGCGTTCACGTTCTGGCCCAGCAGGTTGACTTCACGCACGCCCTGCGCCGCCAGTTGGGCGATTTCAAACAGGATATCGTCGCACGGACGGCTGACTTCTTCGCCGCGGGTATAAGGCACCACACAGTAGGTGCAGTACTTGTTACAGCCTTCCATGATCGACACAAACGCCGTTGGGCCGTCGGCGCGCGGTTCAGGAAGACGGTCAAATTTTTCGATTTCCGGGAAGCTGATGTCCACCACCGGGCTGCGATCGCCACGTACGCGGTTGATCATTTCCGGTAAACGGTGCAGGGTCTGCGGCCCAAAAATAATGTCCACATAGTGGGCGCGCTGGCGAATGTGATCGCCTTCCTGCGACGCCACACAGCCGCCGACGCCGATAATCAGTTCCGGGTTCTTTTCCTTAAGCGCTCTCCAGCGACCCAGCTGATGGAAGACTTTTTCCTGAGCCTTTTCACGGATTGAGCAGGTGTTGAGCAACAACACATCCGCTTCTTCCGCCACGTCGGTCAGTTGATAGCCGTGAGTGGCATCCAGCAGATCGGCCATCTTCGATGAATCGTATTCGTTCATCTGACAGCCCCAGGTTTTGATATGGAGTTTTTTTGTCATCGACATGCTCATTGCTTAAGTTAACCGCCGTAATGCAGGGCGCGTATTGTAATGCTTTGACGCTGCCGTGACCAGTGGCGAGGATTGCGACGCCAGCCACCCGAAAATCCGGTAAACTGAATCAACTGCGTTTAAGGATAAATGACCATGGCAAATCAACCAACTGAAGTCGCCGTTATCGGCGCAGGCATGGTGGGCGCCGCAATTGCACTGGGGCTCGCGCAAAACGGTTTTCAGGTCAGCGTAATTGAACATGCGCCGCCCGCGGAATTTGACCCGGCGTCGCCGCCTGACGTGCGTATTTCGGCGATTAGCGCGGCTTCCGTGGCGCTGCTGAAGCAGCTGGGCGTATGGGATGACATTCTCGGCATGCGCGCCCACGCCTGGCGACGGCTGGAAACCTGGGAGTGGGAAGCCTCCCACGTGGCGTTTGACGCCTCGGAGCTGAAGCTGCCGGAGCTAGGCTTCATGGTAGAAAACCAGGTCCTGCAACGGGCGCTGTGGGCGGCGCTGGCGCAGCATCCCTGCGTCACGCTGTACTGCCCGGCGGCGCTTACCCAGATGCATCGGCATAATGACGTCCATGAACTGACCTTTGAAGATGGCTCCCTGCTGGAGGCGAAGCTGGTCATCGGTGCCGATGGCGCGAATTCACGGATCCGCGAGTGGGCCGGTATCGGTATTCACGCCTGGAACTACCAGCAGTCCTGCCTGTTGATGTCGGTGCGCTGCGAAAGCGACCCTGGCGACAGCACCTGGCAACAGTTTACCCCGGACGGCCCGCGCGCTTTCCTGCCGCTGTACGATCACTGGGCATCGCTGGTGTGGTACGACAAACCGGCGCGTATTCGCCAGTTGCAAAGCATGTCGATGGAACAACTGGGCCGGGAGATTGCTCTGCATTTCCCACGGCGCGTCGGTAACGTTACTCCACACGCCTGCGGCGCGTTTCAACTGACCCGTCGTCACGCGCTGCGTTATGCCCAACCGGGCCTGGCGCTGGTGGGCGATGCGGCGCATACCATCCATCCGCTGGCGGGGCAGGGCGTCAACCTGGGTTATCGCGACGTGGACGCGTTGCTGGACGTGCTGGTGCGCGCCCGTAGCCACGGCGAACCCTGGGCGAGCTATGAGATCTTGCGCCGTTATCAGATGCGCCGCCAGGGGGATAACTTCCTGATGCAAAGCGGTATGGATCTGTTCTATGCCGGGTTCAGCAACGATCTGCCGCCAGTGAAACTGCTGCGCAACCTTGGCCTGATGGCGGCTGAACGCGCGGGCGTACTGAAACGCCAGGCGCTGAAGTATGCGTTAGGGCTGTAACAGCGTTTTATGCCGTCCTTATTGAAGCTAAGAACGGCATATTTCATGGATCGCAGAAAACAAAAAGCTCGCCGAAGCGAGCTTTTTAAAGAGTGGCTGGGGTACGAGGATTCGAACCTCGGGATGGTGGAATCAGAATCCACTGCCTTACCGCTTGGCGATACCCCAACAGGGTGCGGTTGCTGATGCAATCCGTCTTTTAAAATTGGCTGGGGTACGAGGATTCGAACCTCGGAATGGTGGAATCAGAATCCACTGCCTTACCGCTTGGCGATACCCCAAAAGATGGTGGCTACGACGGGAATCGAACCTGTGACCCCATCATTATGAGTGATGTGCTCTAACCAGCTGAGCTACGTAGCCATGTTGTATTTCTACCAGCCGAAACTGACTGGCTGGGGTACCTGGATTCGAACCAGGGAATGCCGGTATCAAAAACCGGTGCCTTACCGCTTGGCGATACCCCAATGACACTGTGCATAAGCACAATCGTCAGAAAAGGTGGCTGGGGTACCTGGATTCGAACCAGGGAATGCCGGTATCAAAAACCGGTGCCTTACCGCTTGGCGATACCCCATCCGTGCAACGTGAAGATAATGGTGCGGGAGGCGAGACTTGAACTCGCACACCTTGCGGCGCCAGAACCTAAATCTGGTGCGTCTACCAATTTCGCCACTCCCGCAAAAAGATGGTGGCTACGACGGGAATCGAACCTGTGACCCCATCATTATGAGTGATGTGCTCTAACCAGCTGAGCTACGTAGCCATCTTTTTTTTGCGTTACCTTATCGGCGTTGCGGGGCGCATTATGCGTATTGGACCTTGCAGCGTCAACACATTTTTTCCCGAAAAGCGCCTGATAATCGCTGTTTGACTAGCTTGCGAACAGCTTGGCGAAATATCCAGCAGTTATTGGTTATTTAACACGTGGCTTGCTGATAATTAACGTTTTCAGCACCCGCAACGCGCCATAAAAAAGGAGCCTGAAAGGCTCCTTTTTAGGCAGGCTACCGGTTACTTGTAGGCTGACTGATGCACGCCAACCGCGCGGCCTGACGGATCGTTCATGGTTTTGAACGCTTCATCCCATTCAATCGCTTTGGCGGAAGAGCAGGCCACAGACGGGCCGCCAGGGACGCACTCCGCTGCGCTCGGCACCGGGAACAGCTCTTCGAAGATTTCACGGTACAGGTACGCTTCTTTAGAAGACGGCGTATTGTACGGGAAACGGAAACGCGCAGTTTCGAGCTGCTGATCGCTCACCTGTTGGGCCGCCACTTCTTTTAAGGTGTCGATCCAGCTGTAGCCGACGCCGTCGGAGAACTGTTCTTTTTGACGCCACGCCACGCTTGCCGGCAGGTAAGATTCAAAACATTCGCGCAGCACGTGTTTTTCCATTTTGCCGTTGCCACACATTTTATCCTGCGGATTGATGCGCATTGCCACGTCGAGGAATTTCTTATCCAGGAACGGAACGCGGGCTTCCACGCCCCAGGCAGACATCGCTTTGTTGGCGCGGGCGCAGTCAAACATATGCAACGCCTGCAGCTTACGCACGGTTTCTTCGTGCAGCTCTTTGGCATCCGGCGCTTTATGGAAGTAGAGATAGCCGCCGAAGACCTCATCGGAGCCTTCGCCTGACAGCACCATTTTAATGCCCATGGCTTTAATCTTACGCGACATTAAATACATCGGCGTTGAGGCGCGAATAGTGGTCACGTCATAGGTTTCAATGTGGTAAATCACATCGCGGATGGCATCCAGGCCTTCCTGCACGGTGAAGTGAATTTCATGGTGCACGGTGCCCAGGTGATTCGCGACTTCCTGCGCAGCTTTCAGATCCGGCGCGCCTTTCAGGCCGACGGCAAAAGAGTGCAGCTGTGGCCACCAGGCTTCGCTGCGCTCTTCATCTTCCACGCGGCGGGCGGCGAATTTTTTGGTAATGGCGGAGATCACCGAGGAGTCGAGACCGCCGGAAAGCAGCACGCCGTAGGGAACGTCAGACATTAAATGGCTCTTAACGGCATCTTCCAGAGCCTGACGCAGGGCGTTTTTATCGGTAACGTTGTCTTTAACCGCATCGTACTCAAACCAGTCGCGCTGATAGTAAGAACGGATCTCGCCATCCTGGCTCCACAAATAGCTGCCTGCCGGGAACTCTTTAATGGTGCGGCATACTGGCACCAGCGCTTTCATTTCTGAGGCGACATAGAAGTTGCCGTGTTCGTCGTGGCCCATATACAGCGGGATAATACCGATATGGTCGCGGCCAATCAGGTAGGCGTCTTTTTCGCTGTCATACAGGACGAAGGCGAACATGCCCTGCAGGTCATCGAGGAATGCCGGGCCTTTTTCCTGATACAGCGCCAGGATCACTTCACAGTCAGAACCGGTCTGGAACTGATAGCGGTCGCCGTATTCGGCGCGCAGGGCCTGATGGTTGTAGATCTCGCCGTTCACCGCCAGCGCGTGGGTTTTGGCTTCGTTGTACAGTGGCTGTGCGCCGGCGTTGACATCAACAATCGACAGACGCTCGTGGGCGAGAATGGCTTTATCGCTGGCGTAAACGCCAGACCAGTCCGGCCCGCGGTGGCGCATCAGGCGAGACAGTTCCAGCGCTTTTTTACGCAGCTCGCCTGCATCAGTTTTAATATCCAGTACACCAAAAATCGAACACATAGACTTCTCCATTAACCTGGCGGTGATGTTGTTGGCCGGCAGACGGCGCGCTTTACCGGGCCGTTTGCGTTGCTATGGCTAAGAAAATGCCGCAAACCGGACCGTGCTGGCAAGGCTTTTCCGTTTACTTTGGTGAAAAGTTCAGTGAGGGTTGCGGATCGTTAAAAAAAGGACAGTATTTAAACGCAGTTATTGATGGTTTCTCAATAAAAAGACGTTTTTATTAGATGGGGTATTTTAATGCGGCGATAAAATAACAAAGCCACGATAATCGTGGCTTTGGCTCAGATAACATCGATTTCCGCGACGGAGGGATAAATCCATGAAGGCCGGAACGGCATGGCGTCAATATCATTCAGGGTGGAAACCCCGGAGAGCACCAGAATTGTTTCCAGGCCGGCCTGGAAGCCCGCCAGAATATCGGTACGCAGGTTATCGCCAACAATCACCGTCTGCTCGGAATGGGCCTGCATCTTATTCAACGCGGCGCGGATGATCCACGGGCTCGGTTTACCGACGTAAAACGGTTTACGCCCGGAAATTTTTTCAATCCCGGCGCACAGCGCGCCGCAGGCTGGGTAGAAGCCGCGACCGTGGGTATCGGGGTTAGTGGCGATAAAACGCGCGCCGTTAGCCACGAAGAACGCGGCTTTATGCATCATTTCCCAGTTATAGGAACGGGTTTCACCCACAATCACGAAGTCCGGATTAATATCGGTGATAGTGAAGCCGGCTTTGTACAACTCATGGATTAACGCGCCTTCGCCTACCACATAGGCTTTTTTGCCTTCCTGGCGGCGCAGAAAGTCTGCGGTGGCCATGGCGGAGGTGTAAAACACGCTGTCCGGCACGTTAATGCCCGCAGAAGCGAAACGGTTGGCGAGATCCTGGCCGGTTTGCGACGGATAGTTAGTCAGCAGCACCAGCGGCAAGCCTTTCTCCAGAATACGGGTCAGGAATTCGCTCGCGCCGGGGACGGCCACGTTATCGTGCATCAGCACGCCGTCAATATCACAAATTACGTTCTGAATGGTCATGGACTACTCTGGTCTGCCTGAAAGATAAGAACTAACTATAACGGAAATGGCTCTGGCGATTTCAACTTTCCAGCAAACGTTGCAGCATTATCCCGTTCAGCATTGCGCGTTTAACCAGGGCGAATGCGCCAATGGCTGAGCGGTCGTCGAGGGATGAGCGTACCACCGGCAAATTTTTACGAAACGCCTTGAGTACCTGGGTGTTGATGCAGCTTTCAATAGCGGGTAGCAGCACTTTTTCCGCGCTGATGATTTCGCCTGCGATAACCACTTTCTGCGGGTTAAATAAATTAATCGCAATAGCGACGGCTTTGCCAAGATGACGTCCAACATGCTCAATCACTTCACTGGCCAGCGGATCGCCACGGTTGGCGGCTTTGCAGATCGCATCAATATTACAGTCGTCAACGGTCAGGCGGCTCTGGTAGCCACGTTCCAGCAGATGACGCACCCGCGCTTCAATGGCGGCGTTGGCGGCAATGGTTTCCAGACAGCCAAAGTTACCACAGTGGCAGCGTTCTCCCAGAGGATCCACCTGAATATGGCCGATTTCACCGACGTTGCCGTTGCGGCCAATAAAAATCCGGCCATTGGAGATGATGCCAGCGCCGGTGCCGCGGTGTACGCGCACCAGAATAGAGTCTTCACAGTCGCGGGTTGCACCGAAATAGTGCTCAGCCAGGGCCAGGCTGCGAATATCGTGGCCTACGAAGCAGGGGAGATTAAAGCGTTTTTCGAGCTTTTCGACCAGCGGCCAGTTTTCTACCTCTATATGCGGCATATAACGCACTACGCCGGTATCCGGGTCGACCAGGCCTGGCAAAATAACAGAAATAGCGATCAGTTCACGGATTTTGCGCAGGTTATTTTCGCTGAATTGAGCGATGGCGTTGAGCAACGCATCTTCCAGCGTTTCCTGCGTGCGTTCGGGCAGGGCAAAATGCTCTTCCGCCAGCGCTTTGCTGCTGAGATCGAACAGCGTCAGCGTAGCATCATGGCGGCCCAGCCGCACACCGATAGCCTGAAAGCCACGGGTTTCGGTAATGATTGAGATTGCGCGGCGGCCCCCGGTGGAGGCCTGCTGATCGACTTCTTTGATCAACCCGCGTTCAATCAACTGGCGTGTGATTTTGGTGACGCTGGCGGGCGCGAGTTGGCTCTGTTCGGCAATCTGAATGCGCGAAATCGGTCCGTGTTGATCGATTAGGCGATACACCGCCGCGCTGTTCAGTTGTTTTACCAGATCAACATTACCAATTTGAGCCTGTCCGCCAGTTGTCATGCCTGTTCTTACTCTGTGACGACCTCGTTACCATTAACGATGGTCTTGATAATTTTGTAATCGCGGGTAAAGGCGGTCAGGTTGGCCACTTTCCCGGCTTCGATTGTGCCGAGATCTTTATCCACGCCCATTGCGCGAGCCGGGTAGAGTGACGCCATGCGCAGCGCTTCGTCCAGCGCGATGCCGACATGCTCAACAAGATTATGCACGCCTTCAATCATGGTCAGTGCAGAACCGCTGAGGGTGCCGTTCTCATCCACACACAGCCCGTTGCGGTAGTATATTGTTTTACCGGCAAAAATGAACTGATCGATATCAGCACCGGCCGGGGCTGTGGCATCGGTGACAAGGCAAAGTTTATCGCCCTTGATCTGCTTGGCAATACGGACATTGGCGTAGTCGACATGCAGACCATCGCCGATAATACCGCAGTACAGCTCTGGCTCATCGAAAATCGCGCCCACCAGGCCCGGTTCGCGGCCGGTAATATACGGCATGGCGTTAAATAAGTGGGTGGCAAAGCCAATGCCTGCGCGGAAGCCGATTTTGGCTTCTTTATAAGTCGCGTTGGAGTGTCCGGCGGAAACGATAATGCCTGCCGCCACCAGTTGGCGAATAAACTGCGAATCGACCTGCTCAGGCGCCAGCGTGACTTTGGTAATCACATCGGCATTTTCACACAGGAAATCAACCAGTTCGGCATCAGGTTTGCGCACGTAATCCGGATTGTGCGTGCCTTTTTTCACCAGATTCAGCCAGGGGCCTTCAAGATGGAGGCCCAGCGCCTGGTGCGGGTGTTTGGCCAGGTATTCACGCATCACGCGAATACCTTGCTTCATTAATTCGTCACTACTGGTAATCAGCGTGGGAAGATAGCTGGTGCAGCCGGATTTCTCATTGGCGGCCTGCATAATTTCCAGCGTTTTCACTGTGACAGCCTCGGCGGTGTCATTAAACTGGACGCCGCCGCAGCCGTTAAGCTGCACATCAATAAAACCGGGGGCAATTATGGCACCGCCGACGTCGCGCTGTTCAATGCCGGATGGGACATCGGCAAGCGGACAAACGCGTTCAATCAGGCCATTCGCGATAACAATCGCGTGGTCGTCCAGAACTTCATGGCCGGTATAAATGCGGCCGTGGATTAATGCGTACATAGTGACCCCCGGTAAATACTGACTTAAAGACCTTTGATATTTTCTGCTTCGAGTTCGGTAAAGTATCTCAGCGTCTTCACTTTGAGCTCCATGGTAGACGGCTCATCGCAAACGATCACGGCTTTAGGATGCAATTGCAGGCAACTGATCGTCCACATATGGTTCACATTGCCTTCCACCGCCGCCTGTAGCGCCAGTGCTTTCACATGACCCAGCACCAGAATCATCACCTCTTCGGCATCCAGCAGTGTGCCGACGCCTACGGTCAGAGCATATTTCGGTACCTGGCTGACATCACCGTCGAAGAAACGGGAGTTTGCCACGCGAGTGTCATGGGTCAATGTCTTAATACGGGTGCGGGAAGCCAGCGAGGAAGCCGGTTCGTTGAAGGCGATATGACCGTCATTACCGACGCCGCCCATAAACAGGTGAATTTTGCCGTAGGAGCGAATTTTCTCTTCGTACTGACGGCATTCTGCGTCAATATCCGGCGCGTTGCCATCCAGTAAGTTGATGTTTTCAGCAAGAATATCAACGTGGTCAAAGAAGTTGCGGTGCATGAAGCTGTAGTAGCTCTCCGGATGCTCTTTCGGAAGGCCGACGTATTCATCCATATTAAACGTGACGACATGTTTAAAGCTCACCTGGCCCGCTTTATGCATCTCTACCAGCGCTTTGTATGCTTCCAGCGGTGTGCCGCCGGTCGGCAAACCCAACACAAAAGGACGATCTGCTGTCGGTTTGAACGCATTAATGCGGTTCACAATATGGCGCGCTGCCCATTTACCGACCTGCTGTGCCGTTGCCAGGGGAATCAGTCTCATTATTCACCTCAGATAGTTAATTTAAAACAGACGGGCGGAACATACAGTTAGTGTAAAACGGTTCCTTTTATCGTGCCTGTCAGGAACGTTCCGCCTTGATTTTTTGAATCATAAAATAAGTTTTGGGAGTTAGCCAGTGTAATGGGGGGTGTATAGCGATATTTGGTGATAAATCTCACAAAAAATGCGCGTTTAATTTGCGATACGAATTAATTTTTCACACACTTCCGGTGTGATGCGCAACGTCACCGCATTTTTCAAGGTTGGTTACACAATAAAAAAACGGCTTTGAAAGAGCCTTATCAGGTCTCATAGGGGGATAAAGTGAGTATTCTAGGTTATTTGCAACGAGTAGGCCGGGCGCTAATGGTGCCGGTTGCTACCCTGCCTGCAGCAGCAATTCTGATGGGGGTAGGTTACTGGATTGACCCGGTTGGCTGGGGTGGAGATAACGCGCTTGCGGCATTCTTCATTAAGTCTGGTTCTGCCATTATTGATAACATGTCGGTTCTGTTCGCCATCGGTGTGGCGTACGGGATGTCTAAAGATAAAGACGGTGCGGCGGCGCTCACCGGGTTTGTCGGCTTTTTAGTGTTAACGACTCTCTGCTCGCCGGCAGCGGTCTCGATGATCCAAAAAATCCCTGCCGATCAGGTCCCCGCGGCGTTTGGTAAAATCAATAACCAGTTCGTTGGTATCCTGGTGGGTATTATCTCTGCGGAACTGTACAACCGCTTCAGCGGCGTTGAGCTGCCAAAAGCGCTGTCGTTCTTCAGCGGCCGTCGTCTGGTGCCTATTCTTACCTCTTTCGTGATGATCGTGGTGGCGTTCATCCTGATGTACATCTGGCCAATGATCTTCGACGGCCTGGTGACCTTCGGTGAACATATCCAGAAGCTCGGCTCCGTCGGCGCGGGCGTTTACGCCTTCTTTAACCGCCTGCTGATTCCGGTCGGCCTGCACCACGCGCTGAACTCCGTGTTCTGGTTCGACGTGGCGGGCATCAACGATATTCCTAACTTCCTGGGCGGCGCGCAGTCTATCGAATCCGGTAAAGGCATTGTGGGTATCACCGGTCGTTATCAGGCGGGCTTCTTCCCAATCATGATGTTTGGTCTGCCTGGCGCGGCGCTGGCGATTTATCACTGCGCACGTCCGGAAAACAAAGCGAAAGTGCTGGGTATCATGATGGCGGGCGCGTTTGCTGCCTTCTTCACGGGTATCACCGAACCGCTGGAATTCTCCTTCATGTTCGTTGCGCCGGTGCTGTATGTGATCCACGCCGTTCTGACGGGTATTTCGGTATTTATCGCGGCCAGCATGCACTGGATTGCCGGTTTCGGCTTCAGCGCCGGTCTGGTGGATATGGTGCTGTCGACCCGTAACCCGCTGGCGACCCAGTGGTACATGCTGATCGTTCAGGGTCTGGTGTTCTTCGTTATCTACTACGTGGTGTTCCGTCTGGTTATCACCAAATTCAACCTGATGACTCCGGGTCGTGAACTGGCCGTTGCCGGCAGCGAAGCGGATGGTCAGGATGTGAACGTCAGCGGCACCAAAGAGCAGGATGTCACCGGTCTGGCGCGTCAGTACGTAGCGGCAGTCGGCGGTTCCGATAACCTGACCGGTATTGACGCTTGTATTACCCGTCTGCGTCTGTCCGTGAAAGACTCTTCCCGCGTTAACGAAGCCCTGGCGAAACGTCTTGGCGCTACCGGCGTTATCCGTCTCAATAAAACCGGCGTACAGATTATCGTTGGCTTTATGGCGGAAAAAATCGCCGATGCGATGAAAACCGTGGGCAACGTACCTGCCGCCGCCCCTGCCGCCGGTGAAACTGCGCCGGTTGCAGCACCGGTTCAGACGGCGAAACCGCAGGCTACGCCGAATACCACCACCACTATCGCCACGCTGGTAGCGCCGGTGACCGGTGATGTGGTTGCGCTGGACGATGTTCCGGACGAAGCCTTCGCCAGCAAAGCAGTTGGCGACGGCGTGGCGATTAAACCGACGGCCAAAACCGTGGTTTCACCCGCCGCAGGCACCATCGTTAAGATCTTCAACACCAACCATGCGTTCTGCCTGGAAACCGAAAACGGCGCTGAAATCGTTGTCCATATGGGTATCGATACGGTGGCGTTGAACGGTCAGGGCTTTAGCCGCCTGGTCGAAGAGGGTGCTGAAGTGACGGCGGGCCAGCCAGTTCTGGAAATGGACCTGGACTTCCTGAACGCCAATGCGCGCTCCATGATTAGCCCGGTGGTTTGCAGCAATATCGACGACTTCAGCGGCCTGGTGATTAAGGCGCAGGGTCAGGTTATTGCCGGTCAAACCCCGCTGTATGAGATTAAAGGCAAATAATCGCTCCTGAGTAACAGGTTGCCTTAAGCGGCGGAAGAGAATTCCGCCGCTTTTTTTATGCGAAATCGCCGCAACGCAGCGGTAATTGTGTTTTTGTGCAACTAATGGTTGTGTCCCGTCTTAGGTTATAAGATCATTCACCGTTATCTATTTTGCGAAGCTTTGAGGAATGCGCGATGAGTGAGGCTGAAGCCCGCCCGACTAACTTTATTCGCCAAATCATTGATGAAGATTTGGCCAGTGGAAAACACTCGACTGTTTACACCCGTTTCCCGCCTGAGCCGAACGGTTATTTGCATATTGGCCATGCAAAATCGATCTGCCTGAACTTTGGCATCGCCCAGGATTATCAGGGCCAGTGCAATCTGCGTTTCGATGACACTAACCCGGTAAAAGAAGATATCGAATACGTTGATTCCATCAAGAACGACGTCCAGTGGTTAGGTTTCCAGTGGTCAGGAGACGTGCGTTATTCCTCTGACTACTTCGACGCGCTGCATCAATACGCCGTTGAGCTGATCAACAAAGGCCTGGCTTACGTTGACGAACTCTCTCCGGAGCAAATTCGCGAATATCGCGGCACCCTGACCCAGCCGGGCAAAAACAGCCCGTTCCGCGATCGCAGCGTGGAGGAAAACCTCGCGCTGTTCGAAAAAATGCGTAGCGGCGGTTTTGAAGAAGGTAAAGCCTGCCTGCGCGCGAAAATCGATATGGCGTCGCCGTTTATCGTGATGCGCGACCCGGTGATTTACCGGATTAAGTTCGCCGATCATCACCAGACCGGCAGCAAGTGGTGCATCTACCCGATGTACGACTTTACCCACTGCATCTCCGATGCGCTGGAAGGCATCACCCATTCGCTGTGTACCCTCGAATTCCAGGACAATCGCCGTCTGTATGACTGGGTGCTGGATAATATCACCATCCCGGTTCACCCGCGTCAGTACGAGTTCTCTCGTCTGAATCTTGAGTATGCGATTATGTCCAAGCGCAAACTCAACCTGCTGGTGACGGAAAAGATCGTCGAAGGCTGGGATGACCCGCGCATGCCGACCATTTCTGGTCTGCGTCGTCGCGGTTATACCGCTGCCTCTATCCGCGAATTCTGCAAGCGCATCGGCGTGACCAAGCAGGACAACACGGTAGAAATGGCTGCGCTGGAAGCCTGCATCCGCGAAGATCTCAACGAAAACGCGCCGCGCGCGATGGCGGTTATCGACCCGGTGAAACTGGTGATTGAGAACTATCCGCAAGGCCAGAGCGAAATCGTTGCGATGCCGAACCATCCGAATAAGCCGGAAATGGGCAGCCGCGATGTGCCATTTAGCGGTGAGGTGTGGATCGACCGCGCCGATTTCCGTGAAGAAGCCAACAAGCAGTATAAGCGTCTGGTGCTGGGGAAAGAAGTTCGCCTGCGCAACGCTTACGTGATCAAGGCCGAACGCGTTGAGAAGGACGCTGAAGGTAACATCACCACTATCTTCTGTCGCTACGATGCAGAAACGCTGAGCAAAGACCCGGCTGATGGCCGTAAAGTGAAAGGTGTCATCCATTGGGTAAGCGCCAGCCATGCGCTACCGATCGAAATTCGCCTGTACGATCGTCTGTTTAGCGTGCCGAATCCTGGCGCTGCAGAAGATTTCCTGTCGACCATCAATCCGGAATCGCTGGTCATCAAACAGGGCTTTGGCGAGCCAGGCCTGCAGAACGCGGAAATGGGTAAAGCGTTGCAGTTCGAGCGCGAAGGATATTTTTGCCTCGACAGCAAATATTCCACCCCTGAGCATCTGGTGTTCAACCGTACCGTAGGGTTACGCGATACCTGGGCGAAAATCGGGGAATAACCCGTACCTGTCACCGCTAAAACGCCGCGTCATGCGGCGTTTTTTTTGGGTTGTTATCCGTTAAAGGCTTATTAAAAGTCAAACACTCAGATTTTTAACGAGTGTGTTTGGCTATTTACGGTATCAATTTAATTTTTCTGGTAGCTGATTGATAGTCAGCAACTTGCCTCTTTTAACATCAATATAATTTTTTGCCCGCAGCGCGGATAAAACCTTCATGACAATACTGCGGGATAAGTTGGTTCGTTTGACGATAAAATCCGCCACATTGATTTTTGCGCGCATGAATTCATCTAACTGATTGAGATGAAGAATATTTCCCTTAATCATTTGATAACTGTTTCTTCCCATCATCATCTCATCACGATACAGCAAACTTTCAATATGCCAGGATAACACGGCAGGTATCAAATGCAGCGAATGATTCTCCTCCAGGCGCTGCATAAAAGCCTCCAGAGGCACGAGTTGGAAATGGCACTGAGAATCGGCATAAATACGAAGATAGGATAACGTCTGGGGATTACCGCTTAAACCAAACAGCGCGGGCGCCGTATGCTTCTCAAATAATAGCCTGTCGCTGCTACGAATGAGGGAAAACTGGCCGCCATGAATCAGCGTAACGGTATGCGCTTTTATCGGTATTAACGTATATCTCTCAACGCGTGTGAGTTTGTTGTAATCCGTGAATAAATCCGTTAAGCGATATAATTCAGAGAGAGGTTTTTGCGGTAATGTCATTGCGATTAACCAGATTTATATTATCGAATGCGATGTTAGCTGGTATTTTAATGGATGGTATTTTTAAACCGCAATGCAACAATCGGGCAGGCTGACTTTAATGCCACATTATATATCCTAACTTACTGAATTTTAGAATTATTGATAAATTCTTAAAGTGTAATTAACGATATTTAATTTATTACAGGATTTACTTAGATGTTCTTTTATTTATTGCTCTGGAATGCATTATTATATTGAATTATTATCCAAAAAAAAGCCGACATTAGTCGGCTTTTACTGGAATGAGTGATTCTAAAAAAAATTATTTCTCTGTGATTTCATGAGCATTTTCATCTTCGCGGCAGTCGCCTTCCGCGCAATGCCCATACAGATACAGACTGTGGTTTGTTAAGCGAATACCATGGCGGGACGCAATTTCACGCTGGCGCGCTTCAATGGAGTCATCGCTAAACTCAATCACTTTACCGCAGTCCAGGCAAATGAGGTGATCGTGATGATGCTGCTGAGTCAGTTCGAAAACCGATTTACCGCCTTCGAAATTATGACGCGTAACAATACCAGCATCATCGAACTGATTAAGCACACGGTAAACCGTCGCTAAACCAATCTCTTCGCCCATATCAATCAGGCGTTTGTATAAATCTTCCGCACTGACATGGTGGTTGTCCGGCCCCTGCAACACTTCGAGGATTTTTAACCTCGGAAGCGTGACTTTCAGGCCAGCCTTCTTCAATGCGGTATTGTTGTCAGTCATGCGGAATTTGTCCTGTTACGTAACGATTCGCTCCTCAGGGAGCAAGAGATCGAATGCAAGGCATTATGCGTTTCATTATAGAACTGCCATGCCTAAATGAAAACTGCAACTGCCTTGCTAAAAAATACCCAAAATCGTGGCGCTGCCTGCATTTGTTGCAAAATCACCCGATGCGTGAGGGTTGTATTGTACAGGTCTGTAGGCAAAAGTTAAAAATTTGTAGCAATTATTTTTATCGCTTTTGCCTATCAATGGCAGAATAAAGGCGCTAAGGGGTTTAGCGCCTTGAGTCATCAGGCGTTGATGATGTCTTGCAAATGCAGCTCTTCAGAAACCTGGTTCACCCATTTTTCTACGCGTTCAGCAGTGAGTTCAGGCTGGCGATCTTCATCGATAGCTAAACCCAGGAAGTGATCGTCATCTGCCAGGCCTTTAGAGGCTTCAAAGTGGTAACCTTCGGTCGGCCAGTGGCCAACGATGGTTGCGCCGCGTGGTTCGATAATGTCGCGCATAGTGCCCAGCGCATCACAGAAGTATTCAGCGTAGTCTTCCTGATCGCCGCAGCCAAACAGGGCAACCAGCTTGTTGTTAAAATCGATTTCTTCAAGGGTAGGGAAGAAGTCATCCCAGTCGCACTGCGCTTCGCCGTAGTACCAGGTTGGAATACCCAGCAGCAGAATATCAAAACTTTCGAGGTCTTCTTTGCTGCTTTTAGCAATATCACGCACTTCAGCCACATCTTTACCAAGCTGTTTTTGAATCATTTTTGCGATATTTTCAGTATTGCCGGTATCGCTGCCGAAGAAAATGCCTACGATTGCCATGAGTAAAATAACCTCTTGAAACTTAATGAGATGGTTGAGGCAAAAAGCCTACAGATAGGGCAATCATAGCAGAACAGACAAGCTGGCGGAAATGTCTATCACGGCCATGTGCACAGTCTGCTACATTGTGCCGTGTTTTTAGATAACTCTCAGTCCTTCAGGGCCGCAAGTTGTGACAGCAGAATATCTTCGATTAATTCGCTGCGGCTGATATTGCGGGCTTCCGCCAGCATGTTGAGCGCCTCAACGGCTTCAGCGTTCAGTTTAAGCTCAACGCGCTTGAGCCCACGTACTTTGTCACGCTTCAACTGGTTGCGCTTATTGATGCGCAACTGTTCATCGCGTGACAGCGGGTTAGTCTTGGGTCTGCCCGGGCGGCGTTCGTCCGAGAACAGATCTAATGTCGTACGGTCCGTTTGTTCTTTGGCCATGATGCGCGTTTTGACAGGGAAAACAGGGTGCAGGAGCGGGGCTCGGATGCAGTTAAGCGCGCCATCATACATGAGGGAATCCGGAGCGCCAACGCGTTAACGGCACTCACACTTATCAGCCGCTCTATTTTTAACCAGCTTGTTACACATCATCAAGGTAGCGGCGGATGGCCCGCACCACGGCCTGCGGTTTTTCGGCATGAACCCAGTGACCCGCTCCAGCCACGACATGCGCGCGCGCCTGAGGAAATTGCGCCAGCAGCGCGTCGCGATGGGTTTCATCCACATACGGCGAATGGCCGCCGCGAATAAACAGCGCAGGGCGATCCCAGGCGGGCACCGTTTCCCAGCCGACAATGTGTGAATATTGATCCCAAAGGACCGGCACATTGAAGCGCCACTCGCCGGCGACGAAAGACTTCAGCAAAAACTGGATCACGCCGTCTTCCTGGATATGCTCGCGCATCAGCGCCGTCGCGTCCTGGCGCGAGGTGATGCCGGCTTCAGTGACCGCATTGATCGCAGCGAAAATCTCATCATGCCGCCGCACCTGGTAATCCACTGGCGCAATATCAATCGCCACCAGTTTATCGATGCGTTGCGGCGCGATTTTGGTCGCCGCCATCACCGCTTTGCCCCCCATGGAGTGGCCGATAAAAGTGGCTTTGTCGATACTCAGTTCGTCAAGCGTATCAATCAGGTCCTGGGCCATGGCCGGATACGTCATGACATCGCTGCGCGGCGATAACCCGTGATTGCGCATATCCACCTGGATAACGTCGAAATCGGAAATCAGTTCGCGCGCCAGCACGCCCAGGTTATCCAGGCTGCCGAACAGCCCGTGGACCAGCACGATCGGCGAGGCGTTATGCGATTGTTGTGCAGATTGCGCTCGGGTATGTAATTTCATGGCAAAGTTCTTTTTTTGCAGGTGTCAGGTTAGGGTATTATGTTGAACATTCTGCCGCCCGGTCGCAAGATCCAGTTAAATCTGACTTTTGCCGCCACCCTGGCTTGACGCTATCCGCTGTTGGGGTTTGATCCTATACTCCCAACGATTTGTATTCAGAAAGATATCGCACTGGATTAAAATGAAAACGATTGAAGTTGATGACGACCTTTATCGCTATATCGCGAGCCACACCCAGCACATTGGTGAAAGCGCGTCCGACATTTTGCGTCGCATGCTGAAATTCAACCCCGCGCAACCGCAGGCCGAGAAACCGGCAAAAGAGAGCAGCGCGGCCGTCGCCGTGATGGAACAGAAACCCGCCAACAACCCCAAAGATCGTGTGCGCGCCGTTCGCGAGCTGCTGCTTTCTGACGAGTACGCGGAGCAAAAACGCGCCGTCAACCGTTTCATGCTGGTGCTGTCTACACTCTATACACTGGATCCAAAAGCGTTCGCCGATGCCACCGAGTCGCTGCATGGCCGTACCCGCGTCTATTTCGCGGGCGATCAGCAAACGCTTTTGCAGAGCGGTAATCAAACCAAACCCAAACATGTGCCAGGTACGCCATACTGGGTAATTACCAACACCAATACCGGTCGTAAATGCAGCATGATTGAGCACATCATGCAGTCAATGCAGTTCCCGGCGGAATTGATTGAAAAGGTTTGCGGCACCATTTAACTAATGCGTCAAAAGGACCAGGCCATGGCAATTCATAACCGTGCAGGGCAGCCTGCACAACAGCGTGATTTGATTAATGTTGCCCAACTCACCGCACAGTATTACGTGCTGAAACCGCAGCCGGGGAACAGCGAGCATGCGGTGAAATTCGGGACTTCCGGCCATCGCGGCAGCGCGGCGCGCCACAGCTTTAACGAGCCGCATATTCTGGCGATCGCGCAGGCTATCGCCGAAGAGCGCGCTAAGAACGGCGTGACTGGCCCTTGCTATGTAGGTAAAGACACGCACGCGCTTTCCGAACCGGCATTTATCTCGGTGCTGGAAGTGCTGGCTGCCAACGGCGTGGATGTGATTGTTCAGGAAGATAACGGTTATACCCCGACGCCGGCTGTGTCCAACGCGATTCTGGTGCACAACCGCCAGGGCGGAAAGCAGGCTGATGGGATTGTCATCACGCCGTCCCATAACCCGCCGGAAGATGGCGGCATCAAATACAATCCGCCTAACGGTGGCCCGGCAGACACCAACGTCACCAAAGTGGTGGAGGATCGTGCCAACGCCCTGCTGGCAGAGGGCCTGGCGTCGGTGAAACGCGTTTCGCTGGATGAAGCCTGGGCGAGCGGCCACATTACCGCCAAAGATCTGGTGCAGCCGTTTGTTGAAGGGCTGGCGGATATCGTCGACATGGCGGCCATTCAAAAAGCGGGCCTGACGCTGGGCGTCGATCCGCTGGGCGGTTCCGGTATCGATTACTGGAAACGCATCGCGGCGCACTACAACTTAAATCTGACCATCGTTAACGATCACGTCGATCAAACCTTCCGCTTTATGCACCTGGATAAAGACGGCGCGATCCGCATGGACTGCTCGTCCGAATGCGCGATGGCGGGCCTGCTGGCGCTGCGTGACAAATTCGATCTGGCGTTTGCCAACGATCCGGATTACGACCGTCACGGTATCGTTACGCCGGCAGGGTTGATGAATCCTAACCATTACCTGGCCGTGGCGATTAACTATCTGTTCCAGCATCGTCCGCAGTGGGGCAAAGACGTCGCGGTGGGTAAAACCCTGGTGTCTTCCGCGATGATCGACCGCGTGGTCAACGATCTGGGCCGCAAACTGGTTGAAGTGCCGGTGGGCTTTAAATGGTTTGTTGATGGCCTGTTTGACGGCAGCTTCGGCTTCGGCGGCGAAGAGAGCGCGGGCGCTTCGTTCCTGCGCTTCGACGGCACCCCGTGGTCCACCGATAAAGACGGCATCATCATGTGTCTGCTGGCGGCAGAAATCACTGCCGTCACCGGTAAAAACCCGCAGCAACATTATGACGAGCTGGCTAAACGCTTCGGCGCGCCGAGCTACAACCGTTTACAGGCGTCCGCGACCTCCGCGCAGAAAGCCGCGCTGTCTAAACTCTCTCCGGAGATGGTCAGCGCCAGCACCCTGGCAGGCGATCCGATCACTGCGCGCTTAACCGCTGCGCCGGGCAATGGCGCATCGATTGGCGGCCTGAAGGTGATGACCGACAACGGCTGGTTCGCGGCGCGTCCGTCCGGCACCGAAGATGCCTACAAAATTTACTGCGAAAGCTTCCTGGGCGCGGAACACCGTGCGCAGATTGAGAAGGAAGCGGTAGAGATTGTCAGCGAAGTACTGAAAAACGCCTGATAACGTTTAAAGAAAAAGGGAGCCTCGGCTCCCTTTTTTACTGCTGCGTTTTCGGTTAACCGTGTTTGTTAGTCAATTCAAAGCGCGGTGATACCAGCCCGTACAGCGTCCAGCCCATAAAGGTCACAATAGCGCCATACAGCATCGCTTCGGAACCGGAAGAGTAGAGCGCGTAGAAGCTGTAAATCGCCCCAACCAGCGCCACGAAGTTCGCCATTTTCGCTTTGCTCGGATCGACCTTCGCCACTTTCTGGATAATCACCAGCGCCGCCATCGACAGGATGTACGGAATGATGTTAGTGACAACCGCCAGGTTTACCAGCACGTTGAACTGGTTATTCAGCGACGGGCTGATGGTCATCAGCGCCAGTACGCTCTGGAAAATCACAATCGTCAGCATGCCCTTAACCGGCGCGTCGGCTTTCGACACCTTCGAGAAGATTTTCGGGAAATAACCTTCATCCGCCGAGGATTTAAACACCTGGGCAATCGTAAACTGCCAGCCGAGCAGCGAGCCGCAGCAGGACATCACCATCAGGCCCATGATCACTTTACCCACGGTAGGGGTGAACATTTGCGCGAAGGCCAGCCCGAACGGCGCGGTGGAGTTCGCCAGATCCATATTCGGCACAATCCCGGCGATCACGTTGGTCGAGACGATGTAGATCACCGCCGCGCCCAGCGTCCCGCCCAGTACCGCAATCGGCACGTTGCGTTCCGGGTTTTCCACCACTTCGGTATTGGCGCAGGCGGATTCCAGCCCTAAAAATGCCCACAGCGTCATGGCGATGGACGAGCCCACAGCGTCAAAGAACGGCACGTTGTGCGGGTTCCAGGATTCGGCGTACATCGACGGGCTGAACCAGAACCAGCCAATCACCGACAGACCGACCACCGGAATGATCACGCCCCACACGGTAATACCGCTGAGTTGCCCGGTGATGCGCGCGCCGCCAAAGTTAGCGACAGTGCAAATCCACAATACGCAAATGGTGGCGATGCCAATCTGCACCGGGCTCAGCGTCGCGCCGAACAGCTCGCTGCCGTAACCGACGGCGGAAATCGCAATCGCCACGTTGGCGATCAGCAGCGATACCCCGTAGGTGTAGTTGGCCATAAAGTTGCCGGATTTACCGAACGCGTACTCGGCATACCCGCCCATGCCACCCGATTTACGGCTGAACATCCCGCACTTGGCAAACGCCCAGGCCAGCGCCATCGATCCTAACGCCGTCACCAGCCAGGAGATAATCGAGATCGTCCCCACTTCGGCCAGTTTGGTCGGCAGCATGATGATGCCGGAGCCCATCATGTTCACCATCGTCAATATTGTGAGCGGCACCACGCCCATCTTATTGGATTTACTCATAATCTGATTTCCTTTTGTGCTGACGCTTTCACCACGGCCTGCTTGATAACGTGGCACCACACCTGTTTACGACCGTCCTGCTCCTCGACATACACGCCCTGCAGTTCCGGCGCGAAGCCCGGCAGCAGGTTGATGCCTTCCTCCAGCGCCTGGAAGTAGCGCAGCACCGCGCCGCCCCAGATTTCGCCCGGGACCACGCACAGTACGCCCGGCGGGTAAGGCAGCGCGCCTTCCGCCGCCACGCGTCCTTCCGCATCGCTGAGTTTCACCAGTTCGGTTTGCCCACGGATAAAGGCGTAGTTAGCGTCCTGCGGGTTCATCACCACGCGCGGGAAGTACGCTTTACGGAACATTTCTTTCTGAAGCTGCTTCACATTGTGGCTGGCGTAGAAGTCATGCATTTCCTGGCACAGCTGACGCAGGGTGTACTCGCCGTAGCGATCCTGATGCTGTTTCCAGAGCGACGGCAGCACTTCACTCAACGGCGCGTCGTGCTCCAGTAACTGCTCGAAACGTACCAGCAGCGCGACCAGCTGTTGCATTTTGCCCATCTCTTCAGCCGGGGTGAGCAGGAACAGGATCGAGTTGAGGTCGCATTTCTCCGGCACCACGCCGTTTTCACGCAGGAAGTTGGCAAGAATGGTGGCCGGTACGCCAAAGGTGTCGTACTCGCCGGTGGCGGCATTGATGCCCGGGGTGGTCAGCAGCAGTTTGCAGGGGTCGACGAAATACTGATGCTCCGCATAGCCTTCAAACGCATGCCATTTGTCGCCGGGAACAAAGTGGAAGAAGCGCAGATCGCGGGCGATCTGTTGGGTATCCCAGCTTTCCCACGCTTTGCCGTCAACGGTCGCGGGGACGAACGGACGGATATGGTGGCAGTTATTGAGGATCAGCTTACGGGTGTCGATACCCACTTCCACGCAGTTCATCCACATTTGCTTGCCGCCTTCGCCTTCATGCATCCGGGCGTTAACGTCCAGCGCAGCAAACAGCGGATAGAAAGGGCTGGTGGAGGCGTGCATCATAAACGCGTTGTTCATGCGCTTATGGGAAACATAGCGATCCTGCCCTTTGATATGGCTGTCTTTTTTATGGATTTGCGAAGTCTGGGAGAACCCGGCCTGCTGTTTATGCACCGACTGCGTCACCAGGATACCCGGATCGTTTTCGGTCAGTTCCAGCAGCAGCGGCGAACAGTCCGCCATCATGGGGATAAACTGCTCATAGCCCACCCACGCCGAGTCGAACAGGATGTAGTCACACAGGTGACCAATCTTATCCACCACCTGGCGCGCGTTATAAATGGTGCCGTCGTAGGTGCCTAACTGGATCACCGCCAGGCGGAACGGACGAGCGTCCTGAGCACGGTCGGCGGCCACTTCGCGGATGCAGTCGCGCAGATAGCGTTCTTCGAAGCAGTGAGCGTCAATCCCGCCGATAAAGCCATACGGGTTACGCGCCGTTTCCAGATAAACCGGCGTCGCACCGGCTTGCAGCAGCGCGCCGTGGTGGTTCGACTTATGGTTGTTGCGGTCGAACAGCACCAGGTCGCCCGGCGCCAGCAGCGCATTCAGCACCACTTTGTTGGAGGAAGACGTGCCGTTGAGCACAAAGTACGTTTTATCAGCATTAAACACTTTGGCAGCATGTTTTTGTGCCGTGCACGGCGCGCCTTCGTGGATCAGCAAATCGCCCATCGCCACGTCCGCATTACATAAATCAGAGCGGAACAGGGTTTCGCCAAAGAAGTTCACGAACTGATTGCCCGTCGGGTGACGGCGGAAGAACTGCCCCCCCTGGTGGCCGGGGCAATCAAACGCGCTGTTGCCTTGTTTAACGTAATCAACGAGGGCGCGGAAGAACGGCGGTTTCAGGCTGGTTTCGTATTTCGCTGCGGCGGCCTCAAGCTGGCGGCCATAGAATTCTGAACGAGACTCGCTGATTTCAAACACGCCGTTGATACGCGCTAACCAGTGTTCGGGCACGCGTTCATTATTATGGGTCGCAATAAAAATCGGCAGACCAAAACCGGTACGCTCGATTTTATCAATAATACCGTTATCGATATCGGCCAGCGCCACGACGGCGGCAGCGATATCAATAAAATCGGTATCCATAATTGAAACGACTTCCCGTTGAGTATTAACGCAGTCCGGACAGATGCGGCTAACCGCAATTTTTAACTTTTGCATGGTGATCCTGAAATTTAAGCAATACATTCCCGCAATTTCTTTATTGAAGAAATTGAGTGGTGCCGGAAATTAAGCAAAGGAATATCGTGCAGCCAAACGGCAGCAAAATAATCGACGCTATTTTTTAGGATGAATAAAGCCCGTCAATCCGGCGATTGAAGTAAATAATTGGCTTTATCAGAGATCAGACGCGAGCGCGCGCAGGCATTAAAACCCAAAAGCAAAGGGTATGAAGAGGCCTGTGCTACGGCGCACCTGCCAGGACGTGACTATCGGGCGTTGAAGAAGTGAAAATCGAAGCTATTACGATGGGCAAACATCATTATATGTGTGGTTCGCCTTATATGCGGCATTAACCGGTTGTTGTTTTCCATAATTAAATCCTTTTCAAAATAAAGGCGGGGCTATTTTAGCTCTGGAAAAAGGATAAACCGTGATGAGTATCAATAAAATGATTGAGTTTCACTACATATACGCATCAGGACAAATTAATACAGAGTATTCCACTGCAATTTACCTGCGTTATTAGTGGATGTGTTTGTGTAACAATCTTTGGTGAGTTTATTTAACAAGCCCTGACTGATCTGAGTTAAGGAATGAATTAACCGAGTGGTTAATTATTCGTTATAACGTTTTTGTTATTCAGATTTATTCACCCGGAGTGGATTGAAGAGACATAATTACACTACTGCAAAAGAACAGTGTGAAGGGTAAGCGAGGCGGCGCTGGGGATGCATAAAAATGCAGAGTAATAACGGGTAAACACAATTATTTATCACCGCAGCAAAAATAATGAAAATCAGTTTCAGCCGCTTTTTATTAACAAATTACCGCCTCAGAAACAGGTTTATCGGGGGATTAAATCAACGATAAGCCCCTGTTGCAGGCGATCGACCAGAGCGGCAGGCGGTGGGGGAAGGGTATGCAGCGATGTGGCGGCCATCATCACACGCTCGCACCAGTTTTCATCACCTCCCACGCGCGCCACGTCCAGAACGGTGCCGTCTCCGTCCGCCGCAATGCGTAAGGTGCACAACTTGCCTGCCCAGGGACGGGTGTCGCCTGCTCTGGCGTAAATCTCTTCAATAATGTTTCGCGCATAATCTTCATCGTTGGGCGCATTCCGCTGGCCGACCGGGAACGACAGGCCTGCGCCGACCCCTACGCCTGGCGAGCCCGTTCCCACGCCCAGGCCGAGTTGCGTGCCGGTACAGGCGCAAAGCGTTAACGCGACAACCGACAAGGTGAGGATCTTGTTCATCATGGATACTCTCGGTAATTGCTGTTTTTATTACAGCATAAACCGATAGCCTATGCCTGTTTCAGTGAGCAAATGTCGGGGGCGAGCCGGATCGATTTCCAGTTTCTGGCGCAAATGGCCCATATAGATGCGCAGATAGTGGCTGTGCTCCACCGCATTCGGCCCCCACACCTGATTTAACAGCTGGCGCTGGGTCAGCACTTTTCCATGATGATTCAACAGCACCGCCAGTAACCGAAATTCGATGGGCGTTAGATGGATTTCCTGTCCATCTCGCGTAATGCGCCGCGCCGGGATATCCACGCTGATCCCCGAAAAGTTACAGGTCGTGTCACCCTCGGGTCTCGACGATTGCCGGCGCAGCGCCACGCGCAGCCGCGCCTGCAACTCGCCAATGCCGAAGGGTTTGCTCAGGTAATCGTCAGCGCCCGCGTCCAGCGCGGTGATTTTATCGGTCTCTTCACTGCGCGCCGACAGCACGATAACCGGCGCCTGGCTCCACAGGCGGAACTCATGAATAAAGCTGATGCCGTCGCCATCCGGCAGGCCCAGGTCGAGGATCACCAGATCGGGCTTGCGGGTGGCGGCTTCAATCAGCCCGCGCTGCAACGTTTCGGCGTCGTACACGCGCAGGGAATCCGCTTCCAGCGCGGTGCGCAGAAAACGGCGGATCTCTTTTTCATCTTCAATAATCAGAACGGTAGTCACAGAGCCTCGTGCATGTCAGCCATATCCGGCGGCGTAGGCAACGGCAACTGAATATGGAAACTGGCGCCGCCTTCGGGACGATTACCGGCGTATATTATCCCGCCGTGGACATCAACAATAGCCTGGCATATTGCCAGCCCAAGCCCAACGCCAGGGATCGCCGATTCCTTATCACCGCGCGAAAATTTTTCGAAAATCGCCTGCTCCTGGCCGGAAGGAATGCCTGGCCCGGTATCCCACACCTCAATATCCAGCCAGTTGGGCTGCATCTTGCTGCGAATGCCGATCTGCGCCGCGCTGCCGGCATATTTAACGGCGTTTTCGAGGAGATTGATCAGCACGCGTTCAAACAGCGGGCCATCGACATAAATCAGCTGCAACGGGTTGGGTAGATCCAGCGCAATCTGGCGTCCGGCCAGGCCGGGTTCCAGCATATTCAGGGCGCTACCCACCACTTCTTCCAGCGTGAGCCATTCGCGTTGCAGATTAAACCCGCCGGACTGAATGCGCGCCATATCCAGCAGATTATTCACCAGCCGGGTGGTATTCAGCACGTGCTGGCGGATGTCGCTGGCCTGACGGGCATGGGGGGAGCCTTCGCTTGCCAGATCGAGGGTTAACATTTCCGCCTGGCCGAACAGCACCGTCAGCGGGGTGCGCAAATCGTGGGACAGCGCCGCCAGCAGGGAGTTACGCAACTGCTCGCGCTCGCTGGTCAGCCGCGCCTGTTCTTCACTACGCGTCAGGGCCAGGCGTTCCAGCGCGTTCGCCGCCAGGAGCGTAAAGGTTTCCAGCAGGCGCTGCTGCTCGGGGATCATCAACAAACGCAGATTTGCGGGCTCGACAATCACCAGCCCAACGGTTTTGCCTGCGGCGCGCAGCGGCGCAATCTGATAGGGCACGCCGGGAAGCGTATCGGTTCCCGCGCCGGCGGGCTGGCCGTTATCAAAACTCCAGCGGGCGATGGCCTCATCCCAGAACGGCGTCACGCTCTCGTCGGGCTGCGGCTTTAACGCGCCGTGCTCGTTGGGCAACAACAGCTGGCTGCGGGCAAAAAACGTGGCATCGATAAACTGGCTGCTGGTGGCGGCGATATCCTGGGGGGTGCGGCCCACCGCCAGGGATTTGGATAACTCATACAGTGAACGGGTGCGCTGCTCGCGATAGCGGGCAACCCGCGCCTGGTAACGCACCCCGGCAGTGAGATTACCGATAACCAGCCCCACGGTCAGCATCACGCCGAAGGTGAGCAGATACTGCATATCCGACACCGCCAGGGTGCCGCGCGGATTGACGAAAAACAGATCGAAACTCAGCACGTTGATAAACGTTGCCAGCACCGACGGCCAGCGCCCGTAGAACAGCGCCACGACCACCACGCCCAGCAGATAGAGCATCACCAGGTTCGCCGCTTCGAAGGCGATCAGCCAGCGGCTCGCCAGCAGGGTGATGAGCGCACAGAGCGCCAGCGCCACCGCGCAGCCTTTAAGCTGGACGCGCCAGCGCTCGCTGAAACTGCGGCTATCATCAGTGTTAGCTGTCGGCGGGGCGGGGGCGTCTTCCAGCGCCACCACCAGTACATCCAGATCCGGCGCGTAGCGGTTCAGGCGATCGGCAAAAGTATCGCGCCAGAACAGGCGGCGCGGACGTTTGCCAATCACGATTTTGCCGAGATTGTGCTCCCGGGCGTAGCGCGCCACCGCTTTTTCTTCCGCCGATTCCGCAAGGGTAGCCGTTTGCGCGCCCAGCTCCTGCGCCAGGCTCAGCGCCTGCAAAATGGCGCGACGTTCCGTTTCCGGCAGGCGATGCAGGCGTGGCGTTTCAACGTAAATGGCGTGCCAGACGCTGCCAAGTTTTGCCGCCAGCCGGGCGGCGGCGCGCACCAGCTTTTCATGGCCGCCGCCGCGCCCGACGCACAGCAAAATCGCATCCCGGGTGTGCCAGACTTTCTCCTGACCGGGATTATCGCGCCAGGCGCGCATCTGATCGTCCACCCTGTCGGCGGTACGCCGCAGCGCCAGCTCGCGCAGGGCGATTAAATTGCCTTTACGGAAGAAATGTTCGATGGCGCGTTCCGCCTGGCCCGCGATATAGACTTTGCCTTCATGCAGCCGCTGGCGCAAATCGTCCGCCGGGAGATCCACCAGCACCACGTCGTCAGCAGCATCGAAAATCGGATCGGGTACGGTTTCGCGCACCTGGATCCCGGTCACACCGCCCACCACGTCGTTCAGGCTCTCCAGATGCTGAACGTTAACGGTGGTCAGCACATCAATACCTGCCGCCAGCAGCTCTTCCACATCCTGCCAGCGTTTTGGGTGGCGAGAGCCCGGCGCGTTGCTGTGGGCCAACTCATCCATCAGGATCAGTGCCGGATGGCGCGCCAGCGCGCCGTCCAGGTCAAATTCCGCCACCAGGCGGCCGCGATGCGCCAGCCGCTTTAACGGCAGCACCGGCAACCCTTCCACCAGCGCGGCGGTTTCCTGGCGACCGTGGGTTTCTACCACGCCCACCAGCACGTCCAGCCCCTGGGCGTGCAGACGCCGCGCCTCGGTCAGCATGGCGTAGGTTTTACCGACCCCCGCGCACGCGCCGAAGAATATCTTCAGTTTGCCGCGGTGTTGCCCGCTGGCGCGCGCCAGCAGGCGATCCGGATTGGGGCGCGAGGGCTCCTCAGTCATTTTCAGTCCTTATTGGCATCCAGCGCCAGGTTTAGCTCCAGTACGTTGACGACCGGCTTGCCGATAAATCCCGTCAGCGGCGTTGAAGTATGGGCCTTCACCAGCCGGGCAACGGTTTCCGCGCTCAGCTGGCGGGCCGCCGCGACGCGGGGGATCTGCCAGGCTGCCGCCTCGGGAGAAATCCCATAATCCAGGCCGCTTGCCGAGGCGGTGACCAGATCGACCGGCACCGTCGGGCTGGCGTTCGGGTTGGCGGCGCGTAACGCCGCCACGCGCGCGGCAATCTGTTTATCCAGCTCCGGGTTGCTGGCGGCAAGATTGCTGCCCCCGGATGCCAAAGGATTATAGGGCGTTTCGGCGGTGGCAGAAGGGCGGCCCTGAAAATATCCCGGCTGGGTGAAATCCTGGCCGATCAACCGCGAACCGCGCAGCCGATCGTGCTGATAAATCAGTGAACCGGCCGCCTGATCGGCAAACCACCATTGTCCCAGCAGGGTGGTTAACAGCGGATAAACGCCGCCGGTGATGAGCGTCAGCAACAGCAATAAAACGATACCCGGACGTAACATCGACATCTTTTTCTCCTTACACCAGGCCCACAGCCGTTAGCACTAAATCAATCAACTTGATGCCGATAAACGGCACCAGCAACCCGCCCAGACCGTAAATCCACAGGTTACGGCGCAGCATCGCGGCGGCGCTCAGCGGTTTGTAACTCACCCCTTTCAGCGCCAGCGGGATCAGGAAAATAATGATCAGGGCGTTGAAAATCACCGCGCTCAGGATCGCCGAAGCGGGAGAGTGCAGATGCATCACGTTAAGCGCGTTGAGCTGCGGATAAGTCACGGCAAACGCCGCCGGAATAATCGCGAAATATTTGGCGACGTCGTTGGCGATACTGAAGGTGGTGAGCGAGCCACGGGTCATCAACATCTGCTTGCCGATATGCACCACCTCAATCAGTTTGGTGGGGTTGGAATCAAGATCCACCATATTCCCCGCCTCTTTCGCCGCCTGGGTGCCGGAGTTCATGGCCACCGCCACGTCGGCCTGCGCCAGCGCCGGGGCGTCGTTAGTGCCGTCGCCGGTCATGGCCACTAAACGGCCCTGGCTCTGATACTGGCGGATCAGCGACAGCTTGGCTTCCGGCGTCGCTTCCGCCAGGAAATCATCGACCCCCGCTTCAGCAGCGATCGCGGCGGCGGTTAGCCGGTTATCCCCGGTGATCATCACGGTTTTGATGCCCATTTTGCGCAGCTCGGCAAAGCGCTCTTTGATGCCGCCTTTGACGATATCTTTCAGAGCGATGACGCCAAGCACTCTGGCGTTTTCCGCGACCACCAGCGGCGTGCCGCCGGTACGCGCCACGTTTTCCACCAGGCCTTCCACCGCTGCCGGGAACTGCCCGCCGTTGACTTCAACATGACGGCGTACCGCGTCCACCGAGCCTTTACGGATCATCCGCTGCTGGAAGTTAATCCCGCTCATGCGGGTCTGGGCGGTAAAGGGCACAAAGGTGGCCTGCAGCGTTTGCACGTCGCGCTCGCGTAAATTAAAGCGCTGCTTGGCGAGCACCACGATGCTGCGGCCTTCCGGGGTTTCGTCCGCCAGCGACGCCAGTTGCGCCGCATCGGCCAGGGTATGTTCATCAACGCCCGGCGCGGGAAGAAACGCCGACGCCTGACGGTTACCCAGCGTGATGGTGCCGGTTTTATCCAGCAGCAGTACGTCCACGTCCCCCGCAGCTTCTACCGCGCGCCCGCTGGTGGCGATCACGTTCGCGCCCAGCATCCGGCTCATCCCGGCGACGCCAATCGCCGACAGCAGCCCGCCGATGGTAGTCGGGATCAGGCACACCAGCAGCACCACCAGCACGGTGACGCTCACGGCATTGCCCGCCCAGGCGGAGAACGGCCACAGCGTGGCGGTCGCCAGCAAAAACACCAGTGTCAGCGCCACCAGTAAAATGGTCAGCGCAATCTCATTCGGCGTTTTGCGGCGCTGCGCGCCTTCAACCATGGCGATCATCCTGTCGAGGAAGGTTTCCCCAGGATTGACGCTGCACTCAATCACCAGCCAGTCCGACAGAATGCGCGTCCCGCCGGTGACCGAGGCGAAATCGCCGCCGGATTCACGGATAACCGGCGCGGATTCGCCGGTTATCGCGCTCTCATCCACCGACGCGCCGCCTTCCACCACTTCGCCATCGCAGGGGATAATATCGCCTGCTTCCACATACACCAGATCGCCTTTACGCAGTTCGGCCGCGGGGACTTTATCCCGCTGCGCGTCGTGGTGCGGCGCGCGCAGTTTGCGGGCCCATGCGGTTTTCTGTACCCCTTTGAGGCTATTGGCCTGAGCTTTGCTGCGGCCTTCCGCCAGCGCTTCCGCCACGTTGGCGAACAGCACGGTAAACCACAGCCACAGGCTGATGATCCCGGTAAACCCGGCGCTGCCGTTAAGAACGCCCGCAGCCATCGCCACCGCCAGCACGGTGGTTAACAGGCTACCGAGCCAGACGATAAACATCACCGGATTGCGCCACTGGGCGCGCGGGTTAAGCTTGATAACGGCGTCAATCATGGCCTGGCGAAGCAGTGCGCTATCGAACAGGGCCAGCGTCTTACGACTCATGAATCGCTCTCCGCAAGATTATTGAATAAAGTGATCCGCCACCGGGCCGAGGGCCAGGGCAGGGATAAAGGTCAACGCGCCCACCAGCAGCACGGTGCCGGTCAGCAAACCAATAAACAGCGCGCCGTGGGTGGGCAGGGTGCCGACGCTGGCCGGCTGGGATTTTTTCTCCACCAGCGAACCGGCAATCGCCATCACCGGGATAATCACCAGGAAACGGCCCAGCCACATGCAGGCGGCGAGCAGCAGGTTCCAGAACGGGGTATTGGCGCTCAGCCCGGCAAAGGCGCTGCCGTTGTTGTTGGCGGCGGAGGAGACGGCATACAGCACCTCGCTGAATCCATGTGGACCGGGATTCAACATGGCGCTGCGTCCGGCCTCGGTCATCATCGCCAGCGCGCTGCCGAGCAGTACCAGGGCGGGCGTGACCAGAATCGCCAGCGCGGTGAGCTTCATCTCCGGCACGTCGATTTTTTTACCCAAATATTCCGGCGTGCGGCCAATCATCAGCCCGGCGATAAACACCGCCAGCAGCACGAACAGCAGCATGCCATACAGGCCGGAGCCCACGCCGCCGAACACCACTTCGCCAATCTGCATCAGCCATAGCGGCACCATCCCGCCGAGCGCGGTAAGTGAATCGTGCATCGCGTTCACCGCCCCGCAGGACGCCGCCGTCGTGACCACCGCGTACAGACTGCTGGCGAGAATGCCGAAGCGGCTCTCTTTGCCTTCCATATTGATGGCGCTATCGGCCCCGAGCGTAACCAGGTGCGGGTTGCCGTGAGTTTCCGCCCACATCACCACCGCCGCGCACACCACGAAGATCAGCGCCATGGCGCCGAGGATCGCCCGGCCCTGACGGCGATCGCCCACCGCTTCGCCAAACGCCAGGCACAGCGCCGCCGGGATCAGGAAAATCGCCAGCATCTGGGCAAAGTTGGTTAATGCGGTTGGGTTTTCAAACGGATGAGAGGAGTTGGCGTTAAAAAAGCCGCCGCCGTTGGTGCCCAGCAGCTTAATCGCTTCCTGGGAAGCCACCGGCCCCATCGGCAAAACGTGCTGCGCGCCTTCCAGCGACGTCATCGGCAGGTAGTCGGAGAAGTTCTGGATAACGCCCTGCTGGATAAACAGCAGGGCCAGCACCAGCGACAGCGGCAGCAGTACCCACAGCGTAATGCGGGTGAGATCCTGCCAGGCGTTGCCCAGCAGCGTAGTGGAATGACGCGAGAACGCGCGGATCAGGGCGAACACCACCGCGATGCCGCTGGCGGCGGACAGGAAGTTCTGCACCGTCAGCCCGGCCATCTGGCTTAAATAGCTGAGCGAACTCTCCCCGGCATACGCCTGCCAGTTGGTATTGGCGACAAAGCTGACGGCGGTATTCAGCGCCAGATCCCACGACATCCCCGGAAAGCCTTGCGGATTTAACGGCAGGTGGCCCTGCATCATTAACAATGTAAACAGCACTGCCAGGCCAAATGCGTTGAACAACAGGATCGCCAGCAGATATTGCCGCCAGTTCATCTCCTCGTCGCGAATGCCGCACAGCGGCCACAACAGCGATTCGACCCGACCCAGCACCGGCAGCGGTTGCCCGTCGATCAGTCTGGCTAACAAAGTTGACAACGGTTTCGCGAGCGCCAGCAGCACCGCGAGAAACCCGGCAATCAGTAAAAACGCGCTGGAAACCATCAGAATGCCTCCGCGTTAATCAGGGCATAAATCAGATAGCCGATTAACAGAAATACCAGCACCACGCCGGCAATCACACCTGCACTCACGATCCACCTCCATTGGGGAAACAGGAATGCAACAAGGGTAAAAACTGGCGTGCAAAGATGTTGTAAAAAACCGCCCCGGCAGGTGTAAAAAAAGTATAAAAATCCAAAAGACCATTATTTAACTAATGGTTAGTAAAAATTTAACCATTATGTAACTAAATTACGGCGCGAAGTGTAAAGATCGGTGTTTCAGGTAAATTAAGTGGTCGGAGGAGTAGTAAAATTACAGTCAAAACGGTAATATTTTCGACAGATACAGATTCCCGGTGAATATTACCGGACAGCAAAAAGGGGAGAAACTTATGTCTTTATACAAAAAATATCCTGCGCATCAGGTCTTCCTGCGTCGCGCTCTGGTCATCGTGGCAGGCATTGTGGCGCTGCCGGTGATGCTGCTGTGGAAAGACCGCGCGCGCTTCTACAGCTACCTGCACCGCGTCTGGTCGAAAACCAGTGAAAAACCGGTATGGATGGCCCAGTCCGAAGCCGCCGCCAGCGATTTTTATTAATCGATGGATGAGTGAGAAAACCGCCGATTGTTCGGCGGTTTTTTTATGGGGCGATGACAAAAAAAGCCTCTAAGCGTCTACCTAAAATTCTGTGTGGCGAGGCGCTTCAACATTGACTGTTGCGCCTATTCAAGTACCCTTTATAAGGTAGTTTGTGGCGGTAGGAACATCCCCACGTAAAAAACCTAAATTCCTTGTTATTCCTGTGGCGGTAGGAACATCCCCACGTTAAAAACCTAAATTCCTTGTATCAACTACCTTAAAAACCCCGGCGAAAGCTGGGGTTTTTTCGTATGGGGCGTTCAGAGATGGAACTCAAAAAATTAGACAAGTCATTCTATCTGGCTAATCCGGTGCTTATGCAGGCGCTGGATTTCGATATGGCCACCAATAGCTGGTTTAACAACGGGAAAGTACGGGGGCACGGGGTAGTCCAGATACGCCTTAATGAATTAACGTTCGCCATACCGGTTCGTTCTATTATCCAACACAGCGAGAGCTTTATTCTTGAAATCAATCGCGGCCCGGATAAACGCAATAAAGGTATGGGGCTCGATTACTCTAAAGCCGTTTTACTGCGTGAAAGCAGCCATATCAGCTCAGACATTTTTCTCCTGCGAAGTAAAGTTGCCGGTAAAAAATTACTGGGGAAGCAGACTCATATCACCCGAAAGTTTGCCCGCTATGTTGAGCGTTATATCAACGCTGTTCAGAAGCAGGATCGAAATATTTTAAACAGCGCCGGATATCGGCACACCACCCTGGTTAACTATCATCCAGAATTAGGTTTGTCATTCAGGTGAACCAGACTTCATTGCTACACTTACTTCACGCATCAGTAAGGAGTAGCTATGGACGAGAAAATCCCGGTTGGCATCAGCGCCTGTTTGTTCGGGGAAAAAGTGCGTTTCGACGGTGGTCACAAACGGCTCGCTTTCGCGGTGGAGGATCTCTCTCCCTGGGTTCGTTATGAACCCGTCTGCCCGGAAATGGCAATTGGTTTGCCGGTGCCGCGCCCCGCGCTGCGGTTGGTTAAAGACGACGAGGGTGCCATTTCGCTGCGCTTCAGCGATAAGCGCGAAGGGGATTTAACCGCCGATATGGCGGAATTTTCCCATCAGCGCATTGCGCGCCTTGCCCACCTTTGCGGCTACATTGTCTGCGCCAAGTCGCCGAGCTGCGGGATGGAGCGGGTGCGGGTCTATGACAAAGACGGTAAAAATAACCGCAAAGCCGGACGCGGGATATTTACTGAGATCCTGATGCAGACCTTTCCGTGGCTGCCGGTGGAAGAGGACGGGCGGCTGCACGATCCGGCGATACGCGAAAACTTCGTCGAGCGGATTTACGCACTGCACGAACTGAACCAGCTGCGTGCCGGGGGCCTGACCCGCGGCGCGCTGATCGCATTTCACAGCCGCTATAAGCTTCTGTTGCTGGCCCATTCGCAGCAGCAGTACCGCGAGCTGGGGCGCTTCGTCGCCGCTATCGATCAGTGGGACGACCTGGAGCTGTATTTCAATGAGTACCGTCAGCGTCTGATGACGCTGATGTCTCACCACGCCACCCGGCGTAATCACACTAACGTATTGATGCACGTGCAGGGTTATTTCCGCCCGCATCTCAATGGCCGTCAGCGCCAGGAACTGGCAGAGCTGATTGACCGCTATCGGCAGGGCACTCAGCCGCTGTTAGCGCCGGTCACCCTGTTAAAACATTATCTGGCGGAATATCCTGACGGCTATCTGGAACAGCAGCGCTATTTCGATCCTTTCCCGGAGGCTTTGCGCCTGCGCTATGGCAATTAATTCAGGAGCGTTATGACCACCCATCTGGTCTGGTTTCGCGCCGATCTCCGCGTGAACGATAACCTTGCGCTGGCGGCGGCCTGCCGTCGCCCGGAGGCCAGGGTGATTGGCCTGTTTATCGCCACCCCGCAGCAGTGGCGCGATCATCATCTCGCACCGCGCCAGGCGGCGTGGATACAGGCGCACCTCTACTCCCTGCAACATTCGCTGGCGGAACGGGGCATTCCCCTGACGGTGCTTGAAGTGGATGACTTTACCGCCTCGGTGGAGGCGCTGGAAAACTTTTGCGATGCGCACAACGTCGATGCGCTGTTCTACAACTACCAATATGAACTGAACGAACGCCAGCGCGACGCCGCCGTGGAAAAGCGTCTCGGCGATACCCTGGTGTGCCAGGGATTTGACGATTACGTATTGCTGGCGCCTGGTAGCGTCACCACCGGCAACCATGAGATGTATAAGGTATTTACGCCCTTCAGCCGCGCGTTTATTAAACGGCTGCATGAAGGCCTGCCGGAGTGCGTTAACGCGCCTGCCGTGAGGCAAAGCGGGCCGCTTCCCACACCCGAACCGTTTGCGCCGTTTGACTATCCGCAAACCGAACCTGATGCCGATCTGTTCCCGCCAGGTGAAGCCGCCGCACTCAACCGGCTGCGTCAGTTTTGCCGCCAGTCGGTGGCGGACTATGATAAAAAACGCGACTATCCGGCGATTGATGGCACCAGCCGCGTATCGCCCTGGCTGACAATTGGCGTTCTCTCGCCGCGTCAGTGCCTGCATCGCTTGCTGCGCGAGCATCCAGAAGCGCTGTCAGGCGGTAGCGGCGCGATATGGCTTAACGAGCTGATCTGGCGCGAATTTTACCTGCATGTTCTCGCATACTGGCCCGCGCTGTGCCGCTATAAGCCGTTTATTCCCTGGACCGACCGGGTCCAGTGGCGCAACGACGAGGCGCAGTTCACCGCCTGGTGCGAGGGGAAAACCGGCTACCCGATTGTCGATGCCGCCATGCGCCAGATGAATACCACCGGCTGGATGCATAACCGCTTACGGATGATTGTCGGCAGCTTTCTGGTTAAAGACTTGCTTATCGACTGGCGGCGAGGGGAGCGTTATTTTATGTCGCAACTGGTGGACGGGATGCTGGCGGCCAATAACGGGGGCTGGCAATGGGTGGCCTCGACAGGGCATGATGCGGCACCGTGGTTTCGCATTTTTAACCCGACCACCCAGGGCGAACGCTTCGACCCGCAGGGCGATTTTGTGCGCCAGTGGCTGCCGGAGCTCAAAGATATTCCCGGTAAAGCGGTGCATCAGCCCTGGCAGTGGGCGCAGAAGCAGGGGGTAACGATTGATTACCCGCACCCGATTGTTGAACACAAACAGGCGCGTGTCGCCACGCTCGCAGCCTATGAAGCGGCGCGCAAACAGTAACAGGGAGTCATCATGAAAAATACCGAACTGGAAAGCCTGATCAATCAGCAGCTTAATAGCGCGGCCTTTAACGACTATGCGCCAAACGGCTTGCAGGTTGAAGGGCGCGACACCGTGCAGAAAATCATCACCGGCGTGACGGCAAGCCAGGCGCTGCTTGACGAGGCGGTTCGCCAGCAGGCGGATGCGGTGATTGTGCACCACGGTTATTTCTGGAAGGGCGAGTCGCCCGTTATTCGCGGCATGAAGCGCCAGCGCCTGAAGACGCTGCTGGCGAACGATATCAACCTTTACGGCTGGCATTTGCCGCTGGATGCCCACCCGCAGTTGGGCAACAACGCCCAGCTCGCCACGCTTTTAGGCATTGAAGTCAAAGGCGAGATCGAACCGCTGGTGCCGTGGGGCGAACTGTCGATGCCGGTGCCGGGGCTGGAGCTGGCCTCGTGGATTGAGGCGCGGCTGGGTCGCCGTCCGCTGTGGTGCGGCGATACCGGGCCTGCCGACGTGAAACGCGTCGCCTGGTGTACCGGCGGCGGCCAGAGCTTCATCGACAGCGCGGCGCGCTTTGGCGTCGATGCATTTATCACCGGGGAGGTCTCCGAACAAACCATCCATTCGGCGCGTGAACAGGGGCTGCATTTCTATGCCGCAGGCCATCACGCCACCGAGCGCGGCGGCATTCGCGCCCTGAGTGAATGGTTGAACGAAACCACCGATCTCGATGTCACGTTTATCGACATCCCTAATCCAGCCTGAGTAAGGGTAAAACAGTGCAGCGAGCGCGGTGTTATTTGTTAGGGGAAAGCGCGGTGGTTCTGGAGCTGGAACCGCCGGTCACCCTTGAAAGCCAGCAGCGGATCTGGGGCCTGGTACAGCGTCTGGCGGACGTACCGGCGGTGGTGGAAGTGATGCCGGGGATGAATAACATCACCGTGACCTTACGCGATCCGGCCACCTCGGCGCTGAACGCCATCGAACGCTTACAGCGCTGGTGGGAAGAGAGCGAGGCGGTGACGCTGGAATCGCGGCTGATTGAGATCCCGGTGATCTACGGCGGTGAACACGGCCCGGACCTTGCTGAAGTGGCGCGCCACACCGGGCTCAGCGAGCGCCAGGTGGTGGAACGCCATGCGGATGCTGATTATATCGTTTACTTTATCGGCTTCCAGCCCGGGTTCCCGTATCTGGGCGGGCTGCCCGCCAGCCTCGCTACGCCGCGTCGCGCCGAACCGCGTCTCGAAGTCCCTGCCGGATCGGTGGGGATCGGCGGCGGCCAGACCGGGATCTATCCGTTGCCCACGCCCGGCGGCTGGCAAATTATTGGCCGTACCGATCTGCGTTTGTTCGATCCACAGCGCCAGCCTGCCACGTTATTACAACCCGGCGACCGGGTACGTTTTGTGCCGTCTGAGGAGGGCGTGTGTTAGAGATAATTCGTGCAGGGATGAGCACCACGGTGCAGGACGGCGGACGGCATGGCTTGCGTCAGGCGGGCATCAGCCGCTGCGGCGCAATGGATACGCCTGCACTGCGCATCGCCAATTTGCTGGTGGGCAATGAGCCCGATATGGCGGCGCTGGAAATGACCCTCGGGCAATGCACCCTTGCCTTTCATCAGGACGGCTGGTTCGCGTTAACCGGCGCAGCCTGCGGCGCGACCCTGGACGGCCATTCCGTGTGGACCGGCTGGCGCTTGCCGGTACGCGCGGGCCAGCAGTTAAAGCTGGCGCTGCCGAAGCGCGGTATGCGCAGCTATCTGGCGGTGGCTGGCGGCATCGACGTGCCGAAAATCATGGGGTCGTACAGCACCGATTTAAAAGCCGGCTTCGGCGGGTTGGAAGGGCGTCGACTGCAGGACGGCGATCGCCTGCCGTTACGCCCGGCGACGCGCAAATTTCTGCAAAGCCGTGGTGTACATCAACTGCTGTGGGGCAACCGCATTCGCGCCTTGCCGGGGCCGGAATATCACGAATTCTCGCCCGCCGCTCAGGAGGCATTCTGGCGCGCGCCGTGGAAACTCAGTCCGCAAAGCAACCGCATGGGTTACCGCCTGAACGGTCATGTGCTGGAGCGGACAGAATCCCGCGAACTGGTCTCTCATGGTCTGCTGCCCGGCGTGGTGCAGGTGCCTCATAACGGCCAGCCCATCGTGCTGATGAACGACGCCCAGACTACCGGCGGCTATCCGCGTATCGCCTGCGTGATTGAGGCGGACATGTATAACCTGGCGCAGCTGCGTCTTGGCGAGCCGCTGCATTTCGACCGTTGCACCCTGGAAGAAGCGCTGGAAGCGCGGACGCACCAGCAACGCTACTTTGAACAACTGGAATGGCGGCTGGCGAATGAAGATTGATCTCAACGCCGATCTCGGCGAAGGCTGCGGTAACGACAGCGCGCTGATGCCGCTGATTACGTCCGCGAACATCGCCTGCGGCTTTCACGCCGGCGATGCGCAGATCATGCGCGAAAGCGTACAGATGGCGCTGACGCACGGCGTCGCCATCGGCGCGCATCCGGGCTTTCCCGATCGGGAAAACTTCGGCCGTACTGCCATGCCGCTTCCGCCAGAAACGGTTTATGCCCAGACGCTCTATCAGCTCGGCGCGCTGGCCGCTATCGTGCAAGCAGAGGGTGGGGTGATGACGCACGTCAAGCCGCATGGGATGCTGTACAACCAGGCGGCGAAACAGCCGCCGCTGGCGGACGCCATCGCCCGCGCGGTGCAAAACCTTAATCCCGGCCTGGTTCTGGTCGGGCTGGCGGGTAGCGAACTGATCCGCGCCGGGGAACGTTACGGTCTGGCGACGCGGGAGGAGGTCTTCGCCGACAGGGGCTATCTGGCGGACGGTTCGCTGGTGCCGCGCAGCGAGCCGGGGGCGCTGATAGACGATGACGAGGAAGCGGTTTCCCGTACCCTGGAAATGGTGCTGAATGGCCGGGTACAAAGCCGGGACGGCGTCTGGGCGACGGTCAATGCCCAGACGGTGTGCGTGCACGGCGACGGCGCGCACGCGCTGGCGTTCGCCCGCAGGTTGCGTGACGCGTTTTTAGCACGCAACATTACTGTTACCGCCGGGTAACTGAGGAATCTGTATGCCAGAAGGTCCTGAGATCCGCCGCGCAGCGGACAACCTGGAGGCAGCAATCCAGGGTAAACCATTAACCTCTGTATGGTTTGCTTTTCCTGCTTTACAACCTTTCCAGGCGGGCTTGATCGGTCAACATGTGGTGCGGGTGCAAACCTGTGGCAAAGCACTGCTCACCCATTTTTCCGGCGGGCTGGTGTTGTATAGCCACAACCAACTCTACGGTGTGTGGCGGGTGGTGAAAGCAGGGGGGGAGCCGAAAACCACGCGGATTTTGCGGGTTCGGCTCGAATCCGCTGACAAAGCGATTTTGTTATACAGCGCGTCAGAGATCGCGATACTCACAGCGGAACAAGTAGCGCAACACCCTTTCCTGACCCGCATCGGGCCGGACGTACTGGATAACACCCTGACCGCAGCGGATGTGAAACAGCGATTGCTCGACCCGCGTTTTCGCCGCCGCCAGTTAGATGCATTGCTGCTGGATCAGTCTTTTCTCGCCGGGTTGGGTAATTACCTGCGGGTTGAAATTCTTTGGGAAACCGGGCTTGCGCCGCATCATAAACCGCAGGCGTTAAGTGATGAACAATGCGAGGCGCTGAGCCAGGCGTTGCTGGCGATCCCGCGTCTTTCGTATCAAACGCGCGGCAGGGCGCAAGAAAATATCCACCATGGCGCACTGTTTCGTTTTCGGGTATTTCATCGGACAGGCGAACCCTGTGAGCGTTGCGGTCATCTGATTGAAAAAACAACGCGAACATCCAGGCCGTTTTACTGGTGTCCGGGTTGCCAGAAATAAACTCAGGTTCAATGATTGAACGATGTAAGAAGTAAGTTGTTAATTTTTTCCTGAACAGAACCATGAATTCCGAATGACAATAAAAAACGCGCCCGCAGGCGCGTTTTTCACATCGGCAGGAATTAACGTTTTTCCAAATCAGATTTGAAATCGCGCTTGTCGTAGCCAGTGTAGAGCTGACGCGGACGGGCAATTTTAATGCCGTCGTCGTGCATTTCGTTCCAGTGCGCAATCCAGCCCACGGTACGCGCCATCGCGAAGATAACGGTGAACATGGAGGACGGAATGCCCATGGCTTTCAGGATAATGCCGGAGTAGAAATCGACGTTCGGGTACAGCTTACGTTCGATGAAGTACGGGTCGTTGAGCGCAATGTGCTCAAGCTCCATGGCCACTTCCAGCAGATCGTCCTTGGTGCCCAGCTCTTTCAGCACTTCGTGGCAGGTTTCACGCATCACGGTCGCGCGCGGGTCATAGTTCTTGTAGACACGGTGACCGAAGCCCATCAGACGGAACGAATCGTTTTTGTCTTTGGCGCGGCGGATGAATTCCGGGATGTGCTTAACGGAGCTGATCTCTTCCAGCATCTTCAGCGCGGCTTCGTTCGCGCCGCCGTGCGCCGGTCCCCACAGGGACGCGATGCCCGCAGCGATACAGGCGAACGGGTTAGCGCCCGAAGAGCCCGCGGTACGCACGGTTGAGGTTGACGCGTTCTGCTCGTGGTCGGCATGCAGGATCAGGATACGGTCCATGGCGCGCTCAAGCACCGGGTTCACCTCGTAAGGCTCGCACGGCGTGGAGAACATCATGTTAAGGAAATTACCGGAGTAGGAGAGGTCGTTGCGCGGGTAAACGAAAGGCTGGCCGATCGAATACTTGTAACACATCGCCGCCATGGTCGGCATTTTCGACAGCAGGCGGAACGCCGCGATTTCACGGTGACGCGGGTTATTCACGTCCAGAGAATCGTGGTAGAACGCCGCCAGCGCGCCAGTGATACCGCACATGACCGCCATCGGATGGGAATCACGACGGAACGCATGGAACAGACGGGTGATCTGCTCATGGATCATGGTGTGGCGGGTCACGGTGGTTTTGAATTCCTGGTACTGTTCCTGGGTCGGTTTTTCGCCGTACAGCAGGATGTAGCAGACTTCAAGATAGGTGGAATCGGTGGCTAACTGGTCAATCGGGAAACCGCGATGCAGCAGGATGCCTTCGTCACCATCGATAAAAGTGATTTTGGATTCGCAAGATGCGGTGGAGGTAAAACCCGGGTCGTACGTGAAAACACCTTTAGAACCAAGACTACGGATATCAATTACATCCTGACCGAGTGTGCCGTGTAGCACATCCAGTTCAATAGCAGCGTCACCGTTATAAGTGATGTTCGCTTTTTTGTCAGCCATTTACGGTCTCCTTAGCGCCTTATTGCTTAAGACCGCTACTCATCGTCATTACCTTCGTCCCCGACCGTCATGTTGTCAGTTTGTTGTATGGCGCACAGCTCTGTTTCAGAGGGAGAAACCAGGGTACAGAGCGCTCAGCGGCTTGCAGACAACGGTTCGAATCAGGGCGAAATTACAGTAAATCAGGAAGTTAGCAGTCAGTATTCATTAAACCTGTATATCACTAATACCTGGCTAAATTACTCCGGTCAATACCGATCACTGTTACATAACTTATTCTCAGGTGAAAGTGTGACCTCATAACTTTTGCGAATTATATGACTTCTTCGGTGATGGTTGTAACAATTTTGTTTAATATTTGTCAAATCAGATGATTAAAATTTAAAATAATGTTTGTATCGTGATCCTGGTCACTGTTTCGACTAAAACCCGACAAACTGTATGTAGGTTAATTGTAATGATTTTGTGAACAACCTATACTGCCGCCAGGTCTCCGGAATACCCTGCACCGAGAGCCACCCAGCGTAGTAACCCGTCGTTTTAAAACAGGAAGTTGATGTTTTTGCATGACGCAGAGTTATAGAAAGGCACGCTGTCTGACCCGCCTGCAGACCCGGAGGAAGGAATAATAAGAACAGCATGTGGGCGCTATTCATGATAAAAAACGCGAAAAAACAAAGACCTGTTAACCTGGATCTGCGAACGATCCGGTTTCCTGTGACCGCAATCGCTTCCATCCTCCATCGCGTATCCGGCGTGATCACATTCGTGGCTGTCGGCATTCTGCTCTGGTTGCTGGGCGTCTCGCTCTCCTCTCCGGAAGGCTTCCAGACGGCGTCAGCCATCATGGGTAGCTTTTTTGTTAAATTCATCATGTGGGGCATTCTCACCGCGCTGGCGTATCACGTCGTCGGCGGCGTTCGCCACATGCTGATGGATGTCGGCTACCTGGAAGAGACGTTCGAGACCGGTAAGCGTACCGCAAACATTTCTTTCATCATTACTGTCGTGCTTTCACTTCTCGCAGGAGTTCTCGTATGGTAAGCAACGCCTCCGCATTGGGACGCAATGGCGTACATGACTTCATTCTGGTTCGTGCGACTGCCATCGTCCTGACGCTGTACATCATCTACCTGATCGGGTTCTTCGCTGTGACCGGCGATCTGACCTGGGCGATCTGGACCGGCTTCTTCTCTTCCGCTTTCACCAAAGTGTTCACCCTGCTGGCGCTGTTTTCAGTATTGATCCATGCCTGGATTGGCATGTGGCAGGTGTTGACCGACTACGTTAAACCTCTGGCGCTGCGCATGATGTTGCAGCTGGCGATTGTGGTCGCCTTGTTGGTTTACGTTATTTATGGATTCGTTGTGGTGTGGGGTGTCTAATGAATTTGCCAGTCAGAGAATTTGATGCAGTTGTGATTGGTGCCGGCGGCGCAGGTATGCGCGCGGCGCTGCAAATTTCCCAGAGCGGCCAGACCTGTGCGCTGCTCTCCAAAGTATTCCCGACCCGTTCCCATACCGTATCCGCTCAGGGTGGCATTACCGTTGCGCTCGGCAACACCCATGAAGATAACTGGGAATGGCACATGTACGATACCGTCAAAGGGTCCGACTATATCGGCGACCAGGACGCGATCGAATATATGTGTAAGACCGGCCCGGAAGCGATTCTTGAGCTGGAGCACATGGGCCTGCCGTTCTCCCGTCTGGACGATGGCCGTATTTACCAGCGCCCGTTCGGCGGCCAGTCGAAAAACTTCGGCGGCGAGCAGGCGGCACGTACCGCCGCGGCGGCGGACCGTACCGGCCACGCGCTGTTGCACACCCTGTATCAGCAGAACCTGAAAAACCACACCACGATTTTCTCCGAATGGTACGCGCTGGATCTGGTGAAAAACCAGGATGGCGCGGTGGTGGGGTGTACCGCCCTGTGTATCGAAACCGGTGAAGTGGTTTACTTCAAAGCCCGCGCCACCGTGCTGGCGACCGGCGGCGCAGGCCGTATTTACCAGTCCACCACAAACGCCCACATTAATACCGGCGACGGCGTCGGCATGGCGCTGCGCGCAGGCGTGCCGGTGCAGGATATGGAAATGTGGCAGTTCCACCCGACCGGCATCGCGGGCGCGGGGGTTCTGGTGACCGAAGGCTGCCGTGGCGAAGGCGGCTACCTGCTGAACAAACATGGCGAACGCTTTATGGAGCGTTATGCCCCGAACGCTAAAGACCTGGCGGGCCGTGACGTGGTGGCGCGTTCCATCATGATCGAAATCCGTGAAGGTCGCGGCTGCGACGGTCCGTGGGGCCCGCACGCTAAACTGAAACTCGATCACCTGGGCAAAGAGGTGCTGGAATCGCGCCTGCCGGGCATTCTGGAACTGTCGCGCACCTTCGCGCACGTCGACCCGGTTAAAGAGCCGATCCCGGTTATCCCGACCTGCCACTACATGATGGGCGGCATTCCGACCAAAGTGACCGGCCAGGCGCTGACCGTGAACGCGCAGGGCGAAGACGTGGTGATCCCGGGCCTGTTTGCGGTGGGCGAAATCGCTTGCGTCTCGGTACACGGCGCTAACCGTCTGGGCGGCAACTCGCTGCTTGACCTGGTGGTGTTTGGCCGTGCGGCGGGCCTGCATTTGCAGGAGTCCATCGCCGAGCAGGGCGCGCTGCGCGATGCCAGCGACTCCGACATCGACGCCTCCCTGACTCGTCTGAACCGCTGGAACAACAACCGCAGCGGCGAAGATCCGGTGGTGATCCGTAAAGCGCTTCAGGAATGCATGCAGCATAACTTCTCGGTATTCCGTGAAGGTGATGCCATGGCGAAAGGCCTGGAGCAACTGAAAGCGATCCGCGAACGTCTGCAAAACGCCCGTCTGGACGACACGTCCAGCGAATTCAACACCCAGCGCGTTGAGTGCCTGGAGCTGGATAACCTGATGGAAACCGCGTTTGCGACAGCGGTATCTGCAAATTTCCGCACCGAGAGCCGTGGCGCCCACAGCCGTTTCGACTATCCGGACCGTGATGACGAAAACTGGTTGTGCCACAGCTTGTACTTGCCAGAGACGGAATCCATGACGCGCCGTAGCGTCAATATGGAACCGAAACTGCGCCCGGCGTTCCCGCCGAAAGTGCGTTCCTACTAATCGCGGAGACAGGCAGATGAAACTCGAATTTTCCATTTACCGCTACAACCCGGATGTCGACGACGCCCCGCGTATGCAGGATTACACCCTGGAAGGGGAAGAAGGGCGCGACATGATGTTGCTGGATGCGCTCATCCAGCTGAAAGAAAAAGATCCGACCCTGGCGTTCCGCCGCTCCTGCCGTGAAGGGGTGTGTGGTTCCGATGGCCTGAACATGAACGGCAAAAACGGTCTGGCGTGTATCACGCCGATCTCCGCGCTGGGCAACGGAAAACAGAAGATTGTGATCCGTCCTCTGCCGGGTTTGCCGGTGGTGCGTGATTTGGTGGTAGACATGGGGCAATTCTATACTCAATATGAGAAGATTAAGCCTTACTTATTGAATAATGGACAAAATCCACCCGCTCGCGAGCATTTGCAGACGCCGGATCAGCGCGAAAAACTGGATGGACTCTATGAGTGTATTCTGTGCGCCTGCTGCTCGACGTCCTGCCCCTCGTTCTGGTGGAACCCGGATAAGTTTATCGGCCCGGCAGGCCTGCTTGCCGCGTATCGCTTCCTGATTGACAGCCGCGATACCGAAACCGATAACCGTCTGGATAATTTGAGCGATGCTTTCAGCGTATTCCGCTGCCACAGCATTATGAATTGCGTCAGTGTCTGCCCTAAAGGGTTGAACCCGACCAAGGCGATCGGTCATATCAAGACCATGCTGTTGCAACGCAGCGCGTAACAAAACCCGCCCGGTAAGCGATGTTTACCGGGCAAAATGGGCGGTTAGCGCTATGCTTTCCGCCAGTGCAGGAAACCTTTAAAAACTGCCGCGTTGACAGTTTTTAAAGGTTCCTTACCGGGCCACCAAGAGCCCAAAAAGTGAACCCTGGTACTACGTACTCCCTAAGTACGTTGTAGTTATCCATGGCGAAATAAGCAAAAAAATGCTTAAGGGATCACGATGCAGAACGGCGCAATGAAAGCCTGGCTGGACTCTTCTTATCTCTCTGGTGCAAACCAAAGTTGGATAGAACAGCTCTATGAAGACTTCTTAACCGATCCTGATTCAGTGGACGCCCACTGGCGCTCCATGTTCCAGCAACTGCCTGGCACCGGGGCTAAACCGGATCAATTCCATTCCAAAACACGTGATTATTTCCGCCGTCTGGCGAAGGATGCCTCACGTTACACCTCCTCAGTCGCCGATCCTGACGCCGGCGCGAAACAGGTCAAAGTCCTGCAGCTGATTAACGCCTGGCGTTTCAGAGGCCATCAACACGCCAACCTCGATCCGTTGGGATTGTGGCAGCAAGAACGCGTTGCGGATCTGGAACTTGCTTTCCACAACCTGAGCGAAGCGGATTTACAGGAAACCTTTAACGTTGGCTCTTTTGCCGGCGGTAAAGAGACCATGAAGCTCGCCGATTTGATCGACGCCCTGAAACAGACCTACGGCGGCTCAATCGGCGCGGAATATATGCATATCACGTCAACGGAAGAGAAGCGTTGGATCCAGCAGCGCATCGAATCCGTTATCGGCCACGCCAGCTTTAAAGCGGAAGAGAAGAAACGCTTCCTGAGCGAGCTGACCGCAGCCGAAGGCCTTGAGCGCTACCTGGGCGCGAAGTTCCCGGGCGCGAAACGCTTCTCGCTGGAAGGCGGCGACGCGCTGATCCCGATGCTGAAAGAGATGATTCGCCACGCGGGCAACAGCGGCACGCGTGAAGTGGTGCTGGGTATGGCGCACCGCGGTCGTCTCAACGTGCTGGTTAACGTGTTGGGTAAAAAACCGCAGGACCTGTTTGACGAGTTCGCGGGCAAACACAAAGAACACCTCGGCACCGGCGACGTGAAGTACCACATGGGCTTCTCGTCAGATATCGAAACCGAAGGCGGCCTGGTTCACCTGGCGCTGGCGTTTAACCCGTCGCACCTGGAAATCGTTAGCCCGGTGGTCATCGGTTCGGTACGCGCCCGTCTGGATCGCCTGGATGAGCCGAGCAGCAACAAAGTGCTGCCGATCACCATTCACGGCGACGCCGCAGTGACCGGCCAGGGCGTGGTTCAGGAAACGCTGAACATGTCCAAAGCGCGCGGTTACGAAGTGGGCGGTACCGTTCGCATCGTGATCAACAACCAGGTGGGCTTTACCACTTCCAACCCGCTGGACGCGCGTTCTACCCCGTATTGCACCGACATCGGCAAGATGGTTCAGGCACCGATTTTCCACGTTAACGCGGACGATCCGGAAGCCGTGGCTTTTGTTACCCGTCTGGCGCTGGATTTCCGTAACACCTTCAAACGCGATGTGTTTATCGACCTGGTGTGCTACCGCCGTCACGGCCATAACGAAGCTGACGAGCCGAGCGCAACCCAGCCGCTGATGTACCAGAAAATCAAAAAGCACCCGACGCCGCGCAAAATCTACGCCGACAAGCTGGAGCAGGAAAACGTCGCGACGCTGGAAGACGCCACCGAGATGGTCAACCTTTACCGCGATGCGCTGGATGCCGGCGAGTGCGTGGTGAAAGAGTGGCGTCCGATGAACATGCACTCCTTTACCTGGTCGCCGTACCTCAACCACGACTGGGATGAAGCGTACCCGAACAAAGTGGAAATGAAGCGTCTGCAGGAACTGGCAAAACGCATCAGCACCGTGCCGGACACCATTGAAATGCAGTCGCGCGTGGCGAAAATCTACAGCGATCGCCAGCTGATGGCCAACGGTGAAAAACCGTTCGACTGGGGCGGGGCGGAAACCCTGGCCTACGCCACCCTGGTTGACGAAGGCATTCCGATCCGCCTGTCGGGCGAAGACTCCGGTCGCGGCACCTTCTTCCACCGCCACGCGGTGATCCACAACCAGACCAACGGTTCTACCTGGACCCCGCTGTCGCATGTGCACAACGGCCAGGGCCCGTTCCGCGTCTGGGACTCGGTGCTCTCTGAAGAAGCGGTGCTGGCATTTGAATACGGTTACGCAACCGCAGAACCGCGCACGTTGACCATCTGGGAAGCCCAGTTCGGCGACTTCGCCAACGGCGCGCAGGTGGTTATCGACCAGTTCATCTCGTCCGGCGAGCAGAAGTGGGGCCGTATGTGCGGTCTGGTGATGCTGCTGCCGCACGGCTACGAAGGCCAGGGTCCGGAGCACTCCTCCGCGCGTCTGGAGCGTTATCTGCAACTGTGCGCCGAGCAGAACATGCAGGTGTGCGTCCCGTCGACCCCGGCGCAGGTCTACCACATGCTGCGTCGCCAGGCGCTGCGCGGTATGCGTCGCCCGCTGGTGGTGATGTCGCCGAAATCCCTGCTGCGCCACCCGCTGGCCGTCTCCTCGCTTGACGAACTGGCCAACGGCGCATTCCTGCCGGCAATTGGCGAAATTGACGAGCTGGACCCGAAAGCAGTGAAACGCGTGGTGCTCTGTTCAGGTAAAGTCTATTACGACTTACTGGAACAGCGCCGTAAGAACGATCAGAAAGATGTCGCCATTGTGCGTATCGAACAGCTTTATCCTTTCCCGGTCCAGGCCGTGCAGGAAGTATTAAAGCCTTACGCGCATGTGCATGATTTTGTCTGGTGTCAGGAAGAGCCATTAAACCAGGGCGCATGGTATTGCAGCCAGCACCATTTCCGCGAAGTGATTCCGTTTGGTTCTGCACTGCGTTACGCAGGCCGCCCGGCCTCCGCCTCTCCGGCGGTAGGATATATGTCCGTTCACCAGAAGCAGCAGCAAGATCTGGTCAATGACGCGCTGAACGTCGATTAATTAAAGGATAAATAATGAGTAGCGTAGATATTCTTGTCCCTGACCTGCCTGAATCCGTTGCCGATGCAACTGTCGCCACCTGGCATAAAAAACCGGGTGATGCGGTCACCCGCGACGAGGTTCTGGTAGAAATCGAAACTGACAAAGTGGTTCTGGAAGTTCCGGCATCGGCGGACGGCATTCTGGACGCAGTTCTGGAAGAAGAGGGCACCACCGTGACCTCTCGCCAGATCCTGGGTCGCCTGCGTGAAGGCAACAGCGCAGGTAAAGAGAGCGGCGCGAAAGCAGAAGCGAAGGAATCGACGCCAGCCCAGCGTCAGCAGGCCTCGCTCGAAGAACAAAATAACGATGCGCTCAGCCCGGCGATCCGTCGCCTGCTGGCCGAGCACTCGCTGGAAGCCGGCGACATCAAAGGCACCGGCGTCGGTGGCCGTCTGACCCGTGAAGACGTGGAAAAACACCTGGCGAAAGCCGGTAAAGCGGATGCATCGAAAGCCGCAGAGCCTGCCGCTGCCAGCGCGCAACAGCAGCAGCCACAGCCGCAGTTGGCTGGCCGCTCTGAAAAACGCGTGCCGATGACTCGCCTGCGTAAGCGCGTGGCCGAACGTCTGCTGGAAGCCAAAAACTCCACCGCCATGCTCACCACCTTTAACGAAGTGAACATGAAGCCGATCATGGATCTGCGTAAGCAGTACGGCGACGCGTTTGAAAAACGTCACGGCATCCGTCTGGGCTTTATGTCTTTCTACGTGAAAGCGGTGGTGGAAGCGCTGAAACGCTACCCGGAAGTGAACGCGTCCATCGACGGCGAAGACGTGGTATACCACAACTACTTCGACGTCAGCATGGCGGTTTCTACGCCGCGCGGCCTGGTGACCCCGGTTCTGCGTGACGTTGACGCGCTGGGTATGGCGGATATCGAAAAACGCATCAAAGAACTGGCGCTGAAAGGGCGCGACGGCAAACTGACCGTTGAAGACCTGACCGGCGGTAACTTCACCATCACCAACGGCGGCGTGTTCGGTTCCCTGATGTCCACCCCGATCATCAACCCGCCGCAGAGCGCAATCCTCGGCATGCACGCCATTAAAGATCGCCCGATGGCGGTTGACGGTAAAGTTGAGATCCTGCCGATGATGTATCTGGCGCTCTCTTACGATCACCGTCTGATCGATGGCCGCGAATCCGTGGGCTTCCTGGTGGCGATTAAAGAGCTGCTGGAAGATCCGACCCGTCTGCTGCTGGACGTGTAGAGCCAATGCATAAGGCCCGCTGGCAGCGCTGGCGGGCTGATAAACATCACCTGCCCTGTGGTTGAACGCAGATTCAGCACCAGGTTTACCTGAAGGATGGATAGAACACATGAACTTACACGAATATCAGGCGAAACAACTGTTTGCCAGATCTGGCTTACCGGCGCCGGTGGGTTACGCCTGTAATACCCCGCGTGAAGCAGAAGAGGCCGCGTCAAAAATCGGCGCAGGCCCGTGGGTAGTCAAATGTCAGGTTCACGCTGGCGGCCGCGGTAAAGCGGGCGGTGTGAAAGTGGTTAACAGCAAAGAAGAAATTCGCGCATTTGCCGAGCAATGGCTGGGCAAACGCCTGGTGACCTACCAAACAGACGCTAACGGCCAGCCGGTTAACCAGATCCTGGTTGAAGCCGCGACCGATATCGATAAAGAGCTGTATCTGGGCGCGGTTGTTGACCGCAGCACCCGTCGCGTGGTGTTCATGGCTTCCACCGAAGGCGGCGTGGAAATCGAAACCGTGGCGGAGAAAACCCCGCACCTGATCCACAAAATGCCTCTCGATCCGCTGACCGGCCCGATGCCGTATCAGGGACGCGAACTGGCGTTCAAACTGGGTCTGGAAGGCAAACAAATTCAGCAGTTCACCAAGATCTTTATGGGCCTGGCGAACATTTTCCTTGAGCGCGACCTGGCGCTGATCGAAATCAACCCGCTGGTGATCACGAAGCAGGGCGATCTGGTGTGCCTCGATGGCAAACTGGGCGCTGACGGCAACGCGTTGTTCCGCCAGCCGGATCTGCGTGAAATGCGCGACCACAGCCAGGAAGACGCCCGTGAAGCACACGCTGCGCAGTGGGAGCTGAACTACGTGGCGCTGGACGGCAACATCGGTTGCATGGTTAACGGCGCAGGCCTGGCGATGGGCACCATGGACATCGTTAAGCTGCACGGCGGCGAACCGGCTAACTTCCTCGACGTAGGCGGCGGCGCGACCAAAGAGCGCGTAACCGAAGCGTTCAAAATCATCCTGTCTGATGAGAAAGTGAAAGCCGTTCTGGTGAACATTTTCGGCGGTATCGTCCGTTGCGATCTGATCGCCGACGGTATTATCGGCGCGGTTGAAGAAGTGGGCGTAAACGTGCCGGTGGTGGTGCGTCTGGAAGGGAACAACGCCGAGCTGGGCGCACAGCGTCTGGCTGACAGCGGCCTGAATATTATTGCAGCGAAAAGTCTGACGGATGCAGCTCAGCAGGTTGTTGCCGCAGTGGAGGGGAAATAATGTCTGTTTTAATCGATAAAAACACCAAGGTGATCTGCCAGGGCTTTACCGGCAGCCAGGGGACTTTCCACTCCGAGCAGGCGATTGCTTACGGCACCCAGATGGTTGGCGGCGTGACCCCGGGTAAAGGCGGCACCACGCATCTCGGCCTGCCGGTGTTCAACACCGTGCGTGAAGCGGTAGAAGCCACTGGCGCGACCGCCTCGGTGATCTACGTTCCGGCGCCGTTCTGCAAAGACTCCATCCTGGAAGCGATTGACGCAGGCATCAAACTGATTATCACCATCACGGAAGGCATCCCGACGCTGGATATGCTGACCGTGAAAGTGAAGCTGGACGAAGCGGGCGTGCGCATGATCGGGCCAAACTGCCCGGGCGTGATCACGCCAGGCGAATGCAAAATCGGCATCATGCCAGGCCACATTCACAAACCGGGCAAAGTGGGCATCGTGTCCCGTTCTGGCACTCTGACCTATGAGGCGGTTAAACAGACCACCGATTACGGCTTCGGCCAGTCCACCTGTGTGGGCATCGGCGGCGACCCGATCCCGGGCTCTAACTTCATCGATATCCTGAAGCTGTTCCAGGAAGATCCGCAGACCGAAGCGATCGTGATGATCGGCGAGATCGGCGGCAGCGCGGAAGAAGAAGCGGCGGCCTACATTAAAGATCACGTGACCAAACCGGTTGTCGGCTATATCGCTGGCGTCACCGCGCCGAAAGGCAAGCGTATGGGCCACGCGGGCGCGATCATTGCCGGCGGTAAAGGTACGGCGGATGAGAAATTCGCTGCGCTGGAAGCCGCGGGCGTGAAAACCGTTCGCAGCCTGGCCGATATCGGCGACGCGCTGAAGTCGATTCTGTAACAAACCCTCATTTCCCCGTTTCGACGGGGAAATGAGTAGAATAATAATTGACTCTTCGACATGGTTGGCCACCCTGGGGTGGCCTTTTTTAATGGCGTCGCCGGGCGACCAGTGTGAATTTATAATCGTCACTCTTGAAGATATTCCGGCTGTACTCAAACACCTTGCCGTCCTTTAAAAACCCGCGCGAGACTTTCTCCAGCGTCGGGCGCGCCGGATCGAGGTTCAGGGCTTTGGTCACTTCCAGCGTCGGCATTACCGCCAGGATTTCCTGTTCGCTGCGGTCGATCACCATTTTTTTCACCGCTTCGATATAGTGATATTTAGATTTCTCCATCACTTCCCAGGTGAGATCCGGGAACCACGATGAAAGCGGTATCGCGTGTTCACATTACTCCCCATATGCACTGGGATCGCGAGTGGTATTTCACTACCGAAGAGTCGCGTATTTTGCTGGTCAACAATATGGAGGAGATCCTCGCCCGGCTGGAGCAGGATCCGGAATACCCGTTCTATGTGCTCGATGGGCAGACGGCGATCCTCGAAGACTATTTCGCCGTGAAGCCGGAAAACCGCCGGCGGGTTAAATCGCTGGTCGAGGCGGGAAGGCTGATTATCGGCCCCTGGTATACTCAGACCGACACCACTATCGTGGCCGGGGAGTCGATTGTCCGTAATTTGATGTACGGCCTGCGAGACTGCCGGGAATTTGGCGAGCCGATGATGAAGGAGACCTGCGCAAACGGCTCGACAGCTATTTTGAGGTGCTGGAGAAGGCTTCCCTGACCAAAGAAATCCTGCTGCCGAACGGCCATGACCAAATGCCGCTCCAGCAAAATATCTTCAGCGTGATGGCGAAAATGCGCAAGATTTACCCGCAACGCGAGTTTGTCATGAGCCGCTTCGAAACGATCTTTGAGCAGATTGAACAACAGCGTGAGCGCCTCGATACGCTTAAAGGCGAGTTCATCGATGGCAAATATATGCGCGTTCACCGCACCATCGGCTCAACGCGGATGGATATCAAGATTGCCCATGCGCGCATTGAGAACAAAATTGTCAATTTGCTGGAGCCGCTGAAAGCTATCGCCTGGCGCCTGGGCTTTGATTACCACCACGGCCTGCTGGAGAAAATGTGGAAGGAAATTTTAAAGAATCACGCCCACGACAGCATTGGTTGCTGCTGTAGCGACAAAGTACACCGGGAAATCATGGCGCGTTTCGAACTGGCTGAAGACATGGCCGACAATCTGCTGCGCTTTACCCAGCGTAAAATCGTCGACGCCATGCCTGAGGGGCAGGGCGATAAGCTTACTTTATTTAACCTGATGCCGTACCCGCGTCAGGAAGTGATTAATACCACATTGCGTATTCGCGCCGCGCAGTTTTCACTGCGGGACAGCGCGGGCAACCCGGTGGAGTATTTCATTCGCGCCGCACGGGAAATCGACCCGGGACTGGTGGACCGGCAAATCGTCCATTACGGCAATTATGAGCCGTTTATGGAATACGATATCCAGCTATGCCAGGTATTGCCCGCTATGGGCTATCTCACGCTGGACGTGCTAATGGAGAAAGGGCAGCAGGAAGGCTGGAAAGAAACCCGGTGCCGGTATGGAACTTCCTTAATTACTGCGCGCTGGAGTCGCAACGCCGGGGCATGGCGCTGTTTAGCGAAGGATTGCGGGAGGTCGAAATCATTGGCGAGCGGCAAAAAACCTTTGCGCTGACGCTGTTGCGCGCGGTCGGGCTGCTGGGTAAAGAAGATCTTCTGCTGAGACCTGGTCGTCCTTCCGGTATCAAATTACCGGTACCTGACTCGCAAATGCGCGGCAAACTGCATTGCCGCTTGAGTTTGTTTAGCTATAGCGGAACGGCGTCGGAAGCAGGCGTGGCGCAGCAGGCCCGCGCCTGGCTAACGCCAGTGCAGTGTTATAACAAAATCCCGTGGAACGCGATGAAGCTCAACAGCGCGCCGTTCACCACGCCACGGCATTACTCGCTGATGACCATGTCGCCGACAGAATGCCAGCTAAGCGTGCTGAAAAAAGCGGAAGAGGATGATGCGTTGATCGTGAGGGTTTACAACCCGTCGCACAATGAAGTTTGTGAAGGGCAACTGGCGTTTACTTCTCCAGTGACACAGTGGCAGGAAACGGATATGCGTGAAGCGGTTTACCCGGACGTGAAGCATCAACCCGCAGTCACTGGTCTGTTAAAACCCGGCCAGTCCCGCACGTTTAAAATAACATTAAAGCCATAACAGTGAATCGACAGCGACGCCTGGAGGAATTTATCCGGGTGTCGTTTTTTTAAACGGCGAATTGTTAATTAAATGATAACCAAGTGAACTTATTGTTATATATAATCAAAGAAAAGGACATTTAAATAAAATTTCGTGACGGATTTAACATTATTTCTCTTTCCCGCTATTTATTTCTCCGTTATTCCTTTTGCCAATAATCCATTTTAGAAATTATCACTGTCCTTTAACTCGAACGGCGTCGCATGAACAAATAATTAACAATATGATCACCACGGTGTCTCAAGTGAAACATAATTAACATCAATGTTATAAATTGAGTCAGATCAATACTTAACGCATGCGAAATTCATGAGTTTTTTGTAAACTTGCGCCAAATCAATCTAGCGTTTCTACCTCATTTTCGCTATAAATTGATCACCGTCGAAAAATGCAAATAACACTATGCAAAAACCTGTTTATTGTAAGGGAATTGCGGCGTAATATATTTGCGGGATCAATTTGTTTTTCTTATTAACGTATTTGCAACCTTACTCGCTTCTCTGTCACATTGTGATGGGGGGATCGTGATGTTATGGAAGCAATATTTGTATTGGGGCATGCGTTTGGGGACCGATAACGGCAACCGCGTTCAACGTCTTCATGCAAAGAGCAAGGAGTCAAGATGTTAGATATAGTCGAACTGTCGCGCTTACAGTTTGCCTTGACCGCTATGTATCACTTTCTGTTTGTGCCGCTAACGCTGGGTATGGCGTTCCTGCTGGCTATCATGGAAACGGTCTATGTGCTTTCCGGCAAACAAATCTATAAAGATATGACCAAATTCTGGGGCAAGTTGTTTGCAATCAACTTCGCTCTGGGCGTCGCTACCGGTTTGACCATGGAGTTCCAGTTCGGGACTAACTGGTCTTACTATTCGCATTATGTGGGCGACATTTTTGGCGCGCCGCTGGCTATCGAAGGCCTGATGGCGTTCTTCCTCGAATCTACGTTTGTTGGTTTGTTCTTCTTCGGCTGGGACCGTTTAAGTAAAGTGCAGCACATGGCGGTAACCTGGCTGGTGGCACTTGGCTCTAACCTCTCCGCGCTGTGGATTCTGGTGGCGAACGGTTGGATGCAAAACCCCATCGCTTCCGACTTCAACTTCGAAACCATGCGTATGGAGATGGTCAGCTTCTCCGAACTGGTGCTTAACCCGGTTGCTCAGGTGAAGTTCGTTCACACCGTGGCTTCAGGTTATGTTGCCGGCGCGATGTTTGTACTGGGCATCAGCGCCTGGTATCTGCTGAAAGGCCGCGATATCGCTTTCGCAAAACGCTCCTTTGCTATTGCCGCCAGCTTCGGTATGGCTGCGGTGCTGTCTGTAATCGTGCTGGGTGACGAATCCGGCTACGAAATGGGCGACGTGCAGAAAACCAAACTGGCTGCCATTGAAGCCGAGTGGGAAACCCAACCCGCGCCTGCCGCCTTTACCCTGTTCGGTATTCCGGATCAGGAAAAACAGGAAAACCACTTCGCTATTCAGATCCCGTACGCGCTGGGCATTATCGCTACGCGTTCCGTCGATACCCCGGTTATCGGCCTGAAAGATCTGCTGGTTCAGCATGAAGAGCGCATCCGTAACGGGATGAAGGCGTATCAACTGCTGGAAGAGCTGCGTGCCGGTTCCGCCGATCAGGGTGTTCGCGACCAGTTCAACGCGGTTAAGAAAGACCTTGGCTACGGCTTACTGCTGAAACGCTATACCCCGAACGTTACCGATGCGACCGAAGAGCAAATCCAGCTGGCGACCCAGGATTCTATCCCGCGCGTTGCGCCGCTGTACTTCGCGTTCCGTATCATGGTGGCGTGCGGCATCCTGCTGCTGGGCATCATCGCGGCGGCGTTCTGGACCGTTATTCGCAACCGTATCGGTGAGAAGAAATGGGTGCTTAAAGCAGCGCTTTATGGCCTGCCGCTGCCGTGGATCGCTATCGAATCCGGCTGGTTTGTGGCGGAGTATGGCCGTCAACCCTGGGCGGTAGGCGAAGTGCTGCCGACGGCGGTGGCTAACTCCTCCCTGACCGCAGGCGACATCATCTTCTCAATGGTGCTGATTTGCGGCCTGTATACCCTGTTCCTCGTGGCCGAGCTGTATCTGATGTTCAAATTTGCGCGCCTGGGCCCAAGCAGCCTGAAAACCGGCCGCTATCACTTTGAGCAATCAAATGTGGGCTCTCAACGTCAATACGAAGAGTCAGTAGTCGACTCACAACCGGCACGCTAAGACAGGAGACGTCAAATGATCGATTATGAAGTATTGCGTTTTGTCTGGTGGCTGCTGGTTGGCGTCCTGCTGATTGGCTTCGCCGTGACAGACGGTTTTGATATGGGGGTCGGCATGCTGACCCGCTTCCTGGGTCGTAACGACACCGAACGTCGTATTATGATCAACTCCATCGCCCCACACTGGGACGGTAACCAGGTGTGGCTGATCACCGCAGGCGGCGCGCTGTTCGCGGCGTGGCCGATGGTGTACGCCGCCGCGTTCTCCGGCTTCTATGTGGCGATGATTCTGGTGCTGGCGTCGCTGTTCTTCCGTCCGGTCGGTTTTGACTACCGCTCCAAGATTGAAGACACCCGCTGGCGCAACATGTGGGACTGGGGCATCTTCATCGGTAGCTTCGTTCCGCCGTTGGTAATTGGCGTGGCCTTCGGCAACCTGCTGCAGGGCGTACCGTTCAACGTGGATGAGTACCTGCGTTTGACTTACACCGGCAACTTCTTCCAGCTGCTGAACCCGTTTGGTCTGCTGGCAGGCGTGGTGAGCGTGTCGATGATCATTGCCCAGGGCGCAACCTATCTGCAGATGCGTACCGTAGGTGAAATCCACCTGCGTAGCCGCGCAACGGCTCAGGTCGCTGCGCTGGTGATGATGGTGTGCTTCGCGCTGGCTGGCGTTTGGGTGATGTTCGGTATTGAGGGTTACGTCGTGACCTCAACGCTTGATCATCACGCACTCTCTAACCCGCTGACCAAAGAAGTCACCCGTGAAGCAGGCGCCTGGCTGGTGAACTTTAATAACGCACCGATTCTGTGGGCTATTCCGGCGCTGGGCGTGGTACTGCCGCTGCTGACCGTGCTGATGTCCCGTGCGGAAAAAGGCGCGCTGGCGTTCGTGTTTTCTTCATTAACGATTGCCTGCGTGATTCTGACCGCCGGTATTGCGATGTTCCCGTTCGTGATGCCGTCCAGCATCATGATGAACGCCAGTTTGACCATGTGGGATGCGACATCCAGCCAGCTGACGCTGACCGTGATGACCTGGGTCGCTATCGTGTTTGTGCCGATTGTTCTCCTGTACACCGCATGGTGCTACTGGAAAATGTATGGCCGTATCACGAAAGAGCATATCGAATCCAACTCAACCTCTCTGTACTAGTAAGGAGCTGATTATGTGGTACTTTGCATGGATTCTCGGCACGCTTCTTGCCTGTGCGTTTGGTGTGATTACCGCGCTGGCGCTGGAGCACGTAGAAGCCGCTAAGCTCGGTAAAGAAGAACACTAATGAGTAAAATTATCGCGCAGCTGTATGCGGTAATGGACAAGGGCCCGTTACGGGCCCTTTCCTTAGTGATGGCGTTACTGTTGGCGGGTTGTATGTTTTGGGACCCGTCGCGTTTCGCGGCAAAAACCAGCGACTTAACCGTCTGGCACGGCCTGCTGCTGATGTGGGCGGTGTGCGCTGGGGTGATCCACGGCGTCGGTTTTCGTCCGCGCGCCATCCACTGGCAGGCGCTGTTCTGCCCGCTTCTCGCTGATATTGTGCTCATCGCCGGGCTGGCGTTTTTCTTCCTCTGAGCAGGATTTCACCGTTAGGAATTATGGGCTTTCATAAGCCCATAAATTTTTACTTACCCTTTACCTCTACCCATTCCAAACCCCCTTTCTCTTGCGTATAGTAGCAACGTTTATTTGCATTACCGGGATGTAGAGTGAGCACAACGCTGTTTCGATGGCCGGTTCGTGTCTATTACGAAGACACCGACGCCGGTGGTGTGGTTTATCACGCCAGTTACGTCGCTTTTTATGAAAGAGCACGCACAGAGATGCTGCGCCACCACCACTTTAGTCAGCAAGAACTAATGGCGGAGCGTGTGGCCTTCGTGGTACGCAAGATGACGCTGGAGTATTTTGCGCCTGCCCGACTCGACGATATGCTCGAAATTCAAACTGAAATTACGTCGATGCGTGGAACATCCCTGGTTTTCACGCAACGGATCGTCAATGCAGAACAACAAACCCTCAATGAAGCTGAGGTGCTGATCGTCTGTGTTGATCCACTCTTAATGAAGCCTCGTGCGCTTCCCAAGTCTATTGTCGCGGAGTTCAAGCAGTGACTGACATGAATATCCTTGATTTGTTCCTGAAGGCGAGCCTTCTGGTCAAATTTATCATGTTGATTTTGATTGGTTTTTCCATCGCATCCTGGGCCATCATTATTCAGCGAACGCGTATTCTCAACGCCGCAACCCGTGAAGCGGAAGCCTTTGAAGATAAGTTCTGGTCGGGCATTGAATTATCCCGCCTGTATCAGGAAAGCCAGGGACGCCGCGAAAACCTGGCGGGCTCTGAACAGATTTTCTATGCCGGTTTTAAAGAGTTCGCTCGTTTGCATCGCGCGAACAGTCATGCGCCGGAAGCCATTGTCGAAGGGGCGTCACGCGCGATGCGTATTTCGATGAACCGCGAACTGGAAACGCTGGAAACCCACATCCCTTTCCTCGGCACCGTCGGTTCTATCAGCCCCTATATCGGTCTGTTCGGCACCGTGTGGGGGATCATGCATGCCTTTATCGCGCTGGGTGCGGTGAAACAGGCCACGCTGCAAATGGTTGCGCCGGGTATCGCAGAAGCGCTGATCGCTACCGCAATCGGCCTGTTCGCGGCAATTCCCGCCGTTATGGCTTATAACCGCCTTAACCAGCGCGTGAACAAACTGGAACTGAATTACGACAACTTTATGGAAGAGTTCACGGCGATCCTGCACCGTCAGGCATTCGCTAACCCAGAGAGCACCAAGGGGTAAGCCATGGCCAGAACTCGTGGACGGAGCCGTCGCGAACTGAAGTCTGAGATCAACATCGTCCCGCTGCTGGACGTGCTGTTGGTGCTGTTGCTGATTTTTATGGCGACCGCGCCGATTATCACTCAGAGCGTGGAAGTCGATCTGCCGGATGCGATGGATTCACAAACCGTCAGCACTAATGACGATCCTCCGGTAATTATCGAAGTGTCCGGGGTAGGGCAGTATAGCGTGGTGGTTGAAAAAGATCGTTTGGATCAGTTGCCTTCCGAGCAGGTGATTGCCGAAGCGCAACGCCGCCTGCAGGCGAATCCGAAAACGGTCTTCCTTATCGGAGGTGCCAAAGAGGTGCCTTATGATGAAATCATCAAAGCGCTGAACCTGTTGCATCAGGCGGGTGTTAAGTCTGTGGGCTTAATGACGCAGCCTATCTGAAAATCCGCTTAACAGGCGACAAGTTTTTGGGAACCGAGAGTGTCAAAGGCAACCGAACAGAACGACAAGCTGAGACGAGCGATCATTATTTCAGTGGTGCTGCATATCATCCTGATTGCAATACTCATCTGGAGCTCGTTTGACGAAAACATTGACGCCAGCGCAGGCGGCGGTGGCGGCTCGGCAATTGATGCCGTCATGGTCGATCCGGGTGCCGTGGTAAATCAGTACAATCGCGAGCAGGAGCAGCGCGCCAGCGCGAAACAGGCTGCCGAGCAGCGTGAAAAGCAAGCCCAGCAGCAGGCCGAAGAGTTACGTGAAAAGCAGGCGGCTGAGCAGCAGCGTTTGAAGGAACTGGAAAAAGAGCGTTTGCAGGCGCAGGAAAACGCCCGCGAGCAGGCTGAACAGCAGAAACAGGCTGAAGAAGCGGCGAAACGCGCTCAGGAACAACAAAAGCAGGCTGAAGCCGCCGCAGCGAAAGCGGCAGCCGACGCTAAAGCGCAGGCGGACGCACAGGCCAAAGCTGCTGCAGACGCCGCGAAGAAAGCGCAGGAAGATGCGGCGAAAGCCGCCGCTGCTGCGAAGAAACAAGCGGAAGCCGAGGCAGCGAGAGCCGCCGCCGACGCGAAGAAGAAAGCCGAAGCTGAAGCAGCGAAAGCCGCCGCAGAAGCTGAGAAAAAAGCGCAAGCAAAAGCCGCAGCTGACGCAGAGAAGAAAGCCCAGGCCGAAGCCGCTAAACAGGCTGCCGCAGAGAAAGCAGCAGCAGAGAAGGCCGCAGCGGAAAAAGCCGCCGCAGCCAAAGCGGCAGCGGACAAGAAAGCCGCCGCTGAAAAAGCCGCTGCTGAGAAAAAGGCGGCAGCAGCCAAAGCCGCTGCCGAAAAAGCCGCAGCGGCGAAAGCGGCAGCCTCTGACGTTGACGATCTGTTCGGTGATTTAAGTTCAGGTAAGAATGCGCCGAAAACCGGGGGCGGAAACAAAGGAAATACCGCAACTGCTGCCGGTCAGGGGAATAATAAGACCAACGGCGATAGCGGCGCGAGTAATGCGGATATCAGCCGGTATACAAATCAGATTAAAGTCGCTGTTAAAAGCAAACTTTATAACGCAGATTTGCTTGCCGGAAAGTCTTGCGATTTACATATCTCTCTGAGACCTGACGGCTCATTGAGCAATATTGAATCGAAAGGCGGTGATCCCGAGTTATGTGCTGCGGCGTTGAGCGCGGCGCGTGCCGCAAATATGCCGGCACCGCCCAGCAAAGAAGTCTACGAGCGTGTTAAAGACGCTACGCTGGTGTTCAAGCTGTGATCGAAACTTTCAGTTTCCGCCTCTGGCTCTAAACTAAAGTGGTCATGTAAGTTTAAAATTTGGGTTTGTTAACATTCTGCTAAATTATCGTGGACACTATGTCCGGGTAAGGGAGAAATGATGAAGCAGGCATTACGAGTAGCATTAAGCTTTTTGATGCTGTGGGCAGCGGTGCTGCATGCAGAAGTGCGTATTGAAATCACCGAAGGGGTGGATTCAGCACGTCCGATTGGTGTTGCTCCATTTAAATGGGCAGGCCCAGGCGCAGCGCCTGAGGATGTTGGCGGCATTGTGTCGGCTGACCTTCGCAACAGCGGTAAATTCAATCCACTGGATCGTTCACGTCTGCCTCAGCAGCCGGGTTCTGCTCAGGAAGTCCAGCCTGCCGCATGGTCGGCATTGGGCATTGACGCCGTGGTGGTAGGTCAGGTCACGCCGAACGGCGACGGCAGCTATACCGTGGCTTATCAGCTGGTGGATACCGGCGGCGCGCCGGGCACTGTACTGGCTCAGAACTCTTACAAAGTGAACAAGCAGTGGCTGCGCTATGCGGGCCACACGGCGAGTGACGAGGTGTTCGAAAAGCTGACCGGTATAAAAGGCGCGTTCCGTACCCGCATCGCTTACGTGGTGCAGACTAACGGCGGCCAGTTCCCGTATGAACTGCGCGTGTCTGACTATGACGGCTACAACCAGTTCGTGGTTCACCGTTCGCCGCAGCCGCTGATGTCTCCGGCCTGGTCTCCGGACGGCTCTAAACTGGCTTACGTCACCTTCGAAAGCGGTCGTTCTGCGCTGGTTATCCAGACGCTGGCCAACGGTGCCGTTCGTCAGGTGGCTTCATTCCCGCGTCATAACGGCGCCCCGGCCTTCTCGCCAGACGGCTCTAAACTGGCGTTCGCGCTGTCGAAAACCGGTAGCCTGAACCTGTACGTGATGGATATCGGCTCCGGCCAGATCCGTCAGGTCACCGATGGTCGCAGCAACAACACCGAACCGACCTGGTTCCCGGATAGCCAGACTCTGGCCTATACCTCTGACCAGGCGGGTCGTCCGCAGGTTTATAAAGTCAGCGTTAACGGCGGCGCGCCGCAGCGTATTACCTGGGAAGGATCTCAGAACCAGGACGCGGACGTGAGCGCAGACGGTAAATTTATGGTGATGGTGAGCTCTAATAGCGGCGCTCAGCACATCGCTAAACAGGATCTGGTAACGGGAGGCGTACAAACTCTGTCGTCAACGTTCCTGGATGAAACGCCAAGTCTGGCACCTAACGGCACGATGGTAATCTACAGCTCTTCTCAGGGGATGGGATCTGTGCTGAATTTGGTTTCAACAGATGGGCGTTTCAAAGCGCGTCTTCCGGCGACTGATGGACAGGTCAAATTCCCTGCCTGGTCTCCGTATCTGTAATAATAATTAATTGATACTAAAGGAATCATTGAAATGCAACTGAACAAAGTGCTGAAAGGGCTGATGATCGCTCTGCCTGTAATGGCAATCGCAGCGTGTTCTTCTAACAAGAACGCAAGCAACGATGGCAGCGAAGGCGGCATGCTGAACGGCGCCGGCACTGGTATGGACGCTAACGGCAGCGGCAACATGTCTTCTGAAGAGCAAGCGCGTCTGCAAATGCAGCAGCTGCAGCAGAACAACATCGTTTACTTCGATCTGGACAAGTACGACATCCGTTCTGACTTCGCTGCAATGCTGGATGCACACGCTAACTTCCTGCGTAGCAACCCGTCTTACAAAGTCACCGTAGAAGGTCACGCGGACGAACGCGGTACGCCTGAGTACAACATCTCCCTGGGTGAACGTCGTGCTAACGCCGTTAAGATGTACCTGCAGGGTAAAGGCGTTTCTGCTGATCAGATCTCCATCGTTTCTTACGGTAAAGAAAAACCTGCAGTACTGGGTCATGACGAAGCGGCTTACGCTAAAAACCGTCGTGCCGTACTCGTTTACTAAGAGCATCGCATGAGCAGTAACTTCAGACATCATCTGTTGAGTCTGTCGTTGCTGGTTGGCATAGCGGCCCCCTGGGCCGCTTTTGCTCAGGCGCCAATCAGTAGTGTCGGCTCAGGCTCGGTTGAAGACCGGGTCACGCAACTTGAGCGTATCTCTAACGCTCACAGTCAGCTTTTAACCCAACTCCAGCAGCAGCTTTCCGATAACCAGAATGATATTGATTCCCTGCGCGGTCAGATTCAGGAAAGCCAGTATCAATTGAATCAGGTTGTGGAACGTCAGAAGCAGCTGTTGCTGCAGATAGATAGCCTTAGCAATGGCGGTGCCGCCGCGCAGTCTGGCGATACCAGCGCGCAGACCAACGCTGGCGCAGCCACTGGCGACAGCGCGGCAAACGCGCCTGCCGCCAGCACTGGTACGCCGGTACAGGGCGGAGACGCTAATACCGATTACAATGCGGCCATCGCATTGGTCCAGGATAAGTCGCGCCAGGATGAGGCTATTGCTGCCTTCCAGAACTTTGTGAAGAAGTACCCGGATTCAACCTATCAGCCGAACGCTAACTACTGGCTGGGGCAATTGAATTACAACAAGGGTAAGAAAGACGATGCGGCGTATTACTTCGCCTCGGTCGTGAAGAATTACCCGAAATCGCCGAAAGCCTCTGACGCCATGTATAAAGTGGGTGTGATCATGCAGGATAAAGGCGACAGCGCGAAAGCCAAAGCGGTGTATCAGCAGGTCATCAGTAAATATCCCAATACCGATGGCGCGAAACAGGCGCAGAAACGCTTAAGTGCCATGCAATAGTTCAGGGTTCGACCAGAATGCGGTTTTTCTGGTCTCACCGGGTGAAACTTAAGCAGTTAAGTGATCTCTATCGAAATTTTTGTTGCGCCTGATTCTGAAATCAGTAATATATGCCGCCGTTGCCGAGGGATATGAAACAAACCCGAGGTGGCAAAAAGTGGGTCGTTAGCTCAGTTGGTAGAGCAGTTGACTTTTAATCAATTGGTCGCAGGTTCGAATCCTGCACGACCCACCACTTTACGTATTAAGCAGTGCCTCAGTACGTGATGAGTTAAGTTGCGTCAGCAACGGCTTTCCAGGCGCCTGATTCTGAAATCAGTAATATATGCCGCCGTTGCCGAGGGATATGAAACAAACCCGAGGTGGCAAAAAGTGGGTCGTTAGCTCAGTTGGTAGAGCAGTTGACTTTTAATCAATTGGTCGCAGGTTCGAATCCTGCACGACCCACCACTTTACGTATTAAGCAGTGCCTCAGTGGGTGATTAGCTCAGTTGGTAGAGCATC
>NZ_JAAATR010000027.1 GCF_009907385.1 Atlantibacter hermannii
AGCCAGAACGGTAGTGATGGCAGCGGTCAGGGTAGTTTTACCGTGGTCAACGTGGCCGATAGTACCAACGTTGACGTGCGGTTTTGTACGTTCAAATTTTTCTTTAGACACGGCTATATTCCTTACTATAGTGCTCTCCCCAACAGGAGAGAGCACGGGACATTAGTTTTAACCCCGGGGCTTACTTGCCACGAGCTTCAATTACGGCCTGAGCAACGTTGTTCGGCGCATCATCATACTTCAGGAATTCCATGGTATAAGATGCACGACCTTTGGTCAGAGAACGCAGCTGAGTTGCATATCCGAACATTTCAGACAGCGGAACTTCAGCGTGGATCTTAACGCCAGTAACGTCAGATTCCTGACCGCGCAGCATACCACGACGACGGCTCAAGTCACCGATAACGTCACCGGTGTTCTCTTCCGGCGTTTCTACTTCAACCTTCATGATCGGCTCAAGCAGAACAGGTTTCGCTTTCTTAAAGCCTTCTTTAAAGGCAATAGAAGCGGCCAGTTTAAACGCCAGTTCAGAGGAGTCAACGTCATGGTAAGAACCGAAGTGCAGACGAATACCCATGTCTACTACCGGGTAACCTGCCAGCGGACCAGACTTCAGCTGCTCCTGGATGCCTTTATCAACGGCAGGGATGTATTCACCAGGAATTACACCACCTTTGATGTCGTTAACGAACTCATAACCTTTCGGATTTGAGCCCGGCTCCAGCGGGTACATGTCGATAACGACATGACCGTACTGACCACGACCACCAGACTGCTTAGCGTGTTTACCTTCAATATCGGTAACTTTCGCGCGAATCGCTTCGCGGTAAGCAACCTGAGGTTTACCTACGTTAGCTTCAACGTTGAACTCGCGCTTCATACGGTCAACGATGATGTCCAGGTGCAGTTCGCCCATACCAGCGATGATGGTCTGGTTAGATTCTTCGTCAGTCCATACGCGGAATGACGGGTCTTCTTTAGCCAGACGGCCCAGAGCCAGACCCATTTTTTCCTGGTCAGCTTTGGTTTTCGGTTCTACGGCGATGGAGATTACCGGCTCAGGGAATTCCATACGCTCCAGAATGATCGGGTTGTCCGGATCACACAGAGTATCACCTGTAGTCACATCTTTCAGACCGATTGCAGCCGCGATGTCGCCAGCGCGAACTTCTTTGATCTCTTCACGCTTGTTAGCGTGCATCTGAACGATACGGCCAAAACGCTCGCGAGCGGATTTCACAGAGTTCAGTACGGTATCACCAGAGTTAACCACGCCAGAGTACACGCGGAAGAACGTCAGGTTACCCACGAACGGGTCGGTCGCGATTTTGAACGCCAGTGCAGAGAACGGCTCGTCATCGCTAGCGTGACGCTCAGCCGGAGTATCTTTACCGTCGTCCAGGATGCCGTTGATCGCAGGAACGTCAGTCGGTGCCGGCAGGTAATCGATTACCGCATCCAGCATTGCCTGAACACCTTTGTTCTTAAATGCAGAACCACAGGTTACCAGGATGATTTCGTTGTTCAGAACGCGCTGACGCAGAGCTTTCTTGATTTCTTCCTCGGTCAGCTCTTCGCCGCCCAGGTATTTTTCCATCAGCTCTTCAGAAGCTTCAGCAGCAGATTCGATCAGATTCTGGTGCCATTCTTCAGCCAGGTCCTGCATATCAGCCGGGATATCTTCATATTCGAAGGTCACGCCCTGATCCGCATCGTTCCAGTTGATGGCTTTCATTTTCACCAGGTCAACAACGCCGGTGAAACCTTCTTCAGCACCAATCGCCAGTTGCAGCGGAACCGGGTTCGCGCCCAGACGGGATTTGATCTGACCAACAACTTTCAGGAAGTTCGCACCCATACGGTCCATTTTGTTAACGAACGCGATACGTGGAACTTTATATTTGTTTGCCTGACGCCATACGGTTTCAGACTGCGGCTGAACACCACCAACTGCGCAGTAAACCATTACCGCACCGTCAAGAACACGCATGGAACGTTCTACTTCGATGGTGAAGTCAACGTGGCCCGGGGTGTCGATGATGTTTACACGATGCGGTTCATACTGCTTAGCCATACCAGACCAGAACGCAGTAGTCGCTGCGGAGGTGATGGTGATACCACGCTCCTGCTCCTGCTCCATCCAGTCCATGGTAGCGGCGCCGTCATGAACTTCACCGATTTTATGGTTTACACCGGTGTAGAACAGAATACGTTCGGTAGTAGTGGTTTTACCGGCGTCGATGTGTGCACTGATACCGATGTTACGGTAGCGTGCAATGGGTGTTGTACGAGCCATTTGATTCCTCGTTTATTGCATTAGGCGTTCAGATTAAGTTAACCAGTGCGGGCAACCCAACTGAAGCGCCCGCCTGGTGACTATCATTCCGAAGGGATTACCAACGGTAGTGTGCGAACGCCTTGTTGGCTTCTGCCATACGGTGAACGTCTTCACGTTTCTTCACTGCAGTACCTTTGTTGTCTGCAGCGTCAGTGAGTTCGTTCGCCAGGCGCAGAGCCATGGATTTATCACCGCGTTTACGAGCAGCTTCAACGATCCAACGCATTGCCAGGGCATTACGACGGACCGGACGAACTTCAACTGGAACCTGATAAGTAGAACCACCTACGCGGCGGGACTTAACTTCGACAGTCGGACGAACGTTGTCCAGCGCGACTTCGAATGCTTCCAGTTCAGATTTACCAGAGCGTTGAGCCAGGGTCTCAAGAGCACTGTATACAATTGCTTCTGCAGTAGATTTTTTACCATCTACCATCAGGATATTCACAAATTTAGCCAGCAGTTCTGATCCGAACTTCGGATCCGGCAGAATTTTACGCTGACCAATGACGCGACGACGTGGCATGGAAATACTCCGTTGTTAATTCAGGATTGTCCAAAACTCTACGAGTTTAGTTTGACAGTAATATAAAACGTTTGGCCTTACTTAACGGAGAACCATTAAGCCTTAGGACGCTTCACGCCGTACTTGGAGCGAGCTTGCTTACGGTCTTTAACGCCGGAGCAGTCAAGCGCACCGCGAACGGTGTGGTAACGAACACCCGGGAGGTCTTTAACACGACCGCCACGGATCAGGATCACGGAGTGCTCCTGCAGGTTATGACCTTCACCACCGATGTAGGAAGTCACTTCAAAACCGTTAGTCAGACGAACACGGCACACTTTACGCAGAGCGGAGTTCGGTTTTTTCGGAGTGGTGGTATATACGCGAGTACATACGCCACGTTTTTGCGGGCATGCTTCCAGCGCCGGCACGTTGCTTTTTGCAACTTTGCGAGAGCGTGGTTTGCGTACCAGCTGGTTAACTGTTGCCATTAAATAGCTCCTGGTTTTAGCTTTTGCTTCGTAAACACGTAATAAATCGACCTCATATAATATGAGGACGCAGAATTTTATGGCTCTGTCGAAAAGGAGTCAAGAAATATACAGCGATCTCAGGCTACCAGTTCATCTGACCAGGGTGCGTCATGGCTAATCTGACGAAGTCATTATAGCTAACCCTGCCGATATCGGTCGAAATTTGAGCGCTCAAACCTCTCGCAACAATGTCATTTTCCAGCGCGTAAAGGGATATGGGGGCCTGCTGCAATAATTCAAGGAAGGTCGTGCCTGCGATACCGGCCACCACGCCATCCTGAATCAGCAAGACATCATCGCCGGGCGCAAGCATCCGCAGGAAGCCTGTGAAATCCATCTGCCATGGCGAGCGCGTTAAGGTATGCAGCATTGAAACCTCAGAAACGTAAAATCACATCGTACTGGTTAAGCGCGTCCCGCAGGCGCGCGCTGTCCAGGGCTTCTGCCTCCACGACAAACTCGCTGGCGTCCGGGTCCAGTCCGCGCTCGCGCAACGAATCGGCGCAAAGCCAGCAGTTCTCGATATCATAGAGCGCCAGCAGTTTGAAGGTGGCAATATAGTCGCGGGCCAGGATCTCGCCGGGCTGTTGGCCTGCCAGGATTTGAAAAACACCGTCGCCAATAAAGAAAACGCCCAACTCATCGCTGAGCGCCGATGTCGCCAACAGCGCATCCAGCCCTTCACGCCCTGCTGAAGCACCATGGGGGACGGAGGAAAAAACAAACGCGACACGGTTCATTAGAATTGCACCATACGATCGCTGGTAAGCGCCGCTTCAGCCAGTGCGCCAAGGCCGCTTAACGTAAACCCCGGCTGCAGATTAGCGCCAGGCAAATTGAGTTGCTGCGCCTGTTCGTCGTCGGTGATGCCGCGTCGTAACGCTGCCGCGACGCAAATATGCAGCGCCACGCCCTGTTCTTCACTCAGGCGCTGCCAGGCGCGTACCATATCAAACTCATCGCTGGCAGGGGACGTCAGTTGGTTGGCGTTATAAACGCCTTCCCGATAAAAGAAGACGCTTTCCACGCGATGCCCTTCCTCTATGACAGCTCTGGCGAATTGATAAGCGCTGCTGGCTTGCTGCGTGCCATACGCCGGGCCGGTGACCATAAGCGCAAAACGCATCAGCGCTCTTGCCCGGTAAAATCGCCGCTCTTGAACTGGCGAATATAGAGATACACCGTGTGTTTGGAGATGTTTAACCGATCGGCGACCTGGTTGATAGCGTCTTTAATATCGAAGATGCCTTTTTCATAAAGGTTGAGCACAATCTGGCGATTCTTGGCATTGTTGGAGACGTTGCGATCCGCGTTAACTTCTTCAATGGTGAATTCCAGCGTCTGCATCACCAGATCTTCCACCGAGGAGGCGAAGTTCACCGAGGAAGGCACTTCCTGATCCTGGGTTTCCGGCGGCACAAATGTGCTCATAATCTGCGAAAACGGCACGTCGAGATTCATATTGATGCACAACAGGCCGATTACCCGCTGATCCCGGTTACGAATAGCGATTGTCACTGACTTCATCAGTACGCCGCTTTTGGCGCGGGTGAAATAGCACTTCGAGACGCTACTGTCGGCACCGGTCATATCATGCAGCATACGCAGCGCCAGGTCGGTTATCGGCGAGCCAATTTTTCGCCCGGTGTGTTCGCCGTTCGCGATGCGGATGGCGGAGCATTTTAGGTCCTGCAAAGAGTGCAACACGATTTCGCAATGTGAGCCAATCAGCATGGCTAACCCGTCCACTACCGCTTCATAGGATTTGAGAATATCGAAATCAGTTTGATCAAAAGGACGCTGGTCCAGTAAATCAAGTTCACTGGTCTCGTTAGTTAAAAGCGAATTGGACATGAAAGAATACCACCCTATACATAGAGCCTGTCGTATTTCGGTGTCAGGGCAGACTCATCACTCAGTTGTTACGCAAACAGATAAAGTAATACAGCGTCAGACGTGTTTTCCAGTGTTAATTATACCCGTCATCTTTCGGGTTGCCTGCGCCATGGCCTGCAACATAACGGACAATGACCCTGCGGCAAATAAAAAACCGCCGCCTGGCAGGCGGCGGTTTCAAACTCTTGCTTATTTCTTAGCGTCGTCGCCAGCAGCGGCTTTCTCATCTGCTTGCGGCGCGGCATCGGCTTTCGGAGCCGGTTTAATGTCCAGCAGCTCTACGTCAAACACCAGGGTAGAGTTGGCAGGAATGCCCGGTACGCCATTTTTACCGTAAGCCAGCTCAGGTGGGATGACCAGCTTGATTTTGCCGCCTTTCTTGATGTTTTTCAGGCCCTCAGTCCAGCCTGGGATCACACCGTCAAGACGGAAAGAAAGCGGCTCGCCGCGGGTGTAAGAGTTATCAAACTCTTTACCGTCGACCAGCGTCCCTTTGTAGTTAACCACAACGGTGTCGCTGTCTTTAGGCGCTTCGCCAGTACCGGCTTTTTCTACTTTGTACATCAGGCCGGTAGAGGAGGTTTTCACACCTTTTTCTTTGGCGAAAGTATCGCGATAGGCTTTGCCTTTATCGGCGTTTTCTTTCGCGTCTTTTTCCATCTTCTCTTGCGCGGAAGCTTTCACACGCGCTTCAAACGCCTGGAGAGTCTGCTCAATTTCCTGATCGGAAAGTTTGCTCTTATCAGCAAATGCATCCTGAACACCGGCAATCAGCTGTGCTTTATCTAATTTGATGCCCAGCTTTTCTTGTTCTTTTAATGAGTTCTCCATGTAACGGCCCAGTGAAGCACCCAGCGCATAGGCTGATTTCTGGTCATCGTTTTGGAATGCTGATTTGCTCTCGGCAGTTGCAGCAGGCGTGGCCGCAGGTGCAGCAAACGCAGGGGCATTCAGAGCAACGGCTAGGGTGGTCGCCAGCAGCGTGACTTTAAACAGTGATTTCATCCATTTCTCCAGAACCGAGGCCTCTCACCCCGGTTTAATATCAGCAAAGAGGCTTACTATAACGTCGCGGAAGAAATCTACACAATCTTCGGGAACGTTATAGGATCAAATTGAGACTATTTTTGTATGCAGAAGTTTCATCCCCGGTAATTCACCGCTGCAAACATCCTGTTTTTTCGCGTAAAATCACAAACGTGTTTAAACGCTGTCAGAGAGGGTAGTCATGCAGCATCTATCGACCGAACAACGGCTGGCAGAGCTTGAAAGTCGTCTTGCATTTCAGGAAATTACCATCGAAGAGTTAAACCAGACGGTAACGGCCCATGAGCTGGAGATGGTTAAGCTGCGGGAGCATCTGCGGTTATTAGTGGAAAAGTTGAAGGCCACACAACCTTCGATGGTCGCGCCGCAGTCTGAAGAAACGCCCCCACCGCATTATTAAGAGCAATAAAAAAGGCAGCCAGGCTGCCTTTTTCGTTTTCGCATTTAGTGGCAACCGCAGCCACCGTTGCCGCCGCAACCGCCTTTGCCGTGCTCGTGGCCGTGGTCATGACCATGGCCGTGACCGCCGCAGCAGCCGTCATGACCGTGGTCGTGATCGTGGTCATGGCCGTGCGCGCCGTGAACGTGGCCATGAGCCAGTTCTTCTTCGGTCGCTTCGCGGATCGCGACAACTTCGACGTTGAATTTCAGATTCTGGCCAGCCAGCATGTGGTTGCCGTCAACCACAACGTGATCGTCTTCCACCTCAGTAATCTCAACCGGAACCGGGCCCTGGTCAGTTTCAGCCAGGAAACGCATGCCAACCTGCAGTTCGTCAACGCCCAAGAAGACGTCTTTCGGTACGCGCTGCACCAGGTTTTCGTCATACTGGCCGTAAGCGTCGTTGGCGCCCACAGCAACGTCGAATTTATCGCCGACGTCGTGGCCTTCCAGCGCATTTTCCAGACCGGAAATCAGTGAACCATGACCATGAAGATAGTCCAGCGGTGCACTCACCGGAGACTCATCCACCAATACACCGTCTTCTGTACGTACCTGATAGGCCAGGCTGACCACCAGGTCTTTTGCTACTTTCATGATATCTCCTGAGCGTGGAAAAATTTCTGGCGCCGATTGTAACGGAAATCGACGCCTGTGTACCCCTAAGCTTAAAAAAAGCTGACCGATCGCGCTAGTCGGGATGGAAAATCCCGATGACTTGCTCTTGCTCGCGCACATGCGACTGGGCAGATTTATCCGCCTCGCGCATTTGATGGCCGCACTTAACGCATTCAACAATATCGACATTATTTTCGCGCCACATCGCCAGCGAATCTTGCGCCTGGCAGGACGGACAAACCGCCCCGGCTATGAATCTTTTTCGCACTGACGTACCTCGTTGTTACTCAAATTCATCCCAACCATCAAATTGCCGCCGCTCCTGCTGCATTTCACGCTGGAAGATCTCTTCCAGTTCGCGGCGAGCTTCGCGCACGCGGGATATCTGCGCGGTATCGGTATGGATTGGCATTAATTCCCGCAGCATACGCATATCCAGCCGACGAAAATGCAGTTGCGCGCGCTGTGCCTGATGGGGATGCAGCCCCACCGATATTAACGCTTTGCGGCCAAGTTCAAGCGCACTGGAGAACGTCTCACGGGAAAATTGCGTCACGCCTGCCTGCAGCAGTTCGTGGGCCTCAACGCGCCCCCGCGCACGGGCTAAAATCGCCAGATGGGGAAAATGCTGTTGGCAAAGGTGCACAATCTTTAGGGTATCTTCCGGCTCATTACTGGTAATGACAATGGATTTTGCTTGTTCTGCCCCGGCAGAACGCAAAAGCTCGAGTTGTGTCGCATCCCCGTAGTAAACCTTGTAACCGTATTTGCGCATCAGGTTGACGCTGCTAATGTCGCGCTCCAGCACCGTTATACGCATTTTGTTCGCCATCAGTAAGCGCCCAATCACCTGACCGAAGCGCCCAAAGCCCACCACAATCACCTGCGGTTTATCATCTTCAACCCAGGGTTGCTCATCCCCATCTTCTGGTTCATTGAACCGGCGCGCCAGATGCTTATCAATGCGCTTCATTAATAGCGGCGTGGTCATCATCGACAGCGTCACGGTGACCAGCAGCAACGCCATCTGATCCCCCTGAAACAGCCGCTGCGATGAAGCCGTTGAAAACAGCACAAACGCGAATTCGCCGCCCTGGCTGAGCACGCCGGAAAATTGCAGCCGTTCTGAATTACGCAACCCGTAGAGATGGGCGAGGCCATACAGTACCGCTATTTTCACCGCCACCAGAATGGCAACGCCCGCCACCACCAGCAGGATATGGGTGTACAGCACGCCCAGGTTGAGCGCCATGCCGACAGAGATAAAGAACAGCCCCAGCAAGAGGCCCTTAAAGGGGTCGATGGCGATTTCCAGCTCATGGCGGTATTCGCTTTCCGCCAGCAGGATCCCGGCGATAAACGTTCCCAGCGCCATCGACAGACCTAGCGCGTCCATAAACAGCGCCGAGCCCAGCACCAGCAACAGGGTCGCGGCGGTAAACACCTCGCGCACCCCGGAACTGGCGATGAAGCGAAACACCGGGCGCAGCAGATAGCGGCCGCCAATCAACATCCCGGCAAACGCCAGCACCTTGAGACCCACTTTAGTCCAGTCAAGATGCTCATCGGCATTGCCTGCCAGCAGCGGCACCAGCGCCAGCGCCGGGATCACCGCCAAATCCTGGAACAGTAACACTGAAAAGCCCAACTGCCCGGACTCGCTGCGGTTCATGCCTTTTTCACGCATGAGTTGCAGCGCCATCGCGGTAGAAGACATCGCCAGGCCAATCCCGCCGACAATCGCCGCCTGCCAGGAGAAATGAGTGAGCATCAGCAACACCGCCAGGATCCCCGCGCTAAGCAATACCTGCGCCGCCCCCACGCCGAAAATTGAACGCCGCAGCTGCCACAGTTTCGCCGGGTTCAGCTCCAGTCCGATGATAAACATCAGGAACACCACGCCAAGCTCTGAGAAATGCAGGATCTCATCGACGTCGCTGATAAACCCTAACCCCCACGGGCCGATGGCGATCCCCGCCAGCAAATAGCCCAGCACCGCGCCAATACCTAAACGCGCCGCCAGCGGCACCGCGACGACCGCCGCGAATAAAAACAGCACGCCCGCTAACAACAAATCCGCGCCTTCCATTACCGACCTCCCGGGATGCGCGGCGAGGCCAGCCATTCGCCATAGGCCCTGGCGTGGCTTTCCAGTTCTGCCAGCGCCTGCCGGCGCGCCCAGTAAACAATCATTGGCGAGAGCCACTGCATATGGCACATGGCCGCCGTCAGTTCGAAGGGACGAAGAATTTCACTGAGAGAGTAGCGATTAAACCCATCACCGCGATACGCGCCTTCCGGCTCGCCGGTAGTGATGACGCTACGCCAGTACTTTCCCGCGAGCTGATTTCCTCCCGGTCCACTGGCAAAGCCGCGGCTGAGCACCCGGTCGAGCCACTCTTTGAGCAACGCGGGGCAGCTGTAGGTATAAAGCGGGTGTTGAAACACAATGACGTCGTGCGCCAACAGCAACGCCTGTTCACGCGGGATATCGATAAAAAAGTCGGGATAGTGCGCATAGAGATCGTGCACGGTAACATTTGCAAGTTGCGAAGCCGGCTTAAGCAGAACGCGGTTTGCCACCGAGTCCTGGGATTCCGGATGGGCATACAGCAGCAACACTTTCGCTGTGTCTGACATCATTCCCCTCCCGGGCGTAAAACTTTTCTCTTTCTGACGGACACGCAACGGCCTGCGCCGCCGATCTTCTTGCCGCAATGGCGCAGCCAGAATGATTTTGTGTATCGTCTTCTTTTTGGGCTACCATTGCGGCCCGGTGCGGCAAATCGCCCACACCTTACATTATCATAATGACAAATTAACATAGTCAGAACATACGGCGCTCTATGATTGTATTCTCCTCGTTGCAAATTCGTCGCGGCACACGCGTACTGCTGGATAACGCGACCGCTACCATCAACCCTGGCCAAAAAGTCGGCCTGGTGGGTAAAAACGGCTGCGGTAAATCTACCCTGCTGTCGCTGTTGAAAAGCGAAATCACCGCCGACGGGGGGAGCCATACCTTTCCGGGCAACTGGCAGTTAGCCTGGGTGAATCAGGAAACCCCTGCCCTTGCCGTCCCGGCCATTGAATACGTGATCGACGGCGATCGCGAATACCGCCAGTTTGAGCGCGAGCTGAACGATGCCAACGCGCGCAACGACGGTCACGCCATCGCCGCCGCGCATGGCAAACTCGACGCCATCAGTGCCTGGACCATTCGCTCCCGCGCCGCCAGCCTGCTACACGGCTTAGGTTTCAGCAACGAACAGCTCGAGCGCCCGGTCAGCGACTTCTCCGGTGGATGGCGGATGCGCCTTAACCTGGCGCAGGCATTGATTTGCCGTTCCGACCTGCTGCTGCTCGATGAACCAACCAACCACCTCGATTTAGACGCGGTTATCTGGCTGGAAAAATGGCTGAAAAGCTATCAGGGAACGCTGATTTTGATCTCTCACGACCGTGACTTCCTCGATCCGGTGGTGGATAAAATTATTCATATCGAGCAGCAGACGATGTTCGAATACACCGGCAACTACAGCTCCTTCGAGCGCCAGCGCGCCACGCGTCTCGCGCAGCAGCAGTCGATGTATGAAAGCCAGCAGCAGCGCGTGGCGCACCTGCAAAGCTTTATCGACCGTTTTAAAGCTAAAGCCTCGAAAGCGAAGCAGGCCCAGAGCCGTATCAAAATGCTCGAGCGTATGGAGCTGATTCTGCCCGCGCACGTCGATAATCCGTTCCACTTCAGTTTTCGCGCCCCGGAAAGCCTGCCCAATCCGCTGTTGAAAATGGAAAAAGTGAGCGCGGGCTATGGCGATAAAACGATTCTCGACTCCATAAAACTTAACCTGGTCCCGGGATCGCGCATCGGACTGCTGGGCCGTAACGGCGCGGGTAAATCGACGCTGATTAAACTGCTGGCGGGCGAGCTGGCCCCAATGCAGGGTGAGATTGGCCTGGCGAAGGGCATCAAGCTCGGCTATTTCGCCCAGCACCAGCTGGAATTTTTGCGCGCCGATGAGTCGCCGCTTCAGCACCTGGCGCGTATCGCGCCGCGCGAACTGGAGCAGCAACTGCGCGATTATCTCGGTGGTTTTGGTTTCCAGGGCGATAAGGTCAGCGAGAACACTGAACGCTTCTCCGGCGGCGAAAAAGCGCGGCTGGTGCTGGCGCTGATTGTCTGGCAGCGCCCTAACCTGCTGCTGCTCGATGAACCGACAAACCACCTCGATCTGGATATGCGCCAGGCGCTCACCGATGCGCTGATTGAATTTGAAGGCGCGCTGGTGGTGGTCTCGCACGACCGTCATTTACTGCGTTCCACCACGGATGATTTATACCTGGTGCACGACGGCAAAGTGGAAGCCTTTGACGGCGATCTGGAAGACTATCAGAAGTGGCTGAGCGACCTGCAAAAGCAGGAGAGCCAGCCAACGGAAACGGCGAAAGAGAACGCCAACAGCGCCCAGTCGCGTAAAGATCAGAAGCGCCGCGAGGCGGAGTTGCGCGCCCTGACGCAGCCGCTGCGCAAAGAGATTATGCGTCTCGAAAAGCTAATGGAAAAACTCCAGCAGCAGTTGGCGGACGTGGAAGCGCAGCTTGGCGACAGCGCGCTGTACGATCAAAGCCGTAAGGCCGACTTAACAGACTGTCTGCAACGTCAGGCCAAAACCAAAGCCGACCTGGAAAATTGCGAAATGGAATGGCTGGACGCTCAGGAGCAGTTAGAGCAACTGCTTGAGGAATCATAAACACTGACGCCCTTCATTAAACAAGTTCGCGAGAAGGATCCCTACAAAACATGAACCTGTGCTATGGCTGAAATAACTCCTGCGGATTTAACCGGCAATCACGAGACGTCGCGCCATTTTCGGCCTATGCCGGGGGCGCGCAATCCTCACCTGCAAACCATGCTGCCGCGTATTCTGCGGCGGCGGCTTCAGTTCACCCCGGTGTGGCAGCGGCTCGATACTCCGGACGGCGATTTTGTCGATCTGGCCTGGAGCGAAGATCCCCAACAGGCGCGCCATAAGCCCCGGCTGGTCATTTTCCACGGTCTGGAAGGCAGCCTGAATAGCCCATATGCCCACGGTTTAATCCAGGCGGCGCAAGCCCGCGGCTGGCTGGGAGTCGTGATGCATTTCCGGGGATGCAGCGGTGAACCGAATCGCATGCACCGGATTTACCATTCCGGCGAAACGGAAGATGGCCGCTGGTTTCTGGAGTGGATCGCCCGGCAGCTTGGCGAACAGCCAACTGCGGCGGTGGGCTTTTCCCTTGGCGGCAATATGCTGGCCTGCATGCTGGCGAAATATCCGCAGCTGCCGGTCAACGCGGCGGTGATTGTGTCCGCACCGTTTGTGCTGGAGCACTGCTGCTACCATATGGAAAAAGGCTTCTCCCGGGTCTATCAGCACTACCTGTTGAATCTGCTTAAGGCCAATGCCTCGCGCAAGCTGCTGGCTTATCCGGGCACGCTGCCGGTGGATTTAACCCAACTGAAAAGCATTCGCCGCCTGCGCGAGTTCGACGATCTGATCACCTCAAAAGCTCACGGCTTCAATGACGCGATCGATTATTACCGGCGCTGTAGCGCGATGCCGCTGCTGCCGTCGATTACCCAGCCTACACTTATCATTCATGCGCAGGACGATCCGTTTATGGATAGCCACGTTATCCCGGACATCGCTCAGTTGCCTGCCAATATCGAATACCAGCTAACCGAATATGGCGGGCATGTGGGATTTGTGGGCGGTACGACTCTGCGCCCGACAATGTGGCTTGAGGCGCGCATTCCCGACTGGCTCACACCTTATCTGGATAAACCATGATTATTCCCTGGCAATCCCTCGACCCGGAAACGCTTGAAAACCTCATCGAAGCTTTTGTCTTGCGGGAAGGCACCGATTATGGTGAACATGAACGCTCGCTCAGCGATAAAGTCTCGCAGGTAAAGCACCAACTGGAACGCGGCGACGCGGTTCTGGTATGGTCGGAACTGCATGAAACGGTCAATATTATGCCGCGCGACCAGTTCCGGGGCTGATCCGTTCGCTGAACAATAAAAATGACTGGCGGCTTATCAGAGCGCCAGAACGCATTCGCCTTGCGCGGGTCTTATCTTCACGTCGCTACCCTAAGGAGTTGTTCCGCTATGTCTGCCCAACATCCGATCATCGCCGTAACCGGCTCCAGCGGGGCCGGAACCACCACGACCAGCCTCGCCTTTCGTAAGATATTCGCCCAGCTCAACCTGCATGCTGCCGAAGTAGAAGGGGACAGTTTTCATCGCTATACCCGCCCGGAGATGGATATGGCGATCCGCAAAGCCCGCGACGTGGGTAAACACATCAGCTATTTCGGGCCGGAAGCTAACGACTTTGGCCTGCTTGAGCAAACCTTTCATCAGTACGGCCAAACCGGCACCGGGCAGTCGCGCAAATATCTGCATACCTATGACGAAGCCGTGCCGTGGAACCAGGTACCGGGCACCTTTACGCCCTGGCAACCGCTGCCTGAACCAACCGACGTGCTGTTTTACGAAGGGCTGCACGGCGGCGTGGTCACCCCGCATCACGATGTGGCGCGCCATGTGGATTTACTGGTGGGCGTGGTGCCGATCGTCAATCTGGAATGGATCCAAAAGCTCATCCGCGACACCAGCGAACGCGGGCACTCCCGTGAAGCGGTGATGGATTCGGTGGTGCGCTCAATGGAGGACTACATTAACTTCATCACGCCGCAGTTTTCCCGCACCCACATTAACTTCCAGCGCGTACCAACCGTAGACACCTCAAACCCGTTCGCCGCCAAAGCAATCCCGTCGCTGGATGAGAGTCTGGTGGTGATTCACTTCAGGAACCTGGAAGGGATCGATTTCCCCTGGCTGCTGGCCATGCTGCAGGGTTCATTCATTTCCCACATCAATACATTAGTGGTGCCTGGCGGGAAAATGGGGCTGGCGATGGAGCTGATTATGCTGCCGCTGGTGAAAAGAATCATGGAAGGGCGAAAAATATAAGGCGGCAACGCCGCCTTAACAAAGCGTCTTTAACCTTCAATCACTTCGTAGGAATGGGTGACATTAACCGCCTTTTCCAACATCAACGCCACTGAACAATATTTCTCTGCGGAGAGATCCACCGCACGGGACACCGCCGCGTCTTTTAACGCTTTACCGGTCACGATGAAATGCAGGTTGATATGGGTGAAGTAGCGCGGCGCTTCTTCACGGCGCTCGGAGGTCAATTTCACTTCGCAGTCGGTGATGTCATGACGCCCTTTCTGAAGGATCGACACCACATCAATCGCGCTGCAGCCGCCCGCCGCCATCAACACCATTTCCATTGGGCTGGGCGCTTTGTCGCCAGAGTTGCCGTCCATTAAAACCTGGTGTCCGGAAGCGGACTCACCGAGAAAAGTTAACCCTTCAACCCACTTCACTCTTGCCTGCATTTTGGTTACTCCAGCGTTTCAAAATTACTGACAGATTACGCGGCTGTAACAAAACGCGCAACGGATGAGAGCCAGGTCAAGCTGAAACGAGACAATAGGAGACACCCACGTAAAGCTATGCTAAAACAGTCGGATGCTACAGCGATACATTGATGTAATGCATGTGTGCATACGACCACACCTATTACAGGCCACAGGACGTTAAAGGCCCCTTCTCCGGCCAGGAGAAGAGACGATTGCAAAAACCCAGAGGGTTATTATTGTTGCTCTCTGGAGTCAGCTTAAAACAGAGGATAACCGCGCATGGTGCTTGGCAAACCGCAAACAGACCCGACTCTCGAATGGTTCTTGTCTCATTGCCATATTCATAAGTACCCATCGAAGAGCACGCTGATTCACCAGGGTGAAAAGGCGGAAACGTTGTATTACATCGTTAAAGGCTCCGTGGCAGTGCTGATTAAAGATGAAGAGGGCAAGGAGATGATCCTCTCTTATCTGAATCAGGGCGATTTCATCGGCGAACTGGGATTGTTCGAAGAAGGTCAGGAACGCAGTGCCTGGGTTCGCGCCAAAACGGCGTGTGAAGTGGCAGAAATCTCTTATAAAAAATTCCGTCAGCTCATTCAGGTTAACCCTGACATCCTGATGCGTCTTTCTTCGCAGATGGCGCGCCGTCTGCAGGTCACGTCAGAGAAAGTAGGCAACCTCGCCTTCCTTGATGTGACTGGCCGTATCGCACAAACGCTGCTGAATCTGGCCAAACAGCCGGATGCCATGACTCACCCGGATGGCATGCAGATCAAGATCACCCGTCAGGAGATCGGCCAGATCGTCGGCTGCTCCCGCGAAACCGTTGGCCGCATTCTGAAGATGCTCGAAGATCAAAACCTGATCTCCGCCCACGGTAAAACCATTGTGGTTTACGGTACCCGCTAAACCCTACGAAACGGCGTGGCGACACGCCGTTTCATCCGACCTCACCCATGTGGCGACGCCTGATCTACCATCCGGAAATCAACTACGCACTTCGTCAAACTCTGGTGCTGTGTCTGCCTGTGGCGGTGGGTCTGGTTCTGGGCCATCTGCAACAGGGCCTGCTGTTCTCTCTGGTTCCCGCCTGCTGCAATATCGCGGGTCTGGATACCCCGCACAAACGCTTCTTTAAGCGCCTGATAATCGGCGGCTCGCTGTTTGCGCTCAGCAGCCTGGCGATGCAGTTACTGCTGCTTAACGCCGTGCCGCTGCCGCTGGCGCTCTCCGGGCTGGCGCTGATCCTGGGCGTAACGGCGGAAATCAGTCCGTTACATGCGCGCCTGCTCCCGGCCTCACTCATCGCGGCAATCTTCACGCTCAGCCTGGCGGGCTATATGCCGATATGGGAACCGTTGCTGCTGTATGCTCTGGGCACGCTATGGTACGGGCTGTTCAACTGGTTCTGGTTCTGGCTGTGGCGCGAGCAGCCGCTGCGCGAAACATTGAGCCTGCTGTACCGCCAGTTGGCGGAATATTGCGAAGCCAAATACAGCCTGTTGACCCAGCATACCGATCCGCAAAACGCGCTGCCGCCGCTACTGGCGCGCCAGCAAAAAACCGTCGACCTGATTACCCAGTGCTATCAGCAACTGCATATGCTGTCGACCGGTAACCATCACGGCTATAAGCGCCTGCTGCGCACCTTCCAGATCGCGCTTGATTTGCAGGAACACATCTCGGTGAGCCTGCATCAGCCTGAAGAAGTGCAGAAACTGGTGCATGAAACTCATGCCGAAGCGGTGATCCGCTGGAATGCCCAAACCGTGGCGGCCCGCCTGCGCGAGCGCGCCGACGACATTCTGTATCACCGCTATCCCAAACGGTTCGACATGGATAAACAGATTGGCGCACTGGAGAAAATCGCCCGCCAGCACCCGGATAACCCGGTAGGCCAGTTCTGCGAATACCACTTCAGCCGTATCGCCAGGGTATTAAAATCCCAGCGTCCGCTCTATTCGCGGGATCTGATGGAAGACAAACAGCGCCGCCTGCCGGTGCTGCGCGCGTTAAAAAGTTATCTGTCGTTGAAATCCACCGCATTGCGCAGTTCGGCGCGTATTGCCGTGATGTTGAGTATCGCCAGCCTGGTGGGCAGCGCCCTGCACCTGCCGAAACCCTACTGGATTTTAATGACCGTGATGTTCGTCACCCAGAACGGCTACGGCGCCACGCGGGTGCGCATTCTCCACCGTGCGGGCGGCACCATGGCGGGGCTGATCATCGCCGGTATCACCCTGCACTACCACGTTGCCGACGGTTATACCCTGCTGGCGATGCTGATCATCACCATCGTCAGCTATCTCATCATCCGCAAAAATTACGGCTGGGCCACCATTGGCTTTACCGTTACCGCCGTATACAGCCTTCAGCTACTCTCCCTGAGCGGCGAGCAATATATTCTGCCGAGGCTTATCGATACGCTGATAGGCTGCCTGATCGCTTTTGGCGGCATGGTCTGGCTATGGCCCCAGTGGCAAAGCGGCCTGCTGCGTAAAAACGCCCACGACGCGCTGGAGGCAGACCAGAAAGCGATACGCTTAATTCTCAGCGACGACCCGCAGCCGACGCCGCTGGCATGGCAGCGCATGCTGGTGAATCAGGCGCACAATGCGCTATACAACTCGCTGAACCAGGCCATGCAGGAACCGGGATTTAACACCCGCTATCTGGAAGAAATGAAGCTGTGGGTGACGCACAGCCAGTTTATCGTCGAGCACATTAACGCCATGACCACCATGGCGCGGGAGCACACCATGCTCACGCCGGATCTGGCGCAGCGCTATTTGCAGTCGTGCGAAATTGCGCTGCAACGCTGCCAGCAGCGGCTGGAATATGACGAGCCGGGTGAGACAAAAGACGCGGTCATCCTGGATATGCCGGAAGCCATGTCTCAGGGGCCGTTAAGCGTACTGGAACAGCACCTGCAGCGGATACTCGGCCACCTCGACACCATGCATACCATTTCATCCGTAGCATGGCGTCAGCGGCCGCATCATGGGATCTGGCTTAAGCGGCGACTCAGTAATCCAAAAGCGGTTAACGACTGACTTTCGCCACGGCTTGCGCGAAGCGCGTCATGCCTTCATCAATGTCCGCCGCGTCCACCACCAGCGAGGGCGCAAAACGCATCACATCCGGACCAGCATTCAGCACCATAACGCCTGCCTCTGCCGCGGCGTATAAGAATTCACGCGCGCGGCCTTTAAAATGTGGTTTAAGCTCCGCGCCAATCAGTAGCCCCATGCCGCGAATATCGCTGAACACATCGTACTGCGCGTCGATTTGCTCCAGATGCTGCACAAACTGCGCGCGCTTCTGGTTTACGCCAGCCAGTACATCCGGCGTATTGATGATATCGAACGCCGCACCGGCAACCGCACAGGCCAGCGGATTACCGCCGTAGGTGGAGCCGTGGGAGCCAACATGGAACGCCGAAGCGATATCCTGCGTGGTCAGCATCGCGCTGATCGGGAAACCACCACCCAGCGCTTTGGCGCTGGTGAGGATATCCGGCGTCACGCCATAGTGCATATAAGCAAAAAGATCCCCGGTACGGCCCATACCACACTGCACTTCATCAAACACCAGCAACGCCTGATGTTGGTCGCACAGATCGCGCAGCCCTTGTAAGAATTCCGGGGTCGCCGCCGTCACGCCGCCTTCGCCCTGAATCGGCTCTACCACGACGGCACAGGTGTGATCGTCCATCACCGCTTTCACCGCATGCAGATCGTTAAACGGCACGTGGATAATGTCCGCCGGTTTCGGTCCGAAGCCGTCGGAATATTTCGGCTGCCCGCCGACCGACACGGTAAACAACGAGCGGCCATGGAATGCGTTATGGAAGGCGATGATTTTGGTTTTATACGGGCTGTGGCGGGTAGACGCGTAATAGCGTGCCAGTTTGAACGCGGTCTCGTTGGCTTCGGTGCCCGAGTTCATAAACAGCACGCGCCCGGCAAAGGTGGCGTCGATAAGTTTGCGGCCCAGTCGTAGCGCCGGCTCGTTGGTAAAGACGTTGCTGGTATGCCACAGGGTTTCCCCCTGGGTCTTCAGCGCCTCTACCAGCGCCGGATGGCAATGCCCCAACGCCGTAACCGCAATCCCGCCGGCAAAATCAACATACTCCTTGCCCTGTTGATCCCATACGCGGCTGCCCTTGCCTTTTACCGGGATAAACTCAGCCGGTGCATAGACTGGCAGAATAACGTCGTCAAAAGTCGCCCGGGTAATTGCCGTTTGTTCTGTAGCCATCTCACGCCCATCCGTTTATGCAAAATCTTGATTGAAAATATAATCACAAAATATGCATAAAAAATCACTTGATAGCAACAGAAAATCAGCGGCGTAAAAAGTTGCCCAGCAGCGCGTGGCCCTGTTCACTGAGAATACTTTCCGGATGAAACTGCACGCCCTCCAGGTCCCACTCGCGATGGCGGATGCCCATGATTTCGTCCCCGGCACTCCAGGCCGTGACGTCGAAGTTGTCCGGCAGCGTGGCGGGATCAATCAGCAGGGAGTGGTAGCGCGTCACGGTGAGCGGGTTATTGAGGCCGTGGAACACGCCGCTGCCGTTATGGATGATTGCTGAAGTCTTACCATGCATGACCTGGCGGGCGCGAATAATCCGCGCGCCGAACGCCTGGCCAATCGCCTGATGACCAAGGCAGACGCCCAGGATCGGCAGCGTGCCTGCGTAATGCCGAATCACATCCAGGGAGATACCTGCCTCGTTGGGCGTACAGGGACCGGGGGAGATAACGATTTTTTGCGGCGCAAGAGTGGCGATGTCAGCAACGTTGATTTCATCATTGCGCTTAACCACCACCTCCGCGCCGAGTTCGCAGAAATACTGATACAGGTTCCAGGTGAATGAATCGTAATTATCAATCAGCAGTAGCATAGCGGCTCCGAAAAGATGAACCGCGCTATTCTACTCACTTTCCCTGGCTTCACTCACCACTTTGCTGAAGATGGCAATCAGCGGCTCCAAATCGCCCATCGCCCCGGCCTGATTCGCTTCGCGCCAGAACTGCGGGTCGATATCGCGCCAGTCGAGGCTGTATCCGGCATGGATCGCCAGTTGCTCGAAGAAAATGCGCTGGCTCAGCCCTGAACCGAGGCGGAACGGATGCAGTACGTTGATTTCACAGTAATAGTGCGCCAGCCGCTGGATAAATTCCGGCGCGGGCAGCCCCGCCAGATACCCTTCATCTTCCAGATCCTGGAACAGGTCGTTGCCCTCTTTTTCGATGTAACCGAAATGGCAAAACCGGGTGTCGCCCTGGTAAATATCCACTTCACGCAACTCGCCCGCCCAGTCGAACACGTCCTGGAACAGATGACGGTGAATAGCGCACAGATGAGGTAACCCGCGCGGGATCGGCCCCAGCGGCAACGTGGCGGCGCGCAGCGCGATCAACTCCAGCATCGCGGCGTCCAGGCGCTGCGCCTGGCGAATATTAAGGCGGTTTTTCAGCACGTCCAGGCCGGCATACAGATACGGGTCACGCCCGTCGCCGAATTTATCGCTCATAGTGCCCCCTGAGTTCCTGAAGGCGTTGTTCGGCTTCGTCTGTGGTTAACTCGATTAACGGGATATCCCGTCCCTCCAGGCGCAGGCTGGCCTGAAAGTTGCCGTTTCGCTTTTGTTCCCAGAGACGGGATTTTTGTTTATCGGTGAGTTTTTTAGACATAGCGCCTCCCTGATCGTGACCGTATTTGCCACAAGTATAAGCAGCAAATCACAGACACGCCGGGAAGCGGCAAGCGCGGGTTAAGCGAACCCGCGCGAAAGGCGGTTACGGCAGGACTTTAGCAGACAGGATAACTATCGGTTTTGACGGGACATTTTGGTAAGGGCCCACGTCATGCGTTTGGGTCTGGGCGATTTTATCGGCCACGTCCATCCCTTTCACAACTTTACCAAATACCGCATAACCGAAATCGCGCTGGCCGTGATCGAGAAACGCATTGTCCGCCACGTTGATAAAGAACTGGCTGGTGGCGCTGTCTTTATCTGCGGTACGCGCCATCGAAATGGTGCCGCGAGTGTTGCGCAGGCCGTTGTCGGCTTCGTTTTTGATCGGCGCGTTAGCTTGTTTTTGCTGCATATCGGCAGTGAAGCCGCCGCCCTGGATCATAAAGCCCGGGATCACGCGATGAAAAATGGTGTTGTTGTAGTAGCCGCTATTGACGTAATCAACGAAGTTTTTCGCAGAGACTGGCGCTTTCTGGCTATTTAACTCCAGTTCGATATTGCCGGCAGAGGTCGTCAACAGTACGCGAGGATCGCCTTTAGCAGCCAGCGCCGCAGGTGAGAGAGCGGAAAGAGCGAACACAGCTGCAACAGCCGCCAGAGTTGATTTGAGCATGAAGCATTCCTTACGAAAACAGGGTTAAAAGCGAGTGGCTTGATTCTAAAGACCGTATCCGCATCGTGCCAGAGATTTACCTGGTTTTACGATGCCTGGCTAACATCCGAGATTTTTACCTGAAAAGTATAGGAAATATATGTGATTCCACTCACATCAAAACGTGGGTTTTGCAGCAAAAGAATACCGAAATGTTTATATGCGTCACAAAAACACATAAACTGCCCGCGCTTCCGGCGTCCCCTGGATGCTTTACCTTTCTCTTTACAGGATCTTCATGACTAACAGCAATCGCATCAAGCTCACATGGATCAGTTACTTTTCCTACGCCCTGACCGGCGCGTTAGTGATTGTCACCGGGATGGTGATGGGCAATATCGCCGACTACTTCGGCCTGCCGGTTTCCAGCATGAGCAATACTTTCACCTTTCTGAACGCCGGGATTTTAATTTCCATCTTCCTGAATGCCTGGCTGATGGAAATCGTTCCGCTGAAAACCCAGCTGCGCTTTGGCTTTGTGATGATGGTGCTGGCAGTGGCGGGACTGATGTTTAGCCACAGCCTGGCGCTGTTTTCCGCCTGTATGTTCGTGCTGGGCGTGGTCAGCGGCATCACCATGTCTATCGGCACCTTTCTGGTGACCCAAATGTACGAAGGACGTCAGCGCGGCTCGCGCCTGCTGTTTACTGACTCTTTCTTCAGCATGGCGGGCATGATTTTCCCGATGCTGGCGGCCTGGCTGCTGGCGCGCACCATTGAATGGTACTGGGTTTACGCCTGTATCGGCCTGGTCTACGTGGCGATTTTTATTCTGACTTTCGGCTGCACGTTCCCGGCGCTGGGCAAACACGCCAAACAGAGCGACGCCCCTGTCGAGAAAGAAAAGTGGGGTATTGGCGTGCTGTTCCTGTCGGTAGCGGCGCTGTGCTATATCCTCGGTCAGCTGGGCTTTATCTCCTGGGTGCCGGAGTACGCGAAAAGCCTCGGCATGAGCCTGAACGACGCCGGTAAACTGGTGAGCGATTTCTGGATGTCGTATATGTTCGGCATGTGGGCGTTCAGCTTTATCCTGCGCTTCTTCGATCTGCAACGCATTCTGACCGTGCTGGCGGGCCTCGCCACGGTGCTGATGTACTGTTTTATTTCCGGCGAACCGCAGCATATGGCGTGGTTTATTCTGACGCTGGGCTTCTTCTCCAGCGCCATTTACACCTCGATCATCACCCTCGGCTCTCTGCAAACCAGGATGCCGTCGCCGAAGCTGGTTAACTTTATTCTGACCTGCGGCACGGTCGGCACTATGTTGACCTTTGTGGTCACCGGCCCGATTGTCGCCCACAGCGGCCCGCAGGCGGCGTTGAATACCGCCAATGGCCTGTACGCCGTGGTGTTCGTCATGTGCTTCATTCTCGGCTTCGTGACGCGCCACCGTCGCCACGGCGCGACCGCTACCGCGCAGTAATGCTCAACGCGCCCTTTAGCCTGCTGAAGGGCGCGTGAAATAAATCTCCTCTCCGCCGTTATCCATCTGCACCCAGGTTTGCGACAGTTGCGTGGTGGCGATCACTTTGCCGTGACGCACCGACCAGCGCACCGGCACCTGGCGTCGTACCGCCTCAAAATCGTTTTCCGCCGGGAGAATAATCAGATTGGCCGGGTTGCCCTCTTCAATGCCGTATTGCGTAATGCCCAGGGTTCTGGCGCTGTTGTGAGTGATTAAATCCAGGCTCTGGTTAATTTGCTCATAGCCCATCATCTGGCAAACGTGCAGGCCCATATGCAGCACCTGCAACATGTTGCCGGTCCCCAGCGGATACCACGGATCAAAGACATCGTCATGGCCGAAGCAGACATTGATATCCGCCGCCAGCAGCTCCTTCACCCGGGTAATGCCGCGCCGCTTCGGATAATCGTCAAACCGTCCCTGTAAATGAATATTCACCAGCGGATTCGCGACGAAGTTAATCCCGGAGAGCTTCAGCAGGCGGAACAGCCGCGAGGTGTATGCGCCGTTGTAGCTGTGCATCGCGGTGGTATGGCTGGCGGTCACGCGTTCGCCAATACTTTCCCGCAGCGCCAGCGCCGCCACGGTTTCCAGAAAGCGCGACTGCTCGTCGTCAATTTCATCGCAGTGAATATCCAGCGGCCGGTCATATTTCTTCGCCAGAGCGAAAGCAATATTCAGCGACTCAACGCCGTATTCGCGCGTGAACTCGAAATGCGGGATCGCCCCCACCACGTCCGCGCCGAGCTTCAGCGCCTCTTCCAGCAAGGCTTCGCCGTTGGGATACGAGAGAATGCCCTTCTGTGGAAAAGCCACCAGTTGTAAATCAATCCACGGAGCGACCTCTTTTTTCACGTCCAGCAGCGCTTTCAGCGCCGTGAGCGTCGGGTCGGAGACATCCACATGCGTGCGCACATACTGGATGCCCTGCGCCATTTGCCACTTCAGGGTTTGCCAGGCGCGCGCTTTGACATCCTCATGGCTCAGCGTCGCCTTGCGCTCGGCCCAGCGCTCGATGCCTTCGAACAGGGTTCCGGAGAGATTCCAGCCGGGCTCGCCTGCGGTTTGCGTGGTGTCCAGATGGATATGCGGTTCGATAAACGGCGGAACGGCCAATCCGCCGCGCGCGTTGAGTACATCAAGGCTGCTGTGAACGCCGTTTTCCATCGGCGCGATGGTCCCGAAGCGGCCTTTATCGATAGCGATTTGCCATAACCCTTCCCGCCCCGGTAAACGCACATTTTGGATTAACCACAAAGACGTTGAAGACATACTCCCTCCGCTGTAAGCGCTTTTTACAGAGTGATACCACATTCCGCCTGACGTGACCCGAATTTGTTTAAAAAGCGCGCAGAATCGAAAACTGAATCAATTCCGCTACTTAGAAAATCATACAAAAATCAAGGATATACCCATTAAGGGGTATATAGGGCGGAAATTGATCTGAATCAAGAAGGGGGTTTGCTGAATCGTTAAGGTAGGCAGTAGTAGAATAGAAATTGAGGCAAAAATGAGCAAAGTCAAACTGGCTATAATCGGTAACGGGATGGTAGGCCATCGTTTTATTGAGGATCTTCTCGATAAAGCTGACGCCAGCCAGTTCGACATTACCGTATTTTGTGAAGAGCCACGTATCGCCTACGATCGTGTTCACCTCTCCTCTTACTTCTCTCACCACACTGCTGAAGAGCTCTCTTTGGTGCGTGAAGGTTATTATGAGAAGCACGGCGTCAAGGTGCTGATGGGCGAACGCGCCATCACCATTAACCGCCAGGAAAAAGTGATCCACTCCAGCGCCGGGCGCACCGTCTATTACGACAAACTGATCATGGCGACCGGTTCCTATCCGTGGATCCCGCCGATTAAAGGGTCCGAAACCCAGGACTGCTTCGTTTACCGCACCATCGAAGATCTTAACGCCATCGAATCCTGCGCGCGTCGCAGCAAACGCGGCGCGGTGGTCGGCGGCGGTCTGTTAGGCCTCGAAGCCGCTGGCGCGCTGAAAAACCTCGGCGTGGAAACCCACGTGATTGAATTCGCGCCAATGCTGATGGCTGAACAGCTTGATCAGATGGGTGGCGAGCAGTTGCGTAAGAAAATCGAAAGCCTGGGCGTGAAAGTCCACACCAGCAAAAACACCCAGGAAATCGTTCAGAGCGGCAAAAGCGCGCGTAAAACCATGCGCTTTGCTGACGGCAGCGATCTGGAAGTCGATTTTATCGTGTTCTCCACCGGTATTCGGCCGCGCGACAAGCTGGCGACCCAGTGCGGTCTGGCCGTCGCACAGCGCGGCGGCATTGTGATTAACGACAAATGCCAGACTTCCGACCCGGATATTTACGCCATCGGCGAATGCGCCAGCTGGCATAACCGCGTGTATGGTCTGGTGGCACCGGGCTATAAAATGGCGCAGGTGGCGGTTGACCATATCCTCGGCAACACCAACGCTTTTGAAGGCGCCGACCTCAGCGCCAAACTGAAACTGCTGGGCGTGGACGTCGGCGGCATCGGCGATGCCCACGGCCGCACCCCGAACTCCCGCAGCTACGTGTTCCTGGACGAGAGCAAAGAAACCTATAAACGCCTTATCGTCAGCGAAGACAACAAAACTCTGCTGGGCGCAGTGCTGGTGGGTGACACCAGCGATTACGGCAACCTGCTGCAACTGGTGCTGAATCAAATCGAACTGCCGGAAAACCCGGACGCCTTGATCCTGCCGGCGCACGCCAGCCAGGGTAAACCGGCTATCGGCGTCGATAAACTGCCGGACAGCGCGCAAATCTGCTCCTGCTTCGACGTCACCAAAGGCATGCTGATCTCCGCCATCAACAAAGGCTGCCACACCGTTGCGGCGCTGAAAGCGGAAACCAAAGCCGGTACCGGCTGCGGCGGCTGTATCCCGCTGGTGACCCAGGTGCTGAACGCCGAGCTGGCGAAACAGGGCATCGAAGTGAGTCACAACCTGTGCGAGCACTTCGCGTTCTCCCGTCAGGAGCTGTATCACCTGATCCGCGTGGAAGGCATCAAAACCTTCGACGAACTGCTGGCGAAATACGGTAAAGGCTACGGCTGTGAAGTCTGTAAACCCACCGTGGGCTCGCTGCTGGCCTCCTGCTGGAACGAATACATCCTGAAACCGAAGCACACCCCGCTTCAGGATACCAACGACAACTTCCTGGCGAACATCCAGAAAGATGGCACTTACTCGGTGATCCCACGCTCTGCGGGTGGGGAAATCACGCCGGAGGGGCTGATGGAAGTGGGCCGTATCGCCCGCGAATTCAACCTGTACACCAAAATCACCGGTTCTCAGCGTATCGGCCTGTTCGGCGCGCAAAAAGATGACCTGCCGGAAATCTGGCGCCAGCTGATTGAAGCAGGCTTCGAAACCGGGCATGCCTATGCCAAAGCGCTGCGTATGGCGAAAACCTGCGTGGGCAGCACCTGGTGCCGCTACGGCGTGGGCGACAGCGTCGGCTTCGGCGTCGAGCTGGAAAACCGTTATAAAGGCATCCGCACCCCGCACAAAATGAAGTTTGGCGTTTCCGGCTGTACCCGTGAATGTGCCGAAGCACAGGGTAAAGACGTAGGCATTATCGCCACCGAAAAAGGCTGGAACCTGTACGTGTGCGGTAACGGCGGCATGAAACCGCGTCATGCGGATCTGCTGGCAGCGGACCTCGATCGCGACACGCTGGTGCGTTATCTGGACCGCTTTATGATGTTCTACATCCGCACGGCCGATAAACTGACCCGTACCGCGCCATGGCTGGATAACATGGAAGGCGGCATCGACTACCTGAAGAGCGTGATTATCGACGACAAACTGGGCCTGAATTCCCAGCTTGAAGCTGAAATGGCCCGCCTGCGTGACGCCGTGGTCTGCGAATGGACCGAGACGGTGAACGATCCGGCAGCTCAGGTTCGCTTCCAGCACTTTATCAACAGCCCGCTTCGCGACCCGAATGTTCAGGTGGTTTCCGAGCGTCAACAGCATCGTCCGGCCACGCCGTATGAACGTATCCCGGTCACCTTTGTGGAGGAGGAAACCGTATGAGCCAGTGGATTAACATCTGCCCAATCGACAAGATCCTGCCTGCAACCGGCGTGTGCGCTCTGCTGAACGACCAGCAGGTGGCGATCTTCCGTCCTCACTCGTCTGAGGATGTGTACGCCATCAGCAACATCGACCCGTTCTTCGAGGCCAGCGTGCTGTCGCGCGGTTTAATCGTCGAACACCAGAGCGAACTGTGGGTAGCCAGCCCGCTGAAGAAGCAGCGCTTCCGCCTGCGCGATGGTTTGTGCATGGAAGACGCAAGCCACTCCGTTGCCCATTATGAAGCCCGCGTGAAAGACGGGCAGGTGCAGCTCAAAGCGTAATGCCCCAGGGCGAGGTTCCTCCTCGCCTTTTTTTAATTTTTCCGTCCCCGGCCTCTTTGTACGCAGAGATGTGCGGCAAACCGTGGGCGTTTTGCGTGAGGCATCGCGTTAAAAACAGACCGGAAATCATTCCGGCCGCGAACGCCAGCGCAGCCAAATTTATTATTATTTTCAAGCTATCAGGATAACCATCATGTTTACAGACACTATCAACAAATGCGCGGCCAATGCGGCGCGTATCGCCCGCCTCTCTTCCGGCAATCCGTTCGGGTTTTGGGTCAGCTCCGCGATGGCGGGTGCCTATGTCGGGCTGGGGATTATTTTGATTTTCACCCTCGGCAACCTGCTCGACCCGTCGGTGCGTCCGCTGGTGATGGGCGCAACCTTCGGTATCGCGTTAACCCTGGTGATCATCGCCGGTTCCGAACTGTTTACCGGCCACACGATGTTCCTGACCTTTGGGGTCAAAGCGGGCACCATTAGCCACGGCCAGATGTGGGCGATCCTGCCGCAAACCTGGCTGGGCAACCTGGTAGGTTCGGTGTTCGTTGCGCTGCTGTACAGTTGGGGCGGCGGCAGCCTGCTGCCGGTTGACACCAGCCTGGTGCATACCGTGGCGCTGGCCAAAACCTCTGCGCCAGCGATGGTACTGTTCTTTAAAGGCGCCCTGTGTAACTGGCTGGTTTGCCTGGCGATCTGGATGGCGATCCGCACTGAAGGCGCCGCGAAATTCCTGGCGATCTGGTGGTGCCTGTTGGCGTTTATCGCTTCCGGCTACGAGCACTCCGTTGCCAACATGACACTGTTCGCGCTTTCCTGGTTCGGTCACCACAGCGAGGCCTACACGCTTTCCGGCATTGGTCATAACCTGTTGTGGGTAACCCTGGGCAATACTTTCTCCGGCGCGGTGTTTATGGGATTAGGTTACTGGTATGCTACGCCAAAAGCGGAGCGTCCGACTCCTGCACACATCGCAACCGTTGCGGCGAAAGCCAGCCACTAAGAGGTCATGTCGTGGATCACCTGCCAATATTTTGTCAGTTAAAACAGCGCCCCTGCTTATTAGTCGGTGGCGGGGACGTAGCAGAACGCAAAGCGCGCCTGCTGATGGAGGCAGGAGCCCGGGTGACGGTAAACGCGCTGGCGTTTACCCCGCAGTTTCAGGTCTGGCACGACGAGGGGGCGTTAACCCTCGCCGCCGGACCGTTTGACGCCAGCCTGATGGACGACTGTTGGCTGGTCATTGCCGCCACCAACGATGACGCAGTGAATGCACAGGTCAGCGATGCCGCCGAAGCGCGCCGCATCTTCTGCAACGTGGTGGATGCACCGCAACAGGCCAGCTTTATCATGCCGTCGATTATCGACCGCTCGCCGCTGATGGTGGCGGTCTCTTCCGGCGGCACCTCCCCGGTTCTGGCGCGCTTGCTGCGTGAGAAACTCGAATCCCTTCTGCCCCAGCATCTGGGGCAAATCGCCCATTACGCCGGCAAACTGCGCCGCCGCGTAAAAAACACATTCGGCAGCATGAGCGAGCGCCGCCGCTTCTGGGAAAAACTGTTTGTTAACGATCGGCTGGCGCAGTCGCTCGCTAATCAGGATGAGCAAAACGTCGCGACCATCACCGAAACCCTGTTCACTGAACCGCTGGATAACCGCGGCGAAGTAGTGCTGGTGGGCGCGGGCCCTGGCGATCCGGGCCTGCTGACGCTGAAAGGGCTACAGCAGATCCAACAGGCGGATATCGTGGTCTACGACCGGCTGGTGTCTGATGAGATTATGAATCTGGTGCGCCGCGACGCCGATCGGGTGTTCGTCGGCAAGCGCGCCGGTTATCACTGCGTGCCGCAGGAAGAGATTAACCAAATCCTGCTACGCGAAGCCCAGCGCGGCAAACGCGTGGTGCGCCTGAAAGGCGGCGACCCGTTTATTTTCGGACGCGGCGGCGAAGAACTCGAAACGCTGATCGGCGCGGGTATCCCGTTCTCCGTGGTGCCCGGCATTACCGCCGCATCCGGCTGTTCTGCCTATGCGGGCATCCCGCTCACCCATCGCGATTACGCCCAGAGCGTGCGGTTAATCACTGGCCACCTGAAAAGCGGCGGCGAGTTCGACTGGCATAACCTGGCGGCAGAAAAACAGACGCTGGTGTTCTATATGGGCCTGAACCAGGCGGCGACCATCCAGCAAAAACTGCTGGAACACGGTATGGATGCCGATATGCCGGTGGCGCTGGTGGAAAACGGCACCAGCGTTAAGCAGCGGGTAGTCAACGGTACGCTGACGCAGCTCGGCGAGCTGGCGCAGCAGGTGGAAAGCCCGAGTCTGATTTTCGTCGGCCGGGTGGTGGCGCTGCGCGATAAATTACGTTGGTTTTAAACGATGCAGGCAGGCCGTTGGCCTGCCTGATTATCTGCTATGCCAGTGCTCTGGCATAACTTTCCCGCAGGATGCGCAACACCGTTTCTTCACCGGCCCTGTTAGGGTTGATGCGGATCGTCCGTGCGCTAAGCGACGGATCCGCTGCTCTGAATGTCCCTGACAGGCGGTAAAACAGCGGCGGAATATCGTATTTTGACTCTGCACCCACCGGATAAGGCAGCGCCCCCAGCGCTGCGGCATGTTTTAACACCGCCTCCGCAACAGGCTGCTCAAACTCCACCAGCAATACTCTGGATTGCGCATTGGCGATGCTGGCGCTTTTTACCCCGGCAATCGCCCCCCGGTTTAACGCCTCAGCAATCCGGGTGGTCACCTCAGCCTGAAGCGCATGCATCACTGGCGCAAACACCAGCCCGCGCAGTGCCTCCATCGCCTGAGGCCCCTGGATCTGGCACCCACCGGAATACAAACTATTACGCACTGCGGCGACCGCTTCCTCATTCCCCACCACTACGCCAACGCCCGCAGGGCCGAAAAGCTTAAAGCTGGAAAACGTCGAGAGCGTCGCTCCGTGTTCGCAGCCGATGCGCTCGACTTTCATCACGGCATAGTTATCGTCTGTCAGTACCGGAACGGCAGCCTGGCGGAATATTGCAATAACTTCGCCCAGCGCATAACAATCTTGCGGAGCCTGACGGGAGTGCTGCACCAGCGCCGCATCGGGTTGATGGGCGGCAATGACGGCTTCGATGGCGGAAAGCTGATTAAAGTCGGCGCGGATCAGCGTCAGGCCCATCTGTTCGGCAATCACCGCCGTAGTGGGATATAAAGGCGCATCATGTACCAGCAGACGTCCACCCGGCGCGATTAATGCGCCCAGCCCGCAACGGATCGCCCCCGTACCAGCCCCCTGTACCAGTGCGGCGGCGGGCGCATGAAAAAACTCGGCCAGCACCTGCTCCACCTGCCGGGTCGTCCGGGGCTGGTTCAGCCCCGGCACCAGCCCCACATCCCCCGAGGAAAGGAAATCCGCCTCCGGGAAATGGCGGCAAATAACGTCCACCAGGCGAAATTGTTTCTCCGTCGCCTGCGCCATTGTCAGGCTCTGAAGAGGAAAACAGTCAATCATCAGATACGCTCCTGGCAGAAGCCATTAACGAAGGCCAACCAGATAAATAACGTTAGCCAGAATCCCTACCACTATGGTCGCAATAGGCCCAATCGCCATTTCTACCAGCGGACGCCGCGAGGTACGGTTAAGCAAGTAAATCCCCGCCACGACCATAAAACCCATGCCCGGTAATATCGCATTCGAGGCGATCATCCCGCCCACCAACAGCGAAACTTCCAGCATACGGGTTATCGCGGTACGAATATGGTCACCGCACGCTTTAACGCCCGGATATTTATCCAGCCAGATGGCAATACGCGCCAGCAGTTTGATTTCCATAAACATAATCACGCAGCCGGCGATAAAGGCAATCCACGGATTATTGGTTGCCAGGCCCGCCACAAATACAAACTTCATGCCGTCCGGGCTGTATACCCCGGTCGCAATGGCGGTGGTGCCGACCAGCGGAATAAAGCTGATGGCGCGCGCCAGTGAGACCAGCATCGCGCTGGTTTGCTCATCCTGCGCCATTAACTGCAGTGAAACCGGGCCCTCCGCCAGCAAACTGAACGACATCGTCGCCGCCACGGCGGTTAAGCCTCCGCTGAGTACCAGCAGCCAGATATTTTTCTGGATACGCTCAATACGGCTGGAGAACAGGCCAACCAGCACCTCGTTCGCGCCTTTCGCGGCGGGTTGTCCCTCTCCGGCGCTGGCGGGACGCTCACGCATGGCAAACCAGAACATGGCAATCATCGCAAGCAGCAGTGCAATCCCGTTCGGGTCGAGCTTGACCGGTTTTTCGATGCGGCCACCAAAACTGACGCTACCTATTGCCTGTGTACCCAGGTAACCAATCAATGTCGCGATCAGCACCCATATGCCTTTTTTGTACCCGTACTGATAGCCCACTACCAGCGCAGGGAACAGCGCAAAGCAAACGATAATCGGATCGCCGACTTTGCTGAGGTTACTCATAAAGTTAACCGGCAGCATATTGAACAGATCGACAATCGAACGCAGGCCAGCCAGCAACGCCACGCCGTAAATCGCCCCAATCAGACCCGACAGCAGAAAACCACGCCGGTTGTCGCTGCACCAGATGCCGATAACGTCTGTACCCAGCAACAGGCTGTGTACCAGGATAATCGGCGCGGTTAGCGAAAAGGGGATGCCAAAGCCAATCACTAAGCCAAAACTTAAGGCAAAACTGGTTGCGCCGAGAGCTTTACGACTCATTCGCCCTTCCAGATACTCAGGGATCAGTGGGCGTAACCCATCATGAAACACCGCAATACCGCGGTTCGCCATCATGGCCGACAGCCCACCGATAATCGCTATCAGCGCGGCCCTGGTGGGATCGATGGCGACTAATCGGGTAAGAAAGTCGAATTCCATCTCTGTATCCTCAGGAAGCGAAAATCGCGTGGATAATCACCGGCACCACGGTATCAATATCCTGTCCGGTGAAACCGAACGCTTTTTTACCGGCTTTCACCTGGGCGACGATCTCGGCGTCGGACAGGATTTTCCCCGGCATGCCGACGGTGGCGCACTGGTTCAGGCCGACAATCGCAATCGCCATTGCCAACGCCCCGCCGCCACCGGTATTGCATGCGCCAAGGTAATAATCCGCCGCACCGCTTTTGAGCGCCATTGAGGCGTCGATATCGCCCATCACCACCACGGAGGTGGCGTTATCGCCTGCTTCACGGCGAACGGCTTCGGCAATTTTTTCTTTTTCAATCTGGCCGCCAATTACAAATTTCATCGTCTGATCCTCAGTTAAAAAAACGTGCAGGGTTATCACGCAGCATGCGGTCGACATCGTGTTGACTCATGCCAGCTTCGTGCAACATCGGTACAAAATCGGTCAGTAACCAGCTAAATCCCAGCCCACCGTTGGCGCGTAAATGGGAGCGGCGGGTCATATCCATGGAAAGCATTACGCGCCCGAGCAGCCCCCGGCGGCACAGCGCCATCAGCATTGCGACGCGCTCGCTGTCGGGGAAGTAATCATTTTTGCCAATGGTGTCGAACTGCACCCACGCGCCTTCATCCAGCAGCGCCAGCACCGTGTCCAGGTTGGGTTTGAGATCGCAGTGCCCAATAACGATATGCTCCGGTTCAACGCCGCAGCGTTTGAGCAGTGCCAACTGTTCAAGCCCCATGGTGCTTAATGTGGTATGTGTGGAAATGGGTCGCCCGGTCGCCAGGTGCGCCAGCGCCGCGGCCTGGAAGACTTTCTTCTCATCCTCAGTAATCAGGCCCCGGCTCGAGCCAATCTCACCGATAACCCGCGCTTTCAGAGGGGTTTGATCCAGGCCGATACGGATTTCGTCAATCATCTCATTGGCCAGCGCATCCACGCTGCGCTGCGCCACGTGCGGCGGGTAAAACGCCTGCTGGTAATAGCCGGTTGACGGCAGTACGCAAATACCGGTGTCCGCCATCAGGCGTTGCATAAACAAGGCATTGCGTCCCATATAGCGATTGGTAACCTCCACCAGGTTACGCACGCCAAGGGCATACAGCTGTCTTAGTTCATCCCGCAGCAGCTCATAACAATCGAGACGGCAGTCAGGGTTATTTTTAAAGCCCGACAGGTCGATATGCAGGTGTTCATGGGCATAGGTGTAACCCGTTGGATCGAATGACCGTTCAACCATGGTTTTCTCCTTGTGCATGTTGACGTAGCGCAGCCAGAAACGACGTACCATGCTGAGGCGGAGGGGCTGCAAAAAAGTCGCATACCGTCGCGCCCACATCCGACAACGTGGTGCGTTGCCCCAGTTCACAGCCGGGCAAGCCAGGGATATAAACCAGCAGCGGGACGTTTTCGCGGGTGTGGTGGCTATGACCAATTGTGGGATCGTTACCGTGGTCGGCCATGACCACCAGACAATCATCCGGCGTCATCAGTGCCATCAGCTGCGCCAGATTGCGATCAACCAGCGTCAGCCGGTCAGCATAACGCGCGACGTCCTGTGCGTGCCCCGCGAGGTCGGTTTCCTGGATATTGACGCAAATAAATGCCCGGGTATTTTCCGCAACGCATTGCAGGGTGATGTCAAAAATCTGTTGGCTGTCGACCAGATTTTGCCAGCTTTTACCCTGTGGATTGGCGACGATGTCCGCCACTTTGCCAATCAGAAATGTCGGGACGCCAACGGTATGCAGCTTTGCCGGTACCTGGACCTGTTCATCCACTCCGTAACCCAGATGCACAACGCGGAATCCTTTGTCATACGCCCCGGAACGCGGAGCATTGACGCCCACATAACGCCCGTCTTTTTCCTCTACCGCGTCGGCCAGTTGTTGGCTGCTGTCCAGCTCGCCGCCAAAAGCAATCACGCGCCCGACGCGTACATGGCGGCGTACAATGCGGCCAATTTCCACCACGTTATCGAAGCTGATAACCGATAAATTGGCCGTAATGTTAAATACCTGCCCCGCATCGGCTTCGAGGTTATCGCCGATGACCACGGCATCGTTCAGCCACAGCAATGGAAGGCGTTCACCGCGTCGCTGCGGCGCAAATCCCGCTTCACGCAGCGCCTGTTCCACCTCATCGATCACCTGAGAAAAAGGCATTTTCAACGGCGACTGCGGACGCGTGCCCATAATTTCCTGATGGCCCATAAAGGTGTCGCCTCCTTCATGTGCCAGCGCTGCCACGCCCCACGCTGCTGATTGAGCGGGCTGCATCACACCAGCCCTGTAACCGAGCGCATTGATTAAGCCCAGTTTTTCCAGGGTCGGTAAGCGTAATGACGGGTAGTGGGCAAGAATATGCCCACAGGTGTTCGCGCCGCTGTCCTGCGGCCTGACCTGCGGCACATCGTCCATGGCGCCTACGCCAAAGCTGTCGATAACTATCGTGATAAACCGCGCCATTACGCCTCCCTTGATGTTGGATTTGGCAAAGCATTTCCCAGACTGTCGAAAACCCCTTCAATTACCGGAGCGCCGCGCTTTATGCCGGAGACCAGCACCACATCGCTGCGGGTAACAAAAATTTGGGTGCGGAAGCAGAAAATCACGGCGCTACTCACCGGATGGATCCCTTCCAGCGGCAAGTGGTAATCAATACTGTTGCTGTCCACCGGTTTCAGGGTGGTCGCGACAGGCGAAGAGGCGTCGTCAGTGAATACCAGCGCGTTACGCGCGTGCCCACGCCGGTAATAGCCGCCGCCGTAGCAATAACTGGTGCCGTTAAAGTGATGAGAAATCTCGCTCAGCCACAGCATCGCAATGCGTTCTGGCTGGTCGCCATGTTGGTTAGCAGGCAGGGTTCCGGTGAGCGCGTGGCCGGGTTCAGCATGCGTGACGCCATACTGCGCCAGTAGCGGTAATGTGGCGCAGCTGTTGGCTGAAGGCGCATTAATCTGCTCAGGGTAGATGCCGGATTGCGCCAGACGCTCGCGTGCCGCAAGCAGCGTGTCCAGATTCGGCGTCGTGCGGGTTTGTTGCGCGGCCTCATCCCACAGTAAGCACGGAAAATGGGTTAACCCGGCGAGCCGTATACCGGGCAGCGCGCGCAGGGCCTCCACCGTAGCGTCCAGTTCAGACAGGGAAAACCCCGCTTCCTGGCCTGGATAGAGGGAGTCTTTCGCGCCGTATACTTTCAGCATAACGGCCTGTTCGCGCCCCAGTTGCTGCGCCGCATCGGAAATTTCCTGCGCTTTCTCCAGGCTAAACAGCGTGATGATTTGCGGATCGCTGGCCAGTACGCTTGTCACCATGCTGCGGGGGATTTGCACCAGATGTCCCTGGTGAGCCACCTTTAAGCCTTGCGCACGCAGAATGCGGGCTTCTTTGTAATCCACCGCGACCAGGCCGCTATAGCCCAGCGCCAGCAGCTTTTCTGCCAGCCAGGGGTTGCGCCCAATCTGCTTGGTCATCAGATACAGTTCCATGCCATGACGGTGCGCGACATCCAGTAGCAACCTGGCATTTTCAATGACCTGATCCACATCGATCACCCAGCTGTCCGGCAGGATCTTACCCTGCTTCCAGAGCTGGTAAGCTGCTTCAATCAATCCCGGATTTTGTCGTTTCAGTGCGTCAATAAACATGGTAATGCCTCGTGAAAACACATCCTGTCGTGAAGCGCGCTAATAGTTCATTTTTTTGAATATTTAACGCGGCGTTTTGCTGTGTACGGCACCGCGTTATGCGGCGTGCTTCTCCAGCCACAAACCGTAAAGGTTCGCGAGCAGATAGCCTTCTTCATTGGGATGCAGCGCAACATCAAATATCGCCACCAGCGCGCAATGAATAGCCAGTAATTCCGGCCAGCATGCATCGCTGGCGGCCTCCTGCAATACGGCTTCGTCAATTGGCGCAATTTCCTGGCCGCGCCGACAGCGCATCAGCGCATTCGCCATATGGGTCATCGCCATTTCACCCTGCGGATTATGCACGGCGATACCCCACTCGCTCTCCAGCCTCCTGACCACCTCCAACATGCCGTCGTGGATATCTCTGTCGATGACCCCGCCATCACACAGAATCTGTAGTCTGCGTTCCATTTCGCTCTTCCTTAGTAACTGGGATCTTCCAGTCCGTTAACGACGCGCTGCTGATGCGCCAGCAGCGCCTGCTGATTAACCCGCATTTGTACCAGTTGTATCACCGGGTAATCCTCGGCCCGGGTTAAAATCACCGCCTGGGTGGCCTCGATAAACCGCGCATTATCTTCCAGCGCGCTTGACGCCAACCCCTGGTTCGCCAGCTGTGTTTCGCTGCCGACGTTCCAGATTGCCGCGTCGATTTCTCCGCGAGCAATATGGCTGAGGCACTCGTTGTAGGACACATTAACCAACTCGATATCCTGATTCTGAAAGTACGTTTCAGTCATAATTTTCTGGTCGGTCGAGCGGCTGTCCAGCCCGACGCGTCGGATACTGGCGCGTTCTCCCTGGCGACAAATAAGCCGGTGCTCGCTTACATAGCTGTGAGGGCCCAGCTCCAGTGCAATGGTCAGATTTCCCGCCTCCAGATAGCGCCGCGCCGACAGCTTCGATACTACGGCCATGTCGTAGACACCATTCAACAGGCATTCCACACGCACATCGGCCCCACGCATGTGGGCATAATAAAAGGGCATATCCTGAAACTGGGCTTTCAGACCGCTTGCCAGGCCTTCATACAGACGGGTGTAGGGCAACGGCATCGCACAAACAATGTTGTGCAGGTCGAGATGGTTAAACAGCGCAGTCGTATCGGTACTCACCAGAAAGCTGCCGTTACGCCCGCGCCGCTCAATCACAATCGCGCCGGAGTGCTCCAGGGTTTTTAGCGCAGCCTGAATCAGGCCAACGGAGAACCGGCATTCCGCCGCCAGTTCATCAATAGTCTTTAAGCGATTGCCGCACTGTTCGCCCAGCAGATAGCGCGCCAGTGAGGCCAGGGCGACCCCCTCTTTTTTGACAAATGTTCGCCGCATTTTTTATCTTCATTTTTTTGAATAAATGGATGATTCAATGTTTATCGGGAAATGACAAGTGCAAAACTTCAATAAGCGGCAGCGCTCACAAAATGAAATAACCAGAAAAATACTTATTCATTTTTCTTCAGCCCGCTACGAACAGGGGTTTCGGCGCGATCGCTGATAGCGACCACATAAAGCCGCACGAGCGACAGGAAAAAATAATTTATTTATTTTTCAAAGTAATACGTTAGTTAAAAGCAACAGCCCGCTCACAAATGGCGATTTTGTGATCTACTTCGCCAATACAATTCATCATATGTTGTTATATTCATTATGCGTCATCTCATAATGAAAAGCTCTTCTCCCACGATCTTTACGCCGGATCGTGCGGCGACCTGCTGCCTTCATTCAGACGCACTGAACCCTACAACTCCATTTGATAATTAAAAAGGTAACGATATGGAAGGCCAGGAACTCCAACGCAAGCTCGGCTTTTGGGCCGTGCTGGCCATTTCCGTCGGAACGACCGTCGGTTCCGGTATTTTCGTTTCGGTTGGTGAAGTAGCAAAAGCGGCAGGCTCTCCGTGGCTCACGGTGCTTGCTTTCGTGATTGGCGGGTTGATCGTGATCCCGCAGATGTGCGTTTACGCGGAGCTGTCCACCGCGTACCCCGAAAACGGCGCGGACTATGTGTATCTGAAAAACGCCGGTAGCCGTCCGCTGGCGTTTCTCTCCGGCTGGGCCAGCTTCTGGGCCAACGACGCGCCATCGCTCTCTATTATGGCGCTGGCGATTGTCAGTAATCTGGCCTTTCTGGTGCCCATCGATCCGCTTGCCGGGAAGTTCATCGCCACCGGCCTGATTCTGGCATTTATGCTGCTGCATCTGCGCTCCGTGGAAGGCGGCGCAACCTTCCAGACGCTGATCACCATCGCCAAAATCATTCCGTTTGCCATTGTGATTGGTATCGGCGTGTTCTGGCTCAAAGGCGATAACTTTAGCGCGCCAGCGACCGCCACCACCAGCACGGCGGCGGGCATTATGGCGCTGCTGGCCGGGATCTCCGCCACCAGTTGGTCCTACACCGGCATGGCATCCATTTGCTACATGACCGGCGAAATCAAAAATCCCGGCAAAACCATGCCTCGCGCGCTGATCGGCTCCTGCTTACTGGTGCTGGTGCTCTATTCGCTGTTAGCGCTGGTGATCACCGGCCTGATGCCGTTCGATAAGCTCGCCGCCTCCGGGACGCCCATTTCCGATGCGCTTACCTACATCCCGGCGCTGGGCAGCATAGCGGGCATTTTCGTCGCCGTGACCGCCATCATTGTGATCCTCGGCTCGCTTTCCAGTTGCGTGATGTACCAACCGCGCCTCGAGTACGCGATGGCGAAAGATAACCTGTTTTTCAAAAGCTTCGGGCACGTCCACCCGAAATACAACACGCCGGATGTCTCCATCATCCTGCAATGCGCCCTCGGCATCTTCTTTATCTTCGTGTCTGACCTGACCAGCCTGCTGGGCTACTTCACGCTGGTGATGTGCTTCAAAAACACCCTGACCTTCGGCTCGATTATCTGGTGTCGTAAGCGTGATGATTACAAACCGCTGTGGCGCACCCCGGCGTTCGGCCTGATGACCTTCGCCGCTATCGCTTCAAGCCTGATTCTTGTGGCCTCCACCTTCGTGTGGGCGCCAATCCCGGGGCTGGTTTGCGCCCTGATTGTTATCGCCACCGGCCTGCCCGCTTACGCCTTCTGGGAAAAGCGCAACCGCCGCCTGGCGCATATTTCTTAACCCTGTCTGGAGAGTTGTTGCATGTTGAATATTGATAAAAGCACGGTGGATTTCCTGGTAACCGAAAACATGGTCAAGGAAGTGGAGAAAATTCTCGATAAAGACGTTCCTCGCGTGCATGCCATCGTTGATGAAATGATCGGGCGCGGCGTGGATCGCATCTACTTTGTCGCCTGCGGTTCCCCGCTGAATGCGGCGCAAACGGCAAAACATCTGGCGGACCGCTTCTCCAGTTTGCAGGTCTACGCGCTTTCCGGCTGGGAGTTCTGCGATAACACCCCGCACCGCCTGGATTCGCGTTGCGCGGTGATCGGCGTCTCCGATTACGGCAAAACCGAAGAAGTGATTAAAGCGCTGGAGCTGGGCGCAGCCTGCGGCGCGCTGACCGCCGCCTTTACTAAACGCCCGGACAGCCCGATTACCCAGGCCGCCGAACATGTGGTGGCCTATGAAGCCGACTGCATCTGGGAAATCCATCTGCTGCTGTGCTACAGCGTGGTGCTGGAAATGATTACCCGCCTCGCGCCGCATCCCGAAATCGGCAAAATCAAAAACGATCTGCGCAAACTGCCGCAGGCGCTCGGGCACCTGGTGCGCACCTGGGAAGACAAAGGGCGTCAGCTTGGCGAGCAGGCCTCTCAGTGGCCGATGATCTATACCGTTTCCGCCGGTCCGCTGCGTCCGCTGGGTTACAAAGAGGGGATCGTCACGCTGATGGAGTTTACCTGGACCCACGGTTCGGTGATTGAGAGCGGTGAATTCCGCCACGGCCCGCTGGAAATCGTTGAGCCGGGCGTGCCGTTCCTGTTCCTGCTCGGTAACGACGAAAGCCGTCACACCACCGAGCGCGCGATTCGTTTCGTGCGCGAGCGTACCGACAACGTCATCGTGATCGACTATGCCGAAATCTCCCAGGGGCTGCACCCGTGGCTCGCGCCGTTCCTGATGTTCGTACCGATGGAATGGCTCTGCTACTACCTCTCCATCTACAAAGACCATAACCCGGACGATCGTCGTTACTACGGCGGCATCGTCGAGTATTAATCCCCCTGCCCGGCCTCCGTGCAGGCCGGGCATCACAGCAAGGAGCAGGAAAATGAAAACGGGTATGTTTACCTGCGGGCATCAGCGCTTCCCGCTGGAGCACGCGTTTCGCGACGCGCATGAATTAGGGTATGACGGGCTGGAACTGTGGGGCGGCCGCCCTCATGCTTATGCGCCGGACCTCAACGCGGGCGGCATTAAGCACGTCAAGGAACTGGCGCGGGTGTATCAGATGCCGATCATTGGCTACACCCCGGAAACCAACGGCTATCCGTACAATATGATGCTGGGCGATGAGCGGATGCGCCGCGAAAGCCTGGATATGATCAAGCTCGGTATGGATATGGCGAAAGAGATGGACGCCGGATTCACGCTGATTTCCGCCGCTCACGCCGGCTATCTCACGCCACCCGACGCCCTCTGGCAGCGGCTGGCGGATAATCTGCGCGAACTCTGCGATCATGCAGAAAACATCGGCATGGATCTGCTGCTGGAGCCGCTGACGCCGTATGAGTCCAACGTGGTATGCAACGCCAACGATGTGCTGCGCACGCTGGCGCTGGTGCCCTCGCCGCGCCTGTTCAGCATGATTGATATCTGCGCCCCGTTTGTTCAGGGCGAGCCGGTGATGAGCTATTTCGCTAAGCTGGGCGACAAGCTGCGCCATCTGCATATTGTCGACAGCGACGGGGCCAGCGACAGCCACTACATTCCGGGCGAAGGCAAAATGCCGCTGCGCGAGTTAATGCGCGATATTACCGACAGTGGATACAACGGCTACTGCACTATTGAACTGGTGACGATGTATATGAACGAGCCGCGGCTTTACGCCCGCCAGGCGCTGGCGCGTTTTCGCGAGCTGCTGCCACAGGAGGCCCAATGAAACGGCTGGCTACGGTAGGCGATAACTGCGTGGATATCTATCCTCAGTTGGGCAAAGCATTTTCCGGCGGCAACGCCGTTAATGTGGCGGTCTACAGCACGCGTTACGGGATGCAACCCGCCTGCGTCAGTTGGGTAGGAGAAGACGATTACGGCGCCATGCTGCGCCGCGATCTGGCGCAGCATGGGGTGGATATTTCCCATCTGCGGATAGTACCCGGCATAACAGCGCAAACCCAGGTGGAGCTGCGCAATAACGATCGCATTCTCGGCGACTATACCGAAGGCGTGATGGCGGATTTCAGCGTCGGCGAGCAGGAGCTTGCGTGGCTCCAGCAATTCGACATTATCCATTCTGCCATCTGGGGCCATGCGGAATCCGCCTTCCCTGCGCTGAAGGCGGCGGGCAAAACCCTGTCGTTTGATTTTGCCGACAAATGGGAAAGCCCGCTGTGGCGCACGCTGCCGGAACATCTTGATTATCTTTTCGCCTCGGCAAATGAAGATAACCCGTGGCTGCGTGACCGGCTGCAAACCGTGGTGCAATGCGGCGCGGGAGTGGCGATCGCTACGCTGGGCGAAAACGGCAGCCTGGCGTGGGACGGCACAGCGTTCTGGCAGATGCCGCCGCAGCGCGTCAAGGTGGTGGATACCATGGGAGCGGGAGATTCCTACATCGCCGGGTTCCTGTGCGCTATCGCTAACGGGTTGCCGTTACAGGACGCCATGAAACAGGGCACCGAGTGCGCCGCACGCACTATCGGCTATCACGGTGCCTGGTGAGGGTCGGCGTTGGCGTGACAATCCGCACGCCAACGCCTGTTACTGATCCAAAAACGCTCATATAATCAACCCCACTCTTCCTACAACTTCAGGGTCGATTCATGCCAGCTACGGAGCGCTACTCACATCAACTCCTTTACGCCACCGTGCGCCAACGCCTGCTTGATGATATCGCGCAGGGGGTTTACCGGGCGGGTCAACAGATCCCGACGGAAAGCGAGTTATGCACGCTCTATAACGTCAGCCGCATCACCATTCGCAAAGCGATCAGCGATCTGGTCAACGACGGCGTGCTGCAACGCTGGCAAGGGAAAGGCACGTTCGTGCAAAGTAAAAAGGTTGAAAACGCGCTGCTGACGGTAAGCGGTTTTACCGATTTTGGCGTGTCTCAGGGCAAGCCGACCCGGGAAGAGGTGATCGAGCAGGAGCGCATCAGCGCCGATCCGTTCTGCGAAAGGCTGAATATTCCCGGCGGCAGCGAGATTTTTCGCCTGATGCGGGTCATGTATCTCGACGACGAGCCGCTGTTTATCGACAGTTCCTGGATCCCGCTGTCCCGCTATCCGTCTTTTGACGAAATTTATACCGCGGGCGCGTCTACCTATAAGCTGTTCCAGGAAAAATTCGATACCCGCGTGGTGAGCGATAAAAAGACGATTGATATTTTTATGGCGACCAAAACCGAGGCGCAAAGGCTTAAGTGCGAACTGGGCGAGCCGCTGTTTCGCATCAGTAAAATCGCCTTCGATCAGAATGCGCGGCCGGTGCACTACTCAGAGCTGTTCTGTCGCGCCAATCGCGTCAGCCTGACGATTGATAATCAGCGCCAGAAATAAAAAAAGAGGGCCGAAGCCCTCTTAACGTTTTTCGCAGCCAGACTTACGGCTGGGCCACAAAGCCAATCACTTCGTAGACGTGCTTCAGCGTTTCGCTGGCGCGGGCGCGGGCTTTCGCCGCACCGTCTTTCATCACGCTCTGCAGGAAGGCTTCGTCGTTACGGAAGCGATGATAGCGTTCCTGCAGCTCGGTCAGCATGCCGGAAACGGCTTCCGCTACTTCGCCTTTCAGATGGCCGTACATTTTGCCTTCGAAATGCTGCTCCAGTTCCGGGATGCTCTGGCCGGTGACGGCGGAAAGAATATCCAGCAGGTTGGAAACACCGGCTTTGTTCGCCACGTCGTAGCGTACTACCGGCGGCTCGTCGGAATCGGTGACCGCGCGTTTGATTTTCTTCACCACCGACTTCGGATCTTCCAGCAGACCGATGACGTTGTTGCGGTTATCGTCCGACTTGGACATCTTTTTGGTCGGCTCAAGCAGCGACATTACGCGCGCGCCGGACTTCGGAATAAACGGCTCCGGCACTTTAAACACCTCGCCATACAGGGCGTTAAAGCGCTGGGCGATATCGCGGCTCAGCTCCAGATGCTGTTTCTGATCTTCGCCCACCGGCACCTGGTTGGTTTGATACAGCAGAATATCCGCTGCCATCAGCACCGGGTAATCGAACAGGCCCGCGTTAATGTTCTCCGCGTAACGCGAGGATTTATCCTTAAACTGAGTCATGCGGCTCAGTTCGCCGAAGTAGGTGTAGCAGTTCAGCGCCCAGGCCAGCTGCGCGTGTTCCGGCACGTGCGACTGAACGAAGATAGTGCTTTTTTCTGGATCGATGCCACAGGCCAGGTACAGGGCCAGGGTATCCAGCGTGGCTTTACGCAGCGCAGCCGGATCCTGACGGACGGTAATAGCGTGCTGATCGACGATGCAATAGATGCAGTGGTAGTCATCCTGCATGTTGACCCACTGACGGAGCGCACCCATGTAGTTGCCGATAGTCAGTTCACCTGAGGGCTGTGCGCCACTAAATACGATGGGCTTACTCATTTGTTAATTCCTGATTTTCACTGTGGGGGAGCCCAAGTGCGGGCAGAATGTCTTTGAAGTGATGGAACACCACGTCCGGGTTGCTCAGTTCAATCGCTTCGCCGTAGTTGTAACCGTAAGTCAGGCCGACGGAACGGCAGCCTGCGGCGGACGCAGCCAGAATATCATTGCGCGAATCGCCGACAAACAGCAGTTCGCCTGGCGCCAGGCCTAATTTTTCCGCCACCAGCAGCAGCGGCTCCGGGTGCGGTTTTTTATTCTTCACATCATCGCCGCCGATCACCACGGTAAAGTATTTGGCGATATCCAGCGCTTCCAGCAGCGGCGCGACGAACGGCGTCGGCTTGTTGGTCACCAGCGCCATCGGAATACGATGTTCTGCCAGGGCGCTCAGGGTCGCGGCCACGTCAGGGAACAGCGCGCTGCCTTCATCCACCGCCTCGGCATAAAAACGGTCAAACAGCTTGCGCAGCATAAGTACGCGATCGGCGTGCGGGATATCCGCGTCTTCAACAGCCGGTTTGCCCGACGCTGCACGCTGACTATCGCGTTCCTGGCGCGCCCAGGTCAGGGCGCGTTCCACCAGCACATCCGCGCCGTTGCCAATCCAGGTAATCACCCGCGCTTCACCGGCCTGGGGTAATTCCAGCGCATACAACGCCATATCCACCGCCGTGGTCAGGCCCGGTGCGCTGTCGACCAGCGTACCGTCCAGATCGAACGCCACGCCGCGAATATTATTAAACTTGTCCATGACTTACCTTTGCCAGTTCGCGACGCATCTCGTCGATAACCGCTTTGTAATCCGGGGCATCGAACACCGCCGAGCCCGCAACAAACATATCCGCGCCTGCGGCGGCAATTTCACCAATATTGGAGGCTTTGACGCCGCCGTCTACTTCGAGACGAATATCATAGCCCGAGGCGTCAATGCGTTGACGCACGTCGCGCAGCTTATCCAGGGTGTGCGGAATAAAAGACTGACCGCCGAAACCGGGGTTGACCGACATCAGCAGGATCACATCCAGCTTATCCATTACGTGATCGAGATAGCTGAGCGGGGTCGCCGGGTTAAATACCAGGCCCGCTTTACAGCCGTGCTCTTTGATCAACTGCAGCGAGCGATCCACGTGCTCGGAGGCTTCCGGATGGAAGGTGATATAGCTGGCACCCGCAGCGGCGAAATCAGGAATGATGCGGTCCACCGGTTTCACCATCAGATGCACATCGATCGGCGCGGTGATCCCGTATTTGCGCAGCGCCTTCAGCACCATCGGGCCGATGGTCAAATTCGGCACGTAGTGGTTATCCATCACGTCAAAATGGACGACATCGGCACCGGCGGCCAACGCAGCGGCGGTATCCTCACCCAGACGGGCAAAATCGGCCGACAGAATCGAGGGGGCAATCAAAAACTGTTTCATCCGCTTCTCCATAAGTGTGTTGTGCGGCGGGCGAAACGGCTCAGGCGGAATAGAGCGCCAGCAGTTCGTCCACTTTTTTACGGGTGCCGCCATTGCTGCTAATACTACGTCGCGCCCGCACCACGTGCAGGTCGTCAGCTTGCCGATACCACTGGCGGGTAAGTTCGGTATCGTGATTTGAAATCAACACCGGAACCTGGCTGACTTTCAGCCCGTGAGCCAGATCGGCGAGATGCTGTTGCTGCTCGAAATTAAAACTGTTGGTGTGATACGCCGTGAAATTCGCCGTCGCGGAAAGCGGCGCGTACGGCGGATCGCAATACACCACCGTACCCTGCTGCGCGCGCGCCATGCTGCTGGCGTAACCTTCGCAAATAAACAACGCGTTACGCGCCCGCTCCGCGAAGTGATACAGCTCATCTTCGGGGAAATAGGGTTTGCGATAACGCCCAAACGGGACGTTGAACTCGCCGCGTAAATTATACCGACACAGGCCATTGTACCCATGGCGGTTGAGATACAAAAACAGCAGCGCGCGCCGGAACGGATCCTGGCTCTGGTTAAATTCGTCACGCAGCTGGTAATAAACGTCGGACTGGTTTGATTCCGGCGAAAACAAATCTCGCGACTGCTGTACATACTCATCGGTTTGATTCTTTACGATGTTGTACAGGCTAATCAGATCGCTGTTGATGTCTGCGAGAATATAGCGCGAATAGTCGGTATTGAGGAAAACCGAACCTGCTCCGACAAAAGGTTCTATCAGACAGTCACCCTGGGGAAGGTGCTTTTTGATTTCATCGAGCAGGGGGTATTTCCCCCCTGCCCATTTTAGAAAAGCGCGTTTTTTTTTCATGCTATGTGACTGCTTAGCCTTCTCCGGTTAAGAAGAAGGCTCCTGGAGCATCCTGCGCTTTAATCATTGCTTGAGATCGGCCTGAACCTGATGAATCGGTTTCGCCCATGGGTTTTTAGCCTGTACATCCGCCGGTAACGCCGACACGGCGCGCTTCGCATCTTCTTTAGACGCATAAACGCCGCTGACCAGGACATACCAGGGCTGGCCGTTACGGGTGGTCTGATACACCACGTAGTTTTTCAGGCTCTCTTTTTTCGCCCAGGCATTCAGGTTGTTATAGTTCGACGAACTGCTCAACTGAAGCGTGTAGTGGCTTGAAGGTGCTGATTTCAGCGAACCGACGTTGCCGCTTGACGCCCCTGCGCTGGCCGCTGGTGCTGATGCGGTCGCCGTCGCGGCTGGCGCGCTGGTGGTCGCTTTCGGCGCAGCAGCCGTTGCCGTCGGCGCTTTAACCGGGGTGCTGGCGCTGCCGGAATTGGCTGCAGGCGCGGTTTGCTTCACGGTCGCCGTCGGTTTGGTTTCGGTCGCTTTCGGCACCGCTGGCTGGCGAGCCGGAGCGGTTTGCGTGGTCTGCGGTTTGCGCGGCGCAGGTTCAATGACAGCCTGTTTACGTTCGGTACGCGCAGGCTGCGCATCATTGTTTGCAGTCGGTCGGCTGGCATTGCTGCCGGTAGACGCCACGGTTGCCGGCTCAGTCGGTAGCGTGGAATGGGTCACTGCCGCATCGATCTGTCCCTGCTGCGCAGTCAGCGCATTATTCAGATCGCCCTGCACTTCAACGCGTTGCTGGCCTTCAGGCGCCGCAGTAACCTGGCCCTGAGTCGGGGTCGAGGAAACCGGCGGTAGAGAGATATCCTGGCCGTTGGACGGATTCTCAGCAGAGGTCGCGCCCGGCGCTGGCTGGGTGCCATTAGCCTGGTTAGCCGCAGCGTTGTCACCGCCATTAAGATTAATGCTCTTCTCGGCAGGTTGATTCTGCGTCGTGGTGGAATCCGACGAGGGTGCCTTGAGCGCAGAGCCGATGCCGATAATCAGCAGCAACAGCACCAGAATACCTACACCCATCATCATATGCTGACGGGAAACCGGGCCTTTGGCTGGCGCTTTTTTACGTTTGCGCGGACGGCGCTCAACATCGGCGTCATCGGCTAACTCTTCTTCCGCTTCATACTCCGCCTCTTCGTCACGGGCGCGGCGCGCGCGCGTCGGACGACGATCGTCCGCATCAAGATCGACATCGTCGATATTCAGCTGCGGTTCGTTGTCGTATTCGGAAGATTTACGGGAACGACCAGTACGACGATCGCTGGGATCGGGTTTCAGCTCGTCTTCTGGTTTAAACTCATCCATTTCACACCCCACTAAAAGGCTTATGTCAGTACAACTGCCACGTCACCTGAATTAAACATCGCCTCTCGGCGAAATACCTTTTTAATAGTTACGCTTGCAGGCAATCTGCAATCGCGCTGAGTACCAGGTCGTGCGACACGCCGCCGCGCACTTCACTTTTACCTATTGCCAACGGCAGCACCAGACGGAGCTCGCCAGCCAATACTTTTTTATCGCGCATCATGTGCGGTAAATAAGCGGCAGGCGACATGCTCTGCGGGCCATTCACCGGTAACCCTGCACGTTTAAGCAGCGTAATGATGCGCTGAATATCCTGTTCGCCAAACTGTCCTAACCGCTGAGCGGTACGCGCGGCCATCACCATACCGGCCGCGACAGCTTCGCCATGCAGCCAGTTGCCGTAGCCCATTTCCGCTTCAATGGCGTGGCCGAAGGTGTGGCCCAGATTGAGTAAAGCACGTAAGCCGCTTTCGCGCTCGTCTGCTGCCACAACTTCTGCTTTCAGCTCACAACAACGGCGAATGCAGTACGCCATTGCCGTGGTGTCGAGCGCCATCACCGCATCCAGATTGGCTTCCAGCCAGTCAAAAAATTCGCCATCAAGAATGATGCCGTATTTGATGACTTCGGCCAGGCCGGAGGAAAGTTCGCGGGGAGGGAGGGTTTTTAAACAGTCCAGATCGACGACCACCGACGCGGGCTGATAAAACGCGCCGATCATATTTTTGCCGAGCGGATGGTTAACGGCGGTTTTACCGCCGACCGAGGAGTCGACTTGCGAAAGCAGCGTCGTCGGCACCTGGATAAAACGTACGCCGCGCTGATAGCAGGCCGCAGCGAAACCGGTGAGATCGCCAATCACGCCGCCGCCAAGCGCGACGAGGGTGGTATCCCGACCGTGGGGTTTTTCTAATAACGCACTGAAGACAGTTTCCAGCACGGCGAGGCTTTTATGCTGCTCGCCATCCGGAAGGATAACCTGATCGACGTTAACACCCGCCTGTTCGAGCACCTGACGGACTTTATCAAGGTACAGCGGGGCCAGCGTTTCGTTAGTGACCAACATTGTCTGGTCACCCGCGCGCAAAGGCCAAAATGAAGCCGGCTGGTTGAATAAGCCGGCAGCGATGGTGATAGGGTAACTGCGTTCCCCGAGAGTGACTGTTAACTGCTCCATGACGCTCAACACCTTCTGTTGCTTGTACCCGCGGGCGAGTGTTTATTTAGCCAGAATCAGTTGTTTTCCAGCATATGAATAATCTGGTTTGCCACAACTTTCGCGCTCTGATCGTCAGTGCGAATGGTTACGTCGGCAATCTCTTCATACAGCGGATTGCGTTCACCGGCCAGCGCTTCCAGAACTTCGCGAGGCGGGGTTTCAACCTGCAACAAAGGACGCTTTTTATCGCGCTGGGTACGAGCCAGTTGTTTTTCGATGGTTGTCTCAAGGTAAACCACGACGCCGCGAGCGGAGAGACGGTTACGGGTTTCGCGAGATTTTACAGAGCCGCCGCCGGTGGCCAGAACAATGCCTTGCTTCTCGGTGAGTTCATTGATGACTTTTTCTTCTCTGTCACGGAAGCCTTCTTCGCCTTCAACGTCGAAGACCCAACCTACATCAGCGCCGGTTCGTTTCTCAATCTCTTGATCAGAATCGTAAAATTCCATATTGAGCTGCTGAGCTAACTGACGCCCAATCGTGCTTTTGCCAGCACCCATCGGCCCAACCAGAAAGATATTGCGTTTCTCTGCCATTTTTTTGGTACTACTAAGACAATTCGTTGATGGTAAACCCGCTGCGCGACATGTTTGCGTTACGGATAATGAACTGAAACCTCTTTATGCGATAGTGCGAGAGTCAGACCAAAAATTATCTCAACACTCAAGGTGGTTTGGCAACCGATTAAATTACCGCGCCCGAAGAGCTGGAGGGAAAAACGCCATCGGGAGTACCGAATTGGGCTGACACTCAAATCGGTACTCCTTGTATGCTAATTCGAGTCTGACGTCAAACGCCCGACCGAAGAAAAATGTGAAATCGACAATAAAGGACGCTACGCCTTCGGCGCGATCAGGCGCGGAGTAATGAACACCACCAGTTCTCGTCGTTCATCGTCTTTGCCGTCATAGCGAAATAAGCCGCCCAGCAGCGGGATGTCGCCCAAAAACGGTACGCTGTCCTTACCGCCTTTACGCTTCTGCTGAAAAATGCCCCCGAGGGCGATCGTTTCGCCGTCTTTTATTTCCACCTGGGTTTCGATTTCCTGCTTATCAATCGCCATCACTTCGCCATCCGACTGCTTTAATACCTGCCCCGGCATATTCTGGCTGATACGCAGCTTCATCCTGATCCTGCCGAAGGGTTGAATGGACGGCGTCACCTCCATCCCCAATACCGCTTCTTTAAATTCGATCGAGGTCGCGCCGCTTTCGCCGCTGGAAACCTGATAGGGAATTTCGCTGCCCTGTTTGATGCTCGCAGGCTGCTGGTGCGAAGCCAGCAGGCGCGGGCTGGCGATGATCTCCAGCTTATGCTTTTGCTCCAGCGCCGATAGCTCAAGATCCAGCATGTTGCCGTTAATCCGGCCAACGTTAAAACTAAGCCGCGTTGAGGCTTCCGGAACGGAAAGATCGGCAGAAATCGCGCCGGGACGATACAGCCGCTCTTTGCCTTCACCCTCCGCCGTACTCCACTTTACGCCCAGTTCGCGCAGGCTGGTTTGGTTGATGGTGACAATATGCGCCGAGAGCTCCACCTGCCCTACCGGAATATCCATGCTGGCAATCCAGCTCTCTATCTTTTTGAGCGCCGCGCGGTTATCGTCAATCAGCAGTCTGTTAGTGCGTTTATCCGCCATTACGCTGCCTTTTGGGCCCAGCAGTTTGTCGCCCTGGGACGTCATCGCCGCCGCCAGTTCTGTCGCATCGGCGTAGCGAAGGGAAACCGTACGGGTGCTGAGCGGTTGGTCGCTGAGCCGCTTTAAACGGGCTTGCTCTTCTTCTTGCTGCCGGCGCTGTTGCCATTCCGCTGGATAAACCCGCAGGATATTGCCCTCTTTACGCCAGTGAAGTTGTCCGCTCTCGACAACGGTTTGAAAGGCCATCTGCCAGGGAACGTTCACCAGATGTAGCGTCACGTCACCTGTCACCTCGGGCGCAACGATCACGTTTTGTTTTTCCGTCTCCGCCAGCGCCTGTAGAACCTGACGTACAGGTACGTCATCCACGACCAGAGAGATATTACTTGCCGGCGTTGCGGCTATTGCGCCCAGTGGGAGCAGCATCAGTCCGACTAATCTGCACATCCTTGCCATAGAAATTCTCCTTCCGTTGCCAACGAATCTCGTCTTTATCACACCCGGCAGGTAGGGTGAGTACCATCGCGTCCATGGTGATGTCCTTAACCTGTAACTCTGCTGATAAATGCTGGTTCGGGCTCACCCGTAGCCATTTGCCTTCAGGGCTTTCTATTAACGCTTTGATTGCCGAGGCGTTGCCCACCACGCCGTGAAAACGCCATGTCTCCCACTGCGCGTACGGGCAGTTATTGACGGGCGGCTGGAAAGGATCGCGGGTCGCGGCGTCTGCCGCCAGGCAGCACAATAGAGAAAGTGTCGCGACGCTATTTCTCATGGGTCACCTCCAGCCACAGCGTCACGCTTAGCGCCCCTTCCCCTGCCGCCACGGAGAAACGTTTTAAGCGCGCGTCGGTACGGGATAGCGCGTTAAACAGCCCAGGGAGGGATACCCATTGGCTGCGTAGCTCCAGTTCGGCGGATTCACCTTCTGGCTGCCATTTCATCAGCGTCACGCCGGGGAGTTTACCTGTCGCCATGGCAGAGAAACGCCCCGACGTCAGAGCAGGTAAATTGCGTTGCGCCGCATTAAGCTGCGTGTCGAGCGCACGTTTTTGCTGCAGTTGTGCTTTTACTGCCTGAAGGCTGGCAGCCAGGCTAATGCGCTGCTGCTTCAGCGCCTGATAGCCAGGCTGGATAACCCCTAACCCACCCAGCATGATGAACAGCAGCATTGTCGCCGCCCACAAGGCGATACGCCGCCAGGCGTCTCCCGTCAGCCATTGCTCAAAGAATCGGCGCATCGTCATGCTCCAGCGTTAACGACCAGTGAAATTGCCATGCGCCATCACTATCGCGCGCGGTCGTTCCCTGATGAAGCACGCCCGCGCCAGGCAACGCTTTTAGCGTCTCCGCCCACTCGCTTAGCGCCTCCGCCGTTAAAGACTTGCCGGTGATGTCCAGCCGCCCGGCGTCAAAACGCAGCGCGGTAAACCAGACCGCATCCGGCAACTGCGTGGAGAGCTGTTCCAACTGCTGTCCCCGGCGTTGAAAAGAGGCCTGCGCCTTGAGGGCCGCCAGCCGCTGTTGATGCTCAACCGCCAGCTCATCCAGCCGCTGGCGTTGCCGGGCATTGTCGCCGCGAAGCGTTTCCAGCTGTTGGGGTGACGGTCGCGCTAACCGCCCCTGTTCGAGGCGGTATTCAATATATCCACGCCACGCGCCGCACACCGCCGCAATCGTGATAAACCCCGCCAGAAACAGGCTGGCCCAAAATATCATCCGCTGCTTTAGCCGCTGCGCGCGCCAGGGAAGAAGATTAATTAGCCCGTTCATATTGGGTAATTCCCCATCGCCAGGCCCAGCGCCACGGCAAAACGCCATTCGTCAGGCGCTTTTGGCGGATGTACCCATGTCAGCCAGCGCCAGGGATCGCACATCGCTGCGCCCTCCTCCGGCGTGTCGTTACAGCAAAGCCATTGCGGGAGGGGAATCGACAGCGTCTGAACCAGGCTGTCGAGGCCGCCTTCCGCCTGGGCTCCCCAACGTTCCCGTGTCGCCCAGAGCCACTGTTCGCCGTCGCAGGCGGCAATTCCCTGTATCTGCGGCGCGGCGTAAGGGAAAAAGCTGGTTAATGCGCACGCGTCGGGCGTAAGCGCGTAATAAGAAAATCCGGCACGCTCAACCAGCGCTGTCACATACCCCACTTCCTGACGGTGTGCAGCCGTGACGGAAAGCGTCTTTTGCGCGGCGTCAGGGCGGTAATCGGAAAAAAGGCTTTCCGGTGCCATCTGTAGCGCTTTTGCCGTCGCGGTCGTGACATAGGCCTGGCATTCAGACTCGCAAAGTTGGCCTGGCAGCGGCATTGTGCGCTGAAGCGTTCGCCTGGCCGGAAACGCAACGCGCAGATGATGCTGCGCTGGCAGCTCGGCACGCAGCGTTTGCAGCGCCTGAATGAGCGGCTCGTTATTGATGATTAAGCCGTGGTAATCGGTAGCGCCAGTAAGCGGAAAAGACCACCATTTTCTGAGCTGCCAGCCTTCCCGGCGGCGCTGCACTGCAACAGCTCTGACGCCATCCATTTGAATATGAAGACCAATTTTCCAAACGCGACTCACCATATTGTACTCCTTGCGGGCCCTGTTAATGAAAAGGACATATCAATGCTTCTGGCTTGCCTTTATACTACCGAGCTGTTGTTTATAAACTGCCCAATTGAAATCTGGTGAGAAATCCTCGGTGAAGTTCGTAAAGTATTTATTCATCCTTGCAGTGTGTTGCATCCTGCTGGGAGCAGGCTCGATTTACGGTTTGTACAAATATGTCGAGCCGCAACTGCCTGATGTCGCGACGCTGAAAGATGTGCGTTTGCAAATACCTATGCAGGTTTACAGCGCTGATAATGAACTTATTGCGCAGTTTGGCGAAAAGCGCCGCATCCCGTTAACGCTCAGTCAAATTCCTCCCGAACTGGTCAAAGCGATTATCGCCACGGAAGACAGCCGTTTTTATGAGCATCACGGCGTTGACCCGGTGGGGATTTTCCGCGCGACCAGCGTGGCGCTGTTTTCAGGACATGCCTCCCAGGGGGCCAGTACCATTACGCAGCAGCTGGCGCGTAACTTCTTCCTGAGCCCCGAGCGCAAGCTGATGCGCAAGATCAAAGAAGTGTTCCTCGCAATCCGCATCGAGCAGTTGCTTAACAAAGACGACATCCTTGAGCTGTACCTCAACAAGATCTATCTCGGCTACCGCGCCTATGGCGTCGGGGCTGCCGCGCAAGTCTATTTTGGAAAAACCGTCGATCAGTTAACGCTCAGCGAGATTGCAGTGATTGCCGGTCTGCCGAAAGCGCCGTCGACCTACAACCCGCTGTATTCACTGGATCGCGCGACCGCACGTCGTAACGTGGTGCTGGCGCGCATGCTGAACGAAGGCTACATCACACAGCAGCAGTACGACACGGCGCGTAGTGAAGCCATCAACGCCAACTATCACGCGCCGGAAATCGCCTTCTCCTCCCCTTACCTTGCAGAACTGGTGCGCCAGGAGATGGTGAGCCGCTACGGCGAAAAAGCCTATGAAGACGGCTACAAGGTTTACACCACCGTTAAGCGCAAAGACCAGCAGGCCGCGCAGCAGGCAGTACGCGATAACGTCATCGCTTATGACATGCGCCACGGCTACCGCGGCCCGGCTAACGTGCTGTGGAAAGTCGGCGAAGCGGCGTGGGACCAGAAGAAAATTATCGACTCACTGAAAGGCCTGCCGGGCTATGGCCCGCTGCGCGCCGCCGTGGTGACCCAGGCCAGCGCCGATGAAGCCACCGCGCTGATGGCCGATGGCTCCAGCGTGTCGCTGAAAATGGCTGGGGTGCGCTGGGCGCGCCCTTACCGTTCCGATACCGCCCAGGGGCCAACGCCGCGCCGGGTCACCGATGTACTGCAGGCAGGCCAGCAAATCTGGGTTCGCCAGGTAGATGACAGCTGGTGGCTGGCGCAGGTGCCGGACGTGAACTCCGCGCTGGTATCCCTCAACCCGCGTGACGGCGCGGTGCTGGCGCTGGTGGGCGGCTTCGACTTTAATCAGAGCAAGTTCAACCGCGCAACCCAGGCGCTGCGTCAGGTCGGCTCGAATATCAAACCGTTTCTCTACACAGCGGCGATGGATAAAGGGCTTACGCTGGCAAGCATCCTCAACGATGTGCCGATTTCACGCTGGGATGCGGGCGCTGGCTCTGACTGGCGTCCGAAAAACTCTCCGGCGGAATATGCCGGCCCGATTCGTTTGCGCCAGGGCTTAGGCCAGTCGAAAAACGTGGTGATGGTGCGCGCCATGCGCGCCATGGGCGTGGACTACGCTGCGGAATACCTGCAACGCTTCGGTTTCCCGGCGCAGAATATTGTGCATACCGAATCGCTGGCGCTGGGTTCCGCCTCCTTTACGCCGATGCAGGTTGCGCGCGGCTATGCGGTAATGGCCAACGGCGGTTTCCTGGTGGACCCGTATTTCATCACCAAAATCGTCAATGAGCAGGGCGACAATATTTTCGAAGCGAAACCGAAAATCGCCTGTCCGGAGTGCGATCTGCCGGTGATTTATGGCGAAACGCCGAAATCCAACGTGCTGGATAACAACAACGTGGAAGATGTCGCCATCTCTCAGGAACAGCAAAACGCCGCCGTGCCGATGCCGCAACTGGAGCAGGTCAACCGCGCGCTGGTGGCGCAAAGCCAGCCGCAGGAATATGCTCCGCACGTGATCAATACGCCGCTGGCGTTCCTGATGAAAAGCGCGCTGAACACCAACATCTTTGGCGAACCCGGCTGGCAAGGCACCGGCTGGCGTGCGGGCCGCGATCTTCAGCGTAAGGATATCGGCGGTAAAACCGGCACCACCAACAGTTCAAAAGATGCCTGGTTCTCCGGTTACGGTCCGGGCGTGGTGACCTCCGTGTGGATTGGTTTTGACGATCACCGTCGCGACCTGGGCCGCACCACGGCTTCCGGCGCAATCAAAGATCAGATTTCCGGTTATGAAGGCGGAGCGAAAAGCGCGCAACCTGCCTGGGACGCCTTTATGAAATCGATTCTGGAAGGCGTGCCGGAAGAACCACTGACGCCGCCGCCGGGCATTATCAGCGTCAATATCGATCGCAGCACCGGTCAGTTGGCGAACGGCGGAAACAGCCGTGAAGAGTATTTCATTGAAGGGACGCAACCGACCCAGCATGCGATTCATGAAGTGGGCACCACTATTATCGATAACGGTGAAACCCACGAGCTGTTTTAAGCGATAGCGCTAAAAATTAAGGCCCTTTTCAGGGCCTTAATTGTTCGTCGGTTTGTCGTTTAGCGTCGGCCCTGTGCGCGTAGCCACTCGCGCACCAGGAACAGCGCGCTGACGTTACGCGCCTCGTTGAAATCCGGATCGTCCAGCAGCGTCATCATATCCTTCAGCGGCCAGTGTACTTTTGGCAGCGGTTCCGGCTCATCCCCTTGCAGGGATTCCGGGTAAAGATTTTCCGCCACCACGATATTCATTTTGCTGGAGAAGTAGGACGGCGCCATGGTCAGCTTTTTGAGGAACGTTAGCTGGTGCGCGCCAAAGCCCACCTCTTCTTTCAGTTCGCGGTTCGCAGCTTCAAACACCGTCTCGCCCGGATCGATCAGCCCCTTCGAAAAGCCCAGTTCGTAGGATTCAGTCCCCACCGCGTATTCCCGGATCAGCACCAGACTCTCGTCAATAATTGGCACGATCATCACCGCCTCACGTGTCGAGGGGCGCATCCGCTCGTAAACCCGACGCACGCCGTTGCTGAACTCCAGATCCACCGTTTCAACGTTAAAAAGGCGTGAACGGGCGACGGTTTCAACACGCAAAATAGTAGGCTTTTGTAATGGTTTACTCATCGTCAGGAGAATGAAATAAGGAGAATGGCAATATTGTGCGATATCCAACACAGTTTGACCAATGTTAATTGTTTGTTATTTACACTTTTGGCATTTTCCTGGAGGCTCAGCCAGATAAGGGATATCGCCGGGTTTGAAATCCTGCTAAGAATTTGCTGATAATTCAGCGGTTCTATTGCTGCTATTCTGAATCGTCGCGGTGGCGCCTGCAAAACAAGCCATTTGCGCTACAGTCGTCGATAAATACTCACTGGCAACAATTTTTGTTACAGTTCACCTTCGCGCGTGGAATTGAAGAATTTTTTGGTTATGGGGAACGCATGGGCACCTTATTGACGGTAGTAGTGACGGTGCTGGTTATAGGGATAGCGGTCGGTTTGATTTTCAGGCATCGCCTGGGGCAACGCCGTGCGCTGCCGTTGCTGCAAGCCTTCGCTGGCGCGGCCACCCGCAAGCTGACGCCGGAAGAGCGCAGCGCCGTTGAAAGCTATCTTGAATCCCTGAACCGTACGGAAAATGCACCCGCCCCGACCGGCTCCAGCAAGTCGCCCGGCACGCTGACGCTGACGCCGCAGAGCAATACCGTGTATGCGGTAACGCGGGCGATCACCCGCTATGGCTTATCTACCGACGATCCCAATAAATGGCGTTACTACCTCGATTCGGTGGAAGTCCATTTGCCGCCGTTCTGGGAGCAGTACATCACCGACGATAATAACGTCGAATTTATCCGCACCGAAACGCGCCCGCTGGTCATTTCGCTGAATGGCCACACGCTGCTGAACTCTCATCAGGATACTGGCAGCTACGCCCTCGAACGCGTTACCGGCACCCAGGCGTCCATTCGCGGCGAAGAAAGCGAGCAGATCGAGTTGCTGAATATTCGCCAGGAAACCCGTGAAGAGTATGCCCTGAGCCGCCCGGATGGACTGCGTGAAGCCCTGCTGATTGGCGTCTCGTTCTTTTTCTTTTTTAGCTGTCTGGTGGCACCGGAAGTATTAATTCCCTGGCTCGCCGGAGGCGGTGTTTTGCTTCTGGCCGCCGGTTTATGGGGATTATTCGCGCCGCCCGCCAAAAATACTCTGCGAGAAATTCATTGCCTGCGCGGTACGCCAAAGCGCTGGGGCTTATTCGGCGAATCCGATCAGGAGCAGATCAATAATATTTCGTTGGGCATCGTTGATTTAGTGTACCCGCCGCACTGGCAGCCGTTCACCCATTACGATTTAGGCCAGAAAACGGATATCGATATTTATCTCGATCGCCGCGTCGTTCGTCAGGGGCGCTTTTTATCGCTTCATGAAGAGGTAAAAAATTTCCCGCTGCAACACTGGCTACGTAGCCTGGTGTTAAGCGCCACTGCATTTCTGGTGCTGATGATGCTGCTGTTCTGGGTGCCGCTGGATATGCCGATCAAACTTACCGTCTCCTGGCTGAAGGGCGCGCAGACGGTTGAGGCCACCAGCGTAGAGCAGTTGCAAAAATCAGGCTTAAAAGTGGGCGACACCCTGAAAGTGACAGGCACCGGTATGTGTAACATCCACGTTCCCGGCACCTACTCGCCGCGTCAGAATTACCCGTTTATGCCGTTCGATTGCTCGCAGATTATCTGGAACTCCGCGCGACCACTGCCGCTGCCTGAATCGGAGATCGTTAATAACGCCACGGCGCTGACTGAGGCGGTTAACCGCCAGCTTCACCCGCAGGAAAGTGATTCCAAAGTTAATCCGCAGTTGCGTTCCGCCATCCAGAAGTCCGGCATGGTGTTGCTGGATGATTTCGCCGAAATCGTGCTGAAAACGCAGGCGCTGTGTACCGCAGACGATGAGTGCATCCGGCTGAAAAATGCTTTGATCAACCTTGGCAACACCAAAGACTGGGAAGCGCTGGTTAAGCGCGCCAGCAGCGGAAAACTCGATGGCGTGAATGTGCTGTTGCGTCCGGTAAGCGCCGAATCGCTGGATAACCTGGTGACCACCTCGACGGCGCCGTTCTTTATTCGTGAAACTAACCGCGCGGCCCAGTCGCTGAACAGCCCGGCTCCCGGCGGCTTTATGATTATCAGTGAAGAAGGCGGTGATTTAGTCGATCAGCCGCTGCCGCCGATGTCGCTCTACGATTATCCAGCCCATCAGCAGTGGAACGAATTCCAGCGGCTGGCGGAGATGCTGATGCAGACGCCGTTCCACGCCGAAGGGGTGATTACCAGTATCCGCACCGACGCCAACGGTACTGAGCATGTTTCGCTGCACCGCATCCCGGACAGCGCCGGTTTATGGCGCTATATCAGCACTACCCTGCTGCTGTTGGCCATGATCGTTTGTACCCTGTACAACGGCGTGCAGGCAATCCGCCGCTGGCAGCGCCAGCGCTCGCGGCTGGCAGACATTCAGCAGTATTACGCCAGTTGCTTCAACCAGGAGCTGGTTCCCACCACCGAGGTGCAGCATCTCCCCTGAGTAAAACGTGGCGACGGGTTTATGCTACCCTGTCGTCACTTTTTTATAGGGTGAGATGACTCATGCATGTAGATATCGCCTGGCCGGATGTGGATACCGTGTTACTGGACATGGACGGCACCCTGTTGGATTTAGCGTTCGATAACCATTTCTGGCAGCAGTTGGTGCCAGAAACCTTAAGCGAGCTGCGCGGTATTACGCTGGACGAGGCGCATCAGTATATTCGCCAGGAATATCACGCGGTCCAGCATACGCTAAACTGGTACTGTCTGGATTACTGGAGCGAGCGGCTTGGCCTCGATATCTGTGCGATGACCACACAGCAAGGCCCACGCGCGATACTGCGCGACGATACGGTGCCTTTTCTGGATGCGCTCAAAGCCTGCGGCAAGCGCCGAATTCTGCTGACCAACGCCCATCCCCATAATCTGGCGGTGAAGCTGGAATACACAGGCCTGGCTTCGCACCTTGATTTATTACTTTCCACCCACACATTTGGATATCCGAAAGAGGATCAGCGCTTGTGGGAAGCCGTCAGAGCCCATACCGGGCTGGATCCGGCGCGAACGCTGTTTATTGACGACAGCGAACCGATTCTGGATGCGGCGGCGCAGTTTGGCATTCGCTACTGCCTCGGCGTCACCAATCCGGATTCTGGCGTGGCGGAGAAAGCGTATCAGCGCCACGCCGCGCTCAATGACTACCGTCGGTTAATCCCCGCGTTGCACCCTCACTGCAAAACAGGTGACGACCATGAAAGAGAAAGCGCCGTCTGAGGTACGCCTGGACAAATGGTTATGGGCGGCCCGTTTTTATAAAACCCGCGCGCTGGCGCGTGAAATGATTGAAGGCGGAAAGGTGCATTACAACGGACAACGCACCCGCCCCAGCAAAAATGTGGAACTGAACGCGGAGATTGTTCTGCGTCAGGGCAACGATCAGCGCACCGTTATCGTAAAAACGATTACCGATCAGCGTCGCCCGGCGAGCGAAGCCGTGCTGCTGTACGAAGAGACGGCGCAGAGTGTGGAAAACCGCGAAAAGCTGGCCCTTGCCCGCAAAATGAATGCGCTCACGATGCCGCATCCGGAACGCCGCCCGGATAAGAAAGAGCGTCGTGATTTGATAAAATTTAAATACGGTGACGACGAATAACCGTCGCCCGCAAGAGAGAACATTATGGCTCAACACGACCAATTACATCGCTATCTGTTTGAAAATTATGCCGTGCGCGGCGAACTGGTTACCGTTTCAGAAACCTGGAAGCAGATTCTGGAAAATCACGACTATCCTCAGCCGGTAAAAAACGTGCTGGGCGAGCTGCTGGTAGCCACCAGCCTGCTCACCGCCACACTGAAGTTCGCGGGCGATATCACCGTACAGCTGCAGGGCGATGGACCGATGACTCTGGCCGTCATCAACGGCAATAACGAGCAGCAAATGCGCGGCGTCGCGCGCGTTCAGGGCGACGTACCGGCAGATGCGTCTCTGAAAACTCTGGTAGGCAACGGCTATCTGGTGATCACCATTACCCCTGCCGAAGGCGAGCGCTATCAGGGCGTGGTCGGTCTGGAAGGCGATACCCTGGCGGAATGCCTGGAAGATTACTTCTTACGCTCCGAACAGCTGCCGACGCGTTTGTTTATTCGCACCGGCGACGTAGACGGCCAGCCTGCGGCGGGCGGTATGCTGCTCCAGGTTCTGCCTGCGCAGAATGCCCAGGCGGACGATTTCAATCACCTGGCGACGCTGACCGAAACCATCAAAGCGGAAGAGCTGTTTACCTTACCGGCCAACGATGTGCTGTGGCGTCTGTATCACGAAGAAGAAGTGACGCTTTACGATCCGCAGGATGTGGAATTTAAATGCACCTGCTCACGCGAACGCTGCGCTGGCGCGCTGAAAACCCTGCCGGATGAAGAGATTGAAACTATTCTGGCGGAAGACGGCGAGATCGACATGCACTGCGATTACTGCGGTACGCACTATCTGTTTGATGCCATGGATATCGCTGCGATCCGCAATAACGCCTCACCAGCGGATCCGCAAATCCACTAAAACCGCTTTGAGCGCCTGCAACATCAGGCGCTCGCTATTTTCTACTCCCCTGCCCCCTGATTGCAAAATCGATTCGTCCATAAAAACACCATTATCTTTCATAAAATTTACCTTTAAGAAAGCGCTTACACTCACAAATTGTCATATTACCGCTTCCGTTCATTAACATAATCAGAACATTTTCCTCTTTCCGTTATACACTCCTCCGCTACTCTATCCCGCGTCGTGAGCTGAATCACAGTATTTTCCGCTGTCTTAAAAGCGTCGATACGTAAATCTATGAAGCACGTCCCGGTTAACAAGTTACAAACAACCCTACAATTTCAGGCAGTACAAATTGGCTAAGGAGAAGTGATATGCGCGTGAAAGGTTTAACCCCGCAAGAACTCAAGGCTTATGGTATTAACGACGCCCAGGACGTGGTCTACAACCCTGATTACGATACGCTTTATCGCGAAGAGCTTAACCCGGAACTGGAAGGCTACGAGCGCGGCGTATTAACTAATCTGGGAGCCGTTGCAGTCGATACAGGCATCTTTACCGGCCGTTCGCCGAAAGATAAATATATCGTCCGCGATGACACAACACGTGACACGCTGTGGTGGGCGGATAATGGCAAGGGAAAAAATGACAACAAGCCGTTGTCGCCTGAAACCTGGCAACATCTCAAGGGGTTAGTCACCCGCCAGCTCTCCGGTAAGCGCTTGTTTATCATTGATGCTTTCTGCGGTGCCAATGCCGACACCCGTCTTTCGGTGCGTTTTATCACCGAGGTGGCCTGGCAGGCGCACTTCGTCAAAAACATGTTTATCCGCCCTACTGATGAGGAGCTGGAGGGTTTCGAACCCGATTTCGTGGTGATGAATGGCGCGAAATGCACTAACCCTGACTGGAAAGCCCAGGGGCTGAATTCCGAGAACTTTGTCGCGTTCAACCTGACGGAGCGGATGCAGCTGATTGGCGGCACCTGGTACGGCGGCGAAATGAAAAAAGGGATGTTCTCGATCATGAACTACCTGCTGCCGCTGAAGGGCATCGCCTCAATGCACTGCTCGGCAAACGTGGGAGAAAAAGGCGATGTGGCGGTGTTCTTCGGCCTGTCCGGCACCGGTAAAACTACCCTCTCTACCGACCCGAAACGCCGTCTGATCGGCGACGATGAACACGGCTGGGACGACGATGGGGTGTTTAACTTCGAAGGCGGCTGCTACGCCAAAACGATCCGTCTTTCCGAAGAGGCGGAGCCGGATATCTATCACGCCATTCGTCGTGACGCACTGTTAGAGAACGTCACCGTAGGCGAAGACGGCGTGATTGATTTCGACGACGCCTCGAAAACCGAAAATACCCGCGTGTCGTACCCGATTTATCACATCGAAAACATCGTCAAGCCGGTTTCCAAAGCGGGCCACGCCACCAAGGTGATTTTCCTCACCGCGGACGCGTTTGGTGTGTTGCCGCCGGTATCGCGCCTGACCGCTAACCAGACTCAGTACCATTTCCTTTCCGGCTTTACCGCCAAACTGGCCGGTACCGAGCGCGGCGTGACTGAACCAACGCCGACCTTCTCCGCCTGCTTTGGCGCAGCGTTCCTGTCGCTGCATCCGACGCAGTACGCGGAAGTGCTGGTAAAACGTATGCAGGCCGCTGGCGCGCAGGCCTATCTGGTTAACACTGGCTGGAACGGCACCGGCAAGCGTATTTCGATTAAAGATACCCGTGCGATTATCGACGCTATCCTCGATGGTTCGCTCGACGACGCCGAAACCTTTACGTTGCCGATGTTTAACCTGGCGATCCCCACCACGCTGCCGGGCGTCGATACCCATATTCTCGATCCACGTAATACTTACGCTTCACCGGAACAGTGGCAGGAAAAAGCCACCCAGTTGGCGAAGCTGTTTATCACCAACTTCGAGAAGTATACCGATACCCCAGCTGGCGCGGCGCTGATCGGCGCAGGACCGAAACTGTAAGCCTGTGCGGCGCTAAATAAAAAACCACCCCGGGTGACCGAGGGTGGTTTTTTTATGGCATGGTTTTTTATGGCAATAATTGGCCGGGAGTTAACTTTCTCTCACCGGATGCGCGATCCGGGCGACCGGCACCGGTAAATAAGCCCGTATCCGCAACCCGCCGCGCTCGCTGCGGCCTATATCCAGCGCGCCATTATGATTATCAACAATACGCTGAACGATGGCTAACCCCAGTCCCGTGCCGCTGGTGCTGCGGGCGCTGTCGCCGCGCACAAACGGCTGGAACAGATGCTTAAGCTGTTCGGGTTTGATACCGGGACCGTCATCTTCCACCTGGAACCAGGCCCGGTTAAGTTCGGTGCCGCTGCTGACCTTAATCCAGCCGTTGCCGTAGCGCGCCGCGTTAACCACCATATTGGCTACTGCACGCTTGATGGATAACGGGTGAATATTCACCATTATTACGCCGTGCTGGAGATCGGTTTCGATTTCACGCTCATAGCCGCTTTCCGCCGCGATCACTTCGCCCAGCACGCTATTCAGGTCCGCCAGCTCCAGCGGCATCTCCTGGCCGGTGCGCAGATAATCGATAAACTGCTCGATGATGGCATTGCACTCTTCGATATCTTTGTTGATCGACTCCGCCAGATAGCCATCTTCCGCGCTCATCATTTCCGTCGCAAGACGGATGCGCGTCAGCGGCGTGCGTAAATCATGGCTGACGCCCGCCATCAGCAGGGTGCGGTCATCAGCGAGCTGCTTCACGCCTGCCGCCATATGGTTAAAGGCGCGGGTCACGGAACGCACCTCCGACGCGCCATATTCGCGCAGCGGTGGCGGAATAATGCCTTTACCGACCTGAAGCGCCGCGTGCTCCAGGTCCACCAGCGGTCGGTTCTGGATGCGGATAAACAGCCATGCGCCGCCTATCGCCAGCAGCATAATCGCCAGGGTGTAGCGGAACAGCGGGGAAAAATCGCCCTGATGGATTTCCGTCAGCGGCACGCGCACCCAGATGTTGGGCGAAAGCCACGTCTTCAGCCACACCACTGGCGAGCTCTTATTGACCTCAACGCGCACTTCCGTCGGGCCGCCAAGCTGCTGCGCCATCTGTTGGCTTAAGAATTCGTAATGCTGGGCCCAGCGCAGTCCGGCATCTTCCGCCGCTTCATTGGAGTACAACGAGATCCCCAGCTCACGGTAGATTTCACGTCGGAAAGCAGGCGGCACCACCAGCTGCGTACCATCTTCCAGCTGCAGCTTGTCGGTCATCAGCATACGTACTTCGTAGGCCAGCACCTTATTAAACTGCTGCAAACTCGGCAGAATGGCGAAGTTCAGCACCACCAGATAGGTCGTCACCAGGCTGACGAACAGCAAGGTGACGATGAGCAACAGGGTTCTGGCAAACGAGCTACGCGGTGAGAAGCGCAGTCGCTTCATGCTTTAGAGCCATCCGGGACAAAGACGTAGCCTAAACCCCAGACAGTCTGGATGTAGCGCGGATGCGCCGGATCTTCTTCCACCATGCGGCGCAAACGGGAAATCTGTACGTCGATGGAGCGTTCCATGGCGGAATACTCGCGACCGCGCGCCAGGTTCATCAGCTTATCGCGGGACAGCGGTTCGCGCGGATGGCTGACCAGCGCTTTGAGCACCGCGAATTCCCCGCTGGTGAGCGGCATCGGTTCGTCTTCACGGAACATCTCGCGAGTGCCCAGGTTGAGCTTGAATTTACCGAAAGCGATAACGGCCTCTTCCTGAGAAGGCGCGCCTGGCAGTTCGTTCGCCTGACGACGCAGCACCGCGCGGATACGCGCCAGTAGCTCGCGCGGGTTAAAGGGTTTCGGGATATAGTCGTCAGCACCGATTTCCAGGCCCACGATGCGATCGACCTCTTCTCCTTTCGCCGTCACCATAATGATCGGCATCGGGTTACTCTGGCTGCGCAGGCGGCGGCAAATCGACAGGCCGTCTTCGCCCGGTAACATCAGATCCAGCACCATCAGGTGGAATGATTCACGGGTCAGCAGGCGATCCATCTGTTCAGCGTTCGCCACGCTACGAACCTGGAAGCCCTGCTCGGTAAGATAACGCTCCAGCAACGCGCGCAGGCGCATGTCGTCATCCACTACCAGAATTTTATAATTCTCTTGCATCGATTTAACTCCCAAAGGTTCGAATACTGTTGTCTGCAAAACGGACACGCGTGTTTACACGATGAAGCCATTTTTAACTATACGTATTCTAAAAAAGGCTGCGCTGACCACCAGACTTAACTGGTATATATTCTAGTCGAAATTGTTACAAAGCATATTTAACAGCAAGTTATCTGCCTCTTTCATCACAATTTCGTCACTTCTCGCTGTCATCACGCATATTTTTTATCAACAGGGACGGATGCTCGCAGCCGTTAGCGGTTTCCTGATATCAAAATTGGTTGACCAATATCTTCTCCCACGCCGGTAAAGCGCATTTTTATTGCTGTAACGCCCTTTTAACATGCCAAAATAAACTGTGACACGGTTAACCAATTCATCGCCGCGCATTGACTTTTGGCGTATTTTAGTCGAAGTTGTATGCCATCAAACAGAGTTGTTACACCACTACGGCGAAAAAGCGCGGTGAGCTCGGCGAAGTGGTCAACCAATAACACCCTGACTAACGGCCTTAACGGCATCCCGAACACTGAGCAGAGGTAAAGCATGAAGCAGACATGGCGCTGGTATGGCCCCAACGATCCGGTAACGCTGTCAGACGTCCGACAAGCTGGCGCGACTGGCGTGGTCACCGCACTTCACCATATCCCTAACGGCGAAGTCTGGACGGTTGAGGAGATCCTCAAGCGTAAAGCCATCGTGGAAGAAGCCGGACTGGTGTGGTCGGTGGTGGAAAGTATTCCTATCCACGAAGACATCAAAACCCATAGCGGCCAGTACGATCTGTGGATCAAAAATTACCAGCAGTCGATCCGCAACCTGGCTGAATTCGGCATCTATACCGTCTGCTACAACTTTATGCCAGTGCTGGACTGGACCCGTACCGACCTGGAATACGTGCTGCCGGACGGCTCTAAAGCGCTGCGTTTCGATCAGATTGAATTCGCCGCGTTCGAAATCCATTTACTGAAACGCCCTGGCGCAGAAGCGGATTACACCGCGGAAGAAGTTGAGCAGGCTAATGCCCGCTTCGCCGCCATGAGCGATGAAGACAAAGCGCGTCTGACCCGCAATATTATCGCCGGTCTGCCGGGCGCCGAAGAAGGTTACACGCTGGAGCAGTTCAGCAAACACCTTGAACGCTACGCGGATATCGATAAAGCCAGACTGCGCGAAAATTTCGCTTACTTCCTGAAAGGCATTATCCCGGTCGCTGAGCAGGTAGGCGTGCGCATGGCGGTCCATCCGGACGATCCGCCGCGCCCGATCCTCGGCCTGCCGCGTATTGTTTCCACTATCGAAGATATGCAGTGGATGGTGGATACCGTCGCCAGCATGGCGAATGGCTTTACCATGTGCACCGGCTCCTACGGCGTACGCGCCGACAACGACCTGGTGGATATGATCAAACAATTCGGCCCGCGTATTTACTTCACTCACCTGCGTTCAACGATGCGCGAAGAAAACCCGAAGACCTTCCACGAAGCGGCGCACCTGGCGGGCGATGTGGATATGTACGAAGTGGTGAAAGCCATCGTTGAAGAAGAGCATCGTCGTAAAGCCGAAGGTGTGGAAGATCTGATCCCGATGCGTCCGGATCACGGTCATCAGATGCTGGATGATTTAAAGAAAAAGACCAACCCCGGCTACTCCGCCATTGGCCGCCTGAAAGGCCTGGCAGAAGTACGCGGCGTGGAACTGGCAATCCAGCGCGCTTTCTTCAGTAAGTAAATCTTCTCAGGGCGCGGCCTTCGTCGCGCCCTGCCTCCTTTCCAGTTTGCATTCAGGCAGGCTCACTGCCCGGAGTTTAAAATGAAACCGACTATTGCTGACAGCACGCTGCCCGTGGCGCGTCCGCTGTGGGATAACGCACGTCTGTCATCCCGCATTGTTCATCTTGGCTGCGGCGCGTTTCACCGCGCCCACCAGGCGTTATATACCCATCATCTGCTGGAGCAGTCCGACAGCGACTGGGGCATCTGCGAAGTTAACCTGATGCCCGGCAACGACCAGACGCTGATCGAAAACCTGAAAAAACAAAATCTACTGTATACCGTGGCGGAAAAAGGCGCACAGCGTACCGAACTGAAAATGATCGGTTCGATGAAAGAGGCGCTGCACCCGGCAATTGACGGCTGCGCAGGCATTCTGGCCGCCATGGCGCGTGAGCAAACCGCGATTGTTTCCCTGACCGTGACCGAAAAAGGCTACTGCACCGAGGCCGCCAGCGGCGAACTCGATCTCAATAATCCGCTGATCCAGCACGACCTGGCCCATCCTGACCAGCCAAAATCCGCCATTGGCTATATTGTGGAAGCGCTGCGCCTGCGCCGCGAACAGGGGCTGAAAGCCTTTACCGTGATGTCCTGCGATAACGTGCGGGAAAACGGCCACGTGGCGCGCGCCGCCGTGCTTGGGCTGGCGAAAGCGCGTGACGCCGCGCTGGCGGACTGGATTGAAACCCACGTCACCTTCCCGTGTACCATGGTTGACCGCATCGTGCCTGCCGCGACGGCGGAAACCCTGGACGATATTGCTGGCCAGCTCGGCGTTTACGATCCGTGCGCCATCGCCTGTGAGCCGTTCCGCCAGTGGGTCATTGAAGATAATTTCGTTAACGGTCGCCCGGAGTGGGACCGCGTAGGCGCGCAGTTTGTGGCAGACGTGGTGCCGTTTGAAATGATGAAGCTGCGGATGCTCAACGGCAGCCACTCTTTCCTCGCCTACTTAGGCTATCTGGGCGGCTATGAGACCATCGCCGATACCATGACCAACCCGGATTATCGCAATGCGGCGCTGGCGCTGATGCTGCGCGAACAGGCCCCGACGCTCGCTATGCCGCAAGGCACCGATCTGGAGGCCTATGCGCATCTCCTGATCGAACGCTTCAGCAATCCGTCCCTGCGCCACCGCACCTGGCAAATCGCCATGGACGGCAGTCAGAAGCTGCCGCAGCGTATGCTGGACCCGATCCGCCGTCATCTGGCAGACGGCCATGACTGGTCGCACCTTGCGCTGGGTGTGGCGGGCTGGATGCGCTACGTGGCGGGCGTGGATGAACATGGCAACGCCATTGACGTGGTGGATCCGCTGCTGGCGGACTATCAGGCCATCGATGCCAGCGCCAGCGCCGAACAGCGCGTCCAGGCGTTACTCGGCCTGAGCGCGATTTTTGGTCAGGATTTACCGGCAAATCCCGCGTTTGTTTCCGCCGTCGTGGCGGCGTTGCAGCAGTTGAACGCCAGCGGTGCGCGCGCCGCGGTCGCCTTGCTGAACAGCTAACCCATCAACAGGCCGCTCAGCTTTCGGCGCGGCCTGTTTCTTCACTGACTCTGCGGGTTGATATGCTATAGTCAGGCCAATTCCGGGCGGTTTTCGACGCCGTTCGCCACCGAATCAACTCTGACAGTAACGTTATGAAATCAAACACTGCTCAACAGCGCCCTTACCAGGAAGTCGGCGTGATGCTGCGCAATATGATTGCGCAAAAACAATATGCCGTGGGCGAGCGGCTTCCGCCGGAACGTGAGATTGCGGAAATGCTCAACGTGACGCGTACCGTGGTGCGTGAAGCGTTGATCATGCTGGAAATCGAAGGACTGATTGAGGTGCGGCGCGGCGCGGGCATTTTTGTGATTTCCACGCCTTCCACGTCCCCGAACACGTCAGGCACTGCCACGCAGTGCAACGATGCCGGGCCGTTTGAACTGCTCCAGGCGCGCCAGCTGCTGGAGAGCAACATTGCCGAGTTCGCCGCCCTACAGGCGACCCGGGAAGATATCGTCAAAATGCGCCAGGCGCTGCTGCTGGAGGAGCAGGAGCTGGCATCCGACGCGCCGGACGAAACCGAAAGCGGCGATATGCAGTTCCATCTGGCGATTGCCGAAGCCACCCACAACAGCATGCTGGTGGAGCTGTTTAAGCAATCCTGGCAGTGGCGCGAGAATAACCCGATGTGGATCCAGTTGCACCGCCATCTGGATAACACCCGCTACCGCAAAGAGTGGCTGTCGGACCATAAACAGATCCTGGCGGCGCTGATCAAGAAAGATGCTAAAGCCGCCAAGCTGGCGATGTGGCAGCACCTCGAAAACGTCAAACTGCGGCTGCTGGAGTTCTCCAACGTGGATGATATCTACTTCGACGGCTACCTGTTCGACTCATGGCCGCTGGATAATGTGAACGGTTAACGGCAATGCCTGGAGTCCGCACTCCAGGTCCCGGTGTTACTGCCCTTCCCCTTTTTCATAGCGAATGCTGTTCACAAACCACATTTTTTCCCCTTCCGGGGTTTTTACCACAAACTCTTCATCGACCTGCTTTTTCAGGATGGCGCGCGCCATCGGCGAGTCGATGGAGATGTAATCTTTGCGTTCGCCGTAAATCTCTTCCGGGCCAACGATACGGAAAGTTTTTATGTCTCCCGCTTCGTTTTCAATTTCCACCCAGGCGCCAAAGAACACCCGGCCTTCCTGCTGGGGTGAATAGTCAACAATTTGCAGCTGCGGCATCAGTTTGCGCAGGAAGTGTACCCGCCGGTCAATCTGGCGCAGAATGCGCTTATTGAAGGTGTAATCGGCGTTTTCGGAGCGGTCGCCGAGGCTCGCCGCCCAGGAGACGATTTTGGTGATTTCCGGGCGTTTCTCGTTCCAGAGATAGTCGTGCTCTTGCTTAAGCTTGTTATACCCTTCGCGGGTAATCAGTTTGGTCGCCACGCGTTCACTCTCGGTTGATTAAACATAAACGGAACTGTCCGAATCCATGACCGCATCGTGCGGCGACTGGCATTTTCATCCGGCAATCCGTATAACTGTGCCCTGAAATTTTCGCATCCAACAGATGAAATTGCCATGATGAATGATTCACTCAGCCGTATTATCGCCGGTGAACTTCAGGCCAGAGCCGAACAGGTCGCCGCCGCCGTTCGCCTGCTTGATGAAGGGAACACCGTACCGTTTATCGCCCGGTATCGTAAGGAAGTGACCGGCGGTCTGGACGACACGCAATTGCGTCAACTTGAGACGCGTCTGGGCTATCTGCGCGAGCTGGAAGAGCGCCGCCAGTCGATCATCAAATCGATTGAAGAACAAGGGAAACTCACTCCGGAGCTGGCTTCCGCCATCAACGGCACGCTCAGCAAAACCGAACTCGAAGATTTATACCTGCCGTATAAACCCAGGCGCCGTACCCGTGGGCAAATCGCCATTGAAGCGGGCCTTGAGCCGCTGGCGGATCTGCTGTGGAACATGCCGTCTCACGATCCTGAGACCGAAGCCGCCAAATTCATCGATGCCGATAACGGCGTGGCCGACAGCAAAGCCGCGCTGGACGGCGCGCGCTATATCCTGATGGAGCGCTTCGCTGAAGACGCCGCATTGCTGGCGAAAGTACGCGACTATTTGTGGAAAAACGCCCATCTGGTCGCCAGCGTGGTGAGCGGCAAGGAAGAGGAAGGCGCAAAATTCCGCGATTATTTCGACCATCATGAACCGATTGCAACTGTACCTTCGCACCGCGCGCTGGCGATGTTCCGGGGACGTAACGAAGGCGTGCTGCAACTGGCGCTGAATGCCGATCCGCAGTTCGATGAGCCGCCGCGTGAAAGCCACTGCGAACAAATCATTATCGATCATCTGGGCTTGCGCCTGAACAACGCCCCGGCCGACAGCTGGCGTCGCGCGGTGGTGAGCTGGACCTGGCGCATTAAGGTATTGATGCATCTGGAAACCGAGTTGATGAGCACCGTGCGCGAACGCGCCGAAGAAGAAGCCATCAACGTGTTCGCCCGCAACCTGCACGATCTGCTGATGGCGGCCCCTGCCGGGCTGCGCGCCACCATGGGTCTCGATCCGGGCCTGCGCACCGGGGTGAAAGTGGCGGTGGTAGACGGCACCGGCAAACTGGTGGCGACCGATACCATTTATCCTCACACCGGCCAGGCCGCCAAAGCCGCCGTGGCGGTCGCGACGCTGTGCGCGAAACATAACGTCGAGCTGGTCGCCATCGGCAACGGCACCGCGTCCCGTGAAACCGAACGCTTCTTCCTCGACGTGCAGAAACAGTATCCGCAAATCACCGCCCAGAAAGTGATTGTCAGCGAGGCAGGGGCGTCGGTTTATTCCGCCTCTGAGCTGGCGGCGCTGGAGTTCCCGGATCTGGATGTCTCGCTGCGCGGTGCGGTGTCTATTGCCCGTCGTTTGCAGGATCCGCTGGCAGAGCTGGTAAAAATCGACCCGAAATCTATCGGCGTCGGCCAGTATCAGCATGACGTCAGCCAGTCGCAGTTGGCGCGCAAGCTGGATGCGGTGGTGGAAGACTGCGTAAACGCCGTGGGCGTGGACCTGAATACTGCCTCGGTGCCGCTGTTGACCCGCGTGGCGGGCCTGACGCGCATGATGGCGCAGAATATCGTCAGCTGGCGCGATGAAAACGGCCAGTTCCAGAATCGTCAGCAACTGCTGAAAGTGAGCCGACTGGGGCCGAAAGCCTTTGAACAGTGCGCCGGCTTTTTGCGCATCAACCACGGCGATAATCCGCTGGACGCCTCCACCGTCCACCCGGAAGCCTATCCGGTGGTTGAACGCATTCTGGCCGCCACCCGGCAGTCGCTACGCGATCTGATGGGCAACAGTAATGAATTGCGGAATCTGAAAGCGGTGGACTATACCGATGAGCGTTTCGGCGTGCCGACGGTCAGCGACATCATCAAAGAGCTGGAGAAACCGGGCCGCGATCCGCGTCCGGAATTTAAAACCGCGCAGTTCGCCGAAGGGGTGGAAACCCTTAACGATCTCACGCCGGGCATGGTGCTGGAAGGCGCGGTGACCAACGTAACCAACTTCGGTGCCTTCGTGGATATCGGCGTCCATCAGGACGGCCTGGTGCATATCTCTTCGCTGTCGGACAAGTTTATCGACGATCCGCATAAGGTGGTGAAAGCGGGCGATATTGTGAAGGTTAAAGTGCTGGAAGTGGATTTGCAGCGTAAGCGCATCGCGCTGACCATGCGTCTTGACGAGCAGCCGGGCGAAAGCACCCCTCGCCGCAGTGCGGGCGGGCCCGCATCCCGCCCGGCGCAGCAGCAAAAGCCCCGCGCGCGTGATAATAAACCCGCAGGCAATAGCGCCATGGGCGATGCCCTTGCCGCCGCGTTGGGTAAAAAACGTTAACAACAGAGGCCGGGAAACCGGCCTTTTATTTCCCCGGTAATATTTCGCAATATGAGAATCACGGGTTATTTTCTATTATTGATTTTATTGGTTTTCCCGGCGCTGATTATCATAAAATAAACGAACCATTCTCATTGTAATAACAAAAAAACCCTCTCACTCTCATTTAACCGATATAAATCAGTGGGCAATCATTTTATACAATTAATTGA
>NZ_JAAATR010000028.1 GCF_009907385.1 Atlantibacter hermannii
AAGGTTCGATTCGAGCGCCAGCGAGAACGCACGTAAACAATCCACCATTCTCAACCCGGCCCTTCACTCCCTGCCGCCAGTAGCGGAACCACCACATCGCTAATGGGCGTCGCAATGCCCAACTCAGCGCCATACCGTTGGATCACGCCGTTACGGATATCCCATTCCAGCGGGCGATTCGCCTGTCGGTCAGCGAGAATAGACGTTCCCAGGTCCACCGGGGCACGATGAAAGCCGTCAACGATCTCCTGCGCCACGCTATCGTTCAACACCGCACCTTTAGCGCGGGCAACGGTCAGGCATTCGCGCAGGTAAGCCAGCGCCAGCTCAGTGATATCGGCGCGTGAAAACATCCCGGCACGGCGATTTGCCAGAACCATCAGCCCCGCCGCTGCGTTAAGCAGCAGTTTACGCCAGGCGACCGAGATAAAATCCCCGGACAGTTCCACCGCGCAGCGTGTGCCGTGAAGCGCCTCGACCACCCGTTGCGCGGGCGGTACGTCCGGCAGCGTCAGGCGCGGTTTCGCCCGCAGCCAGACCGAGGCGTCCGGTTCGCGCTGTGCCGGGAACCACACCACCGAAGGCAGCACCGTTGCGCCATTCACATAAGGTTGCAGCCTGGCCTGTTGCTCAACGCCGTTTTGCAGTGCGCAGACCACCGTATTTTCATCGCACAGCGCCGTCAGCCAGTCGGCGCTGTCGGCGATCTGGGTGGCTTTCACTGCCACGAACACCAGGTCGAACGGCCCACCAGGGGTAGAGGGCTCGTTCAATACCGGGCCTGGCACCACGATCTCCCCGTCATCGTGACGCAGGATCAGCCGGGGATGCGCCGTGCGGCCACAAAGCACAGGCGTGCGCTCAACCTCGTGGAGCACTGCGGCAACGGTGGTGCCGATGGCCCCCGGCCCGACAAGGGCAATCGCTGGACGGTCTGACATGGTGTGTTCTCCTGACTGGGTTAGCCAAACATCAGTGTAGCGGCGGTAGCCGTCGCGTTACCGGCGAACTCTTCACAATCGAGGTGTTGCTCTGGGCATAATCCGCCAGGCCATCCAGCACCACGTCCAGCTGGTCGATGGAGCGCACCATCAGCCGCATCACGAAGCAGTCCTCTCCGGTGACTTTGTCGCACTCGATGCATTCTGGAAACGCCTGAATCATTTTCTCGACCTTATGGAGCATCCCCGGCAGCGGTTTCACCCGCACCAGCGCCTGCAGCGAATAGCCCAGCGCGGCCAGATTAATCCGCGCGCCGTAGCCCTGGATCACGCCCTTCTCTTCCAGCCGCTTTACACGCTCAGCGGTGCTGGGCGAGGAAAGCCCCACTTTGCCGCTAAGCACTTTTAACGACAGCCGCGCGTCCTCTGCCAGGCAAGCCAGAATCTGGCGATCGATATCATCAATAAGGTAATCCATCATCACGTCCTAATTATAAAAGGATAATTACTGCATTTACCTTATCTCCCCTCTGTAACCCGCGCCACGATTTTTACACAATAGCGCTATCACAGAGGAGACAACCCATGCGTAATATTCAATCCGGCGTCGGGCAGATGAGCCTGGCGATGCTGATATCCGGCTCTGTCGGCGCGTTCGTTTTGCTTTCAGGATTACCGGTGATGGAGGTGGTTTTTGCCCGCTGCCTGATCGGCGGCGTCACCCTGTTGCTGTTTATTCGCCTCAGCCGCGAACCGCTGGCGCGGCTAAGCCGCCTCACGCTGCTGTTGATGGCGGCGGGCGGCGTGGCGGTGGTGATTAACTGGCTGCTGCTGTTTGCCTCTTACCGCCATCTTTCCATTGGCCTTTCCACCGTTATCTATAACACTCAGCCCTTTATGCTGGTGTTGATGAGTATGCTGCTGGGGGAACGGGTCAGCAGTGTGAAATGGGCATGGTTAACCCTGGCGTTTGGCGGCGTGGTGCTGGTGTTATCCAGCGAGCTGGGCGCGGCGCATCCGGGCAACGGCCTGCCGGGAGTGGCGATGGCGCTGGGGGCGGCGTTTTTCTACGCGCTGACGGCGCTGATCACCCGCCAGCTGCGCCAGGTTTCACCGCAGCAAATCGCTCTGGTGCAAATGGCGGTCGGCACGCTGATGCTGCTGCCGCTGGTGCAGATCTCGTTCGATCTCAAGCCGATGCAGTGGAGCATTCTGCTCACCGTCGGGATTGTGCATACCGGCATGATGTATCAGCTGCTTTACGCGGCGATCCAGAAACTGCCGACGCCTGTCACCGGTTCGCTGTCGTTTATCTATCCGCTGGTGGCGGTCGTGGTGGATAAGCTGGTGTTTAACCAGACGCTGAGCCTGGCGCAACTGGCTGGCGGCGCGCTGATCCTGCTGGCGGCGGCGGGCAACAATCTGGGATGGGGAGAAAAGCGGGCGCATGTCATATCGCACGCCACGCAAGAAAAGTAACACCGCCCACCCAGGGTTAACAGGGGAAACAGCGGGATTGGGTTCCCGGAGGGACGCCCAATCCGCTGGTCGCCCCGTCTGCTCCCAGGTGAACGGTGTGAATTTCCAGAAGGCTTAGCGACGCGCTCTGACCACCTGATATTTACGCGTCAGGTATTCCACCGGCGCGCTCCAGATATGCACCAGACGGGTGAACGGGAACAGCACAAACAGCGTCATCCCCAACACCAGGTGCAGACGGAACACAAAGCCCACACCGTCCAGATGTTCAGATGCACCGCCGTGGAAGGTGACCACCGACTGCGCCCAGCCCACCAGCTTCAGCATCTCGCTGCCGTCCATATGCTGCGCCGAGAATGGAATGGTTAACAGGCCCAGCGCACATTGCAGCATCAGCAACGACAGGATCAGAATATCCGCCGTGGTGGACGTGGCGCGGATGCGCGGGTTAAACAGGCGACGCTTGAGCAGCAGCAGCCCGCCCACCAGCGTCATCACGCCGCTTGCGCCGCCCATGATCATCGCCATCTTTTGCTTCACGTCCATTGGCAGGAACGACTCGTACATCCAGTGCGGCGTCAGCATTCCGAAGAAGTGGCCGACGAAAATGCCCAGAATGCCAAAGTGGAACAGGTTAGACGCCAGGTTCATCCCTTTGCGATCCAGCATCTGGCTGGAGCCTGCCCGCCAGCTGTACTGGCCGTAGTCGTAACGCAGCCAACTGCCCACTAAAAACACGGTGCCGGCAATATAAGGATAAATATCGAAGAGAAGCCTGTTCAGGAACTCCATTATTGCTGTCCTCCTGTAGTGATATTCAAATACTGCGGGGCGACCGCGCCCGCAAACCGGCGTTGATGGGAGGTGATGGCGGAATCGCCGCAGCCCTGATCGGCGAAGAATTTCACCTGCTCTTCTTCCCATACCGCGTCCAGCGCCGCAGGCGTATCGTCACGCACTTCTTCGGCAAGCTGGCGCTGCACTTTTTCGGCGTCAACCTGGCTGTTGGCCATGCTGAGCAGCAGATCGAACAGCACCGCATAACGGCTTTGGCGCTGTTTCAGGCGGGCGCTGAGCAGCGCCAGAATCGGCGCCACATCCTGCAATCCGCCTACCGCTTCGCTATGTGGCAACTGCGCCAGATATTCCAGATACAGCGGCAGATGATCCGGCAGTTCGCGGCTGTCGATAAACAGCCCGGCGCGCTCGTACTGGCCCATCAAATCCACCATCGCCTGGCCGCGATCCCGCGACTCGCCGTGTACGTGTTCGAACAGCAGCAGCGACGTGGCGCGGCCCCGGTCGAACAGTTCGCTGTAGCGCGACTGCACGTCCAGACGGTCCTGTGACAGCACATCGCGCAGGAACAGGCCCAGCGCATGGGCCTCCTCTTTACTGATATGCTCAAGGTCGGTCATGGCATCAAACATCTCGCGCTGATGCTCCCACAGCGCGTGATCCGGGTACTCCAGCAGCCGGGAAATCAGTTTGAGTTCCATCATGGGCGCGACTCCGATTTCACCGTCACATCCACTGCGTCGATACGACGGCTGTTAAACAGGTTGGCTTTGCTGTCTGAACCGTGGCAGCCGTCGCCGAAGCTAAAGCCGCAGCCTTTGCTTTCCGGGAAGGCGTTGCTCGCCAGTTCGCGGTGGCTGGTGGGGATCACAAAGCGGTCTTCGTAGTTAGCAATCGCCAGATAGCGGTACATCTCCTGGGCCTGGGTTTCGCTTAACCCAACCTCTTCCAGCGCGCGAGTGTCATTCACGCCGTCAACGGTTTCCGCACGTTTGTAATGACGCATCGCCATCATGCGTTTCAGGGCGCGCAGCACTGGCGCGGTATCGCCTGCGGTCAGGATGTTCGCCAGGTACTGAACCGGGATACGCAGGCTTTCCACATCCGGCAGAATCCCGGTGTGCGGCAACTCACCCGCATCGGCAGCGGACTGGATCGGCGATAACGGCGGCACGTACCAGACCATCGGCAGGGTGCGGTATTCCGGATGCAGCGGCAGCGCCAGCTTCCAGTCCATCGCCATTTTCCATACCGGCGACTGCTGCGCCGCGTCGATCACGCTCTGCGGCACGCCGTCTTTCAGCGCCTGCGCGATCACTTTTGGATCGTTCGGGTCAAGGAACACGTCCAGCTGACGCTGATACAGATCGGTTTCGTGCTCGGTGCTGGCCGCGTTTTCGATGGCGTCCGCGTCATACAGCAACACGCCGAGGTAGCGGATACGGCCCACGCAGGTTTCGGAACACACCGTCGGCATCCCGGCTTCGATACGCGGGTAGCAGAAGATGCATTTCTCGGATTTGCCGCTCTTCCAGTTGAAGTAGATTTTTTTGTACGGGCAGCCGGTGATACACATCCGCCAGCCTCGGCACTTGTCCTGGTCGATCAGCACAATGCCGTCTTCTTCACGCTTGTAAATCGCGCCGCTCGGGCAGGTCGCCACGCACGCCGGGTTCAGGCAGTGCTCGCACAGGCGCGGCAAATACATCATGAAGGTGTTTTCGAACTGGCCGTACATCGCTTTCTGCATGTTTTCGAAGTTCTTATCTTTGGCGCGTTTTTCAAACTCGCCGCCGAGGATCTCTTCCCAGTTCGGGCCGGTTTCGATTTTGTTCATCCGCTGGCCGGTGATCAGCGAGCGCGGACGGGCGATGGGCTGATGCTTGCCTTCTTTCGCGGTATGCAGATGCTGATAGTCGAAATCAAACGGCTCGTAGTAATCATCGATGCCCGGCAGATGCGGGTTGGCGAAGATTTTGCCCAGCAGCATGGCACGGTTGCCCATGCGCGGTTGCAGTTTGCCGTTGATTTTACGGATCCAGCCGCCCTTCCATTTTTCCTGGTTTTCCCAGTCATTGGGGAAGCCGACGCCCGGTTTGGTTTCCACGTTGTTGAACCAGGCGTACTCCATGCCTTCACGGCTGGTCCACACGTTTTTACAGGTCACGGAGCAGGTGTGGCAACCGATGCATTTGTCGAGATTCAGCACCATGCCGACTTGTGAACGGATTTTCATTTGACGCTCTCCTGTACCTGGTCACACCCTTCGCCATCTAACCAGTCGATATTTTTCATCTTACGCACCACCACAAACTCATCGCGGTTAGAGCCCACGGTGCCGTAATAGTTAAAGCCGTAAGCCAGTTGCGCATAGCCGCCGATCATATGGGTCGGTTTCGGGCTGATGCGGGTCACGGAGTTGTGAATGCCGCCGCGCTGCCCGGTCACTTCAGAGCCCGGCAGGTTCACGATGCGCTCCTGAGCGTGATACATCATGGTCATCCCTTCCGGCACGCGCTGGCTCACCACCGCACGGGCGGTTAACGCGCCGTTGGCATTGAACACTTCGATCCAGTCGTTATCGGCGATCCCTAACGCTTTCGCGTCGATTTCGCTCATCCAGACAATCGGTCCGCCGCGTGACAGGGTCAGCATCAGCAGGTTGTCGCTGTAAGTAGAGTGGATCCCCCACTTCTGGTGCGGCGTCAGGAAGTTGAGCGCTTTCTCCGGATTACCGTTGGATTTCTGGCCCATCACCGCTTTCACCGAACGGGTATCGATCGGCGGGCGGTACACCAGCAGGCTTTCACCGAAATCGCGCATCCACGGGTGATCCTGATACAACTGCTGACGGCCCGACAGGGTACGCCACGGGATCAGCTCGTGAACGTTGGTATAACCGGCGTTATAGGAGACATGCTCATCTTCCAGGCCAGACCAGGTCGGGCTGGAGATGATTTTACGCGGCTGGGCCTGAATATCGCGGAAGCGGATTTTCTCTTCCTCTTTATTGGTCGCCAGATGGGTATGATCGCGCCCGGTGAATTCGCTGAGCGCCGCCCAGGCTTTCACCGCCACATGGCCGTTGGTTTCCGGGGCCAGGGTGAGGATCATTTCCGCCGCGTCGATGGCGGTATTGAGCATCGGCTGGCCTTTGGCCGGGCCGTCCGCTTTGGTGTAATTCAGCTTGCGCAGCAGGTCCATTTCGCTCTGGGTATTCCAGCTAATGCCCTTGCCGCCGTTGCCGACTTTCTCCATCAGCGGGCCGATAGAAGTAAAGCGTTCATACGTCGCCGGGTAGTCGCGTTCCACCACCATAATGTGCGGCGCGGTTTTGCCAGGGATCAGATCGCACTCGCCTTTTTTCCAGTCCTTGACGTCCAGCGGCTGCGCCAGTTCGGCGGCGCTGTCGTGCTGGATCGGCAGCGTGACCACATCGGTTTCTTTACCTAAATGACCGACGCACAGCTCGGAGAATTTCTTCGCGATGGCTTTATAAATTTCCCAGTCGCTTTTCGATTCCCAGGCCGGGTCCACGGCGGCGGACAGCGGATGAATAAACGGATGCATATCCGAGGTATTCATGTCGTCTTTCTCGTACCAGGTGGCGGTCGGCAGCACGATATCCGAGTACAGACAGGTGCTCGACAGACGGAAGTCCAGCGTGACCACCAGGTCCAGTTTGCCGTCGAGGCCGTTGTCATGCCATTCCACTTCTTCCGGCTTCACGCCGCCCTGCTGACCGAGATCGGCGCCCTGGATACCGTGATCGGTGCCCAGCAGATACTTGAGCATGTACTCATGGCCTTTACCGGAGGAGCCCAGCAGGTTAGAGCGCCAGACGAACAGGTTGCGCGGGTGGTTCTTGCCGTTTTCCGGCTGCTCCGCCGCGAAATGGATCTCGCCGGATTTCAGCGCCTGCACGGTGTAATCCACCGGGTTCATGCCTGCGGCGTCGGCGGCGGCTTTAATGCGCAGCGGGTTGGTGCCCAACTGCGGCGCGGACGGCAGCCAGCCCATCCGCTCGGCGCGCACGTTGAAGTCCAGCAGATGGCCGGTGTAGCGGGATTTATCCGCCAGCGGCGACAGCAGATCTTCCGCGCCGAGGGTTTCATAGCGCCACTGGCTGGAGTGGTTGTAGAAAAACGAAGTGCTGTTCATATGACGCGCCGGACGCTGCCAGTCGAGACCAAACGCCAGCGGCTGCCAGCCGGTCTGCGGACGCAGTTTTTCCTGGCCGACATAGTGCGCCCAGCCGCCGCCGCTCTGGCCGACGCAACCGCAGAAGATCAGCATATTGATCAGGCCGCGGTAGTTCATGTCCATGTGATACCAGTGGTTGAGACCGGCACCGACGATGATCATAGAACGACCGTGGGTCTTATCGGCGTTATCGGCGAACTCACGGGCGATACGGATAATGTGGCTGCGGGACACGCCGGTGATTGCTTCCGCCCAGGCCGGGCTGTAGGCTTTCACGTCGTCATAGCTGCTGGCGCAGTTGACATCGCCCAGACCGCGATCCAGGCCGTAGTTGGCGAGGGTTAAATCATAAACGGTGGTTACCAGCGCGCTGCTGCCGTCCGCCAGTTGCAGACGTTTGACCGGCAGTTTGTGCATCAGCACGTTGTCAAGCTGAACGCTGTTGAAGTGCTCGCTCTCTACGCCGCCAAAGTACGGGAAGCCGACATCGGCGATCTCGTCATGGCTGCCGAGCAGCGACAGGCGCAGTTCGGACTCTTCGCCGGTGGTGCCGTCGCGCTGTTCGAGGTTCCATTTGCCCTTCTCGCCCCAGCGGTAGCCAATTGAGCCGTTCGGCGCGATCATCTCGCCGTTGTGGTTATCAATGGCGACGGTTTTCCATTCCGGGTTGTTTTCCTGACCCAGACCGCCCACCAGATCGGCGGCGCGCAGCATACGGCCCGCCGCCCAGAATCCGTCGCGCGGCTCCAGCATCACCAGCATCGGCATATCGGTGTAGCGACGCACATAGTCGGTGAAGTACTGGCTCGGGCGCTCCAGATGGAATTCGCGCAGCATCACGTGGCCCATCGCCAGCGCCATCGCGCTGTCGGTGCCCTGTTTCGGCGCTAACCACTGGTCGCACAGCTTGGCGATTTCCGCGTAGTCCGGGGTAACGGCCACGGTTTTGGTGCCTTTGTAGCGCACTTCGGTAAAGAAGTGCGCATCCGGGGTACGGGTCTGCGGAACGTTGGAGCCCCAGGCGATGATGTAGCTGGAGTTGTACCAGTCGGCGGATTCCGGCACGTCGGTCTGTTCGCCCCAGGTCATCGGTGACGCAGGCGGCAAATCGCAGTACCAGTCGTAGAAGCTCAGGCAGGTGCCGCCAATCAGCGACAGGTAACGCGCGCCGGAGGCGTAAGACACCATCGACATTGCCGGGATCGGCGAAAAGCCCGCGATACGGTCCGGGCCATAGATTTTAGCGGTCCAGACGTTGGAGGCGGCAATCAGCTCGTTCACTTCCTGCCAGGAAGAGCGCACAAACCCGCCGCGACCGCGCGCCTGCTTATAGCTTTTGGCTTTGTCGCTGTCGGACATGATCGATGCCCAGGCGTCCACCGGATCGCTGTGCTGCGCTTTCGCTTCACGCCACAGTTTCATCAGGCGCTTACGCATCATCGGGTATTTCAGGCGGTTTGCGCTGTACAGATACCAGGAGTAACTCGCACCACGAGGGCAGCCGCGCGGTTCATGATTCGGCATATCGGGACGGGTGCGCGGGTAGTCGGTTTGCTGGGTTTCCCAGGTCACCAGACCGTTTTTGACATAAATCTTCCAGCTGCATGAGCCGGTGCAGTTTACGCCGTGAGTGGAGCGCACGATTTTGTCGTGCTGCCAGCGCTGACGGTAACCGTCTTCCCAGTCCCGGTTGGTATCCAGAATCTGTCCGTGCCCATCGGCAAAGGTGTCGCCCTTCTGCTTGAAGTAGCGAAACCGATCCAGAAATTTGCTCATCGGGGGTTCTCCTGTAAGGAGCCTGTAGGCTCTTCTGCTAAATCGACATTGCAAGAATTTGAGCCAAGGTTACTCCCCGGTTTTCGCGCGGAATTGACACCGATCAACCCCGTAACCCTTTGAAAAATGTCAAAACATTGGGAATACCACCAAAGTGGCAGGGAAATTTATTTTTTAAGTTACTGTAATAGATACTTATTTTGAGATAAGGACAGATTTTGGCCGCGGTTATTCAGCGTAATGAGGTATTTGGGGGTAGAAGAAAGGGGGAGGGATTTTAGTGTGACGGGAGTCAAGGTTGGGAGAGTTTTTTTTTCGGGGGGAGTTGTTTCGTTCGGGGGAATTGTTCCGTTCGGTGGAAGGGTTCCGTTTTTTTGTAGGGTGGA
>NZ_JAAATR010000029.1 GCF_009907385.1 Atlantibacter hermannii
TCAGCTTGTTCCGGATTGTTAAAGAGCAAATACTTCGCAATACACGCAGGGTGTATTCTGAATACCGTGGGTGCGCACCTTTCACTTGCGTACCAAGCAGGTGGCGTCCCTTAGGGGATTCGAACCCCTGTTACCGCCGTGAAAGGGCGGTGTCCTGGGCCTCTAGACGAAAGGGACATATATCTTTCGCAGACACCCTGCTTCTTACATCTATCAGACAATCTGTGTGAGCACTGCGC
>NZ_JAAATR010000003.1 GCF_009907385.1 Atlantibacter hermannii
TTGTTTATGTGTTCGATATCACATGTTTTATAAATATCATTAAGCTGTGCTCCATTACATTTTTCTATAAACAAAAATACAAGAGCTATTAAGGCTAGTCTTTTCATAGATTATCCAGCGGCCCATTAACAGGATAAGATATCCCCTTATGATTTTTCCTTATACATTGTTTCAGAGATTTGGCTGCATGTGTTTCGACACCAGTAATCACTCTCTTTTCCTCAGCATTATCATATATTGGATCTATGGTATTTTTCCTTGCCATATAATTCTTGTATGTTTCTGTCGAGAAAGCATATGCATGTGCTATTTCATGACCGAGAGCTAATGCTGGCACCTGCGTCCCATTTTTAAAATCATAGTGTCCACCTTTCGGATTCTCATCACAAAGTAAAGCTGAATGAGGATCCCAATGAATCCTTCCAGTCCAGGGACTAAAAGAGTTATCTTTTCCATTATTGCAACTAACAGTTATTGTTACTTTCTTGTTGTTCTCTAATGCAGTAATGATTTTTGCCATCTCAGTATTTTTTTCAGAAAATTTATCGCAGTATCAAAATCTTTTCTGTCTCCCTCGACCGAAAATTTTAATCCTCGTTGATCACTAAACTGTATAGGATTTAACGGATACTGATACAAGTTCCATCCCCCTGCCAGACCTGTCGGGTCCTGCGTGATATACCGCCCCTGCTCCGGGTTATAGTACCGGTGGCGGTTGTAGTACAGTCCCGATTCCTCATCGTACTGCTACCCTGGCAACCGGCATATAAAAACATTATTCGACATCAACTAAAGAATTATTATTAAAGATAAACTCAGTATTTCCAAGATATACTCCCCCCTCTTTAATTAACAAATCATCGTTTAATCCACTCTTCTTTACATCCTCTATAATAGATATTTTACTTCTCCCTTTAAGTTCATACTTTACTATCAGCTTCAGTTTTAATAGATCGTCATTGCAGCTTTCAAATGATTGATTTGAATAATCTAGGCTAATCGAACGATCAATCCATCCATATAAAAAAAACACATTAGATAATGTAAGCATAAGGATTGTAAATGAAATAATATATTTACGCATTATTATTCCCCACCAGCATTGAAAGCATCATCTGCAAAGCTACGACATTGATTTGGTGAAAATGGATTCCATGCATACTTATCTCTTTTTTCATTATTGGCTATACCATTAATATAATCGTATATTTTTTTCTCATCGACATCTTTACTGCAAGCCAACTCTGCGGCTGTATTTTTCCCAGCTCTTTTCGACAATGCAGACTTAAGATTTTCAAGTGACTTTTTTGTAGGATTACCATCTTTAGCGCACCTTCCGCCCGTCATGGCCCGTCACTTCCGTCACCACCCCCGACGCCACATGCAGGCGGTACTCCGTCTTCCGCCCCGCCGCATCCGTCTGCGCCACCAGACGTCCTGCCGGGTCGTACTGACTGTGCGTTGTGCTGCCGTCTGCAGACTCTTTTTTCACCACCCGCTTCAGGCCACCCTCACCCTCCGTGTGCAGCACCTCCCGCCGCCCCAGGCTGTCCGTGATGGTGACGCGGTTCTTCTCATACCCGTAACGGTAACTCAGCCCCGCCGGGTTCACCTGCTCCGTCACCCGCCCTTCGCTGTCATACACATAGCGCATCGCCGGTCTGCCCGCGTAATGATGGCCCGTCATCCGCCCCGTATGATGCGGATCATACGTGAAGTGGCGCACCTGTACCCCGCCACGGTCGTACACCGCCGCCAGCTCCCCCCGTGGCGTATAGTCGTACCGCGCCAGCATCACCGGCGCCTGCTCCTGCACGGCAACGCCCGGTTCGCTGGCCAGCCACACCTCCGACAGCCGGATACCCTCATCCCTGCCGTACTCCGTGTAAGCGGGCAGTGAGTCAGGGAATACCGGGGAAGGGGAGGAAGAAGGGTTGATGGAGGTCGTGGCGGAGGCAGTCTGCCGCTGCCTCCGCGCGGCTTCCGCACGCTGCGCCTGCGTGCTCAGCACCAGCCGGAACCGCCGCCCCGCGCCGTCCGTGACGCCCGTCACCTGCCCGCTGAATACCCCGGCTGCATCCCGGTGATACGTGAGCGTCCTGCCGTATCCGTCCGCCAGCCCCGTCAGCACCCGGTACGGCGGCAGCGGGGCAGGCAGCACCTCATCTGCCCCCGGCACCCGTTCACTCCACCCCAGTATCCACCACGGACCCTGCGCGCTGTTCGTCGCCAGGTAAATATGCGGACTCAGCCGGATGTCCTCCGGCAGTCGCTCCCACAGTGATGCCAGCGGGCTGCCCTCATTCAGCTTCAGCACCCCGCCGCGCGCCAGCCAGAATGACTCACTGCGGCTGTACGTCACCTCTCCCGGCGTCAGCGGCTCAAAGTGAATGCTCCTGCCGCCGTTATCATTCAGTATCAGTGCATTATCACGCAGTTGTAACCGCATGTCGGCAGCCATCTTCCAGCCGGGACCGTACACCCCCGACGGCGCGGGCGTCTTCGTCCGGTAACTGCTGTACGCGCGGGAAAGGACAAACGGCAGCGGGCCGGGCAGCGCCACATCCGTCTCCCCCGGCAGCACCTTCGCCCCCGGCAGCGGGTTCACCGGCGGGCCGTACGTCACCCCGCCCGGACACACCGAGCAGGCCACGCCCGTTGGCGCACCTATCAGTACCCCCGCCGAACCCTGCACAATATCCAGTCCCCTGCGGGTCATGTCACCCTGCCGCGCCGCCGGTTTTCCGCTCACAATACCTCCATGTATATAGAAAAATATAAAACCCTTGCCGGAAATTTATTATTATCTTGTAATGAAAACACTCTGTGCTAAAACAGTAAATGACAAATGATGTGTAAATAAAGAGAGACCTGCCATAAAAAATAATCATACTAATCAATGAAATACTTTAAATCATCAATAAATTTAATATCAGATAAATTTAATCAATAAGATCGCATCTTAAATTTTTCTACAATGAGTACTTATTCATACTGCTTATAAAATAAAGAATTTGGTCTGCCTTTTTATTTATAAAAATATCTGAGAGATATATTAACCTCTTTCAAATGCTCTTGAAGCGTGAGTAAACCATAAAACTGGCCCAACCAATTCGCAAAAATTTCCCCTCAAAAATCACAAATCAACAAAACACCTGTTACCACCACATTGCATACAAGCAACATTTGGTTAACCATTCATCGACACCAACCCTACATCACACTATTGGTAGGACCACATTTACAAATAACGTGACGCAAAGCCGAGCGGAGACTCCTTGCGTAAGCGTATTTGCGGTCCTCGGGAGAATGGCATGAGCCTCTGGCAACAAAACTACGATCCGGCTGGCAACATTTGGCTTTCCAGCCTTATCGCATCGTTACCGATCCTGTTTTTTTTCTTCGCGCTGATTAAGCTGAAGCTGAAAGGCTATATCGCCGCCTCGTGGACCGTGGCGATCGCGCTGGCGGTTGCGCTGTTCTTCTACAAGATGCCTGCGGATAACGCGTTTGCATCGGTGATTTACGGTTTCTTTTACGGCCTGTGGCCGATTGCCTGGATCATCATCGCGGCGGTGTTTGTATACAAAATTTCGGTGAAAACCGGGCAATTCGACATCATCCGGTCATCAATACTGTCGATTACTCCGGATCAGCGCCTGCAAATGCTGATCGTCGGCTTCTGCTTCGGGGCCTTCCTCGAAGGGGCTGCGGGGTTCGGGGCACCGGTGGCGATTACCGCCGCGCTGCTGGTGGGTCTCGGCTTTAATCCGCTGTATGCCGCCGGACTGTGCCTGATTGTTAACACCGCGCCGGTGGCGTTTGGCGCGATGGGCATCCCGATTCTGGTGGCGGGCCAGGTGACCGGTCTGGACAGCTTTGAAATCGGCCAGATGGTGGGCCGCCAGTTACCGTTCCTGACCATCATCGTGCTGTTCTGGATCATGGGCATTATGGACGGCTGGCGCGGTATTAAAGAGACCTGGCCTGCGGTGATGGTCGCTGGCGGCTCGTTCGCTATCGCCCAGTATCTCAGCTCCAACTTTATCGGCCCGGAACTGCCGGACATCATCTCCTCGCTGGTTTCGCTGGTGTGCCTGACGCTGTTCCTGAAGCGCTGGCAGCCGACGCGCATCTTCCGCTTCGGTGATATGGGCGCATCGGTGGTCGATCAGACTCTGGCTCGTAAAAATTACACCGCTCGCCAGGTGATTCGCGCGTGGTCGCCGTTCCTGTTCCTCACCGCGACCGTCACGCTGTGGAGCATCCCGCCGTTCAAAGCGCTGTTCGCCCCTGGCGGCGCGCTGTACGACATGGTGATTAACGTTTCCGTGCCGTATCTGGATAAACTTGTGGCCCGTATGCCGCCGGTGGTCAGCGCCGCCACGCCATACGCCGCGGTGTACAAATTCGACTGGTTTTCCGCCACCGGCACCGCGATCCTGTTCGCCGGGCTGATCTCTATCGTCTGGCTGAAAATGAAACCCGCTGCCGCCATCAAAACCTTCGGCGAGACGCTGAAAGAACTGGCGCTGCCGATTTACTCCATCGGGATGGTTCTGGCTTTCGCCTTTATCTCCAACTATTCGGGGCTGTCGTCTACGCTTGCCTTAGCGCTGGCGCACACCGGTTCGGCGTTTACTTTCTTCTCGCCATTCCTCGGCTGGCTGGGGGTATTCCTGACCGGGTCGGACACCTCGTCTAACGCCCTGTTCGCCGCGCTTCAGGCCACCGCCGCGCAGCAGATTGGCGTATCGGATGTATTGATGGTCGCCGCCAACACCACCGGCGGGGTCACCGGCAAAATGATTTCGCCGCAGTCCATCGCCATCGCCTGCGCCGCCGTAGGGCTGGTAGGCAAAGAATCGGACCTGTTCCGCTTCACGGTGAAACACAGCCTGATCTTTACCTGCATGGTGGGCGTGATCACCACGCTTCAGGCCTATGTCTTAACCTGGATGATCCCATGACGATAACCACGCTGCGCCTGGCTGACCAACTGGTCGAGCGTATTCAGGCGCTGATCGCGGACCAGCAGCTCGACGGCGGGATGCGCCTGCCGTCCGAGCGCCAGCTGGCGGTGATCCTCGGCGTCTCGCGCAACAGCGTGCGCGAGGCGATACAAATTTTGATTCGCGAAGGCACACTGGTCAGCCGCCGGGGTGGCGGCACTTTTGTGCGCTATCAACTTGAGCCCTGGTCGGAGCAACGCATCGTCCAGCCGATTAAAACGCTGCTGGCGGACGATCCGGGCTATCGCTATGACATTCTGGAAGCCCGCCACGCCATTGAGGCCAGCACCGCCTGGCACGCGGCGTTGCGCGCCACCGAAGCGGATAAAGAGAAACTGCGCTACTGCTTTGACGCCACGCTGAAGTTCACCGAGCGCGATGACCCGGATCTCGCGGCCCAGGCCGACGTGCGTTTCCATCTGGCCGTGGCGGAGGCCTCGCATAACGTGGTACTGCTCCAGACCATGCGCGGCTTTTTCGATCTGCTGCAATCCTCGGTGATGCAGAGCCGCCAGCGCATGTACCTCGAACCGCCGATTTTTTCACAGCTCACCGAACAGCACCGCGAGGTGCTGGACGCCATTTTAGCCGGGGATGCCGAGCGGGCGCGCAAAGCCGTCACCCATCACCTCGGCTTTGTCCACTCCACCATTAAACGTCTTGATGAAGATGTGGCGCGCCAGGCGCGAGTCACCCGCCTGCCCGACATCGACGACAATCCCAGGGAGAACGAATGATGATTATTTCCGCCGCCAGCGACTACCGCGCCGCCGCTCAACGTATCCTGCCACCGTTCCTGTTCCACTACATCGACGGCGGGGCCTACGCCGAATATACCCTGCGCCGCAACGTGGAAGATCTGTCGCAAGTCGCACTGCGCCAGCGGGTGCTGAAAAATATGGCCGATCTGAGCCTCGAAACGACGCTGTTCGACGAAACCCTGTCGATGCCGGTCGCGCTGGCACCGGTCGGGCTGTGCGGCATGTACGCCCGGCGCGGCGAAGTGCAGGCGGCGAAAGCGGCAGATGCCAAAGGAATTCCGTTTACGCTGTCCACCGTATCGGTCTGCCCGATTGAAGAGGTCGCGCCGAAAATTCAGCGTCCGATGTGGTTCCAGCTGTATGTCCTGCGCGATCGCGGGTTTATGCGCAACGCGCTGGAGCGCGCCAAAGCGGCGGGCTGCTCAACGCTGGTGTTTACCGTGGATATGCCGACCCCAGGCGCGCGTTATCGCGACGCGCATTCCGGGATGAGCGGCGCCAACGCGGCGATGCGCCGTTACTGGCAGGCGGCGACCCATCCGCAGTGGGCGTGGGACGTAGGCCTGCACGGCCGCCCGCACGATTTAGGCAATATCTCCGCCTATCTCGGCAAGCCGACCGGGCTGGAAGATTACATCGGCTGGCTGGCGAACAACTTCGACCCGTCGATTTCCTGGAAAGACCTGGAGTGGATCCGCGAATTCTGGGACGGTCCGATGGTGATTAAAGGCATTCTTGACCCGGAAGACGCCAAAGACGCGGTGCGCTTCGGCGCAGACGGGATTGTGGTGTCTAACCACGGCGGCCGCCAGCTGGACGGCGTGCTCTCCTCGGCGCGCGCGCTGCCCGCCATTGCCGATGCGGTGAAAGGCGATATCGCTATTCTGGCCGATAGCGGTATTCGCAGCGGTCTGGATGTGGTGCGGATGATCGCCCTGGGCGCGGATACCGTACTGCTGGGCCGTGCGTATCTCTACGCGCTGGCGACTCACGGCCAGGCGGGCGTGGCGAACCTGCTGAATCTGATTGAGAAAGAGATGCGGGTCGCGATGACCCTGACCGGCGCAAAATCGATTAAAGACATCAGCCGCGATTCGCTGGTGCCTGACCCGGAATTTACCTCGGTGCTGGCGTCGTTGCCGGCCTCCAGCGCCAGCGTGTCGAAGCGCGTGGATGCGGCGTAAACCGGAACTGCCCTCAGGGATGAGGGCGGTATCACTCATGCGCCGGGTTTCGCACTCCCCCACAGCCGACGTGAATAATCCTCGATCTGCCCGGAAATACGGCGCTTCTGCAGGGTTCGGGTCCAACTCACCGATAACCCTGCCGCGCTTAGCAGGCGATGATACTGTTCATCGTCAAACGGCATATGCCAGGCGATAGCGGCGGCGTCGCGGATGCTGACGTCACTGGTGCGGGACGCCAGTTCCAGCGGCGCATCGGCGCTCACAACACCGGCCTGGATCACGCGATATAACCAGCCGGTGCGCGCGGTTTGTTGCATCAGCAGTGACAAATCGCTGATGGCCAAATGAAAATTCACCTTGAAGCACGGCGAGCGCGGCTGGGTGACCTGAATCAGCGCCTCGCCCCAGCGGAATATATCGCCGATAAACACGTTCTCTTCGGTTAACCCGATGGTTGAAATGTTTTCGCCAAACGCCGGGGCGACAAACCGATCCGCCTGCGCCGGGAATTCGCGCGCCCACTGGGCGTAATGCTCGCGGGGATAATGACAAAGCGCGCGATCCGGGCCGCCGTGGATCACTTTTTCCGCCTGCTGATCGCCTTCCAGACCCAGATCGGTCAGGGTTAATGCGCCTTCGACCTGAATCCTGCCGATGGCGCTGGGGCGGCTGCCGGGGTAATCACGCACCTGGCCGATGTAAATATCTGCGGGGTAATGCATCTGCTGCTCCTTATGCGGATACAAAAAAAGCGAGCCTCAGGCTCGCTTTATCACTGCAATATTGCAACCTTATTTTTTGGCAGCAAAACGTGCAGCGGCTTCGTCCCAGTTCACTACTTCCCAGAAGGCTTTGATGTAGTCAGGACGTTTGTTCTGATATTTCAGGTAGTAAGCGTGTTCCCACACGTCCAGGCCCAGGATTGGGAAGCCGGATGCGCCGGAAATTGCTTCACCCATCAGCGGGCTGTCCTGGTTTGCGGTAGAAACCACAGCCAGTTTGTCGCCCTGCAGCACCAGCCACGCCCAGCCGGAGCCGAAACGCGTTGCCGCTGCTTTCTCGAATTCTTCTTTAAATTTTTCCACGGAACCGAAATCGCGCTCGATGGCCGCTTTCAGATCGCCCTGCAGGGTAGTGCCGGTTTTCAGGCCTTTCCAGAACAGGCTGTGGTTAGCGTGGCCGCCTGCGTTGTTGCGCAGTACGGTTTTCTTGTCAGCCGGAACCTGATCCAGTTTAGCGATCAGTTCTTCTACCGGCAGGTTAGCGAATTCCGGCAGGGATTCCAGTGCGGCATTAGCGTTGTTGACGTAAGTCTGGTGGTGTTTGGTGTGATGGATTTCCATCGTTTGCTTATCGAAATGGGGTTCCAGGGCGTCGTAAGCGTAAGGCAGGGATGGCAGTGTATAGCTCATTTTTCATCTCCATTATTGTCGGGCGGCAAACGGACTTTTCAGCACCGGTGTGTTAACGCCGCGTAATCAGTGGGATCATTATAGTTAATTAAATGATATTGAAAATGTTTATCAATGCCGCATTTATTATAAGGTTATTCGCAGCAGGAATAAGCCAGTTTGCGAGGCCCTTCACAGCAATAACGGTTTTTCTGCCAGGTCCTTACTGTTGTGGCAAAAATACGAAGGTAGCGCCCAACCAAACGGGCCATAGTCGATGCTCCTCATGTTTCCTGGAGCAAAAAAATGACGATAAATATCGCACTTTTTGGCATTGGTCTGGACACCTACTGGCCGCAGTTTCACGGTCTCGAACAGCGTCTGACGGGTTATCTGTCGCGCATCCACCAACGCCTTTCCTCCCCTGAACGCCATATCATCAATGGTGGTCTGATCGACAGCGTTGATAAAGCCGACGCCTTCGCGGCTGAACTCAGCAGCCAACCGGTTGATGTCATTTGCCTCTATATCAGTACTTATGCGCTCAGCGCTACGGTGCTGCCGCTGGTACAGCGCATCAACAAGCCGGTGATAATTCTGGCGCTTCAACCCGAACCCGGCCTTCCTTATAGCGCCATTCGCGCCCTTGCCGATCGCGGCGCCCGCACCGGTGAATGGCTGGCGCACTGCCAGGCATGCAGCGCGCCGGAGCTGGCGAACGTATTCAATCGCGCCGGTATTCGCTATCAACTGTTAGTCGGCGCGCTGGAAGGCGACGACGCCGTGTGGCAGGAAACCGACGCGTGGCTTGACGCGGTGAAAGCGCAGCGGGCGCTGGCGGCTACGCAAGTGGGCGTGCTGGGGCATTACTACGACGGCATGGTCGATGTGTACAGCAATATGACCAATCTGTCGGCCCGGCTCGGCGTGCGCTTCAAGCCGCTGGAGATGTGCGAAGTCGCCGAATACCGGGAAAAGGTCACGCCGGCACAAACCCAGGCCAAATGGCAGGAGCTGGAGCAGGCGATGCATATCGATCCGGCCTGCGAACAGACGGAGCTCGATCGCGCGGTGCAGACCGCCTGCGCGCTGGATGCGCTGGTGGAAAATAACCAGCTGGCGGCGCTGGCCTATTACTACGAAGGGCGCAACGGCAACGCCTACGAAAACATTATTACGTCCGTGATCATGGGAACCACGCTGCTCACCGGGCGCGGCATCCCGGTGGCGGGCGAGTACGAAATCAAAAACGTACTGGCGATGAAAATTATGCAGTTGCTGGGTGCCGGCGGTTCGTTCTCCGAGCCCTACGGGATCGAATTCCATGATGATGTGGTGCTGTGGGGCCATGACGGCCCGGCGCATCCGCTCATGGCCGACGGCGAGGTTCGTCTGGTGCCGCTGCCGGTATATCACGGTAAACCCGGCAAGGGCGTGTCGATTCAGATGACGGTCAAGCCCGGCCCGGTAACGTTTCTGTCGGTGGTGGAGGACGCGGATAACCGGGTGATCCTGCAGTATGCCCAAGGCGAAGCCGTAGCGGGCGAAACGCTCGATATCGGCAATACCAATAGCCGCTACCGCTTCCCCGTCAGCGCCCGGGAATTCACTGCCCGCTGGAGTCTTGGCGGCCCGTCGCACCACTGTGCCATTGGCATCGGCCACCAGGGCGCGCTGCTGGAAAAACTCGCCTGGCTGCTGGCCATCCCGGCGGTGAAAATCGCCTGATCCACCCGCCTCCCGGCCTGCGCCGGGAGGAGAAAATTCGAACTGTGATCCCGGTCTTACCCACCCGCTGTTTTTTGCCATTTATGATGTGCGCGCGGCAGTTGCCCGAAGGTAGCGCTTTCCCTGGATCCCTAAACTCGTCGTCATTGGGGGTGTGCTCGAACCCCTGGCCATTCGACAAAATGAGGAATTAAAGAATGAGTAACGCAATAACGATGGGGATCCTCTGGCACCTTATCGGCGCGGCCAGCGCCGCCTGTTTTTACGCCCCTTTTAAGCAGGTAAAAAACTGGTCATGGGAAACCATGTGGTCAGTGGGCGGGTTGGTTTCGTGGATCGTGCTGCCCTGGGCAGTCAGCGCCGCGCTGCTGCCCGACTTCTGGTCCTACTACGGTTCGTTTAGCGCCTCCACGCTGCTGCCGGTATTCCTGTTCGGTGCAATGTGGGGCATCGGTAACATCAACTACGGCCTGACCATGCGCTATCTCGGCATGTCGATGGGCATCGGGATCGCCATCGGTATCACCTTAATCGTCGGCACTCTGATGACGCCCATCCTTAACGGCAAGTTCGGCGTACTGGTCGGGACCCCTGGCGGCCAGATGACGCTGCTCGGTGTGTTTGTGGCGCTGATTGGCGTCGCGATCGTCACCCGTGCGGGCCAGCTCAAAGAGCGCCAGATGGGCATCAAAGCCGAAGAGTTCAACCTCAAAAAGGGGCTGATTCTGGCGGTGATGTGCGGCATTTTCTCTGCCGGGATGTCGTTTGCGATGGATGCGGCCAAACCGATGCATGAAGCCGCTGCGGCGTTAGGCGTCGATCCGCTGTATGTCGCCCTGCCGAGCTACGTGGTAATCATGGGCGGCGGCGCGGTGATTAACCTCGGCTTCTGCTTTATCCGCCTGGCGAAAGTGCAGAACCTGTCGGTCCGCGCAGACTTCTCGCTGGCTAAGCCGTTAATTATCAGCAACGTGCTGTTCTCAATGCTGGCCGGTTTGATGTGGTATTTGCAGTTCTTCTTCTACGCCTGGGGCCATGCCAGAATCCCGGCGCAGTACGACTATATGAGCTGGATGCTGCACATGAGCTTCTATGTACTGTGCGGCGGCCTGGTCGGGCTGATTATGAAAGAGTGGAAATCGGCGGGACGCCGTCCGGTGGGCGTACTGAGCATCGGTTGTGTGGTGATTATCATCGCCGCCAATATCGTTGGTCTGGGGATGGCGAACTAACCCTCCCGCACGTCCTCGCGCTTTAACCATTCATGACACTGCTGACGCCACAACCGTGGCGTCACACCCGTTTCACGGGTAAACACCACCGAAAAATAGTTACTGTCTTCAAAGCCGCAGCGCGAAGCGATATCGCTAATCAGCATCTCAGTATGGCGCAGCAGATATTGCGCCTGGCAGATCCGCAGCTGACGCAAATAATGGCTGATGGTCATCCCGGTTTGCTGGCGGAAGCGCTGGCGTAGCGGGCGCTCCTGCACCTGATGGCGCTGGCAAAATTCCTGCAAATCAAAGGCGTTATTCACGCTGTTATCCAGGGCGGCAATCAGCAAATCCAACACTTCACCCCGATCTGGCGAACCGGCGCTATCCGGCTGATAGCGATGGCGGCGCAGCGTAATGCACAGCTGGAGAAACAGGCTCTCGCTGAGAGTACGCGACAGCGCATCGTCTTTCGGGCTTTCATGTTCGAGCTGGCTGATAATCTGTCGCGCCTGGGCGATGCCCTGGCTGTTCAGCCGCCAGCGCGGGTTAAGTTCCTGCGGCGTCAGTAACGCGTCCCAGTCCACATTGAGCGTGAGCCGTTCCGGGCAGTAGATGATGTTGTGCAGCACCAGATCGTTTACCGACTCATAGCTGTGGCGATCTTCCGCTTTGATATAAAACAGATCGCCGCAGGTGATGCGCCAGGGCCGATCGTTCAGAACGTGTAAACCGTTGCCACGCCACACCATCACCAGTTCGCAAAAATCGTGAGTATGTTCGGCGAACACGTTCTGCGGATAGCGGTCCGCCACCGCCACCGGCTGCATGGGCGAAGCGAAAAAATCGGCTTTTTTGAGGATCAACTGAGCGGCCAATGTTTGCCCCCGGAGTGAGTCAGCTTAGAAGTACGCAAGTCGCCCGCCGCGTAGCCTGTCAGGGCGGCGCGGCGGACCTGGTCGCAATCGGAAATTATTGAATGTCCAGAAGCAAAAAACGGTGATGCTGTTCGCGTTACTGGAGCTGGCGATCGCGGCCCTGTCGAATATCGCGCGGAGAGAAGCAAAACTCACGCTTAAAGAGTGTAGAAAAGTGATTACTGTCGCCGAAACCGCACTGATATGCGATATCCGTGACGCTTTCCTCGCTGTGGCGCAGCAGGTGGCGGGCGCGCATCAAACGCAGCCGATTCAGGTAACGCTGGGGCGTGAGCCCGGTTTGCTGCTTGAGCTGGCGATGCAGAGTACGCAGCGACAGGTCAAACTGTTCGGCCAACGTCTCCCAGCAGACTTCGCTGGCAAAATGCTCCTCCAGCCAGCCGATCATCATATTTAACCGGTTATCTGCGCCCGTCGACGAGTCGGCCAGACTGCCCTTGCGGATCAGAATCAGCAGTTGCATAAACAGGATTTCACGCTGAGCCAGGCTGTGGGTATCGCTGGCGTTTCCTAATATCTCCAGATCGGCCAGTAAATTTTTCACCTGCGCCAGCACCTGCGACGGCACGCGCCAGTGCGACGGGTAAATGCCGTCCTGCTCCTGAGGCAGCAGTTTATCCAGCCCGGCGAGGAAGCTGAACGCGTCAGGCGCGCGATACAGGACGTTGGTCAGGCATAAATTCTCGGTATGTTCGAACAGATGCCTGTCGTGATCGCGCACAAAGCACACCGAGCCGCCGCTCAGGGTATAGGGCTGACCATTAAAGATATGCGCCCCGGTGCCGTGCTCGACAATAACGATTTCATAAAAATCATGGTGATGTTCCGGGAAAGCCGACTGCGGCAAACGAGGCTCAATCGCCACGGTCGCGGCGCTACACGGGAAAAAATCGCTGCATGTTAAGACGGTCATTTTCACCTCCCACCAATGAAATTTCGCTTGATAGTAGATAACCGCCCCCCGCCGCACCTTAACTTTTCGACGCTAAACGGCGCAAATTGTGTTCGTTTTTTAAGAATCCACGGGAAAGATCGGGAATTGCGGCAAGGCTCACAACACGCCTGAAATACAAACTGTGAATTCCCTCACGTTCACCTTTGGCTTCTTGCCAGTGCGGGTTTGACGTTGTCAGTAGCGAGAAGGTGACGCGCCAGGCTTCTTTTTAGACTGATGGGCAATGATTCAGATAAGGATTACCATCATGTCTATTCGACATAGCGTTGCGGTCGACCTGGGCGCCTCAAGCGGCCGCGTGATGCTGGCGCGCTTCGACACCGGCAGCCGCGATCTGCAATTAACAGAGATCCACCGTTTCACCAACGCGCTCATTCGCGACGGGGAGTTTGACTGCTGGGACGTGGACGCGCTGGAAAGCGAAATTCGTTTCGGCCTGCAAAAAGCCTGCGAACAGGGCGTCGCCATCGACAGCATTGGTATTGATACCTGGGGCGTTGACGTGGTGCTGCTGGATGGGCAGGGCCAGCGCGTCGGCCCGGCGGTGGCCTATCGCGACAGCCGCACCGACGGCATTATGCAGCAGGCGTGCGAATCTCTGGGCCGTGAAGAGATCTATCGCCGCACCGGTATTCAGTTTTTGCCCTTTAATACCCTGTACCAGCTGCGCGCGCTGACCCAACAGCAGCCGGAACGGGTGGATAGCGTGGCGCATGCCCTGCTGATGCCTGATTACCTGTGCTATCGCCTGACCGGGGTGATGAACTGGGAATACACCAACGCCACCACGACCCAACTGGTCAATATCAATACGGATAGCTGGGACGAAACGCTGCTGGAATGGGCGGGCGTACCGGCGCGCTGGTTCGGCACACCGAGCCATCCGGGCAGCGTGGTCGGCCATTGGGTGTGCGCCCAGGGGAATGCTATCCCGGTGGTTGCCGTCGCGACCCATGACACCGCCAGCGCCGTCATCGCCGCGCCGCTGGAAGGCAACGACGCCGCGTATCTCTCTTCCGGCACCTGGTCGTTGATGGGCTTTGAGAGCAAAACCCCTTATGCCCACGCCGACGCGCTGGCTGCCAATATCACCAATGAAGGCGGCGCGGAAGGCCGCTACCGGGTGTTAAAAAATATCATGGGGCTGTGGCTGCTCCAGCGCGTCACCAAAGAGCATAACATCACCGATCTGCCCGCGCTGATTGAACAGGCCCGCCAGCTGCCAGCCTGCCGCTGCGTGATCAACCCGAACGACGATCGGTTTATCAATCCGCATAACATGAGCCAGGAAATCCAGGCCGCATGCCGGGAGAGCAATCAGCCCGTCCCGCAAACCGGGGCGGAGCTGGCACGCACTATTTTCGATAGCCTGGCGCTGCTGTATGCCGACGTGCTGCACGAACTGGCGCGGCTGCGCGGCAAACCGTTTACCCGCCTGCATATTGTCGGCGGCGGCAGCCAGAATCATTTTCTCAACCAGCTGTGCGCCGATGCCTGCGGGCTGCCGGTTTCCGCCGGGCCCATCGAGGCCTCGACCCTCGGCAACATCGGCTGCCAGCTGATGGCGCTGGACGATATCTTTGACGTCGACGACTTCCGCCGCGTCATCAAACAGACCCACTCACTCACCACTTTTACGCCCAATCAACATAGCGAAATTGCCCGCGTTGCTGCGCAGTTTCAGCAAACCCATCAAACAAAGGAGCTTTGCGCATGACTACTTCTATTAATCAGGCATGGGAACTGGCTAAACAGCGTTTTGCCGCCGTTGGTGTTGATGCCGAACAGGCTCTTGCGGCCCTCGATCGTCTGCCGGTCTCGATGCACTGCTGGCAGGGCGACGACGTCGCCGGTTTCGAAAACCCGGAAGGTTCTCTGACCGGCGGCATCCAGGCCACCGGCAACTATCCGGGCAAAGCGCGTAACGCCACCGAGCTGCGCGCCGATCTGGAGCAGGCGATGAGCCTGATCCCTGGCCCGAAACGCCTGAATCTGCACGCGATCTATCTGGAATCCGATACGCCGGTAGAGCGCAACGCCATCAAACCGGAACACTTCAAAAACTGGGTGGAATGGGCCAAAAAACAGCACATTGGCCTCGATTTTAACCCGTCCTGCTTCTCGCATCCGCTGAGCGCCGACGGTTTTACCTTGTCCCACGCTAACGATGACATTCGGCAGTTCTGGATCGACCACTGCAAAGCCAGCCGCCGCATTTCCGCTTATTTCGGCGAACAGCTGGGCACCCCGTCAGTCATGAACATCTGGATCCCGGACGGCATGAAAGATGTGCCGGTGGATCGTCTTGGCCCGCGTCAGCGCCTGATCGCCGCGCTGGATGAGGTGATCAGCGAGAAGTTCGACGATGCCCACCATATCGACGCCGTTGAAAGCAAACTGTTCGGCATTGGCGCAGAAAGCTACACCGTCGGCTCCAATGAGTTTTATATGGGCTACGCCGCCAGCCGCCAGACCGCGCTGTGCCTGGACGCAGGCCACTTCCACCCGACCGAAGTCATTTCTGACAAGATTTCCGCCGCCATGCTGTATGTGCCGCGTCTGCTGCTGCACGTCAGCCGCCCGGTGCGCTGGGACAGCGACCACGTAGTGCTGCTGGATGATGAAACCCAGGCCATCGCCAGCGAAATCATTCGCCATGACCTGTTCGACCGCGTGCATATCGGCCTCGACTTCTTCGACGCCTCGATTAACCGCATCGCGGCGTGGGTTATCGGCACACGCAACATGAAAAAAGCCCTGTTGCGCGCCCTGCTGGAACCGACCGATCACCTGCGCAAGCTGGAGCTGAACGGCGATTACACCGCCCGTCTGGCGCTGCTGGAAGAGCAGAAATCCCTGCCGTGGCAGGCGGTGTGGGAAATGTACTGCCAGCGCAACGATACCCCGGCGGGCAGCGAATGGCTGGAAAGCGTCCGCGCCTACGAAGAAAGCGTTCTGCGCAAACGCGCGTAACGCACAACGACTCAGGTTCACAGGGGCCGCTGGCTGGCCCCGTAAAGGAAACAACACTATGCAGACTATTATTCATTCCTGGTTCGTTCAGGGCATGATCAAAGCCACCACCGACGCCTGGCTGAAGGGTTGGGACGAGCGCAACGGCGGTAACTTAACGCTGCGCCTGGATGAGGCGGATATCGCGGATTATCAGGCCGATTTTCACGCACAACCGCGCTATATCGCCCTCAGCCAGCCGATGCCGCTGCTGGCGAACACCCCGTTTATCGTCACCGGATCCGGCAAATTCTTCCGCAACGTGCAACTGGCCCCGGCGGCCAACCTTGGCATCGTTAAAGTCGACAGCGACGGCGCGGGTTATCACATTCTGTGGGGGCTGGAAGAGAGCGCGGTGCCGACCTCTGAGCTTCCGGCGCACTTCCTCTCCCACTGCGAGCGCATCAACGCGACCCAGGGCAAAGACCGCGTGATTATGCACTGCCATGCCACCAACCTGATTGCGCTGACCTATGTGCTGGAAAACCGCACCGACGTCATTACCCGCAAACTGTGGGAAGGCAGCACCGAGTGTTTAGTGGTATTCCCGGATGGCGTGGGCATTCTGCCGTGGATGGTGCCGGGTACAGATGAAATCGGCCAGGCCACCGCGCACGAAATGGGTAAACATTCTCTGGTGCTGTGGCCGTTCCACGGGGTATTCGGCAGCGGACCGACCCTTGATGAAGCCTTCGGCCTGATTGACACCGCCGAGAAATCCGCCGAAATCCTGGTGAAAGTGATCTCCATGGGCGGCATGAAACAAACCATCTCCCGCGATGAACTGATCGCGCTGGGCAAACGCTTTGGCGTTACCCCGCTCGCCAGCGCGCTGGAACTGTAAAGGAAGACAACCATGAGCTTTTTATTAGCATTGCCGAAAATCAGCCTGCATGGCGCAGGTGCGATTGGCGATATGGTCAAACTGATCGCCGGGAAAAAATGGGGCAAAGCGCTGATCGTCACTGACGGGCAGCTGGTGAAAATGGGCCTGCTGGACAGCCTGTTTACCGCGCTGGACGCCCATCAGCTTTCGTACCAGCTGTTCGATAACGTCTTCCCTAATCCGACGGAAGCCCTGGTGCAGCAGGGGTTCGCGGCGTTTAACGAGGCGCAGTGCGATTACATCATCGCTTTCGGCGGCGGCAGCCCGATTGATACCGCCAAAGCGGTGAAGATTCTGACCGCCAATCCGGGGCCATCCACTGCTTACTCCGGCGTCGGCAAAGTGACCCATCCGGGCGTGCCGCTGGTGGCGATTAACACCACCGCCGGAACGGCGGCGGAGATGACCAGCAATGCGGTGATCATCGACAGCGAGCGCCAGGTAAAAGAGGTGATTATCGACCCGAATATCATCCCGGATATCGCCGTAGATGACGCCAGCGTAATGCTGGATATCCCGGCTGCCGTCACCGCCGCAACCGGTATGGACGCCCTGACCCACGCGGTAGAAGCCTATGTCTCGGTGGGCGCGCATCCGCTGACCGACGCCAACGCGCTGGAAGCCATCCGTTTAATCAGCCAGTGGCTGCCGCAGGCGGTGGACAACGGTCACAATCTGCAAGCGCGCGAAATGATGGCGTATGGGCAGTATCTGGCGGGAATGGCGTTTAACAGCGCCGGGCTTGGCCTGGTGCACGCGCTGGCGCATCAGCCAGGCGCGACGCATAACCTGCCGCACGGCGTCTGCAACGCGATCCTGCTGCCGGTGATTGAAAACTTTAACCGCCCGAACGCCGTGGCGCGTTTTGCGCGAATCGCTCAGGCGATGGGCGTGGATATTCACGGATTAACCGACGAGCAAGCCAGCCATCAGGCCATCGAGGCAATCCGCGCGCTGTCTGCCCGCGTCGGCATTCCGTCAGGTTTCGCCGCGCTGGGCGTGACCAAAACGGATATCGAAGGCTGGCTGGATAAAGCGCTCGCCGATCCGTGCGCGCCGTGCAACCCGCGTACCGCCTCCCGTGACGAGGTGCGGGCGCTGTACCTGGAGGCATTATGATCCGCAAAGCCTTTGTGATGCAGGTGAACCCCGATGCCCATGAAGAGTATCAACGCCGCCATTCGCCGATTTGGCCAGAGCTGGAGGCGGTTCTTAAGCAGCACGGTGCTCATCACTATGCTATTTATCTCGATGCACAGCGTAACCTGCTTTTTGCAACCGTAGAGATCGAGTCAGAAGCCCGCTGGAATGCGGTGGCGGAGACCGAGGTATGCCAGCGCTGGTGGAAACACATGCGTGAAGTGATGCCGAGCAACCCGGATAACAGCCCGGTAAGCCAAGAACTAAAAGAAGTGTTTTACCTGAAGTAAGTCAATCAGCCCGGCAAACAAAGCCGGGCTTTTTTAATTCTGTTCCGCCACCAGCAGGGCCTGGGTATCCGGCTCCAGCGCCTTAAAGATGTGCTGGCGATCGGCGGGGTAGCAGATGTAATCCCCCTCGCCCAACTCCTCCGGCGCTTCCGTCAGCCCCACCATCGCGCGCCCCTTCGTCACGATAATATGCTCCACCGACCCCGGCGGATGCGGCTGAGAAATGCGATCGGCTCCCGGCTGCGTCAGCAGCAGATATACGTCGCGCCGCGCTCCAGGCGGGCAGGCGGCCAGCAGGGTCGCCTGATAGTTGGCTTCCCCGGCGATCACTTTCATCCCCTCGCCACGACGGATCACCTGCGTGGCAGGCAACTGCGGCTCCAGCAGGCGGGCAAACGGAATATCCAGCGCCACGCACAACGCCCACAGGGTCTCCAGGCTGGGGTTGCCGTTGCCGGACTCCAGCTGCGACAGGGTGGATTTGGCGATCCCGGCGCGGCGGGCGATTTCCGCCAGCGACAGCCCGGTGCGCAGGCGTTCCCGCACCAGGCTTTTGGCAATAACGCTGATTGGCTGCGTCATAAAGGGCCCCTTGTTCGATAAAACGAACGAATCGTTCATCTTGATAAACTGTTCGGATGCGTTCATTATAATGGATAAACGTTCGATATGGCTAAAGACACATGAAACACGCGTTCTCCTCCCTCAAAGGCGACACCATCAAAGCGATCCTGCTGGTTTGTCTGGCCGTCGGCGTCGTGGGCATGTCCTACGGCTCGCTGGCGATGGCATATGGCTTCCCGATTTGGGTGCCGTTTGTGTTGTCGGTATCGGTTTTAGCGGGCGCGTCGGAATTCCTGTTTATCGGCATCGTCGCCAGCGGCGGCAATCCGCTGGCCGCGGCAGCGGCGGGTTTGCTGGTTAACGCCCGGCATATTCCGTTCGGCGTAACGGTGCGCGATCTGGTGGGTAAACGCGCTGCCAGCTATCTGGGCTGCCATATCATGAATGATGAAAGCGTGGTGTTTGGCCTGTCGCAGCCTACCCCGGAACAGCGCAAAGCCGCCTACTGGCTGTGCGGCCTTGGCGTAGCGATTATCTGGCCGCTGGGGGCGCTGCTGGGTGCAGCCGTCGGCAAACTGTTGCCCGCGCCGGAAACCATCGGCCTGGACGCGGTCTTCCCCGCCATCCTGCTGGCGCTGGTGGTCCCAGCCTTTAAAAACCGCACGACCCTGATCCGCGCCTGTAGCGGCGCGGCGTTATCGCTTGCCGCCGTGCCTTTCGCCCCCGTCGGGTTACCGGTTTTGCTGTCGCTGTTTGGCCTACTGACGAGGAAGAAATAATGGAAAACATGACGCTGTTCATCGTCGGGATTGCGGTGTTATCGGCAGGCACCTATCTGATGCGGCTCGGCGGGGCGAAGCTGGGCAGCCGGTTAGCGCTTTCCGCACGATCTCAGGCGCTGCTTTCCGACGCGGCAACGGTGCTGCTGTTTTCGGTCGCGCTGGCCACCACGTTTTATGAGGGCGAGCACTTTGCCGGAATGGCGCGGGTGCTGGGGGTGGCGTTTGCGGTGTTCCTCGCCTGGCGCAAGATGCCGTTAATCGTGGTGATTATCGCGGCGGCGGTGGTAACGGCGCTGCTGCGCCTGGCGGATGTACATTAGAAAGCCGCCCCTGTGAAGGCGGCCAAAAAAATCAGAGGGTGCTGATACGCTGCGGATGGGTATATACCGTGGCGCGGCCCTGTTTGGCGAAGCCCACCAGCGTCAGATTGCAGCGCTGCGCCACCTCTACCGCCAGCGTGGTTGCGGCCGACACCGCAATCAGGATCTCGACGCCGCACAGCGCCGATTTCTGCACCATCTCATAGCTGGCGCGGCTGGAAACCAGCACCGCCCCGTCGCGCCAGCCCTCGCGCGCCCGGCGGCCCATCAGTTTATCCAGCGCCACGTGGCGGCCAATATCTTCATGCCCGCCGAGCATATCGCCCTGCGGGTTTAACCACGCCGCCGCATGGGTGCAACCGGTGATCTGGCCGATGGGCTGCACGCTGCGCAACTGGCTGACCACGCTGTCGAGGTGATTAAGGTTAAAGGTCTGGGTAAACGGCAGCGGCGCAACCGGCCTGCCGATATCGTTAAGCTGTTCAACGCCGCAAACGCCGCACCCGGTGCGGCCCGCCAGCGCGCGGCGGCGTTCTTTCAGCCCCATAAAGCGGCGGCTGGACAGCTCGATTTGCACTTCGATGCCGTTGCAGCTGTTAACAATATCCATCCCGAAAATATCCTGGGGGGAGTCAATAATGCCTTCCGATAGTGAAAAGCCCAGCGCAAAAAGCTCAAGATCTTTCGGCGTCGCCATCATCACAACATGGGAAATGCCGTTGTACACCAGCGCAACGGGAACCTCTTCCGCCAGCCAGTCGCTTTTTGGGTGAGTTAAATCATCGTGCTTCCACAATTCACACTCGCGTACGCCGGTGAACCCGGTCACATTTTCAACACTATCAAGAGGATTGTTATTCACTTTTTGTTAACCGTATTGGAACACCCTTAACACTATTGTGGTATTCTGGGGGAACTTTCCCTCCTTGCAGGAGGGTTAATCCAGCAATTCTGAACCTTTGCGGATACAACCGCAAAATAAAAACAAAGACCCAATGAATTTCGTGCGCAGGATAGCGAAAAACGGCGGGGAAGTGACAATGTCAAAACAAGGAGCGATCCATGCAGGTCAGCAGAAGGCAGTTCTTTAAGATCTGCGCTGGCGGTATGGCAGGCACCACGGCAGCAGCGCTGGGCTTTGCCCCCAGCGTCGCGCTTGCGGAAACACGGCAATATAAATTGCTGCGCAGCCGCGAAACCCGTAACACCTGTACATACTGCTCCGTTGGTTGTGGGCTGTTGATGTACAGCCTCGGCGACGGCGCAAAAAACGCGAAAGAATCCATCTTTCACATTGAAGGCGACTCGGACCACCCGGTCAACCGTGGCGCACTGTGCCCGAAAGGCGCAGGTTTAGTCGATTTCATTCACTCAGAAAGCCGTCTCAAAGCCCCGCAGTATCGTGCGCCAGGCTCCGACAAATGGCAGGACATCAGCTGGGATGAGGCATTTGACCGCATCGCTAAGCTTATCAAGCAGGACCGCGACGCCAACTTTGTGGCGCAAAATGACAAAGGTGTGACGGTAAACCGCTGGCTCACCACCGGTATGCTGTGCGCCTCCGCCTCCAGTAACGAAACCGGTTATTTAACCCAGAAATTTTCCCGCGCCCTCGGCATGTTAGCCGTGGATAACCAGGCGCGCGTCTGACACGGACCAACGGTAGCAAGTCTTGCTCCAACATTTGGTCGCGGTGCGATGACCAACCACTGGGTAGATATGAAGAACGCCAACCTCATCATCGTGATGGGGGGAAACGCGGCAGAAGCGCATCCGGTGGGATTCCGCTGGGCGATGGAAGCCAAAATCCACAATGGCGCGAAGCTGATTGTTATTGACCCACGCTTTACGCGTACCGCATCGGTGGCCGATTTCTATACCCCGATCCGCTCCGGGACTGACATTGCTTTCCTGTCAGGCGTATTGCTGTACCTGTTAACCAACAACAAATTCAACCGTGAATACGTTGAGGCGTACACCAACGCCAGCCTGATCGTGCGTGAAGATTACGGCTTCGACGACGGTTTGTTTACCGGCTATGACGCCGAAAAACGCAAGTACGACAAAACCTCCTGGAACTACGAGCTGGATGAGAACGGCTTCGCGAAACGCGATACCACGCTGAGCCATCCGCGCTGCGTGTGGAACCTGCTGAAGACCCACGTTTCGCGCTATACGCCGGATGTAGTTGAAAACATCTGCGGTACGCCGAAGGCGGATTTCCTGAAGGTTTGCGAATACATCGCGGAAACCAGCGTTCATGACAAAACCGCGTCGTTCCTGTACGCGCTGGGCTGGACGCAGCACTCCGTGGGCGCGCAGAACATCCGCACCATGGCGATGATCCAGCTGCTGCTCGGCAACATGGGCATGGCAGGCGGCGGCGTGAACGCCCTGCGCGGCCACTCCAATATTCAGGGTCTGACCGACCTCGGCCTGCTGTCCCAGAGCCTGACCGGCTATATGTCGCTGCCGAACGAGAACCAGCCGGATATCCAGACCTATCTCGCCGCTAACACGCCGAAGCCGCTGCTGGAAGGCCAGGTGAACTACTGGGGCAACTACCCGAAATTCTTCGTCTCGCTGATGAAAGCCTTCTATGGCGACAAAGCGACGGCGGAGAACAGCTGGGGTTACGAGTGGCTGCCGAAGTGGGACAAAGGCTACGACGTGCTGCAGTACTTCGACATGATGCACCAGGGCAAAGTGAACGGTTACTTCTGCCAGGGCTTTAACCCGGTGGCCTCGTTCCCGAATAAGAACAAGGTTGTGGCAGCGCTGTCGAAGCTGAAGTTCCTGGTGACCATCGATCCGCTGAACACCGAAACGTCCACCTTCTGGCAAAACCACGGTGAGCAGAACGACGTGGATTCAGCAGCCATTCAGACCGAAGTCTTCCGTCTGCCGTCTACCTGCTTCGCCGAAGAGAACGGTTCTATCGTTAACTCCGGCCGCTGGCTGCAGTGGCACTGGAAAGGCCAGGACGCCCCGGGCATCGCGCTGAACGATGGCGAGATCCTGGCGGGTATCTTCCTGCGCCTGCGCAAAATGTACGCCGAAGAAGGCGGCGCGTGCCCGGAACAGGTGCTGAACATGACCTGGAACTTCCTGACGCCGCATAACCCGGCCCCGGAAGAAGTGGCGATGGAAAGCAACGGTAAAGCGCTGGCGGATATTACCGACCCGGCGACCGGCGCGGTGATCGTCAAGAAAGGCCAACAGCTCAGCAGCTTCGCGCAACTGCGCGATGACGGCACCACCTCCAGCGGATGCTGGATTTTCGCCGGGAGCTGGACGCCGGAAGGCAACATGATGGCGCGCCGCGATAACTCTGACCCTTCAGGTCTTGGCAATACGCTGGGCTGGGCATGGGCGTGGCCGCTTAACCGCCGCATTCTGTATAACCGCGCCTCCGCCGATCCGCAGGGTCAACCCTGGGATCCGAAGCGCCAGCTTCTGCGCTGGGACGGTGCGAAATGGGGCGGTGCGGATATTCCGGACTACAGCGCCGCGGCGCCAGGCAGCGATGTCGGGCCGTTCATTATGCAGCCGGAAGGCATGGGTCGCCTGTTCGCTATCGATAAGATGGCCGAAGGGCCGTTCCCGGAACACTACGAGCCGTTTGAAACGCCGCTCGGCACCAACCCGCTTCACCCGAATGTGGTCTCCAACCCTGCCGCCCGCGTCTTTAAACATGACCTGGAAGCGATGGGTAAAGCCGATAAATTCCCGTACGTCGGGACCACCTATCGTCTGACGGAGCACTTCCACTACTGGACCAAACACGCGCTGCTCAACAGCATCGCGCAGCCGGAGCAGTTTGTGGAGATCGGCGAGAAGCTGGCTAACAAGCTGGGCATCGCCCAGGGCGATACTGTGAAAGTCTCCTCCAGGCGCGGCTACATCAAAGCCAAGGCGGTGGTGACCAAGCGTATTCGCACCCTGAAAGTGAACAATCAGGACGTCGATACCATCGGCATTCCGATTCACTGGGGCTACGAGGGCGTGGCGAAAAAAGGCTTTATCGCGAACACGTTGACGCCGTTCGTGGGCGACGCCAATACCCAAACGCCGGAATTTAAGGCGTTCCTGGTGAACGTGGAAAAGGTGTAACGGAGACGACTTATGGCTTATCAATCGCAAGACATTATCCGTCGTTCCGCGACTAACGGTTTCACTCCCGCGCCTCACGCGCGGGAACACCAGCAAGAGGTGGCGAAACTTATCGACGTGACCACCTGCATCGGCTGCAAAGCCTGTCAGGTGGCCTGTTCCGAGTGGAATGACCTGCGTGACGAAGTGGGTCACAACGTCGGGGTGTATGACAACCCGGCGGATCTCACCGCGAAATCCTGGACGGTGATGCGCTTCTCGGAAGTGGAGCAGAACGACAAACTGGAGTGGCTGATCCGCAAGGACGGCTGTATGCACTGCGCCGACCCGGGCTGCCTGAAGGCCTGCCCGGCGGAAGGGGCAATCATTCAGTACGCCAACGGCATCGTCGATTTCCAGTCCGAGCAGTGCATCGGCTGCGGCTACTGCATCGCCGGCTGTCCGTTCGACGTGCCGCGCCTGAACCCGGAAGACAACCGCGTTTACAAATGCACCCTGTGCGTAGACCGCGTCACCGTGGGCCAGGAACCGGCGTGTGTGAAAACCTGTCCGACCGGGGCGATTCATTTCGGCTCGAAAGAGGACATGAAAGAGCTGGCCAGCGAGCGCGTGGCGGAACTGCAAACCCGTGGTTACGACAAAGCGGGCCTGTACGATCCGGCGGGCGTGGGCGGGACGCACGTGATGTACGTGCTGCATCACGCCGATAACCCGAATCTGTATCACGGGCTGCCGGAGAACCCGGAAATCAGCGACACCGTTAAATTCTGGAAAGGCGTCTGGAAGCCGCTGGCCGCGATTGGTTTTGCCGCGACCTTTGCTGCCAGCGTGTTCCACTATGTCGGCGTCGGTCCGAACCGTGCGGATGATGAAGAAGACAATCTTCACGAAGAGAAAGACCAGACTCGTGACGATCGTGAGGAGGGGCGCAAATGAGGAAACGTAATACTATCGTGCGCTACACCGCGCCCGAGCGCATCAACCACTGGGTCACCGCCTTCTGCTTCATCCTGGCGGCGGTGAGCGGGCTGGGGTTCCTGTTCCCCTCCTTCAACTGGTTGATGCACATCATGGGGACGCCGCAACTGGCGCGTATCGTCCACCCATTTGTCGGGGTGGTGATGTTTGCGTCGTTTATCATCATGTTTTTTAGATACTGGCACCACAATCTAATCAATCGTGAGGATATCTTTTGGGCGAAGAATATTCGTAAGATCATCGTTAACGACGAAGTAGGTGACACCGGACGTTATAACTTCGGCCAGAAGTGCGTTTTCTGGGCGGCGATTATCTTCCTGGTGTTGCTGTTGGTGAGCGGCGTCATCATCTGGCGCCCGTATTTCGCTCCCGTCTTCTCGATTCCGGTGATCCGCGTGGCGCTAATGGTACATTCGTTTGCCGCGGTCGCCCTTATTGTGGTTATTATGGTGCATATTTACGCCGCTCTGTGGGTGAAAGGCACCATCACCGCAATGGTCGAAGGCTGGGTCACCTCCGCATGGGCGAAGAAACATCACCCGCGCTGGTATCGCGAAGTGCGCGAAAAACAGGATAAATCGACTGAATGAGTATTCGCATCATCCCGCAAGATCAGCTGGAGAAGGGCGAAAAACAGACGGCGGATATGATTCCGCCGTTATTGTTCCCCAGGCTGAAAAACCTCTATAACCGCCGCGCGGAGCGTCTGCGCGAGCTGGCGGAAAGCAACCCGCTGGGCGACTACCTGCGCTTCGCCGCGCTGATCGCCCACGCCCAGGAGGTGGTGCTGTATGACCACCCGCTGGAGATGGACTTAACGGCGCGCATCAAAGAGGCCGCTGCACAGGGCAAACCGCCGCTGGATATCCATGTCCTGCCGCGTGACGCCCACTGGCAAAAGCTGCTGCACTCCATGATTGCCGAGCTGAAGCCAGAGATGAGCGGCACGGCGCTGGCCGTCATCGAAAATCTGGAAAAGGCTTCCGGTCCGGAACTGGAAGAGATGGCGAACGCGCTGTTTGCTGCCGATTTCAGTACCGTCAGCAGCGACAAAGCCCCGTTTATCTGGGCGGCGCTGTCGCTCTACTGGGCGCAAATGGCGAGCCTGATCCCCGGCAAAGCGCGTGCGGAATACGGCGAACAGCGCCAGTTCTGCCCGGTATGCGGTTCGATGCCGGTTTCCAGCATCGTGCAGATTGGCACCACTAACGGCCTGCGCTATTTGCACTGCAACCTGTGCGAAACCGAGTGGCACGTAGTGCGCGTCAAATGCAGCAACTGCGAGCAAACCCGCGACCTGCACTACTGGTCGCTCGATAGCGAACAGGCCGCGATTAAAGCGGAAAGCTGCGGCGACTGCGGCACTTACCTGAAGATTCTGTATCAGGAAAAAGACCCGAAAGTTGACGCCGTGGCGGACGATCTGGCCTCGCTGGTGCTGGACGCGCGTATGGAACAAGAGGGTTTTGCCCGCAGCTCCATCAACCCGTTCCTGTTCCCGGGTGAAGGCGAGTAATTCTCCTGTTACGTGGATTCCCGTCTTCGGCTGAGGGCGGGAATTAATTTAATCAGCAGGGAATCCCCACGCCGCCCAGACCGCCAACGTCTTTATGGTTCCGCGTAATAAGCTAACGAGCATTAACCTGCGCTGTTGCCAGCATAATCGCATCAGGCCACTTCATGTTGCGCTGCTGGCGGAGCATCACGCTACGTCCTGCAACTCATAGCACCCTCGAATGCCATGAGCATATATCACCCCGGCATATCATTTTCGCCTGTTTAGCAATCACCTTACCCTGTGTAAGCCTGACACGTTCAACAACCGAAATTAACCTTTCGCGCTGTAACAAATCATGTTTTGCGGGATGCATTCCAGAAGCTCTTTTTTTAGCAAAACAGACTTGTGATCCCACATTTTGCCGGACAAAATCTCTGTATATCCATACAGATTAACCGGGCAAAAATGGCGTTAGAGCATGGAATAGCAACCCTGGTTGAGGCGTTTATCGCTGCCGGAGGACCCTCGGTACGGGGGAAAACCATCGCTGAACGGCGCGCGGGCTAGATCGCCAGCGCCGCGGACGGGCTATGATGCCTACCTGACTATCTGGAATCGCCTCCACCCGGAAGCCAGCCCGCTATGGCGCGACGATTTTGCCGGTTTGCCACCCGTGCATATCGTCACCGCAGAATTCGATCCGCTATGCGATGAAGGCGAAGCGCTTTTTGCGCGTCTGGCGGAGCAAGGCGTTAGCTGCACCTGCCAGCGCTGGCCTGGCGTGATCCACGGTTTCTTTCAGCCTGGCGGCATCAGCCAGAGCGCCCGGGATCTGATGCGTGATGTGGCATGGCGTGTGGCAGACCGAAGATAACCGAACGCCGCCCGAAGGCGGCGGTGAAGAGGATTTACAGCGTGACGCTAAACGACAGTTCGCCGCTGATCGGCGTGATAACAATGCCCAACTCACCGGGACACGAACGGGCGTTCGCGACCTCTTTAAGCTGGTGAATATTACGCAGGCACAGCGTCCAGTTGGTGGCGTTGCCCTCACCGTACACCATCAGCTTATTGCCCTCGCGTTTCACGTGCAGGGTAAAGGCTACGCAGCCGTTCGCCATCGGCACGTCGCACTGCGCTTCCCGACCATCATCGAGATTAAACAGCTGGAACGCAGTCCCGTCATGCCAGGCGTAATCCGGTTTCTGGTCATTGTTGCCGAGGGCAATCAGCGTGTTGTCACGCACGTACACCGGCAGGCTCATGAAGTCGTGACGCTGTTTCAGCCAACGGCTGCCTGACTGTTCGTCGTTATGCCACAGATGCGTCCAGCGGCCTTCCGGTAGCCAGAACGCCACATCGCCCGCCTCGCTGAACACCGGAGCCACCAGCAGCGAATCGCCCAGCATATACTGGCGGTCGAGGTAATCGCAGGCCGGATCGTCCGGGAATTCGAGCATCATGGCGCGCATTATCGGCGTACCGCTGGCATTCGCCGTGACTGCCTGGCGATATAAATAGGGCATTAAGCGGCATTTTAGCTCGGTGAAGTGGCGCACCACGTCGCAGGCTTCGTCATCATACGCCCACGGCACCCGGTACGACTTGCTGCCATGCAGGCGGCTGTGGCTGGAGAGCAGCCCAAAGGCGCACCAGCGTTTGTAGACGTGCGCGGGCGCGGTGTTCTCGAAGCCGCCGATATCATGGCTCCAGAACCCAAAGCCGGACAGCCCGATAGACAGCCCGCCGCGCAGGCTCTCCGCCATGGACTCATAGTTGGCATAGCAATCGCCGCCCCAGTGGACCGGGAACTGCTGCGCGCCCACGGACGCCGAGCGAGCAAACAGCACCGCCTCTTCTTCACCGACGGTCTGTTTCAGCACATCCCACACCAGCGCGTTGTAAATAAAGGCGTAATGGTTATGCATTTTCTGCGGATCGGAACCGTCATGCCACACCACATCGGTAGGAATACGCTCGCCGAAGTCGGTTTTGAAGCAGTCCACGCCCATCTTCACCAGCCGTTTCAGATGGTTCGCATACCATGCGCTCGCCGCCGGGTTGGTGAAATCGACAATCGCCAGTCCGGGCTGCCATTTATCCCACTGCCACACCGCCCCGTTCGGGCGCTTCAGCAGATACCCCTTTTCCATGCCTTCACGGAACAGCGGCGATTTCTGACCGATATAAGGGTTAATCCACACACAAATTTTCAGGCCGCGGGCTTTCAGGCGCTTCAACATGCCCACCGGATCCGGGAACGTCGCCGGGTCCCATTCAAAATCGCACCACTGGAATGCCTTCATCCAGAAGCAGTCGAAATGGAACACGTGCAGCGGCAGCCGGCGCTCGGCCATTCCGTCGATAAAACGGTTCACGGTGGCTTCGTCGTAATTAGTGGTAAACGAGGTGGTGAGCCACAGCCCGAATGACCAGGCAGGCGGTAGCGCCGGGCGGCCCGTCAGGCGGGTATAGCGATCCAGCACCGCTTTCGGCGTCGGTCCGTCGATCACGAAATATTCGAGATACTCCCCCTCCACGCTGAACTGCACTTTTGAGACTTTCTCAGAGCCGATTTCAAACGACACGCATTCCGGGTGATTTACTAACACGCCGTAGCCGCGATTGGTCAGATAAAACGGGATATTCTTGTACGCCTGCTCGGTGCTGGTGCCGCCGTCGCGGTTCCAGGTTTCCACCGTCTGGCCGTTGCGCACCAGCGCGGTAAAGCGCTCGCCCAGGCCGTATACGGTTTCACCCACGCTGAGATCCAACCGCTCGAACATATACTGGCGCAAGGCATTGCCGTCCTGCACGTAGCCGTTGTTTTTTACCTGGCTGCCGGTGATGCGCACGCCGTCACGCAGGAAATCAAGCGCCCAGTTTTCACCTTTGATGACCCGCACGCTCAGGTTGCCGCTTTTCAGCTCGGCGAATTCCGGCGTGTTGCGCATCTCAACCTGCACATTACCCGGCACGTTAAGCGGGTAGTGAGGGCCGTTATTCACTGCGCCCTGAAAATGCTCGATGCGCACGCCAATAATGCCCTGCTGCGGCGAGGAAAACCGCAGCGTGAATAACGGCGTGTCGAGCTGCCAGGTGCGCTCGCGCACGTCGCGCGGCGCGGCATACACCACCATCTCGTTGCCATACTGCTCAACGTCAAACACCTGAAGCGGGTGAGTTAACGTTAAGCCGGGCTGGATTAGCCAGTTTCCATCGCTGATTTTCATCTGTTATCCCTCTGAATGATTCAGGTCGTTACTGACCGGTGACTTTTCAAATTCCCGCTGATGGTTGCGCGCGCTCTGCCCCAGCTCGTTGAGGATGTTGCGTAGCAGCGGCGTTTTCAGGGTGTAGAAGCGTTTGGCGATAATGGCGCTCAGCACGTAGCAGATGCCCGGCACCAGAGTGAACAGCGCGATGATAATGGTGAGGGTGGCGCTATTTTGCGTGTGTGCGGAGGCGTCATAACCGCCGCCTGCCAGCATCCAGCCGATCAGCGCGCCGCCCAGCGCCAGGCCCAGCTTCAGCACAAACAGCGTGCCCGCAAAGCTGATGCCGGTAAGGCGTTTGCCGTTGCGCCATTCGCCGTAGTCGACGGTATCGGACATCATCACCCACTGAATCGGCGTGACCAGCTGGTGCAGCACGCCAATGGCGAAGATAAAGACGAACATCAGCACGGTGGATCCCAGCGGCACAAAGAACATCGCGACGCTCAGCACCGCCAGCGCGGCGTTGGTCCACCAGAACACGCTGACTTTGCATTTCCAGTCGGTGAGGGGTTTAGCGAGAGCGCTGCCAATCAGGTTGCCGACGCAGTAAAGCCCGAGGAACCACGAGAACAGCGCCGCATCGCCCATAATCCAGGTGACGTAATACATCATCGCCCCGCCGCGCACGCACACCGCCAGGATATTGAGGATGGTGAGCAGCCCAACGATGCGCCACTGGTCGTTTTGCAGGATATCGCGCAAATCTTCGCGCATGGAGGCGTTGCCGGGCGGCGCTTCGACGCGCTCTTTGGTGGTAAAGAAACAGAACGCCAGCATCAGGAAAGCGACCACCGCCAGCACGGCGATACCGCCCTGGAACCCAAGCGCCTTATCGGCGCCGCCAATCCACTGCACCAGCGGCATCATCAATACCGTGGAGAGCATGCCGCCGAGGGTCGCCAGCACGAAGCGCCAGGATTGCAGGGAGATGCGCTGCTCCGGGTCGCTGGTGATGACGCCGCCCAGCGCACAGTACGGGATGTTAACCACCGTATACATCAGGGTCAGCAGCGTATAGGTGACGGCGGCGTAAATCATTTTTCCGCTTATACTCAGTTCCGGCGAACTGTAAGCAAACACGCACACCACACCGAAAGGCAATGCGCCGAAAAGCACCCACGGACGAAACTTGCCCCAGCGGCTGCGGGTGCGGTCGGCAATCAGGCCCATCGCCGGGTCGGAAATCGCATCCAGCGCGCGGGCCAGCAGGAACATGGTGCCGACAAACCCGGCGGGAATACCGAAAATATCGGTATAAAAAAACATCATATAAAGCATGACGTTATCAAACACGATACGGCTGGCGGCATCTCCCATGCCGTAACCAATCTTCTCTTTAACCGATAACACTTGATCGCTCATAGCAGCCATCCTTATCACACAGCGTAAATTTCGCTTAAGGTGTTTTAGTCCCGCACGACGCCGCGTGGAATTGTGTTTTCTGGTTATTTATTTATGTTAATTGTTTTCTGTGATCGGATTAACTCATTGATATTTAAATTAATTAGTTTTAATAACGGATAGATTTTTTATATTCATACGGTAGATGTTTTTTGTTTACGGGTAAGGTGAGAAAAAAGAACGCAGCGGGTATTGGTAAGCGCCTGAAACGCGCCTATAATGCGCCGGCCTCCATGTAGCAATGAAGGCTCGGAAGATCGTCGTCTCCGGTGAGGCGGCTGGACTTCAAATCCAGTTGGGGTCGCCAGCGATCCCGGGCAGGTTCGACTCCTGTGATCTTCCGCCACTTTTATCGCTTTCCGCTTGATTAATTCCTCCTGTTTTCAGAAAAGATTTCCAGCAAATAAACACATCACTGGCGATGAGTTTCATCCAGGTTCTCTGTCATATATTGCCACTATGACGTTTTTAGCCCGGATAACGCGGAGGCGGTACATGGAAGATAAACATTTAACGCAACCCCCAGCAGGTGAGTTTCTTATGTTTACCCGTGGTGACGGGAAAGTACGCATTGATTGCCGATTCGAAAGCGATACGCTGTGGCTCTCTCAGTCTATGATCTGCGAACTGTACGGCAAAGCCAAAGCAACGATCAGCGAGCATATTAAAAAAATCTTTGCAGAAGATGAACTCGACGAGAATTAAGCGGGACCAGTTTCTGCAACTTAATGATCGTAATGTTTGCAGGGAGCCGGAAACAGCAGCAAAAAGATAGCTGATAATAAGGTAAAGGCGGAATATTTTCTGTTTGCTGAACAGCGGCGGAAGTTAAAAGAGGCTAAAGGGGAAAAAGAGATTTCAAGGTTATCAGGCTGGGAAAATTAAGCCGCAGGGCGGAGACATCCACACACCGCAAATTACCCTTTCCGGTAAATAGCTCAGCGAGGCGGAGTGTGAACCCAACATTGCACTGTAAAAATCAGCGATGGCTGCCTGATGATTATGGCGATGAATTCGCGTGAAGAAGAATGACTCGCCGAGTGAGAAACCACACACGGCAAACTGACGGAAATGAAACGCTCGATCGGCAACGTATTTAAAGCCGCCTGATTAAGCCATAGGGCAGGCGGAAAGCCTGCCTTAATCTCCCCTCAGTTTTAAACATTTAAACACCAAGCTCTACATTAAAATCGATGTTATCCAGCGCCACAGGGCGTCCGATAAAATACCCCTGCGCCTCATCGCACTGGTACTCTTTTAGCCGTGTTAACTGCTCTGCCGTTTCCACGCCTTCGGCGGTTATCGCCAGTGAATAGGCTTTGCCGAGGCCAATAATATTCTCAACAATAATTTTGGCGTTGTCAGATTCCTCCATGGCGAAGACAAAGGATTTATCCAACTTAATCCCGTCAAACGGGAAACGTTTCAGATAGCTTAGCGCCGAGTACCCTGTGCCAAAATCATCAATCAAGAAACGCACGCCGATCTCTTTTAACGCCGTCATCGTTTCCAGCGTAGTATCCGGGTTGGATAGCGTAACGCTCTCGGTTATTTCCAGCTCCAGCCGTGACGGCTCAAGCCCGGTTTTTTGCAGAATGGCTTTTACCCGCTTCGCCAGGCCGCCGGTATTAAATTCCACCGCCGAAATATTTACCGAAATCTTTAAATCCGGCGCAAGGCGCAAACCATCGAGGCAGGCTTTTTCCAGCACCCTGTCGCTCATATCGATAATCAGGCCCGTCTCTTCCGCGAGCGGAATAAACTGATCGGGCATCAGCAATCCCAGGCGCGGATGCTGCCAGCGGACCAGCGCTTCTACGGCAGCGACACGCGAGGTTTTAATATCGTAACGCGGCTGATAAACCAGCTGGAATTGCCCTTCGCTCAACGCTTCGCGAAACTCCTTTTCCATTTCCCGACGCTGAATTAAATACTCGCCCATATCCGGCTTGTAAAATACCCAGTTATTACGTCCGGAATTTTTCGCTTTATATAATGCGATATCGGAATAACGAATCAGATCGCTGGCATCCATGGCATCCTGCGGCGCTAACGCAATACCCATGCTCACGCTAATATGCACGTCGTTGCCGTTAACCTGGAAAGGACGGCTTATTTCAGTGGTAATGCGCTGACAGAGCGTCTCAATATCTTTCTCAACATAAATATCCGGCAGGATCAGGATGAATTCATCGCCACCCTGCCGGGCGACAAGATCGACTTTACGGGTACAGGCGCGTAACCGGCTGGCGACCTCATTCAATAATTCATCACCGGCGTTATGCCCGAATAAGTCATTAACGGGCTTGAATTTATCGAGGTCGAGGCTAATCATGGCCAGCGGATGTGCCGGATCGGGCAGCGAGCGCAGCTTACCCTCTAAAAACTCTTTCATTCTTAACCGGTTAGGCAATCCCGTTAACTCATCATGACGCGATAAATATTCCACGCGTTCCTGCGCTTCGACTTCCAGCGTCACATCGGTGACCGTGCCGCGAAAGCCCATCGAACCGTCATCCATGATGGTGCGTTTCGCCACCAGGTTACAGTAACGTTGATGGCCCAGCGCGGAAAAATAGCGGGCCTTCTTGATGGTGAACGTCCCGCCAGCCTGCGGGTTAAGCAGCCATTGCGTAAACGCGATTTTATCTCTGGGGATAAAATCCAGCATGCTTCTCCCAAGCCAGCTTTCTGAATGATGGCCGGTAATGCCGGAAAAGCGGTCAGACAGCCACGTCAGGCGCGACTGGCTGTCCGCTTCCCAAATCCAGTCCGTGGTGGCTTCGATGACATCGCGAAAACGCCGTTCGCTTGCCGCCAGCGCCTGGCGGCTCTGCTCCAGGAGAAACACGTTCTCATCGTTTCTTTGCGCTTTGATTATCGCGTTGCGTCGCATTACCCAGGTGAACGTCACGGTCAACAGCATCAGCAGGAGGATTAACGGCAGCTCCCGGCTCATAAGCTCCCTGCCGGGATTATCGCTTCGCCATTCCACCAGTACATTACCGCGATCGATGGGCAGAATAATCTGCGCCTCCCGGTAATTTGGTTTGCTCTGCGACATGCTGCCGTAGGTATGCGCATCCTGGATGCCGTATTCATTACCCATTTGTCGCATTTTGGCGGGTGTCAGCACATCCACGAAGACCATCATCGAGGCATTGCCCACTACTGGCGTTATGCTTTCGTCATCCCCTGCCGTGATCCAGGCCGCCGCCAGTAAAGTCAGTTGACCGTTAGCCATCAGCAACCGTGAGACGGCTTTGCCCCGGCTTTGTGCGAGATCGTTGATTAACTCGGCGGTGACATTCCGATTCAGCCATTTCTCGAAAGCCTGGCTTACAAGACGCCCCTCAATCACGCTGTAGCGGGTTTCACCGGTCGGGGAAAGCACAAATACGCCTTCGTAGTGATAGTTAGTGTAAAGCGACTCGCCAAGGTTTTGGCTATCCCACGCCCATTGCACGTTAACCTGCTTATGAAGATGGTTATACGCCTCTCCCCAGTCGGCGTTATCGGTCAAATTGGAGCGAATTTTTTCCTGCCGATTGGCGAGGGCCTTTTGCAAAAGCACGCTGCTGCGGGCATCCGCCTTTTCGTTCAGATTGTCGGCAATATAAAAAAGACTCACAATCGCTGCCAGAAAAAGAGAACTCAGCAACGCCACGGTGATAATAAATGTCTTTTTTACTATCCCGCTGGTTTCCCCTGAAACACTGCTTACTTTATTAAGACGCTGCCAGTTCATTTTTCCATCGCTTAACGGGTGAGTATAAGTTTGCCCGCAAAATGACCTTAAAGGTAAAAACAGTATCGGCAAAACCTGGCATTTGTTTGGTGTCCGCTATCTGTTTTGCTAACTTGATCATCTCCTGACAGCTTACTGCGGCGGCCTTTTTCGTCTCTCGGCAAAGGTTGTTCTGCTGGAAAGCTCCAGCATCGCCATCAGTGAGCCATGCGTCGAGGGTTCATAAGGGGTCAGGCCATAGGCGTAGTTAATATGGTAGGATTTTTTTGATTTATTATTAAAATCATCCATAAAAGATAGCAGATTAAACAGGTAACGCTCCTCGGCATTGTTCACGTCATGTTCCAGCAATACAGCAAAGTCACCCCGCCCTAAATACGCTCCCGTATCATGCTTTTTCAGCGATGATTTTATATAGCCTGAAAAGACTTTCAGGATAGCGTCGGCTTCTTTATCGCCCAAAACATCCCGGATCGATTTAAGATTATCAATTTCCAAATAAATAAGGCTGAACGGAAGCTGGTATCGGGTAAATTGCTCAAACCGTTTTTGACCCAGTTTCAGAAAGCTTTGCTTATTCATAAGCTCGGTAACGTTATCCGCCATGGTCTTGCTGATAATAAGAAACTCATCTTCAACAATCGCAGCAAAATCAATCAGCGCATTCGCTTCTTCCATTGAAAAATCGCGAGGAACACTGTCAACGATACAGAGCGTGCCGGCAATCATGCCGTCCGGCAACCGTACCGTATATCCGGCATAGAAACGCACGTGCGGCTCGCCGGTTACGAAAGGATTATCGTGGAATCGTTGATCTTTCAGGGTATCTTTGACCACAAACACCCCTTCTGACAGGATGGCATGGGCGCAAAAAGAGGTGCTGCGCGGGGTTTCCCGTATATCGACACCCGCGCTGGACAGCACCCATTGCCGCTCCCTGTCGAGTAAACTTAGCGAGGCCACGGGCACATTAAAGGTTAATTTCATCAGACGCGTCAGTCTGTCGAATCTTTCATCGTTATTTTTATCCAGCAGATCAATTAAATAGAGTGACTTAAGGCGTTCTGCTTCATTGGGTGGCGTTTCAGGAAATATCATATTTTTTCTCGAGCATGGCATCTTTACTTTATTTATCTTAGGCGAGATATAAAGAGATGGGCAACTTGATTTCATTAACAGTGTGATAGTCGTGAATATTTAAACAAGAGAATAATAAGTGATCATAACTTATTTAGGATAGGGAGACAGAACCCGTTTTATTTTTGCTGCAACAAATAAAAACCATCATTACCAATGATAATAATTTACATTAGATTAGTTATATTTGATATATCTTCCCGTGCACATTACTCATCCTCTTATTACTGACTATATTATCCCACTCACGATGTCTGTCATCCTCTGATATTCACAACCTGTTTTAAATACAGTTGTTCACTGTTATATGAGCATTGTTTTGCTTACCCGCCACGCTGTCACCTGAATCTCAATGCGCCGGATCCACAATCAACGCTTTCGCCACTGCGCTCAGTTTATTTTCCTGAACATTCCAATAACTGATGCGAACCGACGCAGCTTTGCTACAGTTTTCTGATGTCGTTGAGTTTCAGGAACCGCACATGAAAATCGCTTGTCTGGGTTGGGGATCCCTTATCTGGAAACCAGAAAATTTACCCGTTGTCGGAGAATGGAAAACCGACGGTCCAATGCTGCCTGTGGAGTTCTCCCGGGTCAGCGACGGCGGTGAGCTGGCAACAGCGATCTGCGTTAATGCTGCGCCCGTTCAGGTGCTCTGGGCCTGGCTGGACATTGAAGATGTCACTGTCGCATGCGATGAACTGCGCCAGCGCGAGGGTATCGATGAAGATCGCGTAGACGGAATCGGGTTACTGATCATAGACGACGCGCCGGAAGGCGAGCTGGCGGAATGGGCGCAACAACGCGGGATCGAAGCCGTGGTCTGGACGGCGCTGCCGGTAAGAAGCGCGGAAATGGAAGGCCGGGCACCAACGGTTACGGAAGCCGTGGCGTATCTCGATAGCCTGACAGGCGATACGCGCGAGCACGCGCGGGAGTATATTCAACGCGTTCCTCAACAGATCGATACGGTCTATCGCCGGGCAATCGTCGAGGCGCTGGACTGGAAGCCATGACAAAACGGCCTGCTTACGCAGGCCCGCTTTGCTGCTATTTATTACCTTCCGCGATACCAGTCAGTTTGGTATCGGTGGCTTTCTCTTCATTGAGCGTCTCTTCCAGCAGCTTAGCTGCTTCTTTATAGCCCAGCTTCAGCGCCAGGGTACGCAGCGTACCGTAGGAAGCGATCTCGTAGTGCTCCACTTTCTGCGCGGCACCGATAAGCCCTTCATCACGCAGAGTACCCGCTTCCACCGATTCGATGATCTCCTGCGCCTCTTCAACCAGGCCTTCCAGCGCATGGCATTTCATGCGGCGGATACGAACGCCTTCTGTTAACTCAACCAGCTGGTCGATACGCTCAATCTGGCCGCGGGTCTCTTCAAGGTGCGCCTCAAACGCCGCTTTCAGATTTTTATCGGTTGCTGCACGAGCCATTTTAGGAAGCGCACGGGTAATCTGTTTTTCCGCGCTGTAAATATCTGACAGTTCGTGAATAAATAGATCTTCAAGTGTCTTAACTGAAGGCATAATATATTCCTCGTCTCGTCATCTTTGCCGTTACGGTTAATTATGGTGCATAAAAAACGGCACCCCTTTTCACTGAACGCACACTTTCTGCGTAAGGGATACCGTTTGTATGCTTCGCTTAATAAACAATTAAGCAGATAATAGAAATAACCTTCATTTAATTATGTAATTAAACGACTGCTCATTTCAAAGATGGGTTAACTCACCCAACGGTATCAGGCCTAACGGCTGCCGCCGCTGCTTTTACCGCCTTTTTTCCCCGCTTCGGATGCTTTCTGCGGGTCATTTTTGAAATTACCGCCGCTGTTTTGACCGCCTTTTTTACCGGCGTCAGAAGCACGCTGTTTATCTTCTGCAAAATTACCTGAACCGCCACGATGCTGAGTCATAATAATTTCCTCATTATGTTTTGGTGAAAGTTTTAATAAAGTGGGAAGCGTTATTCCCGTCAAGCAGTGTTAACTATAGCCTGCATCACACTTCGCGCAAGAATAAAATCCACTGCCGTCAGGTAATATATCCTGCAAATAAGATTTATCTCAGCATTAAATATGTGGACAAAAAATCTAACTCCTTAGAATTGGGTGATTTTAATAATTTTTAATATTTCTGGAGATCATATTTCGATAAAATCAATCTAAATATTCGTTCTTAAAAAAATCATCTATCAGTATTTCTTATAGTTTCCAGAAATATATCCTGTATCCGTTCTCTCTAAACGGCTGTCGCCAGTCGTCCGATCCCATGGTAATATACGAAACGTATATGATTCGTATAGGTGACCTATGGGTATCGTTAAGATCTCTGATCTGATGCATGAAAATCTGCGTGTCGCCAGCAACGCCATGAGCCGCTCCATCAACGCCCAGGCGGAACACTGGATGAAAATCGGCATGCTGGCGGAACTCTATCCGCATCTTACCCACCAGCAGCTGGCCCGCGCGCTGGTGCAGGCGGAACTAAAAGGCGGTGTGGATATCACCGCGTTACTGGATGACACGCTTCCCGAAACCAAAGAGGGTGCCGCGCAATGACTATCGTTTTGCATACCCAGCAGGAAATTGAAATGGCGCGCGCCGCAGGCCATGCCGCCGCGAAGGTGCTGGAGATGATCGCACCCTATGTGCGCCCGGGCATCTCCACCGATGAGATTGACCGGATCTGCCATGACTATCTGGTTAACGAGCTAAAAGTGATCCCGGCGAATATCGGCTACCACGGCTACACCAAAACGGTGTGTACCTCGGTCAATCATGTGGTGTGCCACGGCATTCCCTCCGACAAACTGCTGAAGGCGGGCGATATCGTCAATATCGATGTGGCGATTATCAAAGAGGGCTGGTACGGCGATACCAGCCGCATGTACTTTGTGGGCGAACCGTCGATCCGGGCGCGTCGCCTGGTGGATGTCACCTACGATTCCATGGTGGCGGGCATTAAAACCGTGCGTCCGGGCGCCACGCTCGGCGATATCGGCGCGGCGATCCAGCGCGTGGCGGAAGACGCCGGTTTCTCAGTGGTACGTGAATATTGCGGGCACGGCGTGGGGCGTGAATACCACGATGAACCGCAGATCCTGCATTACGGCACGCCAGGCACCGGCATTGTGCTGGAGCCGGGGATGATTTTTACTATCGAACCGATGATCAACGCCGGTAAACCCGCCACCAGCGTGCTGAGCGACGGCTGGACGGTGGTGACCAAGGACCGTTCGCTGTCGGCCCAGTGGGAGCATACCGTGGCGGTGACCGACACCGGGTATGACCTGCTCACCCCCTGGCCGGACGGCGTCGGCAACTACGCGCCGCTGTAAAAAAGCGCGCCCGGGGCGCGCTTTGCTTTATGGCTGAAGGGCCCGCCGCTGCCAGCGTCGGGCCAGTACGCCCAGCCCGCTGCACAACAGGTAATAAACCACGCCAACGAAGATAAAAATCGCCGCCGGGTATATCTGCACCCGGCTGTTTACCTGCCCGGCGACGGTGGTCAGCTCCGGCACGTTGACGATAAACGCCAGCGACGTGTCTTTCAGCAGGCCGATAAAAATCCCCACCAGCGACGGCAGCACATTGCGCAACACCTGAGGCAGCAGGATCATTCTTAGCGCCTGCCATGGGCTGAATCCCTGAGTCTGGGCCGCTTCATATTGCCCGGTCGGCAGCGCCTGAAGCCCGGCCAGCGTCGAGTGCATCACTGATGCCGAGGTAAACCAGGCCAGCGCCAGCGTCACGGTTACCGCACCAGGCAGGTCGATACCCATCATCATCGGCAGTAAATACCACAGCCAGAAGATAACGAAGATCAGCGGAATGCCGCGAATCAGCTCCGCCCAGGCAAACAGTACGCGCCGCACCACGCCGGAATAACGCCACGCCAGGCACGCCAGCGCTATCCCGCCGGGCAACGCCAGCACGCCCGCGCCGAATGCCATCATTAACGTTAACAGCACCCCGCCCGGCTCGCCCTGCGCCATCCGGCCCCACAGCAAATAATCGAGGTTATCGGTAATCACGGTGATATTAGCGATCACGTTGCACCTCGCTTTGCGCGATGGCGCGCTGAGTGACGGCTTTTCTCCGCGATCTTCCCGGCCCGATCCTGCCGAGCACCACCCCCATCGCTACGCCGAGTAATAAATAAAGCACGGTGCCCACGGCGAACGCCTCCAGCGCGTGGGCGTTGTAGCTTTCAATCTGGCGTACCTGATACGTCAGCTCGGCAAAACCGATGCCGCTGGCCAGCGATGACAGTTTCATCAGGTTCAGATACTGGCCGACAATCGGCTGCCAGGCGTTCGTCAGCCCCTGCGGCAACAACACGCAGCGAAACAACGCCCAGGTGGAAAACCCCTGAGACAGCGCCGCTTCGCGCTGGCCGTTGGGCACGGCGCTTAAGCCCGCTTCAATCTCCTCGATTAAAAACGCCGAGGTGAAAACGCCCAGCCCCCAGGCCGAGCAGAGAAATTCCGGCGTCAGCCACCAGACATCTCCCGGCAAAATCGACCAGGCGTGATCGGCATTAATAAAATCGCGTACCGCCAGCGGCAGCAGGTTCCAGGCCGCGAAGTACCAGAACAGCAGTTGCACCAGCAGCGGCGTATTGCGGAATACCGATACCCAGCCCGCCACCACGGCGCGCCCTGCACCGCCGCCCGCCAGCCGCAGCGCCAGAAACAACACCGCCAGCACGGTGGCCAGCGCCATACCGATTAGCGACACCCACACCGTGGTCAGAAAGCCCGAAATAATCCATTGCCGGGGGAGCCCGGTCAGCACCCCCTGCCAGTCCAGATCAAACATCAGTCAGGCCGCTCCTGGTGTAAAGGGTCGAGCACTTTCTTCAGGAAGCGCTGGGCGCGAGGGTGTTGCGGCGCGGTGAAAAACTGCGCCGGGCTGGCGACTTCGAGAATGTCGCCGCCGTCGATAAACACCACGCGATCGGCGATTTCCCGGGCGAACTGCATTTCATGGGTCACCACAATCATGGTGATGCCGCTGTGCGCCAGGGATTTCATCACGTACAGCACTTCGCCGATCATTTCCGGGTCCAGCGCCGAGGTAGGCTCATCAAACAAAATGATTTGCGGCGAAGAGGCCAGCGCACGGGCAATCGCCACGCGCTGCTGCTGCCCGCCGGAAAGCTGCGCGGGCAGGTGATCGGCCTTATCGGCCAGGCCGACCTGCTGCAATAACTCGCGGGCGCGCTGGTCCGCTGCCGCCGGTTTCCAGCCGTGAACCTGCACCAGCGCCAGGGTGATATTCTGGCGCGCAGTGAGGTGGGCATACAGGTTGAATTGCTGGAACACAAACCCAACCCGGCTGCGCAGCTGGCGCAGCGCGCGCCCCTGAATGCCGTGGGTAGGTTTATTGTCGATCAGGATATCGCCGCCGCTCAGCGGCTCAAGCTGGTTGATCAGGCGGATCAGCGTGGATTTACCCGAGCCCGACGGCCCGAGGATCGCCACCACTTCACCCTGATTGATCGTCAGGTTGATGCCGTTCAGTACCCGGTGATCGCCGTACTGTTTCACGACATCGCGAAACTCCACGCTCGCCTGCTCCAGATGTGAAAAATCCGCGGACGATGCCGCGGAGCGTGTGATGAGGCCAGACAGCATATTACTTCGCTTCTATGGTAAAGGAACGCGGCTGCGGAGTCTGGGTAGACGGGCCAAACCAGGTGTCGTAGATACGGCTGGCTTCGCCACTCTTCTCGAGGTTAACCAGTCCATCATTCACCGCTTTCAGCAGCGCGGTTTCACCTTTCTTCACGCCGACGCCGATCTCTTCTTTACTCAGCAGGTCCGGCAAAATTTTGAAGTTGGCTTTATCCGGCGCGCCTGCCAGCAGGCCAGCCAGAATGGTGCTGTCCTGGGTGATCGCCTGCACGTTGCCGTTACGCAGCGCGGTCAGCGCCAGCGGGATATCGTCATACGCCAGCACCCGCGCCTGCGGATAGCGCTGGTGCAGCGCCTGCTCGCCGGTGGTGCCTTTTACTGCGCCAATGCGCGCGCGGCTGTAATCATCCAGCTTGTCCGGGGATGTGGCCGGGACCAGGAATTGCTGGCCGGTAACAAAATACGGGGTGGAGAAATCGATCACCTGGGCGCGCTCCGGGGTGATGGTGATATCCGCCACAATCAGATCCGCTTTGCCGGACTGCAATAAAGGAATACGGTTCGCCGGGTTGGTGGCCACCAGTTCCAGCTTCACGCCGAGCGATTTCGCCAGCGCTTTAGCGAAGTCCACATCGTAGCCGACGATTTCATGGCTTTTTGGGTCCACGGAGCCAAACGGCGGGTTAGCGTCAAAGGTCGCCACTTTTACGACGCCCGCTTTTTTAATATCCGCTAATTGATCGGCCTGCGCGGATGCGGCGGTGAAACCGCCTAATGCCACCATTCCCAGAGCCAGCAGCGCTTTACGCTGTGCGCTAAATTGATGTGCCATAGTTTCCTCTGATTACCCTGTATTTATTAGTGTGTGGTATTACGCTCCCATAAGTTTTTCGCTTCGACAAATGCCAAAAATGACTTAACACATACAAAAAGGTTATTAGTAAACAGGCTGTTAACCATTACGGAAAGCCGTGTTATCGGGTGAGTGAAAAGCGGCAAAAATTTGCTTCAGGAAGGGAGATTCGTCGGCGCATGTCGCTCTCCGCATCTATACAGGATGTCATGCATTTAACGCCGTTAAATGATAATAAAATGACGGAACCCCCTATTTTTCTTTTCTAAAACCCGGCATGTTAAGTCTTATTAAATTAAATATCCGGCTAAACATGCATTTTTGATACAAATCATGTTCAATACCCCTTTGGGGGTATTTTAAATATTTCGTGATCGCCGATCCCGTCCTTTTATTAATTCTGCAATCACCGTCATTTATTTCACTGCAATAAATAAACGTTACTTAACTGCTTGTTATCAATACCCATTCTCATGGCTCTCATATATTTACTTACTCATCTTTACTCTTGATCGAAAACAATATTTTTAATGTGGTTTTTGCTAATTTACGCTCAGAGCAATGTCGAGATGGCAATTATTGCCATTCCCTTTAGTGAATTAAAATAACCGCACAGACGCGGCTTACTTTGGACGGAACGCTCATGGCCAGGATAAGCAAATTTCTTCCCTACTTCTGGAGCCTATTCGCCGGCTTATTGTTGTTAAGCCCGGCACACGCAGAACAAGCTCCTGCTGCAACCGCACCCGCGAAAATTGAAGCGCATAATGAAGTTTTCGCGAATAAACATCCCGATCAATTCAATTCATGGAAAGCCACCAGCGAGCAATCTGAACGTGAAGATGCGCTGGCGGAAGACCCGAATATGGTGATCCTGTGGGCGGGCTATCCGTTCTCGCGGGATTACAACAAACCGCGCGGCCACGCTTATGCGCTCACTGATGTCCGTGAAACCCTGCGCACCGGCGCGCCGAAAACCGCCGAGGACGGCCCGCTGCCGATGGCCTGCTGGAGCTGTAAAAGCCCGGACGTCGCCCGCCTGATCCAGAAAGAGGGCGAAGCGGGTTACTTCCACGGCAAATGGGCGCGCGGCGGGCCGGAAATCGTTAACGATTTAGGCTGTGCCGACTGCCACAACACCGCCTCTGAAGACTTTGCTAAAGGCAAACCGGCGTTAACCCTGTCCCGCCCTTATGCGGCGCGCGCCATGGAAACCATCGGCAAACCGTTCGACAAAGCCAGCCGTCTGGATCAGCAGGCCATGGTCTGCGGCCAGTGCCACGTTGAATACTATTTCGACGGTAAAGACAAAGCGGTGAAATTCCCGTGGGATAACGGCCCGAACGTTGACGGTATGGAAAAATACTACGACGACATCGCCTTCTCCGACTGGGTGAACCCGCTGTCTAAAACCCCGATGCTAAAGGCGCAGCACCCGGAATATGAAACCTGGAGCGCTGGTATTCACGGCAAGAATAACGTGACCTGTATCGACTGCCATATGCCGAAGATGCAGAACGCCGAAGGCAAAATGTTTACCAGCCACAAGATTGGCAACCCGTTCGATACCTTCGATCAGACCTGTAAAAACTGCCACACCCAGACCAAAGAAGCGTTGCAGTCCGTGGTCGCCGAGCGTAAAGCCGCGATTCAGGATCTAAAACGTAAAGTGGAAGTTCAGCTGGTTCACGCGCACTTTGAAGCCAAAGCCGCGCTGGATGCCGGCGCGACCGACGAAGAAATGAAGCCGATTCAGACCGATATCCGCCACGCGCAATGGCGCTGGGACCTGGCGATCGCGTCGCACGGCGTTCATATGCACGCGCCGGATGAAGCGCTGCGTATGCTCGGCACCGCGCTGAATAAAGCCGCCGATGCCCGCGCGAAGCTGATTCGTCTGCTGGCGACCAAAGGCATCACCGAAGAAGTGCAACTGCCGGATATCTCTACCAAAGCCAAAGCCCAGGCGGCGATTGGCCTGGATATGCAGAAAATCAACGCAGAGAAACAGGACTTCCTGAAAACCGTGGTACCGCAATGGGACGATCAGGCGCGTAAAAACGGATTGCTGGGAACCGAAGGCAAATAACCCCTGTAAACAGGAGCCGCTCCATTAGGCGTAATTGGTGCAGCCAGATTGGGCACGGACAGCGCGGAAAAACCGGAGCGTACACGTAGTACGCGAGGATTTTGAGCACTGCCCAGGCCCAATAAGGCAAACAAAATAGCCTGATGGGGTGGCGAGAAATGGAGTCAATATGAGCGTACTACGTTCGTTATTTACTGCTGGGGTGCTGGCGTTAGGCTGTTTATGGATATTACCCGTCCAGGCTGCGCCGTCTTCCCAGGCAGACACCGATTCGAGCTATACCGTGACGCAGCAGCGCAATCCCGATAAGGCTTGTCTGGATTGCCATAAGCCTGAAAAAGAGGGGATGCACGGAAAGCACGCGGAAGCCATCAACCCGAACAACAATTTGCCGGTCACCTGTACCAACTGCCACGGCAATATTTCGCCGGAACACCGCAACGGCGTGAAAGATGCGATGCGGTTTAACGATCCGATGTACACCGTCGAGCAGCAGAACAGCGTTTGTATGGCGTGCCACCTGCCGGAACAGCTGCAAAAAGCGTTCTGGCCGCATAACGTGCATGCCACCAAAGTCGCCTGCGCCAGCTGCCACAATCTGCATCCGAAGCAGGACACGATGCAGACCCTGAACGATAAGAGTCGGATCAAACTTTGCGTCGATTGCCACCGCGACCAGCGTGACAATCCCGCGTTCAATCCCTCCTCGGTTCATCTGGGTAAGGAGCATCCATGACATGCTCTCGTCGTCAATTCGTGACCAGAATGGGGGCATTGATCGCCGTGAGCGGAACGATGGGGGTTTCTATTGCTCAGGCGCTCACCATCAACGGCGTGCGCTACGGCATGATCCACGACGAGTCGAAGTGTATTGGCTGCACGGCCTGCATGGACGCCTGCCGCGAAGTGAACCATGTGCCTGAGGGGGTATCGCGTCTGACGATTATTCAGAGCGAACCCATCGGCGAGTTTCCGGATGTGAAATACCAATTTTTCCGGAAATCCTGCCAGCACTGCGATCACGCGCCGTGCGTGGACGTGTGCCCGACCGGCGCATCGTTCCGCGACGCGGCGACCGGCATCGTGGATGTGAATCCCGATCTGTGCGTCGGTTGCCAGTACTGTATCGCCTCCTGCCCTTACCGCGTGCGGTTTATCCATCCGGAAAACAAAACGGCGGATAAATGCGATTTTTGCCGCAAGACTAACCTCAAGGAAGGCAAACTGCCGGCCTGTGTGCTGTCATGCCCTACCAGCGCGCTGACCTTCGGCAATCTCGACGATCCTGACAGCGAGATTTCGTTGATGCTGGCGAAGAAACCGACCTACCGTTACAAGCTGGCGCTGGGCACCAAACCCAAGGTGTACCGCGTGCCGTTTAAATATGGGGAGGTCACCCAATGAACCCCGTGAATCCAACCCCGTTCCATTTTGAATCACTGGTCTGGGACTGGCCGATTGCCGTCTATCTGTTTCTGATTGGTATTTCGGCCGGGCTGGTTACGCTGTCGATTCTGCTGCGCCGTTATCACCCGACGCTGGGCGGTTCGCAAAGTACCCTCATCCGCACCACGCTGGTGCTGGCGCCGACCACCATTATTCTCGGCCTGCTGATCCTGATCCTGCATCTGACGCGGCCCTGGACCTTCTGGAAGCTGATGTTCCATTACAGCCTGACGTCGGTGATGTCGATGGGCGTGATGCTGTTCCAGGTTTATATGGCTGTGATGGTGGTGTGGCTGGCGAAAATCTTTGAAAGCGACGTGCTGAAGCTGCAACAGCGCTGGCTGCCGCGCTTTACGTTCGTGCGTACCGTGCTAGGCTGGCTGACGCCGTTTCAGCGCCCCATCGAAACGCTGATGCTGGTACTGGCGGTGCTGCTGGGCGCGTATACCGGCTTCCTGCTGTCGGCGCTGAAATCCTATCCGCTGCTGAACAACCCGATCCTTCCGGCGCTGTTTTTGTTCTCGGGAATTTCTTCCGGCGCGGCGGTGGCGCTGCTCGCCATGTTCCGCGACCCGCATAACAAAGAGGCGCATTTTCTCCACAAGCTGGAAACCCCGGTGATCTGGCTGGAAATCTTCCTGCTGGCGGCGTTTTTCGTCGGTCTGGCATTAGGGGATGACGGGAAAATGCGTTCGCTGGCGGCGGCGCTCGGCGGCGGATTCTGGACATGGTGGTTCTGGATCGGCGTGGTGGGCATCGGGCTGTTAATCCCGATGCTGCTGAAACGCCTGCTGCCGCAGGCGGCGACGCCCTCCGGCGTGCTGCTGATCAGCGGAGCCAGCCTGACCGGCGTGTTGCTGCTGCGCTTTTTTATTCTCTATGCGGGGCAATTAACCGTTGTGTGAGCAGGGTGAAGCGTGGAACTGATGTTGCCCGAAAGTGGGTTTATAGCCCTGCTTCTTGCCTGCGGTATCTCGGCGGCGACAGCCTGGCTGGCGCTTGCCGGATACCGATCTCGCTGGTCCGGCGTTTCTCGCCTGGCCAGCTCTCTTACCCTCGCCCAGTTCGGCCTGCTACTGCTGGCGTTTGGGCTGCTGATCCTGGCGTTCCTCTCTGACGATTTCACCCTGGTGTATGCGGCGCAGCACGGCCACCGCCAGTTGCCGTTTGGCCTCAAGCTCGCCGCCGTCTGGGGCGGTCATGAAGGATCTTTGCTGCTGTGGGTGTTGTGCTTGTCCGGCTGGAGCGCCCTGTTCGCCTGGCGCTATCGCCACGCGCAGGACCCGTTTTTCGCGCTGACGCTCGCCCTGCTCGGGATCATCACCGCCGCGTTGCTGATCTTCGTGCTGCTGTACTCCGACCCGTTTACCCGTATTTTCCCGCCCGCCATCGAAGGGCGAGATTTAAACCCGATGCTGCAACATATCGGGCTGATCCTGCACCCGCCGTTGCTGTATCTGGGCTACGGCGGCCTGACCGTTGCCGCCGCCGTATCGCTTGCCGCCCTGCTGCGCGGAGAATTTAACGCGGCGATGGCCGGGCTGTGCTGGCGCTGGACGGTGCCCGCCTGGAGTGCGTTAACCGCCGGTATCGTGCTCGGCTCCTGGTGGGCGTACAGCGAGCTGGGCTGGGGCGGCTGGTGGTTCTGGGATCCGGTGGAAAACGCCTCGTTGCTGCCGTGGCTCACCGCCAGCGCGTTGATGCACAGCCTGTACGCCACCCGCGCGCGCGGCGTATTCCGCCACTGGTCGCTGCTGCTGGCGATTTTTGGCTTTATTTTCAGCCTGCTGGGCACGCTGATTGTGCGCTCTGGCGTGCTGATGTCGGTCCACGCCTTCGCGCTGGATAACGAACGCGCCGCGCCGCTGTTCACCCTGTTTATCGCCCTGAGCGCCGGCGCGCTGGCGCTGTACGGCTGGCGCGCCAGAGAGTGGAAACCGGCGGCGCGTTTCGCGGGCTGGTCGCGGGAAACCTGGCTGCTGCTGTGCCTGCTGTTGTTTACCGCCGTGGTAGTGATTGTGCTGTTAGGCACCCTGTATCCGATGCTGTATACCCTGTTCGGCTGGGGCAAGATTTCAGTCGGCGCGCCCTACTTCAATACCGTGCTGCTGCCGTTTGGTCTGGCGATGTTATTGGTGATCGGGCTGGCAGCGGGAAGTGCCTGGAAACGCAGCCCGCGCTGGACGCGCCTGCGCCTGTTCGGCTCACTCGCCATCGCCGTGCTGGCCGCCGTTGCCCTGCATTCTCACGGAATCATCGTCGCCTCCGCCACCGCGCTGGTGTGCTGGGTATTGAGCGCCCAGTGGCTGACCTCACCCACCTTGTTAAAGCGCCAGTTGCCGATGCTGCTGGCCCACACCGGCGTCGGGATTTTCGCCCTGGGGATAGTGTTTTCCTCCGGCGAAAAACAGGAAATGAGCCTTAACGTCACCCAAGGCGAGCAGGTCAGCGTGGCGGGCTACCAGTTCCGCTTCCACACCCTGAATCTGCTGGCCGAAAAAAACTACACCGCCGAGCAGGCGCTTATCGACATCAGCCGGGATAATCAGCCGATTGCCCATGTCGCTCCGGAACGGCGTTTTTACACTGCCCGCGGCCAGCTGATGATCGAGCCGGGTATCGCCTGGGATCTGCTGAGCGAGTGGTATGTGGTGATGGGCGAGAAAACCGGCGACAACCGCTACGCCATGCGCTTTTACGTACAGAGCGGCATCCGCTGGATATGGTTTGGCGCCGGGATCATGATGGCCGGCGCCCTGCTGGGCTGGTGGCGCGGGAGAAAAGCCTATGCGTAAGCTGATCGTTCTGCTGTGGGCGCTGCTCGCGCCGCTGTGCCAGGCGCAACTGGTGGATACCTGGGCATTCCACAGCCCGGAACAGCAGCAACAGGCGTTGAAAGTCGCCGGGCAGCTGCGTTGCCCACAGTGCCAGAACCAGAGCCTGCTGGAATCCAATTCCCCGGTGGCGGTCAGTATGCGCCATGAAGTCTACGCCCTGACCGAAGCGGGCAAATCCGAAGCGGAAATCATGACCTTTATGACATCGCGCTACGGGGAGTTTGTTCGCTATAAGCCACGGCTGCAGCGTGAAACCAGCGTTCTGTGGTTTACGCCGCTGGCCCTGCTGCTGGGCATTGGCCTGGCGATGGTGTGGATGCGGCGGCGCGGCGCGCGCGGGCAGGCCGATGTGATCCACCGCGCCCAGGGTGCCATTGCCCGCCATGCGCAGTCGCAAACTCAGGACGAGGCGTTAAAACAGGAGCTGACGCAGGACATTCCCGATACGCCAGCGGATATCTGGCAGCCGCAGCGCGCGCTGCCTGCCCGCGCGGTGTGGTTATCGCTTGCCGCGGTACTGCTTATCAGCGGGGGAATTTACGCGTTAACGGGCCGCGTCCCGGCGGTAATGACTGAGCACAAACGGCTTGCCGATCCGCTACTGAATTTCACCGACGAAGAAATGGTCGAGCAGCAACTCGCGGCGCTCCAGCAAAAAATCCGCGCTAATCCGCAGGACAGCACGCTGTGGGCGGAGCTGGGCGAATATTACCTTTACCGCAACAGCTACCAGAACGCGTACCTGGCATATCAGCGCGCGATGGTATTGCGCGGCGAAAATGCCGAGCTGTGGTCGGCGCTCGCCACGGTGCGTTATTACCAGGCCGGGCAGAAGATGACCGACGAAACCCGCCAGCTTATCGACAACGCCCTGGCGCTGGACGGCAACGAAGTGACCGCCCGGATGTTGCTGGCGTCCGACGCCTTTATGCATGCCGATTACGCCGAAGCCATTAGCCAGTGGCAACGCCTGCTCGATCTCAACTCACCGCGCGTTAACCGGGCGAAGCTGATCGAAGCCATCAACATGGCGAAGTTGCTGCAAAATCAGGGCTGATTGCGCAACCAGCGCGCCGCTGCCACCACCGCCTGGCCGAATGATACCGCGCCGTCTCCTGCCGGAAGCTGCATCGGAAAGCGCAGATCGAAATCCGTCAGATAGTGGGCAAAGCGCGCCTTCAGTAACCGGTTATGCAGCACGCCGCCGGAAAAAACGATGGTGTTAATGCCCCGCAGCCGGGCTTGATGGCGCGCCATCTCCGCAAATCCCTGCGCCAGCGCGTCGTGGAACGCATACGCCCGCTCGGCATCCGGCGCTTGCCAGGCCAGCCACTGTTGCCAGAACGCAGCCATATCCAGTTCATCATTGATAAACGGCAGTGTGACCGGATGCGCGGTCTTCACCGCCTGTATAGCCAGCGCTTCCAGCCGACAGGCGGCTTCGCCTTCATAGCTTTGCGCGCCCGGCACAAGGCCCAGCGCGCAGGCCACCGCGTCAAACAGTCGCCCGGTCGACGAGGCCAGCGGCGCATTAATTTGCCGTGTGATGGCGCGCGTCAGCACTTCACAGGCGTGTGAATGCAATACTTTAGCTTCTGGATAGCTCTGCCAGTCAGGAACAAACGCCAGCCACTGCGCCAGCAGATTACGCCACGGCTGGCGCGCCGCCAGATCGCCGCCAGGCAGCGCCACCGCCGGTAATCCGCCTAACCGCTCGCAGTGGACATAATCCACCAGCAGGCATTCACCGCCCCACAGCTGGTCATCCGCGCCGTAGCCGATACCGTCGAGCGTCAGCGCGATCGCCGCGCCGCCGTCCAGCGGCCACTGGTGTTCCGCCAGACATGCGGCGGCGTGAGCGTGGTGATGCAACACCACGTCCGCAGACGGGTCCATTTCGCGCCCCATCTGGCTGCTGATATAGCCGGGATGGGCATCCACCGCGATCCGCGCCGGGGTAAAGTCATACAGGTCACGCATGATTTTCAGCGCCAGTTGCCACTGCGCCGGGACGCGCTCTTCAGTGAGATCCCCCAGATGTTGGCTGAGCACGGCGCTGTTGCCGCGCAGCAAACAAAAGGTGTTTTTCAGATCCGCGCCCACCGCCAGTATCGGCGGCAGCCCCTCAAAACCCGGCGGCAGCGTAATGGCGTCGGGCACATAGCCCCGGGCGCGGCGCATCACTTCGCCGCTCTGACGCACCACGGAATCATCCATCCGCTGGTTGATATCGCGATTGTGCAGCAGCCAGCCGTCGGCGATCTCCGCCAGCTCGTCCAGCGCCTGCTGATTGGTGATGGCGGGCGGTCTGCCATTCAGATTGCCCGAGGTCATCACCAGCGGCGCGCCAAACGCCTGCAACAGCAGATGCTGTAACGGGTTGGCGGGCAGCATCACGCCGATTTCGCCGAGGCCGGGGGCGATATAGCGGCTCAGGCCGGAAACGGATGTCGCCTCCACCAGCACCACCGGCGCGGCGGGAGAACGCAGCAGAGACAGCGCCGCATCAGGGAGACCTGCGCCATCCGGCAGCATCACCGCCAGCGGTTTCGCGGGGCGCTGTTTGCGTTCACGCAGGCGTAATACGGCGTGGTCGCTGCGCGCGTCCACCGCCAGGTGCATCCCGCCCAGCCCTTTGATGGCAACGATCTCGCCGCGCCGCAACGCCGCTACGGCAGCCTCCAGCGCATCATCGCGATAAAAAGTTTCTTCGCCCTGCCGCCAGAAAAGCTGCGGGCCGCAAACCGGGCAGGCCAGCGGCTGGGCATGGAATCGGCGGTCCAGCGGGTTGCGGTATTCACGCTCGCAGTCCGGGCAGAGCGGAAACGCCGCCATCACGGTATACGCCCGGTCATAAGGCATCGCCTTAATAATGGTGAGCCGGGGGCCACAGTGGGTGCAGTTAGTGAACGGGTAGCGGTAACGCCGGTTGCCGGGCGTGTTGATCTCTTCCAGGCATGCCGGACAGGTGGCGGCATCCGGGACGATTTGCGTATCCATGGCGCACTGCTGGCTTTGCACGATAACGAAATCCTGCGGCGCGGCATCCCAGACAAATTCGCTGCGCGCCACGGAATGGATAGCGGCCAGCGGCGGGCACTGCGCGTATAGCTGCGCGACAAAATCCCCTTCGCTGCCCGCAATACGCACCACCACGCCGTTACCGGTATTGCAGACGTCACCTTTAAGATCCAACCGCTGCGCCAGCTGCCAGACAAAGGGCCGAAACCCGACGCCCTGGACTTTACCGCGAATATGCAGCTGAACGCCGGAAGTCTGCGTCATTCGACCTCCATTTCACGCACCCGCATCGCGTTGCCTTTATCAATCTGGATCTCCCAGGAGCCGCAGTGCGGGCAGGGCGAGGCATGTTGCTCGACGCTAAACGCGCTGTCGCAGGCAAAACACCAGCCTTTCGCCGGCACAATATCAATATGAAACTGCGCTTCCGACGCCACGGTTCCCCGGCGCGCCACTTCAAGGCCAAACTGTAGTGAGGAGAGTTCGACGCACGCCAGCGCGCCGACATCCAGCCAGACATGGGTAATGCGCTGGAAATGTCCGGTCGCGGCCTGATCTTCCAGCAACTGAATAACGCCCTGGGCTAACGATAATTCATGCATATTTTAAGTGTGGATTTAAAATTAAGAATTTACAAATATACTCTGCCTGACATCCATTTATTTTTCATTGATGGATAACAAGGTGGAATTACTGAAAGCCAATAACATTATTTAACCAGGTTATCATCAACCCCCGTGATAAGCCGCCCGGCGTACGTTATCAATAATTCTTCTCAATTATTCGATTATTATTTTTGGATACCCCTTACGGGTTATATTTTGCGCAGGATTAACTTTTTTATTCATCGGAATATTCATCTAACAGGATGACTGAAACGTTCAGTCTCACAATATTGTTCATCTCGCGGAATCAATTAAAGTTTCGTTGATAAGTGTCAAAAAAATAATTATCAAAAGTTTCACTGTATAGCCCACAACGAAAACAAGGACTTTATGCTCGTGAAACCTCACGTCGCAGGGACGATAGCTTGCCTGCATCCGGGGATTTCAGAGCAGAGGCTTTCGGGAGAACAGCATGTCCGAAGGACAACAGGCTTTTTATCATAATGGTATTTCACGTCGTGATTTCATGACGCTATGTGCAGCATTGTCGGCAACGATGGGGTTAACAGGCACCGCATCCGCGGAGATGGTTGAGGCGATGTCTTCGCCGTCCCGTCCGCCGGTGGTCTGGATTGGCGCGCAGGAATGTACCGGTTGTACGGAATCACTTTTACGCTCAACGCATCCCACGGTAGAAAATCTGGTGCTGGATGTGATTTCCCTTGAGTACCACGAGGTGCTTTCCGCCGCCTTTGGTCACCAGGTGGAAGAAAACAAACACCGCGCCCTGGAACAGTACAAAGGCAAATTTGTGCTGGTCGTGGATGGGTCAATTCCGCTGAAAGACGGCGGCATTTACTGCATGGTGGCAGGTAAACCTATTGTCGAGCACATCCGCGAAGCGGCGGCCAATGCGGCGGCGGTGATTGCGATCGGCTCCTGCGCGGCCTGGGGCGGCGTCCCGGCGACGGGCGTGAACCCGACCGGCGCGGTTTCGCTACAGGATGTGATCCCCAACATTCCGGTCATCAATATTCCCGGCTGCCCGCCGAACCCGCATAACTTCCTGGCGACCGTGGCGCATGTGATCACTTTTAACCGTCCGCCGAAGCTGGATGCCAAAAACCGTCCGCTGTTCGCCTATGAACGTTTGATCCACGAAAACTGCGAGCGCCGCCCGCATTTCGACGCCGGGCGTTTTGCCCGTGAATTCGGCGATGAGGGCCACCGTCAGGGCTGGTGCCTGTACCATTTAGGCTGTAAAGGGCCGGAAACCTACGGCAACTGCTCGACGCTGGAATTTTGCGACGTGGGCGGCGGGATTTGGCCGGTCGGCATCGGGCACCCCTGCTACGGCTGTAACGAAGAAGGCATCGGCTTTAAAAAAGGCATCTTCCAGCTGGCCGAAGTGCACCAGCCCACGCCGCGCGCGCAGGTGCCGGAGGTGAATCGCCCGGAAGGCGGCGCGGTTTCCATGAGCGCGGTCGGGCTGCTGGGCGCGGTAGTCGGCGCAGTCGGCGGCGTCAGCGTGATGGCGGTGAAACAGCTTGGCCGTAAAAATCCAGCCGATAAATCCGCTGCGGATCGGGAGGAGAAGCATTGAACCGGCGTCACTTCTTTAAGCTGGCTTCCGGGGGCGCAGTATTAGCAGGGATGGCTCCCGCCGTACAAGCCGCAGCAGAAAACCGCCCACCGATCCCCGGTGCGCTCGGCATGTTGTTTGACTCGACCCTGTGCGTGGGTTGCCAGGCCTGCGTCAGCAAATGCCAGGAAATTAACCATCCGCAAACCAGCGAATACCGTGGGGATACCTATGCCCACGGCGATAACACCTGGTCGGTGAACGATAAGCTCAGCCCCTACACCAATAACATCATCCAGATTTGGCGCAGCGGCGACGGCACCCACAAAAATCAGGAAAAAGACGGTTACGCGTTTATCAAGAAACAGTGCATGCACTGCGTCGACCCGAACTGCGTCTCCGCCTGCCCGGTCTCGGCGCTGACCAAAAACCCGAAGACCGGCATCGTGCAATATGACAAAGACATTTGCACCGGCTGCCGCTACTGCATGGTGGCCTGCCCGTTCAACGTGCCGAAATACGATTACGATCATCCGTTCGGCTATATCCACAAGTGCGAACTGTGCAATCAGAAAGGCGTTGAGCGCCTCGATAAAGGCGGTCTGCCCGGCTGTACCGAGGTCTGCCCCACCGGCGCGGTGATTTTCGGCACCCGCGAGGAGCTGCTGGCGGAGGCCAAAAAACGCCTCGCCCAGCAGCCTGGCAGCGAGTACCCCTATCCACGCCAGCGGGTGAATGGCCAGGATGTCTATCTGCATCCGGTTGCCCATTATCAGTCGCATATTTATGGCGAAATGGAAGGCGGCGGCACCCAGGTGCTGGTGCTGTCGGGCGTTCAGTTTGAGCACTTTGGGCTGCCTGCGCTCGATCCGCTGGCGACCGGGGCGCGTTCCGAGCACGTCCAGCACTCGCTGTATAAAGGCATGATTTTGCCGGTGGCGGCGCTGGCGGGCATCACTTTCCTGGTGCGCCGCAACTCCCGTATTCAGCATGAACAACACAAGGAGGATGGCCATGAGTGACCATGCGCTTCGTCCCCTCGGCGGTAAGCTGTTTAGCTTTAGCATCAAGGTGCTCGCGCCGCTGGTGATTATCTGTTTCCTGCTGGTCGCCAAACGTCTGGTGATGGGGATTGGCGATGTCTCCGATCTCAACGGCGGTTACCCGTGGGGCATCTGGATCGCCTTCGACCTGCTGATCGGCACCGGCTTCGCCTGCGGCGGCTGGGCGCTCGCCTGGGCGGTGTATGTGTTCAACCGCGGCGAATACCACGACCTGGTGCGCCCGGCGCTGCTGGCGAGTTTGTTCGGTTACTCCATGGGCGGGCTGTCGATCACTATCGACCTGGGCCGCTACTGGAATATGCCCAACTTCTTTATGCCCGCGCACTTCAACCCCAACTCGGTGCTGTTTGAAACCGCCGTCTGTATGACCATCTACATCGGCGTGATGAGCCTTGAGCTGCTGCCTGCGCTGCTGGAACGGCTGGGCTGGAAAGTGTCGCTGCGCCGTCTGAATAGCGTAATGTTTTTCATCATCGGCCTCGGCGCGCTGCTGCCGTCCATGCACCAGTCCTCTATGGGTTCGCTGATGATCGTGGCGGGCTATAAGGTGCATCCGCTGTGGCAAAGTTATGAGCTGCTGCCGCTGTTCTCGCTGTTAACGGCGTTCATCATGGGCTTCTCGATTGTGATTTTCGAAGGCTCGCTGCTGAAAGCCAGCAATACCATCCAACAGGATGAAACGCCGCTGTTCCGTAAGCTCACCAATGTGATCAAGGTATTCCTGTGCCTGTTCCTGGTGCTGCGCATCGGCGAAGTGGTGTGGCACGGCAAGCTGCCGCTGGTGTTTGCCGGCGATCGCTACGCCTGGCTGTTTATTGCCGAAATCGTGCTGCTGGCGTTACCGCTGGTGATGCTGCAAAGCGCCATGCGCCATAGCGCGCGCGGGCTGTTTATCAGCGCGGTCTGCCTGCTGCTCGGCGCGGCGCTGTGGCGTATGAACTATTCGCTGCTCGCTTACGACCCGGGCAATGGCTATCACTATTTCCCCACCGCCAGCGAAATCCTGATTTCCATCGGCTTTGTCGCCGTTGAAATCGCCGCATACGTATTACTTACCCGTTTACTGCCAATTTTACCTGCGCAACAGGCCCGGTCAGAACGCATTAAGGAAGAGATAAAATTATGAGTCAACGTATCACTATTGATCCCATTACTCGCATCGAAGGCCACTTGCGGATCGACTGTGAAATTGAGCAGGGTAAGGTGGTTAAGGCGTGGTCCTCCGGCACCATGTGGCGCGGCATGGAAGAGATTGTTAAAGGCCACGATCCACGCGATGCCTGGATTATCGTGCAGCGTATCTGCGGGGTGTGCACCACTATTCACGCTATCGCCTCGGTACGCGCGGTGGAAAACGCCCTGAAAATGGAGATCCCGGTTAACGCCCAGTACATCCGCAACCTGATCCTCGCCGCGCACCAGATCCACGACCATATCGTGCATTTCTATCAGCTTTCTGCGCTCGACTGGGTGGATATCACCTCGGCGCTGAAGGCCGACCCGGAAAAAGCCGAAGCGATGCTGAAAGGCGTTTCCAGCTGGTCGCTGAACAGCGCGGCGGAATTCACCAAAGTGAAGCAGAAAATTCAGGCGCTGGTGGACAGCGGTCAGTTGGGCATTTTCGCCAACGGCTACTGGGGCCACAGCGAAATGAAGCTGTCGCCGGAAGTAAACCTGATTGCCGTGGCGCACTATTTACAGGCGCTGGAGTGCCAGCGCGATGCTAACCGCATCGTGGCGATCCTCGGGGGTAAAACCCCGCACATCCAGAACCTGGCGGTCGGCGGCGTGGCGAACCCGATCAACCTCGACGCGCCGAGCGTGCTGAACCTTGAGCGGCTGATGTACGTGAAGTCGTTTATCGACAAGCTGGGCGACTTTATCGAACAGGTGTACAAGCCGGACGCGGTGATTTTCGCCGCCAGCTACCCGCAGTGGCTGCAACTGGGTAAAGCCGCCGATTTCTACCTGGCGGTGCCGGATTTGCCGGTCGATCGCAAAGGCGAAACCTTCGCTATCCCGGGCGGCTATATGAAAGGCGCGGATTTCACCACTTTCCGCCCTATCACCAGTCATACCGATAAATACCTGATCGACGGCATCGAAGAGAGTGGCAAACACGCCTGGTACAAAGACGACCAACCGCTGAAACCGTGGGAAGGCGAAACCAGGCCGCAGTACACCGGCTGGCAGGAAGACGGCAAATACTCGTGGGTGAAAGCGCCGACGTTTTACGGCAAACCGGTGGAAGTCGGCCCGCTGGCCTGGCTGCTGTGCGGCCTGGCGGCGAAACATGAAGGCACCGTCGCCCATTACGAAGGCATGAGCAAGCTGTACCAGACGTTGACCGGCCAGACGCTAACGCCGGATCAGCTGCAATCCACCTGGGGCCGTATTCTGGGCCGCGCCGTGCGTACCGGCGTATTGCAGGATTCACTGACCCAGCAGTATCAACTGCTGATCGACAACATTAAGCGCGGCGATTATGAGACCTTCGTGAAGCCGGAATTCCCGGCGGGCGAAATTCGCGGCGTGGGTTTTGAAGAAGCCTCGCGCGGCATGTTGTCCCACTGGATTGTGATTAAAGACGGCAAGATCGCTAACTATCAGGCGGTGGTTCCCTCTACCTGGAACGCCGGGCCACGCAACTTTAACGATGAGCCGGGCCCTTACGAGCGCGCGCTGATCGGCACCACCGTCGCTGACCCGGAAAAACCGCTGGAAGTGGTGCGCACTGTGCACTCCTTCGACCCGTGCATGTCCTGCGCGGTGCATATGGTGGATCTCACCGGTAAAGAGCTGAGCAAGGTTAAGGTGCTGTAATGCGCACACTGGTATTAGGGATTGGCAATCTGCTGCTGAGCGACGAGGGGATTGGCGTTCGCGCCATTCAGGCCCTGGAAGCGCACTATCAGCTCCCCCCGGAGGTCGAACTGTTTGACGGCGGCACCTCCGGCATGGAGCTGATGGAGGCCATGGCGGACCGGGATTTGCTGATCGTGGTGGATGCGGTGCGCAGCAATCACGAGGCGGGCAGCGTGTTTATCCTCGAAGATGACGAGGTGCCCGCGCTGTTTACCGAGAAACTCTCCCCGCATCAGCTTGGCCTGTGCGATGTGCTGATGGCGCTGAAAATGACCGGGGAGTACCCCCGGAAGTTGATTCTGATTGGCATCGAACCGGCGTCTCTGGCGCCGGGCATGACGCTGACTGCTACCGCCCGGCGGGCGCTGGACGTGGCGCTGCGCGAAGTGCAGCGCCTGCTGGCGGAGCACGGAACAGCAATACAACGGCAGGATGAACCATGCGCGACGATCTGATCCGGGACGTAGAAGGCTGGCGCAGCAGCCCGGCGGCGGCGCTGGAGGCGCATTTTCACCGCGTCGCCGAACAGCAAATGGCCGCGCTGCCGTTTTATCAGGCGCATATGCCGATCAAAGCCTGCGGTTTTCAGCGCTTTGAAGACCAGTGGGTCGGGGCGATGTTAACGCCGTGGATGCTGGAGTTGATGGTGCTGCCTGGCCCCGACCAGCAGTGGCCGCGCCGTCAGGTGGGTTCCCGGCTGGCGCTGTCCTTCCCGGCGGGCGATATGGCGTTTCGCGTCGGCGAGTTAACGCCGGAGCTGCATTACGTCGCCTGTTCGCTGATGTCGCCGCTCGATCCGCATCTCGACGCCGAACAGGCCATTACGCTGGCGGAAAACAGCGTCAGCCTGGCGCTGTCGTTACCGGTTCGGCGCGACGCGCCGGTCAATATGAGCCGTCGGGCCTTACTGCGCGGCAAAGTCGCCTGAGTTAAGCATTACAGGAGTTAATTATGTGCCTGGGCGTTCCGGGGAAAATTATTGCCGCCGGCGAAGCGATCCACGAGCTGGCGACGGTTGAAGTCAGCGGCGTCCAGCGCCAGGTGAATATCGCGCTGGTCTGTGAAGATCATCCGCGAGATTTGCTGGGCTGCTGGGTGCTGGTCCACGTCGGGTTTGCCATGAGCATTCTCGACGAGGACGAAGCGCGCGATATGCTCAGCGCGTTAGAAAACCTTACCGGCGAAGCCATACTGCATTAATCCCTACGAGAGACGCGTTACCTGCGTCTCTCCCTCTTCCATCCCCAGTTGATACAGCGTGAACCGGCTGTGTTGCTCAATCAGATTTGCCAGTTCCGGCGAGTGGCTGGTCAGCCAGATTTGCGAAAACCGCGCGGCCTCGGCGATCAGTTTCGCCAGCGCGGGCAGCATTTGCGGATGCAGACTGTTTTCTGGTTCATTCAGCGCGATAAACGCCGGAGGACGCGGGCTTAACAGCGCCACGGCCAGGCATAAAAAACGCAGCGTTCCATCAGAAAACTCAGCAGGCTCCAGCGGGCGGGTTAAGCCATCGCGCTGCATTAACAGTTGAAAGCGCCCGCCCGGATTTTCACAAAAGAACCGGCAGCCGGGAAACGCCTGATCGAGGATCGCCATCAGCAGATCTTCATCGCCAATTTCAACGATGGTCTGAAATGCCGCCGCCAGGTTCGCGCCGTCGCTGGCTAATACCGGGGAGCGGTATCCTACCTGCGGCTCGCGCAGCGCGGAGTTTTTCGATACCGCAAACTCATGATAAAACCGCCAGTTACGCATCGCTTCACGCATTTGTGACACTTCCGGGTACAGATGCGGTTCGCCCAGCTGCCCGAACACCGATTCGTTCTCATACAGCGTGCCGCTGTGAGTGACTTTCTCGTGGTGGACATTGTTTAAAAACACCGCCTGATTTTTACGGCGCATCAGCTGCGCCGACGCCCGGCGTTGATGATCGCTCAGCCAGATGCTCTCTTCTTTGATCACCGGATCGAGGTTAAACAGCGAAGGATAAGGCACTTTCTCAACAAAACCGAACTGGAGTTCATATTCATAGCGGTCGGTTTCCACCGCCAGGGTGACGCGGCGTTTTTCATCACGCCGACTATGCCCGGCCCAGAATACTTTAAGAATGCCGCCTTCTGCGGCGAGATCCTGCGAGAACGCCCCCTGCGCGGCGCTGTGCATCAGGTGAATCGCTTTGTAGATGTTGGACTTACCGGTGCCGTTCGGGCCAAAAACGATATTCAGCCGCTCAAGATCCAGCGACAACCGCTTGATGGAACGATAATTTTCAATATGCAGCGTTTTGATCACAGACACCCGCCAGGCTAACGGGCTGCGGTGTTAAGGCCGCAGCCGGTGTATCGTCAGCCCGAGGGTAAAGTAACTTTTCGCGTGATGCAAAAAGTCAGCGCATTACTGGAAGAACAATTCCAGTTTGTTGAATACGCCGGGATCGTCCTGATGACGGATAATCTGGATCACGTCTTCCAGCTTGTCGATTTGGCTGACCATCTGCTCAAGACGCTGGTCCTCCGCTACCTGTAGCCAGATGCGGCTGTGGTCGCCGTCCGGCAACGGCAAGCAAAGAATGCCTTCCACGTTGAACGCCCGTCGGGCGAACAGCCCGCACACGTGCGACATCACGCCAGGGTGGTTGCGTACCGTCAGTTCCAGAATTACGTTTTGTTGTTGCATGGCTTATTCTCCTACCATCTCTGTATTGGCCGCACCTGGCGGAACCATCGGGTACACTTTTTCCTGCGCATCAATTCTTACGTGGATAAGGGTCGGGCCCGGGCGCGCCATGGCTTCACGCAGCGCCGCCTGCGGATCCTGCGCCTCGTTCAAATCGCAACTGCTCATCCCGAAGCCTTCGGCAATTTTGATGAAATTGGTCATGCCTGGGTAAGTGGCTTCAAACACGTTCTGCTTGTAGAACAGGCTTTGCTGCTGATGCACCAGCCCGAGCGCCTGGTTGTTCATCAGGATCACTTTGATATTCAGGCCGTTCTCGGCAGCGGTCGCCATCTCCTGGATGTTCATCATCAGACTGCCGTCGCCGGAGAAACAAATAATCTGGCGTTCCGGTTCGGCCAGCGCCGCGCCAATTGCCGCAGGCAGGCCAAAGCCCATGGTGCCGAGACCGCCTGACGTCAGCCACTGACGCGGACGGCGCAGCGGATAGGCCTGCGCCGCCCACATCTGATGCTGGCCCACATCGGTAGTGATGATGGCATCCTCGTCCGCGCAGGCCGCTACCGCCTTAATCAAACCGTAATGGCACAGCGGATCGTCGGCGTTGGGCATATTGAACGGGAATTCCTGTTGCAGCGACGCCACCAGCGCACGCCACGGCGCACGTTCAGTAGGCATAATGCGCGGCGTCAGCTGAGTCAGTACTTCAGCCACGTCGCCCTGAATGGCGATATGCGGCTGTTTGATTTTGCCCAGTTCGGCGCGATCGATATCCACATGGATAATTTTGGCGTTCGGGCAGAATTCCTGGGTTTTGCCAATCGCCCGGTCATCAAAACGCGCGCCGAGTACAATCAGCAAATCCGCTTCCTGCAAAATAAAGTTGGTGCTGCGCGCGCCGTGCATCCCCAGCATGCCGAGCGAAAGCGGGTGATCGGTGGGCAATACGCCCAGCGCCATCAGCGTCATGGTGGTCGGCAAGTTGGCCTGTTCCGCCAGTTTACGCACCTGCGGCGCGGCGTTGATTGTGCCGCCGCCCAGATACAGCACCGGGCGCTTCGCCTGGTTGATCATCGCCGCCGCATCGGCCACCTGCTGCGGGTTAAACGCCGGGGCAGGCGCACAGCGGCCCGGCTCAGGAAAGCGCTCGATATCGATTTCCGCGTTCTGGATATCCTTCGGAATATCAATCCACACCGGCCCCGGACGGCCTGACTGGGCGATGCGGAACGCGTCGCTGATCACCTGCGGCAGCTCGCTGATATGGCGCACCAGATAGTTGTGCTTGGTAATGGGAATGGCGATGCCGTAGGTGTCGACTTCCTGGAACGCGTCTGCGCCGATCATTGAGGTCGCGACCTGGCCGGTGATGCAGACCATGGGAATCGAATCGAGCCGCGCGTCGGCAATCGCCGTGACCAGGTTGGTCGCGCCCGGCCCGCTACAGGCGATACACACCGCCGGTTTGCCCTGAGTCCGCGCCATGCCCTGGGCGATAAAGCCCGCGCCCTGCTCGTGGCGCGCCAGAACGTGGCGAATTGTCGTGCTCTGGCTCAGCGCGTCGTATAACGGCAGGACAGTGCCGCCGGGGATGCCGGTAACGGTCGTAATGCCCTGACGTTCCAGTAAATGAACGATCAGTTGCGCGCCGGTAAAGCGTTGTGTTGGGGAAGTTGTGCCCATTGTCGCCATGCTCCAGTCCTTTCTCTTTCTGGGCCAGCTTTACTTTCCGGGCGAGATAAACAAGAAACCCCGCTCGGTTGCGCCGGCGGGGTTTTTGGAATCAATGCGTTGACTCGGGACCCTACGGCGCATTGCCGACGACCACCACCACACGCACGACGACCACCGCGGCAGGTTGCGCGGTTAGTAGTAGGTCAGAAGCGTGCATGAATGCGGTCATGGGATCTCAGTTCTCGATCAACGGTAAAATTTATACAAACACAGCGTTGCATTGCTGACAAGGGGTTTATTGCGTGCAGAAAAAAATCCGTGAGATCTATCACAAACGGAACCAACCCAACGCAGCAGGGAAAAATCAGGATTAACGCTTAAGGCACGGAGAAATTCAGGCAGCGCTGAAAAACAAAAAACCCCGCGAGAAGCGAGGTTTTTTGGAGCGGTTTTGCGGATGGTCGCCGCAAAAGCACACTGTGTTACGTCAACTTAGTAACTATACGACCAATTGACCGCTATCGCAAACATTGCGGCGGTTTCAGGCAGGTTAACTATAGATCTCAATAAGTAAGTCGTCCAGAAAATACTGTTCATTTATACAGTATTTATCTATACTGAAGTTGCTGTTCACCGTGTGCGATACGGGGCCGTGATGTGCGGCGCAAAGCAAGTCCTGGCTGAAACGGGTGGTGCCGTCAGTGCTTTAACCCCGTGAGAGCACACTGTGTTACGCCAACAAAGCTGCTGGCAACAGGCAACGGAAAGGTACGTCAGCGGCGTGCTCCTTGACCAGAGGAGACGCGTATGAGCGGAATGGATTGGGTTATCCTTGTCCTTAAACTCATTGTTGCATTGCTGCAACTGCTTGATGCAGTCCTGAAATACCTCCGGTAATTCAGGGTCAAGTCGCACCAAAGGAGGGCGGGCAACCGCCCTCCTTTAACACCGACTTTTTTCAGGTTTCGCTGACGTGCTAAGGTAGCCCCTTTCTCCGAAGGAAAGGTCTGTGAGCGAGTCGGTGCGTTTTATTGTGGTGCGCCACGCGGAATCCGAGTGGAATCAGCGCGGTATTTTGCAGGGGCAGCTTGAAAGTCCCACCAGCGCACGCGGGCTTCGGCAAATCGATGCGCTGCCTGGGGCGTTGGCCGGTTACACCTTCAGCGCCGTAATAAGCTCCCCATCCCGGCGCGCGCTGACCACCGCGCAGGCCATTGCACAGGCGCATTCCGCCACGCTCCACCTTGACCCACGTCTGCATGAACAGCACCTTGGTGATTTTCAGGGGCTCACCGCCGCGCAGATTCTGGCACACAATCCCGCCGTGGGCGATGCGCTGTTCGCAGGTGATGTGGCGGTCGTCCCACCCGGCGGGGAAAGCGTGCTGGAAGCGGCGAACCGGCTGCGTCAGGCACTGCTCGGCTGGAAGGCTGAAGGCGATACCTGCGTGGTTACGCACGGCAATACGCTGGCGGGACTGCTATGGCTACTGGATGGCGCGGATTGCCGTGTGCCCTTTACCCGCTACAGCCCGCACAACTGCAGTTACTCAACGCTGATTCGCCACGGCCAAACCCTGGAGATCGAAAACTGGGGTCTGGCAACCCATCTGCTGAACGGTAATCTGCTGTAATCTGGCGCTTTCTGGCAATATTTGTTGCCGAAAGGCGTTTACATCCCGCCCCGCTCTGTCACCCGCGATGATCTGGCGATATCTCTGTATTGTGGTAGATTCCTCTCGCTTTTAAGTGCTATCCAGAAAAATACTCCATCGTAAAAATAAGAAACTCGATTTATCGCCATGAAGAAGCTAACGAACTCTCATCTGCTGTTAATGCTGATTATGCTTATTGCTGTCGGGCAAATGGCGCAAACCATTTATATCCCGGCAATTGCCGATATGGCCCGCGATTTACAGGTACGTGAAGGCGCGATGCAAAGCATTATGGCCGCCTATTTACTCACTTATGGCCTTTCACAGCTGGTTTATGGCCCGATCTCAGACCGCGTTGGCCGCCGCCCCGTTATCCTGGTGGGGATGGGTATTTTTATACTGGCCACGCTGATTGCGCTGCGTACCAGCAGTTTACCGGTGCTGATCGCCGCCAGCGCGTTGCAGGGCATGGGCACCGGCGTGGCGGGCGTGATGGCGCGCACCATGCCGCGCGACCTGTTTGAAGGTTCGGCGCTGCGTCACGCCAATAGCCTGTTAAATATGGGCATTTTAGTCAGCCCGCTGCTTGCGCCGCTGATTGGCGGCGTACTGGATACGATCTGGGGCTGGCGGGCGTGCTTTGCGTTTTTACTGGCGCTGTGCGTGATGGTTACCTTTAGCATGGCGCGCTGGATGCCGGAAACCCGACCGGCACAGGCCCCGCGTACCCGGCTGATCGCCAGCTATAAAACTATGTTCGGCAACGCCGCGTTTAACTGCTTTTTGCTGATGCTGATTGGCGGGCTGGCGGGTATCGCGGTGTTTGAAGCCTGCGCCGGGGTATTGATGGGCGCGGTGCTGGGGCTGAACAGTATGGTGGTTAGCGTGCTGTTTATTCTGCCGATCCCGGCGGCGTTTTTTGGCGCGTGGTACGCAGGCCGCCAGAATAAACGCTTTGCCTCCCTGATGTGGCAATCGGTAATGAGCTGCCTGCTGGCCGGGATAGTGATGTGGATCCCCGGCTGGTTCGGCATCATGAATATCTGGACGCTGCTGCTGCCCGCCACCCTGTTTTTCTTTGGCGCGGGTATGCTGTTCCCCCTTGCCACCACCGGCGCGATGGAGCCGTTTCCATTCCTGGCAGGCACCGCAGGCGCGCTGGTCGGCGGCCTGCAAAACGTGGGGTCCGGGCTGCTGGCCTGGTTCTCCGCGCTGCTACCGCAAACCGGGCAGGGCAGCCTGGGTATGTTGATGACGGCGATGGGCGGCGTGATTTTGCTGTGCTGGCTACCGCTGGCGCATCGCGAGCAGCAGCAAAGCCATATGGTTTAATCCAACAGCGTCAGGATGTTATGCAGGTGGGATACGCAAAACAGCAGCGCCAGCATCACCACCGCCAGGGCAATAAGCAATTTACCGCGCAGCGAGCGCTGGTCTGAAAAGTCGCAGCGCGCAATATCCATCAGGTTGCGTTTATGGACAAACACGTAAATCAGCGCGCTGACCAGCGCCAGTATCACTAGCGACAGCCAGAACAGCGCGCCTGCCTGATACCAGCTGTGGCGCAACGCTAACGCCAGCAGCGCGCCATAGCCCAGCAGCGTGCGCAGCCAGGCCAGCGAGGTGCGCTCGGGTTGTAACCCCGGATCGCGCTGCGGGTCAGCCACCGAGTATCACCATCGCGATTACCACTGCCGCAATCAGCATCATGGCGACACTGATGGTTTTCAGGCTGCGGGTATAAACAAAATCCTGCTTCAGGCGCATCGCCTTTTCATTGTTCAGCCAGCGCAAATAGCCGTACAGCGCGATGCCGCCGGAAAAAATACACAGCATTAGCGACATGATTTCCCGCACCAGCGGCGTGGCGAGCTCCGGGGCAAGCTGATCGAGCCCCACCCCCGCCGCCAGGAACCCCAGCGCGGTGCGGATCCAGGCCAAAAATGTGCGTTCATTGGCGAGCGAGAAACGGTAATCCGGCGCTTCTCCGATCTGCGAAATTTTCATGTTCATTCCTTATACCCGGCACGACGGAGCCGGAAATCTTTTATAGCCTGGCATTATTTTATCGATAAAAAAACCGGCGCTGTTAACGCCGGTTTTGTATGGAGAAAGAGGCGTATTAACCCATTCCCCAGAACAGCACCGCCAGCAGTTGCGGCGTGATGATGCGTAAAAACATCACCAGCGGATAGACCGTGGCATAAGAGAGCGCCGCCGCGCCGCTGGTCGCGTGGAGGTTATTGGCGAACGCCAGCGCGGGCGGATCGGTCATCGAACCTGCCAGCATCCCGCACAAGGTCAGGTAGTTCATGCGGGCGAAGATGCGCGCCAGCAGGCCAACGGTGATTAACGGCACGGCGGTGATCATCACGCCATAGGCAATCCAACTGACGCCGCTACCGGCCAGCAACGTATCGACAAAATCGCCGCCGGATTTCAGCCCCACCACCGACAGGAACAGCACAATCCCCAGCTCACGCAGGGCGAGGTTAGCGCTGGGCGGCATAAACCAGTACAGCTTGCCGATAGTGCCGATACGGCCCAGGATCAGCGCCATAATCAGCGGTCCGCCCGCCAGGCCCAGCCGCAGCGCCGCCGGAAAACCCGGGATAAACAGCGGGATAGATCCTAACAGCACGCCCAGCCCGATGCCGATAAACACCGGCAGCATCTGCACCTGCTGCAATTTTTGCCGGGCGTTGCCCACTTCCGCCGCCACGGCGTCGATAGAGGCCGGACGTCCCACCAGATTGAGAATGTCACCAAATTGCAGGCTGGTATTATTGCTTGCCACCAGCTCCACCCCGGCGCGGTTAAGCCGCGAGATCACGACGTCATAGCGCTGTTTAAATTGCAGATCGCGGATTTTTTTACCGAACACTTTTTCGTTGGTCACCACCACCCGTTCAACGCGCAATTCGGTGCCGTGAGTCGACAGCGAGGTATCCACTTCTTTGCCGATCACCAGTTGCGCGTTGTGCAAATCGTTCTCGCGCCCAACCAGATGCAGCAAATCGCCGATTTGGACGACGGTGGTAGGTGACGGCACCATCAGCACATCTTCACGCTTTAACCGCGAACAGATAATGGTGTCGCTGTTCAGGATCGGGACATCCTGGATAGCCAGCATATTGAGGTTCGGGTTTTCGACGCGAATATTAATAGTATGGAGTTGGGCATGGCTGAAGCCGTTGCTGGCGTCGTGCTGGTCTGCTTCGCGGTCAACATTGATGCGGAAAACCAGGCGGATCAGCCACATGGTCAGCAAAATGCCGCAAATGCCGAACGGGTAAGCCATGGCGTAGCTCATCCCCATCTGATCGACAACGGCAGTCGGCGTGCCTAAATCCGTCAATATTTGTTGCCCTGCGCCCAGCGCGGGTGTGTTGGTGACTGCGCCGGAGAAAATCCCCAGTACTACCGGCAGGGGAATATCAAACAGCTTATGGAGAATCGCGGTGACCGCGCCGCCAAGCACCACAATCAGGATGGCGAACAGATTAAGCCGCAGCCCGGAAACGCGCAGCGAGGAGAAAAAGCCCGGCCCGACCTGGATGCCTATCGTATACACGAACAGGATCAGCCCAAACTCCTGGATAAAATGCAGCATATGGCCGTTAAGGCCAATCCCGGCCTGCTCGACAAAATGACCGACGATAATGCCGCCAAACAGCACGCCGCCGATACCGAGCCCGACCCCGCGAATTTTGACATTGCCGATCCATAACCCGACTACCGCCACCAGCGCCAGGATCGAAACCGTTAACGCTATCTCACTCATACCGATTCCCTGTGAAACACACGATTGTTATCCGGGATTCTGGCAGAGCTATAGCGGAATGAATGGGGGTTAGCGCACAGTTTGCGGGGGGATGTAATACGATCGGAGTAGTTCGGAGAGGCGCGCTCCCGAAGTGGGGAGCGCGCCGTACGGATTAGCTATTCAGCGCGGGGCGTTCGCTGATGGCGATACGCTGCGGCGCGATGGCCTCCGGGATATGACGCACCAGGTCGATATGCAGCAGACCATTGTTGAAGGTGGCGCCGGAAACGTCCATATGCTCGGCCAGGGTGAAGTTCAGGTTAAACGGCTGAGTCACTAACCCCTGATGCAGCCACTTCGGCTCCTGTTCCGGTTTCTCCGGGGTGCCTTTCACGGTCAGGCGCGTGCCTTCAAGCTGGATATCTAAATCCTGCTGGCGGAACCCGGCCACTGCCAGGGTAATGCGGTAGTGGTTATCATCGCTTTTTCGATGTTGTACGGGGGAAACGTCTGGGTTTCCGCGGTGCTTTGCAGCGCATTAGCCAGTTTATCGAAACCAATCCACTGACGCAGAAGCGGGGATAAATCATAGTTACGCATGGTTATTCTCCTTCAATGAAGCGAGTCAATACCTGCAAGCTCACGCTCGCAGTGTGCTCCCAATCGGCAAGCACGAGGATTAAGGCCGCACGACGCGGCCCAGGGAATTAGTTGATTTCAATACGACGCGGTTTATTCGCTTCAGGAATGACGCGTTCTAAATCGATATACAGCAGGCCGTTGACCAGGTTCGCGCCGCGAACGTGGATGTTTTCAGCCAACTGGAATTTGCGCTCGAAGTTACGCTCGGCGATACCCTGGTAAAGATAGGTACGCTCTTTCTGTTCAGCTGCGTGCGCGCCCTTCACGACCAGCATGTTGTCCTGGGCGGTGATTTCCAGTTCGCTCTCGGCGAAACCGGCGACGGCAATCGCAATGCGGTAATGGTTTTCGTCAACCAGCTCTACGTTGTACGGAGGGTAGCCGCCATTGCTTTGGCTCTGGTTGTTTTCCAGCAAGTTGAACAGGCGGTCAAAACCAATCGCGGAACGGTACAGCGGGGAGAGATCGAAATTACGCATAGAAATAAGCTCCTGAAATCAGCGAGAAATGGTTTGCCTTCCCGGCGGGACAGGCGGTAAGTCATAACGTCCTGTCGGCACGTCTTTGATGACTGTTTTCTTAAAATGGTGGTGCAGGTCGCCGTTTCAAGTCTTAAAACAGATGATTTTTTGTTGGTTTACGTTTCTTTGCGTAGACTGGTTTTAGCGCAATGGGAAAAAGCCGATTAAGTGACATAACCGCAACCTGCGGAGATGGGGAGAAAACGAGGTCTCCGCTTGATCGATACGATGCCACGACTGTAGATAACAATCACAATGAAAACTTTGATACGAATTTTGCTGTTTAGCTACACGCTCACCCTACTGGGCGGCTGCTCCAGCGTGATGACGCATACCGGCGGCGGCGAGAAAGGCGTCTACCCCGGGACGCGCACCAGCGCCGCGCATCTTGGCGATGATAACATCAGCTGGGGTTTTAAGCCGTTGATTGCACTGGACTTACCCTTTACCGCCGTAATGGACACGGTTTTATTACCCTGGGATATCTTTCGTACCGATAAATCAGTAAAGTCGCGTGTTGAAGAGAGTGAACAGAAGAACCACGCCGTTAACAGCGTGATCCCGCCCGCTAACTATCAGTGACCGGTTTCCGCCATCCAAAGCTGCTGATAACCGTCTTTATGCGCCATCCAGGCCACGGTTTTGCCGTCCGGTGAAAAGACTACCGCCTCCCCAGAAGGTGAATGCCGCTGCGTCAGCGGCGTAATCGCGCCGGTTTTGGCATCGCACAGCACCACGCTCCCCTGCTGAATAAAACCAAGCCATTCGCCGCTCGGGTGCCAGTTAAACGCCGATTCCACCCCCGCGTCGCCAGCGGTTAACTGCTGCGGCTCACCGCCGTTTGGCGAGATCAGCCACAGCTGCGCGATACCCCGTTCATCACGCATTAAAAACGCGATGGCATCGCCCTGCGGATTGCTGCGCACCCAGTGGCGCGGCGTGGTCGCCAGGCCTGGATATGCACGCGAATGCGTGAAGGTAAGCCGCCGCTGGACCACGCCCGCAGGCGGCGCGGGCAGCGTGGTTTCAGTGCCTTCAAGCGGCTCAGCGCCAGCCTGTTTCCAGTCGGCTTCGCGCGCCGGCAAATCGACAATAAACAGTTCGGGGATTTTCTCGCCCGTCGCGCTGCGCGTATCGCCAATAAACGCCAGCGCCCGGCGCTGCACGCTGCCATCCGGCTTGCGATAACCGTGTGCGCCCACCCACCCCTCTTCATAAGCGCGATTGATGTCATCACTGCCCGGTTTCGGTTCTGGCGTAGTACGGCTGACCAGGGCGCACCAGTATTGCCCGGCGTATTCACGGGGGTGAACGCAGGGCGGCATTACCGGGCCAAAAGGCAGCGCCACGCCGACGTTACGTAAATCGAGCGCCGGATCATGCTCATGCAGCACATGGTCGTTATAGGTAAAGCTCACCCATTCGCCGTCCGGACTGAACACATGCACGTGGCTCCCGCCGCGTAGCGCGCCGGGGGTAAACGGCGGAGTAATATCCATGGCATCCAGGTTTTGGGCGATGCCGTTTTCCAGCGTTACGCCGCGACGATGGTGGAAATCATACTGCCAGCCTGCGTCCGGGTTTTCCGGGCCGTGGATAAACACATACTGCGCTTTCTGCGGGTTCACCGTCACCACGCCAACATTCGCCCCCCCGGTCGCCCGGTAGAGCACGTCCACTTCTCCCGTCTCTACATTGACCCGCTCAATGGTTTCACCGGTAAATGACGCGCCGGACGGGCGCACGTCAAACGCCAGCCAGCGGCTGTCCGGCGTCCAGGTATTGATATTGGTGAGTTGATGGTGACGGGGGGCAAAAGTAAGTTGTTTCATAGACAGGCTCGTTCTGATGACGGTAATGCTCATCATAGTACGCTAAAAAAACAGACGCCCGATGGCAGGCGCCTGATTTTATTAACCGACCCGTTTCACATCCCCGACCAGCAAAATGTAAGAGCAGGCACCAGTCAACGCCACCGCCGAGATATACACCAGCGCCGGGGCGAAGCCGTAACCCTGCGCTAAATAGCCCACGACCAGCGGCACCGTAATCCCGCCGAGACCACCGACGAAGTTAAACACCCCGCCCGTCAGACCAATCAGGCGCATCGGGGCGAGTGAGGAAACCAGCGACCAGGTGATAGACGCAAACCCGTTGCCGAAGAACGCCAGCGCCATCAGCGCCATAATCCACACCGGATCGTTGGTGTAGTTTGCGCCCATGATGCAGGTGGAAATCAACAGCCCGCAGATAATCGGCGTTTTGCGCGCCACGCCCAGCGAATGCCCGCGTCGCACCAGCCGATCGGCGACCCAACCGGACAGCAGTACGCCGAAGAAGGCCGCCAGGAAGGGCACCGTGGTCATAAATCCGGCTTTTAACGCGGCAATGCCTTTTTCCTGGGTGAGGTAATTCGGGAACCAGGTCAGGAAAAACCACAGCGTTGAGGTCACGGCAAACTGGCCTACATAGACGCCCAGTAATTTACGATGGAAAACCAGTTTCCAGTCGGCGCGGGTCAACGGCGTGCGCGCTTTTTTCTCAACCGGCGCGTCGCCATCCACCAGACCGCCACCGTCGCGGATATACTCCAGCTCCGCCTGGTTAACGCCTTTGCTGCGGCGCGGCGGCTGATAGACTTTGATCCAGATAAACGACCAGATGATGCCGATCCCGCCGGTGACAATAAACACCCAGTGCCAGCTCAGCAGCTCCTGGATCCAAATTAACAGCGGCGTTAAAAACGCCAGGCCGACAAACTGCCCGGAGGTGTAAAAGCCCACCGCCGAAGCGCGCTCATGCTCCGGGAACCAGCTGGTCACCATGCGGTTGTTGGTAGGAAACGCCGGGGCTTCAAATATGCCTGTAATAGCGCGTAAGCCTATTAACGACAGCAATCCCGTGGCGAAGCCCTGGAACAGGGTCGCCACCGACCAGCCGAGAATGGCGATAAAATAGGTTAAACGCGACCCGACGCGATCCAAAAACCAGCCGCCGGGGATTTGGCATAGCGTATATAACCAGGCAAAGGCGGAAAAGACGTAACCCATTTCCGCGTTGGTAATGCCGAACTCCTCCTGAATATGGGCGGACGCCACCGCCAGATTGGCGCGATCGACATAACAAATCACGACGGTAATAAAGATCATAACCAGCGTCAGGTAGCGGCGGCGCGTAGGTTTTGCCGCAGTTACAGAAATATCCATGATGTTCTGTCTCCAGATTTTGGCATGGCGAGGCCCCTCACCATGCCCTGTGAAATACAGAGGGTGATGTATCGAATTATTTTTTTACGGCTGTGACTGAGGCGTTTTTATTTCACTGTCGCTGAGCGCCTAATTACCACTCCGCGACGCTGCCATCCGCGTGTCGCCATAATGGATTACGCCAGTCAGTCACGCTTTTACTGCGTTCTATAACCTGTTGTTCATCGATTTCCACACCGAGCCCCGGTTTCATTAACGGGTGGAAATAGCCGCCATCCATTGCGAAGTCTTGTTTATTTTTAACAAAATCGAGCAGTTCTGCGCCCTGGTTATAATGAATGCCCATACTCTGTTCCTGTAGCACGGCATTACGGGAAACAAAATCAATATGCAGACACGCCGCCAGGGCAATCGGGCCGAGCGGGCAGTGCGGCGCCAGGCCGACGTCGTAAGCTTCTGCCATTCCGGCGATTTTAAAGCATTCGGTAATGCCGCCCGCGTGGGAGAGATCCGGCTGCAAAATAGCGATGCCGCCCGCTTCCAGCACCCGCTTAAACTCAAAGCGCGAGAACATACGTTCGCCTGCGGCAATCGGAATATGGGTTTGCGCGGCCAGGCGCGGATAATATTCTGCCTGCTCGGCTAATACCGGCTCTTCAATAAATAGCGGTCGGTATTGTTCAAGTTCCTTAATTAATATTTTCGCCATCGGCGCGCTGACGCGACCGTGGAAATCCAGGCCGAATTCGATGGTGTTGCCAAAGGCTTCGCGAATTTGCGCCACGGTATTCACGGCGGCATCAACTTTACGGGAATCGTCAATCACGCCTAATTCTTCGCAGCCGTTTAATTTAAAGGTATCGAAGCCAATTTTACGCAGCGTTTCGATACCGGCGATCGCTTCCGCCGGACGGTCGCCGCCAACCCAGCTGTAGGCTTTAATTTTATCGCGCACCAGGCCGCCCATTAATTGCCAGACCGGCGCGTTTAATACTTTGCCTTTAATATCCCATAGCGCCTGGTCGATACCGGCAATCGCGCTCATTAATATCGGGCCGCCGCGATAAAACCCGCCGCGATACATAATCTGCCACAGGTCGTTGATACGCGCCGGATCCTGGCCAATTAGCATTTCGCCCAGCTCATGAACCGCGGCTTCAACCGTGCGGGCGCGGCCTTCAATCACCGGTTCGCCCCAGCCGACAATGCCTTCATCGGTTTCGATTTTTAAAAACATCCAGCGGGGCGGTAGCCGGTACGTGGTGAGTTTGGTTATTTTCATTTCACTGCCTCTCGATACGCATGAATAAATGCCTGTGCTTGTTCCTCGGTACGGCTGAGCGGCTGCCCTGCCCGGTAAAGATCGCTGCCAAGACCCGCGCCGATACATCCCGCGTCCAGCCACTGCGCCAGGTTCTCCGGCGTAACGCCGCCGACGGCGAACACCGGCACATCGGCAGGCAATACGGCTTTTAGCGCGTTGATGTACGCCGGCCCAAAGGCGGAAGACGGGAACACTTTCAGCGCCTGCGCGCCCGCGTCCAGCGCCGCGAAAGCTTCCGTGGCGGTGGCGCAGCCGGGGCACACGGTCATGCCGTATTCCACCGCGCGCTGGATAACGGCCACGTTAATGTTGGGCGTGACGATCAGTTTGCAGCCCATTTGCGCCAGTTGGGCCACCTGCTCCGGTTGCGTCACCGTGCCTGCGCCAATCATGGCTTTATCGCCATACAAATCCACCATCTCCGGGATGCTCTGCTGCCAGTTCGGTGAATTGAGCGGAATTTCTACCGCCTGAAAGCCAGCGGCGATAATCGCGCCCACGTGCTGTGGGGCTTCCTCCGGGGTGATGCCCCGTAAAATCGCGATGAGGGGAAGTTCAGTTTGCCATCGCATAGGCAATGCTCCTTATACCTGCCTGAAAAGCGTGGTCGCCCTCAAGGGTGCGGGCGGTAAAGCCCAGCCGCGCCAGCGCGCGCTGATAGCGGGCGCACAGCCTGAGGTTGGCGACAAGGGTGATGGGCTCCGATTTGGCGGGTTGAGAGCGGCGCAGCTGCGCGGCTACCTCGTTGCCAATCAACAGCCCGGAAAGATACTCGCTGACATGGGCGCGCGGCAGGGTGTCGAGAACGTGTGAAGCGCGGACTTCAAACAGACGCGTGATAATGGCGTCATCATTAATGCCCTGCTCCAGACCAGCGTCAAACGCGGCAAGATCGTCCTGCTGCTCGCCAATACCGACGCCCACCAGCGAATGGGCAAGCAGCAAATGATGCAGTTCACCGGTCATCACGGTGCGAAAATCGAGTATGCGTTCAGCATCGGCCTGCACCCATTTGCAGTGAGTGCCCGGCATGATATACAGCGAGGCGGGCGCTAACGCGGCTGCGCCGATAAGCTGAGTTTCTTCGCCACGGATCACGTTATGGTTATCGTCACGGTCCACGCTCAGGCCGGGAATAATCCACACGTTCGGGATAACGGCGGTGAGCTGCTCGCCAGGCGCGTTAAATGCAACCGGGCAAGGCAGATAGGGGGCGTTAATCCACCCGGCGTTGCTGCCAACCATACCCGCCATCAGCACCGGCGTATGCGCATCGCGCCAGCCTTCGGTAACGGTATTCAGTACGGCCTCCGGCGTCTGGCCGTTCAGCCGGGTGATACCGCTGGCGGACTGGCGGCTGTCGAGGCACTCCCCATCCTGATACAGCCAGGCGCGAAGATTGGTTGAACCCCAGTCGATAGCGATATAACGAGATGTCATGTGATTTCCTTAAGCCTGCGGGTGGAGCTGGCGATCATGTTCAGCGCCGCCTGCTCCGCCGCGTCGCCATCCTGATGACGGATGGCGTCGAATAACGCTTTATGCTCCTGAAGGGTTTTCGGCATGTTGGCCTCATCGCCCATCCAGGTCCGTTCAAATACCGCGCGCTGCAATGAGCTGATCGCCACATTCAACTGCTGCAACACCGGGTTATGCACCGAAGCCAGCACCGCTTCGTGGTAGCGAATATCCGCCTCGTTAAAGGCGTCGCGATCCTGATTGTTGGCGACCATGTCGTTCAGCGCCGCTTCGATTTGCGCCAGATCGCTTGAGGTGGCGCGTTCCGCCGCCCAGCGGGCGATGGCTGGCTCCACCAGATTTCGCACCTCGCTCATGGCGCTAATCAGCCGTGGGTCGTAGTCGTTTTCCAGCACCCATTGCAGCACCTCGGTATCGAGGTAGTTCCACTGGTTGCGCGGCGCGACAAACGCCCCCCGGTAGCGCTTCATTTCGATCAGCCGCTTGGCAAGCAGCGTGCGAAACACTTCGCGGATAATGTTGCGCGAGGTTTCAAACTCCTCGCACAGGTCCGCTTCTGCGGGCAGCGCCGCGCCCGGTACATATTTCCCGCTCACAATCTGGCGGCCCAGCGTAATCGCGATGCGATCGGTTTTGGTCAGTGTCATGGCTTTTCCCTGGTAATCCACACATCCCTTTACTTTACCGTGACCGCCGGTTTCCGCCTCCATTTTGAAGTACAAACGTGAAGCAAGTGGCCATGACGACGGTAACAATGTAGTACAACATGTAATTGTTGTACTACAATTTAGATCACAAAAACAACAATCCGCAATCAAGAAGGGATCGCGGGGGTAATCAATGTGAAAACAAGGAGAGTAAAAACGTCAGAGAGACAGGGAAGCAGGCCGCCGGAAAGGCTCCAGGCGGCAGGATAAGCGGCAGTTATTGCAGAACGAACTTCTCAATGGCGTACGCTACGCCGTCTTCGAGATTGGTTTTGGTTTCAAAATTCGCCACAGCTTTGACAGAATCAATCGCGTTACCCATCGCCACGCCAATACCGGCATACTGGAGCATCGCAATATCGTTTTCCTGATCGCCGATCGCCATCACCTCTTCCGGTTTGATGTTCAGCGCATCCGCCAGGGATTTCACGCCGGTGCCTTTGGTGACGCGCTTATCCAGAATCTCCAGGAAGTACGGCGCGCTTTTCAGCACGGTGTATTTTTCTTTCACTTCTGCCGGAATACGTGAGATGGCTTTATCGAGCACCGCTGGCTCATCAATCATCATGACTTTCAGAAACGTCATGTTCGGGTCCATTTTCTCCGCTTCGCAGAACACCAGCGGAATGGTGGCGACAAAGGATTCATGCACCGTGTAATAGCTGATATCGCGGTTGGCGGTATACAGCGTATTACGGTCGAGGGCGTGGAAATGCGAACCGACCTCCCGGGAGAGTTGTTCCAGATAACGATAATCGTCATAGCTCAGTGGCGTTTGCGCCACGGTACTGCCGTCGCTGGCTTTCTGCACCAGCGCGCCGTTGTAGGTGATGCAGTAGTCGCCCGGCTGCTCCATGTGCAGTTCTTTCAGGTAGCTATGAACCCCTGCATAAGGGCGGCCGGTGGTGAGCACCACGTTAACGCCCTGTTCACGCGCCTTTGCGATAGCGTCTTTAACACCGGGCGAAATGGTGTGATCGGGCAGCAAAAGCGTGCCGTCCATATCAATTGCGATGAGTTTTATCGTCATGGGGATCTTTTGAGGTAGTGGGTTTGGTCCATGCTAACGCGATTCCGCTCACAAAAAAACCACTTCATTCGGCAGTGAGCGCCCTCTAAGGGTAGCCAAAAAAACGCCGCTCGGATGAGCGGCGAATTTTGATGACCGGAAAAAGGTTAAATATCGATATTTGCGGCTTTCAGGGCGTTTTCTTCGATGAAGGCGCGGCGCGGTTCAACCGCATCGCCCATCAAAGTAGTAAACAGCTGATCGGCGGCAATCGCATCTTTAACGGTAACGCGCAGCATACGGCGGCTTTCCGGATCCATGGTGGTTTCCCACAGCTGATCCGGGTTCATCTCGCCCAGACCTTTATAACGCTGGATTGCCAGCCCGCGACGCGACTCTTTCACCAGCCAGTCCAGCGCCTGCTCGAAGCTCTCTACCGGCTGACGGCGTTCGCCGCGCTCGATAAACGCATCGTCTTCAATCAGACCACGCAGCTTCTCGCCGAGGGCGCACAGACGACGGTATTCCGCGCCGATAACGAACTCGTTATCCAGTACATAATCGGTATCAACGCCGTGTGTACGCACGCGCACTACCGGCTCGAAATGATGCAGTTCCTGGTTCTCACGAATATCGTATTTCCAGACGCTGCCGTGGGTTTCTTTCTCGTTGAGCTCGGTGATCAGCCGGGAAATCCAGCGGGTCACTTTGGCTTCATCGGACAGATCCGCTTCGCTCAGCGTCGGTTGATACACCAGCTCTTTCAGCAGGGCACGCGGGTAGCGGCGCTCCATGCGGTTGATCATCTTCTGAACGGCGTTGAACTCGGCCACCAGCTTCTCCAGCGCTTCGCCCGCCAGGGCTGGCGCGTTGGCGTTGGTGTGCAGGGTTGCGCCATCCAGCGCGATGGAAATCTGGTACTGATCCATCGCTTCATCATCTTTGATGTACTGTTCCTGCTTGCCTTTTTTCACTTTGTACAGCGGCGGCTGGGCGATATACACGTGGCCGCGCTCAATGATTTCCGGCATCTGGCGATAGAAGAAGGTCAACAGCAGGGTACGAATGTGCGAGCCGTCGACGTCCGCATCGGTCATGATGATGATGCTGTGGTAGCGCAGTTTGTCCGGGTTGTATTCGTCACGGCCAATGCCGCAGCCCAGCGCGGTGATCAGCGTCGCCACTTCCTGAGAAGCCAGCATTTTGTCGAAGCGGGCCTTCTCCACGTTGAGAATTTTACCCTTCAGCGGCAGGATCGCCTGGTTCTTACGGTTACGCCCCTGCTTGGCAGAGCCGCCCGCCGAGTCCCCTTCCACCAGGTAGAGTTCAGAGTGAGCCGGGTCGCGCTCCTGGCAATCCGCCAGTTTGCCCGGCAGGCCAGCCAGATCCAGCGCGCCTTTACGACGGGTCATTTCACGGGCGCGGCGCGCCGCTTCACGGGCGCGGGCGGCATCGATGATTTTGCCCACTACGATTTTGGCGTCGTTCGGGTTTTCCAGCAGGTATTCGCCCAGCAGTTCGTTCATCTGCTGTTCGACCGCTGATTTCACCTCGGAAGAGACCAGCTTGTCTTTGGTCTGGGAGGAGAATTTCGGGTCCGGCACTTTCACGGACACCACGGCAATCAGGCCTTCACGCGCATCGTCGCCGGTCGCGCTGACTTTGGCTTTTTTGCTGTAGCCTTCTTTGTCCATGTAAGCGTTCAGGGTACGGGTCATCGCCGCACGGAAACCTGCCAGGTGCGTACCGCCATCGCGCTGCGGAATGTTGTTGGTGAAGCAGTAGATGTTTTCCTGGAAACCATCGTTCCACTGCAGCGCCACTTCCACGCCGATACCGTCTTTTTCGGTGGAGAAGTAGAAAATGTTCGGGTGGATCGGCGTTTTGTTCTTGTTCAGGTATTCAACAAACGCCTTGATGCCGCCTTCGTAGTGGAAATGGTCTTCTTTGCCGTCACGCTTATCGCGCAGACGAATCGACACGCCGGAGTTCAGGAAGGAGAGCTCACGCAGGCGTTTCGCCAGGATGTCATATTCAAATTCAGTCACGTTGGTGAAGGTTTCATGGCTCGGCCAGAAACGCACCTGGGTGCCCGTTGCTTCGGTTTCACCCGTTACCGCCAGCGGTGCTTGCGGCACGCCGTGTACGTAGGTTTGCTGGTGAACTTTGCCTTCACGGCGGATCACCAGTTCAAGTTTCTGGGACAAGGCGTTCACGACCGACACGCCCACGCCGTGCAGGCCGCCGGAAACTTTATAGGAGTTATCGTCGAACTTACCGCCCGCGTGGAGCACCGTCATGATCACTTCCGCCGCAGACACCCCTTCTTCCGGGTGAATGCCGGTCGGAATACCACGGCCATCATCCGTGACGGAAACGGAGTTATCGGCATGGATAGTGACGACGATGTCTTTACAGTGTCCGGCGAGCGCTTCGTCGATAGCGTTATCTACCACCTCAAATACCATGTGGTGCAGACCGGTGCCGTCATCCGTGTCGCCGATATACATACCCGGGCGCTTACGCACCGCATCCAGCCCTTTCAGGACTTTGATACTCGAGGAGTCATAGGAATTCGACATCAACGTTTCTCGCTCATTAGTTCTTGGGTTAATCCGTTATTTTACCCTGTTCCACGGCGAACATCTTCGAATTTTTGTCCGCCATATCCATCACATGTTCTGCACTTATCGCACTCACAAAGACTTGTGACTGAGTCGCCTTTAAGCGGCTCGCCAGCAGGCCGCGACGTGCATCATCCAGTTCAGAGGCAAAATCATCTATCAGATAGAGACAGCGGCGTCCGCTCTCTCGGGTTAAAAACTCACCCTGCGCCAGGCGCAACGCGCACATCAGCAATTTGAGCTGCCCGCGGGACAGCGTGTCTTCTACCGGGGCGCCGTCGGCACGGATCCGAAAATCCGCTTTATGCGGCCCGTGCGCGGTATAGGTCAACATTCTGTCGCGCTCAAAATTGCGCGCCAGCACGTCGGCATAATCGCTCTCTTTTTCCCAGCCGCGCTGGAAAGAGAAGGTAAGCGTGAATTCAGGTAAAAATTGCTGGCAGGTGTCTGCCATATCTTCGGCGATGGCGCGGCTGTAATCACTACGCCATTGGCTGATTTGTTCGGCCAGCGGGATCAGTTCTTTGTCCCACGGACGAAGCTGTTCGTAACGGGTAACCTGGCGCAGCGCGGCGTTACGCTGTTTGAGCAGCCGCTTTAAATTGCTCCAGGCGACAAAGAAGCCCGCCTGATTGTGAAAGCATCCCCAGTCCAGGAATGCTCTACGGTATTTGGGGCCGCCGCCGAGCAAAGTAAACCCCTCGGGGGTAATTAATTGCATCGGCATCATCAGCGCCAGCTCCGCCACTTTATGGCCGTCGGTGCCGTCGATGCGCACTTTGCTGTCGCCGTCGCGATCTTTCGTCAGGCCAATCGCCGTTTCCCGTTCGCCCTCTTGTAAGCGGCCATGCAGCACAAAGGCGTCCTGCTCGTGGCGGATCACCCGGCCAATCTGCAAACTGCGAAACGCCCGGCCATGGCCGAGCGTATAAATGGCTTCCAGCACGCTGGTTTTGCCGCTGCCGTTAGCGCCAACCAGGAAGTTAAAGCCGGGAGAGAGTTGGAGATCCGCGCTTTCGATGTTGCGGAAATCTTTAATGAGGAGACGCGTCAGTGACATATATGGGTTTCTTCGGGCCAGGGCGTAATCGGCGCAGCCAGTTTCAACGCGGACTGCGCGCAGACCCTGGAGCGTACACGAAGTACGTGACAGGGGCGAGCACAGCCCTGGTTGAAAATGGCAAGTAAGATAGCCCGATATTGTTCACTACAGTCTCATTGGCATAACAACGTAGGCAGCCGACTGCGATGCGGCATCTTCAATCTGTACACTCGATACGGAGTCCGTCAGCAAAATGCGCACATTCTCGCACTTAAGCGCATTCAGCACGTCCAGCACATAACTGACGTTAAAGCCGATCTCCATCTCGGTGCCCGCGTAGGTCACGTCGAGGATCTCTTCGGCCTCTTCCTGTTCCGGGTTGTTAGCGGTAATTTTCAACTGGTTTTCGCTGACGTACAGGCGCACGCCACGAAACTTCTCGTTAGAGAGAATAGCCGCCCGGGCGAACGCCTGTTTCAGCAGATCGCAGCCTGCGTCCAGGTGTTTATCCGGATTTTTCGGCAACACGCGACGATAGTCCGGGAAACGGCCATCCACCAGCTTGGAGGTGAAGATGTAGTCGTTAACGTGAGCGCGAATGTTATTGCTACCGATCTGAATGCGCAGCGGGCTGTCACCGCCGTCGAGCATACGCATCAGCTCCAGCACGCCTTTACGCGGCACGATCACCGAATGGTTTGGCAGCGGTTGCCCTACCGGCATTGCGCATACCGCCAGACGGTGACCGTCGGTCGCCACGGTGCGTAGCTCTTCGCCTTCGGTTTCAAACAGCATCCCGTTCAGGTAATACCGCACGTCCTGATGCGCCATGGAGAACTGGGTGGCTTCGATCAGGCGCTTCATGGTGGCCTGCGGGAGCGTGAACTCCACTTCGCTCTGCCAGTCGTCCAGATTCGGGAAGTCCGCTGCCGGTAATGTAGACAGCGAGAAGCGGCTGCGCCCGGAGCGCACCAGCATTCTGTCGCCTTCCAGCGTGACGGCAATTTCCGCCCCTTCCGGCAAGCCACGGCAGATATCGAAGAATTTGCGCGCCGGCACGGTGGTCGCGCCTGCCTGGTGCGGTAGCGACAGCGCCACGCGCGCGATCATCTCCATTTCGAGATCGGTTCCGGTCAGCGAAAGGGTCCCGTCCGTCACCTGCAACAGCAGGTTTCCGAGGATCGGTAACGTCGGACGGCCCCCTAACGGGCCACTAACCTGCTGGAGCGGTTTTAATAAATGTTCACGTTCAACGGTAAATTTCATAGCGTCACGAAGATAATGTTCTGATTAAATTGGAGAAATCTTCTTTGATATCATGGCTTTCTTCACGCAGCTGCTCAATCTTACGGCAGGCATGGAGAACCGTGGTATGGTCGCGGCCACCAAACGCATCGCCGATTTCCGGCAGGCTGTGGTTGGTTAGCTCTTTGGCCAGCGCCATCGCCATCTGGCGCGGACGCGCCACCGAACGGGAGCGCCGTTTGGAGAGCAGATCCGCCACCTTGATCTTGTAATACTCCGCCACCGTCTTTTGAATATTGTCGATAGTGACCAGCTTTTCCTGAAGCGCCAGCAGATCGCGCAGGGCTTCACGCACGAAGTCGATAGTAATCGCCCGCCCGGTAAAGTTGGCGTTAGCAATCACGCGGTTCAGTGCGCCTTCCAGCTCACGCACGTTGGATCGCAGGCGCTTGGCGATAAAGAACGCCACTTCGCCCGGCAGGCGAATGTCGTTCTCGTCGGCCTTTTTCATCAGGATCGCCACGCGCGTTTCCAGCTCTGGCGGTTCAATGGCGACCGTCAGCCCCCAGCCGAAGCGCGATTTCAGACGATCCTCCACCCCGTTGATCTCTTTTGGATAACGATCCGAGGTAAGGATGATCTGCTGATTGCCTTCCAGCAGAGCGTTAAAGGTGTGGAAAAACTCTTCCTGCGAACGCTCTTTGTTGGCGAAAAATTGAATATCGTCAATCAGCAGGGCGTCCACCGAGCGGTAATAGCGTTTAAACTCTTCAATGGCGTTGTTTTGCAGCGCTTTCACCATATCCTGAACGAAGCGTTCAGAGTGCATGTAAACCACTTTGGCATTGGGTTTACGCGCCATGATGCCGTTGCCTACCGCGTGCAGCAGGTGGGTTTTACCCAGGCCCGTTCCACCATACAGGAACAGCGGGTTATACGCGCCGCCAGGATTATCCGCCACCTGACGGGCCGCCGCGCGCGCCAGTTGGTTAGATTTACCCTCAACGAAATTATCAAAGGTGTGTTTAACGTTAACGTTGGAGCGGTAGGACGGCTCCGCAGGCGCAGGCACATTATCCCATGCCGGGCGCGCCGGCGCGGCAGGTGCAACCTGGGCGGGTTTAGCCTGGCTTGCCGGGATGGCATGACTGCGCACCACGGGCTTGGTACCCACTTCAAAACGCAGCAGCGGGGCGTCGGCACCGCAGAAATCATTCAGCAGTCCGTTAATATTATTGAGGTACTTATCCCTGACCCAATCGAGCACGAAACGGTTTGGCGCATACAAAGCCAGCGTGTTGTCGCTCAGTTCCGCCTGTAGGGGGCGTATCCACATACTGAATTCTGTGGCTGGTAACTCATCCTGCAATCGGGCAAGACACTGCTGCCAAAGCGAAAGTGACACGGCGGACTCCACTCGAACAACGTCGATAGACGAAGACTGAAACATTCATGATTGTTGACACGCGCTGACAAGCCCGAAGAGGGAGCGCGTGAACCGCTATCTGCGGTATTACCCCGATGTCTGGATCAACGGATCGCGATCGGGACCGCGGATCATAGCGTAAAGCGCGCCAGAGATCTTCTGTTTCTCACAGATTCTTCCTGATTTATCCACAGGGGGATCGGGCCGACTAAGTGTAATCGATCGTTGCGGGCGCGTATGTCTTATTGCCCGCTATATCGGAAAATTTAATGACGATCGTACAAAAACGGGAGAAACGATCTCACGGGGATCCCGCAGGATCCTTGCACTTTATTGTCATGCCCGTATAATTCCCCACCCGGCGCGTTATGGCGCGGATTTTACGGCCTGTTTCCTGCTTGTTTTTCATGCTCTACGGGGCGGAAAAGCGCGGTAAATAAGGAAAGTGAATTGACTCCGGAGTGTACAATTATTACAATCCGGCCTCTTTAATCATCCATGACTTCGACGTGAGTCGTTCGGCAGCCCGTCCGCGCATACGCAAAGTCAGTGAATTTATTCAAGTTTAGGTAGAAATCGCCATGAAACGCACTTTTCAACCGTCTGTACTGAAGCGCAACCGTTCTCACGGCTTCCGTGCTCGTATGGCTACTAAAAATGGTCGTCAGGTTCTGGCACGTCGTCGTGCTAAAGGCCGCGCTCGTCTGACCGTTTCTAAGTAATAAAAGCTAACCGCCTGGTGGTTAAGCTCGCATTTCCCAGGGAGTTACGTTTGTTAACTCCCAATCATTTCACTTTCGTCTTCCAGCAGCCACTTCGGGCTGGCACGCCGCAAATCACCATCCTCGGCCGCCTTAACTCGCTGGGGCATCCCCGTATCGGTCTTACCGTCGCGAAAAAAAACGTTAAACGTGCTCATGAGCGCAATCGGATTAAACGTCTGACGCGTGAAAGCTTTCGTTTACGTCAGCATGAACTTCCGCCGATGGATTTTGTGGTGGTCGCGAAACGCGGTATTGCCGATCTCGATAATCGGGCGCTTTCGGAAGCATTGGAAAAGTTATGGCGCCGCCATTGTCGCCTGGCTCGCGAGTCCTGATCGGTCTCATCCGGGTCTATCAACGCCTGATAAGTCCGCTTCTCGGGCCGCACTGCCGTTTCTCACCAACCTGTTCTCACTACGGAATTGAGGCATTGCGCAGGTTTGGAGTGATAAAAGGCAGTTGGTTGACAGTGAAACGCGTATTAAAATGCCACCCTTTACACCCAGGTGGCGACGACCCCGTCCCGCCAGGACCTTTTGATACCAGAGAACACTAACGATGGATTCGCAACGCAATCTCCTTCTCATCGCTTTGTTGTTCGTGTCTTTCATGATCTGGCAAGCCTGGGAGCAGGATAAAAATCCTCAGCCCCAGCAGCAGCAGACCACGCAGACTACGACCACCGCAGCGGGTAGTGCCAGCCAGGGCGTACCAGCCAGTGGCCAGGGGAAACTCATTACGGTTAAAACCGACGTCCTGTCTCTTACCATCAACACGCGTGGTGGTGACATTGAGCAGGCTCTGCTTTTGGGCTACCCGAAAGAGCTGGGTTCTAACGAACCGTTCCAACTGCTGGAAACCACACCGCAGTTTATCTATCAGGCGCAGAGTGGCCTGACTGGCCGCGACGGCCCGGATAACCCGGCTAACGGCGCGCGTCCGCTGTATAACGTTGAGAGCGATAGCTTTGCGCTGGCTGACGGCCAGAACGAGCTGGTGATCCCGCTGACCTGGACCGATGCCGCTGGCAACACCTTCACCAAATCTTTCACCCTGAAGCGCGGTGAATATGCAGTGAACGTGGGCTACAGCGTGCAGAACGCCGGTGAGAAGCCGCTGGAACTGTCTACCTTTGGTCAGTTGAAGCAGACCATCAATCTGCCGAGCCATCGTGATACCGGTAGCAACAACTTTGCGTTGCACACTTTCCGTGGCGCGGCGTTCTCTACGCCGGACGAGAAGTACGAAAAGTATAACTTCGACAAAATCGTCGATAACGAGAACCTGAACGTCAGCTCTAACGGCGGCTGGGTTGCGATGCTGCAACAGTACTTCGCCACCGCATGGGTACCGCGCAACGACGGCGCGAATAACTTCTATACCGCTAACCTGGGTAACGGCGTAGCAGCGATTGGTTATAAATCCGCACCGGTTCTGGTTCAGCCTGGCCAGACTGGCACGCTGGGCAGCACCCTGTGGGTTGGCCCGGAAATTCAGGACAAAATGGCTGCCGTTGCGCCGCACCTGGATTTAACCGTGGATTACGGCTGGTTGTGGTTTATCTCTCAGCCGCTGTTTAAGCTGCTGAAGTGGATCCACAGCTTCCTGGGCAACTGGGGCTTCTCGATCATCGCTATCACCTTTATCGTTCGTGGCGTGATGTACCCGCTGACTAAAGCGCAGTACACCTCGATGGCGAAAATGCGTTTGCTGCAGCCGAAGATTCAGGCCATGCGCGAACGTCTGGGCGATGATAAACAACGCATCAGCCAGGAAATGATGGCGCTGTACAAGTCGGAAAAAGTGAACCCGCTGGGTGGCTGCTTCCCGCTGCTGATTCAGATGCCTATTTTCCTTGCGTTGTACTACATGCTGATGGGTTCCGTGGAACTGCGCCATGCGCCGTTCGCCCTGTGGATCCATGACTTGTCAGCCCAGGACCCGTACTACATTCTGCCGATCCTGATGGGCGTGACGATGTTCTTCATCCAGAAGATGTCGCCGACCACCGTGACCGACCCGATGCAGCAGAAGATCATGACTTTTATGCCGGTCATCTTTACGGTCTTCTTCCTGTGGTTCCCGTCAGGTCTGGTGCTGTACTATATCGTCAGCAACCTGGTGACCATCCTTCAGCAGCAGCTGATTTATCGTGGTCTGGAGAAACGTGGCCTGCATAGCCGCGAGAAGAAAAGCTCCTGATACGCGAATCAGTAACAGCTAATATGGAAGGCGGTCGATAGACCGCCTTTTTTATTTTTAAGTATTAAAGACAGAAACCACAGAGAAATTTCATGAGCCAAAACGACACTATCGTCGCCCAGGCCACCCCTCCGGGACGTGGCGGCGTGGGCATTCTGCGTATCTCCGGCCTGAAAGCGCGCGATGTGGCGCAGGCGGTGCTCGGAAAACTGCCGAAGCCGCGCTATGCCGACTATCTGCCGTTTCGCGATCTGGATAACGCCGCGCTCGATCAGGGCATCGCCCTGTGGTTTCCTGGCCCCCACTCCTTCACCGGCGAAGACGTGCTGGAACTTCAGGGCCACGGCGGTCCGGTGATCCTTGACCTGTTGTTAAAGCGCATTCTGACTATTCCCGGCGTACGTATCGCGAAGCCCGGCGAATTTTCCGAGCGCGCTTTCCTGAACGATAAGCTTGATTTAGCACAGGCCGAAGCCATTGCCGACCTGATCGACGCCAGCTCCGAGCAGGCGGCGCGTTCGGCGCTCAACTCATTGCAGGGTGTCTTCTCTACCCGCGTAAACCAGCTTGTGGAAGCACTTACTCACCTGCGAATCTACGTGGAAGCGGCTATCGACTTTCCAGATGAAGAGATCGACTTCCTTTCCGACGGCAAAATCGAAGCGCAGCTTAACGACGTAATGGCCGATCTCGACGCGGTACGTGCCGAAGCGCGCCAGGGTAGCCTGCTGCGTGAAGGGATGAAAGTGGTGATCGCCGGGCGGCCAAATGCCGGGAAATCGAGCCTGCTGAACGCGCTGGCTGGCCGCGAGGCCGCGATTGTCACCGATATCGCCGGGACCACGCGTGACGTGCTGCGCGAGCATATCCACATTGACGGCATGCCGCTGCATATCATCGATACCGCCGGTCTGCGCGAGGCCAGCGATGAAGTCGAACGTATCGGCATTGAACGCGCGTGGCAGGAAATCGAGCAGGCAGACCGGGTATTGTTTATGGTGGATGGCACCACCACTGACGCCACCGATCCGGCAGCAATCTGGCCTGATTTTATTGCCCGCTTACCGGAAAAACTGCCGATTACCGTGGTGCGTAACAAAGCGGACATCACCGGCGAAACGCAGGGACTAAGCGAAGTGAATGGTCACTCACTTATTCGTCTGTCGGCGCGTACCGGTAATGGCGTCGAGGTCTTGCGCGACCATCTGAAACGCAGCATGGGCTTTGATACCAACATGGAAGGCGGCTTCCTGGCGCGCCGCCGCCACTTGCAGGCGCTGGAAACCGCCGCGCAGCATCTGGAGCAAGGCAAAGCACAGCTGCTGGGCGCATGGGCGGGCGAACTGCTGGCCGAAGAACTGCGTCTTGCCCAGCAGAGCCTGAGCGAAATCACCGGGGAATTTACTTCTGATGATTTGCTGGGACGGATTTTCTCCAGTTTTTGTATTGGTAAGTAATGCTTCACGATGCCGCAATAACCGAAGGCTGTTGCGGCTTCATGTCACGTTTTCCCGCCATAAATATCGCGACAAACGAAACCACTGAATCAATAACCGCCCCAATATTTCCCTGAATTTTTAAATAAGTGATGAACGTTTATTTTCTGAATTTTAACTGTGATATTAATCACAATTAAAATAATCACTGATGGACAAATGTTTTGATTAACATAATGTAGCAATGTGTCTAATGAGGATAACTCAATCATGATTATCTTAAATACATACATCATCTCTAAATGGTTTAATGTTGACAATACAATTGCCAATCATCATCCTTAATTCTCTTCGCCCCACCTCTACCAGAAAATAAAATAGATTTTATACAATCTATTGATTTGGTATGCCCTGAATGATTCCGCTCATTATTATGGTTGCAGCACGCAGCCCTGGATACGCTTACGCTGCGTATTTCAGGTGGATCTACTGCAATAGCAATAAATGCGCCACGAATTATAAAAGACATACTCAAACAATTTTTAATGATTATTTTTCAATAAATAGTCACCAGGTTCTCTATAATCGAATTATCCAAGGATTATGTAATGGAAAACTTTAAGCATTTACCTGAACCGTTCCGCATCAGAGTGATCGAACCCGTTAAACGCACCACCAGAGAGCATCGCGAAAACGCCATTATTAAATCAGGGATGAACCCATTCCTGCTGGATAGCGAAGATGTATTTATTGACTTATTGACCGATAGCGGCACCGGCGCGGTCACGCAAAATATGCAAGCGGCGATGCTGCGCGGTGACGAAGCTTATAGCGGCAGCCGCAGCTATTATGCGTTAGCAGATGCGGTAAAAAATATTTTTGGCTATCAGCACACCATTCCTACGCATCAGGGTCGTGGCGCTGAACAAATTTATATTCCGGTGTTAATCAAAAAACGTGAGCAGGAAAAAGGTTTAGACAGGACCAAAATGGTTGCTTTCTCAAACTATTTCTTCGATACCACGCAAGGCCATAGCCAAATTAACGGTTGCACTGTTCGCAACGTTTATATTAAAGAAGCGTTCGATACCGCTGTACGCTACGACTTTAAAGGTAACTTCGATCTTGAAGGACTCGAGCGCGGGATTGAAGAAGTCGGTGCCAATAACGTACCGTATATTGTCGCAACGATTACCAGTAACTCCGCAGGTGGGCAACCGGTATCGTTAGCAAACCTGAAAGCCATGTACCGTATTGCTAAAAAATACGATATTCCGGTAGTCATGGACTCAGCACGTTTTGCAGAAAACGCCTATTTTATTCAAAAGCGTGAAGCAGAATATAAAGACTGGAGCATCGAGGAAATTACCCGCGAAACTTATAAATATGCTGATATGCTCGCCATGTCCGCGAAAAAAGACGCCATGGTGCCGATGGGTGGATTACTCTGCATCAAGGATGACAGTTTCCTGGATGTTTATACCGAATGCAGAACCCTTTGCGTAGTTCAGGAAGGCTTCCCTACCTACGGCGGTTTAGAGGGCGGCGCAATGGAGCGTCTGGCGGCTGGCCTGTATGATGGCATGGGGCAAGACTGGCTGGCTTACCGTATCGCTCAGGTTAAATATTTAGTTGATGGTCTTGAAGCCATTGGCGTAACCTGCCAGCAAGCGGGCGGCCATGCGGCATTCGTTGATGCCGGTAAATTATTACCGCATATTCCTGCTGAGCAATTCCCCGCTCAGGCGCTTGCTTGCGAATTATACAAAGTGGCTGGCATTCGGGCCGTTGAAATTGGATCGTTCCTGTTGGGTCGCGATCCCAAAACCGGCAAACAATTACCCTGCCCGGCAGAACTGCTGCGTTTAACGATTCCACGCGCAACCTATACTCAGACGCATATGGACTTCATCATTGAAGCATTCCAGCATGTAAAAGAAAATGCGGCGAATATTAAAGGCCTGACGTTTACCTATGAGCCTAAAGTATTACGTCACTTCACGGCTAAACTTAAAGAAGTTTAATCGCAAAGAGATTGGGTGGTTAGCAATAACCACCCAAAACCATAAACTTTCATTGAGTTATTGCAAACATTATCAATTATAGCTCGCTATAATTAATGAGGCATCATGGAAGAAAATTCGAATCCTAAACACTCAGCGTTTTGGGGCGTTATGGTGATTGCTGGAACGGTGATTGGCGGGGGGATGTTTGCTTTACCTGTTGATCTCGCCGGTGCCTGGTTTTTCTGGGCTGCTTTCATTTTAATAATCGCCTGGTTTTCAATGTTGCACTCGGGTTTATTATTATTAGAAGCCAACTTAAACTATCCCGTCGGTTCCAGTTTTAACACCATTACTAAAGATTTACTTGGCAATACATGGAATATCGTCAGCGGTATTACCGTCGCCTTTGTTCTTTATATCCTCACTTATGCTTATATCTCTGCTAATGGCGCTATTATCAGTGAAACGATCGCCATTAACATGGGGTCGCACGTCAATCCGCGAATTATTGGCATTTGTACCGCCGTATTTGTTGCCAGCGTTTTATGGATAAGTTCTTTAGCCGCAAGCAGAATCACTTCCCTGTTTTTAGGGATAAAAATCATTGCTTTTGTTATTGTTTTTGGTTCATTTTTCTTCCAGGTTGACTTTTCAATATTACGGGACGCTGGCGGAACCGGCGGCATTGATGCATCCTACTTCCCGTATATCTTCATGGCAATGCCCGTGTGCCTGGCCTCGTTTGGCTTTCACGGAAATATTCCCAGCCTGATCATTTGTTATGGAAAACGAAAAGACAAACTTATAAAAAGTATCGTTTTAGGCTCGCTGTTGGCGCTGGTTATTTACCTGTTCTGGTTATATTGCACTATGGGTAATATCACTCGGGAGAGTTTCAAAGAAATTATCTCTTCGGGCGGGAATGTCGATTCACTGGTCAAATCTTTCCTCGGCACTAAACAACACGGGATTATAGAATTTTGCTTGCTGGTGTTTTCTAACCTTGCCGTAGCCAGTTCGTTCTTTGGCGTCACGTTAGGATTATTTGATTATCTGGCAGACTTATTCAAAATGGATAACTCGCCATCAGGTCGTCTGAAGACCGTTTTATTGACCTTTCTTCCCCCTGCGGTTCTCTACCTGATTTTCCCTAACGGCTTTATCTATGGCATTGGCGGCGCAGGACTGTGTGCAACGATATGGGCGGTAATCATCCCTGCTGCACTCGCGTTAAAGGCGCGGAAAAAATTCCCTGATCAAATTTTTACCGTATGGGGCGGGGTTCTGATACCTTCCATTGTTATCTTATTCGGTGTTGTCGTGATCCTCTGCTGGTTCGGTAATGTGTTCCAGCTGTTGCCGCGATTCGGTTAACCACAACACTCGCCAACTCCCCATCTTACTGAGCCGCTCCTCCCCGGAGCGGCTTTTCTACTTTATCAGCCCGGTTTCCCGACTCATTAAAGTACAGCGTTCAGCTTAATGAATTGTAAAAGTGACTTTTTGAGCTTTTCGAAACTCAAATTCCGCATTAAAACCTAAGAACGATGCGCGATAATGTTGATTATCGTTTCCTTACACTGACCATTATCATGGAGCGACAAATGGCAACGCATTTTGTTCGAGGACTGTTAAGCCCCGACGCCCCCTTATCTCCTCGATTGTGCGCCGCAAGCCTTGAGCTGGCGCGACAGTTACCCGAACACCGACGCCAGCGCTTTTTAGCTTCCCGTTCATTGCTCGCCGAGATGATGTTCCGCTTTTTTGGTATTAAGACTCTTCCTCCTCTTCACACCACGCCGCATGGTAAACCGCAGTTCCGGGATCGTGAGCTGGCGGATTTTTCTATCGCTTACGCCGGGAATATGGTGGGCATCGCGCTCACGACGGAGGGCCGCTGCGGCCTGGATATGGCGCTCCAGCGCACCACACGCGGGTTTTCTCTGCCCGATACCAGCGATCAGGCGTATCCGTTTACCAGCAATGAATCAACATGGATTGCCAGGCAACATGACGCCATCGAAGCCAAAACCCAGCTGGTAACGTTACGCCACAGCGTGCTGAAAATGACCGGTGAAAAGGATCACACCTCGGATACGGTGCAGCTCCAGCCCTCCGCCGGCAAACTGCGGGTGGCAAACTGCCCCCAGGTGGAATCGATTTGCGATGTGGAGGATATCCTGATCTGGTCGGTTACCGCCTCGCCCGCCATCGAAAAGCTGACGCTATGGCAATACCACCAGCAGAACTGGAAAACCCTGCCGGACATTCCGAGCCGCCGCAACGATGAAGCCTCGCGCCTGATGCGTTTTACCAGCCTGCCGGCTGAAAAAGTTCATATACTCAATCATCCGCATTCCGTAACGTCAGGGAGTCATCATGTCTGAATCGCTAAAAGTTGTGACACTACTGGGAAGCCTGCGTAAAGGCTCGTTTAACGCCATGGTTGCGCGGACGCTGCCGAAGCTGGCACCAGCAGGAATGGACATCGCCGCGCTGCCAACCATCGCGGATATCCCGCTGTATGACGCCGATATCCAGCAGGACGAAGGCTTTCCAAAAAGCGTGGAAGCCATCGCGGCGCAAATCCGCGAAGCCGACGGGGTAGTGATTGTCACGCCGGAATATAACTATTCGGTGCCGGGCGGCCTGAAGAACGCCATCGACTGGCTGTCGCGCCTGCCTGACCAGCCGCTGGCGGGCAAACCGGTATTGATTCAAACCAGCTCGATGGGTGCCATTGGCGGCGCGCGCTGCCAGTATCATTTGCGCCAGATCCTGGTGTTCCTTGACGCCATGGTGATGAACAAGCCGGAGTTTATGGGCGGGGTGATCCAGAATAAAGTGGATACCCAGACGGGCGAAGTGATTGACCAGAGCACCCTGGACCATTTGACCGGGCAGTTAACGGCCTTTGGCGAGTACATTCAGCGAGTGCGCAACTGATGTGAAAAGGGCCAGCGATGCTGGCCCTTGTTGATTAATGCGCGTCGATAAACACGATTTTCAGGGTGAACAGCAGCGCCACCACTACCACGCAGGCGCTCAGGTCGCGGAAGCGGCCGGTGAACACTTTCATCACGCAGTAAGAGATAAAGCCCAGCGCGATGCCTTCGGTGATAGAGAAGCTAAACGGCATCATCACGGCGGTGATAAACGCTGGCACCGCTTCGGTGAGGTCATCCCACTTCACGCGCGCCAGGCTTGAAGTCATCAGCACGCCCACATAAATCAGCGCGCCCGCAGCCGCATAGCCCGGCACCATGCCCGCCAGCGGCGACAGGAAGATCACCAGCAGGAACAGTAACCCGACGATCACGGCCGTGAGGCCGGTGCGGCCACCCACGGAAACCCCGGAAGACGATTCGATGTAAGCGGTCACTGACGATGTACCGATAAACGAACCGGTTACCGACGAAATACTGTCGACATACAGCGCCTGCTTCATGCGCGGGAAGCGGCCTTTTTCATCGGTCAGCCCCGCTTTATCGGTTACGCCGATCAGGGTGCCGGAGGAGTCGAACAGGTTTACCAGCATAAAGGAGAAAATAACGCCCGCCAGGCCGATGTTCAGCGAGCCTGCCAGATCCACCTGGCCCACCACGCTCATCACGCTCGGCGGCGCGGAAACAATCCCGTGGTACTGCACATCGCCCAGCATCCAGCCCAGCAGCGTGGTGACAACGATAGACACCAGCACCGCAGCGTGAATATTACGCGACGCCAGAACGGCGATGATAAAGAAGCCCAGCGCGCCCAGCAGCGTGGAGTGAGACGTCAGATTGCCGATAGTGACCAGGGTTTCCGGGTTCGCCACAATAATCCCGGCATTTTTCAGGCCCATCATGCCGATGAACAGACCAATACCGCTGGTGATGCCCACACGCAGGCTGACCGGGATATTCGCAATCATCCAGTAACGCACGCGGAAAATCGTCAGGATCAGCAGGCCGACCGCGCCCCAGAAAATCGCGCCCATGCCGATTTGCCAGGAGAGGCCCATCGCCCCGACCACCACAAAGGCGAAGAAGGCGTTAAGGCCCATCGCGGGTGCCAGCGCCACCGGCAGGTTGGCGAATAACCCCATCAGGATACTGCCGAAGGCAGCGATCAGACAGGTCGTCACAAAGACGGCGCTGGTGTCCATGCCAGCCGCGCCCAGAATTTGCGGGTTAACGAAAACGATATACACCATCGTCAGGAAAGTCGTGATACCGGCAATCACTTCGGTACGGGCGGTTGTGCCGTGTTCACGCAGTTTAAACACGCGCTCAAGCACCCCCGGTTGCGAAGCCGGAGTAGCGTTTTGTTGGCTCATTATCAGTTTCCGAACATGAGGAGGGAAAATTCGCCGGTTATCCTATACCAAAAAAGCGTCAGGTTGACGGCTATCACAGACTTTTTTTCATTGATTTTGCTTATACGGGATCGTTTGCGCAGGGCAAAAATTTGCGCAATCAGGTAAAATGCCGTTTCATTCTCAAAAAAGGAAACGGCATGTCCCGGATTGATGCGGTATTTTTTGACTGTGATGGCACGTTAGTCGACAGCGAAGTGATCTGCTCTAAAGCTTACGTGCATATGTTTGCGCAATATGGCATCCAGCTCGATCTGGAGGAGGTGCATAAGACCTTCAAGGGGATAAAGCTCTACGAGATCATCGATACCCTCAGCAATCAGCACGGCGTGAATCTGAACAAAGCCGATCTGGAAGCGGTGTATCGCGCTGAAGTCGCCAGATTGTTTGAGAGCGAACTGGTGGAAATCGAAGGCGCAGCGGAATTGCTGAAGAAGATGAAAGTGCCGATGTGCATCGTATCTAACGGCCCGGTCACCAAAATGCAGCACTCGCTGGGCAAAACCGGCATGCTCGATCACTTCCCGGATCTGCTGTACAGCGGGTATGACATCCAACGCTGGAAGCCGGACCCGGCCATCATGCACCACGCCGCCGATGCGATGCAGGTGGATGTGAAAAACTGCGTGCTGGTGGATGACTCGTCCGCAGGAGCGATGGCGGGTGTGGCGGCGGGTATGGAGGTGTATTACTTCTGCGCCGATCCGCACAACAAGCCGATCGACCATCCGAAAGTCACCGCGTTTACCGCCCTGTCGCAATTGCCTGAACTGTGGCGCGCGCGCGGTTGGGATATTACTGAATAGCCTGTAAATGAAAACGCCAGCATCTGCTGGCGTTAATGATTTTATTCTTTCGGGTCTTTGCCCGCCAGCAGCTTATCCAGCTCATCCCCGCCGACGTGACGGAAATCCTGGCCCTTCACGAAGTAGAAAATGTATTCGCAAATATTCTGGCAGCGGTCGCCGATACGCTCGATAGAGCGGGCGCAGAACAGCGCGGTCAGCACGCTTGGAATGGTGCGCGAATCTTCCATCATATAAGTCATCAGCTGGCGCACGATGCCCTCATACTCCTGATCCACTTTTTTGTCTTCGCGGTAAATACGCACCGCTTCGTCCAGATCCATACGGGCGAACGCATCCAGCACATCGTGCAGCATCTGCACGGTGTGGCGGCCCAGGGATTCCAGGCTTACCAGCAGCGGCTGGTGCTGCTGGGAAAATTTCTCCAGCGCGGTACGGCAGATTTTGTCCGCCACGTCGCCAATGCGTTCCAGCTCGGCGATGGTCTTAATGATCGCCATCACCAGGCGCAGGTCGCTGGCGGTAGGCTGGCGTTTGGCAATGATGCGCACGCAGGCTTCATCGATGGCCACTTCCATCATGTTGACCTGCTGGTCGCCCTCAATTACGCGCTTCGCCAGCTCGCCATCCTGGTTGTGCATAGCGGTAATCGCATCAGAGAGCTGCTGTTCCACCAGCCCACCCATCGTCATCACCTGGGTGCGGATATGTTCCAGCTCCGCATTAAACTGACCGGAAATATGTTTGTTGAGATTCAGATTGTCCATGGTTAACTCCCCATCAACCGTAGCGGCCAGTAATATAATCTTCCGTTTGCTTCATCTTCGGCTTGGTAAAGATGTCATCCGTGTTGCTGAACTCGATCAATTCGCCAAGATACATAAACGCAGTATGGTCAGAACAACGCGCCGCCTGCTGCATGTTGTGCGTCACGATAACCACGGTGTAATCCTGCTTCAGCTCGGTGATCAGCTCTTCAATACGGCCAGTGGAGATCGGGTCAAGCGCCGAACAGGGTTCATCCAGCAGCAGGACTTCCGGGCGGATGGCGATACCGCGCGCGATACACAGGCGCTGCTGCTGACCACCCGAGAGAGAGTACCCACTCTGGTGCAATTTATCCCGGGTTTCATTCCATAATGCGGCTTTGGTCAAAGCCCACTGCACGCGCTCGTCCATATCGCTGCGCGACAGCTTTTCAAACAGGCGTACGCCAAACGCGATGTTGTCGTAAATCGACATTGGGAACGGCGTCGGCTTCTGGAAAACCATCCCGACTTTGGCGCGCAGCAGCGCGATGTCCTGGGAATGGTTCAGGATGTTTTCGCCATCCAGCAGGATCTCGCCTTCCGCGCGCTGCTCCGGGTAAAGCTCAAACATTTTGTTAAAGGTACGCAGCAGCGTGGATTTGCCGCAACCTGACGGGCCGATAAACGCCGTCACTTCGTTTTTGGCGATATCCAGACTGATATTCTTCAGGGCATGGAATTTCCCGTAATAGAAGTTCAAATCACGAACCTGAATTTTACCGGGGGTGTGTTCAACCATACTCATCGTCTTCTTTTCCTCATCGACGCCGCATCCGCCGCGCCGCAGTAATTAACCGTGTTTGCTCTTCGCGAACAGTACGCGCGCAAGGATGTTCAGTAACAGGACGCAGAGGGTAATAATCAGTACCCCGGCCCAGGCCAGCTGTTGCCATTCGGCAAACGGGCTCATGGCGAATTTAAAGATGGTCACCGGCAGGTTAGCGATAGGCTGCATCATATCGGTGCTCCAGAACTGGTTAGACAGCGCGGTAAACAGCAGAGGAGCCGTTTCGCCCGCAATACGCGCTACCGCCAGCAAAACGCCGGTAATAATCCCGGAGACCGAGGCTTTCAGGGTGATCGCGGAAATCATCTTCCACTTCGGCGTACCCAACGCGTAGGCCGCTTCACGCAGGCTATCCGGCACCAGCTTCAGCATGTTCTCGGAAGTACGGATAACGATAGGAATTTGCAGCAGCGCCAGCGCGATCACGCCTGCCCACCCGGAGAAGTGCTCCATCTGCGCCACCACGATGGTGTAAACAAACAGGCCGACCACAATCGACGGCGCGGAGAGCAGAATATCGTTAATAAAGCGAATCACTTCGGCAAGCCAGGATTTACGACCATATTCCGCCAGATAGATGCCCGCCAGAATGCCCAGTGGCGTGCCGAATACGGTCGCCCAGAGGATCAGCAGGCCGCTGCCCGCCAGGGCGTTGGCCAGACCGCCGCCCGCCGTGTTCGGCGGCGGGGTCATTTCGGTAAACAGCGCCAGCGACATCCCGTCAAAGCCGCGAGTGATTGTCGAAACTAAAATCCAGATCAGCCAGAACAGGCCGAAGGCCATAGTCGCCATCGACAGCGTCAGCGCGATGCGGTTTTTAGTCCGGCGACGCGCCTGCATTTTACGGCGCGATTCCGCCAGTTCCTGAGAGGATTGCAATTCGATGGTCGCCATTAGCGTGCCCCCTCGTTTTTCGCCAGACGCATAATCATCACTTTAGAAATCGCCAGCACGATAAAGGTAATCACGAACAGGATCAGGCCCAGTTCCATCAACGCTGCTACGTGCAGACCGGATTCTGCTTCGGCGAATTCGTTGGCCAGCGCGGAAGTAATACTGTTGCCCGGCATATACAGCGAGGCGCTGTCGAGCTGGTAGGTGTTACCGATGATAAAGGTCACCGCCATGGTTTCGCCCAGCGCGCGGCCCAGTCCAAGCATCACGCCGCCGATCACGCCGTTTTTGGTAAACGGCAGCACGATACGCCAGATCACTTCCCAGGTGGTGCAGCCGATGCCGTAGGCCGACTCTTTCATCATCACCGGCGTTTGCTCAAACACATCACGCATTACCGCGGCAATGTACGGAATGATCATGATGGCGAGGATGACGCCTGCGGCCAGGATACCGATACCGAACGCCGGGCCGGAGAACAACGCGCCAACGAACGGAATAGTGGAGAGCACATTGCCCACCGGCTCCTGGAAATACGTGGCGAACAACGGGGCGAAGATGAACAGGCCCCACATGCCGTAAACAATACTGGGAATAGCCGCCAGCAGCTCAATCGCAATACCCAGCGGACGCTTCAGCCAGTTCGGAGCCAGTTCGGTCAGGAACAGGGCGATACCAAAGCTTACCGGCACCGCAATCAGCAGGGCGATAAACGAGGTCACCAGGGTTCCGTAGATCGGCACTAACGCGCCGTAGATGTCATTCGGCGCATCCCACTCTTTAGTCCACAGAAATGAGAAGCCGAATTTTTGAATGCTTGGCCATGAGGAGATGACCAGGGACACGATAATGCCGCCCATCAGCAATAGCACAATCAGCGCAGCCAGTTTTACCAGCGCGCTGAATATCATGTCACCGTTTTTCCCCGGAGGGGTAAATGCAGGCTTAGTGGCAGCCATAATTCACTCTTTAGTCAGAACCCAGAAAACCGGCATTATCGCCAGTTTTCAGGGTATTGCCATTACCCGTTATGCGTCCGCCGGAAAATTTCTTCCCGGCGGCTCAGGGGCACATCAGTACAACGCTTTACCGCTGCTGTCTTTCACGTTGGTTTTCCATGCAGCACGAATCTGCTCAACCACGCTGTCCGGCAGGCTGGCGTAATCCAGGTCATTAGCCTGTTTCGCGCCATCTTTAAACGCCCAGTCGAAGAACTTCAGCACTTCAGCGCCTTGTTCCGGTTTCTTCTGCTCTTTGTGGACCAGGATGAAGGTGGTGGACGTAATCGGCCACGCGTCGTCACCTTTCTGGTTAGTCAGGTCCTGCGCGAAGGATTTGCTCCAGTCAACGCCTTTGGCGGCATTAGAGAAGCTCTCTTCGGTCGGGCTTACCGGTTTGCCGTCAGCAGAAACCAGTTTGGTGTACGCCAGGTTGTTCTGCTTGGCGTAAGCGTATTCCACATAGCCGATAGAGCCAGGCAGACGCTGTACGAACGCGGCGATGCCGTCGTTACCTTTACCGCCCAGACCGGTCGGCCAGTTAACAGTAGAGCCAGAGCCTACTTTAGACTTCCACTCTTCGTTCACTTTCGCCAGGTAGCTGGTGAATACGAAGGAGGTACCGGAACCATCAGCACGACGCACCACGGCGATGTTCTGGGACGGCAGTTTCAGGCCAGGGTTGAGTTTAGCGATCGCTTCGTCGTCCCATTTTTTGATTTTGCCCAGGTAGATATCACCCAGGGTTTTACCATCCAGCACCAGTTCGCCGGATTTCACGCCCTGAAGATTCACGGCCAGTACCACGCCGCCAATTACGGTCGGGAACTGGAACAGGCCTTCCTGCTGAAGCTTTTCGTCGCTCAGCGGCGCATCAGAGGCACCAAAATCAACGGTATTCGCGATGATTTGCTTAACGCCGCCGGAGGAGCCGATACCCTGATAGTTCACTTTGCTGCCCGTGGACTTCTGGTAGGTATCTGCCCATTTGGCATACACCGGCGCAGGGAAGGTTGCACCGGCGCCAGTCAGGCTCGCCGCAGCATTAACGGCAAAAGCGCTCATCGATAAGGTCGCGGCGACAACAGTTGCGACGGTGGTACGCATAACTTTCATAATGTCTCCTGCTGGATCGTAATTCGTTGTTTAGTGGCTACGATGAGCAAAATAGGACACTTTGGTGACAGTTAAATGTACGAATTATGACAGTTTTATGACAAGCGAAATCCTGCGGAATTATCTTCAGATTAATAATTAAATATCAAAAAGATAACTAATATTATGACGCCGGGATTGCAGTGAAATTTTATTTTTGTGACAAGATAAAAGGTAGTTCTAAATGACCGATTGTCATAAAAAACCGGGAATGTTTTTGGTTAAAAACCAGGCAAAAAAGCCTCACCAGAACGGTGAGGCTTGTGGGATTATTCTACGGTAACGGACTTGGCGAGGTTACGCGGCTGGTCCACGTCGGTGCCTTTAATCAGCGCAACGTGATATGCCAGCAGCTGCAACGGAACGGTATAGAAGATTGGCGCAATCACCTCTTCCACATGCGGCATCTCAATGATGTGCATGTTATCGCTGCTGGTGAAACCGGTATCCTGGTCGGCGAAGACATATAGCTGGCCGCCTCGGGCGCGCACTTCTTCAATGTTGGATTTCAGTTTTTCCAGCAGTTCGTTGTTTGGAGCCACCACAATCACCGGCATATCGGCGTCAATCAGCGCCAGCGGGCCGTGTTTCAGCTCGCCAGCGGCATAAGCCTCGGCGTGAATATAGGAAATCTCTTTCAGCTTCAGCGCGCCTTCCAGGGCGATCGGATACTGATCGCCACGGCCCAGGAACAGGGCGTGGTGCTTGTCGGAGAAATCTTCTGCCAGCGCTTCAATACGTTTGTCCTGGGACAGCATCTGCTCGATACGGCTCGGCAACGCCTGCAGGCCGTGGACGATGTCGTGCTCGACAGAGGCATCCAGGCCCTTCAGGCGCGCCAGCTTCGCCACCAGCATCAGCAGTACCGTTAACTGGGTGGTGAAGGCTTTGGTAGAAGCCACGCCGATTTCAGTGCCCGCTTTGGTCATCAGCGCCAGATCGGATTCACGCACCAGCGAGGAGCCCGGCACGTTGCACACTGCCAGCGAGCCCAGATAGCCCAGCTCTTTGGACAAGCGCAGCGCCGCCAGGGTATCGGCGGTTTCGCCAGACTGAGACAGGGTGATCATCAGGCTGTTGCGGCGTACTGCCGATTTGCGATAGCGAAATTCAGAGGCGATTTCCACATCGCAGGAGACGCCCGCCAGCGCTTCGAACCAGTAGCGCGACACCATACCGGAGTTGTACGAAGTACCGCAGGCCACAATCTGAATATGTTCAACCTGGGAGAGCAGATCGTTTGCCTGAGGGCCGAGCTCGCTTAAATCCACTTCACCATGGCTGATACGCCCGGTCAGGGTGTTTTTAATCGCGTTCGGCTGCTCGTAAATCTCTTTCTGCATGTAGTGGCGGTAAATCCCTTTGTCGCCCGCGTCGTATTGCAGATTGGATTCGATATCAGGCCGTTTCACTTCTGCGCCGGATTTATCCATGATGGTGACGGTGCGGCGCGTCACTTCCGCGATATCCCCCTCTTCCAGGAAGATAAAGCGACGGGTCACTGGCAGCAGCGCCAGTTGATCGGAAGCGATAAAATTTTCACCCATGCCGAGGCCGATAACCAGGGGGCTACCGGAACGCGCAGCCAGCAGCACATCCGGGTTGCGGGTATCGACGATAACGGTGCCGTACGCGCCGCGTAGTTGCGGAATGGCGCGCAGAACCGCATCACGCAAGGTACCGCCCTGCTCCAGTTCCCAGTGCACCAGATGCGCAATCACTTCGGTATCGGTCTGGGAAGCAAATTCATAACCGCGCGCCTGTAACAGCTCGCGCAGCGGTTCATGGTTTTCGATAATGCCGTTATGCACCACCACGATGTGGTCGGATACATGCGGATGTGCATTGGTTTCCGACGGTTCGCCGTGGGTCGCCCAACGGGTATGCGCAATACCTGTGCCGCCATGCAGGGGCTGCTCTTCCGCGGCCTGCGCCAGCATCTGAACTTTGCCCAGACGACGTAAACGCGTCATCTCTCCGCTGCTGTTGATAACCGCAAGTCCCGCAGAGTCATAACCACGGTATTCCAGACGGCGTAATCCTTCGAGAAAGATTTCTGCAATATCACGCTGCGCGACCGCGCCAACAATTCCACACATAGTTTTGTTTCCTGATAATGGCGATATGCCATAGGTTGTCAGTCGACCTTGTTGCTCTTTTCGAGCGCCCCGAGCCTTGTAGAGAGTGGGGTTATTATTGTGGTACTGCGTTCGGGGTGGAGAAATGATGATTTCCTCTCACCCCAGCCTCGCCTCACAGCAAGGTTAATTATTTTTTCTTCACCGGACGCTGCCAGCCCTGAATATGGGTCTGCTTCACGCGGCTGATGACTAATTCATTTTCTTCAACATTACGGGTCACCGTGGTGCCCGCGCCAATCGTCACGCCACGCGCCACGGTCACCGGGGCCACCAGCTGCGTATCGGAACCGACAAACACATCGTCGCCAATAATGGTTTTATGCTTATTTGCGCCATCGTAGTTACAGGTGATAGTGCCCGCGCCGATATTCACGTTCGCGCCGATTTCCGCATCGCCTAAGTAGGAGAGATGGCCTGCTTTAGACCCTTTGCCGAGACGCGCTTTTTTCATTTCCACGAAGTTACCGACGTGCGCGCCTTCTGCAAGTTCTGCGCCCGGGCGCAAACGCGCAAACGGACCGATGGTACAGGCCGCCTCAAGGCGTGAATCTTCGACGACAGAGTAGGCGCTGATTTCACAGTCATCGCCAATGACGCTGTTTTTAATGATACAGCCCGCAGCGATTTTCACCCGGTTGCCCAGGGTAACGTTGCCTTCGATAATTACATTAGTGTCAATTTCAACGTCGCGCCCGTGCGTTAACTCGCCGCGCAGGTCGAAACGCGCCGGATCGCGCAGCATCACACCTGCCAGCAGCAGTTTTTCCGCCTGCTCGGACTGATAGACCCGCTCCAGGCGTGCCAGCTGCAGGCGGTTATTCACGCCTTCCACTTCACTTAAGCGGTCAGGATGCACGGCGGCAATTTCGCGCCCTTCCTGCCAGGCGAGGGCGATAATATCAGTGATGTAATACTCGCCCTGGGCATTGTCATTGGTCAGCTTCGACAGCCAGCGTGTTAAATCCGCGCCGTTGGCAATCAAAATACCGGTATTGATTTCATTAATCTGGCGCTGTTCATCGCTGGCGTCTTTGTGCTCAACAATGCCCGTCACCAGGCCGTTTTCACGGGTAATGCGCCCATAGCCGGTTGGGTCATCAAGTTTAACTGTCAGCAGGCCAATACCGCCTTGCGGTTTGGCATCCCGCAACCGCGCCAGAGTATCGGTAGAAATGAGCGGTACGTCACCGTAGAGCATCAGAATGTCTTCGTCATCCGCAAAGAACGGCGCAGCCTGCTGCATGGCATGGCCGGTACCTAACTGCTCAGCCTGCAATACCCAGTTTACGGCATCATTATTCAGGGTTTGTTTTAGCAGTTCGCCGCCGTGGCCATACACCAGATGCACCCGCTGGGCGCCGACCTGTGTTGCCGCATCAATCACATGCTGCACCATCGGCTTGCCGGCAAGCGTGTGCAACACTTTTGGAAGATCGGAATACATGCGGGTGCCTTTGCCTGCGGCAAGGATAACCACGCTCATCGCACTGTTCGCCATACGCGTCCTGTCTCTGTAAAGTGAGTGAAGTAAAACGATTTACGTTTGAAAATTCTACATATTTTTCGCGGTAAAATGGATTGACGATATATTACTCGCTCATCGTGAATATTGCTTTACCGGACGGTTGCTTAATGTGTCCGATCGGGTTTTGTGGACGTTTTTACGCGACGATTTCATTGCCATAGGGGTAATTCAACACTTAGTTTTTATAAAAAATTATCTGAGGAAAATTACGTTGCCGCTTTGAAAGCATAGCGGGTTCAACGCGAATGATTATCCCGTTGGATTTACTGTAAATGGCAATCACAGGAAGGAAACCACCCGAACAGGTGATAATGAAGCGATGATCGAGAATCTGAATGTCTTCCCAATACCAGGCAAAAAAAATGCCAGTCATCAGACTGGCATTTTATCTTTCAAGCCGGTGTTACATCGCTTTTTTGGTTAACTCGATAACGCGCAGTTTGGCAATCGCTTTAGCCAGTTCAGCAGAAGCCTGAGCGTAATCCACGTCGCCGTGAGAATTACGAATATGCTCTTCTGCCTTACGCTTCGCTTCCAGGGCTCGCGCTTCGTCGAGGTCCTGACCGCGAATCGCGGTATCTGCCAGCACAGTCACGTTGCCCGGTTGCACTTCAAGAATGCCGCCGGAGAGATAAATAAACTCTTCATGACCATGCTGCTTCACGATGCGGATCATACCAGGCTTAATGGCGGTGAGCAGCGGAGCGTGGCCCGGGTAAATCCCCAGTTCCCCTTCACTACCCGTAACCTGGATTTTTTCCACCAGCCCTGTGAACATTTGCTGTTCAGCGCTGACGACATCCAGGTGGTAAGTCATTGCCATATCACCCTCCGATTAAGGCGTTAAAGTTTTTTGGCTTTTTCCACGGCTTCGTCGATGGAGCCAACCATGTAGAACGCCTGCTCCGGCAGGTGATCGTATTCGCCTTCCATGATGCCTTTAAAGCCACGGATAGTATCTTTCAGCGATACGTATTTGCCCGGAGAACCGGTAAACACTTCTGCCACGAAGAACGGCTGGGACAGGAAGCGCTGGATCTTACGCGCACGTGCTACCACCAGTTTGTCTTCTTCAGACAGTTCGTCCATACCGAGGATGGCGATGATGTCTTTCAGTTCCTGGTAACGCTGCAGGATAGACTGTACGCCACGCGCGGTGTCGTAGTGCTCCTGGCCAACCACCAGCGGATCCAACTGACGGCTGGTGGAGTCCAGCGGGTCAACCGCAGGGTAGATACCCAGAGACGCGATCTGACGGCTCAGTACCACGGTTGCGTCAAGGTGCGCAAAGGTGGTGGCTGGTGACGGGTCAGTCAAGTCATCCGCAGGTACGTATACCGCCTGTACGGACGTGATAGAACCGGTTTTGGTGGAGGTGATACGTTCCTGCAGAACGCCCATCTCTTCCGCCAGCGTCGGCTGATAACCTACCGCAGAAGGCATACGGCCCAGCAGTGCGGATACTTCAGTACCGGCGAGGGTGTAACGGTAGATGTTATCTACGAACAGCAGAACGTCACGGCCTTCGTCACGGAATTTCTCCGCCATGGTCAGGCCGGTCAGCGCAACGCGCAGACGGTTTCCCGGCGGCTCGTTCATCTGGCCGTAAACCAGGGATACTTTATCCAGAACGTTGGAATCGGTCATTTCGTGGTAGAAGTCGTTACCCTCACGAGTACGCTCACCCACGCCCGCAAACACGGAATAACCGGAGTGCTCGATCGCGATGTTACGGATCAGCTCCATCATGTTTACGGTTTTACCTACACCCGCACCACCGAACAGACCGACTTTACCGCCCTTCGCGAACGGACACATCAGATCGATAACTTTGATGCCGGTTTCCAGCAGTTCCTGAGAGCTGGACAGCTCTTCATAGGACGGTGCCGCGCGGTGGATCGCCCAACGCTCTTCTTCGCCGATGTCGCCTTTCATGTCGATCGGCTGACCCAGCACGTTCATGATACGGCCCAGGGTCGCTTTACCTACCGGGACTTCGATCGGGTGCTCGAGGTCTGCAACAGTCAGACCACGACGCAGGCCGTCGGAAGAACCCATTGCGATGGTACGCACGATACCGCCGCCGAGCTGCTGCTGCACTTCCAGCACCAGACGCTCATCACCATTTTGCACCTCAAGAGCATCGTACACGCGCGGTACGGCATCCTGAGGGAATTCGACGTCAACTACGGCGCCGATTACCTGGACAATTTTTCCAGTAGCCATCTTGAATCCTCTACGAATTAACCTGGTTATACCGCGGATGCACCACCGACGATTTCGGTGAGTTCCTGAGTAATGCTGGCCTGACGAGCTTTGTTGTATACCAACTGCAGCTCTTTAATCAGGCTGCCGCCATTGTCGGTAGCGGCTTTCATCGCCACCATACGTGCGGCCTGCTCGCTGGCCAGGTTTTCTACCACGCCCTGATAAACCTGAGATTCCACATAACGACGCAGGAGAGTATCCAGCAGCGCTTTCGGATCGGGTTCGTACAGGTAATCCCAGGACTTGCGTTTTAATTCCTCATCATCATCCGCTGGCAATGGCAGCAGTTGCGTGATGGTCGGAACCTGAGACATGGTATTGATAAATTTGTTATTGACGATAAAAAGCTTGTCCAGACGCCCTTCATCATAGGCCTGCAACATCACTTTTACCGGGCCGATCAGTTCAGACAGGGAAGGGTTATCCCCCATGCCTGTTACCTGAGCCACGATGTTCCCGCCAACGGAATTAAAGAACGACACGCCTTTCGAGCCGATCATTGCGATATCGCACTGAACGCCTTTATCTGACCATGCCTTCATTTCCGACAGCAGTTTCTTGAACAGGTTAATGTTCAAGCCACCGCACAGACCACGGTCCGTCGACACCACCAGGTAGCCCACGCGCTTAACGTCGCGTTCTTCCAGGTAAGGGTGCTTATATTCCAGATTGCCGTGAGCAAGGTGACCAATCACTTTGCGCATGGTATCTGCGTAAGGACGGCTGGCAGCCATTCTTTCCTGCGATTTACGCATTTTGGAAGCGGCGACCATCTCCATCGCTTTAGTGATCTTCTGCGTGTTCTGGACGCTTGCGATCTTACTACGTATCTCTTTTGCGCCGGCCATGAGCTTCTCCTCAATGCCTTGCGGCCTGCCCTAAGACAAGCCGCCAGACGTTACCAGGACTGGGTTGCTTTGAAAGAGTCGAGGATGCCTTTCAGCTTGCCTTCGATCTCATCGTTATAGCCACCGGTCTGGTTGATTTCTTGCATCAGCGGAGCGTGATCACGGTCGACATAAGCCAGCAGAGCGGCTTCGAAGCTACCGATTTTCGCCAGTTCCACATCTTCGAGGTAACCGCGTTCTGCCGCGAACAGCACCAGAGCCTGCTGCGCAACGGACATCGGCGCATACTGTTTCTGTTTCAGAAGCTCGGTCACTTTCTGACCGTGGCTCAGCTGTTTACGGGTTGCATCATCAAGGTCGGATGCAAACTGGGAGAACGCCGCCAGTTCACGGTACTGCGCCAGCGCGGTACGAATACCACCGGACAGTTTCTTGATGATTTTGGTCTGCGCTGCGCCACCTACACGAGATACGGAAATCCCCGGGTTAACCGCCGGACGAATACCGGAGTTGAACAGGTTGGTTTCCAGGAAGATCTGACCATCGGTAATGGAGATTACGTTGGTCGGAACGAACGCAGAAACGTCACCCGCCTGGGTTTCGATAATCGGCAGCGCAGTCAGTGAACCGGTTTGACCTTTGACTTCACCTTTGGTGAAGGCTTCAACGTATTCCGCGTTAACGCGGGATGCACGCTCCAGCAGACGAGAGTGGAGGTAGAATACGTCGCCCGGGAATGCTTCACGTCCAGGCGGACGGCGCAGCAGCAGGGAGATCTGACGGTAAGCGACAGCCTGTTTGGACAGATCGTCATAAATGATCAGCGCATCTTCGCCGCGGTCGCGGAAGTATTCGCCCATTGCGCAACCGGCATACGGCGCCAGGTATTGCAGTGCAGCGGATTCAGACGCGGTTGCTACCACCACGATGGTGTTAGACAGCGCGCCGTGCTCTTCCAGCTTACGCACCACGTTAGCGATAGTGGACGCTTTCTGTCCGATCGCAACGTAAACGCATTTGATGCCGGAATCACGCTGGTTGATGATGGCGTCGATAGCCAGCGCGGTTTTACCGGTCTGACGGTCGCCGATGATCAGTTCACGCTGACCACGACCGATTGGGATCATGGCGTCAACGGATTTATAACCGGTCTGTACCGGCTGGTCTACGGATTGACGTTCGATAACGCCCGGTGCAATCGCTTCAACGGCGGAGAAGCCGTCGTGCTCAACCGGACCTTTACCGTCGATAGGCGCACCCAGGGTGTTCACCACACGACCCAGCAGGCCGCGGCCAACCGGAACTTCAAGAATACGGCCAGTACACTTCACCTTCATGCCTTCGGCGAGGTCAGCATACGGACCCATCACCACCGCACCCACAGAGTCGCGCTCGAGGTTCAGTGCGATAGCGTAACGGTTACCCGGCAGGGAGATCATCTCGCCCTGCATCACATCGGCCAGGCCGTGGATACGGATAACACCGTCACTTACAGAAACAATAGTACCTTCGTTGTGAGCTTCACTCACAACACTGAACTGAGCAATGCGCTGCTTGATCAGTTCGCTGATTTCGGTGGAATTCAGTTGCATGCTCCAGTCCCCTTAAGACTGCAAGACGTCTGCAAGGCGTTCAAGACGGCCGCGTACGCTGCCATCAATGACCATATCACCCGCTCGGATGATTACGCCTGCCACTACAGACTTATCGATTTTGCAATTCAGCTTCACTTTGCGTGACAGACGTTTTTCCATCGCGACGCTGATTTTCTCAAGCTGTTCTTCGCTAAGCGCATTAGCGGAAGTCACTTCCACTTCAACGGTGGCCTCGCGGGCCTCACGTAAACGAATGAATTGCTCAAGAACATCAGGGAGAACCTTCAAACGCCCGTTATCAGCCATCACCTTAATCAGGTTCTGGCCGTGAGCGTCGAGCTGGTCACCACATACTGCGATAAACGACTCAGCGAGCGTTTCCGGCGCCAGCGCGCCAGAGAGAAGCTCTGCCATTTGTTCGTTTTTAGTCACCTCGGCGGCAAACGCCAGCATGTCCTGCCAACGGTCTACGCTTTGGTTTTCGACGGCAAAGTCAAAAGCTGCTTTGGCGTAGGGGCGAGCTACCGTTACAAATTCAGACATCAGCCCCTCCCTCCTTACAGTTCAGCGACAAGTTTATCCACGATGTCGCTGTTAGCAGCTTCATCCACGGAACGTTCGATGATCTTCTCGGCGCCAGCAACGGCCAGCATAGCCACCTGCTTACGCAGTTCTTCGCGAGCGCGTTTACGCTCAGCGTCGATTTCTGCCTGAGCCTGCGCCACGATTTTGGTACGTTCCTGTTCGGCTTCCGCTTTCGCTTCGTCCAGGATCTGCGCGCGGCGTTTGTTCGCCTGCTCGATGATTACCTGAGCTTCAGCTTTCGCTTTTTTCAGCTGGTCGGTCGCATTGGCCTGTGCAAGGTCCAAATCCTTTTTAGCTCGTTCCGCAGAAGCAAGACCGTCAGCAATTTCTTTTTGACGTTTTTCGATGGCAGCCATAATTGGCGGCCATACGTACTTCATGCAGAACAGAACGAACAGGACAAACGCGATGGCCTGGCCGAGGATTGTTGCGTTAAGATTCACAGCACAATGCCTCTTATCTAGTTAACGTTCTGATATTGCTTATTTACTTAACAAGTAAAGCAACGCTTACTACGCGACAGCAAACATCACGTACAGACCCAGACCTACAGCGATCATCGGGATTGCGTCCACCAGACCCATTACGATAAAGAACTGAGTACGCAGCAGAGGAATCAGATCAGGCTGACGCGCGGCGCCTTCCAGAAATTTACCCCCGAGGATGCCGATACCGATCGCAGCACCGATTGCCGCAAGACCCATCATCACAGCGGCAGCCATGTACAGCAGATCCATATTCAGGTTTTCCATGACAGTCTCCAGTTTGTTTCAGTTAAAACGCAGTAGTGTTGTGTAAAATCAATGCTCTTCAGATGCCATCGACAGATAGACAATCGTCAGAACCATGAAAATGAAGGCTTGCAGCGTAATGATCAGGATGTGGAAAATGGCCCACGGCACATTCAACAACCACTGCGACCACCACGGCAACAGACCAGCAATCAGAATGAAAATCAGCTCACCGGCATACATGTTGCCGAACAGTCGCAGACCGAGAGAAACCGGTTTAGACAGCAGGCTCACACCTTCAAGGATTAAGTTGACAGGAATGAATGCCCAGTGATTGAACGGCTGTAGCGTCAGCTCTTTAGCAAAGCCGCCAATGCCTTTCATTTTGATGCTGTAGAACAGAATCAGGATAAACACGCCAAGCGCCATAGACAGCGTGATGTTCACGTCAGCAGACGGCACCACGCGCATCGCCGGCAGGCCCAGTACATGCTCAGCGATGTACGGCAGCAGGTCGATTGGCAGCAAATCCATCAGGTTCATCAGGAATACCCAGACGAAAATCGTCAGGGCCAGCGGAGCGATAACTTTGCTCTTGCCGTGGTACATGTCTTTTACGCTTCCATGTACGAAACCGACAATCAGCTCGACCGCTGTCTGGAATTTACCCGGTACGCCGCTGGTGGCATGCTTGGCCACGCGACGGAACAGAACCAGGAACAACAGACCCAGAACCACCGAGAAGAACATGGAGTCTATGTTAAGCGTCCAGAAGGTAGCCGGGGGGTTTTGCGGATCCACCAGTGAGAAAGTACGCAGGTCAAGCTGAAGGTTATTCAGATGATGACCGATGTACTCCTGTGGTGAAGAGAGTTCTCCTGCAGACATGATGCCTCTTACCCTTTGTTGTTGATTACAGCTGGTGCCAGTATCTGCACAACCAGCACCGAAACCCACGTCACTATCAGCGGCAAAAATACCGCGTGGAAGTACGCTAACGCCACCACCAAAAGCGCGAAGGTCGCAAGCACCTTAAACACTTCGCCGACGGCGAACGACCAGGCCACGCGGCCTTTAGCGGGTGTTTGCGCCTGGTGACGCCAGGCAAAAATCATAAACAATGCGTTTGGCAGCCACACTGCCAGGCCCCCACCGACGGCGGACGCGCCCCAACTGGGGTCTTTGAAGCAAAACAGCAATCCCATCGCCATTATTGCCAGTAACTGAATGAACAGAAGCTTGCGAGCCACATTGACACTAAAGAGCGACACAAACATCACGTTTACTCCTGCTCCCTAAGAGGTATGTCGCGTGTCGTATAAAACGTTCTTTAAGGCTCAGAGTCAAGCATCAAAAAGCGGTCAAATTATACGGTGCGGCCTCGTGATTTCAAACAATAAGTAGCGAAAAGGTGAATAAATGTTTAAATAAATTTCGGCACGCGCATTTTTAAACTTTTCATTAAACGCGCTATGTTCGCTAAAAAAGCGGAATATCCGCAAAGACCGTGTTCTAAAGCGTGCAGGAGATCACACAATAAACAATTAAACCAACAAATATTCTGTACCAGAGTTGAAACCAGAAAATGCATCTTATTGAAAATTAATAGTATTAACAGGGAGTTTTTTAAAATCAGTCCATACACCATCAAAACCTTTTATTGACATATCAACTGAAATTTTAACAACCCCGAATGCGCCATCAAACGGATTTTTAGCAGACTGATATTTTCGGTGTTGATTATTTTAAAACGGACTTAACCGTCTCTCCCCCGCCCTGTTCAATGCCCTGGTAAAAAAAGGGTTAAATTTCCTGTCATTCAGCGCAAGAATGACAGGCGGCGTTTAACAATTTCTCAATCGCACTTTTTCTACTATTTTTTACAATTCTTAAAATTTGTTTGGCTTAATCATAACCAAATGGCGTTCGCCTTCAAGCCCCGGCACGTTCAGCGCCACGACCTTTTCGACCTCAAACCCTGCCGGCAGCGCCGCGATCTCCTCATCAGGACGCACGCCTTTTAGCGCATAAAAGCGCCCCTGCGGCGCAGGCAAATGTTGGCACCAGTTCACCATGTCGGTCAGCGAGGCAAAAGCGCGGCTGATTACGCCGTCAAACGGCGGTTCCGCAGGAAACGCTTCAACGCGGCTCTGCACCGGCGCGATATTCTCCAGCTTCAGTTCATGCTGCACCTGACGCAAAAAGCGTACGCGTTTTCCCAGGCTGTCCAGCAGGGTGAAATGCTTTTCCGGGCAGACGATAGACAGCGGGATGCCTGGCAGTCCAGGGCCGGTGCCCACATCGATGAACCGATCGCCTTCCAGGTGCGGGGCAACCACAATGCTGTCGAGAATATGGCGCACCAGCATCTGCGCCGGATCGCGCACGGAAGTGAGGTTATAGGCTTTGTTCCACTTATCCAGCATCCCGACATAAGCCAGCAGTTGCTGTTGTTGATGGTCGGTCAGCGTGATGGCGGCGGCGTCCAGCAGACGCGTTAGTTTATTCAGCACAACGATATCCATGAAAAGGGCCAGCATTAGGCTGGCCCGAATTTAACGTCCGGCTACGCGCTGCGGCGCAGTAAACCCTGTTTTTTGAGCCATACCAGCAAAATGGAGATGGCGGCAGGCGTGATGCCTGAAATACGCGACGCCTGTCCAATGGACGACGGTTTATGATCGTTAAGTTTGGCGATCACTTCGTTCGACAGCCCGGAAACCTGGCGGTAATCCAGGGTCGCGGGGAGCAGCGTGTTTTCATTGCGCTGTTGTTTCTCGATCTCGTCCTGCTGGCGAGCAATATACCCTTCGTATTTGACCTGGATTTCTACCTGCTCGGCGGCCTGAGCATCATCAAGGCCCGGCGCGAACGGGGCCAGATTGACCAACTGCGCGTAAGTCATTTCCGGACGGCGCAGCAGATCTTCACCGCTGGCTTCCCGGGATAAGGGCGTGGCCAGCTGGGCGTTAACGTCCTGTACGCCTTCCGACGACGGCGCCATCCAGATGCCGCGCAGACGCTGGCGTTCCAGTTCGATGTTTTCGCGCTTCTGGTTAAAGCGTGCCCAGCGGGCATCATCCACCAGCCCCAGCTCTCGGCCCGCTTCGGTCAGGCGCAGATCCGCGTTGTCTTCGCGCAACATCAGGCGATATTCGGCGCGGGAGGTAAACATGCGGTACGGCTCTTTGGTGCCCAGCGTGCACAGATCGTCCACCAGCACCCCGAGGTAAGCCTGATCGCGGCGCGGCGCCCAGCCTTCTTTCTCGGCAGAAAAGCGCCCGGCGTTCAGGCCAGCCAGCAGTCCCTGCGCCGCGGCTTCTTCGTAGCCGGTGGTGCCGTTGATTTGACCGGCAAAGAACAGGCCCTGGATATATTTGCTTTCCAGCGTCGGTTTCAAATCGCGCGGGTCAAAGAAATCATACTCAATGGCGTAACCCGGACGGACGATTTTGGCGTTCTCCATCCCCTGCATTGAGCGCACAATTTGCATCTGCACATCAAACGGCAGGCTGGTGGAAATCCCGTTCGGGTAAATTTCATTCGACGTGAGGCCTTCCGGCTCAAGGAAGATCTGGTGCTGGTTGCGATCGGCAAAGCGCATCACTTTATCTTCGATTGACGGGCAGTAGCGCGGGCCAATGCCTTCGATCACCCCGGCATACATCGGGCTGCGATCGAGGTTCGCGCGGATCACGTCATGGGTTTTTTCGTTGGTATAGGTGATATAGCACGGCACCTGCTGCGGATGCTGGCTGACGTCGCCCATAAACGAGAAGACCGGCAGCGGCGTATCGCCATGCTGCTGCGCCAGCACGCTGAAATCGATGGTGCGGGCGTCAATGCGCGGCGGCGTGCCGGTTTTCAGGCGGTTCACGCGCAGCGGCAGTTCACGCAGACGGCGTGACAGGGAAATTGACGGCGGATCGCCTGCACGGCCACCGCTGTAGTTATCCAGCCCAATGTGGATTTTCCCGTCCAGGAAAGTCCCGACGGTTAACACCACCGCTTTGGCGCGAAATTTGAGACCCATCTGGGTCACTGCGCCAACGACGCGATCGTTTTCCACAATCAGATCTTCCACCGCTTGCTGGAAGATCATCAGGTTCGGCTGGTTTTCCAGCGCGGTACGCACCGCCTGGCGGTACAGCACGCGATCTGCCTGGGCGCGGGTCGCGCGAACGGCTGGCCCTTTACTGGCGTTTAGTATCCTAAACTGAATACCGGCTTTGTCGATCGCCGTCGCCATCAGGCCACCGAGGGCATCCACTTCCTTAACCAAATGTCCTTTACCAATACCGCCGATCGCCGGGTTGCAGCTCATCTGCCCCAGCGTGTCGATATTGTGTGTCAAAAGTAGGGTCTGTTGACCCATACGGGCTGCGGCCATCGCGGCCTCAGTACCTGCATGACCCCCGCCAATGATAATGACGTCGAAAGGATCCGGATAAAACATGGTGGATAAACCTCGTGGTGTGGCAAATGGGTTTTCGATCCCGGGGCGTGGATTCTACTCAAGTTTAGCCTTTCGAGAAAGCGTCAGGATCGTTGGTATTTAAAAGAAGATCTTTTTATTTAGAGATCTGTTTTACTGTGATCTCTTATTAGGATCGCCGGTATCTGTGGATAACTGACGATCGCCAAACAAGATCAATGCATTAAGTGGGATCATTAGCTGTTAACGATCGGTGATCCCACGCGGTATTAGCTGGGTGCAGAATGGGTATTTATACACAGGGCCAGAAAGCCCTCAGGGTTATACTTTGGATAACTACCGGTTGATCCAAGCTTATTAGCAGACTTATCCACAAATCAACCGACGATCTTTTCATCAATCAGAGTAAATTTTTCCAGGATCCCAGCCAAATCTCCGCCGGATCCTCCGGAATTTCATGATCGTGAACGTTGATCTTCAGCAGATCGCCAATACGTTTGGCCCCGCATTCAGTCAGCAGCGTGTCGATTTTATCGATCGCTCCGCAAAAGGTGTCATACTCACGGCTGCCGATGCCCACTGCACCATAACGCACATTACTGAGGTCAGGTCGCTGTTCCTTTATTGCCGTATAAAAAGGTTCGAGATTATCCGGCACATCGCCCGCGCCATGCGTCGAGGTGACAATCAGCCAGACCCCGTCAGCCCGCAGATCTTCAAGCATCGGGCCATGTTGGGTATCGGTGGTGAACCCCGCATCTTCCAGCTTTTCCGCCAGATGTTCGGCAACGTATTCCGCGCTGCCCAGGGTGCTGCCGCTAATAAGGGTAATCTCTGCCATGATCGTCCGCCTTTTTTAAAACGTCGCGTATTGTACGCTGTGAAAGGGTTGGGATCTACCTGTGGATAATATGGGTATAGCAGGAAGAGTCCCGATCGCAGACTTTTAGAGAAAAGTCCGGCGATCGGTGCGTTGTATGAGTAGTGTTCTTGATAAATAAGCATTTTTTTACGGCTTGATCGTCCGCATGATCGGGTTTTGCAAAGAAATCAGCGTCTCAGTGGACTGAATTTCATCAATTGTTTGGATCTTGTTGATAAGTACCTGTTGCAACGCATCGATGGATCGGCACATCACTTTAATAAAGATGCTGTAGTGACCGGTGGTGTAATACGCCTCGGTCACCTCGTCCAGGCTTTCCAGTCTCGCCAGCGCGGAAGGGTAATCCTTGGCGCTTTTCAGGATGATGCCGATAAAGCAGCACACGTCATAACCCAACTGCTTCGGGCTGATATCAATGCGCGCGCCGGTGATAATCCCCGCCTGCTTCATTTTCTCTACCCGCACGTGAATAGTCCCCGGACTTACGCCGAATTGTTTCGCCAGTTCGGCATAAGCGGTACGCGCATTGGCCATTAAAGCCTCAAGGATGCCGCGATCCAGATTGTCGATCTGATAATTTTCCATATGTTTTCCTTATGGATAATGACGATTTGCCTTCATTATGGCGTTTAAATTAGCGAATTAAAAACTGTGAGGCCTTTTTTATTGAGGATTATTGAATTGAGTAACCTTTTTATTGCTAAATGTTTGCTATCAGACAGACAGGAGTAAACATAATGAAAACGGCTTACATCGCAAAACAGCGTCAGATTAGTTTCGTGAAGTCCCATTTCTCTCGCCAGCTTGAAGAAAAATTGGGCCTGATTGAAGTTCAGGCACCGATCCTGAGCCGCATCGGCGACGGGACTCAGGATAACTTATCCGGCTGCGAGAAAGCCGTTCAGGTACGGGTGAAAAACCTGCCGGACGCGCAGTTTGAAGTGGTGCACTCTCTGGCGAAGTGGAAACGTAAAACTCTCGGTCAGCACGACTTCAGCGCCGGTGAAGGACTGTATACCCATATGAAAGCGCTGCGTCCGGACGAAGATCGCCTGTCGCCTATCCACTCGGTGTATGTGGATCAGTGGGACTGGGAGCGCGTAATGGGCGATGGCGAACGTCATCTCGGCACGCTGAAACAGACCGTAGAAGCCATCTGGTCCGCCATGAAAGCCACAGAAACCGCAGTAAGCGAGCAGTTTGGCTTAACGCCGTTCCTGCCGGAGCAGATCCACTTCGTTCACAGCGAAACCCTGCAACAGCGCTTCCCGGATCTGGATGCCAAAGGCCGTGAACGCGCCATTGCCAAAGAACTGGGTGCGGTATTCCTGATTGGCATCGGCGGCAAACTGGCGGACGGTAAACGTCACGATATCCGCGCGCCGGATTATGATGACTGGTCAACGTCCAGCGAAGGCGGTTTTGCCGGTCTGAACGGCGATATCCTGGTATGGAACCCGGTGCTGGAAGACGCGTTTGAACTTTCTTCCATGGGCATCCGCGTGGACGCCGATACGCTGAAACGCCAGCTGGCGATCACCGGCGATGAAGATCGTCTGGCGCTGGAATGGCACCAGTCGCTGCTCAACGGCGAAATGCCGCAGACCATCGGCGGCGGTATCGGCCAGTCGCGCCTGACCATGCTGATGCTGCAACTGCCGCACATCGGCCAGGTGCAGTGCGGCGTATGGCCTGCCCATGTTCAGGCTGAGGTCAGCGAACTGCTGTAATGCTTAACGCCGCCAGCGTCGCAGCAGGCGGCTACGCATCCCGGTATCAAAGCGCCAGATATGATCGAATATCCGCATGATGCCGGGTTTGCCGTGAGCGGACATCGCCACGGCATGAAACCGGTGCTGATGCACCCGCTGCAATGTTTTCACCTGGCTGACCACTTCATCGGGCAGGCGCTGGGCGATAAAATCCGAGATCACCACCGCATCCGCATCCTGCCATACGCTGCTCTGCATCCTTTCTACGATCGACCTGAAACAGCTGGCGATATCGGTGCCGCCGCGAAACTGCTGGCTTAAAAACCGAATGGCCTGTTCGATGCCGTCCTGTCGGGAGAGCTCGTAACTCACCACCTCGGTGGAAAACAGCATAATAAAGCAGCGTCGGCTGTCGGCCAGGGCGATGCGCATCAGCGCCAGGCAAAACGCTTTGGCGCACTGTTCATTAAAGCCGCCCATAGAGCCGGAGGTATCCACGCAGACGATAAACGGGCCACGCGGCTGTTCGTCCAGGTCCTGATGGGTGACCGGGCGCTCAATGACACGCTCCCGCCAGGCTTCGCCCTGAAGCCGATAGGTCAGCAGCTCATGCTCCACCAGCCGCCGATAAAACTCATATTCCAGCTCGGTAATACCCAGCGTGGCAAGCTCGGGGGGCAGCAGGCGCAGGATATCGTCGCTGCGGTGAAGACCTTCCACCTGCTCCGGCACCGTCGCCGGTTCGCGCACCAGGGTGCGGAAGGTCTCCATCGGGGAATCCTTCTTTGGGACAGATTTGGCCTCCCTTGAACGCCCCAGTTGCGCCGCGAGCTTTTCCAGCTCCGGCTGGCTGGCAAGAAAATCTCCGTATTTCACAATCAGCTGATAGTCGCCGCGCTTCAACTGCCCGGCACTCATGTCCCACAACCGGCCCGCCGCGTGATCGTTTTCCACCAGCACTTTTTCCAGTTGGCCGCTGAGAGTCATGCGCTCCTGCACTTCGCTTAACAGCTGTTCGCGTTCGTCTTCCAGCAACTGTTGATTCAGGGTCGTGGCCTGCACCACCAGGCTCAACCGCCAGCGCTGTAAGAATAAGGTATGCAGCGCCGGGGTAAACGTCGGGCTGGCCTGGATGAGCTGTGCCGCCTGGGCGGCAAACGGCGAGTTAAGCTGCTGCAGACGGGATAATATTTGCGGCAGCTGGACCAGCAGTTGAGACGTAGAAAGCAGTTGGCTCTGCTGATAGCACTGCACCTCCTGCGCCAGCTCCACGGGCACCGGCACATCGTGAAGGCGATTTTTTAACTGCTGTCGCCAGCGCGGAATATCCTCATGAAGCGCTTTCTTTAATTTCGGGTACTTTTCGAAGAACACCGCCAGCTGCGGCGAGGCCAGCAGCGCGATAATCAGTTCTTCTATTAATTCCCCTTCGCTGATGGCCAGGATCGTGTTTAACGTATCCAGGGTAATCATTGACGTGCCTGCTTAATCTGCGCGCCGACATCCTGTAAGCTGGCCTCAATACGTCCCAGCCAGTCGGGCTGGATAAACAGGCATTTTTGCTGATCGCTAAAGCGGCTGTGCTGCTGGTGCCATTCGTTATCCAGATCGTCTAACTGCTGCTTTATTTCCGCCGGCATGCCTTCCGCCAGCGCGCCGGGCAATGACAACCGGCTGGCCTGCAGGCTGACATCGCGGATCTGCAAATGCTGGCTGCTGTCTACATCAAGATTAAGGATTTGCGCGAAACCGATACCGTTAAGTTTGCCGCGGATCTCCCCGCCTTTTTGCAGCCACTGATCGAGCTGTTCGCGATTGATCGTGACGTGAATGACTTCCATATCATGGAGCTTGAGCGGTTTTTGCAACAGCAGCGTCAGTTCCGTCGCCTGCAAGGTTTCCGGCAGATGGTATTGCGGGCGGCGGCTGAACATCCCGCCTTGCTTCACCACGGTCAGGGCGTTCTGGTCGCTCTTTTGCTGCTCCAGTTGCATTCTGCGCTGTTGAATAGCGCCGAGCCTGGTCAGCATCGCCTGCTGTTGCCAGGCGTGCCCGGTCATCAAAATTTCCATCTGCTGCTGCATCAGATTGCGGGCGGCGGCGTCATGCCACAGGCTGTCTTTGAGTAGAATCAGGTCGATGGGCGCGACGGCGTTGCGCCCGCTAAAGAACGCGCAGGCCTGCAACAGGTGAATCGCTTTCTTCCAGCGCCGGTCCGAGACATAAGGCGCGTGCGGCTGGTTTTCCAGTTGCTGGCGCAGCAGGAAAATCAGTTCAAACACGTCATCCGGTAGCGCGACGCTGCCGATCTCTTTTTGCCACTGGGTAAATTCTTCATCGCTGATTTGCAGCGTAGCAGGCACCGGGTTTTCATTTTCGTCCTGCTGGCTAATCAGCATAGAGCGGAAGTTGCCTTTGTCCTGGACTTTATCCAGCCACAGCCGGATTAACATGCGGTCGTACAATGCTTCCAGGCTATTATCCGCATCCGGCAGTTCGTTAGAGGCTGCCACCAGCAGGCGCATGGGGATTTTTTCTTCGAACGCGCCGTTGCGAAAGCGCCGTTCGTTAATGGCGGTAAGCAGCGTGTTCAGGATAGCGGGCCCGGCTTTCCAGATTTCATCAAGAAACACGATTTCCGCTTCAGGAAGATAGCCCTGGGTTAGCCGCTCATAGCGTCCTTCATCCTTCAGCGCCTGGATGGACAGCGGGCCGAATACCTCTTCAGGCGTGGAAAAGCGCGTCATCAGATATTCAAAAGCACGGGCGTGTTCGAAAGCGAATTTCAGGCGGCGGGCGATCAGGCTTTTGGCGATGCCTGGTGGGCCTAACAGAAAAACGCTCTCGCCGCTTAATGCCGCCAGCAGACAAAGACGGATGGCGTGGCTGCGTTCGAAAAGCCCTTTTTCCAGTGCGGATGCGAGCCTTGAAATTCTTTCAGCCAACAAATGGGGTTGAGCCATAATTAGTTTGCGTCCTTACCCTGAGGAAACGGCTTAAGAGGCAATTATATACCTGCAGTTTCGGTCACGAGACAAGCCCCGCAGCCCGCGCCAGGTATGTCAATCGCCACTTTTTAATCTCTGTCGCATACTCAGGAAATTTGTAATGCCACGATAATCCGCTAATCCGAAGTGATGAAGGGGTTATCGTCGAAAAGGAGTACGAAGTTTAGGGGTATTTTTTTGACGTGGACAGGCTGGATTCCATTTAGGGGTACGATTTTGCCGTTAATCGTGCATACTGTGCGCTTTTTGTGGGCCAAGGGACTAAGCACACATCTGTTTTCCAACCAAAAGATTAGTCTATGAGCGCTGATAATAAGCAACCGCTGCCGGCAATAACGCTTGCGGCAATCGGGGTGGTGTACGGCGATATCGGTACCAGCCCACTTTATACGTTAAGAGAATGCCTTTCCGGCCAGTTTGGTTTTGGCGTAGAGCGGGACGCCGTTTTTGGTTTCCTCTCCCTGATCTTTTGGCTGCTGATTTTAGTCGTTTCTGTTAAATATCTGACCTTCGTGATGCGCGCCGATAACGCCGGTGAAGGCGGGATTTTAACGCTAATGTCGCTGGCGGGGCGCAATACGTCAGCCAAAGCGACATCCTGGCTGGTTATTCTGGGCCTGATTGGCGGCAGCTTCTTTTATGGCGAGGTGGTGATCACACCGGCTATTTCGGTGATGTCGGCCATTGAAGGTCTGGAAATTGCCGCACCGTCCCTTGATCCCTATATCGTGCCGCTATCGATTATCGTCCTGACGCTGCTGTTTATGATCCAGAAGCACGGTACCGGGATGGTGGGCAAACTGTTCGCGCCGATTATGCTGGCCTGGTTTTTGATTCTGGCGGTATTGGGCGTGCGCAGCATCATCGCCAACCCGGAAGTGCTGCACGCATTAAACCCCATATGGGCGATGCATTTCTTCGTGGAATATAAGGCCGTGTCTTTCTTCGCGCTGGGGGCGGTGGTGCTGTCGATTACCGGCGTAGAGGCGCTGTACGCCGACATGGGCCACTTCGGCAAATTGCCGATCCGCATTGCATGGTTTAGCGTGGTGCTACCTTCGCTGGTGCTGAACTACTTTGGCCAGGGCGCGTTGCTGCTGAAAACGCCAGAAGCGATTAAGAACCCGTTCTTTTTACTGGCTCCCGACTGGGCGCTGATCCCGCTGTTGATTATCGCCACCCTGGCGACGGTTATCGCCTCACAGGCGGTGATTTCCGGCGTGTTCTCGCTAACGCGCCAGGCCGTGCGTCTGGGCTACCTTTCGCCGATGCGCATTATTCATACCTCGGAAATGGAATCGGGGCAGATCTACATCCCTGCCATTAACTGGATGCTCTATTTCGCGGTCGTGATTGTGATTGTCAGCTTTGAACACTCCAGTAACCTGGCGGCGGCCTACGGTATTGCGGTCACCGGCACCATGGTTTTAACCTCTATTCTGTTCACCACTGTCGCCAATAAAAACTGGCACTGGAACAAGATCCTGATTGGGGTCATGTTCATCGGATTTATGTGTATCGACGTGTCGCTGTTTTCCGCCAACCTGTCGAAACTGCTGTCCGGCGGCTGGCTGCCGTTAACCCTGGGGCTGGTGATGTTTATCATCATGACCACCTGGAAAAGCGAGCGCTTCCGGCTGCTGCGTCGGATGCATGAGCACGGTAACTCTCTGGAAGCGATGATCGCCTCGCTGGAAAAATCCCCGCCGGTGCGCGTGCCGGGTACGGCGGTGTACATGTCCAGGGCGTTGAACGTCATTCCGTTCGCGATGTTGCATAACCTCAAGCACAACAAGGTGCTGCACGAACGCGTGATCCTGCTGACTCTGCGTACTGAAGATGCGCCTTACGTCCACAATGTGCGTCGCGTGGCCATTGAGCAGCTGTCGCCCACCTTCTGGCGGGTGGTGGCCAGTTATGGCTGGCGCGAAACGCCGAACGTGGAAGAAGTCTTCCATCGCTGTGGGCTGGAAGGGCTGAGCTGCCGGATGATGGAGACGTCGTTTTTTATGTCCCATGAATCGCTGATTATCGGCAAGCGCCCCTGGTATTTGCGCCTGCGCGGCAAGCTGTTCCTGCTGTTGCAGCGTAACGCGCTGCGCGCGCCCGACCAGTTTGAGATCCCGCCAAACCGGGTGATCGAGCTGGGTACTCAGGTTGAAATCTAGTTTCTCAACGCCTCTTCTGTGAAGGGCGTTCTTCTTTTTGCCGTCCTGCAACAGACGTGAGCGAAACGTTTCGATGACGATCACATTTCTATAACGTGCCAATTGTTTCCTGTTCACCTTCTTCACTACACTGCACGCAGCGAAACGTTTCGCTAGTGGAGCAAAGAAATGAAAAAAGGCACCGTTTTAAATGCTGACATCTCTCGGGTCATCTCACGTCTCGGTCATACCGATACGGTGGTTGTGTGTGATGCCGGGCTGCCCATCCCGAAAACGACTGAGCGTGTCGATCTGGCGCTGACTCAGGGCGTCCCCACCTTTATGCAGGTGTTGGATGTGGTGACTACCGAGATGCAGGTTGAAGCGGCGATCCTTGCGCTGGAAATTAAACAACACAATCCGCAGCTCCACGAAACGTTGCTCAGCCATATTGAGCAACTGCAACAACACCAGGGAAACACCATTGATATTCGTTACATCACGCACGAACAGTTCAAAGTAAACACCGCTGCCAGCCAGGCGGTCATTCGCAGCGGGGAGTGTTCCCCGTATGCGAATATTATTCTCTGTGCCGGCGTAACGTTCTGAGGCCGACATGGACGCATTACTGCAACTCAAGGGGATTGATAAGTCATTCCCGGGTGTGAAAGCCCTTTCCGGCGCGGCGCTGAATGTCTATCCAGGCCGCGTTATGGCATTGGTCGGCGAAAACGGCGCCGGTAAATCCACCATGATGAAAGTGCTGACCGGCATCTACCAACGCGATGCCGGCTCGCTGAAATGGCTGGGACAAGAGACCACGTTTAACGGTCCGAAATCGTCTCAGGAAGCGGGCATCGGCATTATCCATCAGGAACTCAACCTGATCCCGCAACTGACCATCGCGGAAAACATCTTCCTGGGCCGTGAATTCGTTAACCGGTTGGGCAAAATCGACTGGAAAACCATGTATGCCGAAGCCGATAAGCTGCTCGCCAGACTCAATATGCGCTTTAACAGCCACCGGCTGGTGGGCGAATTGTCTATCGGCGATCAGCAGATGGTGGAAATCGCCAAAGTGCTGAGCTTTGAATCCAAAGTCATCATCATGGATGAACCCACCGATGCCTTAACGGATACCGAAACTGACTCGCTGTTCCGCGTGATCCGCGAGCTGAAAGCCCAGGGACGCGGCATTGTTTACATCTCCCACCGTATGAAAGAAATCTTTGAGATCTGCGATGACGTTACGGTATTCCGCGACGGGCAATTTATTGCCGAACGCGAGGTGGCGACGCTGACTGAAGATACGCTGATTGAAATGATGGTGGGCCGCAAGCTGGAAGATCAGTATCCACACCTGGACAAAGCGCCGGGCGAGGTGCGGCTGAAGGTCGATAACCTGTGCGGTCCCGGCGTCAATAACGTCTCCTTTAGCTTACGCAAAGGGGAAATTCTTGGCGTAGCCGGTCTGATGGGCGCAGGGCGTACCGAGCTGATGAAAGTGCTGTACGGCGCGCTGCCGCGCACCAGCGGATACGTCACGCTCGACGGCCATGAAGTGGTGACCCGTTCGCCGCAGGACGGCCTGGCGAACGGCATCGTGTATATCTCTGAAGACCGCAAGCGCGATGGTTTAGTGCTGGGCATGTCGGTCAAAGAAAATATGTCCCTGACCGCGCTGCGTTATTTCAGCCGCAGCGGCGGTGGGCTCAGGCATCAGGACGAGCAACAGGCGGTCAGCGATTTTATCCGGCTGTTTAACGTCAAAACCCCGTCCATGGATCAGGCCATCGGCCTGCTCTCCGGCGGTAATCAGCAGAAAGTGGCGATTGCCCGCGGCCTGATGACCCGCCCGAAAGTGCTGATCCTCGATGAACCGACGCGCGGCGTCGACGTGGGTGCCAAGAAAGAGATTTACCAGTTAATCAACCAGTTTAAAGCTGATGGCTTAAGCATCATTCTGGTCTCGTCTGAGATGCCGGAAGTGTTGGGCATGAGCGATCGCATCATGGTGATGCACGAGGGGCATCTCGGCGGTGAATTCACGCGCGAGCAGGCCACTCAGGAAGTGCTGATGGCGGCGGCTGTTGGCAAGCTAAACCGCGCAGGAGTATGACAATGAGTACCCAGACTATCACTGGCCGTCGCTATTTCACCAAAGCGTGGCTGTTAGAGCAAAAATCGCTGATTGCCCTGCTGGTGCTCATTGCGGTGGTTTCCACCATGAGCCCGAACTTCTTTACCGTTAATAACCTGTTCAACATTCTCCAGCAAACGTCGGTCAACGCCATTATGGCGGTGGGCATGACGCTGGTTATCCTCACCTCGGGTATCGACCTGTCCGTTGGTTCCCTGCTGGCGTTAACCGGCGCGGTCGCCGCCTCTATTGTGGGTCTGGAAGTGAACGCGCTGGTGGCGGTGGCGGGCGCGCTGGCGCTTGGCGCGGCGATTGGCGGCGTGACCGGCGTAGTGGTCGCAAAAGGGCGCGTGCAAGCATTTATCGCCACGCTGGTGATGATGCTGCTGCTGCGCGGCGTCACCATGGTGTACACCGACGGTAGCCCGATTAATACCGGGTTCTCTGACAATGCCGATCTGTTTGGCTGGTTCGGCATTGGCCGCCCGCTGGGCATCCCGACGCCGGTGTGGATCATGGCGGTGGTATTCCTTGCCGCCTGGTATATGCTGCATCACACCCGTCTGGGCCGTTATATCTACGCGCTGGGCGGTAACGAAGCGGCGACGCGCCTGTCCGGCATCAGCGTCAATAAAGTCAAAATCATCGTTTATTCGCTGTCCGGCATGCTGGCCGCGCTGGCAGGTGTGATCGAAGTGGCGCGTTTGTCTTCCGCGCAGCCGACTGCCGGTACTGGCTATGAGCTGGACGCCATCGCGGCGGTGGTGCTGGGCGGTACCAGCCTGGCGGGCGGTAAAGGTCGTATTGTGGGTACGCTGATCGGTGCGCTGATCCTTGGCTTCCTGAACAACGGACTGAATTTATTAGGTGTTTCTTCCTATTACCAGATGATCGTTAAAGCAGTCGTCATTTTGCTGGCGGTACTGGTAGACAACAAAAAGCAGTAACTGATTACTCTACAGGACATCTGACTATGAACATGAAAAAACTGGCTACCCTGGTTTCTGCTGTTGCGTTAAGCGCCACCGTAAGCGCTAACGCGATGGCGAAAGATACAATCGCGCTGGTTATCTCCACGCTGAATAACCCGTTCTTTGTGTCATTAAAAGATGGCGCGCAGAAAGAAGCCGATAAGCTGGGGTATAACCTGGTGGTGCTGGATTCCCAGAACAACCCGGCTAAAGAGCTTGCTAACGTTCAGGATCTGACCGTTCGCGGAACGAAATTACTGCTGATCAACCCAACCGATTCCGATGCGGTAGGTAACGCCGTGAAGATGGCGAACCAGGCGAAAATTCCGGTGATTACGCTGGACCGTATGGCCTCTAAAGGCGACGTAATCAGCCACGTCGCGTCTGATAACGTCGCAGGCGGCAAAATGGCCGGCGACTTCATCGCTAAAAAACTGGGTGAAGGCGCGAAAGTGATCGAGCTACAGGGCATCGCAGGCGCCTCCGCGGCCCGCGAGCGTGGCGAAGGCTTTAAGCAGGCCACTGCGGCCCACAAATTTACCGTGCTGGCGAGCCAGCCGGCTGACTTCGACCGTACCAAGGGCCTGAACGTGATGCAAAACCTGCTGACCGCGCACCCGGACGTGCAGGCGGTGTTTGCTCAGAACGATGAAATGGCGCTGGGCGCACTGCGCGCGCTGCAAACCGCCGGTAAATCCGACGTGCTGGTGGTAGGTTTTGACGGCACCGCCGACGGCGTAAAAGCGGTTGAAGGCGGCAAGTTAGGCGCAACCGTGGCGCAAATGGCCGATCAGATTGGCGTTATCGGTGTGGAAACCGCGGATAAAGTGCTGAAAGGCGAAAAAGTTGAGAAGCAAATCCCGGTTGAGCTGAAGCTGGTTACCAAATAAGTTAAAAATTACATAGCGTAATAAGAAAAGCAGGGCATCGCGCCACCCATGCGGGTGGCGCATTTTGACTGGAACCCGAAGATGAATACTACTGGCAAGCTGGTTGTTCTGGGCAGTATCAATGCCGATCATATCCTTAATCTTGAATCTTTCCCGCAGCCGGGTGAAACCCTTACCGGTAGCCAGTACCAGGTGGCTTTTGGCGGGAAAGGCGCGAATCAGGCGGTTGCCGCCGGGCGTAGCGGCGCGGATATCGCGTTTATCGCCTGCGTGGGCGATGACGATACCGGGCGTCGGGTCTGTACTCAGTTAGCCAGCGATAATATTGATATCTCGCCGGTGGATACCATTGAAGGTGAATCCACGGGCGTGGCGCTTATTTTCGTTAACGCGGAAGGTGAGAATGTCATCGGCATCAGCGCAGGCGCCAACAGCGCGCTGACACCGCAACGCGTCACTGCGCAGCACGATCTTATCGCTCAGGCCTCCGCGCTGTTGATGCAGCTGGAGTCGCCGGTTGAAAGCGTGGTCGCGGCCGCGAAAATCGCCCATCAGAATAACACTACCGTGATCCTCAACCCGGCTCCGGCACGCGCGTTGTCCGACGAATTGCTCAGCCTGGTCGATATCATCACCCCCAATGAAACCGAAGCAGAAAAACTGACCGGCGTAAAAGTTGCCACTGATGAGGATGCCGCACAGGCGGCTAAATGTTTGCACGATAAAGGCATCGGCACGGTGATCATCACCTTAGGCAGTCGTGGCGTATGGGCCAGCCGTGACGGCCAGGGGCAGCGCGTACCAGGCTTTAAAGTTGATGCCGTGGATACCATTGCCGCAGGCGATACGTTTAATGGCGCGTTAGTCACCGCGTTACTGGAAGATAAACCGCTGCCGGACGCGATTCGCTTCGCCCATGCCGCTGCGGCTATCGCCGTGACCCGGCGCGGCGCACAGCCTTCGGTACCGTGGCGTCATGAGATCGACGACTTCTTACAACAGCAGGGGTAACGCTTGGCAACGATGAAGGATGTTGCTCGCCTGGCGGGCGTCTCCACTTCCACGGTTTCTCACGTCATTAATAACGATCGCTTCGTGAGCGAGGCGATTCGTTTAAAGGTCAATGACGCGGTAAAAACCCTGAACTATGCCCCCTCGGCGCTGGCGCGCAGTCTGAAGCTCAACCAGACCCGTACCATCGGGATGCTGATCACCGCCAGTAGCAACCCTTTCTTCTCAGAAATCGTCCGTGGCGTGGAGCGCAGCTGCTTTGAGCGCGGCTACAGCCTGGTGCTGTGCAATACCGAAGGCGATGAACAGCGCATGAACAGCAATCTGGAAACGCTGCTGCAAAAGCGCGTCGATGGGCTGTTGCTGTTATGTACCGAAACGCACCAGCCTTCCGCCGAAATTATGACGCGTTATCCTTCAATCCCCACCGTGATGATGGACTGGGCGCCCTTCGACGGCGACAGCGATCTGATCCAGGATAACTCGCTGCTGGGCGGTGAAATTGCGACTCAGCATCTGATTGATAAAGGCTATCGCCGCATCGCCTGTATCACCGGGCCGCTGGATAAAACCCCGTCGCGCCTGCGGCTGGAGGGTTATCGTAATGCAATGGCGCGCGCCGGGCTCGCTGTGCCTGCTGGCTATGAGATAACCGGCGACTTTGAGTTTTCCAGCGGATTTAGCGCCATGAACGCCCTGCTGGCGTTACCCCAGCGGCCCGAGGCGGTCTTTACCGGCAATGATGCGATGGCGGTGGGCGCATATCAGGCGCTGTATCAGGCCGGGTTGAGCATTCCGAAAGATATGGCGCTGGTGGGGTATGACGATATCGAACTCGCACGCTATATGACCCCGCCGTTGACCACCGTACATCAACCGAAAGATGAACTGGGCGAGCTGGCTATTGATGTGCTGATCCATCGCATGGCGCAGCCGGGGCTTGCCCAGCAGCGCCTGCAACTCACCCCGGAGCTGATTGCGCGCGGCTCGTCTTAAGCTTAATGCCGTTCTTTAATCAGGTTACGTCCGTCTTTCGGGCGTAACAGCATAAACACCAGCGCTGAGATCAGCGTAATCACCCCCATCGTAATAAAGGTGCTGTGGAACTGTTCCACGGTGCTGGTGGTGAGATCGCTCTGATAAAAGCGCAGCACTGCCGCACTCACCGCGACCCCAAGGCTGATAGACAGCTGCTGTGTTACGGCCAGCATGCTGTTGCCGCTACTGGCGTTTTCATCGGTAAGGTCCGCAAGGGTGATGGTGTTCATCGAAGTGAACTGTATCGACATCGCCATGCCCAGAATAAACAGCGGCAGTATCAGCGCCCAGATCGGCATCGCAGGGGACTGCAGCGCGAACTGACCGATCATCAAACCAATAAACAGCGTGACGCCCACCAGGGTTTTCCGGTAACCGAGGTTACGCAGGATTTGCGTCACCATTGATTTCGCCAGAATCGATCCGATGGCCGTGGGTGCCATCATGCAGCCAGCGATCAGCGCCTGGTAGCCGAATCCGACCTGCAACATCAGTGGCATCAGAAACGGTACGCAGCCGGTGCCGAGCCGCGACGCAATATTGCCTGCGATGCCGATAGAAAAGGTACGAGTCTTAAACATCGGCAACGCAATGATTGGATTGGGATGACGGCGAGCGTGAAAGATATAAGCGGCCAGCAGCGCCAGACCGCTGGCGATCACCACGCCGGCAATCCAGGTCTCGACAATCTTCTCGCCAAATAGCTCCATCCCGCTGGAGAACAGTACCAGGCTCAGACCGAAAAGCAAAAATCCGCCCATATCAAACCCGCGACGCGGCGTCGTAAAGTTGGGCATGTATTTTCGTGCATACAGCAGACCGGCGATGCCGATAGGGATATTGATTAAGAAAATCCAGTGCCAGCTGGCCCAGGTGACCAGCACGCCGCCCAATACCGGCCCCAGCACCGGACCGACCAGCCCCGGCATGGTCACGAAATTCAGCACCGGCAGCAACTCACTGCGGGGATAGGCGCGTAGCAACGCCAGACGGGCGACCGGCATCATCATCGCCCCGCCGACGCCCTGCATCACCCTGAATAGCACCAGCTGGCCCAGGTTCTGCGACAGGGCGCAGGCCAGCGATCCCAGGGTAAACAGCATCACGGCAATCATAAACACCCGGCGAGTGCCGAAGCGGTCGGCGAGCCAGCCGCTGACCGGGATCAGCATCGCAACCGTCAGCGTGTAACTAATGATGGCGGATTGCATTGCCAGCGGCGAGCGGTTCAGGCTCTGGGCGATAGCGGGTAACGCGGTGTTAAGAATAGTGGCGTCCAGCGCCTGCATAAAAAAGGCCATTGCCGCAATCCACGGCAGCCCTGCCATACTGCGAGCTTTTTTAATCATGACTACCTTATTAGCGCGTTCAGGGTTGATGGGGTTCCCGCAACAGTTCACGACAGGCGGAAGAGGCGGCTTCGCCATCGCTCCTGAGGATAGCGTCGACAATCCGTTGATGAACGTCGAGCTTAATCACATCGTTATGAGTAATAGATGAGAAGTAATTGTAATAGATGGAATGGAACAGGGCGGCGAAGGAGGTCAGAAAGGGATTACCGCTCATTTCGTAGATCTGCTCATGGTAAGAAACGTCGACATCAACCCAACGCTGCCGATCGAATGCCGTCTTCAGCGCTACCATTTCATTCATGGTGTTTTTAAGCGCCGCTTTCTGTGCATCCGTGCCATGAAGGGCCGCCAGCGCGCAGGCTTGCGGTTCAAGGCTGGTGCGCATCACCAGAAAATGGGTAATGACGTCGGAAAAGTTCTCCTGCGTCATCCACCATCCTAATAACTCTTTATCGAGGAAGTTCCAGTTGTTCTGTGGCATCACGCGGGTGCCAATGCGCGGCCGCGGGAGCACCATGCCTTTCGCGGTTAAGGTTTTTACGGCTTCCCTTACGGCGGTTCTGCTCACGCCGAACAGCTCGCCCAACTCAATCTCGCCGGGCAAAATCGTACCGGGCGCGTATTCACCCTTTAATATGCGTTGCGCCAGCTTCTCTGCAAGGACGTAAGAAAGGTTCTTTTGGGCCGCTAACTGCTGTGCAGATAAAGGCATAATGCATTCCCTTTATAAAGAGGTTTTACGGTGTAGTATGCCATCGGCCCTGAGGGTTCGATGCAAAAAACAGCAAATGCCCACGTAATTGCTGGATTAATGAGTCATATGCATAAAAAAAAGACGGTCAGAAATTATTTTTAAAAATAGGCTTGT
>NZ_JAAATR010000030.1 GCF_009907385.1 Atlantibacter hermannii
TCTATCAGACAATCTGTGTGAGCACTGCGCGGGCTGTATCTTTAAGGTAAGGAGGTGATCCAACCGCAGGTTCCCCTACGGTTACCTTGTTACGACTTCACCCCAGTCATGAATCACAAAGTGGTAAGCGCCCTCCCGGAGGTTAAGCTACCTACTTCTTTTGCAACCCACTCCCATGGTGTGACGGGCGGTGTGTACAAGGCCCGGGAACGTATTCACCGTGGCATTCTGATCCACGATTACTAGCGATTCCGACTTCATGGAGTCGAGTTGCAGACTCCAATCCGGACTACGACGCACTTTATGAGGTCCGCTTGCTCTCGCGAGGTCGCTTCTCTTTGTATGCGCCATTGTAGCACGTGTGTAGCCCTGGTCGTAAGGGCCATGATGACTTGACGTCATCCCCACCTTCCTCCAGTTTATCACTGGCAGTCTCCTTTGAGTTCCCGGCCTGACCGCTGGCAACAAAGGATAAGGGTTGCGCTCGTTGCGGGACTTAACCCAACATTTCACAACACGAGCTGACGACAGCCATGCAGCACCTGTCTCACAGTTCCCGAAGGCACTTCCGCATCTCTGCAGAATTCTGTGGATGTCAAGACCAGGTAAGGTTCTTCGCGTTGCATCGAATTAAACCACATGCTCCACCGCTTGTGCGGGCCCCCGTCAATTCATTTGAGTTTTAACCTTGCGGCCGTACTCCCCAGGCGGTCGACTTAACGCGTTAGCTCCGGAAGCCACGCCTCAAGGGCACAACCTCCAAGTCGACATCGTTTACGGCGTGGACTACCAGGGTATCTAATCCTGTTTGCTCCCCACGCTTTCGCACCTGAGCGTCAGTCTTTGTCCAGGGGGCCGCCTTCGCCACCGGTATTCCTCCAGATCTCTACGCATTTCACCGCTACACCTGGAATTCTACCCCCCTCTACAAGACTCAAGCCTGCCAGTTTCGGATGCAGTTCCCAGGTTGAGCCCGGGGATTTCACATCCGACTTGACAGACCGCCTGCGTGCGCTTTACGCCCAGTAATTCCGATTAACGCTTGCACCCTCCGTATTACCGCGGCTGCTGGCACGGAGTTAGCCGGTGCTTCTTCTGCGGGTAACGTCAATGGCAGCGGTTATTAACCACTTCCCCTTCCTCCCCGCTGAAAGTACTTTACAACCCGAAGGCCTTCTTCATACACGCGGCATGGCTGCATCAGGCTTGCGCCCATTGTGCAATATTCCCCACTGCTGCCTCCCGTAGGAGTCTGGACCGTGTCTCAGTTCCAGTGTGGCTGGTCATCCTCTCAGACCAGCTAGGGATCGTCGCCTAGGTGAGCCGTTACCCCACCTACTAGCTAATCCCATCTGGGTTCATCTGATGGCAAGAGGCCCGAAGGTCCCCCTCTTTGGTCTTGCGACGTTATGCGGTATTAGCTACCGTTTCCAGTAGTTATCCCCCTCCATCAGGCAGATCCCCAGACATTACTCACCCGTCCGCCACTCGTCAGCAAAGCAGCAAGCTGCTTCCTGTTACCGTTCGACTTGCATGTGTTAGGCCTGCCGCCAGCGTTCAATCTGAGCCATGATCAAACTCTTCAATTTAAAAGTTTGATGCTCGTGAATTAAACTTCGTAATGAATTACGTGTTCACTCAGAGACTTGATAATTCTTTGTGTACCCGGAGGTACTGAGATATCAATCCTGCGAGTGCCCACACAGATTGTCTGATAAATTGTTAAAGAGCAGT
>NZ_JAAATR010000031.1 GCF_009907385.1 Atlantibacter hermannii
TGTTCCCCGCGCCAGCGGGGATAAACCGCGGTCGGCGACCACGATGTCGTAGAATATCCAGTGTTCCCCGCGCCAGCGGGGATAAACCGCCCTGTACTCCAACCCGGCGTATCGCGGTGATGTGTTCCCCGCGCCAGCGGGGATAAACCGTTGTAGCTTGCCTTTAACAGGTCCGGCACCTGGTGTTCCCCGCGCCAGCGGGGATAAACCGCAATCCTTTTCCGGCGAGCTTCTTCCTCTCTCGTGTTCCCCGCGCCAGCGGGGATAAACCATCGTCGAGAATGCCTTCCGGCAGTTCGTCCTCTTGTTCCCCGCGCCAGCGGGGATAAACCGCAACGTCAATCTTGGCTTGTTGCAGTTCCGCCGTGTTCCCCGCGCCAGCGGGGATAAACCGCAATATCCATTTTTGTAGCGTCGTAACCCATCGTGTTCCCCGCGCCAGCGGGGATAAACCGGTCGGCGCCGGCCTCGGCCAGCGTTACCCCCGGTGTTCCCCGCGCCAGCGGGGATAAACCGCAGGACTGTACTCGCTGGTATCCCGTGTTGGTGTGTTCCCCGCGCCAGCGGGGATAAACCGTCGCCGGCCCGGTCGATCGCAAACGCTCCGCCGTGTTCCCCGCGCCAGCGGGGATAAACCGCAGAGCTTTTCGTAAATCGGGAAGTCTTTCTCGTGTTCCCCGCGCCAGCGGGGATAAACCGTCGTCAGGCATCACGTCGGGCAGTTCGTCGCCGTGTTCCCCGCGCCAGCGGGGATAAACCGCAGTCGGGCCTCGAGACGCGCATCACTTTGCCGTGTTCCCCGCGCCAGCGGGGATAAACCGCAGCTGAGCGAAAACTCGTTCCTTTCTCCGACGTGTTCCCCGCGCCAGCGGGGATAAACCGCGATCTCGCCGCATCGCTACCGGCCTGGTAATGTGTTCCCCGCGCCAGCGGGGATAAACCGTTTCGCACCTGGTAAGTGATTATCAGCGGCTCGTATTCCCCGCGTAAACAGAGATAAACCGAGTAAAAGTATTATATGCCATGCCCGGAGAAGCCCTCTCACGCAGGCAGAGCTAAACTCAGCAGACACTCTGCTCACTTCGATCTTTCCGCCATGAAAATGACGCGGAATTGCTGTGAATACTTAGCTCGCATCCCATTTCATTCATCACTCTGATAGCAATTCTTTATTTATTCCTGCGAAGAGGTATAAACTCTTCAAACCTTCCATCCAAAGGAAGGTTTCGGAGGACACAATGAACATAAGTGATGTCGCAAAAAAAACCGGTTTAACCAGTAAAGCGATTCGTTTTTACGAAGAGAAAGGGTTGGTGACGCCGCCGCTGCGCAGTGAAAACGGCTACCGCAGCTACACCCAAAGTCATCTTGATGAACTGACCTTATTGCGCCAGGCGCGTCAGGTGGGTTTTAACCTGGAAGAGTGTAAAGAGCTGGTGCACTTGTTCAACGACCCCGGGCGTCGTAGCGCAGATGTGAAAGCGCGTACCCTGCAAAAGGTGGCGGAGATTGAAAAGCATATCGTCGAGCTTAACGATATGCGCGCGCAGTTATTGGCATTGGCGGAATCCTGCCCAGGTGACGACAGTGCCGATTGCCCTATCATGGATAATCTTTCTGGCTGCTGCCATCGCCGCGCGAAATCCCAGCCATAAAAAAACCTGCCCGACGCAGCGCGTGGGCAGGTTTTATCGACAACAATTTACTGAGAAGAAGGGCGAACCCGCAGCATAATCCCTTCAACGGCAATCACCTCAACGCGCGTTCCGGCAGGGATGTCCTCATGGGCCACCACTGGCCATGTGCCGTCACCCACTCGCATATGTCCGCGCCCGTTAACTAACGCAGTATCCAGCATAAAACGTTGACCGATAAGCTGCTGGCCGCGTTGGTTTAATACTGCATCGGCACGTGGCTGAGGTTTACGCGCCAGCCAGCGCGACCACAGCAACGCGGCAATGACCGTTAACACCGCGAAACAGAGCCCTTGCCACTCCCAGCCAAGCGGAAACAACCACACCAATAGCCCGGTGATCACTGCCGCCACGCCACTCCACAGTAAATAACCGCTTCCACCGAGCATTTCTGCGGCCAACAGCAGGCCGCCAAGGCTCAGCCAGAAGGTGTGAGGATACACCAGGAAAAAGGCCATCATGGGCGTTTACGCTCGCTGCTTTCTTTCAACAGTTCGCTAATGCCGGCAATTGAGCCCATCAGACTGGTGGCATCCAGCGGCATCAGCACCACTTTACTGTTATTGGCTGCGCCGATTTGCTGGAGCGCATCGGTGTATTTTTGCGCGACAAAGTAGTTCACCGCCTGAATATCCCCGGCGGCGATAGCCTCTGAAACCATTTTCGTTGCGCGGGCTTCTGCTTCCGCTGAACGTTCGCGCGCTTCAGCCTGCAAAAAAGCCGATTCACGTTCACCTTCGGCTTTGAGGATCTGCGATTGTTTATCGCCTTCAGCCTTGAGGATCTCCGCCTGACGTACGCCTTCCGCTTCCAGAATGTAGGCGCGCTTGGTACGTTCCGCTTTCATCTGCGCATTCATTGATGAGATCAATTCAGCCGGTGGACGGACATCGCGGATTTCAATACGCGTAACCTTAATCCCCCACGGATTGGTGGCTTCATCGACAATATGCAGCAAGCGCGTATTAATGCTGTCACGCTGGGAAAGCATCTCGTCGAGTTCCATGGAACCCAGAACGGTACGAATATTGGTCATCGTGAGGTTGATGATAGCGTGTTCAAGGTTACTCACTTCATACGCCGCTTTCGGCGCATCGATAACCTGAATAAAGCAGACCGCATCGATGGTAACGTTGGCGTTATCCTTGGAAATAACTTCCTGAGAAGGAATATCCAGTACCTGTTCCATCATATTGATTTTACGGCCAATACGGTCCATGAACGGCACCACCAGGCTTAGCCCTGGCTGGAGCGTTTTGGTATAGCGCCCGAAGCGCTCAACAGTCCATTGATATCCCTGAGGAACAATTTTTACGCCAGCACCCACAATCACGAGTGCAACGAAGATTAATACCGGGATCACAATAAGCATCAAAAAACCTCCTGTGTTTTGGTGCGAGTCTTGACGTCTTGCCACATGTCTGTGACAGGCGGCTAATGGTCATCATCCCCGCTTAAGATGAATAAAGCAACGAACAGAGGTGTAGGCCAGTGGGCCTGGGGAAGAGCAGAGAAAAAAAAGCCCCACGGGTAGGGGCGGACAAAATGCAAAAAAGCAAAGAGTAAAACTATGGATTAAGTGACAGGGTAGACTCTCTTAAAAGACTACTCTGTAAAGAGTCTTTTAAGAGTGCCAGAAAGCGAACATGCCAAAGACCGACAGGTGGCACGCAATAAAGGGATGTTCAGCTGTTCCGGCTCCTTATGCTGCACACTGTGGAAGGTTACAGTCGCACCACTTCACCAGAGTCAGGAAAAAACACCCCTCTCAATCAGCATCGACAGCAATGAGCGCGTCGATGATGAAACTCTACACTATGACATAATAAAGTAAAAGTTTATTTTTTTATAAAGTCACTTTAAAAGTCTTAGTAAAGTCATTGGCGCGCTATGAGTGATGTTGCTGCGGGAAGGTAAAAGTAAAGTCAGCTATATACTGCTCGCCAGCCTGGTTAATCGCTTGCGAAAGCGCCAGGTAATAGCGCTCCGGGCCTAGCTCGTCGATTTGCTTCAATTGTTCCCGGATCGGCGCGCAAAACAGCGCGACGTTGCCGGCTTCCACGCGTTTATTATTAGGAGGCAGTTCACCCGTAATGGCTTTAAACCAGGTGCGCACGGAGCCCTTAAGAGGGGTTGGCACTTTGGCGAGAGTGTCGTGGCCGGTCAATATTTGCAACGTGGGGAAGCGGTTGTTTTTCACGGCCTCCCCAAGACGTGCATAAAATTGGCTAAATATTTCCGGTGAGCCCAGATCGGCAATTTTAGGCTTAGTCGTGATGCGATTTCTGTTCCCCGCTTTGCGTACCGGGGCAGGCCCGGCAGAACCCTGCGTGGCGCTGTCCAGTTGCAGATCGAACAGCAGATTGCAGTGCTCGCGGCGCTCTTTCACATTGGGGAATTTCGCGATAAACGCGCTGATAAACTCTTTGGTTCCAAAGTTAGCCAGTTGATGGTTATTCAGCCACTGCCCGCGCGCAAAATCGTTGGGAGAAATAAACCAGGCTGGCGTCTCGGTAAAGCGTCTGGATTTACCTTTAGCGTCAAACTCAACAAATTCTGAGCCTTCGTTAAACGCAAAACGGCAGTTTCTGAAGCTGGTGATAGTCGTGTTGACAATCAATGCGTCATTAACAAATTTGACCACTTCAGGGCTAATGACAAAAGCAGTTTGTTCTTCAGAACGGATAACATTCATTAAAGCCTGTACGTCTGGTACTCCAGGCTTTAATGAGTGAAATTCGAGAAATAAATGGTGCATTTTTATGTCTTCCCGGGCATTTTTTAGCACAGCGTAGCAGATCAAAACGGTAACAACCAGTGAGGCAAAAGTCAGTCCTCAGAATGTTTTGAGCACAGAGAATTTCCCGCCGGCAAGACTTCGATAAAACAAAACAAAATGCCAGCCTGATGGCTGGCATTAATCTGCGCAGAGAAGGGAATGCAACAGGATTAATACAGCAGAGAATAAAGCTGACGACGATATTTAGACGCCAGCTGATCGCCGGTACCCAGCGCGGCCAGGATTTCCTGCAGCATTTTACGTACCTGACCGTCGCCCGCCCCGAGGTCTGATTTCAGATGGGACCATAGCAATTCAAGGGCTTCCTCATTACGCCCGACCTGATGCAGTTGCAGCGCCAGCTGGGCGGCAAGCTGCGCGTCCTGCGGATTTTGCGCTACCTGCTGCTGGAGCTGTTGGATCTCCGGCGTATCGGCGGCCTGGCGCAGTAAATCGATTTGCGCCATCAGCCCCTGATAGCGGGTGTCCTGATCCTGTAGCGGAATGGTTTTCAGCACCGCTTCGGCATCCTCGCTGCGCTGCAGCGCGATTTGGGTTTGCGCCAGCAGCAGGCCGATTTCGCTGTTCTGGCCGGAGAGCTGCCAGGCGTCCTTCAGTAGCGGCAGCGCTTCGGCATGTTTGCCTTCTTCAATCAGCGCCATCGCTTCCTGGGCTTTCAACTCTTCTTCGCGTGGCAGGACTTTATCGAGCAGGGCGCGAACCGCTTCTTCCGGCTGCGGGCCCTGGAAACCGTCAACCGGCTGGCCCTGCTGGAACAGATACACCGTCGGGATGGCGCGCAGGCCAAACTGCGCGGCGACGCGCTGTTCGGCATCGCAATCCACTTTGGCGAGAATAAACTGGCCGTGGTACTGATTTGCCAGCTTCTCCAGCATCGGCGTCAACTGCTCGCAGTGCTGGCTGCGCGGCGACCAGAAATAGAACAGCACCGGCGTGGTCATTGACTGCTCAATCACCTGATGCAGGTTCGATTCGTTGATATCAAAAATTGATTCCAGGGACATGTGTCACCCTCTTTTGTCGATTTGTTTTTTTACATGGGGGCAGAAGGCGGGGCTTCAACTCAGCCCTGCAAAATTTTGTCCATCACTCGCCCCGGCAACAGACGTTTTAACAGCCCGACGGCGTATGTCACCAGCGTCACCGGGTAACGCAGTTTAGGGTTTTCGCTCTCAAAAGCATGGCGCACTTTCGCGACCACCGCCTCCGGTCCCAGGGTAAACCGCGCGGCGATGCCGGGGTTTTCCACCGGTTTGTCGGACTGGGTTTGGTTAACGTTATCGGTAAAGCGGGTGCGGATCGGGCCGGGTTCGATCAGGCTCACTTTGATCCCGCTGTAGCGCAGTTCCATGCGCAGCGCGTCGGACCAGGCTTCCAGCGCATATTTGCTGGCGGCATAGGCCCCGCGACCCGGCGTAGAGATCAGCCCCATCACCGAACTGGTGTTAACAATGCGCCCTTCATTGTGCGGCAGCATGGCGGGCAGCAACAGCATGGTGAGCTGGTGCGCGCCGAAAAAGTTGGTGGAAAACTGTTGCTCCATCTGGGTACGGCTGATGGTGGTGAGCGGCCCGTAAACTCCGTAGCCACCATTATTGAAAATGCCGTACAGCCGGTTGCCGGTCAGGGCGATCACCTGCGCGGCGGCGGCCTCGACGCTCTGCGGATCGTCGAGATCGAGCAATACCCCGCTAAAGCCGAGCGCATTCATCTGTTCGACGTCAGCGGGTTTGCGGCAGGCGGCGAGCACCCGGTAGCCAAGACGCTGTAATTCATGGGCGCTGGCCAGGCCAATCCCGCTGGAACATCCTGTTATTAAGACTGATTTTTGCATAACTTTACCCGCTCATGCCCCCGATGGGTTATGAGTCGTGTTTAACTAAAGGAGCCAGTCGCGTTTCCATCCAGTCCGCGATAAACGGCTGTGCGTCACGATTGGGGTGAATACCGTCGTCCTGCATCCATTGCGGTTTGAGATACACCTCCTCCATAAAAAACGGCAGGAGCGGAATATCAAACTCTCTGGCAAGGTCAGGGTAGATGGCGCTGAACGCGTCATTGTAGCGGCGTCCGTAGTTGGCGGGCAGGCGAATCTGCATCAGCAGCGGTTCGGCATCCGCCGACTTCACCTGAGTGATAATCTGGCGCAGGGTGGATGCGATGGCATCCGGCTGGAAGCCGCGCAAACCGTCGTTGCCGCCCAGCTCCACCAGTACCCAGCGCGGCTGATGCTGTTTTAGCAGCGTCGGCAGCCGTGACAGGCCCTGCGCGGCGGTGTCGCCGCTGATGCTGGCGTTAACGACGTTAACGTCGCGCGACTGCCACTTGTCATTCAGCAGCGCGGGCCAGGCGGCGTTGGCCGACATCCGGTAGCCGGCGCTCAGGCTATCGCCCAAAATTAATAACGTGTCCGCTGCGGCGGCGCGAAATGTCATTAAAGCCAGTAACAGGAAAGGCCAATGCCAGCGGAAAACATTATTGAAGTTCATCATCTTAAGAAGTCCGTCGGTCAGGGGGAACACCAGCTTTCCATCCTTACCGGAGTTGAGCTGGTTGTCAAACCGGCCCAGACCATCGCGCTGATTGGCGAGTCGGGCTCAGGTAAATCCACGCTGCTGGCAATCCTGGCGGGTCTTGACGATGGCAGCAGCGGCGAAGTGCACCTGCTGGGCCAGCCGCTGCACCGTATGGACGAAGAGGCGCGCGCCCGGCTGCGCGCCAGCCAGGTAGGGTTTGTATTCCAGTCGTTTATGTTAATCCCCACGCTTAACGCGCTGGAAAACGTCGAGCTTCCGGCGCTGTTGCGCGGCGAGAATGACAAAACCGGGCGCGAGCAGGCTAAAGCGCTGCTCGAACAGCTTGGCCTCGGCAAGCGCCTCGACCATCTTCCGGCGCAGCTCTCCGGTGGCGAGCAGCAGCGCGTGGCGCTGGCCCGCGCCTTTAACGGCCGCCCGACGGTGCTGTTTGCCGATGAACCTACAGGCAACCTCGACAGACACACCGGCGATCGCATTGCTGATTTGCTGTTTTCCCTGAACCGCGATTACGCCACTACCCTGATTCTGGTGACTCACGATGAACAGCTGGCGGCGCGCTGCGACCGGCGGCTGCGGCTGTGTGACGGCCAGCTCGTGGAGGAAGCATGATTGCGCGTTGGTTCTGGCGCGAATGGCGCTCGCCGTCGCTGCTGATCGTCTGGCTGGCGTTGAGCCTGGCGGTGGCCTGCGTACTGGCGCTTGGCAATATCAGCGACCGCATGGAAAAAGGCCTGAGCCAGCAAAGCCGGGAGTTTATGGCCGGGGACCGCGCGCTGCGCAGCGCCCGCGCGGTGGATCCCGCCTGGCTTGCCGAAGCTGAAAAGGACGGGCTGCGGGTCAGCCGCCAGCTCAGCTTCGCCACCATGACCTTTGCGGGCGATACGCCGCAGCTGGCGGACGTCAAAGCGGTGGACGGCCTGTACCCGATGTATGGCGATCTGCAAACCGAGCCGCCAGGCTTAAAGCCCGAGCCGGGCAGCGTGCTGCTGGCTCCGCGTCTGATGGCGCTTCTGAACGTAAAACCGGGCGACACGCTCGATGTCGGCGACGCCACGTTGACCATCGCCGGTACGGTGGTTCAGGAGCCGGACAGCGGATTTAATCCGTTCCAGATGGCGCCGCGCCTGATGATGAACCTGGCGGATGTGGAGAAAACCGGCGCGGTCCAGCCGGGCAGCCGCATCACCTGGCGCTATAAATTCGCCGGTCAGCCAGCCCGGATTGCGCAGTACGAGTCCTGGCTGTTGCCGAAGCTTAAGCCGGAACATCGCTGGACCGGTATGGAGCAGGACGAAGGCGCGCTGGGCAAATCGCTACAGCGTTCCCAGCAGTTTTTATTGCTCTCGGCTTTACTGACGCTGCTGCTGGCGGTGGGCGCGGTGGCGGTGGCGATGGGCCACTATTGCCGTAGCCGCTACGATCGGGTCGCGATCCTGAAAACCCTCGGGGCAGGGCGGGCGCAATTGCGTAAGCTGATTATCGGACAGTGGCTGATGGTGCTGGCGCTCAGCGCGATAACGGGCGGCGTGGTAGGGCTGGCGTTTGAGAAAGTGCTGATGCATCTGCTCAAACCGGTACTGCCAGCGGCACTTCCTGCCGCCAGCCTGTGGCCGTGGCTCTGGGCGGTGGGCGCGATGGTGGTGATCTCGCTGCTGGTCGGCCTGCGGCCTTACCGGCTGCTGCTGGCAACCCAGCCGCTGCGCGTGCTGCGCCGCGATGTGGTCGCCGATGTCTGGCCGCTGAAATACTATTTGCCCGCCATTGTGATCGTGGTTGTGGCGCTGCTGGCCTGGCTGATGGGCGGTAAAATGCTGCTCTGGGCGGTGCTGGCGGGTACGGTGGTGATGGCGGCGCTCTGCGCGCTGGTTGGCTGGGCATTGTTGCAGGTTTTAAAACGCCTGACGTTACGCCAGCTGCCGGTTCGTCTGGCGGTGAATCGCCTGCTGCGCCAGCCCTGGGCGACGCTCAGCCAACTGGCGGCGTTTTCCCTGTCGTTTATGCTGCTGGCCCTGCTGCTGGTGCTGCGCGGCGATCTGCTGGATCGCTGGCAGCAGCAACTGCCGCCGGAAAGCCCGAACTACTTCCTGCTCAACATCGCGCCGGAACAGGTCAGTGAAGTGAAGGGGTTCCTGGCGGAGCACCAGATTATCCCGGAATCGTTCTACCCCATCGTGCGGGCGCGGTTAACGCAGATTAAAGGCGAGCCGACGATCAGTAGCCAGGATGAATCCCTCAACCGCGAACTGAATCTCACCTGGCAGGACCATCGTCCGTCCCATAATCCAATTGTTGCCGGAAGCTGGCCGCCGAAAGCGGGTGAAGTGTCAATGGAAGAGGAGCTGGCGAAGCGGCTCAACGTTAAGCTCGGGGATACGCTGACCTTTACCGGCGATACCCAGGACTTCAGCGCTAACGTCACCAGCCTGCGCCATGTGGACTGGGAAAGCCTGCGCCCGAACTTTTTCTTTATCTTCCCGCCCGGCGCGCTGGACGGGCAGCCGCAAAGCTGGCTGACCAGCTTCCGCGCTAACGGGGACACCGGGATGATCGCGCAGCTTAACCGCGAATTCCCGACGGTCAGCCTGCTGGATATCGGCGCGATTTTGCGTCAGGTCGGCCAGGTGCTCCAGCAGGTTAGCCGGGCGCTGGAGGTGATGGTGGTACTGGTGACCGCCTGCGGCATCCTGCTGCTGCTGGCGCAGGTGCAGGTGGGGATGCGCCAGCGTCATCAGGAACTGGTGGTGTATCGAACCCTGGGGGCGGAAAAGCGCCTGCTGCGCACCACGCTGTGGTGCGAGTTCGCTATGCTGGGGCTGGTGTCCGGGTTAGTGGCGGCCATTGGCGCGGAAACCGCGCTGGGCTTCCTGCAAACCCGGGTATTTGACTTCCCCTGGGAACCCGACTGGCGGCTGTGGGTGGTGCTGCCGGTGTGCGGCGCGCTGCTGCTGTCCGCCTGCGGCGGCTGGCTGGGGGTGCGCCTGCTGAAGGGTAAAGCGCTGTTCCGCCAGTTTACCGCGCAATAACGCCGCCGCGCCTGTCGTCAAGCCAGGCCGCCACGCTGTGATAATCGCCGCGAAAGCAAACTTTCGCGGCTTTTTTTTCCAGCTGATAGCGATACATCGGATCGTAGTAGCTCTCCAGCAACGGCAGCAGCCACGCGAAATGGCCGTCAGTGGCGCCGCTGCGCTGTTGTTCTTCCAACGCAATACGCAGGCGCGCTGCGAACAGCGTGTAACGTTCCAGACCAAGCCGACGGCGGATGGCGTACAGGCCGTGATGGAGGTAGTCGCCATAGGCCCGCCAGCCCTGTTCTTCACCGTACGCGGCGCAATAGGCCTGTTGCATATCGATAAAGTATTCGCTGCGCAACCGCGCCAGACGGCGATCCATCGGCTCCTCCACCACGGCGACTGGCGCAAGGTTCATCTGCTCACGCAGCCGCAGCGGCAAATGATTAGCGCCAATCATCTGTCCTTCATCCTCCAGCAGCCAGAAGGCGTGGCGATGATGTTCCCAGGTTAAGTGGTTACGTAACAGCGTCGCGGCCAGTGCGTTCTCAAAACTGGCCTGGGAAAGCTGCGGCGAGAGGGTACGGCCAAATGACGATCCGCGATGATGCGCCAGGCCTTCCAGGTCGACGCCCAGCGGTTGCGCCTTTACCAGATCGGTTTTGCCGCTGCCGGTAAAGCCGCCGATCAGCATCATTGGCAGCGACGACAGGGTGTCTGTTGCCTCAATCGCCGCCTGGCGCAGCTGCTTATAGCCGCCTTCCACCCGTGGATATTCCACGCCAGCTTCGCGTAGCCATTGCTGGGTAATTTTACTGCGTAGCCCCCCGCGCGCGCAGCATAAATAGCCGTTCGGATAGCGCAAGCAGGCTTCCCGCCAGGCTTCAATACGCGCGTGACGCGTATCGCCAGCCACTAATTGATGACCTAACGCCAGCGCTGCCTGCTGGCCCTGCTGCTTATAGCAGGTGCCTACCGCCGCGCGCTCGGCGTCATTCATCAGCGGGAGGTTGATAGCGCCGGGCACGGCGCCCTGGCTAAACTCCACCGGCGCGCGGACGTCGATAATCGGAATATCGTGAGCAAGCAGCATCCGCCAGTCGCGGGTGTCGACGCGAGTAGTTACAACATACTTCATGCCAGAGCCTTTTCAGTGCGAAAACCCGGGCATTGTACCCCTGGGATAACAAGGTGAGTAAGCGCTATATGCGGCAGGAAAAGGCAGGGCGTCTGGCGACGCCCTGATTCGGATTATACAGCGGAGATTAACGCAATTTTACCTGCGCCCAGGCGATGCCGCTGGCGTATTCCGGCGGCAACAGCGGGACCAGCGCTTCCAGCGAGGCGTCCAGCCTGCCGGTGTCGGTATCTGACAAATTCAGATGCCCAACCTTGCGCCCTGGCCGTACTTCTTTGTCATACCAGTGCAGATGCACCAGCGGCAGTTGCAGCCAGGCGTCATTCAGATCGCTGCCGATCAGGTTCACCATCACGGAGGTGCTGGTAATGACCGGCTGCGGCATCGGCAGATTAAGGATCGCTCGCAGGTGCAGTTCGAACTGACTGATGGACGCGCCGTTCTGCGTCCAGTGGCCGCTGTTGTGTACGCGCGGGGCCAGTTCGTTAATCAGCAATCCGCCGGGGGTGATAAAACATTCCATTGCCATAACGCCGACGTAGCCCAGCTCGTGCATGATCGCGCCGAGCATGTTTTCAGCCTGCTGCTGTTGTTCGATATGGCTGTGCGGGAACGCCACGCTGGTACGCAGGATGCCGTCCTGATGCAGGTTGTGAGTCAGCGGATAAAATACCGTCTCGCCGTTGTGGCCGCGCGCGCCGACCAGTGAAACCTCACCGGAAAAGTTAATGCCCTGTTCGACGATGCATTCGCCGTAGCATTCCTGCGGCAGCTGCGCGGTGTCATCGGCGCGCAAACGCCACTGGCCGCGTCCGTCATAGCCGCCGGTGCGGCGTTTGACGATCGCCAGCTCGCCGAGCGTATCAAAAACCGCAGGCCATTCGCTTTCGCTGGACAACAGTTGCCACGGCGCGGTGGGTAAATCGAGTTTGTCGAACAGCTGCTTTTGGGTCAGTCGATCGGCAATAATGGGGAACACATCGCGGTTCACAAATGCCGGGTGACGCGCCAGTTCGCGGGTTAACGCGGTTTCCGGCCAGCGCTCGATTTCCGCGGTGATCACGCTTTGCTGAAACGGCACGGCCTCCGGCTCGGCATCCAGCCCCACCGGCCACACCGCAATGCCCAGCGGCTCGCCGGCCTGGCGCAGCATGCGGCCTAACTGACCGTTACCCAACACGCACACTTGTTTCATGCCGCACCCCGTGGGTCAGGGTTATCCAGCACCTCATCGGTTTGCGCTGTGCGCCATGCCGCCAGACGCGCCAACAGCGCATCGTCATGCTGGGCGAGGATCTGCGCCGCCAGCAGTGCGGCGTTTGCTGCACCCGCTTTGCCGATCGCCAGCGTCCCTACCGGAATGCCGCGCGGCATTTGCACGATAGAGTAGAGGCTGTCCACGCCGCTCAGGGCCGCGCTTTGCACCGGCACGCCTAATACCGGCACCAGGGTTTTCGCGGCGATCATGCCCGGCAGATGCGCGGCACCGCCTGCGCCAGCAATAATCACCTGATAACCGTTGTGCTGCGCGGATTCAGCAAAGCTGAACAGCTTATCGGGCGTGCGGTGAGCGGAAACCACTTCAACATGGTGAGGAACATCGAGGGCATCAAGAATTTCAGCGGCATGCTGCATGGTGGCCCAGTCGCTTTTAGACCCCATCACAATGGCGATACGCGCCGGATTTTGGCTTAAAGACATGCGTCTTAAAACTCCTGTGAGTGTGCGAAAACAAGGTGCTTGTCGTTCAGAAGGGCTCAAAGAATAACATGGATATCCGGCAAGGAAAACGGTTGCGTCGGCATGAACGCTGGGTTTTACGTTCAGTATTTTTGCCAATGCTCAGCAGGGTTGTGCATCAGTTGCCATTTATCGCGCAGGCCAAAGCAGGCCGACTTATCACTGTCCGGGCGCAGGAAAGGAAAGGGAATGGCTGCCCTCGCTTTCAGCCGGTTTATCGTTAACATGCACAATACTTCTATACAGCAACAGAACTAATGCCTATATAAAATTAATTACATCGTCTGCGAATTAATAGTTGATGAAGCGGATACTTTTTTATTTAGCATATAGAAATAATAACTTAATAAATTTCATTTTATAAAATACGCCGCTCCGGTGGGCCGGAGCGGCGGGAAGTGATTATTTTTTCTTATAAATATTCGCCGTGCCATGAATCTTATTATCGGTATTCGCAGAAGTGATTACCACCACGTCTGCGCCTTTTTCCTCTGCTTTATCAAGAAGTTCTTTCTTAGCGTCAGCAGCGGAGAGCTCCCCGGACGTGGAGATGCTACCTAATTTCTCGTACTGGGATTCAACTTTCTGGAAGTCATTTTTTTCCATTATCTCAGCAGCAAAAGCGTTGGAAGCAAACAGAACGGCGGAGCCCAGCAGAAAAGCAGTCATCTTTTTCATAAATGAATTCCTTGCAGAATTGAAATGCTATCAACGGTAAACCCGCCTGAGTATGCGGGTATTAATAGCATGGTAGACAACTTCTGAAAAAACCATCTCCTGAAGTATGACTTTTTATCTCCGTTTAATTCGTATTAAACCTACGCCGTTATATCCCCGTCAAAACGGAAAAAATAACAGTTCGATATTCGCCTCGCTGACCTTAATCATCGAACCTTCATCATGCCATGCGCCGAGCACATAGCGACGGGCAGGATGATGCTCAATGTCGAGTTCATGGATCGCCGGGCGATGAGTATGCCCGTGGATCAGATGATGAACGTGGTGGCGGGTCATCACATCGATAACGGCCTGCGGATTGACGTCCATGATCGCCTCGGATTTGGTTTGGTTGGACGCTTTGCTGCCGGCGCGCATTCTTGCGGCGATACGCTGGCGAATAGACAGCGGCAGAGCAAGAAACAGCTTTTGCAGCCAGGGTTGATGCACTTTGGCGCGAAACCGCAGATAGCCGATATCGTCAGTACACAATGTGTCGCCGTGCATAATCAGAATACGTTTGCCGTACAGGGTGAGCACGTGCTCTTCAGGCAGCAGGCGCATACCGCTGCGGCGTGCAAAACGCTTACCGACCAGAAAATCACGATTGCCATGAATGAAATAGCAGGGAACACCGCTATCTACCAGCGTTTTTATCGCGCTGGCGATTTTTGCGTGCAGCGGATTGGGATCGTCATCGCCGATCCAGGCTTCAAACAGGTCGCCAAGAATGTACAACGCGTCCGCTGAGCGCGCTTCACCCGCCAACAAACGCAGAAAACCGGCGGTAATCGCCGGTTCTTCAGTACTTAAATGGAGATCTGCGATAAACAGCGTCGCCACAGATTACTCGCTGACGGTCACGCGCTCGATGATGACGTCTTCTTTTGGAACGTCCTGATGCATGCCGCTGCGGCCAGTCGCTACCGCTTTGATTTTATCGACCACGTCCATGCCTTCAGAGACTTCAGCAAACACGCAATAACCCCAGCCCTGCAGGCTTTCACCGCTGAAGTTCAGGAAGTCGTTATCCACCACGTTGATAAAGAACTGTGCGGTAGCGGAGTGCGGTGCCTGGGTACGCGCCATAGCGAGAGTGCCACGGGTGTTTTTCAGGCCGTTGTTCGCTTCGTTCTGAATAGGATCTTTGGTCGGTTTCTGGTGCATACCGGGTTCAAAACCGCCACCCTGAACCATAAACCCGTTGATTACACGGTGGAAAATGGTGTTGTCGTAGAAACCTTCGCGGCAATAGTCCAGGAAGTTTTTAACCGTTGCCGGGGCTTTATCATCAAAAGTTTTGATTACGATATCGCCGTGATTGGTATGAAAAGTAACCATGCTTGCATCCTGTTCTGTTTAATGGGTGCTGTAACCTGCTGTTCAGGCCACACCGAGGAGGTTGTTATAGCATAACTCACCGGGAACGATCACCTTGCAAAGTGTGCTCCTTCCGGTTTGAATTTTGGGTTAATATACTTTTTTACCTGTAACCACACACTGACACGGAATCGCCTGATGTTAAAAATCTTCAATACTCTTAGCCGCCAGAAAGAGGAATTTAAACCAATACATGCCGGGGAAGTCGGGATGTACGTGTGTGGTATCACGGTTTACGACCTCTGTCATATTGGCCACGGGCGTACCTTTGTAGCGTTTGACGTGGTAGCGCGTTATCTGCGTTTCTTAGGCTACAAGCTAAAGTACGTACGGAACATCACCGATATTGATGACAAAATCATCAAGCGCGCCAACGAGAACGGCGAGAGCTTTACCGCGCTGGTGGATCGTATGATCGGCGAAATGCATAAGGATTTCGATGCGCTGAATATTTTGCGCCCGGATAACGAGCCGCGCGCGACTCAGCATATCCATGAAATCATCGAAATTGTTGAACGACTGATCGCCCGCGATCATGCTTATGTCGCCTCCAACGGCGATGTGATGTTTGCAGTGGAAACCGACGCCGATTACGGCCTGCTGTCGCGCCAGGATCTGGACCAGCTCCAGGCGGGCGCGCGTGTTGAAGTGGCGGATGTAAAACGCAACCCAATGGATTTCGTGCTGTGGAAAATGTCCAAGCCGGGTGAGCCGAGCTGGCCGTCTCCGTGGGGTGAAGGGCGTCCGGGCTGGCATATCGAATGTTCCGCCATGAACTGCAAACAGCTGGGTAGCCACTTTGATATTCACGGTGGCGGATCTGATTTGATGTTCCCGCATCATGAAAACGAAATCGCCCAGTCCACCTGCGCCCATGACGGCGAATACGTGAACTACTGGATGCATTCCGGCATGGTGATGGTCGACCGCGAAAAGATGTCTAAATCGCTGGGCAACTTCTTTACCGTGCGCGACGTGCTGAAATTCTACGATCCGGAAACCATCCGCTACTTCCTGATGTCGGGTCACTATCGCAGCCAACTGAACTACAGCGAAGAAAACCTGAAGCAGGCGCGTTCCGCGCTGGAACGTTTGTACACCGCGCTGCGCGGCACCGACGTTAATGCTCAGGCAGTTGGCGGCGAAGCCTTTGAAGCCCGTTTTGTCGACGCGATGGACGACGATTTCAACACGCCGGAAGCCTATTCGGTGCTGTTTGATATGGCGCGTGAAGTTAACCGCCTGAAGTCTGTTGATGCGGCGGCAGCCGACCAGATGGCGGCGCATCTGCGTAAGCTTTCTGGCGTGCTGGGCCTGCTGGAGCAGGACCCGGAGCAGTTCCTGCAAAGCGGTGCGCAGGCGGATGACGGCGAAGTCGCGGAAATTGACGCGCTGATCCAGCAGCGTCTGGATGCCCGTAAAGCCAAAGACTGGGCGGCGGCGGATGCAGCCCGCGACCGGCTGAACGAGATGGGCATTGTGCTGGAAGACGGGCCGCAGGGCACCACCTGGCGCAGGAAGTAATCCACTCATCAAGCGGCGTAAGCCGCTTTTTTTTGCCCGTGTTTTATCGGCCCCGCAAGCGCCAGACCAACACAGCCGCCAGCACGCCCGGCAGCCACACCCAAAACAATCCAGAAACGAGCGCCCGATACCTCTCCGGGGCTGGTATTTTCGCAGGGCTACCACGAGCGGGAGTTATCTGAAACCTGACGGATCAAGGGGCTGAGACGAAGCGCAGACGTGGCGTTTGATCACATTTTTAAACTTTTTTATCTTTCTTAAAATCAGTCAGTTAGTAAGGAATCCCGGTTATCGACTTGCGATGTGTGTACAGACTGCCAGTCTTAAAACAGTCATTTAACGCAGCATTACAGCATAAACAGGAGGTTGCATGGCACGTTTTCAGCAGAAAGTGGTGGTGATCACGGGCGCGGGGTCCGGTATTGGCGAGGGGGCGGCGAAACGCTTTGCCCGTGAGGGGGCCAGCGTCGTGCTGGTAGGGCGCACGCCGGAAAAACTGGAAAAAGTGGCCGCTAAGTTACCGCAGGGCAAACATCTGGTCGTGCCTTGCGACGTCTCGAAAGCCGATGAGGTTGAAAACCTGGCGCAGCGCGTGATGGATGAATATGGTCGCGTGGATGTGCTGGTCAATAACGCGGGCGTGATTGTGCAGGGCCGCATTCATGAAATGACGTTGAATGACTGGGAAACCCTGATGGGCACCGACCTGAACGGCGTGTTTTACTGTACCCACTATTTCATGCCGGAATTGCTGAAAACCAAAGGCAATGTCGTGAATATTTCTTCTGTTTCCGGCCTGGGTGGCGACTGGGGGATGAGCGTATATAACGCCGCGAAGGGCGCGATCACTAACTTTACCCGCGCACTGGCGATGGATTACGGCGCTGACGGCGTGCGTGTTAATGCCATTTGCCCTGGATTTACCTTTACCGAATTAACTGAGGATATGAAGCAGAATGAGCCGCTGCTGCAAAAATTTTATGAGCGCATTCCGCTTAAACGCGCCGGAGAGCCGGAAGATATTGCCGATGCTATCGCGTTTATCGCCAGTGATGATGCCCGCTACATTACTGGCGTCAATCTGCCGGTCGACGGCGGCCTGACGGCCTCGAACGGGCAGCCGCCGCAGGCGTAACGCATCAGGCGGAACCGCGAACAACCAGCTGGCCGGACAGCGTAATCCGCTGGACCGGTAAATCGGCGGTTTTTAGCTTGCGAAGCAATAACTGCGCCGCCTGCCGCCCGGTCTCTTCACTGGCGGAAGAGACATAGGTGAACGACGGCGTAGTTAAATTAATCATCAAATCTTCAAAGCCGATCAACGACACCTGTTGGGTAAGAAACACATCTTTACCCACGGTACGCCCTACCTGGTTGATGGCGTCTATACAGCCGATAATGGCGTTGGGTGAATGGCACAGCAGGGCAGTGATTTTGTTATTGCTTTCCAGCAGCTCTCGTACCACGGCGCTGGCGGCCTGAGTATCCTCCCGGCAGGCAGGAGTAAAGTCTTCGCGGGGCAATAACCCATATTGCGTGAGCGCGGACCGGTAGCCGGAAAGCCGTTCATGACGAATTAAACAGCGCGCATCGCCGCCAATATAAGCAATGCTACGATGGCCGCGTTCAATCAGATAACGCGTGGCAAGGCTGCCGGCCTGACGATTGTCGCGCATGACCAGATCCCGCTCGCAGCGGAGGGGCGATTGTGACACCACCACCATTGGCAAGGGACTTTCACCGATTGCCGTGGGCACACTGTCGGTTTTTGATTCCGCGTCTAAATAAATCACGCCAGCAACGCCCTGGCGGGTAAACGCCAGCAGGCACTGTTCGAGGCGCTCAATATTGCCCTGCGGCTGAGCCAGCACCACCATAAAGCCTTGCTGTTCCAGTTCGTGGACAATGCTCGACGTCACGCGAACCGCGAAGGGATCGTTAAAGTCATGAAGAATAAGGCCGATGAGATTAGAGGTACTGGCGCGGAGATTCGCGGCGGCCATGTTATGGACATAGCCCAGTTCGTCAATGGCGGCCTGCACCTTTTCGATGGTAGCCTGAGATATTTTCCCTTTCTGGCGTAACACCAGTGAGACGGTAGAAACTGAAACCTCTGCCCGCTTTGCCACATCAATAATGCTGACCTTTTTCATCGCTCTCCTGATAAGTCCTTTTTTCTGCGGGATAACAACGCCTCCCGTAACATACAGGAGGCGTAGCAGAAAATCGCGATCACTTACCAATCATAGTGGAAATGGTTTGAGCGATAAATTGCGCCCGCGCGCCAAATATCACCTGTACGCCGCTGTCCCCGACAAAGACCACACCGCGGGCGCCCACGCTGTTTAGACCATCGCGATCGACCAGCGACGCCTTATCCACTTCCAGGCGCAGGCGGGTAATGCATGAACCGACGCTGTCGATATTTTCCGGGCCGCCCAGCAGGTTAATGATATCGGTCGCCAGTTCGGCATCGGTTTTGTCATCGGCATTCACTGCTATTTCCGCGCGGCCCGGCGTTTTCACATCAAAGCGACGGATCACATAGCGGAAAGTGAAGTAATAAATCAGACCCATCGGTACACCGACGATGACGGCATTCAGGAAATTAGTCTGATAGCCGTTAAACGACGGCAAAATTCCAAATGAGATGTAATCGATGAGTCCAGCCGAGAACGATTTGGCGATATGAGCATGCAGCAAATACATGCACATATAGGACAAGCCGGCCATCACTGCGTTAAACACGTACAGGATCGGGGCCACAAATATAAAGGTGAACTCAACAGGCTCGGTAATGCCGGTTAAAAAGCAGGTTAAAGCCGCAGAGAACAGGATCCCGGAGGCGATTTTTTTATTTTTGGTATTGGCTTCGTGATACATGGCAAGACAGGCGGCGGGCAGCGCGAACAGCATCAGCGGGAATTCGCCCTGCATAAACTTGCCTGCGTTATGGTAGGTATCGCTACTGAAGCTTTTCACGCCTTCTTCCAGCATCTTAAACCAGATTGTCTGGTCACCGTGGATCACCTGGCCGGTGGCGGTAGTGTAGTCGCCAAACGAATACCAGAACGACGGATACCAGATATGGTGTAAGCCGAGTGGGATCAGCGCACGCTCGACCAGGCCAAAAATAAAGGTTGATGCGGCCTGATTATCGCCGTTCACCACTAATGACAGCGCATCAATGCCCGCCTGAATATGCTGCCAGATGTAAGGTAAAACGAGGCCCAGCAGAAAAGAGATAAACGCCGTAGCAATGGCGACAAAACGTTTACCCGAGAAGAAACCTAAAAACTCCGGCAATTGCATATTATGGAAGCGGTTATAGCACCACGCGGCAAGAATGCCGCAAATCAGGCCGCCGAAAACGCCCATTTGCAACGTGGGGATGCCCACGACCATAGCGTATTTACCGCCGCTGGACGCCATCTCTGGCGTAATGCCCAGTACAGTGCCGATGGTAATATTGGTAATAAACACCGAAACCGCTGCCGATAGCGCGGCGATCCCGGACTCTGATGCTAACCCCACCGCAGAACCAATCGCGAACAGCACAGGAAGATTGTCGAAGATGACGCCTCCGGCATTCATCATTAACGGCAAATGGAATTTATCACCAAACGCCAACAGCAAACCTGCCGCAGGCAACAGTGAAATAGGCAGCATTAACGCGCGGCCTATCATGGATAGCTTTGAAAGCGATTTAACCAACCCTGACATCAGACTCATGCTGATTTCCCCCGAAGTAGACCAGGCTTATGCCCTGTTTTTGGTAAGTAGAACGTTTTAGTAGAACGTTCTACTTATGCTGTGACAACTGCGTCATCTACCGCAACAAATATTTAACGGCCAGTCAGAGGAAATAATGATTCTTTGAAGTTGGTCGCAGATTGACCTTCAGGAGGGGGAGCAAGCGAAAATGACCTACGGCCTTCTGAACCGTAGGTCTGAACACTACGCCGTTACGGTAACGCTTTGTCCGTCAAAGGTCACCGTCTGGCCAGCGACAATCTTGCAGCGCTTGCGGGTTTCAACTGCGCCGTCCACTTTTACCATGCCTTCGCCAATTGCGATTTTTGCCTGGGCGCCGCTTTCGCTCCAGCCTTCTAATTTCAGCAAGTCACACAGTTCTACATAAGGATGTTTACCCAGAGAAAAAGTCGCCATCTCAGGCCTCCTCTACGTCGTGATATTCTTCACACGCCTGAAGCGTATTCTGAATCAGGGTGGCCACAGTCATCGGTCCTACGCCGCCCGGCACCGGGGTGATATAAGACGCGCGCGCGGCAGCTTCTTCAAAATTAACATCGCCGACAACTTTGCCATTTTCGAGCCGGTTGATGCCCACATCAATGACAATCGCGCCTTCTTTAATCCACTCGCCCGGGATAAAGCCGGGTTTACCGACCGCAACGATCAGCAGATCGGCGTTTTCAACGTGCTGGCGTAAGTTTTTGGTGAAGCGGTGAGTAACGGTTGTGGTGCAACCGGAGAGCAGCAGTTCCATGCTCATAGGTCGGCCGACAATATTGGAAGCGCCGATGACCACCGCGTTAAGCCCGTAAAGATCGATATTATAGCGCTCAAGTAGCGTCACGATGCCGCGCGGGGTACAGGGACGCAGACGCGGAGCACGCTGGCACAAACGGCCCACGTTGTAAGGATGGAACCCGTCGACGTCTTTATCAGGCGCGATACGCTCCAGTACTTTCACGTTATCGATGCCCGCAGGCAGCGGTAACTGGACCAGAATACCGTCGATAGTCTTGTCGGCATTTAACTTATCGATAAGCGCCAGCAGTTCGGCTTCGGTGGTGGTTTCCGGCAGATCGAATGAGCGAGAAAGGAATCCAACTTCTTCACACGCTTTGCGCTTGCTGCCGACATAAATTTGCGAGGCGGGGTTCTGGCCAACCAACACCACCGCAAGCCCTGGCGCACGTTTTCCGGCATCCAGGCGCGCTTTTACTTTTTGCGCGACCTCAAGCCGTACCTGCTGCGCAATCGTTTTACCGTCAATAATCTTTGCTGCCATCAGAGAGAGGATTCCATCTGTAGTCTAAAAGGAGAGGGGATGCTGATATTTTGTCAGAAGCGCGGCGTGCTGTCAGTCACCAATAGCGGTTTATGCTTAAAAGGCAGGCAGACAGCGGAAAAGCCATTGACTCGCAAGGCTCTCACCGTATAATTCCACGCGTTTCGCAGCGCCTTGTTTTTTATTACAGGATGCCTGCCTAAATGCCTTTCAGGCGCCCTTAGCTCAGTCGGATAGAGCAACGGCCTTCTAAGCCGTGGGTCGCAGGTTCGAATCCTGCAGGGCGCGCCAAAGGCTTCAACAATACCGCATTTTTTCGACTCAATGTCCCCCCGGCCGTCTCAGGGTTATTGCCCGCTTTCATTTATTAGCATTTGCCGATTTCCTGCCGCTTTGCAGGGCTATATCTGCGCGCCTGAACGTTTCAGCTTAAAAAACAGCCAAATGTTCGATCTGATACAGGATGTATTGATAGCTGACGCAAATAAATAATATTTTTCAAATTTCCCTGATCAATGTTTACTACTTTCTCTGACAACTAACCTGTATCTTAAGAGCTTCTTAACACTGACCAGCCAGCGTTTGAGTACCTGTAGAGTATGCGGATAAATAGCCATGAATGATGGAAAGAGACAGTCTGATTTGCCTGACGTTGATGAAAAATATCTCTTAGATTTACTCCATCACAACTCCGATTGGGTCTGGGAAGTGGATGCGCAGGGGCGGTACACCTGGGTTTCGGGAGTGGTACATGATTTGCTGGGCTATGAGCCGGGCTATGTCATCGGTCGGACTCCCTTTGATTTTATGCCACCGGGGGAAGCGGAACGCGTTGCCGGCGCTTTCGGTGAAATCGTCTCTCAGCAGCGCGCGTTTTCCGGGCTGGTTAACCGCAATATGCGCGCCGATGGTCAAATTGTGGTGCTGGAAACCAGCGGCATTCCACTGTTTAACGATCGGGGAGAACTAACCGGCTATCGCGGCATCGACAGAAATATTTCTAATCTCGGCGAACGCGTACTGCAGCTCGAAACTATCTATGATACGACGCCTGTTGCCCTGTGTATGCTGGATCTGGACGGGCGGCTGGTCATGTCAAATAAGGCCATGAATGGCTTGCTGAATGTTTCGCAGGAAGAAGCGGCTGGCAGCCTGCTGGGGCATATAATGCCGGACGTATGGCAACAGTTTCAGGATGATTTCATTCTTTCGGGATCCGGCGTAAAAATTCCAGGGCGCGAGATCATCTGGCGCGATCGTTGTTACGACACCCAACCCGTGGCCTTATACAATGCCAGCAACCGCGTAGTGGGGCTGTCAGTGACCTGGGTGGACATTACCGCGCGTCGTGAGGCGGAGCAGAAACTGGCAAGCGCTAACCAGGTGCTGCAGCAGTATGCCCAGCGCGACCATTTAACCGGCCTGTATAACCGCCGCTACATGGATGAGTGCCTGATGAATGAAATTAACCAGGCCGTCGAGGATGGTTTCCCGCTTTCAGTGTGCCTGGCGGATATCGATTATTTTAAGCGTTATAACGATAACTATGGTCATCAGTCCGGCGATAACTGCCTGCGCGCCGTTGCCAACGCGCTGGTGTCATCAAGGCGGCGTCCTGAAGATAACGTGAGTCGCTACGGCGGCGAAGAGTTTCTGGTGATTTTGCCCCGCACTGACCAGGAGCAAGCCATGGCGGAAGCGGAGCGCCTGCGTGAAAATATTAATGCGCTCATGTTGCCGCACGTTGCCAGCCCGACCCATTATCTCACCATCAGCATTGGCGTGGCGACGCTGTACGCCGGTGAATCGCTGTCGACGGATATGCCGCTGCATATGATAGCCAGCGGACTGATCCATCAGGCGGATACGGCGCTGTATGCCGCAAAAAATCGCGGGCGTAATCAGGTGGTGGCGATGCCGGAAACGCCTTATAACGCCCGATAGGTGCGCTGCGGGCGGCCCACTTTGCCATAAATAATTTCCGCGACAATCTGCTGTCGACTGGCGGCAAACTCCAGATAACGCCGGGCGGTGGTGCGGCTCAGTTTCAGCGCATCTGCCACGGTTTCGGCGGTATGTCGCGCCAGCGGATCGGCAAACAGCTGCTGTACTTTTGCCAACGTTAGCGCATCAATCCCAGGCGGCAGCGCTTCTTTTTGTTCACCTCGCGCATAGGCGTTAAACATATCGTCGATTTGCCGCTGGCTGGCGCAGGCATTTCTGGCGAGCAGTGCGTAACGCTGCTGAAAACGGCTGAGGGTTTGCCCAAGCCGTTCATAGGCGATGGGTTTGACCAGATAATCAAACACGCCGCAGCGCACGGCTTCAGACACGGTATCCATGTCGCTTGCCGCCGTGGTAAAGACCACGCCGCCGGTGTAGCGGGCCTGGGAAAGTTCGTGCAGCAACGTGACGCCTTTGCCGTCGGGTAAGTAATTATCCAACAGGATAAGCGCCGGTTTGAAGCGAGCAATCATTTCCCGGGCCTGCACCAGATTGCCCGCCAGCCATACCGTCCCGCAGCCGGGAAAATGGCGGATAAACTCGGCATGCATTTCCGCCAGCGGCGTTTCGTCCTCAACTATTAAAATCGTCAGAGATTGTTCCATCACTCTTTTTCACTTTCGGTATAAAAACGGAAAACAAAGCGCCGCATGGCTGGTTATCTTCAACGGTAATCACGCCACCATAGCGATTAACAAAACTGGCGATCAGATACAGCCCGATGCCGTGTTCCCCTTGCGCATCAGTTTTGGTGCTGACGCCCTGTTGGAAAAGGGTCTGGCGTAGCGTATCCGGCACACCGCACCCCTGGTCCGCCACCTCAATAATCACATCATCGCCTTCATCGCTCAGATACAGTTCCACCGTTTTATCGCCCTGAGGATTATTCAGACAGGCTTCAAATGCGTTATCCAGCAGATTCCCGACGATGGCGGCGAATTCCGTACTGTCCATCTCCTGGGGGAGATGATGCAGTACGCAGCCGGGTACAAGATTCAGCGATAACCCCAGCTCCCGCGCTCGCTGACATTTGCCATACAGCAATCCCGCAACCTGGCGATCGTCAACGGCATCGCGCAGGGTGTCGATCAGCTGTTGCTGAGCCTGAGATTCGCCTTTTACCATCGCCAGGACCCGATCATACTCTTTCATTTGCAGCAGACCACTGAGCGTAGACATCCAGTTGAGGTGCTCATGACGCAGCGTTCTCAGGCTTTCAACGTACTGCTTAATTTGCGTCAGCTGAGCATTCAGCGCGCTGATTTCATCCTTGCTGCGAAAGCTGATGATCGCGCCCAATAGCGCGTGCTGATAGCGGATCACGCCGCGATTGGCGATCACGCTTAACCCGTTAAATGTACACATCGCATCCTGGCGCTGTTCTTCAATGCGCTCGGTGAAAAAATCGCAAGGACTCACCACATCGCCGATATGGCGCCCCAGCCACTGGCGGCCCGGGGACGTTAAACCCAGCATTTTACGCGCATTACGGTTGATAGCCGTGATAAGCCCATCGGGATCGACGGCAATCAGCCCTTCGAATACCGAACCAAACAGCGCCTCTTGTTGGCGCACTACCCTGGCGATTTGCTGCGGTTCCATACCGAGCATCTGGCGACGGATATGCGCGGCGAATAACCACGACAGCAGCATTAAAATAATCAGGATAACCACAAACACGCCGGCCAGCGGCAGCAGAAAATCCAGCCGCCAGCTGTTGATCTTACTGACTAAATATCCCAGCGAAACGACGCCGATCACCTGCTGATGCTCATCGAAAATCGGCGTTTTGGCGCGCATTGCCATGCCGATGGATCCTTCGCCGGTAATAAAATAGCTTTCGCCTTTTTCCAGCGCGCCAGGCTTAGTCCACTGCATGGGATAGCCAATTTTGGCCGGGTTAGGATGATAAAGACGAACAGAGTGACGGTCCCCGATGACCACGTAATCAAAATCGGAGCCGGTGGATAATTTACCGACAATTTGCCTCAGTCGCTGGGTATCGCGGTGTTTTACCGCATCGATAACGCTATCGTTGGAAGCGATGATTCTGGCCTGGTTCATCGCCATGCCGCGTACATGCAGGGTTAAATAATCTTCAAAGCTGGCGGAGAGATATTGGCCCAGCGCGCTGATTAACAGTGTTGACACCACCAGTAATAACAGAAATATCCGTAATGGAAACGCCAGACGGCGAAAAAAACGCAATAAGTTGATTTGTTTTCTCCCGGTCATAACGCTTCCTTTTAATACCGCAATCAATCGGCAGTCGATTGTTATTTAATTGTTTCCGTATGGCGCGTCAGACGCCAGATTATCGTGGCAAATTGATAGCATTAAATCAATTAAATAAATTAAAACCATGAACGGTGTCGTAGGGAATTTAATTAACCAAATAAAAACCATAAAGACTATTTTAATCGCTGAATAGTTTGTGAAATATATCAAAATTCAGGTTTTGAATAGTGCGTAACATTTCGCTGCATACCGCACCGTTAATAAAAATGCCTGCGTGGCAGGCTTCTTTATTATTGCAGCAGTTTATTAACATTTATTCCCCACCTTACTCATGGCGCAGGGACGGATACCTATGTTTGGCAATACCGTGTTCACACGGGTAAAGCGCAGCGAAAATAAGAAAATTGCCGGGATAACGCAATTCCTGCGTGAGAACGATTTGAGTATTGATACTACCGTAGAGATATTTATTACCGTCACGCGTAATGAACGCCTCATCGCCTGCGGCGGCCTTGCCGGGAATATTATTAAATGCGTCGCTATTGATGAGTCAGTGCGCGGAGAAGGATTAGCGCTCACCCTGGCCACAGAATTAATTAATCTGGCCTATGAACGTTTTTGCACTCAGTTATTTATCTACACCAAAACCCAGAATGAAGCCCTGTTCAGGCAGTGCGGTTTTTTTACCCTGGCGCGGGTGCCGGGCGTCATGGTGCTGATGGAAAACAACGCCACGCGTCTGCAACAGTACGCCAGCTATCTCACGACACTGCGCCGGGACGGCAACACAATCGGCTGTATCGTGATGAACGCCAACCCGTTTACGCGCGGCCACCGCTACCTGGTGCAGAGGGCCGCGGCACAGTGCGACTGGCTGCATCTGTTCTTGGTTAAAGAAGATACCTCCCGTTTCCCGTATGAAGACCGGCTGGCGCTGGTGCGCGCCGGGACGGCGGATATTGAAAAGCTCACGGTGCATCGCGGCTCGGAATACCTGATCTCCCGCGCAACGTTTCCCTGCTACTTCATTAAAGAACAGAGCGTGATTAACCACTGCTATACCGAAATCGATCTGCAAATCTTCCGTAATCATCTTGCTCCCGCGCTGGGCATTACTCATCGCTTCGTCGGCACAGAACCGTTTTGCAACGTGACCGCCAGCTATAACGCCGATATGCGGCGCATTCTGCAGGATCCGACCCAACCCGCGCCGCCAGTACAGCTGACAGAGATTGAGCGCCTGCAGTATCACGGCATCGCTATCTCCGCTTCCTGGGTGCGCAAACTCCTGGTCAAGCGCGACCTCGCGACCATTGAGCTGCTGGTTCCCGACGCTACCGCCCGCTATCTGCGACGCATGTTGGCTGACACCGCCATGCGTTCCACTGCGCTTCAAACCGAATCCGTATTAACTACAGGTGAATCATGAAAATTACCCGACCTGCCGTCGCCGGCACGCTGGAGTCCGGGGATGTCATGGCGCGCATCGCGCCCCTCGACTCGCACGATATCGAGCTGCAAATCAACAGCAGCGTGGAAAAACAGTTTGGCGTCGCCATCCGCGCCACCGTGCTGGAGATCCTGACGCGCTATCAGGTGCGCGGCGTTCAGGTGTTTATCGATGATAAAGGCGCGCTGGACTGCGTATTGCGCGCACGTCTGGAAACGCTGCTGGCGCGCGCCTGCGAGGTGACGGCGCTGCCCTGGGAGACGCGCGCATGAAGCTTACCCCTGAACAACGTAAATCCCGTACCCGCCGCAGCATGCTGTTCGTCCCCGGCGCCAGTGCCGCGATGGTCAGCAACGCGTTTATCTACCACGCCGATGCGCTGATGTTTGATCTGGAAGACTCGGTGATCCTGCGTGAAAAAGACGCCGCTCGCCGCCTGGTTTTCCACGCGCTGCAGCATCCGCTGTACCGGGACGTAGAAACCATCGTGCGGGTCAATGCGCTGGATTCCGATTACGGTGTGGCGGATCTTGAGGCCGTGGTGCGCGGCGGCGTGGACATTGTGCGCCTGCCGAAAACCGACACCGCTCAGGACGTGATTGATATCGAACACCACATCGCGCGGATTGAGGCTGAATGCGGCCGGGAGCCTGGCAGCACCGGCCTGCTGGCCGCTATTGAATCGCCACAGGGCATTACCCAGGCGGTGGCGATTGCCCACGCCTCGCCGCGCCTGATCGGCATCGCGCTCGGCGCGGAAGATTACGTGCGCAACCTGCGCACCGAACGTTCGCCCGAGGGCACGGAACTGCTGTTTGCCCGCTGCGCCATTCTCCAGGCGGCGCGCGCCGCAGGCATTCAGGCCTTCGATACCGTCTATTCCGACGCCAACAACGAAGCCGGTTTTCTGCGAGAAGCCGCGCATATCAAACAGCTGGGTTTTGACGGCAAGTCGCTGATCAACCCGCGCCAAATCGAGTTGTTGCACAACCTGTATGCCCCGACCCGCCAGGAAGCGGATCACGCCCGGCGCGTGGTCGACGCCGCCGAGGCCGCGGCGCGGGAAGGGCTGGGCGTGGTCTCGCTCAACGGCAAGATGGTGGATAGCCCGGTCATTGAGCGGGCGCGTCTGGTGCTGTCACGGGCAGCGCTTTCCGGTATTCGTGAGGAGTAACGACATGCAGCAAACCACACAACGGCAGGCGCGGGTCAGCGCAGGAAAGGGCGATCGTCCGGCATTTCAGCCTACCTCAAAACTCAATCTGCAAACCCGCAAGCCGCGCGATAAAAAAATGTGCGCCACCCTGCAGGAGGCTATTCGCCGTTCAGGATTGCAGGATGGGATGACCATTTCTTTCCATCACGCTTTTCGCGGCGGCGATTTAACGCTGAATCTGGTGATGGACGCCATTGCCGGAATGGGATTTAAAAACCTGACGCTGGCGTCCAGCTCGCTGAGCGACTGCCACGCGCCGCTGGTGGAGCATATCCGCAATAACGTCGTAAGCCGAATTTATACCTCCGGGTTGCGCGGGCCGCTGGCGGAAGAAATTTCCCGCGGCTTACTGGCCGAGCCGGTGCAGATCCACTCCCACGGCGGCCGCGTGCAGTTGGTCAACAGCGGCGAGCTGGCGATTGACGTGGCGTTTCTCGGGGTGCCCTCCTGCGACCCCTACGGCAATGCCAATGGTTACACCGGCACAGCCTGCTGCGGATCGCTGGGCTACGCCAAAGTGGATGCGGAGCATGCTCGTCAGGTCGTGCTGTTGACCGAAGCGCTGCTGCCGTATCCCCATCATCCTGCCAGCATCGCTCAGGATTGCGTCGACTTGATTGTGCAGATCGACCGTGTCGGGGATGCCGACAAAATTGGCGCCGACGCCACTCGCATGACGTCCAACCCGCGCGAGCTACTGATTGCCCGCCATGCGGCGGACGTGGTGGTCAATTCCGGTTACTTCAAACCCGGTTTCTCGCTGCAAACCGGCACCGGGGGCGCGTCGCTGGCGGTGACGCGCTTTCTGGAAGACAAAATGCGCAGCCGCAATGTCCACGCCGACTTCGCGCTGGGCGGCATTACCTCCACCATGGTCGATCTGCACGAAAAGGGATTGATCAAAAAGCTGCTCGACGTTCAGAGCTTTGACCGCGCCGCTGCGGAGTCGCTGGCCCGCAATCTCAACCACATTGAAATAAGCGCTAACCAGTACGCCAACTGGGGTTCCAAAGGCGCGAGCGTCGACCGTCTCGACGTGGTGGTGCTGAGCGCGCTGGAGATCGATACCCAGTTTAACGTCAACGTGCTGACCGGCTCGGACGGCGTGTTGCGCGGCGCATCCGGCGGCCACTGCGACACGGCGGTGGCGGCGGCGCTGTCGATTATCGTTGCGCCGCTGGTGCGCGGACGCATCCCCACCCTGGTGGATAGCGTGACCACCTGCGTCACGCCCGGTTCCAGCGTCGACATCCTGGTGACCGACCACGGCACGGCCGTCAATCCGGCGCGCCCGGAGCTGGCAGAGCGCCTGAAACAGGCCGGGCTGCGCGTGGTCACTATCGAATGGCTGCGGGAAAGGGCGCGCATCCTGACAGGCGATCCCTGTCCGATTGCCTTTACCGACCGGGTTATCGCCGTGGTGCGCTACCGCGACGGCTCGGTGATCGACGTGGTTCATCAGGTGAAGGAATAGGCCATGACGCGTTCTGCGGATCGTGCCGTCACGCTGCCGGCGCTGCTGGCCAGCCGGGATGCGCGCCAGGCGCGGCAAACGGCCTGGCTCAGGCAACATGGGGTCACGCTGATCTCCTTTACCGTCGTCGCCCCCGGCCCGGTGAAAGACAGCGATCTCACCCGGCGGGTTTTTGGTCACGGCCTCCGGGCGCTGGAAGACATGGCGCGCGACGCCAGTTGGCCGGTGATCGCCCAGGCATCCTTTGCCCTGATTACCGGCCCGGAAGCGCTGCTGGCGATTAACGCCCCGGCGCAGACGGTAAAGCGCGCCGCCATCACGCTGGAGCAGACGCACCCGCTGGGGCGGCTGTGGGATATCGACGTTTTCACGTCGCAGGGCGAAATCCTGAGCCGCCAGCAATTTTCCCTGCCGCCGCGCGCCTGCCTGATTTGCTCCCGCGCCGCAGCGCTCTGCGCCCGCGAGCAATCCCACTCCCTTGCTGAACTGCTGGCCCATATGGAGACGCGCCTGAATGATGCCGAACACGCTTGAGCAGGGAGGCCTTGCGCCGCACATCACCGCGCATTACAGCGACTGCGCCTGGCGGGCCATGCTGGCGGAAGTGAATCTCTCGCCCAAGCCCGGCCTGGTGGACCGCTATAACAGCGGCGCGCACCGGGACATGGCGCTGGAGGACTTTTACCGCAGCGCGGATGCCATCCGCCTGTGGCTGCCGCGCTTTGTGGAGATGGGCGCATGCAGCGCTGGCTTGCCGGAAAGCGCGGTGCTGGCAGCGATCCGCCCCCTCGGGATGGCCTGCGAAGCGGCAATGTTCCGCGCCACCGCCGGGGTGAATACCCATAAAGGCAGCATTTTCTCGCTGGGGCTGCTGTGTACGGCGGCGGGGCGATTAACCCAACAGCAGCAACGGGTCACGCCAGAAGCGCTGTGCCGCCTGGTCGCGGGGTTTTGTCAGGGGCTCACCGCACGCGAGCTGGCGCAGCACAACGCCGGGCAAACGGCGGGCCAGCGCCTCTATGTGCAGCTCGGTCTGACCGGCGCGCGAGGCGAAGCCGAAGCCGGATTCCCGCTGGTGCGCGACCATGCGTTACCCCATTACCTGGCCCTGAAAGCGCAGGGCGTCGACCCGGAACTGGCGCTGCTCGACACGCTGCTGGTGTTGATGGCGCGCAATGGCGACACCAATGTGGCGTCGCGCGGCGGCGCTGACGGCCTGCGCTGGCTGCAACACAGGGCGATCGCGCTGCTGCGCCAGGGCGGGATCCGTCGTGCGTCAGACCTTCAGGCGCTCGTCGAATTCGATAATGCCTGTATCGCCCGCCATCTCAGCCCCGGCGGCAGCGCCGATCTGCTGATCGTTACCTGGTTTTTAGCTGAAATTTCAACCGTTAAATCTCAAACACTAACAAGCACAAGCTTTTCATGGAGAAACAGCGATGACTGCTTCAAAAGATAAGATATGGAAATTACTGGCCCCGCTGGTGGTAATGGGCGTCATGTTGCTCATTCCGGTTCCTGACGGTATGCCGCCGCAGGCATGGCACTATTTTGCCGTGTTTGTCGCGATGATCGTTGGGATGATCCTCGAACCCATTCCGGCTACGGCGATCAGCTTTATCGCCGTCACGATTTGCGTCATCGGCAGCGATTATCTGCTGTTTGATGCCAGCGAACTGGCCGACCCGAAATTCGACGCCGGTAAACAGGCGCTAAAGTGGGGGCTGGCGGGCTTCTCCAGCACCACGGTGTGGCTGGTGTTCGGGGCGTTTATATTCGCGCTGGGTTATGAAGTGACGGGGCTGGGGCGCCGTATCGCGCTGTTTATGGTCAAGTTTATGGGTAAACGTACCCTGACGCTCGGCTATGCCATCGTGATTATCGATATCCTGCTGGCGCCGTTCACCCCGTCGAATACCGCGCGCACCGGCGGCACCGTGTTCCCGGTTATCAAAAACCTGCCGCCGCTGTTTAACTCCCATCCCAACGATCCGTCATCACGCCGCATCGGCGGCTATCTGATGTGGATGATGGTGATCAGTACCAGCCTCAGCTCCTCAATGTTCGTCACCGGCGCCGCGCCGAACGTGCTGGGCCTTGAGTTCGTCAGCAAAATCGCCGGGATTCAGATCAGCTGGCTGACCTGGTTCCTGGGCTTTTTACCGGTGGGCATTATTCTGCTGATTATCGCGCCGTGGCTCTCGTATGTGCTGTATAAACCGGAAGTGACCCACAGTGCGGAAGTTTCCAGCTGGGCCAGCGGCGCGCTGAAAGAGATGGGCGCGTTGACCCAGAAAGAGATCACCCTGATTGGCCTGGTGCTGCTGAGCCTGGCGCTGTGGGTGTTCGGCGGTGAAGCCATTGACGCCACGGCAGTGGGCTTGCTGGCGGTATCGTTAATGCTGGCCCTGCACGTGGTGCCGTGGAAAGAGATCACCAAATATCACAGCGCCTGGAACACCCTGGTGAACCTGTCGACGCTGGTGGTGATGGCCAACGGTCTGACGCGTTCCGGGTTTATCGACTGGTTTGCGAAAACCATGAGCACCCATCTGGAAGGGTTCTCGCCCACCGGCACGGTGATCGCGCTGGTATTAGTGTTCTACTTCGCGCACTACCTGTTCGCCAGCCTGTCGGCGCATACCGCCACTATGCTGCCGGTGATCCTCGCGGTGGGTAAAGGCATCCCGGGCGTACCGATGGAACACTTGTGTATCCTGCTGGTGCTGTCAATCGGTATCATGGGCTGCCTGACGCCGTATGCCACCGGCCCCGGCGTGATCATCTACGGCTGCGGCTACGTGAAGTCCAAAGATTACTGGCGGCTCGGCGCGATTTTCGGGGTGATTTATATCTCGATGCTGATGCTGGTCGGCTGGCCGATTCTGGCGCTCTGGAACTGATCCTCATCTTGCTGATAAGCGCCTCGTCGGGGCGCTTTTTTTTGTTTTACCACCCCCCAATCTTTTCCCCCGCGTGAAGTGGTTCAGGTTAGCGGAATGTTATAAAGTCGAACCTTGTTTGACGTATTTGACTTATTCCAGGGAGCATCACCCATGAACCGGCAGCGGCAAGCCGATCTGTTTTTAGTGTTAACCACGCTTATTGCCGCCTGCGGCTGGATCTTCTCCAAAGAAGCGATTGCCGGAATGCCGGTGTTCGCGTTTCTCGGCGTGCGGTTTTTCTTCGCCTCGCTGGTGCTGTTGCCATTTTGTCGCGGTCAGGCTATTCCGCGCCATCAGTGGCGGCAGGTGCTGACCAGCGGCGTCTGGATGGCGTTAACCATGTGCCTGTGGATCTACTCGGTATCCAGCACGCCGTCGCTGGGCGAAGGGGCATTTATTATGAGCCTCGCCATGCTGTTTGTACCGCTGACGGCGTGGGTGATGATGCGGGTGCGTCCGGCGCGGGCGTACTGGGAGTGTTTACCGGTGGCGGGGATTGGCCTGGCGCTGTTAAGCCTGCACAGCCCGATATCATTTCACCCCAGCCAGGGCTGGTTTTTACTGACGGCGCTGGTGCAGTCGATCTCGTTTTGCTATACCAGCCGCTGTGCCCGGGAGGTGCCGTTAATCCCGCTGACCACCGCACAACTGATGATGACGGGCCTCGTTGGCCTGGCGATTTCCGCCAGCGTCGAACACATTACCCAGCCGTTTAGTTGGTCTATTGCACTGTGGGTGCTGGCCAGTATTTTCATCGCCACCAGCCTGCGCTTCGCGTTGCAGTTGCAGGGGCAAAAATACGCTGCTGTCGCCAGCGCCGCCCTGATTATGGTGCTGGAACCGCTGTTCACCGTAATAGCTGCCGGGATTTGGTATGGTGAGCGTCTGCCCACCCAGAAAATTATCGGCGGCATTCTGATCCTGCTCGCTCAAATCTGGTTCCGCTGGCGGATGATCAACCGCGTCTAATCGTCTGGCTGTATGCAGTCATTTTGACATTTAATCTGGTCAAAATGACTGTTTTCAGGATAGTCATTTTAACCTTCTTTATTGTCACTGAATTAAATAAATTGTTATAAATCATATAATTAGAAAGTTGGCACGCAACTTGATATATGAGCCATATCGCAATCGAATTTATTTTCATGAACACAAGAGGTTGATATGGCTATTCTGGTTAAGAACACGATTTCCTGGGTTGGTCAGCGTGACTGGGAAGTGCGCGATTTTCACGGCACCGAATACAAAACGCTGCGCGGCAGCAGCTACAACAGCTACCTCATCCGTGAAGAAAAAAATGTGCTGATCGACACTGTCGATCACAAATTCAGCCGCGAGTTCGTGCAGAACCTGCGCGGCGAAATCGATCTGGCGGATATCGATTACATCATCATTAACCACGCCGAAGAAGATCACGCGGGCGCGCTGACCGAGCTGATGATGCAAATCCCCGACACCCCGATCTACTGCACCGCCAACGCCATTGACTCCATTAACGGCCACCATCACCACCCGGAGTGGAATTTCCACGTGGTGAAAACCGGTGACACGCTGGATATTGGCAATGGCAAACAGCTGATCTTCGTCGAAACGCCGATGCTGCACTGGCCGGACAGTATGATGACTTATATGACCGGCGATGCGGTGCTGTTCAGTAACGATGCCTTCGGCCAGCACTATTGCGACGAACGCCTGTTTAACGATGAAGTGGATCAGACTGAACTGTTCGAACAGTGCCAGCGCTACTACGCCAACATCCTGACGCCGTTTAGCCGCCTGGTCACGCCAAAAATCACCGAGATCCTCGGCTTCAACCTGCCGGTGGATATGATTGCGACCTCTCACGGCGTGGTATGGCGTGAAAACCCGACTCAAATCGTCGAGCTGTATCTGAAGTGGGCGGCGGACTATCAGGAAGATCGCATTACCATCTTCTACGACACCATGTCCAACAACACCCGCATGATGGCCGACGCTATCGCCCAGGGCATCAACGAAGTTGATCCGGTGGTGGCGGTGAAAATTTTCAACGTGGCGCGCAGCGATAAAAATGAAATCCTGACCAACGTGTTCCGCTCCAAAGGCGTGCTGGTGGGGACTTCCACCATGAACAACGTGATGATGCCGAAAATCGCCGGCCTGGTGGAAGAGATGACCGGTCTGCGCTTCCGTAATAAACGCGCCAGCGCGTTCGGTTCGCACGGCTGGAGCGGCGGCGCGGTAGACCGCCTGTCTACCCGCTTGCAGGATGCCGGGTTTGAAATGTCCCTGAGCCTGAAAGCCAAATGGCGTCCGGATGTGGATGCGCTGGAACTGTGCCGCCAGCATGGCCGCGACATCGCCCGTCAGTGGGCGCTCGCACCGCTGCCGGAAGCCACGGTGAAAACAGAGCCGAAGCCGGATGACAGCGCCAGCGCCGCCGTTGTTGACGCCGATCTCGGCCCTTGCATGCAGTGCAGCGTTTGCCAGTGGATTTACGATCCGGCAGTCGGCGAGCCGATGCAGGATGTCCAGCCGGGCACGCCATGGAGCGACGTGCCGGACAACTTCCTGTGCCCCGAATGTTCGCTGGGTAAAGACGTCTTCGATGAGCTGGCAACGGAGGCGGTATGAGCCACGGGATCGTCATTATCGGGTCGGGCTTCGCGGCCCGACAGTTAGTCAAAAACCTGCGTAAACAGGACAGCCAGGTGGCCATCAGCGTGATTGCCGCCGACAGTATCGATGAATACAACAAGCCCGATCTCAGCCACGTCATCAGCCTGCGCCAGCGCGCCGACGAGATGACGCGTCAGTCGGCGGGCGAGTTCGCCGAGCAGTACAACGTGCGCCTGTTCCCGTACACCTGGATCACAGCGATCGATGCCCAGGCCCGTGTGGTAAAAAGCACCGATAACCAGTGGTCCTATGACAAACTGGTGCTGGCGACCGGGGCCAGCGCGTTTATCCCGCCGGTGGCCGGGCGCGAACTGATGCTGACGCTCAACAGCCAACTGGAGTATCGCGCCTGCGAGTCGCAGTTGTTTGATGCGCGTCGGGTGCTGATCGTTGGCGGCGGATTGATCGGTAGCGAACTGGCGATGGATTTCACCCGCGCGGGTAAATCCGTCACGCTGGTGGATAACGCGGCCAGCATTCTGGCTTCGCTGATGCCGCCGGAAGTGAGCAGTCGCTTACAGCATCGTCTGACGGATATGGGCGTACATCTGCTGCTCAAATCGCAGTTGCAGTCGCTGGAGCAAACCGCCAACGGCATTCGCGCCGCCTTCGATCGCGAGCGTCATGTAGAGGTGGATGCGGTGATCTCCGCGACGGGCTTACGTCCGGAAACCGCGCTGGCGCGCAGCGCCGGTGTGGCGGTGAATCGCGGAATTGTGGTGGACAGCACGCTGAAAAGCAGCAATCCGGATATTTACGCGCTGGGCGACTGTGCGGAAATCGACGGTCAGTTGCTGCCGTTCCTGCAACCGATCCAGATTAGCGCCATGACGCTGGCGAAGAACCTGCTCGGCGGCAACGCGCCGCTAAAACTGCCTGCCATGCTGGTTAAAGTGAAAACGCCGGAACTGCCGCTGCATCTGGCGGGTGAAACCCGTCGCAGCGATCTGAACTGGCAAATTATCACCGAATCCCAGGGCATGGTCGCGAAAGGCGTGGACGCCGAAGGCCAGCTACGTGCTTTTGTGGTCAGCGAAGATAAGATGAAAGAGGCCTTTGCCTTGCTCAAAGCCTTATCTGCGTAACGCATTAAACCTCATTTTTCAACGCACAGGGACGTGCGGTGTCAGTTGGCTTAACGCCTTTTCGCCCCGTTGCCCCGGGGCTTTTTTATTTCAGATAGCCTCACTATGTACCGATAAAGCGTGCGGCTTATTGTCGCGGCGGCGCTTGAGACTTTTGCCTTATTAACGCAGGGGAGTGAAGCGGTGGTGTGCGGCAGAAAAAAGAAAGCCCTGAAGGTCATTTTTTAATTAACCCACGTACTGCACCCATTTAGTTGGACTCTCAAACTGGAGAGTCCTATGCCCGGACGTAAATATACCCTCGAAGAACGCCTCGAAGTCGTTATGCACTATCTTGCTAGCGATGAAGGCTATCGGTTAACTTCAGCCCGTTTCCACATTCCCAGAACCCAGGTGAGAATCTGGGTTGCAGCCTGTGATGCTTATGGAGAAGAAGGATTAAAGCTCAGAAATAAGGGCGTATCCATTGACCTTAAAGCAGCTATCAAAGTAAAGCGTTACACCTCATGGCGTGGCGAATGGGGAAGTGCTGCTGCCAATATCCTGCAACGAAACTTCAAAGCCAGCCGGCCTAATGAAAAATGGGTCACAGACGTCGCCGAGTTTGCTGTCAATGGCCGGAAACTCTATCTGTCCTCCATCATCGATCTTTTCAATAATGAAGTGATTTCCTACAGTATTTCGGAACACCCAACCATGCCAATGATTGACGACGTGTTGATTAAGGCATTTGCCAGAATGGAGGAAAACAGCAAACCAGTACTTCATTCAGATCAGGGATGGCAATACCGGCATCGATGGTATCAGTATCAGTTGCGTGAGTTTGGGGTTTTGCAAAGCATGTCCCGTAAAGGAAACTGTCTGGATAATGCCTGTGCAGAATGCTTTTTCGGGACCTTAAAATCAGAATGCTTTTACACCCGTAAATTCAACGATGTTGACGAACTGAAGATCGTTCTTGAGGAGTACATTCATTACTACAATACTCGGCGAATCAGCCTTAAATTTAACGGCCTCAGCCCGGTTGAATATCGCCTGAAAACCTATCCGCTACGAATTTGATGTGGTGATTTTCATCAAGGAAGCATCATAAATAAAATTATGATAAAGCGTAATCAGCTTGCGCAGGATTTTTACATTTTTGATGATAGTGTTAAGGATATCATCCAGTTCTCAAGCCTGCGCAACATCTGAAATGAATAGGGTTTAGGTCCGCTATGAGCGATGAGCGGACCTAAAGATATAGCTTCAAACATGCGATGATGATTGATATCCAGCCAGGTTTCAGAAGGACCGACAGACTGCCGGTCCTGCGGGGAGATTACTTCAGCTCCAGCTTACTTATCACATGGGCAATATCCGCGATATCGCCTGCTGACAACGGCTGCAAAGGACGAGGCAGGCAATCCATGTCGGTTAGCCCAAGCACACCAGCAGCTGCGGCAATAACACGAAGACTTCCACCATGTTTACGGAACAGCGCCCACAAAGGTTCAAGGCGGGCTGTCAGGGCAGTAACGCGTTGATGATCCTTTACCGCCGCGGCTTCAGTGATTTGTTTCGCCATCTCAGGGAACAGACCCCCACACACGGAGTACCAGACTTCACAACCAGCGTTTAATCCCAGCCCCGCATAAGCGTCGCCACTGATGCCGATTGTTACGCCAGGGCGCAGATGTTGACGTAACGCATTCACCCGCTCAGTCGCTGCAGCGGGGCTATCCGGTACGCCAGGGATCTTGACCGAGCGAATCCCCTCAAGTGATGAGAGACGACCGTGGAGTTCATCCGTAAAGGTAAAATGCGTAGTGCCCGGATTATCATAGATACACACCGGTACAGACACGTGCCGGGTAACGGTCTCAAAGAGTGAGAATACTTCTTCGTCACGGAGTGGCTGGTAGCTGACCGCCGGGAGTAACAGAGCATTCGCGCCGGCTGCCTGCGCGTCATCTGCCAGATGCAGGATAGCATCGGTACTGACCGCTCCCACACATACCATCATTGGGATATCCCCGGCATGCTGTTTTGCCAGCGTTGCTACGCGCTTACGCTGCTCCCGGGTTAGATAGGCGTAGCTTCCGGTTGACCCCAGGAGACCCATAGAATCAACCCGAGCTTCTGTCAGGCGGGAAAGAATATGGCTGAAACCCTTTTCATCCACTCCTCCGGCGGTGACTGGGGTTAATGGAAACGCCGACAAACCGGTAAACATAAAAGTTTCTCCTGAATGATATTACTGCTGTTGTTCTTCGATGAGAGCAACCTCAAACCACAGACCGGGCATCATTTTTTCCAGACCGTCGGTCAGCATCTTCCCGGCTTCGTGAAGTCTCTCCAGCGGCATCTGCGGCAGGCTTTCCAGAATAAACCACATTTGCTGAGCTTCCACACCTAAGCGGGTTCTGATCCCCTGTCGCCAGTTCCAGCGGCGGCAGGTCACGCCGATATCATCACACCAGATGATCTCGCCTTGTGAAGGATATTCAACGGCCGTTTCCCCCTCTTTGACTGTATCAAAAGGCTCTGTTCCTTTTGCCACAGCCAGACATGGTGAACCCTGATAGGCAGCGATATTCTCTCCACCCACCGGAACGGCGTAGCGGAGACTAACGGCATTATAAAGATCAACGATGGGATCAAGTGCTGGCATCGTTCCGTCACGTAATACGCGCTTGCGTAACGCATCTGCTGAGCAGGGGGTGCGTTTAGGTTTAGCACCAAACTTTTGAAAAACCTCTGCCCATGCGGCCAGATGCGCTTCCGCCCACTCAGGCTCACCGGCCAGAACCGCTTCACAGGCTTCTCGCAGCGCTGTTTCTCCAATATCGGGGTTAAGCACTGGTGCAGCTTTTACGTAGACACTGAGTGCCCGAAAACCAGGCGCAATGCGATAAATTTCAGGGGCAATTGACGGAGAGACTGTTAACACGTGATAATCCTGTAATGACCAATTTATCCCATGATAATGACCGATGACCAAAAAAGTCAATTTAATGACCAATGCAGATTCAATCGTCAGCACCGTAAATGAAGCCGTATCTCAGCGGATTAAGCTGTATCGTAAGCAAAAGAAAATATCGCTCGATGAACTCTCCCGCCGGGCGGGCGTCAGCAAGGGCGCGCTGGTTGAGATTGAGGGATGCCGGGCGAATCCCAGCATAGCCCTGTTATGCCGCCTGGCTGCCGCGATGGGGGTTTCGGTAGCCGATTTTGTGGATGTCAGTTCCAAACCGACCGTGCATCTTATTGCTGAAGATGAGATCCCAGAATTGTGGGCTGGTGAAAAAGGAGGGAGAGCAAGGTTGCTCGCTGGTTCGGGCGGCCCTGATATGACCGAGCTCTGGATGTGGGAAATGCAACCGGGGGAAAAGTTTGCTTCGCCCGGCCACACGGAAGGGACGCTTGAGCTGTTTTATGTTCAGACAGGCACGCTCACGCTGGGTGTGAAGGACCACCTGTATCAGGTAAAAACCGGCTGTTCAGCAACAGCCAGAACGGACGTTCCTCATTTCTATGAAAACCAGGAGGAGGGACCATTGGTGTTCATCATGACAGTACATGAGAAAACATCCTGATTGTCGCCCGGCAAGCAATAGGGCTTGTTTTATCACAGGTAAGTTTGCATGGAGTGGTTCAGTGGATAATCAACATCTGAGTTTTGCCAAAAGCCAGTTTACTGTCACAACCGATCCCGCTTGTTTTCAACTGGAAGTCATTCACGATTACCTCTCGCAATCGTCCTGGGCTCCTGGCATTGATGCCGAAACGGTCAGAATATCAATCCAGAACAGCCTTTGTTTTGCGCTTCTGGATGGAACAAGACAAATCGGCTTCGCCCGCCTTGTCACAGACTATGCCACTTTTGGTTATTTGTGCGACGTCTACGTATTAAACGATTATCAGAAAAGTGGTCTCGGCCGCTGGCTGATCGAATGCTGTCACGCCCATCCGTTGATGTCACGCCTGCGACGGATAATGTTGGTCACTGACAGCGCGCCCTGGCTATACCAAAAACTGGGTTATAACCCATTGAACCGGAAAGATTTTGTCTGGCAGATCAATCGGCCAGACATTTATCGTAATGCCGGGCAAAAATAAGAATACTTTTCAGAGAGTAATGATAAATGTTAATCCGTAGGGCCAGTTCCTCTGATGCAGAAGAGCTGGCTATTTTAGCCGAGCGAACCTTCAGAAAGACTTTCCAGGATGGTAATACTCAGGAGGATATGGATCTTCACTGCCATGCAAGCTATTCAACTAATATCCAGTTGCAAGAAATCCTCAGACAAGACTGGATCACATTAGTCTGCGAATACGAGAGCAAACTGATTGGGTACGCTCAACTAAGGTGGGAAGAGTTTCCTCTCAGTGTCAATAGCATCCATGCCGGAGAAATTCTGTGCCTGTATGTCGATGAGCCCTACCATGGTAAAGGATTTGCACAGGCACTGATGCAAAAGTGCTTTGCTGAATTTGAGGCAAAGGGATCGGATCCTGTCTGGTTAGGTGTCTGGGAACATAACCCAAGGGCCATCTCTTTTTACCGTAAGCTTGGGTTTACCGAGGTGGGTGAGCATATCTTTCAGGTTGGGTCAGACCCGCAGAGAGATATCATTATGAAACGCTCAACTTACGCTAGCTGAACACACATTTTGACGTCCGCTTCTGGCACAACGCGGACATTCCGGCCTTTAAGACTCTTTCTGCCGTCAGTTAGCCCAGTCTTCCAGTACCAGGCCTGGCACACGCTCAAACTCACGTACGTTGTTGGTCACCAGCACTGCGCCGGTGGCGATGGCATGCCCGGCGATCGCCGTATCGTTCGGACCGATTGGCGTCCCGGCCGCAGTCAGTGCTGCCTTAATCTCCGTGGTTGCGTCCACCGCGGCGCGGTCCCAGGCGAGGATTGCATCGAGGCGGGCGCAGAAAGCTTCGACAAGCAGGCCGTGGCGGGAAGATGCCTTCTTTCCGATCGCACCGAAACGCATCTCGGCATAAGTAATGGCCGAAACCACGATGCGGTGATTCCGCAGCACAGCCTGCTCCAGCCGTTTAATGACAGCTTCCGGCTGCTCACGCATGATGAACGAGCAAATGTTGGTGTCCAGCATATATGTCTTGATCACAAGTCAAACCGTCCTTCATCGCTGACAATGTCCCCACGTTCGGACATAAAGTCTGAATCGGCTTTTTCGAGCTGAGTAAACGAACCCCATGTTGGGCGAACGGGACGAAGGATGATGCTGTCACCTTCCCGGACGATTTCCAGTTCGCTTACTCCCTCAAAATCCATGTCACGAGGCAGACGGATAGCGCGATTGTTGCCGTTTTTGAATATCGATACGGTTCTCATAGTATTTCTCCTGATAGGTTAGCCTTAAAGCATATGCTAAGTATATGCAGATGTTGGGGGTATGTGTAAATAAAACTACTTCGGAGTGATAGAGGCGCAAATGCGGTGCATGCAAAACTGCTCTACATACCTCAATTAAGCTTTTCTTCACCTAAGATCTGAATAATCAGAATTGGATCTTGCTCAATTAACTGGTGCAGAACAGGTGGTTGCAGAAACAAGGAAGTGCGTGGAGTAAGAAGCAGTTGAATGGATGATTTGGCTGTGGAAAAGTTTATTTAGCTTTTGCAGGAAACAAAAAAGAGCCCATGTATTCCATGGACTCTTTCTGAGATGCCTCGATTATTCTGTCCAACTTTTGGGGGGCAGTGCACAACGAGGCTACCTGCATGCATGAACAACATCAGGACAGCCTCTTACCTGTCGCAAGACAATGAGAAGAAAGCGATGAAACAGCCGCGAAACGCCCGGATCCGGTGTGTATTCAGGGTGTATTTGACACCAATGATCTTCACATATCTGACCCGAAGTTCGCTGTGCGATTTGCGGCTAAAAGACGGAAGCAGGGAGGTCGCTGCGTTACTGGCTTACGAACCTGGTAAATAGCACCTGGAGGCGGGGGAAACCCCGCCTTTTCAGGCTGGTGTGGTCAGGAATGCCTGGCGCGCCTTTTAACAGCGCTGCCAGTCGCTAACGGGCAGCGCTGTTCTCTGCTTGCTGAACGTTGCCCAACCCCAAAAGCGAGGCGGTAACTTCAGATTATTTCAACTCCAGCACCTGATGATTATCCGTTCGATTTTCCGCCAGTTCGTCCAGGTTTGCGGCCGTGACCAGGCTTATCTGGTGTGGCGCAGTCGCTTTGGCAAATACCCGATGCCCTTTCTGGTTTACCGCCAGGCGTAAGCGCAGGCGTTTTACTTCGCTGTCAACGGAGGACAACGTACCTTGTTGTGCCAGCGGCGACTGGGTATACAGCAGCTCAAAAATCCCTTCCCGCTGGGGGCCCAGTTCAAACCACTCTTCATAGCGGCTGTTCATGGCTAAGCCTACCAGGAACGATCCGGCGCGGGCGCGCCCCACGTTGAACGCGAATCCGGCTTCGCCCATGCTCTGCTGGCGCGTATGGTTGATGACTTTGGTGACGCCGCCAGGCCGCAGATCCAGCAGCCCAAGCGCCACGCCGGTTTTGGCGGTCGGCTGATAGGGGGCGTCAGGATTACTGCTGAGCGGGGCATGAATATGCAGTGCGGGGGTATCGTTGCCAAAACGGTCGGCCATTTTGTCAAATATCACCGCATTCTGACGATCGTCTGCCAGGCCCCACAGGCGGGAGATCCACAGCGATCGGCTGGAATTTCCCGCCAGCAGAATATGTATCTGCTCCGGCAAAGGGGTAAATGCCTGACCGAGCGCGGCGATAAACTTATCAATGCCCAGCGCGATGCGCTGCTCAAGATATTCCGCCAGCTCACCATAGGGGATCACGAAATCGCAGCTGACTTTTTCTCCCGCCCGGTTGAACAGATCCAGCGTGCAGGTTTTGTCTTCCCAGTCCGGCTCTGCGGTACAGGGGGTTTCCCAGAACGGACGTAGCTCGCCGATCAGTAACATGGTATTGCTGTAGGCGGCCTGGGTTTTTTCAAGATAAATTTCCGAACCCGGGAACGGGTCGGCATCCAGCGGTTTGGTAAAGGCGATGTGATATTTCTGGCATAAATCGAGGTTATTACGAAACACCCGATAGGCCATATTTTCCAACAGATTCTCGCCGCCCAAAAATTTATCGCCCGCCGGGGCGAAATGCTCAAATACCCGCTCGAAGCCTTCGTCTTCCTCTTCTTCTGAAGGGTGACGGTAGTAGCCGAAGTCAAAATCGGTGGTGCCGCCGCCAAAATCAAATACCGCGTAGGCGGCACCCTGTTCGCCAGGTTGGATAGCCAGGGCATCCAGCGCGCATACCGCATAGGCGGCAGGCTCGCTGGCTAACTCTTCGACGCTAAAGGCGTTAAGAAATTCCGGCTGCGCAACCAGCGTTGGCGGCAGGCTGCGCTGCAATCCGCGTTTAAAGCTGGCGAGAATTTTTTCTTTAACCTCGCGTGGATACTCCACCGGGAAGGTCATGAAATATTCCAGCGAGATCCCCCGCCCGCGCCAGTTAATGCTCATGCCTAAAAACCAGGCGTACAGCTCGATGGGATCGAAAGGATAATCACCCGCGACATCCAGCCACTCTCCGCGCGTTGGGTTATTTTGGGTGAGCGGCGCAAGGGTGTGCTCGCACTGTTGCTGATCGGTGAATACCACCTGATGATCGCTGGACTGGCGCAGCGCCCACTGTTTCAGCCGGGTCAAAATGCTGCTGACGGTATAGATATCGCTCTGGTTGTCGCGCAGTTTCGCCTGCGCCTCGTGCGAGCAGTGCACCATTTCCCAGCGCACGCCGGGGCGGTAGGCCTCTTCGGTCCATTCGCTTAATAATGCCTGCAAATCGATAATTTCTAATACCGTCGGGTTTTCAAAATGATGCGGTTCAATGCGTTCATAGAAATCACGCACGCCGATACGCATTAACTCTTTGCGGCCGTTTTCGGTTTCATAAGCCACCACGGTGCTGCTGGTGCCGAAGTCGATAGCAACGCAGCCGGGGCGGATATCTCGCGCCGGATCGCGCGGGCGAATGTTCAGGGCTTCAAGCGTATTCGCGTCCTGCCCCCACATTTCCCACAGCCCTTTATTGATATCGGTAAAGGTGAGGGGATCGATTTTCGGCAGGCGGTTAACCTGGTAATCCAGTTCTACCAGCGCGGTAGTAAAATGATCCTCCCAGCCATCCAGCCAGTTACGACCAGGATCGCTAAGGGAACTCAGCTTGACCGGCATGTCGATCAGGATATCCGCGAACACCTGTTTCGTGACGGATGCGCAGGGAATGGAGGGATATTGATACCCCGGACTGGCGGAAGGGTTATTGCTGTCAAGGTCGATAAACCCTTCCACAACGTTAAACCCGTATTTATCGCGCAGGCGATTATTGTCGCCCTGGCGCAGCGGATTCTTGCGGTTTTTTGCAAACAGCAGCATTTCGTGGCGAGTCGGCACGCGCCAGCCTTTGAGTCCCAGCCAGCGTAGTTCGTTGCAGTACGCCTGGTTTTCGGTAACCAGCCCCGGCGGGTAATAGCGGCTATCATGTGTCCAGAGCAGCAGCCGATCGTCCTTTGCCTGCACCAGCCATTTCATCTGCTCGCCATCAATGAGAATACCAAACGTCTCTTTGCTGTGTAGCTCTGCCCAGAACGTTTCAACCAGCCCAAGCCAGGCGCGATCCTGTAGTTTTTCCAGCATGTTTTTTCTCTTCGTATCCGTCTTTATCTGATTACTACAACTGCACCAGCGGCTTACGAACCCGCTTGCCCGCGCTATTAATCAGCCCGGGTAGCCACAGCGCGGCGATAGTGTCGCCCTGGCCGACGCCATTATGGATTTCATAGTTATAAGCGCTGGCGGCAGCCACGGTTTCAAGTTCTGCCAGCCGGTCGATCCACAGCCGGTTATGCAGCGAAAGGGCATATTCCAGCAGACGCTGCTCATCATCGTTAACCGGCGCGGCGCGGGATTTCGCCCGTTCGTAAAGCACGTCCCACAGGCGTTCGATGCGATCCCAATGGCTGGCGATGACTATCACCTGCTGGAACTGCTCGGCCTCGCCGTCGGGGAGGGGGCGGCGCAGCCATTTCTCCTGCAGTTCGGGATCGTTTTTCACTATCGCGATGATGCCCCGCAGCGGTTGCAGGGCGTCAGGTGCCGGCGCGGGCGCGGGCTCGCTTAGCGGCGGCGCGGTGGGCAGGGGGGCCGGCGATGTCTCACTCAACTGACGCCAGGCGTGCTGCAACTGCTGTTGCACTTCTTCACTGATAAGCCCGGCGAGCCAGGCGCGAAAGTCGGGATCGGCGTGTAAATCTTCAAAGGGCGGTGTCATTGTGCGTCAGCTCTCATACTCTTCCAGTAACGGTTCCATTTCCGGGCGCACCGTCAAATAACCCACCTCAACAAATTTGCGCGCCATGGCTTTAATTTGCTGCTGGTGGCGAAACGGGCTTTGCTGAAAGCTGCGCTTTTTAATTGCCAGCGCGCTTTTATTGGGTTCCGGCCAGGGGCTTGATATGGCGGGCAAGGTCAGGCTGCCCAACAGCATCGCCATATCGCTCGGGCTGACTTTTTGCCAGAAGTGCGCAAAAAACAGCGGCATAAACTGGGCGATAGCGGCATCAGTCAGATCGTCAGTGCGCAACAGGTTGGCTTCATAGTGGGCGCGCTCTTTATTCCAGTTGGCCTGCTGTTGCTGAAGGCTCTGCTGGCAGGTTTTTAACGCCTCCTGCAACGCCAGGTTTTCCTGCTGCTCCTGCTGGAGCTGCTGCACAAGGGTTTCCTGAGTCCGTGAAGCCGCCTCAAGCTGGTGGGATTTCACCGGCGCGTCATGCTCAACCAGCTGCTTCCACAGCAGCGGCAGCAGGTGACGGCAAAACAGTTCCGGCGTTTTGCTTAACGGATCGCAGGCTGCGGCGCAGGCAAGCCAGGGAGCGAGCGGCAACACCATCACCGGGCTGTTCGCGACGGCATCAAGTAACGGCGGCAGCCACGGTTGGTAGGGTGCCTGGTAGAGCACCACAATCTGTTCCGCCGGGCTCCAGACCAGATGTTCGTTCAGTTCACGCAACGCTTCCGCCAGTTGGGCGGGCTGTGCGCACTCAAGGCTCTCTTCGCCTTTCAGCGGATAAACTTCCCAGCCTTGCGGGGTGTGGTAAAAACAGCTAAAGCGCTGCTGGTCGAGAATAATAGCGTAATGGCTCATCAATGCATGTCCGGCGTTATTCTGCATCAGCGCGCTGGGCGCGCAGGCTGGCGACGATCTCTTCCCGTGACAGACCGTCCGGCATATCGGCTTCGGCAGAGGCCAGCCAGGCCTCTACGCGCTCGCTGTCATACAGATCCAGTTCGTCGTCGAGATAATCGCGGATCAGCGTAAAGTCGTTGGTTTTACCCATCAGGTTAAGTACGCGCTCGGCGGTAAAAAACTCCGGCTTTTGCGCCACCAGCATGAGCAGGCTGATCGCCGAATCCATGCTGAAGGATTTATATTCGGTCAGGCCCTGGGCAATCACGCCGGCGCTGGCAGCGATTTTCTGTTCTTTGCTCCATTTGCTTTCCAGTCCCGGCTTCACTTCAAAATTCTTAATTGCCTGAGAATATTCATCAAACGTTGCGAATGCGTCCGGTGTAATCCCTGTCTCTGCGGCGGCCAGCACTTTTTCGCCGTGTTTTTCCGGTGACTGATCCGGGCGAAGAATATCCAGCGCGATCCCAATGACCTGCACCACGGCGCTGATCGCGCGCGCGATCTCCGGCGTGGTCGCAATTTTCAGCACCGTGCTGGCAACGCTCGCCACAAAACTGCCGATGCTCGACAGCGCCGAACCGATTGAACTAAAAAGTCCCATAGCCACTCCTTGTTATGTAAAAACACTATTTTTTGGTCATATCGTTAACCCGGGCGGCTAACGCGGTGAAATCAAGCGCTTCTGGCGCGATATCAATAAATTTCAATAGCTCAGCCAGCCGACGCGGCATTTTTTCACGCACGGCGTCGGGGGGGAGGTCGGTGTTATCCAGCGTCCAGGCGACCATCGCCTGGATTACATCCGGCTCGCAGGCGTTGAGCGTGTTGAGCTGCCCGACGATGCGCAACAGCTGAGTGTTCAGCGACGCGCCCGGCGGCAGCTGCCGCGCCAGCGCTATCAACCGCAACAGATTGCCGATCTGCTGGCTATAAGCGATAAACGCCTGCGGATCGTGAAAGTGGGTTTGCGCCGCGAGCTGCGGGAACAGCCGGGCGCGTTGCGGCCACCACTGCTGAATACCCCGGTCGGCGATGGTGCGTTCATCTATCGGCTGCCCGGTGGTATTGGCGTTGGGTTGGATTTGCGTGAGCACCGCGCCGTGCCAGCCGCCGCCGTAAATGACCGCCTGGCCGGTCTGGAGCGACGGCAGGAAATTTTTTTGTTCATCGCTTAACGACATGGTGTCGCCAATAACGTCACGATCGTCAGCGGAAAACAGCCGGTGAACGATTTTGGTATTGGTATTTTTAATGACGTCCGGGATCAGCTTATTGGGGATTTGATCGGCGATGATCAGCCCTTCGCCATATTTACGCACTTCGGCCAACAGGTTGCTGAACATCTCCACGCCGAGTTTTTTACTGCCGCCTTCGCCTGGCTCCGGCTTCGCCAGCAGGCGGTGCGCTTCTTCAATCAGCGTGAGATGGCGATAGCCCGGCTCCCGCAGGTAGCGCTGTTTAATGGTTTCGGCGAGGCGGGTGACAATCAGCGCCATTAGCAGAGACTTGTCGTTCTCGTCCTTGATTTCATCAAGTTCGAAAACCACTTTCTTATCCAGCAGCGCATCGAAGTCAATAGAGTGACGGGCGTTGAGCATGCGGCTTTTGGTGCCCTTTGTCAGATCGGTCAGCCGCGCCACCAGCGAGCCGCGGTATTTTTCCTCAAACTCTTTGCCCATGCCTTTGGATTCGATCACCGAATCCAGTTCGCGGATCATATCGCTGAAGTTGGGCCATGCGCCGCTGTTGAGGGCAAACGGCTGCTCAATCAGCAAATTTTGGTTGCTGTAGATATCCCAGCCTTTACGCTCATAGGCCTGAATAATCGCCTCCGCCACGATCATCGGCATCGCCGCCTCCATGGGGAAGACTGCATTGAGGGCGTTTTTCAGGATATCGATGTGTCCGGTGAGCGTCTCTTTCGGTGACACCAGTTCAAAGGGATTGAGGCGAAACGGCGTGATGTCTTCCCGGCCCAGACAGTAATACTCCACGTCGGGATCCTTCTGGTACAGTTCGCGGTATTCGGTCTTGGCGGGTTCAATCACCAGAAATGGCAGCCCCGATTCCAGCAGGAGTTTCATGCAACTGGTGGTCTTACCGGAGCCGGTTACGCCGGTAATGAAAGTGTGTTTATTTAACTCGGACTTATCGAGCGTCAGCGGCTTAAACGCCAGCGTCTGACCATGCTGGATCACCTGGCCGAGCGTCAGTTGTTGTGGCTCGGGAAGGTCAGGCGGATTCAGCGCGAAATCGACGCACTTGCGGATTTTCAGCCCGGCCAGCTCTTTATCCGGCAGGCCCATCAGCAGGGAAATTTCCTGGCTGTTCAACCAGGTCGAGCACTGGGTGCGCCCGTGGCGGGTGCTGACCAGTGAGTAAATGGCTTCGCTGTAAGGATGCTGCGCGCCGGTCGCCGCATCAGCCAATTGTAGGAGTTGCCCGAGCTGCGCCACGCCGTGCTGCAAACGGTGCACGCGCAACGGCGTCAGGGTGGGGTTATTGCCCTGGAAAATCGACCGCACGCTGGCGCTCAGCCGTTCATATACCGCATTAGTTTTGGCGGCCAGAAACAGCGAGGTTTTAAACATTCCTTTGCTGTTGCCCTGGCGAAAGCGTGCAATTTGCGTCTCGCCTAAATGCTTCAACAGCTCTTCATAGCCTTTGTTGATCTCTTCGCGGGTTACTGCCTGGCCGTCGCCGGAGGTGGTGGCGTCGCTGGTGCCTTCATTGCTGCCGACGCTTTCCGAATCGTTGGTTCCCGTGGCGTATGATTTGTTCGTCGACGAGGTGGTGGTCGTGCCGCTGCTGGTGCCCCGGCTGTGGCTGGTGCCTTTGTTATCGTAGCTGGAGCTGGTGCCTTTACTGGAGCTGCGGTTTTCATTGACGCCGTCGCTTTTGGCCCGGCTGTCTCCCTCGCCGTGTGTGAGGGTCAGGCTGGTTCCGCTGGTTTTAGTGAGATTCTGACCCGTGCTGCGGGTATGTTGCTCGCTCTGGTTTTGCGAGATCTGCACTGAATATTTCATTTGCGAGGAGAGCTGGGTCGACAGATCGTATACTTGCTCAATGATCTGCTCGACTTCTTCTGTGCTGCCCGGTTGGCAGGCGATAACCATCCGCCAGCTTTCCCCCGCCAGGCCGTTAACCAGCCGCTCGACGCCCTGAAATTCTTCATCCCCCAGCCGGGATTCTTCTTCATTCAGCGAAGGGACGCCCGTCACCACGCCGAGCCGCTTCATCGATAACAGCGAGGTTATCGGAGCGATGTCCTGAGGCTTAACCGCCGCCAGCTTCGCGCCGAGTAAATTACTGCTGAAGGCCCGCTCGAGTTTAATGCCGATATCGTGAACCACGCCGTTATCGTGGCTCGCCACGCCGATATAAAAATGAATGCCCTGGCCGTCGCTAAGCAGCATATACAGCAGCCTCGCGCGCGAATCGCTCATATTGGCGATCACATTGCTCATCGCCAGCCGGTGAACGGCGGCCTTTTCATCGGTCATCTCTTCGATGCGATAAAAACGGTATTCGGTGGGGCGCTCATCCTCCGGCACAGACTCGGGAGCGAGCTGAAAGTGGATACGGTTCCAGTGGGCTATGTTTAATTCGCTCAGACGAAAGCGCGCCTGTAGCTCGGTCATGGTGGTGTGCGTGTCAGTCATGCGTAACGGGTCCATCCCAAATAAGATAATAGCGCCTGTGTGTTTAACTTATTCTCATCGCAGGCATTCACTACTTTGGCGTTAATCCTAAAAAAAAGCGAGTTACCGATTCCAGGGATTGCGTGTCAGTCGCAGTATTAACGTCGGCCCGCGCCAGAAAAACGCCAGTCAAATCGCACAAAAAGCGGAGACCGCCCGCAAACCGCGCGGCATCAATGTTCAGCGTTCCAACGCATGCCATACTGCCTGCAACACTCTGTTTGGGATTGAAATATGCAACGTGTAACCCTGTCACTTGACGATGATTTACTGGCGGAAGTGGATGCGTTAATCCAGACCCGTGGCTATCAGAACCGCTCCGAAGCGGTGCGCGATTTGGTGCGCGCCGGGTTGCAGGATGCCGCCGACACCAGCGCCAGCGGGCCGTGTATCGCGGCGCTGTTTTATATTTACGATCACGAGGCTCGCGAATTGTCGCGCCGGTTAACGCGTACTTTCCATGATCATCACGACCTGTCGCTCACCAGCCTGCATGTGCATCTTGATCACGGCAGTTGCCTTGAAGTGTCATTATTGAAAGGGGAAACCCAGCAGGTACGTACTTTCGCGGATAAGGTCATTACCGAGCGCGGGGTACGTCACGGCCAGGTGATTGTCGTACCGGTTGAGCACGACGAGACGCATCCCCATCATCATCCCCATCACCACGATTAATGCTGCTCCTGCAACGTGCCGCCCGCCCGGCACGTTCCCGCTTTAACTCAAATCCCTTCATGAACGGTGTCGACACAAATGCCGACTCGGCATTTCATCCCGTTCGACATCGACAAGTCATCGCCGCGATTTTTAATTAACTCATTGAATTGAAGAATAAAAATAACAAAAAACAAACTGGCACAATTCCTGCTTAAAGCCTGCTGACAAGACCAGCAGTGGGCAATGCCGACGGTATCGACTCGCTGTTATTCATATGATTCTGGAGGGTACAGCGATGAATCGCTTCGTGATTGCGGAGCCACAGCTATGTATCGGATGCAATACCTGTATGGCCGCCTGTTCGGAGGTCCATAAGGCTCAGGGATTACAATCGCATCCACGTCTGACCGTCACTCGCGTTGACGAGCAGACCGCCCCCATGCTTTGCCGTCACTGCGAAGACGCTCCCTGCGCCAGGGTGTGTCCGGTGAACGCCATCACGCATGAAAACGACGCCATCGTCCTTAACGAAAGCCTGTGCATCGGCTGTAAGTTATGCGGCCTGGCCTGTCCTTTTGGGGCCATTACGCCATCGGGCAGCCGCCCGCTGTCTATTCCCTCGCAATTTGAAAACTATGTCCCGGCGAATCTGCTGGCCGATGTGCCGGAAAGCCCTGCCAGCATGAATCCGTTTCTTGCCTGGAACGCGGGGGTGCGCAGCGTGGCGGTGAAATGCGACTTATGCGATTTCCGCCCGGAAGGCCCGGCCTGCGTCAGGGCGTGCCCGACGGCGGCGCTGAAACTGGTGGATGAACGCGGTATCGCGCGGGAGGCAAAAGCGCGGCGTCTGGCGGCGATGAGCAATCTGCCGCCGGAGCTAAATCTGTTTCCCACCGCTTCTCAGGAGCAGAAATTATGATGGATTCTCTTCAGCTTCTTTTGTGGGCCATCGTGTTTTACGTCGCGAGCGGCTGCGCCTCTCTGCTTTTGCGCCATGCGGAGCAGGTGGCGATTTATGTCGCCGGCGCGGGCGCGATGATCGGCGGCGTTCTGGGTATTGCTGCCGCGTGGCCGGTGGTGATGGGCGGCGACGCGGTGGTGTTTGCCACTCAGGGCCTGTTCCCGTTTGCCGCCTTCAGCGTTCGTCTCGATGGCCTGGCCGCCTTTATGCTGCTGGTGATCTCCCTGCTGGTGGTGGTGTGCTCGCTGTACTCGCTCTCCTACGTTCAGGAATACCGCGGGCGCGGCGCATGGGGCATGGGGTTCTTTATGAACCTGTTTATCGCCTCCATGGTCGGCCTGGTGGTGATGGACAACGCGTTCTACTTCATCATCCTGTTTGAAATGATGTCGCTGGCGTCGTGGTTCCTGGTCATCGCCGAGCAGGATGACGAATCGGTCAGCGCCGGGCTGCTGTACTTCTTTATCGCCCACGCCGGGTCGGTGCTGATCATGATGGCGTTCTTCCTGCTGTGGCGGGAGAGCGGCAGCCTCGATTTCGCCAGCTTCCGCGCGCTGCAACTCTCGCCGGGCACCGCCTCCGCGGTGTTCCTGCTGGCGTTTCTGGGTTTCGGGGCCAAGGCCGGGATGCTGCCGCTGCACAGCTGGCTGCCGCGCGCGCACCCCGCCGCGCCGTCACACGCCTCGGCACTCATGTCGGGCGTGATGGTGAAAATCGGGATCTTCGGGATTATCAAAGTCGGCATTGATTTACTCGCCACCCAGCTGTGGTGGGGGATTGTAGTGCTGGCGTTCGGCGCGGTTTCAGCCGTTCTGGGCGTGCTGTATGCGCTGGCGGAGCATGACATCAAACGCCTGCTGGCCTGGCATACCGTGGAAAACATCGGGATCATTTTGATGGGCGTCGGCGTCGGCATGGTGGGCATCGCCACCGGCCACCCGGTGCTGGCGACGCTGGGCATTCTCGGCGCGCTCTACCACCTCGTGAACCATGCGGTGTTTAAAGGGCTGCTGTTCCTCGGCGCAGGGGCGATTATCTACCGCGTCCATACCCGCGATATGGAAAAAATGGGCGGCTTAGGCAAGCTAATGCCCCTGACCGGTCTGGCGTTCCTGATCGGTTGTATGGCGATTTCCGCACTGCCGCCGCTCAACGGGTTTATCAGCGAGTGGTACACCTATCAGTCGCTGTTCACCATGAGCCGCGACGGCAGCTTTATCATGAAACTGAGCGGCCCCATCGCCATGGTGATGCTGGCAATCACCGGCGCGCTGGCGGCGATGTGCTTTGTGAAGGTGTATGGCATTAGCTTCTGCGGCGGCGCGCGCAGCGAGAAAGCAGCCCAGGCGCGTGAAGTGCCGTGGCCGATGACCGCTGCCATGCTGTTGCTGGCGTTGCTTTGCGTCATATTGGGCGTCGGCGCGGCGTGGATCGCGCCGGTTATCGCGAACATCGCCGCCGGGCTGGTGCAAACGCCTGCCGTGACGGTGAGCGAAGGGGCGCTGTTGGTGCCGGGCTTGGCCCATCAGGCAATGCTCTCTCCAGCGGTCATGTTTATTCTGCTGCTGGCCCTGCCGTTAATTCCTCTGATGATTTATCTCTCTCACCGCCGTGGGCAACAAGGTTTCCGCCGTCGCGGCGAGCCGTGGGCCTGTGGTTACGCCTGGGAAGAGGCGATGTCGGCGTCCGCCGGCAGCTTCACCCAGCCGCTGCGCGTCATGTTCTCCTCGCTGTACAAACTGCGTCGTCAGCTCGATCCGTCTGCCGGACTGGGCCGCGCGCTGGAGAAAACCACCGCAGGCGCCACCCGCGTCGAGCCGTTCTGGGATGAAAAAATTATCTATCCGTTGGTCCGTCTGACCCAGTCCGTGGGCAGCGGGATACAGCGACTACAGGGAGGAGATTTCCGTCTCTATTGCCTGTATGTCGTGGCGGCGCTGGTCGTTTTACTCGCGATCGTCGCGGTCTGAGGAGGGAGCGCATGTTAACGCAACACACACCGACGCTGACCATGGGGCTGTTCGCGCTGGTTCAGGCCCTGATCATGCTGGGGATTACCCCGTTACTCACCGGGATCTCCCGCCAGATCCGCGCCCGGATGCATTCGCGTCAGGGGCCCGGCATCTGGCAGGACTACCGCGATCTCGCCAAATTACTTAAACGCCAGGAAGTGGCGCCGGCGCAGTCGGGGGCGATGTTCCGCATCATGCCTTACGTGCTGCTGGGTTCGATGTTGCTGGTGGCGATGACCTTACCGATTTTCACCCTGATGTCGCCGTTCGGCGGGGCAGGGGATTTGATCACGCTGCTGTACCTGTTCGCGCTGTTCCGCTTTTTCTTCTCGCTCTCCGGGCTGGATACCGGCAGCACTTTCGCCGGGATCGGGGCCAGCCGCGAACTGGTGATCGGCATTTTAGTCGAACCGACGCTGATCCTTGCGCTGCTGGTGGTGGCGCTGATCGCCGGTTCCACCAATATCGGCACCATCAGCGCCACCCTGGCGCAGGGCTGGAGCTCGCCGACCGCCACGCTGCTGGCGTTTATCGCCTGCGCTTTCGTCTGCTTTATCGAGATGGGCAAACTGCCGTTTGACCTCGCGGAAGCGGAGCAGGAGTTGCAGGAAGGGCCGCTGACCGAATACTCCGGTTCCGGCTTTGCCCTGGTGAAATGGGGGCTGGGCCTGAAGCAGGTGGTGGTGGCGCAACTGTTCCTGGCGGTGTTTATCCCGTTCGGCAAAGCGGCGGAATTTACCCCGCCGGCGCTGATGTGGGCGGTCCTTGCCACCTGCATCAAGCTGCTGGTGGTGTTTGTGCTGGCCGGCCTGATTGAAAACAGCCTGGCGCGCGGACGCTTCCTGCTGACCCACCGCGTCACCTGGCTGGGCTTCGGCGTTGCGACGCTGGCCTTCGTCTTTTACTTAACCGGTCTGTAAGGAGCCAGGGAAACCATTATGGAAACTATCGCACTTGCGACCCTGCTGATCCCCTTCGTCGGGGCGCTGCTCACGGCCTGCCTGCCGCAGCGTTATGCGCCGTGGCTGTGTACCCTCGTCGCGCTGCTGGCCACGTTGGGCACGGTTCAACTGGCGTGGCTGTTTTATCTGGGCGGTATGGAGGCCACCACGCTGTCGCTGGTTCAGTACGGCGATGTGGCGCTGTTTGGCTTCACCCTCGATCGCGTCAGCACCCTGATCGTGTTCGCGGTGGTGTTTTTAGGTTTCTTAGTCAGCCTTTACTCCACTGGCTATCTGACCAAAGGCAACCGCGAGCATCCGCACGACGGCACCAACCGCTACTACGCGCTGCTGCTGGTGTTTATCGGCGCGATGGCCGGGCTGGTGTTGTCGTCCACCATCCTCGGGCAACTGCTGTTTTTCGAAATCACCGGCGGCTGCTCCTGGGGGCTGATTGGCTATTACCAGAGCGCGAAATCCCAGCGTTCCGCCATGAAAGCGCTGCTGATCACCCATGTTGCCTCCATCGGCCTGTATCTGGCAGCGGCGACGCTGTTCCTGCAAACCGGCACCTTCGCGCTGAGCGCGCTGGCGGAACTGGACGGTCCGGCGAGTCTGATCGTATTCGGCGGGATCCTGTTCGCAGCCTGGGGTAAATCGGCGCAACTGCCGTTGCAGGCCTGGCTGCCGGACGCCATGGAAGCGCCCACCCCAGTGAGTGCTTACCTGCATGCCGCGTCGATGGTGAAAGTGGGCGTATATATCTTTGCCCGCGCCATTCTCTCTGCCGACCAGGTGCCGCACGTTATCGGCTGGATCGGCATGGGCATGGCGAGCCTCACTATTGTCTACGGCTTTATGATGTATCTGCCGCAAAAAGACATGAAGCGCCTGCTCGCCTGGTCGACCATTACCCAACTGGGCTGGATCTTCTTCGCCCTGTCGATGTCGGTGTTCGGCTCGAAAGAGGCCTTCAACGGCGGTATCGCTTACATCTTCAACCACGCTTTTGCCAAGAGCCTGTTCTTCCTGGTGGCGGGCGCGCTCAGCTACAGCTGCGGCACCCGTATGCTGCCGAAGCTGAAAGGGCTGATGCGCACGATGCCGTTGCTGGGCGTCGGCTTCTGCGTGGCGGCGCTGGCGATTGCCGGTGTGCCGCCGTTCAACGGCTTTTTCAGCAAGTTCCCGCTGTTTGCCGCCGGTTTCGCGCTCTCCAGCGAATATTGGGTCATGACCCCGCTGATGGTGCTGTTGCTGGTTGAATCGGTGGCGAGCTTCGCCTGGCTGCTTTACTGGTTTGGGCGCGTGGTGCCCGGCGAACCGAGCGAGGCGGTGGCGGATGCCTCGCCGGTGCCGGTTGCGATGCGGGCGGTGCTGATTGTCCTGGTGGTGATGTCGCTGTGCTCCAGCGTCATTGCTGTCGCCTGGTTGGGATAAGGGAGTCGAACATGACCGGAACACTTATCGTCAATAACCTCGCGGGCGTGATGATGATCACCTCGCTGCTGGTGATTGGCGTCAAACGTCCTGCCGCCGCGTGCTGGTTCTATGCGCTGCAGTCGCTGATGCTGGTGGGCATTTTTATCACCCTCGCGGAAACCCTCAACGCCCATGAGCTGCTCTCCTGGTCGATCAGCGCCTTTATCACCAAGGTGGTGATGGTGCCGCTGATTATGGGCTACGCGTTTCGCAAACTCTCCGATCCCAGCGCCAATGCCGGGATTATCAGCCCGGCGTTGCTGATGGTGGCCGCCGCCGTCATCGTGCTGCTGGCCTGGTTCGTCGTGGAACCCGTTACGGTGCCGCTGGTGACGGAGCTGAAACCGGCGCTGGCGGTATCGCTGGGCCACTTCCTGCTGGGGCTGCTGTGCATCGTCACGCAGCGCAACATCCTTAAGCAGGTATTCGGCTACTGCCTGATGGAAAACGGCTCGCACCTGACGCTGGCGCTGCTGGCCAACCGCGCGCCGGAACTGGTGGAAATCGGGATCGCCACGGACGCTATTTTTGCCGTGATCGTGATGGCGGTGTTGGCGCGCAAAATTTATCGCACGCTCAACACGCTCAATGTTGATCAACTGACGGCGCTGAAGGGGTAAGCAGATGAATGACAGTACGATGTTTTTCTGGCTGCTGGGCATACCGCTGGTGGTCGCGCTACTGGCGTTCGCCTGCCGTTTGCTCGGCGACGGCGCGCGCGGCGTGGTGACGGCGCTGCATGCCGTTGCGATCACCGCGCTGCTGGGCGTCAGCCTGTGGGGCGTGGCGCTGGTGTATGAACACCAGGATTTACTGGCGGCGCACCAGTGGCTGCATCTCGACAGCCTGAGCGGCCTGTTCCTTGGGCTGTTGGGCGTGGTCGGGTTCTTAACCGGCCTGTACTCCATCGGGTATATGAATCACGAGGTCAACAGCGGCGAACTGAGCGTGAAGAGCCTGTGCAATTACTATGGCTTCTTCCACCTGTTTATCTTCACCATGCTGCTGGTGGTGACCAGTAATAACCTGATCCTGATGTGGGCGGCCATCGAAGCCACTACCCTCAGCTCGACATTTCTGGTGGGTCTGTACGGCCAGCGTTCGTCGCTGGAGGCGGCCTGGAAATACATCATCATTTGTACCGTCGGGGTGGCGTTCGGCCTCTACGGTACGGTGCTGGTGTACTCCAACGCAGCGGGCATGTTGCCGAATCCGGGCGACGCCATTTTCTGGACCGAAGTGATGAAACACCCGGATCTGCTGGACCCGACGCTGATGCATCTGGCGTTTGTGTTCGTGCTGATCGGCTTCGGCACCAAGATGGGGATTTTCCCGATGCACGCCTGGCTGCCGGACGCACACAGTGAGGCCCCGAGCCCCACCAGTGCGCTGCTCTCGGCGGTGCTGCTCAACTGCGCGCTGCTGATCATCGTGCGTTATTACATCCTGATCAGCGCGGCGATTGGTCCGCAGTTTCCCAACACCCTGCTGATTGTCTTCGGGATGCTGTCGGTGGCGGTGGCGGCGTTCTTTATCCTGGTGCAACGCGATGTAAAACGCCTGCTGGCCTATTCGAGCGTCGAGAATATGGGGTTGATCGCCGTGGCGATCGGCATCGGCGGGCCGCTCGGCGTGCTGGCCGGGCTGCTGCACACCCTCAACCATAGCCTGGCGAAAGCGCTGCTGTTCTGCGGTTCCGGCAACCTGCTGTTGAAATACGGCACCCGCGATCTGGACGTGGTGCGCGGCATGATGCGCGTCGCGCCGTTCAGCGCGGTGCTGCTGGCAGGCGGCGCGCTGGCCCTCGGCGGGATGCCGCCGTTTAACGTGTTCCTCAGCGAGTTTATGACCGTGACCGCCGGGCTGGCGGGCGAACATCTGTGGCTCACTATCGTGCTGCTGCTGTTGCTGACGGTGGTACTGGGCGGGCTGATCCGCATGGTCGCCAAAGTGTGCTTCGGCGAGGCGCCGCAGGCGGTAGCGAAAGGAGAGCTGGGCATTCTGACCACGCTGCCGCTGCTGATCCTGCTGGTGCTGATGCTGGTGATGGGCACCCACATTCCGAAACCGGTGACTTACATGCTGGAGCGCGCGTCCACCATCGTCCTGAATCAGCCCGATTCACAACAGCGCTATTCGTGGCCGTGGGCCACCCACGACGCATCCATTACCGCCACCACCCATCGTCAGGAGAAGTAACGTGAGCTACGAAAATTTCGTCAACAGTATGCAAAACAGCGCCAGGCGCGGCGTGGGCTATCTGGCGCAAATCCGCCAGCAGTTCCCGGCGGCGGTGCTGGACGAGGAATGGCAAACGGCGGATCAGCTCACCATTACGGTTAACACTGATGCGCTGCCGGAAGTCGTGGAGTTTATTTATTACCAGTTAAACGGCTGGCTGCCGGTGCTGTTCGGCAATGACGAGCGCCCGCTTAACGGCCAGTTTGCGGTGTATTACGTGCTGTCGCTGGAAGGCCAGGAGAAATGCTGGATCACCGTGAAGGCGTTCGTAAACCCGATTACCCAGGAGTATCCGTCCGTGACGCCGCGCGTACCGGCGGCGGTCTGGGGCGAGCGCGAAGTGCGCGATATGTACGGCCTGAAACCGGTGGGCCTGCCGGACGAGCGCCGTCTGGTGCTGCCGGACGACTGGCCGGACGATCTCTACCCGCTGCGCAAAGACACCATGGATTATCGCCAGCGCCCGGCGCCGACCACGGAAACCGAAACCTATCCGTTCGTCAATGAAGCCACCGGGGAGACCCGCGTGGTGCCGATTGGCCCGCTGCATATTACCTCTGACGAACCGGGGCACTTCCGGCTGTTCGTCGACGGCGAGCAGATTGTCGATGCCGACTACCGCCTGTTCTATGTCCATCGCGGCATGGAAAAACTGGCGGAAACCCGCATGGGTTATAACGAAGTCACGTTCCTCTCTGACCGCGTGTGTGGTATCTGCGGTTTTACCCACAGCGTGGCTTACGCCACCTCGGTAGAAAACGCGCTGGGGATTTATGTGCCGCAGCGCGCCCACACTATCCGCAGCATTTTGCTGGAAGTGGAGCGGCTGCACAGCCACCTGCTGAACATCGGCCTGAGCAGCCACTTCGTCGGCTTCGATACCGGCTTTATGCAGTTTTTCCGCATCAGGGAGAAATCCATGACCATGGCGGAATTGCTGACCGGGGCGCGGAAAACCTATGGCATGAACCTGATTGGCGGCGTGCGCCGCGATATCAATAAAACCCAGCGTCTGAATACCCTGAAGCTGGTGCGCGAAATGCGCGTCGAATTCCAGAATCTGGTGGATATGCTGCTCACTACGCCGAATATCGAACAGCGTACCGTGGGCGTCGGCGTGCTGGATCGCAAAGTCGCCCGCGACCACAGCCCGGTGGGCCCGATGATCCGCGCCAGCGGTTTTGCCCGCGACGTGCGTTTCGACCACCCGTTCGCCGATTACGGCAATCTGCCAAAAACCCTGTTCACCCTGGACGGCGGCGACGTGTTCTCCCGCGTGATGGTGCGCGTGAAAGAGGTGTTCGACTCCATGGCGATGATTGAGTACGCGCTGGATAACCTGCCGGAAGGGGACATCCTCACCGAAGGCTTTACCTATAAACCGCATAAATTCGCGCTGGGCTATACCGAAGCGCCGCGCGGCGAAGATATTCACTGGAGCATGCTGGGGGATAACCAGAAGCTCTACCGCTGGCGCTGCCGCGCGGCCACCTACGCCAACTGGCCGGTGCTGCGCTACATGCTTCAGGGCAATACCGTCTCTGACGCGCCGCTGATTATCGGCAGCCTTGACCCCTGTTACTCCTGTACCGACCGCGTCACGCTGGTGGATGTGCGTAAACGCAGCGTCAAAACCGTGCCGTATCAGGAGATTGAACGCTACGGGATTGAGCGCACCCAGTCGCCGCTCAAGTGAGGACTCAACGATGCTGAAACTGTTTAAAACCCTCCTCAAAACGGGCGAAGCCACGGTGAAGTACCCGTTTAAGCCGCTGGACGTCTGCCCGGGCTTTCGCGGCAAACCGGTGTACGACGCCGAACAGTGCATCGCCTGCGGGGCCTGTACGGTCGCCTGCCCGGCCAATGCGTTAACCATGGAAACCAACACCACCACCGGCGAGCGGGTGTGGCAGATTTTCTATGGCCGGTGCATTTTTTGCGCCCGCTGCGAGGAAGTGTGCCCGACCCGCGCCATTGTGCTGTCGGAAGAGTTTGAACTGGCGGTGACCAATAAAGCCGATCTCTACACCACGGCGACCTTTGCGCTGCACAGCTGCCCGCAGTGCCATCAGCCGTTTACCACTAAAAAAGCGCTGGCCTTAACCCTGGACTTGCTGGCCCAGTCCAGCGGCGATCCGGACACGGTCGAGGCACTGCGCGGCGTGTACGAGTGCTGCCCGGGCTGCCGTCAAAAATATAACCTGAGTACTAACGGTTCACTGCGTATGCGCCAGATTGCTGTGGGAGAAAAATCATGAGCCTGCCGGACATTAAAGTGAATCATCACGTCAGCCAGCCCATCCAGCTGGATGAGCAGGCGGCGAAGCTGAAAAGCACCCTGCTGAAAGATATTCAGCGTTCCGCCTATGTTTATCGGGTGGACTGCGGCGGCTGCAACGGCTGCGAAATCGAGATTTTCTCGGCCATTACTCCGCTGTTTGATGCCGAACGTTTCGGCATCAAAGTCGTTGCTTCACCGCGCCATGCCGACATTTTACTGTTTACCGGCGCGGTGACCCGCGCGATGCGCGTCCCGGCGCTGCGCGCATATGAATCCGCGCCGGACCCGAAAATCTGTATCTCCTACGGCGCCTGCGGTTGCGGCGGCGGGATTTTCCACGATCTGTATTGCGTGTGGAGCGGCAGCGAATCCATCGTGCCCATCGACGTGTGGATCCCCGGCTGCCCGCCGACGCCCGCCGCCACGCTGTACGGCTTCGCGGTGGCGCTGGGGCTGCTCGATCAAAAACTGAAGGGCGAACAGCATATCGAAGCCATCGGCGAAAAAGCGGCGCTGATCCTCCCGGAAGTGCCGCTGGCGACCCGGGTGATGATCGAGCGCGAGGCCCGCCGTATGGGCGGCTACTGGCAGGGGCGGCTGATCAGCGATGAGTTCTTAAAACGCCTGCACGGCGCGTCGGTGGGGGAAGTGGCACCGCGATTATCGCAGTGGCTCAGCGAGGAAAACGATCCGCGACTGCGGGAAATCGTCCAGCGTCTGGCCGGGCTGTTACAGCAGGGGGGCCAGCATGGCTAACACCCGTCCGCCGGAAGTGGTGTTCTGGTCGCTGCGCCAGAAATTCGTCGACAGCGATGACGACGTGCCGGAAGAGGCGCAGCAGGTGATGTATTACTCGCTGGCGATAGGCCATCACGTTGGCATGATCGACTGCCTGAAAACCGAACTGGTGTGCCCGCTGGCGCAGTATCAGCAGTGGCTGGAATTGCTGCCGGAAGGCGAGGCCAGGCGCAAGTTGCAAGGGCTGTTGACCTTTGGGGAGATCACCATCGATTCCACCCATACGTCGCTGTTGGCCAACGCGCTTGCGCCGCTGCGCGACAGCGCGCCCGAGCCGTTTAACCAGTGGAGCACCACCCTGGTCCGCCTGTTGGGCGATATTGTGCGCGAACCTGCCATCTACCTGATTGTGAAGAGGAAACCATGAAGCCTTCCGAAATCAACGGCGTGGTGTTAACCGTTGGCAACAGCATGATGGGCGACGACGGCGCGGGGCCGCTCCTTGGAGAGAAAATGCTGCGCGACCCGATCCCTGGCTGGACCGTGATCAACGGCGGTTCTGCGCCGGAAAACGTGGTGCATCAGGTGCGCGCGCTGAATCCGTCAAGGGTGGTGGTGGTAGACGCCACCGATATGGGGCTCAATCCCGGCGAAATCCGGGTGGTCGATCCGAATGATATCGCCGAAATGTTCATCGTCAGCACCCACACCATGCCGCTGACGTTTCTTATCAACAGCCTGAAGGATGATATCCCTGACGTGACGTTTATCGGCATCCAGCCGGATATCGTGGCGTTTTACTTTCCCATTACTCCTGCGGTGAATGACGCGGTAGCGCGGTTGTATCGGCATCTGGAAAACGGGCAGGGACCGGAAGGGATTGAGGCGCTGGTGGTGGAAAGGGAATCTGAGGAAATATAAGTTTTTTCGATGGATCGTTTGCCGGGGATATTCCCCGGCATTATTGTCTTAAAAGTCGGTTACTCAAATCTCCCGCGCCGATATCCCCAGTCTCTGCATCCTTGATAACAGCGTGCTGCGCTTTAACCCCAATCTTGCCGCCGCGCCGCGCGGACCGGCGACAATGCCGTTGGTTTCCCGCAGCACCTGAATAATGCGCTCGCGTTCGGCGTCGTCGTGCTCCGGCACCGGGGGGGTGATCATCGCGGGTGCCGATCGCGGCGCGCGTACCGGCGCAGGCGGTTCGGCAGGTAAATAATGGCGCAGTTTTTCCAGCGGTAAATGCAGCGTATTGCCCTGGCTTAATATCACCGCACGCTCAATCACGTTTTCCAGCTCGCGCACATTGCCCGGCCACGGCAGTTGGCTGAGCAGTCGCATCCCTTCGGCAGAAATGCTGTCGATATTGCGGTTCATGCGGCGGGCGATTTTTTGCGTGAAATGCTTCGCCAGTAACGGGATATCCTCCGGCCGCTCGCGCAACGGGGGGATCAGGATCGGAAACACGTTCAGGCGATAGTAGAGATCGCTACGGAATTCCCGGTCCAGCGATTTCTGATGCAGATCCTGGTTAGTCGCGGCAATCAACCGCACATTCACCGGGATCACCCGGCTGCTGCCGAGACGTTCGATTTCCCGTTCCTGCAATACGCGCAGCAGTTTTGGCTGGAGCTCGAGCGGCATATCGCCCACTTCATCCAGGAACAGCGAGCCGCCTTCCGCGCGCTCAAAACGGCCAATATGGGTGGCGGTCGCGCCGGTAAACGCGCCTTTTTCATGACCAAACAGATCGCTTTCAATCAGCGTAGCGGGAATGGCGGCGCAGTTCATTTTCACCATCCGGTGGCCTTTCCGCTGGCTTAAGTTGTGGATCGCCCGCGCCACCAGCTCTTTACCGGTGCCGGTTTCCCCGAGGATCAGGACGGTGCAGTCGCTTTGCGCCACCATCTCGATTTGGGTGATCACCTCTTTCATCGCCTGGCTCTGGTAGATGATCTCGCTGAAATGCTCTTCGCTGCCGATCTGCTCGTTAAGCCAGATATTCTCGATCTCGAGAGATTCTTTCAGCCGATGGATGACGCTGTAGGCGCTGGCGTTATCCACGGCAATGCTGATGCGCGCCGCGATTTGCTGGAGTAAATGAAGATGGCTGCCCTGAAACATCCCGCCGCTGCGATGGGCCAGAATCAATACGCCCTGCGGTTCGTGACCAAACTGGAGCGGCAGCAGGCAGACGTTATTCAGCCCGTTACGGGTGGCGCGGGTCAGCAGGCCGTCTTCGCGAACTTTTTCATCTTCATTATTCAGCTGCATCACGCACAGTTGCGGCTGTGCGCCGCTCTGCGCCAGCAGCGTATCCTGCATGGCGATGTATTCGCGTTCGCAAACCAGCGGCGAGCCGGGGACATACCAGGTGGAGTAAAGATCGAAACGCGCATGACGTGAATCGGCATCGAGCAACGCCATGCCGATATAATCAATGCCGAAAAAACGATGAATCTCTTTTGAAACCTCCGACACCAGCGCGTGCATATCAAGATGTGAAATGACGGAGTTGGTGGTATCCACCAGTATGCGGAAATGATCGCGTTCATCGCGCAATTGTCGGCATTCATTCTGCAATGCCTCGTGGGTCAGTAAATGCTGCAGCACAGCGGCGACCGGCGCGCAAAGCTGGCTGAGCCAGAGTTTCGCGTTATCAGAGAACGGATGTTGCGCGGGAGGAATAAACAGTAAACGCCCCAGCGCATTGCCATTGACGGTCAGAGGCTGAATAAAGGCGTCTTTGGGCGCCTCCTGAGCGTTGGCAAACACATTGTCTTGCTTTGCGACGTTGCCTTGCGCATTACAGTGCCAGCGGACATGCGGCAGGCGCAGTTCCAGCGCGGCAGGAACATACGCCAGTGCCGGATGGCGGATCAGCGTCTGCAACAGACCGGGAATATCGCTTTGTAAGAAAAGCGATTGCGATATTCGCAGAATATTCTCCTGCACAGAAGAAGACGTCATCACGTTATCGGAAGCCATTGTCACATTAATCACCCTGGTGTCAGGTGAAAATAATTCACAAAATTTTCACCGTTAAAAAAAATTATACCTTCATGGCTAATTATTTTGAATGTGCCATGTCAGGTTATTGGTCGCTTATCTTGATAATTATTCTCATTTGCTCTGTTTTTACACTTAATTGTTAGCTGGTTCAAATCTACAGCTGATTAAAAGTCGGGTGGTACAGATTATGCATAAAGAAAATCGAGTTCTGTCTCTGTTTTTAATCCAATTTGATGGTGATCAACATGAGTGACAATAATTTTTTTGATTTGCGACTGCCAGCAGAAATGGCAAAAGTGGCTGAGCAGGCGGGATGTTATAAGGCGACCAAAAAGAAATCGTTATCCTTTTTTCTGGCGATTACCGCAGGTGTGTTCATTGGCCTGGCCTTTGTGTTTTATATTACCGTCATTACCAATAGTCCGGCGAGCGGATTAACAAAATTCGTGGGCGGATTATGTTTTGCGATGGGGTTGATTCTGGTGGTTATTTGCGGCGCCGATCTTTTTACCTCAACAGTATTAACCGTCGTCGCCAAAGCCAGCGGTTTAATTACCTGGCGGCAACTTATTGTAAACTGGATAATTGTTTATCTGGGCAATATGGCTGGCGCGCTTTTTCTGGTGGCCTTGATCTGGGGAGCCGGGCAGTACACGGCGTCAGACGGGCAATGGGGCTTAAGCGTGCTCAGCACGGCGGACCACAAGCTGCACCATACTTTTATCGAAGCGGTTTGCCTGGGGACGCTGTGTAATTTAATGGTCTGTCTTGCGGTATGGATGAGTTATTCCGGCCATTCGCTAACGGACAAAGTTGTCGCCATGTTATTTCCGGTCGCGATGTTCGTGGCCAGCGGATTTGAGCACAGCATTGCGAATCTGTTCTTAATCCCGATGGGGATTGTTATTCGCTATTTCGCGCCAGATTCATTCTGGCATTCAATAGGGATGAGCGCCGGCCAGTTTCCATCGTTAACGATTCATGATTTTATTGTGAATAATTTAATACCTGTAACCATTGGTAATATAATTGGTGGCGGCGTACTGGTGGGGATCACCTACTGGGTCATCTATCTTAATCCGGCTAATCAGCGGCATTAATTTACGCCATTCGCCGCTGAAGACAAAAATGTCAGATTAAATATCAGCAATTTTGTCGTAATAAATATAATCGATTATTTTCCCGTGAGGTAATAAAACAGTTTTTGTGATCGACTGCAAAAATTTAGACATGGGTTAAACGCTGTCTTCAATCTCTGACTGCTGCGTGAAACGGTTATCGGAATCACACTTTCCGAGGGTTAGCCGCACGCAGTTGTCAGGCGTTTTTGTCGGGCAATATGTTCGGCATTTCTGCCGAAAAGTCATTTTGACAGGGAATTACACCGGAATGAATAAACTAACTCTTTAATTTATAGCGTTATTTTTCGAAATACCGCTCTGGCACGCGGTTTGCTTATAAAAGCGTGCAATGTGAATGACCGGCCGTGTCCGGTTAACAATAACGAAGACTCAGGAGTGAGCTGATGAACCGGTTCATCTTTGCGGATTCCAATAAATGTATTGGCTGCCGGACGTGTGAAATTGCCTGTGTAATGGCGCACGGAGACGGCGATATCGCGCAGATAACGCAGTATCCGTTTTCACCGCGTATTCATGTGGTGAAAGGCTTTAGCGTGAGTACAGCGGTGATCTGCCGTCAGTGTGAGGACGCGCCCTGCGCGACAGTGTGCCCCAATGCCGCTATCACGCGCAGGAACGACTTCATTTATGTCGATCAACAAAAATGTATTGGCTGCAAAACCTGCGTGGTGGCGTGCCCTTACGGCACCATGGACGTGGTGACAAAGGTCATGGTCAACGACGATCGCGCGTTAAGCAGCGGTCTGAACACCCGCGCCCAGGCCAATAAGTGCGATTTGTGCCATACCCGCGATATCGGTCCCGCCTGTGTTGAGGTGTGCCCGACCAAAGCGCTGGTGGTGATGGACAGAAATGCCGTCGATCAGATGGTGCAGGAAAAACGCCGCCGTGCGGCGCTTGATACATCAGTCTCAGGATCTTTCTTAAACTTTTGACTCCCTGGTCAGGGGAAAAGGTTACGTAATGGAAAAAATCATTTCTGTGTGCCCGTACTGCGGTGCAGGGTGCAAACTCAATTTGTGTGTGGAAAACGGCAAGATTGTCCGCGCTGAAGCGGCAAACGGTGTCACCAACCAGAACGAACTCTGCCTGAAAGGCTATTACGGTTGGGATTTTCTCAACGACACCCGGCTGCTGACGCCACGCCTGCAGCAACCCATGATTCGTCGCCAGAAAGGCGGACCATTTGAAGTGGTCTCCTGGGAGGAGGCGATCCGTTTTACCGCGTCCCGCTTGCAGGCGATTAAGGCCAAATACGGCCCGAAATCGATCATGCTCACCGGATCGTCACGCGGCACCGGAAATGAAACCAACTACGTGATGCAGAAGTTCGCGCGCGGCGTGATTGGCAATAACAATATCGACTGCTGCGCCAGAGTGTGCCACGGCCCGTCCGTGGCCGGGCTGCGCCAGACGCTCGGCAATGGCGCGATGAGCAACTCGATTTCCGATATCGAAAACTCAGCGTGCCTGCTGGTATTTGGCTACAACTGCGCCGATTCGCATCCTATCGTGGCCAGACGCGTGGTGAAAGCCAAAGAGAGGGGCGCGAAAATCATCGTCTGCGATCCGCGTAAAATCGAAACCGCGCGCATCGCCGATCAGCACCTGCAAATGAAAAACGGCAGCAATATGGCGCTGGTTAACGCCTTTGCCCATGTCCTGATCGAAGAAGATCTCTATGACAAAGCTTACGTTGCCAACTTCACTGAAGGCTTTGAGGCATACCGCGACATCGTGGCGGATTACAGCCCGGAAGCGGTAGAAGAGCTGGTCGGCGTCCCTGCTCAGGCGATCCGCCAGGCGATGCGCACTTACGCCGCCGCGCCGTCCGCCACCATTATGTGGGGCATGGGCGTGACGCAGTTTGGTCAGGCGGTTGATGTGGTGAAAGGGCTGTCGGGTCTGGCGCTGCTCACCGGGAATCTGGGCCGTCCGAACGTGGGCGTCGGGCCGGTAAGGGGGCAAAACAACGTGCAGGGCGCTTGCGATATGGGCGCGCTGCCGGATCTGTTTCCGGGTTACCAGTCGGTAAGCGATCCGGCGGTACGGGAGAAATTCGCCAACGCCTGGCGTATCGATCCACAAACGCTCGATCCGGAACCGGGCTATCGCATCACCGAAGTGCCGCACCTGGCGATGGAAGGCAAAGTCAAAGCCTATTACATCATGGGCGAAGATCCGCTTCAGACCGAGGCGGATTTAGGGCTGGTGCGCCGTGGGTTTGACGCGCTGGAATTCGTGGTGGTTCAGGACATCTTTATGACCCAAACCGCCGAGCAGGCGGACGTGATCCTGCCCGCCACCAGCTGGGGCGAGCATGGCGGCGTCTTCTCCTGCGCTGACCGCGGTTTTCAGCGTTTTGAAAAAGCCATCGAAGCCAAAGGGAACGTCAAACGCGACTGGGAGATCATCAGCCTGATCTCCACCGCCATGGGCTACCCGATGAAGTATGAAAATAACGAGGCCATCTGGAACGAGCTGCGTGAGCTGTGCCCGCTCTATTACGGCGTGACGTGGGAGAAAATGGCCGGGCTGGGCCACGTGCAGTGGCCGTGCCCGACGCTGGAACACCCCGGTACGCCGTATCTCTATAAGGACAATAAGTTCGCCACGCCGAGCGGCAAGGGGCAGCTGTTCGCCACCGCCTGGCGCGCCCCGGCGGAAATTCCTGATGAAAGCTACCCGCTGGTGCTGTGTACCGTGCGTGAAGTCGGCCACTACAGCTGCCGCTCGATGACCGGCAACTGCCGGGCGCTGGTGACGCTGGCGGATGAACCGGGCTTTGTGCAGATGCATCCGGACGATGCCCGCCAACTCGGCGTCGCCAACCAGGCGCTGGTGTGGGTGATGTCGCGACGCGGCAAGGTGATTTCACGCTGTAATTACAACGAGCGCGTTAACCGTGGCGCGGTGTACATGACTTACCAGTGGTGGATTGGCGCCTGTAACGAGTTAACCCAGGACAACCTCGACCCCACGTCAAAAACGCCGGAAACCAAATACTGCGCGGCGCGGGTGGAAGCGATTGAGGATCAGAAATGGGCCGAGAACTTTGCCAGCCAGTCGTACAACGAGATGAAAGCCCGCTTGCGTCAGCACGTTGACGGCGCGGCGCGGGCCATCGCGTAATTGAGGTGAATAAAAAGGCGGACTGCGGTCCGCCTTGTTGTTGTCAGAACGCGCCGTGGTACAGGGCGACGATATCATCGAGAGTGGCTTCACGCGGATTGCCGCCGGTGCAGACATCCGCCAGCGCGGCCTGGGCCAGCTCGGCCACATCCTGTTCACGCGCGCCGACATCGCGCAGCGAGGCCGGAATACCCACATCGCGGTTGAGCGCTTCTACCGCGCCGATAGCCGCTTCCCGCGCCTGCGCAATACTCATGCCCTGCACGTCCACGCCCATCGCCTGCGCAATGGCACGATACTTCTCGCCGGTATAATCGGCGTTGTAGCGCATCACATGCGGCAACAGTATGGCGTTCGCCACGCCGTGCGGAGTGTCGTAAAACGCGCCCAGCGGGTGCGCCATGCCGTGTACCAGCCCTAAGCCGACGTTTGAAAAGCCCATCCCGGCGATGTATTGCCCGAGCGCCATATCCTCCACCGCCGCGGATTCACCCGCGACCGACTGGCGCAGGGAACGGCCAATAATTTCGATGGCTTTCAGATGCAGTGTATCGGTCAACTCCCACGCGCCGCGGGTGATATAGCCCTCGATGGCGTGGGTCAGCGCGTCCACGCCGGTCGCGGCTTTCAGCGCGGCGGGCATGCCGTCCATCATATCGGCGTCAATAAACGCCGCCAGCGGGATGTCATGAGGATCGACACAGACAAATTTACGGCGGTTTTCTTCGTCGGTGATCACGTAGTTAATGGTAACTTCGGCAGCGGTTCCGGCGGTGGTGGGAATAGCGAAAATCGGCACGCTGGGATTGCGGGTAGGAGCGACGCCTTCCAGACTGCGCACATCCTCATATTCCGGGTTGGCGATAATAATGCCGATGGCTTTGCAGGTATCCTGCGGGGAGCCGCCGCCCAGCGCGATAAGGTAATCCGCGCCGCTCTGGCGGAACGCCGCCAGGCCCTGCTGCACGACCTTAATCGTGGGGTTGGGCACCACATCGGCAAAGATTTGGTATTCAAGACCTGCGCTGTCGAGCTTGTCGGTAAGTTTCGCCGCCAGACCGCAGGCAACCAGCGTTTTGTCGGTGACAATTAACGCTTTGCGATAATCCCGACGCTTCACCTCGTCCGGAAGCGCATTCACCGCGCCACGTCCAAACCATGACGTCTCATTAAGAATCATTCTGTTAGCCATAACGTTTGCTCCTGATGAATTATGCCTGTAACCGGGCTCGCTACGCTTCGACCCGCAGGCCATAGGTTTTAAATTTCTCCAACACTATGGCGATTTCTTCATCATCCAGTACCGGGACCGGATCAACGATGGCTAAAGTCGTCAGATAAAGCCGCGCCAGCACTTCCACTTCATGGGCCAGCCACAGCGCTTTATCGAGATTCTCTTCGCAGGCAATCAGCCCGTGGTGTTGTAACAGCGTGGCTTTGCGATCTTTTATCGCCTCCGCCACGTATTCAGAGAGTTTGCGCGTGCCAAAGGTGGCGTAGGGCGCGCAGGGGATCGAGTTACCGCCCGCTGCGGCGATCATGTAATGAATGGCGGGGATCGGGCGATTTAAAATCGAGACCGCCGTGCAGTTCACCGCGTGGTTATGCACCACTGCATTCGCATCTGCACGGGTCTGGTACACCACCTGGTGAAAGCGCCATTCGCTGGAGGGCAATTTGCCCTCTTCATGACGGCCTTCGGCATCGACAAAAACAATGCTCTGTTCAGTCAATTTCTCGTAAGGAATACCGGTAGGGGTAATTAACATGCCGTCGCGATAGCGCACGCTGACGTTTCCCGCTGTGCCCTGATTTAATCCAAGGCGCGTCATTTCAAGACAGGTATCAATAATTCCACGGGCCAGTTTTTCACGTTCCATTTCTCTTCTCCGAATCGGTAAAATATTAATTTGGCTAAGGGGAGCCGGGCAAAGCCCTGAACGGCTTTGCCTGAAGTGTTATCAGCGATGTTTTTTTTAATGTGTTATTGGCGCTTAATTAATTTCATCGTCACCTGTTCAGTGCGTTTGACCGGCGTGCCGTCAATCGCCTGCTGCATTAAATCGAAGGCTTTTTCCGCCCAGCTGTCTTCATCCTGCTGCATTGACCAGACGTTATTGGATAAAAATCCCAGCATCGGATGTTCGTCAAAGGTGCCGATATTAATATCCGGCGGAATGCCGCCGCACTGTTCGCGCAGCTCTTTAATCGCCCCTTCCAGCACCGGCAGCGACGAGGCGATAAACGCTTTCGGCACGCCGTGTTCGGCGATTAAGTTTCTCATCATCTGTGCGCCGCCCGCCGGGGTATTGTAGGGATCCTCCGCCACCCACGACGACGCCAGCGGGTGCTGTTTAACGGCATGTAAATAGCCGGCTAAACGGTCATGAATACTCGGCAGTTGTTTATCGCCCACTAAAAACCACAGCGGCGCCTGGCGGGCGTTAAGCATGGCGTCGGTCAGCGTCACGCCTCCGGCGAAGTTATTACTTTCCACCAGCGCGTTGTCGGTGAATTTAAAATCGCGGTCCAGTAACACCAGCGGTTTTTTCACCTGGCGCAAATGGTGCTGCTGGTTTTCCAGGGTGGCTGGCGCAATAAACAACCCATCCACATTGCGGGCGATTAACGCTTTCACCAGCTTATTTTCGTAATCCACGTCGTTATAAGTACAGCTGATCATCAACTGGTATCCCGAACGTCGGCAGCGCAGCTCTAATTTTTCGGCGAGGGTGGCGAAAAATACGTTCGAAATACAGGGAATGATTAAACCCAGCGTTTCCGTTTTATTTAATTTAAGGCTCCGGGCGGAATGGTTAATGGTGTAGCCATAACGCTCGACATATTCGTTAATTCTGGCCTGTGTTTTTAAACTGATGCGATACTGTTCCGCTTTCCCGCTTAACACTAACCGGACGGTGGTGACTGACAAATGAAGATCGGTCGCAATCTGTTCTACGGTTTTGGCCATCTGCCTTTTTCCCTTATGATGACGAAAGGCTTATTATAATCACACACCGGTGATTCCCCTGGACGACCATTACGATATTTGCCCGTTGCTCAGCGAGATGCTGCCGCCCCGCAGGGCGGCAGCGGCAGGATTACTTTTTCTTACCGAACGGGTGCAGCAGTTTATCCACCGCCGGGTCGTCAATGTTCTCCATGCTGACATACTTAACGGGGATATCGATGACTTTTTCTACCGTTTTACCGTTAATGGCGTCATCCAGCGCTTTAATGCCCTGATAACCGATCTGATACGCGTCCTGCACCACAAATCCCTGCAGTACGCCCGCGCGCAGGAAGCCGATAATCGCTTCGGTGCTGTCAAAGCCGATGACTTTCACTTTGCCTTTAATACCGAGGCTGTCCACCGCGTTAGCCACGCCCAGCGTCGCCCCTTCGTTGGTGGCGTAGATCCCGGCTAAATCCGGGTTGGCCTGCACCATATCGGTGGTTTTATCCATCGCTTTTTGCGGGTCGCCATCGCTGTACTGCACCGGCAAGACGGTGATATCCGGGTACTTCTCTTTCATCTGTTTAGTGAAGCCTTCGGATCGTTCAATCGCCGAACTGGTGCCCGCCACGTGAGCGATCACGCCCACTTTGCCTTTGTTGCCGATAGCGGCGGCCAGCGCATCCGCCGCCTGCGCCCCGGCTTTCACGTTGTTGGTGGCGACAAAGCTCGCCGGAATGTCGGAATTTACGCCGGAATCGAAGGTGACCACTTTGATGCCGCGGCTGTTGGCGCTCTCAACCAGCGGTGCCAGCGCGTTGGCGTCCAGGGCGGCAAGCAAAATCCCGTCCGGTTTTTTCGCCATGGTATTTTCCAGCAGCTGGATTTGCTCGGCGATTTGGGTTTCATCCGCCGGGCCGACAAAACTGGTGCTCACCCCCAGCTCTTTGGCGGCGGCTTCGGTGCCCATCTTCACGGTCTGGAAAAACTCATGCTGATAACCCTTGCTGACGACCGGCAGGGTGAGGTTTTTCGCCCATGCGGGGCTGGCCAGCACCGCCGCCATCGCTAACGCACTCAACAGGAACTTGGTTTTCATAGGACTGACTCCGTTTCTTATTAGGTTTGGTACAGGGGAAGATCCACATCGCTACAACGGATCGCTAACGCATTTTTTTGCGCAACGTGTCGAGATACACCGCAGCCACCACCACCACGCCCATGGCGACCATTTGCCAGAACTGCGAGACGCCCATCAGGTTGAGGCCGTTTTTCAGCACGCTCATAATGAATGCGCCGATAATGGTGCCGCCAATCGTGCCCACGCCGCCCATCAGGCTGGTGCCGCCAATCACCACTGCGGCGATGGCTTCCAGCTCATAACCCACGCCGACGGTTGGCTGCCCGGAGTTGAGGCGTGACGCCAGAATGACCCCGGCGATCCCGGTGAGCAGCCCGCAGAAGGCGTAGACAAAAATCTTCACCCGCTGCACTTTAATGCCCGACAGGTGCGCGGCCACTTCGTTGCTGCCCACGGCGTAGACATAGCGGCCAATCACCGTTTTCTTGAGGATGTAAGCGGCGATGGCGGCGATAATCGCCAGGTAAAACACCGGGTAGGGGAGGACGTCGAATAAACGTCCCTGCGCCAGCAGTTTGAAGGTGGGATAATCCGAGAAGTAAATGGCGCGCCCGTCGGTCATCACCATGTTGATGCCGCGCACCGACATCATCAGGCCCAGCGTGGCGATAAACGGCGGAATAGTCGCGCGCGTGACCAGCAGGCCGTTGACGCAGCCGCACAGGCCGCCCGCCACCATACCGGCAATCACGCAGACAATCAGCGGCATGCTGTACGATGCGCACAGGCCCACCACCACCCCGGAAAACGCCACCACCGACCCCAGCGACAGGTCGATCCCGGCGGTGATAATCACGTAGGTCACGCCAATCGCCATGATGCCAATCACCGAGGTTTGCAGGGCGATGGTCATAATATTTTCGGTATTAAAGAAAAACGGCGAACTGAAGCTAAAAAAGAGCACCAGTAAAACCAGGCTTAATAACGGCGCCAGGCGCATGAGCAGGGCTTTATTAATTTTTCCTGATTTCACCGGCTGGCTGGAGGGCGTTAATGAGTCAGTCATGATTTAATCCTCTAACGTCGCATATTTCATAATATTTTCTTGAGTGGCCGTCGCGTTATCCAGCTCACCGGTAATACGGCCATTGCGCATCACTAATATGCGGTCGCACATGCCGAGGATTTCCGGTAATTCCGAGGAGATCATGATGATAGATTTCCCCTTTGCCACCAGGCGATTCATTAATTCATAAATTTCCAGTTTCGCGCCCACATCAATACCGCGCGTGGGTTCGTCAAAAATCAAAATATCGGTGTCTTTGCATACCCAGCGGGCGATAATTATCTTTTGCTGATTACCGCCGCTTAAATGCAGCGCAGGTTGTTGGAGATGGGGCGTTTTAATACGTAAGGCTTTGACTAATTGCTCGCTGGTTTCCTGACACTGTTTCTCTTTAACAATCCCTAATGCACCGGAATATTCAGGGTAATTGCCGAGCATGATATTGAGCTCCACGGATAATCCCAGCGCCAGCCCCTCTTTTTTGCGATCTTCAGTGAGATAGCCGATGCCCTGTTCAATCGCCTGATGAACATCGGTAATCACGACGGGTTTGCCGTTAAGTTTCACCTCGCCCCGATCGATTTTATCAGCGCCGAACAATGCCCTGGCAAGCTCGGTACGGCCAGCCCCCATCAGGCCGGAGAGCCCAAGAATTTCGCCGCGATACAGCGAGAAATTAATGTCGCGCAGTACGTCCTTACGGTTAAGGTTGTTCACCTCCAGCACTGTGTCGCGCCCGGTAAACGGCGGCCTGCGCGGGTAGATGTCGCCCAGTTTACGGCCCACCATCATGGCGATTAAGTCGCTGATTTGCACCGTTTCATACTCCACCGTGCCGATGTACTGCCCGTCGCGCATGACGGTGGCGCGGTCGGCAATCAGCGCCAGCTCTTCCAGGCGGTGCGAGATATACACAATGCCAGTGCCCTGTTCTTTAAGCAGACGAGTCACGTTGAACAGACTGTCGATTTCGCTTTCCGTCAGGGCGGCGGTGGGTTCATCCATGATTAAAATTTTCGCATTAACGGAAATGGCTTTCGCGATTTCCACCATCTGCTGCTGCGCAACCGTTAAGTCCGCTACGCGGGTTTCTGGTTTAATTTTCAAATTCAGGGTGTCAAGAATATGCTGAACTTTCTGGCGCTGGGTTTTGGTATCCAGTTGCCAGCGATTGTGTTTACAAAATTCCCGACCAATAAAAATATTCTCTTCAACGGTTAAATCAGGAAATAAATTAAACTCCTGATGAATAATCGTGATGCCGAGCAGTTGCGCCTCCAGCGGACTGGCGAATTTAACCGATTTTCCTTCGAAAATAATTTCCCCTTCGTCGGGCTGATACACGCCGGACAAAATTTTCATTAGCGTGGATTTCCCCGCCCCGTTTTCACCCAACAGGGCGTGAACCTCACCGCGGCGTAACGTAAATCCAACATTACTCAACGCCACCACGCCGGGGAAACGCTTGGTAATATTATTCATCTGCAAAAAATTATCTGACATGGCGTTTTCCCTTGGTTGACCAGGTGTTCGCTGTCTGTGAAAACGGGAGAGGCAAATACCTTTATGAATAACAACGGCAACGTAACGGCGTCATAAAACAGAGCCGCAGTAAATATTCCCGGCATTAATCCCGTTTTTATTTGAATATTGCTAACTCGTGTTAGCTTTTGCGTAGTTAAACCTATGCAATGCGCTGTTTTTCGACAAATACTTTCAATTCAAATTGTGACACCGCGCAAGAGATATGGAGTATTGGATTGAATTTATTGAATATATTATTTTTGTGCCGGATCGCATCCCCTTTTTAAAAATTACCAACGCGTTGAGTACGTGAAAAACATCACACTTCAGGACGAAACTCGTTGTCGATTCTAATTTTTACTCACTATGCTAATTCGAGTTAGCAAATTTCCCCCTTCGGGCCGTTAGATGCGGCATTCCTGTCGCAGCGGTGTGGTATCGACCTGAAAACAATCTCAAAAATATGAGGAATAACAATGACTACCCTACCGAAAATCGGCATTCGCCCGGTCATCGATGGTCGCAGAATGGGCGTGCGCGAATCCTTAGAACAGCAAACCATGGACATGGCGAAAGCCACTGCGCAGCTGCTGGCGGAGCAATTACGCCACCCGTGCGGCGCGACCGTGGAGTGCGTGATTGCCGATACCTGTATTGCCGGCATGGCGGAATCCGCCGCCTGCGATCAAAAGTTCAGCACCCATAACGTCGGCCTGACCATTACGGTTACGCCGTGCTGGTGCTACGGCAGCGAAACCATCGATATGGATCCGATGCGCCCGAAAGCGATTTGGGGATTCAACGGCACTGAACGCCCTGGCGCGGTTTACCTGGCGGCGGCGTTAGCGGCCCACAACCAGAAAGGGCTACCGGCGTTTTCGATATACGGTCACGACGTGCAGGACGCGGGCGACACCGCCATTCCGCAGGACGTGCAGGAAAAACTGCTGCGCTTCGCCCGCGCCGGGCTGGCGGTGGCCAGCATGAAGGGCAAAAGCTATCTGTCGCTGGGCGGCGTGTCGATGGGCATCGCCGGCTCGATTGTCGATCACAACTTCTTTGAATCTTATCTCGGCATGAAGGTGCAGGCCGTCGATATGACCGAACTGCGTCGCCGCATCGATCACAAAATTTACGACGAGCAGGAGCTGGAGCTGGCGGTGAGCTGGGCCGACCAGCATTTCCGCTTTGGTGAAGATAAAAACGCGCAGCAATACCGTCGCGACGAGCAGGCCAACCGGGCGATCCTGCGCGAAAGCCTGCTGATGGCGATTTGCATTCGCGACATGATGCAGGGCAACCCAAAACTGGCGGAAATCGGGCGTGTGGAAGAGTCTCTGGGCTACAACGCCATCGCCGCCGGTTTTCAGGGGCAGCGCCACTGGACCGATCAATATCCCAATGGCGACACCGCCGAAGCGCTGTTGAACAGCTCTTTCGACTGGAACGGCGTGCGTCAGCCCTATGTGGTGGCGACGGAAAACGACAGTCTGAACGGCGTCTCGATGCTGTTTGGCCATCTGCTTACCGGCACCGCCCAGGTGTTTGCCGATGTGCGCACCTATTGGTCCGCCGGGGCGGTGGAGCGCGTCACCGGGCATAAACTCACCGGCCATGCGCAGCAGGGCATCATCCACCTCATCAACTCGGGGTCGGCGGCGCTGGACGGCACCTGCCGTCAGCAGGATGAAAACGGTAAGCCGACCATGAAACCGCACTGGCAAATCAGCCAGCAGGAGGCCGATGCCTGTCTGGCGGCCACGGAATGGTGTACGGCGGTGCACGAATATTTCCGCGGAGGCGGTTTTTCATCACGCTTCCTGACCCAGGGCGGCGTGCCGTTCACCCTGAGCCGCATCAATCTGGTGAAAGGCATTGGGCCGGTATTGCAAATCGCCGAAGGCTGGAGCGTTGAGCTGCCGAAAGCCGTTCACGATACCCTCGATAAGCGTACCGACTCCTCCTGGCCGACCACCTGGTTTGCGCCGCGCGTGACCGGCAACGGCCCGTTCCGCGACGTGTACTCGGTGATGGCGAACTGGGGCGCAAACCATGGAGTATTGACCGTCGGGCATGTGGGCGCGGATCTGATTACCCTGGCATCAATGCTGCGTATTCCGGTGTGCATGCATAATGTCGAGGACGAGGCGATTTATCGTCCCACCGCCTGGGCCGCCCACGGCATGGACAGCGAAGGCCAGGATTATCGCGCCTGTCAGAACTACGGGCCTCTGTACAAACGCTAACCGAATACGGGGCGGCCAGCGGGTCGCCCCGTTTTTTCAGGAGAGTTGATGATGCAAGACGCAGTTCTGGTGCTCGACTGTGGCGCCACCAACGTGCGGGCGATTGCGGTAGATAATCGGGGGCAAATTCTGGCAAAGGGCGTGGTCGCCAACGCCAGCGAGCCCGCCGCCGGGGATCCCGCCTGGCATAACTGGTCCCTCGATCATATTCTTCAGCGGTTTCAGCAATGCTGCCAGCACATCGCCCCGCAACTGGCCGGGCTGAATCTGCGCGCGATGACCGTCACTACCTTTGGCGTGGACGGCGCGCTCACCGATGCGCAAGGCGAGCTGCTGTATCCCGTCATCAGCTGGAAATGTCCGCGTACCGTGCCGGTGATGAATGACATTGCGCGAATAATTGACCCGCAAACCCTTCAGCAAATTTCCGGCATCGGGCAGTTCAGCTTTAATACGCTGTATAAGCTGCTCTGGCTGAAGCACAACCAGCCGCAGGCGCTGGAAAATGCTCATGCCTGGCTGTTTATCTCTTCGCTGATTAACCAACGCCTGACCGGCGAATTCACGACCGATCGCACTATGGCGGGCACCAGTCAGCTGATGGATCTGCATACCGGCGTGTTTAGCGACGTGATATTACAGCGGGCGGGCATCCCGGCGCGGTTGTTCCCGCGCCAGGTTGCGCCAGGCGACATCGTGGGCGAACTGCGCCCGCAGATGGCGGATTTTCTCGGCATTCGCCCCGGCATTCCGGTGATTGCCGCCGGGCACGACACCCAGTTCGCGCTGTTTGGCTCCGGCGCGGGGCTGGACGAGCCGGTGCTGTCATCCGGCACATGGGAAATCCTGATGGTGCGCAGCGCGCAAATTAATACCGCTTTGCTGCCGCAGCATCCGGGTTCCACTTGCGAGCTGGATAGCCACCCGGCGTGGTTTAACCCCGGCCTGCAGTGGCTGGCGTCGGGCGTGCTGGAATGGGTGCGTAAAAGCTGGTGGCCGCAAGGCGAGGGCGCGGCGGTGTATCAGCAGATGATGGCGGAAGCGGCAGCGTTACCGCCGGGCGCGCAGGGCGTCACCATGCAGGGTAATTTGCTGGAGGGGAGCGACTCCGGCTGGCGCGGCGTGACGTTAAACACTACCCGCGGCCATTTTTACCGGGCGGCGCTGGAAAATCTCACCTGGCAACTGAAAAACAACCTACAGGTACTGGAAACCCTCGGCGGCTTTCGCGCGCGGGAGTTGCTGCTGGTAGGCGGCGGCAGCCGCAATATGCTGTGGAACCAAATGAAAGCCGATATTCTCGATCTGCCCATTAAAATACTCAGTGAAGCAGAAACCACGGTGGTGGGCGCGGCGCTGTACGCCTGGGCGGGCTGCGGCGAGTTCGCCAATGCGGATGCGGCGCGCGCCAGCCTCGACTGGCGTTATCGCACTCTCTGGCCTGGCGAACAGCGCGATCTGTGGAAAACCCTAAGGAGCTCATCATGTTGAAAACCATTTCGCCGTTAATCTCTCCGGATCTGCTGAAAGTGCTGGCGGAGATGGGCCATGGCGATGAGATTATTTTTGCCGATGCCCACTTCCCGGCGCACAGTCTCGGGCCGCAGACGCTGCGCGCCGACGGCTCGACGGTGAGCGAGCTGCTGGCCGCCGTGATCCCGCTGTTTGAGCTCGACAGCTACGCGCCTCCGCTGGTGATGATGGCGCCGGTAGACGGCGATGAATGCGATCCCGCTGTGGAAGCCCGCTATCGCGCGGCGCTGTTCAACGGCCAGCCGGGGCCGGAAATCGAGCGTATCGATCGCTACGCGTTTTACGACCGGGCCCGCCAGGCCTATGCCATCGTGGTGACGCGGGAGTGCGCGAAGTACGGCAATATTTTGCTCAAGAAAGGCGTCACTCCGCTCACATAATCATCAACATTAATGACCTGTCATCTGCGCCAGGTTAAGCTGGCGCATCACTGTTTACCCGCGTGATTGTCATTCAGACTGTATATAGTCTGAATGACACTGTTAAAATGACAATTCTTCTCATTTGATTTTTTCAGTTAATTGATTTTTATGGTTTTTATTCCTGGCATGGAAGATGCAGAGCAAAGTGAAATAACGTCACTTTTGAGGTCAGACTCATGGCACATCGCATTCCTGCAGAATATAAACACACCCGTTCTACCGCTTTCTTTGAGCGTTCTACGGTTCCCCAGGCGCTGTTAACCCATCACAACACCAAAAAAGGCGTCTACGGTCGCCTTTCCGTGATGCGCGGCGCGGTAAAATATATCGGTTTTAAAAACGAGCACGATCAGACGCCGGAAATTGAAGTTATCATTCATGAAGGGCAGTTTGGCGTTAGCCCGCCGCAGTACTGGCATCGCATTGAACTGCTGACGCCGGACACCTGTTTCAACATCGACTTTTTCGCCGCCCCGGATGCAGAACTGGATGGCAAAGGGTTTGGCCAGGTGGTGCAGACGAAAATCAGCCACTGACAGGAGAACAGCATGGGCGCGCGCCTCGATCGTGAAAAGCTGACTATCCAGAAAATGATTGCGCTGTACCAGCGCAAAAGCCCGCAGGCGCTGGCGGAGCCCGCCCATTATCAGGCGCTGTATGACTACGCCATGAAGCGCCTTGATAAATGCGTGTTTGGTGAAAACAAACCCGCCTGCCGCCAGTGCCCGATCCACTGTTACCAACCCGCCAAACGGGAAGAGATGAAGCAGATTATGCGCTGGGCGGGGCCGAAGATGTTATGGCGGCACCCCATTTTGACTCTTCATCATTTCATCGACGATCGCGCCCCGGTGCCGGAAATCCCTGAGAAGTACCGCAAAAAATAGCGTTCTACTCACCAGGGGGCATAAAGCCGTCATCCCGATGTTGGAAGGGGGATGAATCCACTGGAATAGCAGGAGTCGCGTAAGCGATCTGGCTGATGGGCATGATGGGCCAGGTTCCGCGCCCGGCATTGCTGGCGCGCGCTTCCCGGTAACGCTTCAGTCGCCCGCGTTACCGTTAACGACCAGGCGTCATGATCGTTCGCCGTGGCGAGAAAAAGCAATGCTTTGCGATAAAATCTGAATTCCCTTTGCGTGTATACATTTCTACGCAGTGAAGTCGTTTCATCGATAGACCCTGAACGAGATTAAGTAGTGGTTCTACTAATATAATATTAGATATATCCCATGGATCAATGGACGCCTCAAAGCTTTTTTTAATACCCTTCAGATAAACAAAGATATATATCCGGGTTTTAACAAAAAAAGCTTTTACAGATAAAAGAAAGGATTTTATATACGATTATTTGCTATCAATGTTGTTATTTATCAACAGCTTTAATTTGTTGTACAAATTAAATGTTTTCACGGATAAAAATTTTTTTTAGTAAAATTGTTTTTATTTTGCTAAGCGCCTCACACTACTTAACCGTGAGGATGTGAGGGCGATAAAATAAGTTTTAGGAAATCATCCGGACCCTTTTGGTTTTGCTAAAAGGGTCTGGAATATGTCATGCAGGTTACAACGCGCCAATTTGCAGGGTTAACGTTAAATTTTCCCCGGTCATTAACAGCCTTAGCCCCGGTTGTCCGGGCTGATTATGGGCATTAACCGGATGCGTCTGGGGTTCCAGGCAAATAAATTCGCTTTGCGGTGTCTGGTAGACCATTAACCATGGCGTATTGCTACAGAGAACAAAGTGACTTTCATTACTGATAAGCCGTGCGATACCATTCCAGCCGGAATAACCATTGTTAATCCATTGCGCGCCGGGAATTGACGGCACCATAAAATCCAGCGCGGCGGGTATGACCGATGACCATTCGAGCGGTAAATGTTGTGGACCTTCCGGCCAGTATCCGCCAGCAGAAAATTGCACCCGCGTTTGCGGCGTTTTGGCAAAGTAAGGATGAAAACCCGCCCCATAAAGCATTGGTGTTGCGCCATAGTGAGTAATTACTAGCTTTGCTTTAAATCGGTTCTCTTCGAGGGCATACGTGATTTGTGCGCGGTAGTCGAAACCACATGCTTCTGTGGCGCGCAGTTGCAGAGTTATTGCGTGCTCACCGGCATCGCAAACCTCCCATTCCCTGAGCCAACCGTTACCATGTAAAAAACCTTCTGGATCGCCAGCCTGGCCCGGCAAATCAACCTGGGTATGACGTAGCGGAAAGCGGTTTTCCGCCACCCGGTTCGCCAGCGGCAGCATGGGGAAAAGCGCGCTATCGCCGGGATGGAACGACGCATTGTCCTGCCAGGCACGGAGGATCGGGTGTTTATCGGCAGTTTCCAGCGCCAGCAGCGCCGCGCCTTGCGAAGTCACCCGCATCCGAAGATGCGGGTTTTGCAGCATAAAGATCTCCATTACGGGTTCACGCGCTGAGCCGCGGGCGTATGCAGCGGATCGCCGCCCGCCATGTGTTTCTCCAGCGCTTCCAGCGTCACGCCTTTGGTTTCCGGCACTTTACGCAGCACAAAAATATAGCCTGCCGCGCAAATGACGCCGTAGAGCATAAAGCTGCCCGCCGCGCCCAGACCGGCGTTGAGCAGCGGGAAGGTGTAAGTGAGAATAAAGCAGGCCACCCACAGCGCCAGCGTACCTACCGACATCGCCAGCCCGCGCACCCGGTTAGGGAAGATTTCCGACAGCAGCACCCAGGTGACCGGGGCGAGGGTCAGCGCATAGATGGCGATGGCGGCAAGCACCAGGACCAGCACCGGCCAGCCGAGAATGCCCAGCCCGTAGGCGGCGGCGATCAGCGCATAAATCACCGTCAGGCCCGCCGCGCCAATCAGCATCAGTTTGCGACGGCCCAGTTTATCCACCAGCGGCAGGGCGATAATGGTAAACACCAGGTTGATTAAGCCGGTGGCGACAATCGATTTCAGGGTGCTGTTAATATCGAAACCGGCGGAGGCAAAAATCTCCTGCGCGTAGTTAAAGATGACGTTTATCCCGCACCACTGCTGGAACACCGCCAGCACCATGCCGATGATGATAATCGGCTTCACTTTCGGCTCCAGCAGCGCGGAGTAGCTTACCTTCCGGGCATTGGCATCGGCGCTGAGGGTCTGTTTGATGTCTGCCAGGGTGGTATCGGCATAGCTTTGCGAACCGATTTTCAGCAACGTTTTGCGGGCGCGTTCGGTTTTCCCGGCGCGGGCCAGCCAGCGCGGGGATTCCGGCACAAAGAACATCATCACCAGGAACAGGAACGACGGCACCCCGCAGGCGGCGAACATCCAGCGCCAGCCCATCTGGCCGTTCCAGCTTTGCTGGATTTCCAGCAGCGTGGCGTTGGAGGCGACCGGTTGGGCAATCGCCAGGTTAATCAGCTGCGCCGCCAGCACGCCGATCACAATGGTGAGCTGGTTGATGGCCACGAATTTGCCGCGCTTTTCCGCCGGGCTGACTTCGGCGATATACATTGGGCTCACCGCAGCGGCCAGGCCGATGCCGATACCGCCGACGATGCGGAACACCACGAACAGATCGAAATTGGTGGCGACCGCCGTGCCCCATGCGGAAAGCGTAAACAGGATGGCGGCGATAATCAGCGGGATTTTGCGGCCCAGTTTGTCGGCGCACCAGCCGGAGATAAATGCGCCAAAAATACAGCCCACCAGCGCTGAGCTCATCGCCCAACCGGACACCGCCGGGTCAGTAATATTGAAATAGGCCTCGTAGAAGGGTTTCGCCCCGCCAATCACCACCCAGTCGTAACCGAATAACAGGCCGCCGCAGGCGGCGACCAGGCAAATCATCCATATGTAGCCCATACGGAGTTGTTGAGTGTTATGCATGATGTTCCTCTCCCGTTGAGAGAAGTCGTTATGGGAAGGGGGATCGCTCCCCCCGTTTAGTTAATCAGCGATCGGGCTGTTGCTCAGGGCCAGCAGCAGATGCGCTTTGTCATGGGCCGGGTTAAGTGCCAGCAGGGTGTCGATACGCTCGCTAAAGGCATGGCGCTCGCCCAGCCCCAGATAGCCCAGTGCCTCGACAAACAGGCAGTGCTGGCGATGCTGCTGCTGCGGGTCGCTGTCCAGCACCACCAGATCCGGCAGGGAGACCGCGAAGAAATCGCTCTCCACCGGATCGTTCTGATGCTGTTGCCCCCAGGCGATAAACTGGCGGAAACGCGTCTCGGCCTGCTCATACTCGCCGAGACGCTTCAGCGCCATGGCCTGCCAGAACTGATAATCCACCGGCTGATCGTTGTAGTAGCGTCCGGCATCAAGGCCCGCGTCGCCCTGGATGGCCTGCCGCCAGGCCGCATCGGCGTGCTGGGTTTCCTGCTGTTGTTCAGCGCACCAGCCCAGCAGATACCAGATGTCGTTATCGGTTTGCCCGGCCAGACGGCCTTCGCCAAGATTAAGCGGGTAGTGCAGCGCCTCTTTCAGCAGGCTTTGCGCGCTGCGGTAATCGCCATGTTGAATCGCCTCTAACGCCCGGCGCTGCTGGTTGATCAGATACTGGCCGGTCACTTTGCCTTCGCCCCCTTCCCACGGGTGGAAAGTGCGTTGCGCCAGCACCGCGTGGGCCTCGGCGTTTTTGCCGTGGATATGCCACAGGCTGAGCAACTCGGCGGTGAGATCGTCGCGCATCAATGCCACGGGCTGGTGTTTTTCCAACAGGGCCAGGCGCTGCGCGGTGGGGCGGCCCAGCTGTTTGTGCAGATAATCCAGCTCGAACAGCAGGCGCGGGTTTTCCGGCTCCAGCTCCGCCGCTCTGCGCAGCGACGCTTCCGCCTGTGCGGCGTCGTGCTGTTTATTCCAGGCCCAGATGCCCAGCAGGCGATGAACGGCGGCGAAGTCAGGCAGCTGCTGGCGGGTAAATTCCCAGCAGGCTACTGCCTCGGCGTACAGCCGTTTGCTGTAGTAAAAACAGCCCAGCAGATATTGGGCAAAGCCGTCCTGCGGCAGCTGGCGCAGCATTTCCACTTCATCCACCAGGTTCGGGAAGCGCACTTTACGCGTAAAGTTGGCTTTGGCCTGCGCCAGCCAGCGCTGGCGTTGCGCGTCGTCTTCCAGCGCCGCGCGCCACAGCAGCGGCAGGGTCTCCTGGTTATCCAGCAGCGCTAGCAACTCGCGGGCCTCGGCTTTCATCCCAAGACTGACCAGCCAGCCTGCCAGCACCGATGCGTTAACGCCGCGCTGGTTAGTGATTTCGCGCAGTTGAGTGAGCGCTTGCTCACTTTGCGAAATGGCATAGCGTGCATAGTGCAGCGCGTAGCTCAGGGGGGAGTCGGCAAGCTGCTGCTCGATATAGGTTAGCGCTGCATCGCGCTGGCCGTTTTGGGCCATCAGCAGGGCATTCAGTGCCATCGCCAGGTTGTTGCTGGCGTTGAAGCGCAGGCTCTGCTGGCAGAATGCCAGCGCTTTGGCGCTCTCGCCCCGCCGCAGTGCCAGGCGGGCCAGGTCGTAAAACGCCGCGTCCCGGCAGTTGCCGCTCCAGCTGGCTTTAAAGTAATGGTCGTATGCCGCATCGAGCTGGCCCTGTTTTTCCAGCGCCGCGCCCAGCAACTGGCTCGCCTGGCCGCACTGCGGGTTTTTGTTCAGGCGGTGCGCGCGTTTTAACGCCGCTTCGGCATGGGCCTGGGCCTGCGTCCATCGGGCGCGGTTAAACTCCAGCGTTGCCAGCGCCACGTTGCAGCGGTAATCATGCGGATCCAGCTCCAGCGCCCGCTGGTAGTAGTCGAACGCGGAGCGGCTGGCGTGCAGGTATTGCTCCAGATGCTGGCCGATGAAATAGAGTTCATCGGAACTGGCGATGTCGGCAGGCAGCGCCGGGGCGGAGGCGGGATCGGGCAGCGGCGTTGCGTCGGCGATATGCTCCAGGTAGTGCAATATCGGCTGACCACTGGCGTCGCGTAAGGTCAGGGTCAGACGATCCGGGAAGCGGTCCGCAATGACATCCTGCCACGCCTGGGCCGGGGTTAAGGACAGCGGCTGCTGCCAGACGATAGCGCCGTCCTGTGACAGCGCCAGCGTCACGTCGCTAAGCGGCGCGATGGCATACACCCCAAGGTGCAACTGCCCGTTATGGCGCTCCAGCTTGATTGCCGCCTCGGTGCTGGCGTTCTGCAACGTGCCGAGATGGCTGTAAGGCAGGAAGTTCTGCACAAACACTTTTTCTTCGAACGGGGCAATCCAGGTGAAGTCCGGCTGGTTATCGGTAAACACCCCGGTCATCAGTTCAATATATGGCCCGTTTTCATCGGTGAGATTGCGATCCCAGGCCTGGCCGAAATCGCCGTAGCCCCAGCTCCACTGTTTTTTGCCCGGCGAGACGTGGTGATCTGCCACGTGCAGCAGCCCGCCGTTTTCCCCGTGGTGCCATGCGCCGACAAAATCGTAGTCCGATTTATCCGCCATATAGGAAGTGGGAACCGGGATGTTTTTGTAGCGCGAGATATCCACGCCCGCCGAGTAGTCCACTTTGTAATAGGTGCCGTGCGCAATCGGGAATGAGGAAACGTCGCGCTTGCCGTGGTCGAACACCGCGGTGACGTCCGGTGGGAAGACGCTTTGATGATCGTCGCCGCCTTTGACTGCCGGGTTTGCCCACCACAGGAAGTGGCGCGGCGTGGCGTTGGGGTTGAACACTTTGCCGGTGATTTCAATCAGCGCTTTGTGCGGATAGAGGGTAAAACCGGTCATCACCTGCAGGCCGCGCATCGGCTCCACTTCCCCTAACCAGACGGTTTGCGAGCCGTCGTCGTTGGACTTGATGGTGACGTCCACGGGCATAAAGGTGGTCGGGCGATGGTGCTGCGGCCAGTTGAACTCGATCCCGCCGGAGATCCATGGGCCCACCAGCCCGACCAGCGCGGGTTTGACCACCTCGTTGTAGTAAACGAAATCGCGCTGCATCACTTTATCCCACGCCCGGTGGATGCGCCCGCCCAGCTCCGGCAGCAGCATCACCCGGATAAAGTCATTTTCCAGATACACCGCCTGATAGATTTTATCTTCGCGTTCGCCGGTCAGCGTATCGATGACGCCGTAAGGATAAACCGCGCCGGATGAGCCCTGATAAACGCGTTTTTCCAGAAACATGGGGTTGGGATCTTCCTGACCCGTGGTCCATGTCGGTAAGGAAATGCTCTCTCGCCAGATCTTCACGTTGCCGTACATGTGCGCCTCTCCAGTAAAAAAATGACAGTGAAATAAGGTATGCTGTCATTCTGAACAACAATTTCGTGGCGGTAACACGCAGTGGTCACGTAATACAGTTAACGGAGTTAAGTGAAGTGACGATCGTTGGACTGAATAATCAACGGGTGCGGCAGTACAACAAAAAGGCGCTAATGACGCTGATTTGGCAGGAAAAAGTCGTCAGTAAATCGCAACTGGCGCGCCAGACCGACCTGTCGATCCCGGCCGTGAGCAATATTCTTGATGAGCTGGTGGAAGAGGGGCATCTGGCCCATTCGCAGCAGGCGTTGAGTAAACGCGGATTGAGCAGCGGCAGCTATCAAATCCCGTTAACCGGGCCGCTAACCCTGTGCCTGAACGTGACGCCGACCACCATCGAAAGCCAGCTGGCGGATCAGCAGCTTTCGCCGCTGGGGGAGTACGCCAAAACCCACGTCGATGCGCCGCACCCGGAAGCGCTACTGGCGGCGATGCTGAGGATTTGCCATCAGTATGCCAAAACGTACAGCGGCCACACCTTTCGCCTCGCTATCGCCATCCACGGCCAGGTGGATCCGGTGACCGGCGTATCGCAAACCATGCCGCAGGCACCCTGGAAAGCGCCAGTGGAAATCAAATATCTGCTGGAAGAAAAGCTTAAATGGCCGGTACTGGTGGATAACGACTGCGTGATGCTGGCGCTGGCGGAAAAATGGCAGAACCCTAATCGTCAGCAGGATTTCTGCGTGATCAACGTTGATTACGGGATTGGCTCGTCGTTCGTGATTAACCGGCAGATTTATCGCGGCAGCCTGTACGGCAGCGGCCAGATTGGCCACACCATCGTCGACCCGGACGGCATGGCCTGCACCTGTGGGCGCTACGGCTGCCTGGAGACGGTGGCTTCTCTGACGGCGCTGAAAAAGCAGGCGCGGATCTGGTTTAAAAGCCAGCCGGGCATGGGCGATCAGGATATCGATAAGCTGACCACCGCGCATCTGCTGACCCTGTGGCGGCAGCATGATCCGATGGTGGAGCAGTGGGTAGAAAACGGCGCGACCACCATCGGCCTGAGCCTGTATAACTTTCTTAATATCCTGAATATCAATCAGATCTGGTTTTACGGGCGCTGCTGCGAGTTTGGCGAACGCTGGCTGGCGGCCATTACCCGGCAAATCAGCACCAACCCGTTCGACCCGGCGGACCCGACGCGGGTCAACGCCACGCGCGTGGCCTTTGGAGAGTTGAGCCGGGCGCAGCAGATTATGGGGATTGGTTATTTGTACGTGGAGAAGGCGCTGGAGAATTTTTAAATAAAACGGTTTTGTCAGGCGTTATTGTTGCCGCCAGTTTTGAAAAAACGTGCTGGCGGCAGTTGAGTGCGGGCCGTCCAGCACGTGTGCTAATTAAAACACCAATTACGCAGCCGCCAGTGGCTGCAATTTAATGCGATCCAGCGGACCGACAATAAATACGTAAGAAATCAGGCCAATCAGCCCCATCGAACCGACATACAGAATGGCGTAATCAAACGAGCTGGTGGTGGTCAGGATATAGCCAATCACCAGCGGCGTGATGATACTCGCCAGGTTGCCGCACATATTGAACACGCCGCCCGCTACCCCCAGCACTTCTTTGGGCGAGGTATCGCTCAGCACGCACCAGCCGAGATTGCCGAAGCCTTTGGCAAAGAACGCGATGCTCATCGCCGCCACCACAATCACTTCCGACTCGGTGTAGTTAGCGCTCACAATCACACAGGAGAGCAGCATGCCGCAGATAATCGGCACTTTGCGGGCGTAAGTCAGGCTGCGGCCCTTACGCAGCAGGTAATCCGAGAACATCCCGCCGATTAACCCGCCGGCAAACCCGGCAATCGCGGGAATAGAGGCGATTAAACCGACTTTAAGGATCGACATCCCTTTAGCCTGATACAGATAGGTCGGGAACCAGGTCAGGAAGAACCAGGTGATGGAGGTGACGCAGAACTGGCCGATATACACGCCGATCATCATGCGGTTTACGCACACCTGTTTTAACTGCGCCAGCGAGATTTTTTGTTTCTTCTCCTGTTTGCCTAATTCCGGCTCGCCGCCGCCCTGTTTAATATAATCGAGTTCCTGCTGATTAATTTTTTTATGCTTAAACGGATCCTGGACAAAGCTCAGCCAGAATATCCCCAAAATAATGCCGATGCCGCCGATATAATAAAACACATAGTGCCAGCTTAAATTATGCAAAATAAGGGTCATTAAGGGCGTCACAATCCCTAAAGAAATATACTGCGCGGCCTGATAAACCGAGGTGACGAATCCGCGTTCTTTATTCGGGAACCACTGAACGCTTAACCGGCTGTTGGCCGGGAAGGCCGGGGCTTCAATCGCGCCCATCAGCAAACGCAGGGTGACCAGCGCCATCAGCGGCATGGCGAACAGGTAAATCGTGCCCTGGAGCATGGTCACCAGCGACCAGCCAATCAGCGCCACGCCGTACACCAGCCGGGAGCCGTAGCGATCGAGCAGCCAGCCGCCGGGGATTTGCATAATCACGTAAGAAATACCAAATGAGGAAAATGCTAATCCCATCATTTCCGGATCGAAACCTAATTCTTTACTCATAAACGGCGCAACCACAGAAAGGGTGGCGCGGTCGGCATAATTAAATACGGTGGCTAAAAATAAAAAAAGTAAAATCGTATAACGAACATTGGTTTTGGCCTTGAAATTATCCATAGAAGATAACTCCTGCGTAGGATTATTAATAGTCATAGAGGTAAGGGTTATTCAGGGTGGATAATGCCCGATCTGCTGCCGTTGTTAATTATCCACCCGAATGCATTAAGGCTGTTTACCGAACTCGCATTCCAGCACCGTCCATTTACGGGCCTGTTCGCTGATGGTAAAGCCCAGACCGTGACGATCGGAAACATGCATCCGGCCATCGCGCAGTTCGAGCTGCTCGTTGAACATCGGGTTCAGCCACTCGAAATGCTCCAGCCACGGCTCAATCGGATAGGCCGCCGCCAGATGCAGGTGAACTTCCATGGCGAAATGCGGCGCCAGTTTGCGGCCATGTTTGGCGGCCAGATCCATGATTTTCAGGAACGGCGAAATGCCGCCGACGCGCGGCGCGTCCGGCTGGACGAAATCGCTGGCGTTGCCGAGGATCAGCTGCTCATGTTCGCGGAAGCTGGTCAGCATTTCACCGGTCGCGACAGGGGTGTCCAGCGCAGCGGTCAGCGCGGCGTGGCCCTCCACGTCGTAGGCGTCCAGCGGCTCCTCAATCCAGATCAGATTGAAATCTTCCATCTTGCGGCCCATGCGGATAGCGGTTTCACGATCCCACTGCTGGTTCGCGTCCACCATCAGCGGGAACGCGTCGCCCAGCTCTTTGCGCACGGCGGTTAAGCGGCGAATATCTTCCTGGGTATCCGGCTGGCCGACTTTCAGCTTGATGCCGCCAATACCGCTTTCGCGCGAGATCGCCACGTTCTTCAGCACCTGATCCAGCGGCGTATGCAGGAAGCCGCCGGAGGTGTTGTAGCACTGCACGGAGTCGCGGTGTGAGCCGAGCAGTTTTGCCAGCGGCAGACCGGCGCGTTTCGCTTTCAAATCCCACAGCGCGATATCGATCGGGGAGATCGCCTGCACCGCCATGCCGCTACGGCCCACCGACGCGCCCGCCCACAGCAGTTTGGTGTAGATCTTATCGATATCGTTCGGATCTTCGCCCAGCAGGTTATCGGCGATCTCCTTAGCGTGCGCGTAAATCCCCTGGCCGCCCGCGCGTTTGGAATAGCTGAAACCCACCCCTTCGAAGCCGTCGCGGGTGCGGATTTCGGCAAAAATAATCGCCACTTCCGTCAACGGTTTTTGACGACCGGTCAGGACTTTGGCATCGCTGACCGGCGTGGCCAGCGGCAGAAAAGAGAGGGAAATTTTCACCCACGCAATGCGATCGCCGGTTTCGGCAGCCGTTCTGGCATTGGTTACTTTCGCGTAGGTCACAGCCTGAGAGTTAGCGCTATCGGTCATAAGAGTCTCCATCAACCCGGTGGTTTAAAATGTTTGCGCTAACATTTGTAAGCGCGGGGGGATGTTAGCGCTATCTTTCGTGGCGTAAACTGAGATTTTGATCGCAAATAGCGGCTTAATTGATCGCTTTTTGTGAGGTTAATCGAGAATTTTCACCACTAAAAATTGGCTTTTGGTTTGATAATGATTGCGCAATCATAGTGAGCGTCTCGCATATCTGGAAACAGCGGGATAATTCACCGATAATGACCGCCGCTTTCACGCGTCATGAGAGGACGGTTGTCGAATTGAAAAGTGAACGAAACGCCAGAAAGACGGTATCCCGCGCGCCGACGCTCGAAGATGTCGCCCGCGCCGCTGGGCTGTCGCCCATGACGGTAAGCCGCGCGTTGAATACGCCCCATATCGTCCGCCCGGCCACCGTGGCGAAAGTGATGGAAGCGGTAAAAGTGACCGGATACATCCCCAATCTGTTAGCCGGTAGCCTGGCGTCGCGGCGCAGCAAGCTGATTGCCGTGGTCGTGCCGCAGATTAACAACAATATGTTTGTCGATACCGTACAGTCATTAAGCGATGAGCTGGCGGTACGGGGCTATCACATGCTGCTGTGCGTGGCGGGGTATAGCCATGAAAGCGAAACCGATATTGTCTCGACGCTGCTTTCCCGCCGCCCTGACGGCATCGTGTTAACCGGAATCCATCACAATACCGAGCTGAAGAAGGCGATCATCAACACCGGGCTGCCGGTGGTGGAAATCTGGGATTTAACCCCCACGCCCATTGATATGCTGGTGGGGTTCTCCCACGAGAAAATCGGCAATGCGATTGGCGAGTACCTGGTTAACAAAGGCCACCGGCGCTTTGGTTTTATCTGGACCGATGATAAACGCGCCATGCTGCGTAAAAAGGGCGTGCTGGATGTGCTCAACCGCCAGGGGGAGTGCCAGTGGCAGGATGCGCTGGTGCCGTTGCCCGCGACCATGGCGCTGGGGCGCAGCGGTCTTGACGCACTGTTAGCAACCGGCCAGACGTTCGACGCCATCATCTGTAGCTCTGACACCCTGGCGCAGGGGGCGATTTTCGAAGCGCAAACCCACCAGCTGCGCGTCCCGCAGGATCTCGCGGTAATGGGCTTCGGCGATCTTGATTTCGCCGCCTGTAATATTCCGGCCATCACCACCGTCAATATCGACCGCTGGAAAATCGGCAAAGACGCCGCCACGCTGCTGGCCGATAAAATTGAAGGCGTGCCGGTGGAGGAGGGGATTGTGGATATTGGGTTTACGTTAATGGAGCGCGAATCGGCCTGATAGTGCTTCCTGATAGTAAATGTCTACGCGCCTGAAGGGGCGCGTTTTTTTTGCCTGCCGATTTGACTGCTGTTTGCACTAACTTACCTGTCAGAATTTCCCCTGGCGCGCCACGCCATTTCCTTTGCTTGTGCATTCCCTTCCGTTGTAACCGAAATAAACCGAAAGTTTTCTCCCGGTGAAACGTTTCACTTTCGTTTTCTTTTTTCGCTTTGCCCGTTTTTGTGATGCTTATCGCAAACAAAAGAAAGCAAAAGGGTAATGATGGAAACCAGAGCGTCACTAAATTTCAAATTTGCAACATAAAGGAAATCAAATGAAAGATATCATACATAAACATAAATCAGGGCAACCTGTTGGTATCTGTTCAGTCTGTTCTGCCCACCCTCTGGTCATTGAAGCGGCGTTGCTGTTCGACCTGAATAGCGAGCGCAAAGTGCTGATTGAAGCGACCTCCAACCAGGTGAACCAGTTCGGCGGTTATACGGGAATGAAGCCGGAGCAGTTCCGGGATTTTGTGCTGGCGATTGCCGATAAAGTGGGCTTCCCGCCCTCGCGCCTGATCCTCGGCGGCGACCATCTGGGCCCCAACTGCTGGCAAAGCGAAGACGCCGAAAGCGCGTTGCTGAAATCGGAAGTGCTGATTGAACAGTATGTGCGCGCCGGTTTCACCAAAATTCATATCGATACCTCCATGTCCTGCGGCGACGATCCGGTTCCGCTATTACCCGCCACCGTAGCCCAGCGCGCGGCGCGTCTTTGCCAGGTGGCGGAGCGCGTGGCGACCGACGAGCAAAAACAGCACATCACCTATGTGGTGGGCACGGAGGTGCCGGTGCCGGGCGGTGAGAAAGAGGCTATCCAGTCAGTGCATATCACCACGCCGCAGGCGGCGATGGAAACTATCCAGACCCATTACGACGCCTTTGCCAGACTGGATTTGCATGACGCGATTGAACGCATCATCGCGATTGTGGTGCAACCGGGCGTGGAGTTTGACCACTCGTCCATCGTTCACTATCAGCCGGAACTGGCGCGCGATCTGACGAAAGCGATCGAAAGCACCAGCCTGGTGTATGAAGCTCACTCCACCGATTACCAGACGGCAGAGGCTTACAAAGCGCTGGTGCGCGACCACTTTGCGATCCTGAAAGTCGGCCCGGCACTCACTTTCGCCCTGCGAGAAGCCATGTTCGCGCTGGCGATGATCGAAAATACCCTGGTAGCGCCGGGCGAGCGTAGCGAGCTGGTTTCGGTGATCGACAACGTGATGCAGGACGAGCCGGGCTACTGGAAAAATTACTACAGCACGCTGCATTCAAAAGCGATGATCGACCTGCACTTTAGCCTGTCCGATCGTCTGCGTTACTACTGGCCGCATCCGACCATCAATAAAGCCGTGAACAAAATGTTCGCCAACCTGGAAAGCGTGACGCTGCCGCTGGGGGTGATCAGCCAGTACTTCCCGGAACAGTTCCAGCGCATTAACGCGAAGCAAATCCCTCTGACGCCGAAAAACCTGGTGCTGTTCCGTATTCAGGATGTCCTGCGCCTGTATGCCTATGGTTGCGACCCGGAATAAGGACATCAATATGACGACCATGAAAGAAATTGTGATCCCGGAAAATAACCAGCTGGAAATTCGCGAAACCGGGATCCCCGAATACGGTGACTATGATGTGCTGGTTAAAGTCATCTATTCCGGCCTGTGCGGCTCCGATATTCCGCGTATTTTTCACCACGGCGCGCATTTTTATCCGGTGCGCTTAGGCCACGAATTTTCGGCCCGCGTCGTCGCGACCGGCAGCAAAGTCAGTTCGGTAAAAGAAGGCGACTACATCTGCTGCGTACCGCTGATCCCCAATTTTTCCGCGCCGGAATGCCAGCGCGGTTTTTATTCCTTAGGGAAAGGGTATTCGTTTGTGGGCTCCCGTTTGCCGGGCGGCAATGCGCAATACGTCACCATGCCGGAAAGCAGCTGCTTTTTATTGCCGGAAGGCGTAACGCCGTTGCAGGGGGCATTTTTCGAACCTGTTACCGTGGGCGTGCATCCGATATTAATGGCGGGCGGCTGTCAGGATAAAAATGTGATTGTGCTGGGCGTCGGCACCATCGGTTTGCTGGCGATGCAGAGCGCCAAAGCGCTGGGCGCGAAATCCGTCACGGCAGTAGATATTAATAACGAGCGTTTAGATCTGGCGAAGCAGCTTGGCGCGGATCACGTTATCAACGTGGCACAGGAGAATGCGCTGGAAGAAGCCGCATTCCTCGCGGATATCAATTTTGACCAGCTTATTCTTGAAACCGCCGGTACGCCGCAGACCTTTAAACTGGCATTGAAAATTGCCGGTCCACGGGCGCAGGTAGCGTTAATCGGTACGCTACATAAAGACCTGGCGCTGACCTATACCGAATATGAACAAATTCTGCGTAAAGAGTTATTTGTGTTCGGCAGCTGGATGAATTATTCCGCGCCGTTCCCGGGTGATGAATGGCGCTTAACCATCGATATGTTCCGTAACGGACAAATCCAAATCGACCCGTTGATTAACTGCATCGTTAATGAAAATGACTATGTCGAACGCGTGATGGCATTAGAAGGCGGTCCGGCAAACGGCAAAATTTTACTGCACTGGGAGTAACCGATGAATCATATTATTAACAGCAGCTATTTGCTTAACCATGCGCGAAAATTTGGTTACGCCGTACCGGCTTTTAATATTCATAACCTGGAAACCATCCAGGTGGTATTAACCATCGCGAAAGAGCTGGAGTCACCGGTTATTTTAGCCGGGACGCCGGGCACTTATAGCTATGCCGGGGTGCAGCAAATTATCGCTATCGTCGAATCCCTGGCGGCGGAGAATAATCAGCAGGTTGTCGTGCATCTCGACCATCACCATGATTTTAACGATATTCACGGCAAAATTCGCGCCGGGATCCGCTCGGCGATGATCGACGGCAGCGCCATGCCGCTGAAAGAAAATATCGCCATTACGCGTAAAGTCACCGAGTTATGCCATTACTACGGATGCAGCGTGGAAGCGGAAATTGGTCAACTCGTCGGCCAGGAAGATGATTTGATTGTCGATGACGTCGCCGATCCTTATACCCATCCGGAGGATGCGCGCCTGCTGGTTGAGCAAACCAACATCGACTCGCTGGCCGTAGCAATTGGCTCCGCGCATGGTCTGTATAAATCCACGCCAAAACTGGATTTTGAGCGGCTACAGAAAATCGCCCAGCTGGTAGATATTCCGCTGGTGCTGCATGGCGCATCCGGTATTCCCGATAGCGATGTGAAAAAATGTATTGAATTGGGGATAAGTAAGGTCAATGTGGCGACCGATCTTAAATTAGCGTTCGCTGAAACATTAAAATCCTTTTTCCTTGAAAAGCCGGGTTCTACCGATCCGCGAGAATATAACCAGTTGGCGAAAGCGGCAATGGCCGACGTGGTACGCCATAAAATTATGACCTGCGGCAGCGCCGGGCGTATTTATTCTTTCGAATAAAAACATATTTGCGATTTTTATTAATACTGGAGCAATCATGCTTAAAAATATTGATCCCCGTCTCTCTCCTGAATTGCTATATACGCTATATTGTATGGGTCACGGCGACGAAATTGTTTTGAGCGATGCGCATTTCCCGGCTCACTCGGTAAATGAGAATGTTATTCGCGCTGATGGTAATCAGGTGGAACAATTACTGAAGGCAATGATGCCGCTTTTTGAGTTAGACAGCTACGTGACCGATGCTGTTGTAATGATGTCCGCGAGTGCGGGTGATGAATTACCGCCATGGTTAATTGATGATTATAAATCGGTATTGCCAGAAAATCAGGAAATTACCTTTATCGACCGCTTTGCCTTTTACGAAAGAGCGCAAAAAGCCAGTTGCGTGGTGATAACTTCCTCAACGCGGAAATATGGAAACATTCTTCTGAAGAAAGGCGTTACGCCAGTGGAATGTTAAGCCTCTTATTCTCTTTTTTCCGGAGTTTTTCATGAAGCAAGCCATATTGCAAATGAGAAATATATCCAAATCATTTGCCGGTGTTCACGCACTTAAAAATGTGAATTTCCAGCTGCGTAAAGGGGAAGTTCACGCCTTAATGGGTGAAAACGGTGCGGGCAAATCAACATTAATGAAAGTGTTGATTGGCGTACATGCCGCAGATGAAGGGACCATTTATTATAAAGATGAAGAAGTCTCGTTTGATTCCGTGCTCGAAGCGCAGAAAAGCGGGATCAGTATGATCTTCCAGGAACTTAACTTAGTTCCGCATCTTAGCGTGGCGGAGAATATTTTCCTGGCGCGCGAGCCGTTAAAAAATGGGCTGGTTGATTTTGCCCTGATGGAAGAGAAGTCCGCTAAGCTCCTGGAAATGTTTGATATTGATGTTTCGCCAAAAGATATCGTTAACACCCTGTCGGTGGCGAAACAGCAGATGGTGGAAATTGCCAAAGCGCTGTCTTTTGATGTCGAAGTGTTAATTATGGATGAACCAACGTCGGCATTAACCAAAAAAGAAATTGATAAGCTGTTCCAGTTGATAGAGAAATTGAAAAGCCGCGATGTCTGTATTGTGTATATTTCACATCGCATGGAAGAGTTAAAGCGTATTTGCGATCATATTACAATTTTCCGCGACGGAACTTATATTTCCGACCATGTGTTTGCCGACATTACCATGGATGAAATTATCACCAGAATGGTCGGGCGCTCGCTGGATAACCATTTCCCGACGCGCAAATCGCAGGCGGAAGATAAAGTTATATTGTCGATTCAAAACGCCAGCCGTTTCGGCGTCTTTGAAGGTATCGACTTTGACTTAATGAAAGGGGAAATTCTCGGCATCACCGGCCTGGTTGGCGCAAAACGAACCGAGCTGGCGCGCGCTATTTTCGGCGCAGAAACGCTGGATGACGGGCAGATTGTTTCATTCGATAAAGAAATTACCATTACCAGCCCGAATGACGCCATTAAAGCCGGCATCGCGTATTTATCGGAAGACCGTAAGTTAAATGGTCTGGCGGTGGATATGTCGGTAAAAAGTAATGTCATGATGGCGGCGCTGGATAAAGTCTGTAGTAAATGGGGCGTTATTTCCGGCATCAAAGAAAAAGTGGCATGCGATTTATACATAAAAAAACTCAGCATCAAAACACCGCACATTGAGCAGATAGTTAAAAACCTCAGCGGCGGCAACCAGCAGAAAGTGGTTATTGCGAAATGGTTATTTCGGGACGCCAGGATCATGATTTTTGATGAGCCAACCCGGGGGATCGACGTCGGCGCGAAATATGCCATTTATGAATTACTGGATGAACTGGCAGACCAGGGGATCGGCGTCATCATGATCTCATCCGAACTGCCGGAAATATTGGGAATGACCGATCGCGTGGTGATCATGAAAGAAGGCCAGATGACGGCGGTATTAAAAACCAAAGACACCAGCCAGGAAGAGATCATGCAGTACGCGACAGGAGTGAAGAATATGTACGTCACCGAACAGGAGTTAGCTTAAATGAACGATAAAAGAAAACTTTTATTGCAGAAGTTGACTGCGTTGGGCGGTTTACTGCTACTGATTATTATCTTTTCCTTTACCAGCGACAGCTTCTTCTCCGTCAATAACATCATGACGGTGGGCCTGCAAACCTCGACCATCGCCTTTATCGGCATTGGCGTAACCTGCGTCATTTTGACCGGCGGCATCGATCTGAGTATCGGTTCCGTGGTCGCGCTCTCCGGCGTGGCGGCAGGCCTGGCGGTCAACGCCGGAATGCCGGTCAGCATCGGGTTACTACTTGGCGTCGTGACCGGCAGCGCCTGTGGCCTGGCGAACGGCATTCTGGTGACGACATTCCGTTTGCCGCCGTTTATCGCCACCCTGGGCACCATGATGATCCTGCGCGGCCTGGCGCTGTACGTCACCAATGCCGCGCCGGTGTCCGGTATGCCGGAATCCTTTGGCGATTTGGGCAACGGCTCGCTGTTCCGCATCGTTCAGGAAGGCGATAACGGCTTACCGCAGGTGGTTTTCCCCGGTATTCCTTACCCGGTCATTTTGATGATTATCGCCGCGGTGCTGTTTACCTTCGCCTTAACCAAAATGCGCATGGGCCGTTATTTATACGCTATCGGCTCCAACGAAGAAGCGGCGCGTTTGTCCGGGATTAAAACCAATCAGGTCAAATTAGTGGCCTACGTCATCAGCGGCACCTTTGCCGGACTGTGCGGTGTGGTGATCGCCTCCCGTCTGGTGACGGCTCAGCCGAACGGCGGGATGATGTATGAACTGGATGCGATTGCCAGCGCGGTGGTGGGTGGCACCTCGTTAATGGGCGGCGTCGGCACTATTCCGGGCACGTTAATTGGCTCCTTTATCATCGGCGTGCTGCGTAACGGCCTGAATATGAACGGCGTGTCGTTCTTCGTGCAACAAATCATTATCGGCAGCGTCATTCTGTTGGCGGTGGCCTATGACCAGATCCGTCAGCGTCCGGCAACAAAAAAATCCGTAAAGCAAAAAGTCAGTAATAAAAAGCCACAGGTTAATCCTTCGGTGAAATGACATTAACCGTCGTACCCCTACACATAAGATAATAAGGAACACGTTCATGAAGAAATTAGCAACATTTGCAATGCTGGGTTTGGCTGCGGCAATTTCGATGAGCACATCGGCCGCGTTCGCCAAATCAAATGAAATTGCGGTTATCGTTAAAACGGCTAACTCTAACTTTTGGCAAAACGTGAATAAAGGTGCCACGGACGCGGGCAGCGAATTTAAAGATAAATATAAAGTGACCTTCCAGGGCCCGGAAGCCGAAACCCAGGTCGCCGAGCAGGTAAATATGGTGGATAACGCCATTAACCGCGGCGTATCCGGTATTGTCCTTGCACCGTCCGATCCGGACGCGTTAATCCCGGCGGTGAAAAAAGCCTGGGAAAACGGCATTCCGGTGGTGCTGATCGATTCCTCATTAGGCGAGAAAGGCGCGAAATACTATCAGTCCTTCCTCTCTACCGATAACCGTAAAGCCGGCGCGCTGGCCGCGCAGAAATTGATTGAAGCCAACGGCCAGGAAGGCAAAGTCAGCGTGATGTCCTTTACGCCGGGCGCGGGCAGCGCCATTGAGCGCGTCGGCGGCTTTACCGATGTGATTAAAGCCGACTCCAAATTAAACATGATTGGCCCATTCTATTCCCAGGCGGATATGGCGACGGCGCTGAACCAGACCATCGACGCGCTCTCTTCCAATAAGGATATTACCGCGCTGTTTGGCGCCAACGAGCCGACCGCAGTCGGTATGGCGCGCGCCATTAAGCAACTGGGCTATAGCGGCAAAGTCGTGGCTGTCGGTTTTGACGGTAACGCCGCGCTGCAGCATTTCGTCCGTGACGGAACCCTGAACGGCATTATCGTTCAGTCCTCTTATCAGATGGGTAAAAAAGGCGTTGAGACCATCGACCACATTCTCAACCAGCAGAAAGTCGACAAAGTCATCGATACCGGTGTGGTGTACATCGATAAAAACAATATCGACTCCCCGGAAGCCCAGGCCGTTCTGTATTAATACATGCCGCTTATCGGGTTGCTTCGGCAGCCCGATGAGCGGGAATAACGATAACTTCTTCATAGAGCCGTGAGAAATGAGCAACTTATCAAACTTCGTCGCACCCGCGCAGGATGCCATTCCTTATAAAACTTTAGCGAATGGCTATACGATCCCCGGTATTGGCATGGGCACCTTTGGCTCCGATCGCTTTACCGCTGAACAGGTGGCAGAGGGTGTTTTTCACGCCGCTGAAGCCGGTTTCCGCTTCTTTGACTGTGCATCGGTCTACGGCAATGAAAGTATGATTGGTGAGGTATTTGCCAGGATCATGCAAAGCGGCGTGAGCCGTTCTGAGCTGTTTATCGACTCGAAAGTCTGGAACGATCAGCATGACGACGTGATCGCCTCGTGCAAAAAGTCGCTGGCGGATCTCAGGCTCGACTATCTCGACCTGTATTTAGTGCACTGGCCGTTCTCCAACTATCACGCGCCTGGCTGCACCGTGGATTCCCGTAGCCCGGACGCCACGCCGTATTCCCATGAGCGCTTTATGAAAACCTGGGCGCAGATGGAGCAACTGGTGGAAATGGGCCTGGTCAGAAGCATCGGCACCTCCAACATGACCATTCCTAAAATGGAACTGCTGCTGCGCGACTGCAAAATCCGCCCGGTGGTCAACGAAATGGAAATCCACCCGCATTTCCAGCAGCAGGAACTGTATGACTTCCTGGTCGCCAATGAGATCCAGCCGATCGGCTTCTGCCCGATTGGTTCGCCGATGCGTCCGGATCGCGACCGCACCGAAGACGATACCTGCGATATCGAAGATCCGGTGATTGTCAGCATTGCCGAACGTCTTGGCGTGCATCCGGCGATTGTCTGCATCAAGTGGGCAGTGCAGCGCGGTCATATTCCGATCCCGTTCTCGGTTCATAAAGACCAGATTTACGGCAACATCACCTGCATTACGCAAGATCCGTTAACGGATGACGAGATGGCGGCGATTGCCGGTATCGATCGCAATAACCGGTTAATCAAAGGTCAGGTGTTCTTATGGGAGCACGCCAAAGGTTGGGAAGACCTGTGGGATCTTGACGGCGTTATCGTCAAATAACCAGCGCGAAACTGCCACTTCACCGGGGAATTAACTATGTATCTGGGCATCGATTGCGGCACGCAGGGCACCAAGGTTTTACTGTGGGATGCTGAAACAGAACGGGTTGTGGCATCCAGCTACCATACCTGTGAGCTCATCAGCGATCGCCCGGGGCAAAAAGAACAGCATCCCGCCGCCTGGCTGGATGCAATAAAAAAAGGGATTCAGGCGGTTATTGCCCACGCGGCGATTGCCCCTGAGCAAATCGCGGCAATGGGCGTATCCGGCCAGCAGCACGGTCTGGTGTTGCTGGATGAACAGGATGCGCTCATCCGCCCGGCAAAGTTATGGTGCGATACCGAAACGGTGCCGGAACTGAACGCATTTTTGACGCGCTTTAACGCCGCGATGGGCGCGCCGGTGGCGCATTTCACCGGCATCCATATTCCCGTGGCGTTTACCCTCGCTAAATTACTGTGGGTGAAGGAGCACGAACCCGAGGCGTACCAGCGCATCGCTAAGCTCTTTCTGCCCCATGAATACGTTAACTACTGGCTGACCGGCCATTACTGCGCGGAATACGGCGATGCATCGGGCACCGGTTGGTTCGATACTTTTAACCGTCGCTGGTGCAAAGAGGTAGTGGAGGCCATCGATCCGCAGTTGATGGCGAAACTCCCGCCGCTGATTGAGGCGCATCAGCCCGCCGGGTATCTTTGCGCCGCCAGCGCCGCGCTGTTGGGGCTGCCGGAAGGCATCCCGGTGTCCAGCGGTGGGGGCGACAATATGATGTCCGCCATCGGCACCGGCAATATCGCCCCCGGCATCCTGACCATGAGCCTCGGTACCTCGGGCACCTTGTTTACCCACGCCGCGCAGCAAATCGAAACCCAGCATCATCCGGATATTAACGCCTTCTGTTCCTCTTCCGGCGGCTGGCTGCCGTTGGTCAGCACCATGAACGTGACCAATGCGATTAACGCGTTTCGCGAGGTGATGGATATCCCGCTGGCGGAATTTGAAAACTACCTCACTAACAGCGCGCCGGGGGCAGGGGGACTGTGGTGCTACCCGTGGCTGAACGGCGCGCGTCTGCCGAATCGCCCGGACGCCACCGCCAGCGTAATGGGCATCACCAGCCGCAATTTTAATAAAGCCAATTTATTGCGCAGCGTGGTGGAAGGCGTGACCTTTAAGCTGTGCAAAGGCATCGAAATATTCCGGCAGTGCGGATTGCATTTCGACCAGCTGCGGGTGATTGGCGGCGGGGCCAATAGCCAGGCCTGGTGTCAGTTAATTGCCGATATCAGCGGTATTGAAGTCATACGCCCGACGGTGAGCGACGCAGGCGCGTTAGGCGCGGCATTGCAGGCGCGTTGGTGTAATAAGAATCTCCAGCGGCCGGGCGGCATTATTCCGCTGCACGAGATATTACCCGCATCACTGCGCGATATTGGGCGCGACGTTATACTGCCTTGCCCGCAGCAGCGGGCGATCTATCAGCCTGTATATGCTCGCTATCATCAAAATATGCCCACATAAAAAAACTGCGGGGACGCGAAACGATGCATCTGGTGGAACGAAGGAATCAAATTCTGGCCGCGCTGACAGAAAAGGGCAGTGTGCAGGTGGCGCATCTGGCAAATAAGTTTGGTATTTCCGAGGTCACTATCCGCAACGATTTGCGTGAGCTGGAAACCCAGGGGCTGCTTATTCGCTTTCACGGCGGGGCGACCAGTCAAATAAATAACTGGGCGCTGGCTGGAAAGCTCAACGGGAATAGCGAGAGTCATAATGAAGTAAAACTGGAAGACCGCGCGCTGCTTTCTGCCGATGCCAAAACCCGCATCGCCAGTGCCGCAGCGCGCCTGGTTTCAACCGGTAACAGCGTGATTATCGACAGCGGCAGCACCACGTTAAAAATTGCCCAGCAATTAGCGGACGCCGCAGATTTAATCGTCGTTACCAATAATTTACCCGCCGCCGAAGTGCTGTCGATTAACCAGCACATCACCCTGGTGTTATGCGGGGGAACCTTTCGTCATAAAACCCGTTCTTTTCACGGTATGCATGCCGAATCGGTATTAAAAGGCATTGTGGCGGATTATCTGTTTATTGGCGCCGACGGGATTGATATTGAAAAAGGCATCACTACTTTTAATGAAGGTTATGCCATCAGTAAGGTCATGGCGCGAGCAGCGAAAAAAGTGGTGGCGGTACTCGACTCCACCAAATTTGGCCGGATTGGTTTTAACCCGGTATTGCCGATTAGCGATATTGACGTGCTGATTACCGATGACGGCATCAGCCGGGAAATGGTCATGCTGCTGGAAAGCAGAAATATCGATGTGATTATTGTTTAACGCCGCCAGGTTATTCAGGACGGGTCACTACCAATAAAAAAGCCGGTTATTCACCGGCTTTTTATTATTCGCTAACCCTTAGCCCATTGCAGTTTCCCGCAGATGGCGTTTTAGCTTGTTGTACTCATTGATGACGTATTGCTCCGCCGCATTCTGATCGGCAATCGGTTCAACACGCACCGCACAGTACTTGTACTCCGGCGTTTTGGTAATCGGGCTGAGGTTTTCCGTCACCAGTTCATTACAGGCGCCAATCCACCACTGGTAAGTCATATATACCGCGCCTTTGTTCGGGCGATCGCTCACCTGCGCGCGGGTAATGACTTTGCCTTTGCGTGAATTCACCCATACCAACGCTTCATCCTGGATGCCCAGCCGCGCGGCATCGGCGGTGTTGATCTGCGCATAGCCCGGTTCATCCGCCAGCGCCGCCAGCGCGGCGCAGTTGCCGGTCATGGAACGGCAGGAGTAGTGACCCACTTCGCGCACCGTCGACAGCACCATCGGGTACTCTTCATTCACGCGATCGAGCGGCGGCGCCCAGTCGCAGGTGAACAATTGCCCCAGACCGTTCGGCGTGGAGAATTTATCCTCAAACAGATAATCCGTTCCCTGATCGGCCTCGGAGACATCGCGGCACGGCCACTGGATATAACCCAGCTCGCCCATTTTCTCGTAGGTTGCGCCGTAGAAGTCCGGGCACAGTCCGCGCAGCTCATCCCAAATCTCTTTGGTGTTGTTGTAGTGCATCGCATAGCCCATCCGGGTGGCGATTTCACTGATGATCTGCCAGTCGGTTTTCAGGTCCCACTTCGGCTCCACCGCTTTAAAGAAGCGCTGGAATCCGCGGTCGGCAGCGGTATACACCCCTTCATGTTCCCCCCACGAGGTGGACGGCAAAATCACATCCGCTTGCGCGGCAGTTTTGGTCATGAAGATATCCTGAACGATCACCAGCTCCAGCCCTTCGAAGGCTTTACGCACCGCTGAAAGCTCAGCGTCGGTTTGCAGCGGATCTTCGCCCATGATGTACGCCGCGCGCACTTCGCCATGCTCAACGCGGTGCGGCAGCTCGCTGATGCGATAACCGGTATGCGCAGGCAACTCGGCCACGCCCCAGGCTTTAGCGAACTTCTCGCGGTGCTCCGGGAACTTCACGTACTGGTAGCCCGGATAAGTATCCGGCAGCGCGCCCATATCGCAGGCACCCTGAACGTTGTTTTGCCCACGCACCGGGTTGACGCCGACGCTCGGCTTACCGAGGTTGCCGGTCAGCAGCGCCAGGCTGGTTAACGAACGCACCGTTTCCACGCCCTGGTAGAACTGGGTTACGCCCATGCCCCACAGGATGGTGGCCCGTTCGGATTTGGCGTACATCCGCGCGGCCTGGCGGATCTCACTGGCCTTCACGCCGGTGATCTCTTCCACGGACTCCGGCGTATAGCCTTCAACAATTTTGCGATACTCCTCGAAGCCTTCGGTACGCGCCGCGACAAACGCGTGGTCATACAGATCTTCTTCGATGATCACATGGCCCATGGCGTTCAACAGCGCGATATTAGAGCCGTTATTTAACGCCAGATGCATATCGGCAATACGCGCAGTTTCGATTTTACGCGGATCGCAGACAATCACTTTCGCCCCTTTCTGCTTCGCCCTGATCACGCGGTTAGCGACGATCGGGTGAGAATCAGCAGGGTTATAGCCAAACACAAACACTAAATCAGCATCTTCGATGCCGACGATGGAGTTACTCATCGCGCCATTACCGACCGACTGGTGCAGACCTGCAACCGAAGGGCCGTGTCAGACACGTGCGCAGCAATCGACGTTATTGGTTCCAATAACGGCGCGCGCGAATTTTTGCATGATGTAGTTGGTTTCGTTGCCGGTACCCCGGGACGAACCGGTGGTCATAATGGCATCCGGACCATATTTGGCTTTGATGGTGCTGAGCTTATCGGCGACATAATTCAGCGCCTCATCCCAGGAAACGGCTTCCAGCTTCCCGCCGCGTTGGCGGCGGATCATGGGCGATTTAAGGCGTGGCGTCAGGATCTGGGTGTCATTGATAAAATCCCACCCGTAATACCCCTTCAGGCATAAATCCCCCTGATTGGTCTTACCCTGTGCCGGTTCCGCCTTAACGACTTTGCCATTATCGACGACGAGGTTGATCTTGCACCCCGACGCGCAATAGGGGCAAACCGTGACGACTTTTTTCATCCTGGCTCTCCAGTTAATCGTGTTCTTGCAAAACGCAAAACGTCTTTACTTTCTCAACGCTATATCAATGCATATTCCATGCCAGCAATCTGTATATATTTAACTCATTGATATGAATAGAGAAATAAAGCAGTCTGCCGGGCGGCATCCAGGATTCGACAAAAGTGTCATGTCATTATTATCACTTTGACCAACGTCGACAGACGGCCAGACACCGCATCCTAACCCTGACGCCAGAGGGAACGCTTTGATGTGGAGCGGTATCAGGGGAGGTTAAACCTCCCGCGGGGGAGTTGAAGCTAAGGTTACGCCGTTACGCACTGGCTAAATGCGGTTTTAACGCCGGTACGGCATTATCGCTGACCAGCGTGAGTCCCGGTCCGCGCGGTTCCCGGCGCGTCGGGAACGCTGGCAGCACGGCGCGCTGTAATGCCTGGCCTGACGCGCTGGCAAACGCCACTGGCGAAGTTACCGGCAGGGTTTCAACAATTTTACCGCCGTCCATCACCATCACCCGCTGGCAAAACCGCTCCACCAGACGCAAATCGTGGGTAATAAACAGACACGCGGTGTGGTACTGCTGCTGTAAGTTTTTCAGCAGTCGGATGATGTTCGCCTGCAGCACCAAATCCAGATTCGACACCGCTTCGTCGAGAATCAACAGCCTCGGTTCCACAACCATCGCCCGGGCGAGGCACACCCGCTGAAGCTGGCCGCCGCTGAGCTGCGGCGGCCGTTTATTCAGCAGAGCGGCGTCCAGCTCGGTCGCCGCCATCACCCGCGCGATGCGTTCATTTTGCTGTGCGGTAGAGAGTTTCAGTAAGTGGCGCAGCGGTTCGCGGATAATCTCGCGCACCGTGCGGCGCGGGTTGGCGGCGCTGATGGCGTCCTGAAACACCATCTGGATCTCCCGACGAAAGGCGCGCATCTCGTCGCCTTTCAGCGCGGAGAGAGGCTTATTACGCCAGCAAATATCGCCCGACGTCGGGGTTTCCAGGCCCGTCAGCAGACGCGCCAGAGTGCTTTTCCCGCAGCCGCTGCTGCCCAGCAACGCCACGCTTTCGCCCTCGCTCACCGCCAGCGAAATGCCGTTCAGCACCTGATGATGGTGCGCGCCGGTCAGCCCCATCCGCCCGTAGCGGTGCGAAACGTTCGAAACCGATAACAGTGTCATCACGCTAACTCCATGCCATACAGCGCCAGATGCGCCGATACCAGATTGCGGGTCACCGGGTGCTGCGGCGCGCGAAACAGCGTTTGCACGTCGCCCCGTTCGACAATTTTGCCGTTTTCCATCACCGCCACATCGTCAGCCAGCTGCGCCACCACGCCCATATCGTGGGTAACCAGCAGCATGCCGGGCGCGCGTTGCCGCATCTGATCTTCCAGCAGTTGCAGAATGCGCGCCTGCGCCAGCGCGTCGAGATCGGTAGTGGGTTCGTCGGCGATGATAAACGGCGCATCGCTCAGTACCGCCAGCGCGATCATCATGCGCTGGAGCATCCCGCCGCTCATCTCAAACGGGTACAGCCCCAGCACCCGTTCAGCCTCATCCATCCCAACGGATTGCAGCGCGGCGATAAGCGTGGCGTCATCCAGGGTTTTGCCCAGCGCCCGGCAGGTCTCTTTAGCGTGGGTCGCCATGGTAAACAGCGGATTAAAGGCGCTGCGCGGGTTCTGCATGATGGTCGCCACCTGCCTGCCGCGCAGCGATTGCGGCGTGACGGTCTGTCCGTTCAGCGCCAGCTCGCCCGCGGTTTGCCGCACCCCGGCGGGCAGTACGCCCAGCGCGGCGGCGCAGGTGAGGGATTTCCCGCTGCCGCTGCCGCCGACCAGCGCCAGTACGCGCCCGGAGCGCAGCGTCAGCGACACGCCCTGTACCAGCGGGCGTTCCGCTGCCAGGGTGATGTTGTGCAATTCAAGTTGTGACATCAGTGGCTGTGCTCCATGACAAGATGCGGATCCAGCTGGTCGCGCAGCGCGTCGCCCAGCAGGTTAAAGGTCATCACGCTGATAAATAGCGCCAGCCCTGGCCAGAACATCTGCATCGGCTGGGTCCAGATATACTGGCGCGCGTCATTGATCATCACGCCCCATTCCGGCGTCGGCGCGCTGACCCCCAGCCCAAGGAAAGACATGCCCGCCACATGCAGCATCATATGGCCGATATCCAGCGTCGCCAGCACCAGCAGGGAGGGCATCACCGCGCCAGCCAGATGATCGAAAAACAGGTGCCAGCGGTTTGCGCCGCTCATCCGCGCCGCCAGCACGAATTCCCGATGGCGCAGCGAAATCACAATGCTGCGCACCATCCGCGCATACCAGGCCCAGTGGGACAGGGCGATGGCGAGGATCACGTTTACCAGCCCGGTGCCCAGCACGCCCACCATAAAAAACGACAGAATCGAGGTGGGGAAGGTCATAAACATATCGGTGGTGCGCATCAGCAACTGGTCGGCGCGCCCGCCCATCAGCCCGGCGCTGCCGCCCACCACCAGACCCAACGTTAATACCAGCAACAGACAGGCCAGCACCGACCCCAGCGACACCCGCGTCGCCGCCAGCAGGCGAGAAAAAATATCGCGTCCCAGATGATCGGTGCCCAGCCAGTGGGTGCCGTCCGGCGGCAGCAGACGCTGGGGTAAATCAATTGCCAGCGGATCGAACGGCAGCCACCACTGGCTGGTCAGGGCGATGGTCATCAGCAGCGCCAGCGAGAGCAGCGCCAGGCGTACCGGCCAACGCGCCGTACGGACAAAATTCACGAGTGCGCTCCTTCATGGCGGCGAATGCGCGGATCGAGCGCGGCATTCAGCAGATCGACGCCGAGATTGCAGATCACAAACACGCCCACCATCATCAATGTAAAGCACTGGATCACCGGGTAGTCGCGATTAAAAATCGCCGATACGGCATAGCGCCCGACGCCGGGCCAGGCGAAGATATTTTCGATAATCATGGTGCCGCCAATCAGCTCGCCGATATGCATGCCCACCGCCGTGACCATTGGCAGCGTGGCGTTGCGCAGCACGTGCCGCCGCTCGGTTTGCCGATCGCTCAGCCCGCGCAGTTTCGCCCAGGTCACATGACGCTGGCCCGCCGCATCCAGCATGCTGGCGCGCAGCAGGCGGGCGTTGATCGCCAGCGACATAAAGGCGATAGACACCGCCGGTAAAATGATGTGCTGCCAGCCGCCGTAACCCAGCGCGGGCAACCATTGCAGATGGACCGAAAACAGCATGACCAGTAAAAAGGCGAGCCAGAAGTTAGGCATCGATACGCCCAGAAAGGCAATCAGCCGCACAAGGTAATCCGGCAGCCGGTCGCGGTAGCGCGCCGCCCAGATGCCGAGCGGTACGGAGGTGACCAGGATCAACGCCAGCGCGAAGCCCGCCAGCTGGAGCGTGGCCGGGAAAAAGCGCAGCAAATCGTCAAGCACCGGGCGCTGGGTGGCAAACGACACGCCGAAATCGAGATGCAGGGCGTTCCACAGCCAGCGGCCATACTGTACCGGCAGCGGCTGGTCGAGCCCGAGCATCACGTGGGTCGAGGCCACCAGTTCCGGCGTCGGCGGCAGGTTAGACAGCCGTAAATAATCCATTGCCGGATCGCCGCTACCGAGGCGCAGCAGCAGAAAAATAATCAGCGACGCCGCCAGCAGCATCGGCACCAGCAGCGCGACGCGCCACAAAATATAACGTAGCATCAGGGCGTTACCGGTTTGATCTGTTCAAACGGAATATCCGAGGACATTGGCGCGAAGGGCAGCGTCCCCCACTGTGGCCGGGAAACGGTCATCAGGGACACGTAGCTCAGCGGCAGATACACCGCGCTTTGATGCAGGCGGGTCAGCACGTCGCGGTACAGCGCCTGACGCTGGGCTTCATCGGTGCCGGTGAGGATCTGGCCGATTTTCGCGTCGATTTGCGCCTTATCCGGCAGGCCGAGCTGGGCCTGATAGTCGGCGTGGGACGGGACGCGCATCGAACTCATAAAGGCATGCGGATCGAACGGCGCGCCCCAGGTGTTGTTGAAGATCATATCGAAGCGGCCATCGCGCTGGCGGGCGTCAATGCTGCTCTCCTCTTCGCCCACCAGTTTCACCTCCACGCCCACCTGGCGCAGGTTGGCCTGAATCACTTCCGCCATTGATTTATTCAGCGCGTCGGTGCCGATAAAAGCCAGCTCCAGGCGCAGCGGCTGGCCCGCTTTTTCGCGGATCTGCTGGCCGGCGGGCAGCGTCCAACCGGCGTTTTCCAGCAGCGATTTCGCCTTGTCGGGATCGTAGCGGCGCGGCGTCAGGCCAATATTGGCGTAGGGCACGCTCGGGGCGAACAGGGTATCCGCCACCTGTTGCGTGCCGTACAGCACGCTGTTGATTAACGTCTTTTTATCCACCGCGTAGTTCAGCGCTTCCCGTACCGCCTGCTCACGGGTCGGCGATTTCGCGGAATTAAGCGCCAGCATCACGGTCTCCACCGGGGCGGAAAGCTGGGTTTTCCACTGCGGGTTATGGCTGAAGCGCGCGAAGGTGTCCAGCGGCAGCAGCCCTTCGTCGCCGTACATCAGGTCAATTTCGCCGGTTTCAAACGCCACTGCGCGGCTGGTGGGATCGGCAATCACTTTAATGGTGACTTTATCCAGCGCCGGTTTGTTGCCCCAGTAATGGTCGTTACGCACAAACACATCGTACTGATTCAGTTTGCTTTCCTGGAGCACCCACGGCCCGGTGCCAATCGGCGCGAGAATGCCGTTTTTGGTTCCGCCCTGTTTAAACTGCGACGGCGCGATAAAGCGGAACGGGCGCGGCAGCGCCAGCTCTTGCAGGAAAGGGTAATACGCGCCTTTCAACGTGATTTGCAGACGGTGTTCATCCAGCGCTTTTACGCCGACGATCTGGTTCGCCAGCTCAAGCCAGGCGTGGCGCGGGCGATTATCCAGCACCGCCCGGAAGTTGGCTTCGGCGGCCTGCGCGTTAAAGGGTTCACCGTTGGAAAACGTCACGTTGTCGCGCAGGGTGAAAATCCACTGTTTGCCGTCGGCGGAATGCGTCCATGAAGTGGCCAGCCACGGCGCGATGCTGCCATCGGCCTGATATTTCACCAGGGGTTCATACACCATACTCTGGGCGAACATTTGATTTGGCGTATATAAGTGGGGGTTCAGCGGCCCCACGTTTACCGGCCAGGCGGTGGTCATTTCCTGCGGTGTCGCTGCGCCAGCCATCAATGAAATACACGCCAGCAATACCGTTAAACAGCGCCGTAAAGTGAACAAAGGACTACTCCTTGCGGAATAAGGGGGGGGACCCAAAATGAGTATGATGATTTTATGAAAACTGCATACGCAGGCGTTGTTCTGGATCAACCTTAGGCAAACTGATTATGGGTCGGCGTTTTTAGCGGTAAATCATCAGTTTTTTATATTTATTTGGTAGTTTTTTGATATCCTTGCTGTACACAGGCCATTGTTCGCGGCTTAATAACGGCGTTTTCATTCACAGTTAACAGGTCTGTTATTGATGAATAGTTATCGATCCGCCTTTCTCCGCCAGTCCCTGTCTGCTGTGATGATCCTCTGCGGTTTTGGCCCGCGCTGCCGCCGCCTCACTTCCATCAAAAAAGACAGATAACCATGCAACGTCGACAATTCCTCAAAAATAGTGTGCTGCTTTCCGCTGCCGGTTTAGTGGGCCCATCGATTGTCAGCCAGACGGTTCAGGCTGCTGAACCTGCCGCCGCGCCGGTCGCGCGCCGCCGTTTTGTGCTCTCGCAAACCTATAAGCTCAACCCGCCGCAGGGCTCCAGCGGTGTGGTTAAACTGTGGATCCCGCTGCCGGTGGATACCGCGTTTCAGCAGATGACCGGGTTGACCTTCAGCGGCAACTATCAGCAGGCGTACATCACCACCAATAATCCTTACGGCGCGAAAACGCTGTTCGCCAGCTGGCCGAAATCTGAAGGCGATTTGCAGATGCAGGTGGATATTGAAATCGAAACCGCCGACCGGGAACCGCTGAAGCACGACGCGCTGAAAACCTGGCAGGCGCCGGAGCAAATCATTTATCCGCTGGACGTGAAGCCCTGGCTGCTGCCCACCACCCATACGCCGATTGACGGCCAGGTCCGGGAAACTGCGCAGAAAATTACCAACGGCGAACAGGATCCGCTGAAAAAAGCGCGCCTGATTTACGAGTGGGTCAGCCGGAACATGGAGCGCGATAACGACGTTATCGGCTGCGGTACTGGCGACGTGGCGGCGATCCTGAAAAGCGGCAAACTCAGCGGCAAATGCACCGATATGAGCTCGGTGTTCGTAGCCCTGGCGCGCGCCAGCGGCATTCCGGCGCGTGAGCTGTTCGGCATCCGTCTGGGGAAAGCCACGAAGCTGGAGCGCTACTCGAAAAGCGCCTTCGGCAAAGCCGATGAGCAGGGCGTGGCGGACGTCAGCGGCGGCCAGCATTGCCGTGCAGAATTTTATCTGGCAGGTTACGGCTGGCTGCCGTGCGATCCGGCGGACGTGACCAAAATGCGCCTGGCGGAGAAAAAATCCCATGAAGACGCTGATGTGCAGGCGGTGAACACCTATCTGTTCGGCAACTGGGAAATGAACTGGGTCGGCTTTAATTACGGGCGCGACTTTGAGCTTTATCCGGCGGCGGAGCAGGGCGCGATGAACAACTTTGGCTATCCGTATGCCGAAGTCGATGGTGACCCGATTAACTTCTACGATCCGAAAATATTTTCTTATCGCTATGTCTCGACCGAACAGCGCTAAAAGCGCGGGCGTAACGCTTCTGACGGCAGCTGCGGCTGCCGTTACCGCCGGGCTGTGCTGCATCGGCCCGCTGCTGTACCTGCTGTTCGGCATCTCGGCGGCGGGGTTTGCCGGGCTGGCGAAGCTGGAGTTTCTGCGTATCCCGATGATCGTCATTTCTCTCGGGCTTATCGCGCGCGGCTTCTGGCGGCTGTATTTTTCGAAAAGAATGTGGTGTACCGGCCGGCTGACGCTGGGCCAGATGCGTTTGCTGTACTGGCTGGCGCTGCCATTTATGCTGCTGATCCTGTTCTACCCGACGGTGGTCGGCTGGTTTTATGAGGTATTTGAATGAAACGACTCGCGCTCGCCGCTTGCCTGATGCTGCCCCTGTGGGCGCAGGCGGGAAATGAAAAAGTGGTGCTGGATGTGGAAAACATGACCTGTTCGCTGTGCGTGATCTCGGTGAATCAGGCGCTACGGGAAACCGACGGGGTGATTAAAGCCAAATCATCCCTGAAAACCCGCCAGACGGAAGTCATCGTCCCGGAAGGGTTTCCTACCGGGACGCTGCTGAAGGCCGTGGCGAAAACCGGCTATACCGCGACGGTGAATCACACGGAAGCGCAATAACCTCTCGATAACTGAAGCGGCGACCCGTTTTTATTGAAACATCCTGCTGCGGCGTTTGCAGCCGTAGCCGTGCGGATGACCTGTTTTCTCCACGCCGGTATGCAGATTTTCCCGGGCTTATTTAACGGCTTGACGAAGGTTTTCCGGGCGGGTGACCGTCCGGTCGCCAGCACCTGGCGGCAGAGAAGAATGAGCGGCCCGATCCTTGTTCTCTACCCGTTCAATCATCCTATGACCTCGCGCAACTTCTGATACTTCATTCCTTTTTTTGCGTCTTAATCTTTGAAGCCGGACAAAGCAACGCTCTGATGGCGGGTAATAAAATAGCCGCGCTATGGAAATCGCTCAGGAGTGAATTATGTGT
>NZ_JAAATR010000032.1 GCF_009907385.1 Atlantibacter hermannii
GCCGACGAACCCGCCGCCCCCGGCCGCGTCTGCGGCACACTATCACACGGCTTCTGCGCCGCGCACAACTTATCCAGCATCATCAACGTAACCCCGTTAGTCCACCCGAACCCATCCTGCAACGGGTATTCCCCGCCGCCACCCCCGGTCCCGGTGCTGGACACGTCATATTTCTCCACCAGCTTCTTCTCGCGGTCATAGGTGTGCTGGACGTTAGTCAGGAACCGCCAGGTCACTTCCATCGACAAATCCTGATGACCGTAATTCTCCAGCCCCACGGCGGCAACCCACTGGAGCGGCGCCCAGCCGTTCGGCGCATCCCACTGCTGGCCAGTGTTTACCGTGGTGGTCACCACGCCGCCCGGTTTCAACAAGTGCGACCGGGTGGCGGTCGCCACTTTCTCGGCGCGATCCTGGGCGGCAGCGTTAACAAACAACGGGAACAGCGCGGCGGCGGTCAGCGGGTCGCGTACCGCTTTATGACGCAGATCGTAATCGGCGTACCAGCCCTGCTTATCGTTCCACAAGGTCGATTCCATCGCCTGCTGGCGCTGGCTGGCGAGTTTGTCGTAGCGCGCCGCGCTCGCTTCATCGCCCGCCGCTTTGCTGGCGTGGGACAGCGTTTTTTCCAGCTGATACATCAGGGCGTTCAGATCCACCGGGATAATCGACGTGGTGTGGATCGAGCCCAGTTGCTGCGGGTTATCCATCCAGCGTGAGCTAAAGTCCCAGCCGGAGGCCGCGCCCGCGCGCAGATCGCGGTAAATCTCGGTTGCCGGGCGATCCGGATTGTTCTTCGCGGTGGTCACGTCATCGAGCCAGGATTCGGTACGCGGCGTGTCGCGGTCGTCCCAGTAGCGGTTAAGTAGCGCGCCGTTTTCCAGTTTCACCACCCGCTTGCTGGCGCTGCCCGGCGCAAGGCTGTCGCCGCCTTCCATCCAGTATTGATACTCTCTGGTCAACTGCGGCTGGAAGGTTTTGAGCGCGGATTTATCGTGGGTCGCCAGCAGCTCGACCATCAGCGAGAAAAACGGCGGCTGGGAACGGCTCAGATAGTAACTGCGGTTGCCGTTGGGAATATGGCCCCAGGTGTCGATCTCATAAGCGAAGTTCTTCACCATATCCTCGATTTTGTCCCAGTGACCGCTCTCCGCCAGGCCCAGCATGGTGAAATAGCTGTCCCAGTAATAGACCTCGCGGAAGCGACCGCCCGGCACCACATAGGACTCCGGCAGCGGCAGCAGCGAATCCCATTTCGCGGCTTTATCGGTGGTGCGCGTCAGCACCGGCCACAGCCCGTCGATATGCTCGCGCAGGCTTTGCCCGGCAGGTGGAACGTATTTCTCGCCCGCTTTCGGCAGGTCGAAATTGAGGTTTACAAAGTGGCGCAGATCGAAACCCGACTGGTTACGCTGCATCCGGTAATCTGCGAGGATCATATACGGGTCGCTTTTGGGCACCGCATCGGCAAAGGTTTTCTGATCGGGGAACAGTTTGGCGCTCTGGACATCGGTAAACAGCGGGCCAAGCAGCACATCGGGCGGCTGCACGGCGGCTTTGGGCTGATCCTCCGCCTGCGCGGATGGCGGGCCGAAGAGTAAAAACGCGCTGCCCAGCGCAATCTGAATAGCGAACAACAGGGTACGGGGTTGGCGCATGGCTGATTTTGTCATCAATGATTCTCCATATAGGGCGTTCAGCGCAGGGGCTGAAAACAACCATAGAAAAACCTTAGACGAATATTGGCGAAGCGATGAACCTGATGTGGCAAATCTGAGGTTTACAGACGAATTCGCTGGCAATCTGGCAAAAAAAACGCCCCGGTTTTCACCAGGGCGCGGTAAGTAATGTAAATACAGCGGCTTAGTGTAAGCCAAACTCCGCCATTAACTGTTGGCGCAATACCACAAACTCGCTCTGGCTGCGCAGGCGTGGGCGGGGCAGGGTGACGTCGATGAAGCGGATCTCCCCGCCTTTATGCTTCGGCAGCACCAGCACCCGGTCCGCCAGATAAATGGCTTCTTCCAGATCGTGGGTCACCAGGATCATGGTGACGTTCTCCTCCGCCCAGATGCGCGCCAGCTCCTCCTGCATGGTGATTTTGGTCATCGCATCCAGCGCGCCCAGCGGCTCATCCAGCAGCAAAATTTCCGGCTGCACGGTCAACGCCCTGGCGATGCCAACGCGCTGGGCCATCCCGCCGGACAGCTGGCGCGGCCAGGCTTTTTCAAATTCGCTCAGTCCCACCAGCGCCAGCGCCTTGCGGGCGCGCTGCCGGGCTTCGTGCTTCGCCACGCCCTGGACATCGAGGCCAAAGCTGACGTTATCCAGCACCGACAGCCAGGGCAGCAGACGCGGCTCCTGAAAAATCACCGCTCGCTCGCGGCTCAGGCCATGCACCGCGTTGCCGTCAATCAGCACGTCCCCGGCATTCGGCTCTTCCAGCCCGGCCAGGATGCGCAGCAGGGTGGTTTTGCCACAGCCGCTCGGCCCGACGATGGCGATGCTTTGCCCGGCGCTGATATGCAGATTCAAATCGCGGAATACATCAAACTGCTCGCCGTTAAGGGAAAACGATTTGTATACGCGCTGCACGGAGACTTCGCCGCGGCGGATATCGGTTGCTGTGGTCATCATTCACCTCACTGCGCGTTAAACAAGACGTTAGTCACCTGGATCTGGCCTTTACCCAGCGCGCCGTCGCGCTCCAGGATATCGATCCAGTACTGCACATCGCGATCTTCGGCTTTGCCGCCAGGGCGCACCCCATAGCCGGTAAAATACCGGGCCACTTCCGGGTTTTCACCGCGCGCCTTCAGGACCTTCGCCATAATGGTGCGCACCTCGGCGGGATGTTCGCGGGCATAGTCCAGCGCGCGGGCCGACTGCTGTACAAAGGTTTTCGCCGCTTCCGGGTGTTCCTGTACGAAATCCTCGCGCAGTACGGTAAAGCCGCCCGCGATCTCGCCTAATACGGCGGTATCGTTAAACACCGGACGCAGGCCGCCATGGCTGCGGGCCACGCCTTCAAAGGTGGTTTGCCAGTAGCCGAACGCGGCCACATCCACCTGCCCGGAACGCAGCACCTGCTCAAGCTGCGGGCCGGGGACCGCCACCGGCTTAGCGGCGTTTTGCGGTAAACCCGCCTGGCGTAACGCTTCACGCAGGGTGTAATCCAGATGCGCGCCCAGGGTATTGATCGCCACGGATTTACCGGCCAAATCTTTCACGGTCCTGATCGGGCTGTCTTCCCGCACATAGAAGATCGACTTTGTGGTGTTATCGATGCCGTTAGTGGGGTAGGCGGCCACAAACTTATTCCCGCTGGCGATAGAGTTCAGCACCGCCGGGGTGGCGGCGGAGCCGATATCCACGCTGCCGGAAGCCAGCGCGAATAAGGATTCCGGGCCGCCGCTGGCATAGCCTTTGTTTTCAATCGACACGCCGGTGCCGTTGAAATAACCCAGCGCGTCGGCCAGTTCATGGGCGGAGATGCCGCCGTAGCTGGCCAGATAACGTAACGTGACGTTATCCTGCGCGAGTGACGAAAAACTCAGGCTGGCAAAGGCGAATGCGGCAAATAAGGCGATGCGTTTTTTCATTTTTAAATCCCCAAATAAGTCAGTCAACGTACGAAAAGTGAACAGCTTTTTAATGGTTATGGGTATTCCAGCGACACAGACGGCGTTGCAGGGTGACCAGGATGCGGTTAGCCATCAGCCCGAGGAATGCAAGCAGGAAAATGGCGGCGAACATCATCGGGATCTGGAAATTGTATTGCGCATTCATCACCTGGAAGCCGATGCCTTTATTCGCGCCAATCATCTCGGCGGCAATCAGCAGCAGCAGGGCGGTGGTGGCAGAGAGACGCAGACCGACGAAGATCGACGGCACCGACGCAGGCACAATCACCCGACGGAACACCGTTAAACGGCGCGCGCCAAAGGTTTTCGCCATCTCCAGCAGCTTCGGGTCCACCTCTTTTACGCCGCTGATGGTTGCCAGCAGCACCGGGAACAGCGCGGCCCAGAAAATCACGAACACTTTGGATGCTTCGCCCAGCCCGAACAGCAGGATGAACACCGGATACAGCGCCAGCGCCGAGGTCTGGCGGAACAGCTGCAACAGCGGATCCAGCGCGCGCTCCAGCGGGCGGATCTGCCCCATAAACAACCCGAGCGGAATACCCATCACCACAGCCGAGAAGAACGCCAGCCCGGCGCGTTGCAGGCTGATGGTGATATCGTCCAGCAGCGCGCCGGAGCTGATACCGTTCCACAGGGCATAAAACACCTTATCCAGCGGCGGGATCACCGCCGGGTTCAGCCACCCCTGGGTACTGGCGATTTGCCAGCCCGCGAAGAAAAACACCAGCAGGCCGTAATCGGCGCTGAAGGCCAGCGCGCGCTTACGCCATTTCCCGGAAACCGCCAGCCTGACGCCGGGGCCGCGCGCCCGTGGGCGTACCCATACTTTGCTGAAATCAGTCATCATGAATCCCTCATGCCACTTTGCTGTTGCGGATAATGGAATAACGGTTTTCCGGGTAGGGTAAGCCTAAGTTTTCGCGCAGGGTCGTGCCTTCGTAGGCGGTGCGGAACAGGCCGCGCTGTTGCAGCTCCGGGATCACCAGCTCGATAAAGTCGTTCAGTGCGCCCGGCAGGTACGGCGGCAGAATGTTGAACCCGTCGGCGGCTTCGTTTTCAAACCACGCTTGTAGGGTATCGGCCACCTGTTCAGCGGTGCCGACGATAGTGAAGTGGCCGCGCGCGGTGGCGATCCACTGGTACAGTTCGCGGATAGTGAACTGGTGCTCGTCAGCGATCTGGCGGATCAGCGCCTGGCGCGATTTCATCCCTTCGGTGGCAGGCAGCGGCGGCAGCGGGCCGTCAAGATCGTAATCGGCGAAGTTCAGGGTGCCGCCGGTCAGGCCGTTGAGCAGCGCCAGCCCGTCTTCCTCGACGATCAATGAGGTCAGCGCGCGGTATTTTTCCCGGGCTTCTTCCTCGGTACGGCCCACAAACGGCGCGACGCCGGGCATCACCAGAATATGTTCCGGGCGGCGGCCCAGCGCCCTGGCGCGGTTTTTGATGTCGCGGTAGAACGCCTGAGCGGTGGAAATATGCTGGTGAGAGGTGAAAATCACCTCGGCAGTGGCGGCGGCCAGTTCACGCCCGTTATCCGATTGCCCGGCCTGGACGATCACCGGATGCCCCTGCTGCGAGCGCGGCACGTTGAGCGGCCCTTTCACCTTAAAGTGTTTACCGACGTGATCGGCGGTGTGCACTTTGTCCGGGTCGATAAACTGCCCGGAAGCTTTATCGCGAATAAAGGTATCGTCTTCAAAGCTGTCCCACAGTTTTTTCACCACGTCCACGTGCTCCTGAGCGCGCTCGTAGCGGTAATCATGCGGATGCTGCTGGTCGAGGTTGAAGTTCACCGCCGCCGCGTCGGTGGCGGTCGTGACCACGTTCCAGCCCGCGCGGCCCTGGGAAATCAAATCCAGCGAGGCAAATTTACGTGCCGTGTTGTACGGCTCTTCGTAAGTGGTGGAGGCGGTGGCGATAAAACCGATGTTTTTGGTTAACGGCGCCAGTGCGGAAAACAGCGTCACCGGCTCGAACCCGGCGATTTTGGCGCGGCCGCCTTCGGTGCCGCCTTTCGCCGGGACCGCCAGTCCGTCGGCGAGGAAGTACGCGTCAAACAGGCCGCGTTCGGCGGTCAATGCCAGCTGTTTGTGGAATTCGAAACTGGTTGCGCCGTCAGCGGGCTGATCGGGATGACGCCAGGCTGCCACATGCTGGCCGCCGCCAGGAAGAAATGCGCCGAGTTTAATTTGTCTTGTCATTGTTCATCTCCATCATATTCGCAGACGTGTTTGTTAACGTTTTGAGAGCATAACGTTGCGCAGATTTGAAAATGAAATATCAATTCCTGAATTCAATAGCTGGAATGTGGGATTGGCGTCACGTAAAGGGCGGGGAGGAGGGTAATTCGCCCGCTAGCACAAAATTCAATCAAAATGGTGTCATTCATCCCGGTTTTTGAAAGGTAACGTCAATAATTGTCACTTATATGATCTTAATCATGTACAAAACCTGACAAAACAGGTAATGATAATGAATATTATTTAGATTATCAGGGCGTACCGTGTTCAACATGCGTTCATTCTTTCTTGCCGTTTGCTGCTTGCTGGTGAGTTCACTGGCGTGGGCAGCCACCGATTACTCCCCTTATATCAACGACATTAAAACTCGCCTCGATAAAACCGCCACGCTGTATCAGCAGCAACAGGTCAATGAAGCCCGCCGCGAAGTGCAGATGGCCTACTTCGAAGTTTTCGAAAATCTCGAAGGCCCGATCCGCATTAATATTTCTGCGCAGAAAAGCTACCAGATGGAGAGCACCTTCGGCGAAATTCGCAAAATGATCGGCGAAGGCAAGCCCGTGACCGAGGTGCAGGGCAAAATCGACTGGCTTAAGAACGAACTGGACCAGGTTGAACCGGTGCTGGACGGCGGCCACAAGCTGGTGGCGGAAGAGCAGCACGGCGCGTACAGCAACGGGGACATCGCCCACTACTGGCAGCAAAGTTTCCAGACGATCGACGATCTGCTGGCCCAGGCGGTGACCCAGTATCAGGAAGGACAATTCACGGCGGCCAGCCAGAGCGTGCAGCAGGCCCATTATCAGGGTTTCAAAAACTCGGAAATGGAAATGTCGGTGCGTAAAAATCGCTCCGCCCAGCAGGCCGCCGCGATCAATCAGCAGTTCACCACGCTTATCGCCCTGACCGCCAAACCGGACAATCTTAACGATGTCGCTTACGGCGTCACCACGCTGTTGCAGGATATCGAAGATGTGCTGCCTGGCCTGCCGACTACCCGCGACACCCAGGCCGTGAGCGCGCCGCAAAGCGGTGATGCGCCCGCCAAAGCCGATACCGCCGCCCAGGCCGACTGGGGCAACGTGTCCGCCAGCATCAACAGCAGCCTGAAAGAAGCCATTGCGGTTTATCAGGACGGCAATGTGCAGGACGGCATGATGGCGGTGCAGGACACCTATTTCGACCTGTTTGAAGCCAGCGGCATGGAGAACAAAGTCGGCTCCCGCGACGCTGCCTTTAAAACCCAGCTCGAAGGCCATTTCACCCGCCTGGTCAGCCTGATGAAAGCCGGGCAGCCGGAAGCGGCGCTGAATGCCGAAGCACAGGCGCTGGAGCAGGATCTGGCGAAAGCGGTTTCGCTGCTCGGCGAAGGCGAGCAAACCCAGTGGAGCCTGCTGCTGTACAGCCTGATGATCATCGTGCGTGAAGGGCTGGAAGCACTGCTGATCGTCGCCGCTATCGTGGCTTATATGGTGAAAAACAACCATCAGGACAAGCTGCCGCTGATCCGCCAGTCGGTGGTGGTGGCGCTGGTGTGCAGCGTGATCACCGCCGCGATCTTCCAGATGCTGTTCACTAACTCAGGGGCCAGCCGCGAACTGCTCGAAGGCGTCACCATGCTGATCGCCGTGTTTATGCTGTTCTCCATGAGCTACTGGCTGCTCTCCAAAGTGGAAGCCCGCCACTGGAAAGCCTGGCTGGAGGGCAAACTCTCAAATTCCCTGAGCCGCGGCTCGCTGATCGGCCTGTGGATGACCAGCTTCCTGGCGGTCTACCGCGAAGGCGCGGAAACCGTGCTGTTCTACTACGCGCTGGTGGGCGACGCCAGCAACGTCTCCGGCCACCTGGCAATTCTTGCCGGTTTTGCCATCGGCTGCGTGGTGCTGCTGGTGGCCTGGCTGGTGATGCGCTACTCGGTGGTCAAGCTGCCGCTCAAGCCGTTCTTTATGTTTACCGGCAGCTTTATGTACCTGATGGCGTTTGTCTTCGCCGGGAAAGGGGTACTGGAGCTGATCGAGGGCAAGCTGTTCCAGCCCACGCTATTGCCAGGCATGCCGGAAATCGGTTGGCTGGGCATCTACCCCTATGTTGAAACCTTACTGCCGCAGGCCGCTTTACTGGTCGCCGCGCTGATCGCCCTGTGGGTGATGCAACGGCGCGGGGCGACCGTATCCGGGCCAGACATCATTAAAAGCAAACCTTAACTGAATTTTTCTTTGAGACGAGAGGATAAGTCTGATGACCATCAAGAAGAGCCTGATTGCCAGTGCCGTGATCGCCGGGATTTTTACCGCCCCTGCGGCGTTTGCCTTTAAAGAGTACCCGGCGGGCGAGCCGGTCACCATGAACGAAATGGAGCTGGCGGCGGTTTACCTCCAGCCGATCGACATGGAGCCGCGCGGCATGGGCCTGCCGGCCGCCAAAGCCGACATTCACCTTGAAGCGGATATCCACGCGGTGGAAGGCAATAAAAACGGCTTCGGCGCGGGCGAGTGGATCCCGTTCCTGACCATTAATTACACCCTGGTGAACACCGATACCGGCGCGAAACAGGAAGGCACTTTCATGCCGATGGTGGCGAGCGACGGCCCGCACTACGGCGCGAACATTAAAATGATGGGCGTGGGCAACTACAAAGTCACCTACCACATCGATCCGCCGTCAAAAGCGGGCATGCATCGCCATACCGATGGTGAAACCGGCGTAGGCCGCTGGTGGAAACCGTTTGACGTCAGTTACGAATTCAAGTACGTCGGGCTGAACTGATCGCCGCCATCGCACAAGAGGCAAAACGATGTGACCAGGGTGTCGGCTATGCCGCCGCCCTTTTCTGGTTTTACGCTACGGCGGTTTTGAGCGCATTGAGTTGACGTTATGAGTTACTTTTTTGTCACGACCCTGCAGGCGTTTTTGTGTATCGCGCTGCTGTGCGGGGTGAATGGGGTGCGGCGGGCGGCAACGCTGCGTCCGCTGGTGTGGGTAAGCCTGCTTGCCCTGGCGCTGGGCGGCTGGCTGGGGCGGCAATTGCCCGCTAATCAAACGCTCCAGCTGACGCTGACCGGCGTGGAAATCGCGGTGCTGCTGCTGTTTTTGTTAACCTGGCGTCATCCTTCCTCGCGTCTCGGTTACCTCTGGCAGGGGGTGCTGATTTTCGGCGCGGCCCGCCACTGGGTGCAGGACCCGAATCTCGGCGCGGTCACCACCACCCATGTGCTCAATACCGATTTGCTGCTCAATATCACCGCGCTGGCAGGCGCATTCGCGCTGCTGGCGCTGGCGGCGGTGCTGTGCGCCATGCTGCTGCGCCGGATGCCGCGCGCTCAGTGGCCGACCGTTATCGCCGTCACCGTTCTGCTGCTGGTGCCGCTGGCGGGCGATTTGCTGCTGCTGTTGATGAAACTGCAAGTGTTGCCGCTGACCAAAACGTTGCTGAGCTTTGTCTCCCGCGTCACCAATAACGCCCCGTGGTTTAACTGGGCGGGTGCCGCGCTGCTGCTGGCGCTGGCGGCCTGCTGGTTGCCGGCGCTACAGCGCCGCCGTAACGCCATGGCGCAAACCCACGAACCGATCCCCCATCGCCTCGCCCGCGCCCGTTATCTGGGCGCGCGCCGTTTGTTGCTCACTGCCGGGTGCGCCGCAGTGTTGATCGCCGCCGGTCAACTGTACTGGGATGTAGTGGCCTCTCAGCCGCCGCGCCTCTCTGAAGCCAAACCGGTGCTGCTGGAAAAAGACGGCAAGGTGCATATTCCCATCGAACAGGTGCGCGACGGCAAACTGCATCGCTTTGTCTGGGTCGCCGACGACGGCAAAGCGGTGCGCTTCTTCGTGATCAACCGCTACCCGGATAAGCTGCGCCTCGGCGTGGTGTTCGACGCCTGCCTGCTGTGCGGCGACCAGGGTTACGTGATGGAGGGCAACCAGGTGATCTGCGTGGCTTGCGGGGTACATATTTTTATCCCGTCTATCGGCAAAGCGGGGGGCTGTAACCCGGTGCCGATTGAGGGCTGGCAGAGCGATGACAAAGAGTTGACCCTGACCAGAGCGTCGCTGGAAGCGGGGGTGAACTACTTCTCCACCGTGATCAGCATGAAGGTCACCGATCCGGTGAACGGCGCGACCCTGACCAACGACAAAGCCGAATACAAATTCAGCTACGGCGGCAAAACCTGGTTCTTTGCCTCTGAAGCCAACTACAACCGCTTTCGCGATGCGCCGGAACAGTTCGTGCCGGGCGAGAAGGAGGAGTAACCATGCTGTGGCGAATGCTGCGTCAGACCTGGGGACGAAATCTGCGCCGGAAACTGCTGGCGGTATTGACGGTATTCCTGGCCTCCGGGCTGATTTCCGCGCTGCTGGCGGTGTCGATCGATATCGGCGACAAAATGTCCCGGGAGCTGAAATCCTACGGCGCGAATATCCTGATCGAGCCAGCGGGGCAGGCGGCACTGCCCGCGCTGTTCAGCGAGCAGAGCAATCCGCTTTCCGGCCAGGATTTTCTCGATGAGAAAGAGTTGCCGAATATCAAAGACATCTTCTGGCGTAATAACATCGTCGGCTTCGCGCCGCTGCTGGGCGGCGAGGTGATGCTCAACGGCAAGCCGGTGAATATTCTCGGCACCTTCTTCAACCAGCCGGTGGGCATCCCGGATGAAGAGGATTACCGCATCGGCCAGCAGGCGGTAAGCCCGTACTGGCAGGTAACCGGCGCGTGGCCGCTGGAGCCGGTGGGCGCAGAGCCGCAGACCCTGGCAGGCCGGGCGCTGGCGAAGCGCCTCGGGCTGAAAGCGGGAGATGTGCTGACATTGCAGGGCGAGAAAACCGCGCAAACCGTCACCGTTAGCGGGATTCTGGCCAGCGGCGGCGATGAAGACAATCAGTTAGTGATGCCGCTGAGCGTCGCGCAAACGCTGCTGGGATTACCCGGCAAAGTGCAGGCGATCCGCGTGTCGGCGCTGACCGTGCCGGAAAACGAACTGTCGCGCCGCGCCAGGGAAAACCTCGACGCCCTGAACGCCGAAGAGTACGACCTGTGGTACTGCACCGCGTTTGTCTCGTCCATCGCCCATCAGCTTGAGGAGGCGATTTCCGGCTCGGTGGTGCGCCCGATCTGGCAGGTGGCGGCCTCGGAAGGGGTGGTGATCGACAAGATCCAACTGCTGCTGGCGGTGGTCACTCTGGCGGCGCTGGTGGCGGCAGCGATGGGCATCGCCTCGCTGATGACCAGCACCATTATGGAGCGCGCCAAAGAGATCGGCCTGATGAAAGCCCTCGGCGCGCGGCAGTGGCAAATCATGCTGCTGTTTTATCTCGAAGCGGCGAGCAGCGGATTGCTGGGCGGCGCGGCGGGCTGCGTGGCGGGCTGGGGGCTGGCGAAGTCCATCGGCCTGATGCTGTTTGACGCGCCGTTGAATTTTGCCTGGGTGGTGGTGCCGTGCGTGCTGGTGGTGGCGGTGCTGATCGCGCTGATCGGCACCTGGTTCCCGGCGCGGCGCATTGCGCGGCTCTACCCGGTGGAGGTGCTGTATGGGCGGTAAGCATGCCATGCTGTGGCTACTGGTGTGGCGCGCGCTGCGCCTGCGGATGCAACGCGTCAGCGTGGTGTTCGCGGCGCTTACCGTCGGCGCGGCGATTGTCACGGCGCTGTCAGCGGTCTATTTCGATATCAATGCCAAAATGAGCGAAGAGCTGCGCACCTTTGGGGCCAACTTTTATATCGGGCCCGGCCACGGCAAAAGTATGGATCAGCGCGAGCTACAGCCGATTATCGACGATGCGCCGCCGGGCCTGATTAACGCCGCCAGCCCGATGCTCTACGGCATGGCGCGCACCGAGCTGGAAAAAGTGGTGGTGATGGGCGTGTGGTTCGAATCGATGCCGAAGCTCGCCCCGTACTGGCAGGTGACCGGGGACTGGGTGGGCGTTAACTTTGACGATCGCAATGCTATGGCGGGCGTCAAACTGGCCGAGCGGCTGAACCTGAAAGTCGGCGACAGCGTCACCGTGATTACCGATGACGGCAAGAAAAAGCTGCGTATCAAAGGGCTGGTGGAAGCAGGCGACGCCACCGACAACATGCTGATCGTCAACGTCGACCTGGCGCAAACCCTGCTGCACAAAACCGGCGAACTCAACCACGCGCTGCTCAGCGTGAATAACGATCTCGGCCAGGTGGATCAGTACGCCGACACACTGCAAAAACAGTATCCGCAGCTCGATATCCGCCCGATCCGCAAAGTCTCGGCGTCGGAAGGCCAGGTGCTGGACAAAATCAAAGGGCTGATGGGGCTGGTCTCGATCGTGATCCTCGCGCTGTCGTCGCTGTGCGTGAATACCACGCTGATGGCGATTGTCGGCGAGCGGGCCAAAGAGTTCGCCCTGCAAAAAGCGCTGGGGGCAACCCACCGGGACATCATCCGCCAGATGCTGGCGGAGACCGGGCTGATCGCCCTGGCGGCGGTGGTGTGCGGCTGGGTGCTGGGTTATTTACTGGCCCAACTGCTGGGCATGACGGTGTTTAACGCCACCATCGCGCTGCGCCTGCCGGTGCTGCCGATCACCTTAATTTTATCGCTTCTGGTCGCCGCTGCGGCGGCCATTGTCCCGGTGCGCCGCGCGGTGAGCGTCGAACCGGCAAAAGTTCTCAAAGGAGAGTAGCGCTATGTCAGTATCGCGCATTCCGCAGGCGGTCATTGAAACCCGCCATCTGTATAAACGCTTCGGCGACGTCACTGCGCTGGACGACATCAATCTGCGCATCGCGCGCGGCGAGTTTGTGGCGATCATGGGCGCGTCCGGCTCCGGGAAAACCACGCTGATGAACATTCTTACCTGCCTGGATACGGTGAGCGACGGCCAGGTGTTTCTCGACGGCACCGACGCCGCCGGGCTGGACGAAGAGGGCCGCCGCCGCTTTCGCGCCGAGAAAATCGGCCTGGTGTTCCAGCAGTTCCACCTGATCCCGTTTCTCACCGCGCTGGAAAACGTGATGCTGGCGCAGCATTACCACAGCGTGGTGGATGAAAACGCCGCCAGAGCGGTGCTGGCGCAGGTCGGCATGGAGCACCGCATGACGCACCTGCCGAGCCAGCTTTCCGGCGGGGAGCAGCAGCGGGTGTGCATCGCCAGGGCGCTGGTCAACGAGCCGCCGGTGATTTTTGCCGATGAGCCTACCGGCAACCTTGACGAAGAAAACGAAAGCCGGGTACTGGCGCTGTTAAAGGATCTGCACCGTCAGGGGCGCACCATTGTGATGGTGACGCACAACCCGGCGCTCGGCCAGTTCGCTGACCGGGTGATCCGCCTGCAACACGGCAAATACCTGAGCGAGGAGCGAAACCATGCGCTGGCGTAATCTGCTCTTCATCCTGCTGGTGGCGCTGGCGGGCTGCAAAGAGGAAAAACTGGCGTTGGGCGAACCGGCGCCGCAGCTGGCGGCCTTCGACAGCCAGGGGCATGAGGCGAAACTGGAACAGTGGCAGGGCAAGGGCGTGTACCTGAATTTCTGGTCCGCCAGCTGCGGCGGCTGCCTGGCGGAGATGCATACGCTGGAAAAACTCAGCCAGCAGTGGGGCGATAAGCTGGTGGTGGTGGCGGTGAATACCGATAACGACGCGGTGGATATCGCGCCGCTGCTGGCGCAGCACCACATTAGCTACCCGGTGGTGCGCGACCAGATGAAAATCACCCAGGAGCGTTACCAGGTGATCGGCACGCCGACTTCGTTTCTGATTGACGCGAAAGGCCGGGTGATTGATATGCACCAGGGCGCGCGCAATGAGCAGGCGCTGACGGCAACTTTCCGTAAACTGGCGGGGGAAGGGTGATGACGCTTCGGATGCTGATGGTGTGTGGTCTGGCGTTTGTGTCAACCAGCGTTGCCGCGACGGAGGATTACCCGCGGCAGTTCCAACGTGATTGCTCAAGCTGCCACGGGCGCAAGGCGGATAAAACGGCGTTTAACAAAGCGCCGCCGCTGATTACGCTCACCGAGCAGCAGGCGGTGGAGGGGATGACGACGATCCGCGACGGCGGGGGGAATAGCGCGGCGGCGCGGGCGAAGGCGAAGCTCACCGATGAGCAGATTCAGGGCCTGGCGGCGTTTATTCAAACGCAAAAATAGGTGTGACGCTTTTGGGGGGGTGTTTTTGTTTTTGTTTTTGTTTAGTGGAATTGTTCCGTTCGGTGGAATGGTTCCGTTGAGTGGAAT